>NZ_KQ089800.1:1315114-2326952 GCF_001034465.1 Citrobacter sp. MGH100
ACGGAAGAAGCAGGTCTGCAGGCGCTGGAAGCGTTCGCCAGCGCCTGGGACAGCCGCTATCCGCAGATAAGCCGGAGCTGGACGGCAAACTGGGTGAACCTTGCGACGTTCTTCGCCTACCCGGCAGATATCCGCAAAGTCATCTACACGACCAACGCCATTGAGTCACTGAACAGCGTGATCAGGCATGCGATCAAAAAGCGCAAGGTGTTCCCGACGGATGAGTCAGTGAAAAAGGTCGTGTGGCTGGCAATCCAGGCCGCCTCACAAAAATGGACGATGCCGCTGAGGGACTGGCGCATGGCAATGAGCCGTTTTATCATCGAGTTCGGTGACCGCCTGAGCGGTCACTTCTGAGAAAAGGCATTTACACAGAATGGTGTACAGGCTCGGTACATTCGCATCATCCGCTATGACAAATACAGTTTCATTGCCTAAACCGCCCCCGTTAAACATATCATGACTAAGTTCATAATCGCTGAAGTCCATTTCCGACCATCTGAGATTACCGCTATGCCATGGATATTGATGAAAAATATCCATTATCGCGCTCAAATCATCCCCTTCCACAACATTAAAATCTGTCTTGAGCAGTTCCTTACATTCCTCAAACAATGTCATGTCCACTCCCTTTAGGCTTTATGGCTGTATCTTTTATCATAACCTCCCTGGAGGATTGTCTAAAGGGATTACGAACTTCTGCTCCTCGCTCTCAGCGGACCTTCAGCTAAGTCAGCTTGTCCGCATTGTGCCAGGAGCCGACGCTTCAGAAGCCAGCTCTTTTTAAAAGCTGACGCATTATCGAACCGGATACTCTGTTTTCAACAACCCATCTACTGCTCGGATGGTAGCCCCCCATTTTCGCGGGTTATTTCTGTTGTAGCCAGCGCTGAACGCCCGTTAATGCAGAGTCAATTGCGCCTGTCAGATAGCCCGGGAACTGCGGCGACCATTCACTGGCAATACCTGTTATCTCACCGGACAATTCTCCCCTGACGGGAAGTTGCTCAGGTATTACGTGGCCGACTTCCTGCTGGAGATCAAATTCCGTTGCAGAAACGGATCGGCCGCCCAGTCTTTTATATACTCAGCTTCGGGCTCTACCGCATCCTGCCCAAATAAGCGTACGAGCGGCTCCCGCCAAAGGCTTTTGAGAACAGCATCGCTGACAGTTCATCTCGATTTTGCAAGTACGCCAGTAAAACCAAAAATCGCCGTTTTACCCGAATCTGGCTCGGATACGTCGTGGATCTCTGCTCCGCCAACATGCGGCCGCACAGAAAATCCGTGCGCCTGGGGCAAGCTTCTGAAGCAGCACTGTTTCTGAGGTGCCAGAGAATAAAGCGAAGACTTGTCTTTGCGGCTGACCATGCCAGTTAGCCGCCTTCTGCGTATATAACCTGACCGGCTGGCGTGCATCGGCAGACATCTGGCGCAGCCTGACGAGAAGGGTTGCGCGTACCTGCTCGCGACCAATCCGGTCAAGCATCATGCGCTCAACCCAGGGCTAGGGTGAAAATATCCATTGATAATCATCCGGGGTAATGATCACGCGCTGCGAAAAATCATAATTCAGTAACATCATAATCAGTGATTAGACGGCCCCACGCGGAGCCGTGTGCAGGCCTATTTGTTCGGCAGATTATCGTACACATCCAGTGCGCGCGCGGTATACGTCAGCGCTGCGCCGGTGTTCAGGTTTATGGCAACCGCCAGCGCTTCGGCGATCTCTTCGCGCGTGGCACCGTACTTAACAGCAGCATCCACATGAACGGCCAGGCAACCGTCGCAGCGGGTGGTTACGGCCACGGCCAGCGCAATCAGTTCATGGGTTTTGGGATCGAGGTGCTTGCTTTCTGACGCACCTTTATCCATCTGCTGAAAGCCTTTCATAAACTCAGGCTGCAGTTTGGCAAATTTGTCGATGGTGGCGAGCAGGCCACTGCGATATTCATTCCAGTTTAAGAACATTCAAAACTCCGGTTGTTGTTTGTCTCAGAAAAGTTATTAAATGACGTCGAAAATACGCACGTCAGGCGCACTGTTTAAATACGGTTTTAATCCGGCAACGACATCCTGCGTAAACAGCAGGCTGTTAAGGTATGCCTGCGCCTGCGCAACGGTCGTAAAACCGTGCAGCACCTGGACGTCCTCGTCGCGGACAAGCAGCTCTTTAGAGGTGGCACCCTCAATGGTGGTCAGAAACGGAGTTTTGTATTTCTGGTATACCTCAGCGGCTGCCGCACGGTTTTCATTACTGATATTCAGGGTGATTTGCAGATAAGCCATCGTTCTCTCCTTCGTTCAGGGTTGAAGTAATACGCCCGTTTAAAAAACCGGTCTGTATTACCTTTCGTTGAGGGCGATTATCAGAAAGCCAGACAGCTTCAACAAATCAGATAATCTTGCGAAGCAGAAAAGAAATTCTATGTCGTGGATTGTCGTGGTATAAGCACTACGCGCCCGACGTGATTGCCGGGGCAGCGTAATGCCTGAGGGGGCAGTTTATGAACGGTCTGAGACGACATCCTGAAGAAGCCAGTCATGGAAAATGTTGACTTCATCACGCATAACTTTTTGTTGCGGGGTGACCAGATAATAGGACCATTTGAGCGGCCAACGGCGATCGGGGTGCAGCTGAACCAACTGACCGGTTTCGATAAGCTGCTTCACCAAAGCGTAACGAACGATGGCCACGCCCCTGCCGCTCAGGGCCGACAGGATGACCGCTGAGGTGGAGTTAATATGCAGCCCGCTATCCAGCGCTTCGGGTGCACCGACCGCCATCAGGACAGCATCCCATGACGGAAAATCCGCCCCAGGATGCGGCGTGTCATCGTGAATGAGTTTTTGCGTGGCGAGCCATTCACGGCAGGCCATTTTCCCGGGCGGCACCAGGCGCGGACTGCAGACCAGCACCGCTTCTTCATCCATCAGCCAGGTTTTATGCACGCCTGGCCAGTCGCCCTGTCCGCAGCGAATACCGATGTCCGCCTCGCCGTGCGACACATCCATCAGTTTTTCCGTGACGTTAAGCCGCAGATTGATATTTTCGTGCGTTTCCGAAAACCGGTTCAGGCGATCCATCAGCCAGTTCATCATCAGCACCTGCGATGCTGTCACCACCACCACCGAACGCGAGCGGCGACCGCGAAGCTTGTTTAACCCGGTTTCGAGTTTGTCCAGTCCCTGCGTGATGTCCTGTAGCGCCTCCTCCGCTTCGTCAACCAGCGTCAGCCGCTCTTTTCCGGAGCGGGTGCGGTGAAGAAGCGGGTGTCCGACCCAGTCTTCCAGCGAGCGTACCAGTTGGCCTACTGCAGCGGGCGTAACGCCAAGCTCCTGTGCCGCGCCGGTAAAGCTGCCGTGCCTGGCGGTGGCTTCAAAAGCGTGCAGCCATTTAAGTCGGTTTAGCGATCGCATTGTGGAAATCCTGATTCATTATTTTTCTCAGTATACGCCAGCGAGAAAGATTTTCTTTCCTGAGTCGCAATTTCTTCTCAGTCGTCAATCAGGCGTCCGGGTGGCATTCTGATTTCACACGATGAGGAGTACGGCTTTTCATCAATAACAACCATATGAATTCAAAGAGGTTAGCGATGAACGCATCTTTTGCCGGTAAAAAACTGTTAGTGGTCGGTGGTACAAGCGGTATGGGCTTCGAAACGGCGAAGCTGGTTCTGAAAAACGGCGGCAACGTTGTGCTTGTTGGCAATCGTCAGGACAAAGCCGGGCAGGCCCGCCAGGCACTGGCTGCGGATGGTCAGGTTTCTATCATCGTTGCCGACCTGATGAAAGAAGAAGGGATGCAGCATGTGGTAGACACCATTAATGCCGAACACAAAGATATCAGCCTGCTGGTCAATGCGGCTGGCGTGTTTTTCCCAAAACCCTTCACCGAACATGAAGCGTCAGACTATGACATGTATATGAGCATTAACCGCGCAACGTTCTTTATTACCCGTGACGTGGTGCGCAATATGGTTGATGCCGGGATTAAAGGCTCCATCGTGAATATCGGCTCCATGTGGGCGCAGCAGGCGATTGGTGCCACGCCGTCTTCAGCCTATTCGATGGCCAAAGCCGGTCTGCACGCGCTGACTAAAAACCTGGCCATTGAGCTGGGTGAAAAAGGGATCCGCGTGAATGCGGTTTCTCCGGCCGTTGTTCACACTCCTATTTACGAAGGCTTCATTCCGAAAGACGACGTAAAAGATGTGATGAACAGCTTTGACAGCTTCCATCCGATCGGACGCGTGGGTACGCCAGTCGACATCGCGGAAACTGTGGCTTTCCTGCTTTCTGAAAAAACTGGCTGGGTCACCGGCGCTATCTGGGATATTGATGGCGGTGTGATGGCTGGCCGTAACGCCTGAAGACCGCGCCGGACGCTCTGCCAGCCGTATTCCGGAGGTTCCGCTCCGTTGGCACTTCAAAACCATGTTATCGATTCCGATGAATCGGTTTCGCTGGGTGGCGAGGGACTGGCTCCTGATCCGCGGGAATTAATGCTCGCTGCGTTTAATGCCTGTATGACGGCCGTCTTTGTTCAGGAAGCCAGGGCTAAAGATCTCGCCCTTGCCATCTGATAATCCCTATTATATCGGTGCCATTTATGAATAAAAAATACCGCGCGATGCAGATCGTTGCCCCCGGTGTGCTGGAAATGACAAAGCGGCCGATACGCGCTCCCGGTCCGGATGAGGTGCTTATCAAAATTGAAGCATGCGGAGTATGCGGTGCCGATCTCCGGGACGCGGAAAGAGCGCCGCAGGAGGGCCAACCCGGCCGTATACCGGGACATGAAATCGTCGGGTTTATTGCCCGCAAGGGGAACAGGGTACCCGATATCTGGCAATGCGGTCAGCGCGTAGGCGTCGGCCGACTGGGTGGGTATTGTCAGCACTGCAAACCTTGCCGCAGAGGGCTTTTTCATCTCTGTGAAAATCAACTGACGCCGGGCCTCAGCTGCGATGGCGGCTACGCAGAGTACGTTGTCATGCGACATACCGCGCTGATAGCAATTCCCTCCGCGCTCTCTTCCGTGCATGCAGCCCCGATCCTTTGCGCCGGTACCGCTACCTTCAACGCACTGCGTAATTCAGGCGCAAGAGCGGGCGACAGAGTGGCTGTTCTCGGAGTGGGTGGGCTTGGCCACATGGCTGTTCAGTACGCCCGTAAAATGGGTTTTGAGGTGACTGTGATTGCACGGGGTAGCGAAAAAGAACGCGCAGCCTTTAAGCTGGGTGCGCATCACTACATCAATACACTTGAGGAAAATGCATCAGAACGCCTGAAAAATGACGGCGGTGTGGATTTTATCGTGGCAACTGCACCGGCTTCAGAAACGGTTTCAGCCCTCTTGTCCGCCCTCTCCCCCCAGGGTAAAACAATCTTGCTGGGTACAGGACAAAAGCCGCTGCAGGTCTCGCCGGGTATGATGATCGGCGCTGAACGCACCTTGACAGGCTCCTTCGTCGGCACACCGGCGCAAACCGAGCGCGCACTGCAGTTCAGCCACCTCTTTCAGACGTTGCCCATCACAGAGCTGTTGCCATTTGAACGGGCAAATGAGGCGCTCAACAGACTTAAGCAAGGTCTGGCGCGATACAGGATAGTGCTCACCATGAATCAGGATAATTAATCACATGTCCGCAGAACATTTCCTGCCCGTTGCAGACCAGAGAAATAATATCATTCGCCTGTCGGCCGCGCAGGCCCTCGCGGGTGCCAACTCTGTCGTCTTTTATGCCACTGGCGCAATTGTGGGTAACGCCCTCGCTCCCGGCAGCTCGCTGGCTACACTTCCCATCACCATGTTTGTTCTGGGGATGGCAGGCTGTATCCTGCCGTTAGGCTCATTAGCGCGTAAAAATGGCCGTAAAAGCGCATTTATGGTCGGAACCGGGGCGGGTGTCTTGACTGGACTGACCGCCGCCCTGGCCGTCGTGATTGGCTCATTTATATTGTTCTGCATTGCCGCCTTCATGGGCGGAGCCTATGCAGCCGTTGCGCTCAGCTTTCGTTTTGCGGCAACCGACGGCGTCACGCCAGAACGTCGCGCCCGGGCCCTGTCGCTGGTGATGGGAGGCGGCGTGGTTGCCGGCGTGATTGGCCCGATGCTGGTTTCAGGCACGATGCACCTCTGGCCGCCTCATACCTTCGCCGTCACGTTCCTCGCGCAGGCGCTCGTGGCCGTTATTTCGGCATTCATACTTAAAGGCGTAAAAACCGCAGAACCTACCTGCGCGATAAAAACGGGTGGGCGGCCTTTACGCGAAATTGCCCGTCAGCCAGGGTTTGCCAGAACCGTATTCAGCGGTGCGGTAACCTATATGGTGATGAACTTCCTGATGACGGCTGCACCACTCTCGATGCACATGCACGGCATCTCTCAACAGGCGTCCAATCTCGGTATCCAGTGGCACGTTATTGCCATGTACGGTCCGGGTTTCTTCACTGGCAAATTAATTAACCGCTTTGGAGCCATGCGTATCGCTGCTGCGGGTTTGCTTATCACTGCATGCTCTGTCCTCGCCGGACTCGGTGGAACCGATATTTTTCACTACTGGTTGTCGCTGATTTTGCTGGGTCTCGGCTGGAATTTTGGCTTCACCGGCGCATCGGCGAAGATCATTGAATATCATCGTCCAGAAGAGAAAACCCAGGTCCAGTCCCTGAACGATTTTGTGGTATTTGGGGTTATGATTGTAGGGTCATTTTCTTCAGGTGCTCTACTCAGCCTCTACGGCTGGAACTCCGTCCTGTGGGGGGCCCTTGTTCCCGTCGGTCTTGCGTTTGTAGGTATTGTTAACGAGTTGCGGGCAAAAAAGCAGGATAAATTAACTTTCTGACCCAGTTTTGTCTGCTATCTGGAAGCGGGTTACGTTGATGTAAAAAGTATCTAAAGCCCAACATCAACGGGCATGATTTTGGGCATACTTGCCATGTTACCGGGTGCAGAAGACTGTTTCTTTGCCTTACATGGTTTAAGAACGTTGCATATTCGCTGAAAGAAGCGGAAGCACTGGCAATTGCTCACTGGCTTGCAGAACAACCTGAAGTCAAAACTGTACTCCACCCCGCAATGCCGGATTGTCCGGGACATGAAATATGGAAGCGAGACCCTACGGGATCGTCAGGGCTGTTCTCTGTGGTGCTTGATCCCGTACACGCATGCTAAATGACATGCAGCTGTTCGGAATGGGGTATTCCTGGGGCGGTTTTGAAAGCCTGATTATTCCTTTCGGCTGCCGGGAATATCGAACTACAACAACCTGGCACAAGAAGGGAGAACCCCTTCGGCTCCAGATTGGCCTGGAAGATCCGGATGACCTGATCACCGATCTGGGTCAGGGGTTTGATCGGCTGCATTCATTGACGTAATCGGGTTTTGCGGCTCGCAAAGCTGTAAAATTTGCTCTTTCATCCATAAATGTCCAGGGGAGTTACTGAGCTGTGGGCTGTAATAAGCCTTCAGAATATATTGGGGTGTTGGGAATGGAGGAGTAAACACCACAAGATTTTTCATATCAAAAACAGATGAGATGCCCCGCTTGGGCAGCGTGATGACCAGATCAGTATTTGAAACAATGAGCGGGGCAATCATCAGACTTGGTAATTCAACAACAATTCGGCGGCGTACCTGCTGACTTTCCAGATAGCGGTCGATAGCACCCCGGGATTCCAGCCATGGGCGTACCACCACGTGTCCGGCGTTAATATAGCGCTCATGGGTAAGGGAATCATAAATTTCAGGGTGACCACGTCGCACCGCAACCACGTAATCATCAGTAAAGCAGGTAATGGACTCAATACCGCGCCGGGGGTTTTTCTGCTCTTCTTCAAAACCAAGAGCAAAATCAACTTTGCCCGAAAGCAGATCTTCATCGGCGTTAAAATCGCGTGAGTAGATAAGCTTAATGGTAATACCCGGCGCGAGGCTGTTAACTCTCGCGATCAGGCCTGGCAGGATCACAGCGGCCGTGTAGTCCGTGGCGGCAAAAATAAACGTCTCCCGGCTTTTTTCCGGCTCAAAGTGTTCAGGCTCATGTAGGCAAGTCGAGAGACTGTTCAGAGCGGCGGAAACGTTGGCGGCAATGCTCTCTGCTTTTGACGTTGGCACCATGCGTCCGCCAGTGCGCACAAATAAGGGATCATCCAGTGAGGCACGTAAGCGATTGAGCGCATGACTCAGCGCCGACGGACTTAGCGCCATTTCATTAGCGGCCTCCGTTACGCTCCCATGCCGATAAAGAGAATCGAAGATAAGCAATAAATTCAGATCGGTCTTGCGCAACGTCGACACCATGGTTCTTTTTTCCGGGTGAAATTTGAAAATAGTGATTAATGAATATTGTACATTTTATTTTTGCATAAAATGCAGCGAAAGCATGATTGAAAAAAGATAGTATATTTCCAACAAAATGATTCTGAAGAGGCAAAACTATGTCTACCCCTGTATTCCGTCAGGCCACTGCCGCCGATGTCGATCGTTGCTATGATATTGAAATCACATCCTACGAAGGGGATGAAGCCGCAACGCGCGAGAAAATAGCTACCCGTATTAACCGCTATCCGGAAGGTTTCCTGTGTATGGAGCTGAACGGCGACGTTATTGGTTTCATCAATGCAGGCTGCGCATGGGAAGTCGTGATGTCTGATGAAGAATTTAAAGAACTGGTTGGACACGATCCGGATGCACCTAATGCCGTGATTATGTCTGTCGTGGTTTACCCGGATTATCAGGGCAAAGGATACTCGTCGTTGCTAATGCGTGAATTCGTGGCGCATATGAAAGCAATGAACAAAAAAACAATCCACCTGTTGTGTAAAGATCGCCACGTCGATCTGTATGCTCATTTTGGTTACCAGTATATGAAACCGTCAGAGTCAGACCACGGTGGTATGGCCTGGCATGAAATGATGATGACACTCTGATTTAACTATCCAGACACGACTCTTTTTCTTTTCATCTGTTTCGCCAAATATTTCCGCATCAGTGCATTTTGTAGTGTCACGCCACGACACACAGGGAAACCTCGTTCCACGACATGAAAGCCGTGTCGTAGAAAGAACGCTTCCGCAGCCTTACTGACATTTGAAGTAAGTTCACCCATTCCACGTTGTCTGGCTTCTTCATGAATGCGGTCCATCAGTAGCGTCCCTACGCCCTGTCTCGGGTAGACTCCCGAGACATAGAAATGGTCAATGTACCCATTTGGCTGAACATCCGCATATCCAGCTATTTCACCATCCACTTCAACAACAAAGGGACGTAGTGCCCTCATGCGATTAGTCCAGTGATCCGGGTCGATATCTGACGGGGCCCAGGCATCTATTTGTTCATGTGTGTAATAGTGGGATGCGAGGGTATGTACAGAAGATAAGAAAACGCTGAGTAACGAAATCTCATCTCCATTCTTGAACCTTCTGATTTTCATAAAACCTCGTTATGAGCGTGGCTGGTAGAACAATATCATTACTTTTCATAATGTTCTATTTTATAGACTGGACATGCGACCCCGACATTTTCTGTATCAAAATCTGGATAACCCTGGCTTCCAGGAATCTACATATCCATTTATCGGTGTCGGTTCTGGGTTAAGATAATCGCCTCTCCGTTCCGGCTGTGGTTAATGAGATGAATCTCAATCGCTATTGTTATTTGCTACTGGTCTGCGCTGCGGTCAGTAGCCTTTTTGCCCCACATCCGTTGCTGATATGGGGCCTGCTCGCCAACATATTGACGCTGGCGATTTACGGCGTGGACAAAATGGCAGCGCGTAAGGCCTGGCGCAGAGTGCCGGAATCCACGTTGCTGGTATTTGGCGCTGTGGGCGGATGGGCTGGAGCCATTGTCGGCCAACAACTCTTTCACCATAAAACACAAAAGCAGCCCTTCAAAACTTACTTCATCATCAGTGTGATATTAAGTACCTCCGCTATGGTGGCCGTGTATCAGTTCTTTCCATTCTCACTTTCCTGAGCATCATTTAGGGATAGCGCCAGCCCCTGTGCAACGTTATCGTGTTGGATTATAAACAAAAGCATCGTTAGCATGTCTGTCCTGATGTACGCACTCTATACTCTGCAACAGATCGTCAACATTAAGGATGGATATGAAAAAGCTGTTGCTGGTTCTCCTGGTGCTAACTGCATTTGCAGCCAATTCTATCCTCTGTCGTATCGCCTTAAAGAATGGGTATTCAGATCCTGAAACGTTCAGCGTGCTGAGATTACTCGGTGGTGCAGTAATGCTGTTTTTCTGGCATATAGCCCGGGGTAAACTGAAAGAAATACGCTGGAAAATCATCGATGCCCTGTTGCTGTGTGCCTATGTATTATTTTTCTCAATCGCGTATGTGCAGCTCAATACCGCAACAGGCGCATTACTGCTGTTTGGCGCAGTGCAGATCTGCATGATTGGCTGGGGATTAATAAAAGGTGAAACACTTAGCGGATACAAAGCCACCGGGATCGTTATTGCCATCGGGGGGATCATTATGCTGCTGCTCCCCGGCGCAACCGCTCCCCCTTTGATACCCGCCCTGACGATGGTTGTTTCAGGCATGTCATGGGGAGCTTATTCTGTGCGTGGGAAAAATATCCTCTCTCCTGCCGGGACGACTGCAGGAAATTTCATTCTGAGCCTTCCGGTTATTTTCATCCTGAGTTTGGTACGACAGGAGCCCGTGCATACTGACGCCAACGGCGTCATCCTTGCCCTGCTCTCCGGCGGACTGGCTTCTGGTGTGGCTTACGTACTTTGGTACCAACTTGTTGCCACTATGTCTTCAGCAACCGCCAGCACGCTGCAGTTGAGCGTGCCCTGTATTGCTGCGGTAGGTGGAGTGCTATTTCTTGGCGAATTGCCTGATTTGAGAATTCTGGTTTGCACACTGATCGTTCTGGCTGGCATAGCCATTGTTATTTCATCCGATCGAACACAGAGTAAGAAATCAGCACAGGGATAACGTTGAGGAGTCACAGTACTGTGCTTCGGTGTTTTGACTCACAGCCAGGAGCGGACGTTGATATGATTTGATGAGTATATTTATGGAATTAATTTTATCTTTGATTTTTAAGGTTTTTACCATCCGCAATACAAAATCAGATGTTCTCAATAAAAAAACCCCTGCGTCAGCATGCAGGGGCAATAGGAAAGCACTTCTGTTTTTTTAACTATGAGGGTTACAACAAAGGGTCTATTGGTACAGATACAGCATTACAACCGTGCAGGGCTGATGAAGTAGCTGTTATTATTGCTCTACAGTGCTTGCCAGGTCAGCTGCCGGCAGTCGCGGCTGAGAACGCTGCCAGCCAGAACCATAGCGGGTGTACTGTGCAGGAACGGGGAGTACAACGTTCAAATCGTCTGCTGCAGTACGCGCCCAGAACGGATCCTTCAGCATATCCCGGCCAACAAGAATGATATCTGCCCGGCCATTCTGCAAAATTTCTTCTGCCTGACGACCTGTTTCGATCAGACCTACAGCCCCGGTTTTAATATCCAACTCCCTTCGTAGTAGCTCGGCTGCAGGGACCTGATAATTTGGGTAAGTGTTTACCTGTACCATCGCAATTCCGCCGCTTGAACAGTCAATCAGATCAATACCTTGTTCTTTCATCCAGTTGCCGTAGATCAAGAAGTCTTCCGGACGGTTTCCGCCTTCAACATAATCGGTTGAAGAGATACGCAGGAACAATGGGCCTTTCCACTCGCTGCGCACGACGTCAATGACTTCACGCACAATGCGGTAACGATTCTCGTGGCTACCGCCGTATTCATCGGTGCGTTTGTTCGCTAGCGGCGACAGGAACTGATTCAACAGATAGCCGTGGGCACCGTGGATTTCAATAACGTCAAAACCGGCTTCACGCGCACGGCGAGCACCTTGACGGAACGCCTCTACGACTTCGTTAATTTGCTCAATACTCATCGCCTGTGGTACGCGGGACTCAGGTGTGAACGGAATAGCTGACGGCGCGATAGAGGGCAGGTCAATTCCCAGTTGGCGACCAGCATGTCCAATCTGTGCGCCGGCTTTCGCGCCAAAACGGTGAATGGCATCTGTCACGCGGGACAAACCTTCAATATGGCTATCATCCCAGATACCGATGTCTCCAGGACCGATTGGACCATTCGGTAATACAGAGGCCGTTTCCAGCATGATAAGACCTGCTCCGCCCAGGGCACGCGCGCCGTAGTGGATAACATGAAAGTCATTAATCTTGCCGTCGTCAGATGCCGAGTGCATGCACATCGGGGACATGGCAATACGGTTGCGGAATTCAACGCCGTTGATTGTGATGGGTTCAAAAAGCAAAGCTGACATTTCTACTCCAGAAAGTGATTGATATTTAGCCCGCTAAAAGTACCATACGATGATAATTCGTTTATACGCTAAAAAAATGCACATACTTACCAAAAGGTAACCATGATGTTTTTATGAAGAAATTACGTAACTACGATTCGGCACCAGGTTGTTCAATGGAAGCAGCACTGCATATCATGGGTGGGAAATGGAAAGGGGTGATCCTCTATCATTTATTTAAGGACGGTACGCTTCGGTTTAGCGAACTCCAGCGGTTTTTAACCAGCATCAATCAGCGTTTACTGACGAAGCAACTGCGTGAACTTGAAGAGGATGGCCTGATTATTCGCCAGGTTTATCCCGTTGTTCCACCAAAGGTTGAATACTCGTTGAGTGACGAAGGACGGGAGCTGAACAAACTGGTTCTGGATCTAAGCATATGGGGCAGAAACTGGCTGGAACGCCGCGGTCTTAAAACAGCGGTTGAAGAGGATATCGAGGAGTTGAAAAAGGTTCTCGGCGATCCGAAGTAAGCCGTCTTCACGGGTATCTAAGTGCCAAAATGGGTGATGCAGAAATCGATAAAACTTCGTAATCGTGGAGTCATTCTTCTGTCCTGGGCATAAAGCACATGGACGGGCCGACCGGGCAGTTCATAATCGGGCAGAACCCGCACCAGCCGCCCGGCGGCGATGTCCGCGCTCATCAGCGGAAGCGGTTGCATAATGATTCCCAGCCCTGAGAGGGCGGCAGCAAGCAGGGCTTCGCTGTTGTCCGTTTTAAACCTGCCGGTTACAGGTACCGAGACTTGTCCGCCAGGGCCTTCAAATTTCCATTCCGTCCGCATTGATGTATGGGTAAAGATCAGGCACTGGTGCCGCGTCAAATCCTGCGGCACAGAGGGCGTTCCAGCCTCTTCAAGATAAGCCGGTGCAGCACAAATAACCATCTGATAGGGAGCAAGCGTTCTTGCCAGTAGCTGGCTGTCCGCCAGTTCTCCCGTACGAAAAACGGCATCAAAGCGCTCTTCAACCAGATCGACAGTGCGATTCGACAAACAGAGTTCGAGCGAGACTTCGGGATTTTGTTTGAGATATTCCGGCAGTTTTGAGGCCAGCAGCTGACTGCCAAAGGTAATGGGAGCGCTGATCCTGAGATTACCACGGGGGATCGCACGGGTTTCAGCAATCACGGCTTCCGCTTCTTCCATTTCAGCCAGAATATTTTTCGCTCTTTCATAAAAGAGACGGCCGCTGTCCGTCAGGCTCTGGCTCCGGGTCGTACGGTTGATCAGTTGAATGCCAAGATTTTGCTCAAGCATGCGTAACTGCTTACCCGTCAGTTGAGAGGACTGATCCAGTTCACCCGCTGCGGCAGAAATGGAGCCTGACTCGACCACCCTAATGAATGTCTGCATGCAGGTTAAACGATCCATTTGAAATAAAATGTTCCAGGTGATGGTTATTTACGTAAATTTATCGCATTACGTTTTCAATGTACATTGCCAGTCAACTTAGCTCACTTAATCGCTGAGCATCCGATCACTAACAAAGGCATTCTTGATATGAAAAATCGCTCTCTTTCCTTACTGATGGCGGCCTCCATGAGCTGTTCAGCGCTGGCATCTGCAGCTGATGTTAAAGCGGCTAAACCCACGGTTGTGCTTGTACATGGCGCATTTTCAGATGGTTCAAGCTGGAATAAGGTCATTCCTTTGCTTGAGGCTAAAGGGCTTAATGTCGTTGCCGTACAAAACCCACTCACCTCCTTTGCTGAAGATACCGCCACAACACGTCGCGCACTGGCACGAGTAAAAGGTCCTGTTGTGCTGGTCGGCCATTCCTATGGTGGAGCAGTCATTACAGAGGCCGGTGCAAAAAATGAGAACGTCAAAGCACTGGTTTATGTTGCCGCTTTTGCACCATCGGCCGGAGAGTCTGTCGGTGATTTAACAAAAGATTATCCTACGCCATCAGGTTTCAGCCATATTGATGCTGATGATGCGGGTTATCTGAAGCTCACTTCTGAAGGCGTTTCTCAGCACCTGGCGCAGGATGTTACTGCGGAACAAGCGAGACTTATCTACGCCACTCAGGGCCCAACTAACGGCGCAGTATTTGGCGAAAAAGTGAAAGACGCGGCATGGGAAAATAAACCTTCCTGGTATATTGTCAGCGAACAGGATCATATGCTCGACACTGACTTACAGAAAGCGATGGCGAAGAAAATTCACGCGACGGTGACTACCCTGAACACCAGTCATGCCCCACATATTTCTCAGCCAGATGCCGTGGCAAGTGTAATTCTTCATGCGGTCAGCGCCGTAAAATAATCAATATCGTGGTGATTATTAATCACTACACGAAAAAGTAGTTTGGGCTGCGTTCAAACTCACCCAACCCTTTGTGATACGATATTTGCTTTAGATTGTCACATGGGATCAGATCTTGAATTCATACATTTTCCTTGCAGGAGCTATTGTAGCTGAGGTCATAGGTACAACCCTGATGAAGTTCTCTGACGGATTCACACGCCTATGGCCATCGGTAGCAACTATTGTGTGCTACTGCACAGCCTTTTATCTTCTCTCCCAGACTCTGTCGACCATTCCAACGGGTATTGCGTACGCAATTTGGTCAGGTGCTGGAATCGTATTAATCAGCCTTTTGAGCTGGTTGGTAAGTGGGCAAAAACTTGATTTTCCGGCGATCGCAGGCATGCTTCTTATTTGTGCTGGAGTTCTGGTTATTAATATTTTTTCAAAATCCTCCCCACATTGATTCTCTTATCTTGCTCTTGTAGGAAAAGCGCATATGAAAATACCAAAACTCCATACGGAACGCTTGCTGTTAAAACCATTAGAAGCCGAAGATGCCTCGCAGATTCAGTTGCTTTATCCACGCTGGGAGATAGTTCGCTATATGGTTTCCTCAGTACCCTGGCCCTATCCTGATAACGGTGCGGAGAATTACGTCAATAACGTTGCCCTGCCTGATATGGAAAAAGGGATTGCGTGGATCTGGACTATCAGACTCCGTGAGGCCCCTGACGCTCTCATAGGTTTAATTTGCCTTTATGACGTTGAGGATAATAACCGTGGATTTTGGTTAGATCCGGAATATCAGGGTCAGGGTTTTATGCGTGAGGCCAGTAATATCGCTACGGATTACTGGTTTAATACGTTAAATAAGACGGTATTGCGTGCGCCGAAAGCATCTCTCAATATCCGTTCCAAACGTATTTCAGACAGTAGCGGCATGCGGCTTATCAAGACGGAAAAGAAAGAGTATGTCAGCGGTTTGCTGGATTCTGAACTTTGGGAAATCACGCGCGACGAATGGAACACTCGTCAGGTTGGTTAATATAAATTATGGAATGTCCATAACTGAACCGCAGAGAATTTCTGTTCTTCGCAAAAGTTCATCGCCTCTTGAATCAGTTTTCTGTCCAATCCACTGTCGCGTACGCAGCGAAGCCTGTCACATCAACTACAGTGTGGGCTTCCCGATAGGCGTGACAGCAAGCCGCTCAAGCGTTTTACCCCTTTCACTACCCCAGAGAAAATAGAAACTACTATCCTTACAGCGCGTAAAGTCTGAGCGCCCCTGTCATTCAAACCGAACCTGGTATGCTCCAGTTCGCTGTCTGAATAAAAAACACGCTGCAAAATCAACAAAATATAGTCAACTTGCTTAATTACTCTGCAATCGCGTGAAAACATGCAGAAAAATGCTAATTCCCTCTTGCCTCATTCGGTCTGTGCCGCTAATATTCGTCCCCGTTGTCACCTACAACGTTGCGTTCATAGCTCAGTTGGTTAGAGCACCACCTTGACATGGTGGGGGTCGTTGGTTCGAGTCCAATTGAACGCACCATTTGCGTCCGTAGCTCAGTTGGTTAGAGCACCACCTTGACATGGTGGGGGTCGGTGGTTCGAGTCCACTCGGACGCACCAAATCATATCCCTTTGATTTGGTGCTAAATTCTCAAACGTTCTCCTGAAACCCATTCTATTCTTTGCGCAGACAAGCAAGATACTTCTGCACCGATCGCACCACAATCTGTCTGGCGTTGGATTTAATATCCTGACCTTCAAACGCGCCATAGAGTCGGTCGAATCTGACATCCTGCAACGCGTGCATAATGTGGATAACCGCGCTTGCCGGCAATGGCAGCATATTGGGGTAGCTCCACATAAACGACACAGCATCCGCACCGGGAGTGACCTGCAAAATATCGCCCACAAGGATTATCCCCTCCCCATCATCAATATGCATAATACTCCCCCCCGCAAAATGTCCGCCCAGGCGTAACAACGTCACGGTAGGGAGTAATTTATGCACATCGCCTTCCCATAGCCGAATAGAGGGGCTGTCACGCATAATCCACTGGCGATCGTCGGCATGCAGATAGATTGGTGCATCGAATGCTGCCGCCCAATCCTGCATCGTGGAGTAGTAGTGAGGATGCGAAATGGCAATGGCACTCAACCCACCCAGCGCGGTGATGAGCGTCTGCGTGGCCGGGTCCAGATTCGCAATACAATCCCAGAGCACATTCCCCTGCGGGGTGCGTAGCAAAAATGCCCGTTGGTTAATGGCAAACCGTGGCACGGTCTGAATACTCAGTAGCGAACGCTCATGCTGCAGCCATTTATTCGTATGCGTCGCGTGAAGCGCGGCTGGATCGATCCATGATTGTCCGGTAACGGGAACATACTGGCGCTCATCTTCGCAGATTTTGCAATGCGTTATAGCCCCATGCGTATCGTCATAGGGCGTTCCGCAGGTCTTACACAAGATTGTCATTTGTCTTCCCCCTGCACGTATGCCCTCTTCCGTTCAGGATCTTTCATTACGGTCAAAGCATAGAACAAAAAAAGACAGCGTCAGCATCCCACCGCACGCTGGATCAAATAACCCTTTGAAAGTGACTACAACATCAAATGATGTAAGCGAAATGGCATCATCAGATGCCTTCAAAGTCCCTTGTGCAGGGCGTATCATTCACCTTCTTCGCATAACCGCCATAGCCCAGAGATCAGATATCATGCCCTCTTCAATCACCCTCCTTGCTGCGGGAAGTTTACGACTGGCATTTACCCCACTACTCAATCAGTTCACCCGCCTTAGCGGCATTGAGGTCAACGTTGGCTATGGCCCGGCAGGTTTGCTGCGCGAGCGTATTGAAGCCGGGGAACCGTGTGCTCTGTTCGCCAGTGCAAATCGGGCACATCCACAACGACTACTGGACACACACCGGGCCGTTTCCACGCATACACTGTGCTGGAATCAACTGGGCCTGGTTACCAACCGGCGCGGTGAATGGCTGGATTTACTACGCGACCCGGTGCTGCGTATTGGCACATCCACACCGGGCTGCGACCCTTCCGGTGATTATACCTGGACATTTTTCGATAACATGGATGCACTGGAACCGGGACTTGGACGACAGCTTCGTGCACGCGCCCTGCCACTGGTTGGTGGCCGCGATACGCTCAGCATCCCGCCAGGAGAATTGGCAAGCAGTTGGCTTCTTCGCCAGGGGTTGGCCGATCTGTTTATTGGTTACGCACATTATGCAAAAGCACTCGGTTCACCGTCCGATGTTCGCTACGTTGCTATTCCTGCGGAACAGAACATCTTGTGTGAATACCAACTGGCGGTGCTCGATGCTTCTGAAGAGGTGATGAGACTGGTTAAATTTATGCTTGCCAACGACGGTCAGGCGTTGCTGACCGCCGCCGGTTTCTTGCCTGTTAGCGGTGGATAGCAAACAGCGGCGCAATAAATGGAGTCTGATAGTTTTCCACACTGAATTTTCGCAATGGCAAGCCATAGGCCTGGAACAGATTATCTTCTGTCACCACGCCGTCCGTCGGCCCTGCCAGCCATTTTCCCTCAGGAAGCAACAGCAGCGTATGAGTTGCAATCTGTAAGGCGTGCAACGGATCGTGCGTCGAGAAAAGCACGCTACACCCCTGCCGGTGTGCCAAATCACTGATGAGCTGCAGCACGACCTGCTGATTGGCAAGATCCAGCGCTGAACATGGCTCATCAAGCAACAGCGTCTGGCATTCTGTAACCAGAGCACGGGCAATCATCACCAGTTGCTGCTGACCGCCAGAAAGTGAGCTAAACGATGTGGCGGCGAGATGCGCAATGTTTAGCTGTTCCAGCGCCTGCTCCGCCCGTTGTTGATCCTGGCGGCTGGGCTGAGCAAACAATTTTACGTGCTGCGCCCGCCCCATCAACACCACGTCGCTCACCGTATAGGGAAACGGCAGATGGCAATGCTGGGCCACAATGCCTATCCCCCCATGAACATCAATACTCCCGCCCAGCGCGGGTCGCGTGCCCGTGAGCGTATCCAGCAGCGTGCTCTTACCCAGACCGTTTCGCCCAAGCACCGCCCAGATCTGGCCTTTCTGGCACTGAAAAGTGAGGGGGTCAAACAGTGGAGAGCGATAGCCATAGCTAAGCTGATTCACGCTGAGCGCAATAGATGTCATTGTTTCCCCCGACGACTGGTACGAATGAGCAAGAAGGCAAACAGCGGTGCGCCGAGCAACGCGGTGATGATCCCAAGCGGTATTTCCGCATGCATCAGAGTGCGGGCGATATCATCGACCGCAATCATAAAACCACCTCCCATCCAAAAAGCACACGGGAGCAAGCGACGATGATCAACCCCCACCAGCAACCGCGCAAGATGGGGAATAACCAGCCCAACCCAGGCAATGCTGCCACTGACCGCCACCTGAGCGGCAACTAAAAACGCGCAGCACACCAGCACGCTACGCCGCAGCGGAACCACCGCCACGCCCAGCGCTTTAGCATCTTTATCATTGAGCGATAACAGATTTATCCGCCAGCGCAACTGGTACAACATCGTCGCCGCAATGGATACCGGGATCGCCAGCAGCAGGACTTTATGCCAGTTAGCCGTGGCAAAACTGCCCAGCAGCCAGAATACGATGTTCGGCAAGGTTTCTTCCGTATCGGCCTGGTATTGAATCAGGCTCACCAGCGCGGCAAAAAAACCACTTAAAATAATGCCAGATAAGATCAGCACCAGCGTATTTTCCAGCCCTTGTAAGGCCGCAATGGCATATACCAGAATGAGCGCTGCCAGACCGAAGAAGAAGGTTGACCCCATCATCAGCCACGGCTCAAGACCCAGCAGAATCGCCAGCGTCCCGCCGAAGGCCGCCCCCGAGGTTACGCCTATGATGTGCGGGTCGACCAATGGATTGTGAAACACCCCTTGCAAGGTAGCGCCGCACAATCCCAGCGCGCCGCCCGCCAGCAACGCCATCAGAATACGCGGTAGTCTGACTGTCCATATCACCTGACTGGCAATACCCTGCGCATCGCCAAAATGGGTGAGTTGATAAAACACTTCACGAAGTGACAGCGGATATTGTCCAAGACACAGCGAACTGACCCCCAGCACCAACACCCCTGCTATCAGTAATGATTGCAAGGGGAAATCCCGTTTACTTAGCAGCATCTGACTGCCAGTTCACACGATAAAAACGTTGATAGTAATCCTGCGCCTGCGCATCCACATCGACATTTTTATAGGCATCCGGGTAAAGTTTTTTGGCCATCCACAACTCACCTATTGCCAATGCTTCCGGCATCGGATAACCCCAGGCTTTGGCATATTCAGGCATCAGCCAGACACGATGATTTTTCACCGCGTCAATTCCCTGCCAGTTAGGATCGTTTTGGATCTCTTTGACCACCTGCGGATATCGGTCCTGAACAAAAATCACCTGCGGGTTCCACGCCAGCACCTGCTCAAGCGCCACCTGACGCGCGCCTTTCACGCTGGCCGCCGCCACATTTAACCCACCCGCATGTTGCATCATCAGGCCAGTGTATTTCCCGGAACCGTAGGTCATAAGGTCAGGGTTAGCCATATAAATGCGAACCTTTTGCGCTTCCGGGATGGCCGCAACTGGTGCATTGAATTTTGCTCGCGCCGTAAAGACGTAATTGATCAGCGTTTCCGCCTGCGTTTTACGCCCTACCACATCCGCAATCAGGCGGATCCCCTGCTTTAAGCCTTCGTTGTAGACCTGCTCTTCATCAGCCATCGTCGGGTTCATTTTATTCTGTTGCCCGGCAATATCCTGACGTAACGAGATAGCCACCACCGGGATACCGGCATTCTGAATCTGCTGGATCATCTCAGCGGGCGCATAGTTGGCGACAAACACTACCTGAGGATGAATCGCCAGCAAACTTTCGATATTCACGCTGGTGAGATCGCCAGGCGTAGGCAGCGTAGTTATTGTCGGCATAAACCGGGCAAACTCAGGCCCAAGCTGTTTTTTCCAGCTCGACATCACGCCGACGATATCCTGCGCAGCATCCAGTTGCACCAGAATATTCAGCGTCTGGTGTTGCAGCACAACCACCTTATCGACATGGTCAGGGATTGTAACCTGACGCCCAAGCTGATCGGTGATAGTGCGATCCGCCTGTGCGGAAAAGGCAAAAAACATGCTGGCGCAAACCAGCACAAAAGAGCGAAGAGTTAACATAGATACCATCTGGACTGGGAAAAATTCGATATGCATTAAATTATATAACGTGATAGCTGGCAACCCATTATCGCCAGACACGGTATACCGCCACGCGGTTCGTCACGGCAAATACAGCGTGTAACCCTGAACTGGCCTGCATTTGCCCGTCAGCGCTTCCCGCTTTACCCCTGTGGGGGTAGCCCGGCTAAAATCCGCTTCGCCTGCGCCTCGCTAAGCGAATAATCAAAAAACTGGCGGTAAAAATCGCGGGTTACGTTAACCATATCCAGGCCGCCAAACAGTGCTGGATGCAGCTTTGACGCGGCCCACTGCAACTGCAACGCGCTTTCGGTTCCATAGCGATCCCAGGGGAAGACGCCCGCCGGATTGCGCCAGACTTTGCCCTGTTTCACCGCGTTAAGCTCTTTGAACAACGCTGCATAAGGTGAACTGGCAATATCGCCACATCCCGCCCCGAGAATAATCACCTCCGGCTGCCAATACAGCACCCGCTCGGGTGAGACTTCTTTCATGTTACCGTCCACTTCCCCGGCGACGTTCCGCCCACCAGAGAGCGCAATCCAGGTATCAATCAACGTGTTTCTACCGTCGACTTTCAGTGGGTTCAGCGACTGAATGTGCAGAACCCGCGGGCGCTGATTTTCCGCTAACGTCGCCGTTTTCGCGCGAACATCCGCAATGGTGCGGGTTAAAAATTGATTATATGCCACCGCCCTGGCACGGGCCTGATCCGTGCCTAACACGTCCGCCGTGGTCGTGACTGACTTTTCCATCGAAGGATAATCAGTAAATGCCATTTCCAGCGTCGGGATACCCGCCTGGTTGTAACTCTGCGCATCCCCCTTGCCCTTTGCGACAAACAGAACATCGGTATGCAGAGCCAGCAGGGCCTCGCTATTGAATGACGTCCCGTGAATTTGTAAGGCCTGATTCAGCGATGGGTTTATTTTGAACATCCACGGCTGGCTCTGTGGATGGTTGACGGTGGCGACAATCTGACGTCCCGCCCCCAGCGTCATCAACACCGAGTGATGGGCAAACCAGCTATCCGCAATACGTTGAACTTGTGTGGGGACGGTTACAGTGTGACCGGCATCATCCACAACCTGACGCGTGGCCAGGGTGGGAAACGCCAGCCACACACAGAGCAACCATGTGTGGCACGTTTTCATCAGCAATCCTTAAAAATCAACCTGAACGGAAATCTGCGCCTGACGTGGGGCGCCAAGTTGCGCACTGGCCGCCCCGGCCCCCGTATAACCCGTCAACGCGCCGGGGACAATGTTGGTCCAGTAGCGGCGGTCAGTCAGGTTAGTGATATCAAACCGGAAAGTTGTGGGTGTGTTCCACAGTCTGGTGGCATAACGGCTACCAATATCCACTGTGGTATAACTGCCTACCCAGGTATCATTCGCGTTATCGGTAGCCCGACGTCCGACGTAATGCACGTTGGCATCCACATCCAGTCCCTGAACCTGTTCAATGCTATAGACTGCCAGCACATTCGAGGTAAAGCGTGGCAAGCCGACAACCTGCTTACCATCTGCATTACTGGCGGCAGTGTTGTGCAGCATGGGGTCCAACCAGGCGGCTCCCCCTAACACCCGTAAATTTTCCGTGATATGCCCATCAGCCATCAGTTCCAGCCCACGGTTTTTCTGCGTACCGTCCTGAGCAAATTCGCCGTTGTCGTTGGTATAAGCAAAGGGACGTTTTGCTTCAAATAGCGCCGCGGTGAGCAGCAGATCTTTGACGGGCGCATATTTTGCCCCCACTTCCACCTGATGGCTGCGGTACGGATCCAGCACATGTCCTGCATTGCTGGCCCCGGCAGGTGCGGTATCGCCCTGCTGCAAACTGTCAGCCCAGGTGGTGTACAGCGTGACGTTCTCAACCGGTTTATACATCAGGCTGGCGGAGCCGCTCATGCCGTTATCCTTTTGGCGACTGGTTTCATGACCGGATTTGTTATAGTTGCTGACGGTAAACAAGTTTTCGCTGCCAGACAGCAACAAACTCCATTGCGGAGTGAAATGCAGCGTATCGCTTAACAGAAATGCATGCTGCGTAGTGGTCGCCGAATGATAGCGATTAGTAAAGTCAGGATAAGGCGGGCGCGGATAGTCGGGATGTTGATCAAGTGAAGAATGCCCCAGCGTAAAGGTTCCCCCATTTCTCGGGTTATAGTTTTTCCATACAAATCCGCGCATTCCGGTCGCGATATCCTGCGTCAACCAGCCGGAATCAATGCTGCCGGTCAGGTTCGCTAAATAGCTGTTGATCGTAAAGCGACTGGCCGCTGAATTCGAGGTCGTGGTGGTGTAGTGACCCCGATTATCCGTCAGGGTGTTGGTTACTGCCGTCGATTCACGGTCAGCAATCTGGTGTAAGGCCCCCAGATCCAGCATCCAGTTACCGTCAAAATCATGCTTGATGTGCATGTCCGCAGTGGTCGTTTCATCATCATGACCTGCATATGACTGGCCATATTTACTGTTCGTCGGATCGAATGCCGAAGGAAACTGCACGCCTTTTGCCAGCGCAAAGCTGCCCGGCATGCCTTTTTCGTAATAATGGTAATAGCTGAAATTACTCTCCAGTACGGTTTTATCGGTCAACTGAAAATCCAGGCCCAATCCCGCGTACTGCCGACGAACATGACTATCGGTGGTGTAACTGTGCCCTTCATCATTCATCAGGTTGAGGCGGTACTTCACCCTGTCTCCCGCGTCGACAGGCCCGCTGAAATCCATTGATGCCAGCGTTCCTGACCCTGTACCTTGCCCTACGGTAACCCGATGCAGTGGCGTATCCAGAGGGCGTTTCGAGACCAGATTAAACATCCCCGCCGGGTTAGCGGGTCCATACAGTGAACCTGCGATACCGCTCAGTACGTCTATATTCTGGAACTGCTCTGTCGGATATTCGGTGGTGGAAACGGCATTCAGCCCATCAATCATATGGTTTTGCACCACGCTTCCTTGCATGCCACGGGTTTGTGGTCGAACCCCCTCTCCCTGAACGGACGGTATGTAGCGATAAACGTCCTTAACATCTTTGATTTGTTGCTGATCAATCACCTTTTTCGACAGTGTTTGTACCGACCACGGAACATCGATTAACTCTCGCTGGCCCAGGCTACCGATCGTCGCTTTTTTTTCAGCCGCCGCAGGCTCCTGCTCGGGAAACGAAGATTGAGCAGGCGCGGAAGCAGTAACGGTAATGGTGTCATCAGCATGGGCCGACAGGGGGGCGGCAAGACAAGAAAAAGTCAGCAACCCGGAGGCAATAGGGGTGATTTTGCAATTTAACATTTGTTGATTCAATTCGTTAGATAGAAAGACTGGCGGTCGATAACACAAGCGCCTTCTCTTGCGGGGCACGTTTATTATATTTGTATGATGAATAGAATAGGCTTAATCGATATATATGTAAATATATAACGAGAGAGGATTGGCGAAATGGTTACAACAAAAAAGCCGACGGTAATGACTACTGTCGGCTTTACACACGATCTGAATTGAACGAGATTACTTCATCGACGTTTTGATTATCTCTAACGCTTTTGCAAACTGATCCTGCGGGATAGTCAATGGGTAAAGGAAGCGGATCACGTTGCCATACTGGCCGCAGGTTAACAGCAGCAGCCCCTGCTCAAGCGCTTTTTTCTGCACGCGCTGCGCGGCGGTGGCGCTGGGTTCACCCGTGGCCGCATCGCAGAATTCAGCGGCAATCATCGAGCCTAATCCCCGCACTTCGGCAAGTTCAGGACATACTGCACGCGCATCGGTCAGCACAGCACGCAGTTGCTCGCCAAGCGCTGCCGCACGCTGGCACAGCTTTTCATCACGGATAATATCCAGTACCGCATGAGCTGCCGCAATCGATAGCGGGTTTCCGGCGTAAGTCCCCCCCAGCCCACCCGGCGCAGGCGCATCCATAATATCGGCTTTGCCTACGACACCCGACAACGGCATCCCACCCGCAAGGCTTTTCGCCATGGTCATCAGGTCTGCTTTATCAGCATAGTGATCCATCGCAAACAGCTCCCCGGTACGGGCAAAACCACTTTGCACCTCATCGGCAATCATCACGATGCCATGCTCATCGCAGATACGGCGAATTGCCGCGACAAACTCCGCCGGAGCGACAACAAAGCCGCCTTCCCCCTGGACGGGTTCGAAGATAATCGCAGCGACCTGGCTCGGATCGATATCCGCTTTAAACAAACGTTCTATCGCTTTAATCGAGTCTGCAGTTGAAACCCCCTGTAGCGCAGAAGGATATGGCGCATGGTAAACGGACCCCGGGAACGGACCGAAGCCTTTTTTGTATGGCGCCACTTTGCCGGTTAACGCCATCGTCATGTATGTCCGCCCATGGAAACCACCGCCAAAGGCGATAACGCCAGGGCGACCGGTGTGAGCGCGGGCAATTTTAACCGCATTTTCCACGGCCTCAGCCCCGGTGGTAAAGAATGTCGTTTTACGCTTACCGTCAATTGGCGCCACCGCGTTGATTTTCTCCGCCAGCGATACATAACTTTCGTAGGGAACAATCTGATAAGCCGTATGGGTAAAGGCTTGCAGTTGCGCCTCAACGGCCTGCACCAGACGCGGATGGCGGTGCCCGGTGTTCAGCACGGCAATCCCGGCGGCGAAATCAATATACTGATTGCCTTCAATATCGGTAATCGTGCTGTTTTCAGCCGACTGGGCATAAAAATCACACATCACACCCACGCCACGTGGGGTGGCATCCAGACGACGTTGTTGCAGGTTTTTATTGTTCATTCTCTACACCTTGTCCATAAACACAATTGGTTGAATTACCCTTTAAATTTAGACGCCATCTGGTACTTTAATCGAGAGCCAAATCGTTTTATTTTAAGGATCCAAATGCGTTCACTTGCCGGAGATGTGATCAAGCATGCATTTAGCCAGCAGACTGACGAGAAGCTGCATCGTCGCCTGTATGCCGCCATCTGTAGCTGTATCCTTGAGGGGAGCCTGAAACCCGCTACCCGCATGCCACCTTCACGCGACCTGGCGAGTGAGCTGGCGTTATCACGGAATACTGTCCTGCGGGTTTACGAGCAGTTGCAGGCCGAAGGCTATATCTCCGCGCGCACCAGCAGCGGTACATTTGTGACCGACAGCGTGCTGGACAATCTCGGTCTGGCCCCTAATAAACCTCCGGTTTCACCTGCGACACGTGAAGACCACACCAGTTTGTCCGTCCGTAGCCTTGAACTGCTTGGGCATGCCAGCGCCAGCCCTCGCCAGTGGGGAGCTTTTATTCCTGGTGTACCGGACGTGCATTCTTTCCCGCATCGCACACTGAAAAAAATTCAGGATCGGTTGGCAAGGCGGCTACGCCCGGAGTTTCTCACCTACGATGCCACTGGTGGTTTGATTGAACTGAAAGAAGCGCTGGCGGACTATCTGCGCACCGCACGCGGCGTGCGCTGTACGCCAGATCAAATATTGATTACCGAGGGCATTCACCAGGCGTTGGATCTGGTAACCCGCTCGTTGTGTAATCCTGGCGATAATACGTGGATTGAAGAACCCGGTTACTGGGGAATAAAAAACATTCTGCGCATCAATGCCGTCAACTTTTCGGCCATCCCGGTTGATGAACAAGGCATGCTTGCGCCTGCTTGCGTCGAACCGGCGCCGAAACTTATTTTTGTGACACCGTCACATCAATATCCGCTTGGCCCGGTAATGAGCCTTGGTCGACGACGGCAGCTACTCTATCAGGCACGTGAAACGCACAGCTGGATTGTGGAAGATGACTACGACAGCGAGTTTCGTTTTTCCGGCCAACCCATCCCGTCATTGCAGGGACTGGAAGAAGATGCTCCGGTTATCTATATCGGCACCTTCAGCAAGACCCTCTATCCGGCACTGCGGCTCGGGTACGTTGTGATACCCAAACCGCTTGCCGCCCCACTGATGAAGGTACATAACGATCTCTATCGTGGTGGGCATCTCCTGATTCAGGCGGCGCTGGCTGAGTTTATTCGTGAGGGTTACTATGCGGCGCACATCCGTAAAATGCGCCAGTTATATAGCCGCCGACGCCATACGTTGGTAGAGCTCATCATCAGCCAGCTTGGTGAGGATTATCTGGGACCTTACAGCAGCAACGCCGGACTACATCTGATTTTACAGCTACCTGCGGGTACTGATGATAGCGCAATTGCCCAACAGGCCAACGCACAAGGTCTTCTGGTTCGCCCACTTTCGCGGTACTACGTGAAAGAAGAAAAACGCAGCGGTCTGCTGCTGGGCTTTGCCAGTATTGAAGAACATGAGATGGCTGCGGCGTTTACCCGACTTGCGGATATTATCAGGATAAACACCGAGTAAGCACCTTATCCGGCCTACGAAGTACGCTTTTTGTAGGCCGGAGAAGCGCAGCGCCATCCGGTATCATTGCACAGATTAATGTGAGGCTTTTTTAATCCCGGACAGATCTTCCTGACTTACCTCACCATTACCTTCACCCCAGCTTTTACGCACGTAATTGATCACATCGCGCATTTCGCTGTCGCTGAGCAACCCGCCATAGGCTGGCATCTTAAAGGAGACATTCCCCCGCGTCGTCGGTGTTTCTGCGCCGTGGGCAATCACCCTGAACAACGGAGTTGGGTCGTCTACCATCACTAACGGATTGTGAATAAGCGAAGGTGCATTATCATCGGTCCCTTTCCCTTCCAGACCATGACAGGTCGAGCAGTAGCGGTTGTAGGTCACTTTACCCGCTTCAGGGGAATTCGACCAGGAGGCCGTAGCGGCTGTCGTACGCGCCGGTTCCGTCTTCGTGCTTTTCAGGCTCAACAGATACTGCGCAATCGCCGTGGCATCTTCGTCCGTCAGGTACTGTGTGCTCTGGCTGACGACTTCAGACATCGATCCCGATACCGCAGCATGTTTGCTTTTCCCCGTCAGCAGCAATGACGTTAACGCCTGCTCAGACATCCCGGTTCCCCGCAGCGATGGCGCATACCAGCCGTCGATCATCGCCCCGCTCAGGTACTCAGCATCGGCATTGGTATAGGCTTTTTCGTTCATCGCCACCCCTCTCGGAGTATGGCATGACCCGCAGTGACCCGGACCTTCAACCAGATAAGCCCCCCGTTTTACCCGCACTGCCGTATCATCCGCTTTGTTGCCTTCAACAGCGGCAGTCGGCGCATCGGTAAACAACCAATTCCAGATATGCAGCGGCCAGCGGGCCGAAATCAGCCAGGGAATAGCATTCTCTTTATTGGGTTCTGCTGACGGCTTAACATCATGCATGAAGTAGCTATACAGCGCCTGAACATCTGCGTCGGACAGTTTCGAGTAAGAAGGATAAGGCATCGCCGGGTACAGCGGATGACCGTCTTTGGCAATCCCCTGGCGCACGGCCTTCTCAAAATCGTCGTAAGAATAGTTGCCGATACCGTGCGTCTTATCCGGGGTAATATTCGTCGAATAGATATCACCAACCGGCGTGGGGAACCTCTTACCTCCCGCCATCGCCGCGCCGCCTTCCGCGGTATGGCATGCCACGCAGTCTGAGATCCTCGCGATGTACTCACCGTTAGATTCAGCGGCAGAGACAGAAGCGGTAAACAGGCAGGCGATTAAAACGGTTACATTACGCATAAATCACCCCATATCCTTGAGTTCATTAACCGCACGCCATGCCTGATCGATCGCAGCATGAGCATAAGCGCTCCAGTCAGCATCAGAGTTAGCGATGGCAATACGTCCGATAGGTTTACGCGCCCGCTCAATAATCTCCGGCATTTTTTCCATATCATCGAACAGTGAATTAGCGTAATACGCATAACCATGCGCCCAGCGGTTTACGGTAATGGCCGCAATATCCCGTTGGTTGTCAAAACCGGTTGAGCCAAACATTTCCTGCAACTGAGAACGGATCATCTCTTCATGTGCGGCAAACGTGGTCCCCAGCAAATAAGCACGCCCTAAACGGAACTGCTCCCTCGCGGACAGATTACTGCCAGGATACGTGGGCACATAGACCATATGAATCACCATTGGCTCGTCCGGCGAGGCCGGGTGTTGATATCCGCCGATACTGACCGGATAGTCGAGCTTGATTCGGCTGTAAGGCGCGGCCGGTGAATAAAACTCATGAACCCCCAGTTGCTTAAACGCTTGCCAGTTTTTGACCACCACATTGGTGTACACCAGCGGCGCCTTCACGTTCAGTTTGAGATCAGCCTGCTGCTGCTCTGGTGTTTCCGGTACCAGATATGGGATCATCATGTTATAGCCCGCCATGATGGCATTCTTACCGCGCACGCGATGCATTTTGCCATCGCGTAGCCAGGTGACGGCAACGCCACCCTCCACGTTCGCCGCATTAATCACCGTGCTGTTCAGGCGTAAACGCGTGGTGTTTTCCGGCAAGTCGAGCTTTTCATAATCCAGTCTGGCGAGGACAGAATCTTCCATGGTATTGCCAGGCAGCGCGTCCGGCAGCATGTGTCTGACCAGCAACCGTGCCAGACCCGCATTGCCATCCGGGAAATGATAGACATATGGCTCTTCGAGGTCGGCAAGCGATTCACCGTCCAGCGGCGGCAGCCCTAACGCTTCCATTCCCGGCAATGCGCACGCACGAGCATCACTACCGGAAATGCCTTCAATACCGATGGCAAAGAAATCGTTGGAACGCTGCTGGAAATAGAGCAGCGCCATTTTGCTTAAACCAACCCTGGTGGAAAGAAACTCACTATAGCTGTGGGTATCCAGCCATTCCGTTTTCTCATCAACCGTCATCCCAGGAAGATAATCAACCGGACGCACATGCAAATCGATCAGGGCTTTACGATCTTCCTCACTCAAGGGGAAGTCATTGATAAAGTCTTCGATATTACGGCCATTGAGCCGATCCGGCGGAATATCATCGGATACCGCACGCCCCGGATCGCCGCTGACTATTTTCGTCTCACCAAAATTCTTTTTATCGAAGAAGACGCCACGACTTAGTTGCCAGTCGGGGTAGAAATTAACGTCAAAACTCTTTTTCAACCGCGTGACGCTCACGCCGACGGTTTCCATCAGCTTATTCACTTCGGGGCTGAAATTATGCGCGGGTGACTGAAAGGCTTCACTCCCGCCATATCCGATAAGTTTTTTGCCTGCGGAGGTGAATTCGTTGCGTTTGGCGTGACCACCAAAATCATCATGGTTATCGAGGATCAGCACCTTGCTGTTTTTTCCGACCAGTTCATGCCAGAAACAACCCGCGGCCAGTCCGCTGATACCGCCGCCCACAATCACCAGATCGTACTCTTCCTCGATGGGCAGAGCGCTTAAATCAAAGTGCTTATGTTCACGGCCTAACGCATGGGCCATTTCAAACGAACCCGGATGGTTACCGCGTAGCCCCGTTAACGCAGGCGGATAATAACTTCCATCAATAAATTCGTGCCCCTTTCCTGCCGCTCTGACCAGATCCAGAGGGGTCAGTCCCGCAGCGATAGTCACCGCCACGCCGTTGAGAAAATCACGTCGGGTAATTGCCATTAACTTTATCCTTTTGCCACTGACACATTGTCCTAAAAAACACTACAAATGAGAGGTTCCCCCTCGCAGATACAAGGAGGATACCGCCGACTACTTCACTGGCTTCAGCTCTTCATCCAGTTTTTTAGCGTCATAATAATCACCCTGCCAGGTGATTTTTCCTGCCTTAACATGAATATAGCTGACACCTTCAAATTTGATCGGATTATTTGTCGGCGGACTTCCCGCCCATTCGCCGCTATTTTTACCCGAGAATTCCCAACGAAATGCCACAGTATCTTCATCCGCGACAGGTTTACCGACCATTTTCCAGGTCAGATCCGGGACCGCCTTAATAAATGCACCAATCACGTCTTTTTCAGCTTTTTTCCGGCCGGTTACCGGCTCTCCTGCGGCGGCATCGTAATAAACGGCATCGTCCGCCAGGTACTGGGCAGCCAGCGGCGCATTATGCGCATTCCATGCTGCCATATATGCTTTAACCGTGTTCAGCGGTGAGCTTTCTGCCAGACTGAATCCTGAGAACATCACCAATGAAAGTGCGGCTATTTTTAATGTTTTCATCGTATTACCTGTTATTCGGAAATATCACACATGATATGTTTCACCCGGGTATACTCATCGAGCGAATAAGAGGAGAGATCTTTTCCGTAGCCGGATTTTTTGAATCCACCGTGCGGCATTTCGGCGCACAGAGGAATATGACTGTTAATCCATACTGTGCCGAAATCGAGATCAATACTGAAACGCTGAGCGCGACTGTGATTGCAGGTCCAGACGCTCGCGGCCAGGCCATATTCCACATCATTCGCTTTGCGCAACGCGTCTTCATCACCAGAAAACGACTGAATGGTCATTACCGGGCCAAACACTTCGTGTTGGATGGCTTCATCATGTTGATGCAGGCCGGAAATTATCGTTGGCTCAAAGTAGAAACCCGGTCCAGGCCCCGCATGACCACCGGTTTCAATTTTCGCATGTGCAGGTAAACGCTCAATAAACCCCTTCACCTGCTCAAGCTGGTTTTTGCTATTCAGCGCGCCATATAACGCATCCTGATCCTGCGGAGGACCAAACTTGATACTTTTCGTTTTTTGGATCAGTTTTTCCAGGAACGTCGCATAGACAGAATCTTCCACCAGGATGCGCGTGGCGGCAGTACAATCCTGTCCGCCATTGAAAAATCCTGCGGTAGTGATGGCAGTAATCGCCTTGTCCATATCTGCATCAGCAAACACGACGGCGGGTGCTTTGCCACCCAGTTCAAGATGGGCCTTTGTCAGGTTAGCTGCTGCTGATGCCGCAACCTGCAGACCAGCGCGTACCGAACCGGTAATCGACACCAATGAAGCCGTCGGGTTAGAAACCACCAGTGAGCCAGTACTGGCCTTGCCCAACACGACGTTAAACGCCCCACGCGGAAATAAGGGGGCCGCCAGTTCAGCCAGGAGCAGCGTACTTACCGGGGTGGTATCGCTCGGTTTTAAAACTACCGTATTGCCTGCGGCCAGCGCCGGCGCAATCTTCCACACCGCCATCATAAACGGGTAGTTCCACGGTGTGACTTGTCCCACAATGCCCAACGGCTCACGACGAATCGTTGAGGTAAACCCGGCGGAATATTCTCCGGCGGCCTTCCCTTCCAGACAACGCGCTGCGCCGGCAAAAAAACGGATCGCATCGCACGAGGCTGCAATCTCTTCTTTTTCGATAAAATGACGCAATTGACCGGTTTCCTGGCTTTGCGCGTTGACCAGTCGTTCAACATTTTTTTCTATCTCATCCGCCAGTTGCAGCAGTGCTTTTTGCCGCTGGGCTGGTGTCGATTTTTTCCACATGTTAAATGCCGCCGCGGCCGCCGAGTAGGCAAGATCCACCTCAGTCGCACCGGCATTAGGCGATAAGGCGTACGTTTCACCGTCAACCGGACTCACCAGCTCAAACGTGTCTTCTGTGTTACCCGCTACATATTGCCCATTTATAAAATGCTTCAGGGTTCTCATGCCTGTCTCCCGCCAATTAATACATAAAGAAGCTTATGTAATATATATATTGTAAAAATTTTTCAAATGCGCAACATTGACACTATGATAAACCTCGCATTTTTAACTTAAATTTTACATTTTCAGGGTAAGGTTTTTCATCGTCAGCGTGCAGTGCGCTTTGACGCTATCGGGACACACATCCGCCTGTGCAGCGATGTTGCGCGTGGGCATGTAAAATAACGCGGCCATTCTGACCTTTCGTGCCCCGCGGGCATGTGTTAAAAATGGTCGTTGTTTCAGGGAATTGAGTGCAGAAAAGATTATGATTACTCATGCGGTCATATTTGCGCCTATCGGGCAGGTCAGTCGTTCAGACCAGATAGTGCAGCGCCTGTCAAATGCCATTATTACCGGGTTACTGGAGCCAAAAGAACAGCTGCCCAATGAAACCGATTTGGCAAAGATGATGGGTGTCTCACATATTACTATCAGAGAAGCGCTCAACACGCTTCGGGCTAATAATCTTATCCATACGGTTCGTGGCCGTAATGGCGGGAGCTTCGTTTGCGAGAATATTGATGGCAAAAATAGCGCCCTGCATCCGTTTAAATCGATCAGTACCGATTACCTTTCGGATTTAGGCGAAATGCATTGCGCCATTATCAGCCACAGCGCCAGGTTAGCCTCCAGACGCATGACCGCGGCGGATATTGCCAAATTTCGCGAGTTTGTAGACGTGCTGAGGAAAGCCGACTCACCAGAACTGATGACTCAGGCCGATATGCGTTGTTTGCTGGCAATTGCGGCCAGCTCTCATTCAGCACGGCTGGCCAACCAGGAGCTTCAGGTCCAGGCCGAGTGGGCATCACTGGTGGCAATACTCTATCGCGCCGACAATATTCATGCGGAAATTATCGCGCTTTATTCGGCGCTGGCCGACGCGCTAGCCGCCCATAACGAGACCGGGTCAGTCCAGTACGCCACGCAGATCATCGATACGTTTACCTATTACCTTATTGAAAAAAAGCTGAAATATAACTCGAACTGACAATCAGTGAAGGCAGGACAGACCATGAGCTCTTCGACATCCTTAAGCGCATTAATCCGTAAAATTGATGATATTACCGCCTCTACCGTAGAGTCTACCGTTGCGCTGGCGAGGAGCATTCACGAGGCCATTGCCGGTGTGCAAAAAGGCTCCGCCGAAGTTGTCCTCGACCCCGCTGTCAGATCAACGGTTCAACAACACATCAAGAGCACACTGAACAACAATCACTACTGTTCGGGCGCAGGTTTCGCCAGCCATATTGAGAGTACAGAAACCACCAAAGAATATTGGCTGCTGGAATGGTGGTATAAGAAAGATAATGGATTGAGTCAGGCACATCTGGATTTGGATCAGGCGACGCAACAGCGGCTGGATTTCAGAACCTTTGAGTGGTTTAAGCATTCGCCTCCGGCAGGTGAAGCGTACATCCATGGCCCGTATGTCGACTATATCTGTAACATCTCCTATACCCTAACCTCAGCGGTTCCGGTTTACTATCATGATCAGTTCCTCGGCGTCGCCGCCGTCGATCTGCTGGTCAGTCAGATAGAAGCCGAACTGCTCTCCTGCCCTCACCCTGATTATGTCATTCTGACCAATCTGGAAAACCGGATCATCTTTTCCAGTTGGCCGCGCTTTCGCGTCGGTGAATTATTGTCACCAGCCCACAGCACGGTGGTGTATCAAAGCGACTACTTTATCCTTTATCACTACCAGAAATAGTCCATTCAAGGCTGAGCGTTACCGGATAAGGATGCCAGCGTTGTATCCGGCGCGCAAAGCGTTCGAAATTAAGGGCCCGAAGGCCCTTAGTTTTAGTTATCCTGCCCTATATTGAGCTTCGTGGCATAGGCAATAGCATCGTTTTCCGGTGCAGCCGAGCGGCCAAAAGGTCGGGTAAGGAACATGTAGATCAATCCTGAACCTACCACAATCGCCAGACCAAACAGTACTGTCCAACGGTCGATGAAATCACTGCTGTCAGCTGGCTGCGCCAGTAACCAGATCCCACACAGGCCGTAAGCTAATGCCAGCACGTTTACAATCACGCCCCAACCACCAATCGTCCACTCTCCGGCGGGTTTCCAGCCTTTCAGACGTTGACGCAGCGCGGCCAGTACCACCATCTGGAATGAAATATAAATACCGATCACAGCAAATGCGGTGATACGCGATAAGTTATCTGGCTGGAAATAGACCCAGACACAAATGATAACCGGCAACACGCAGCTGACGACCATGGCATTATCCGGGACACCATTTTTGGAAATTTTGGCCATCCACTCGCTGCCCGGCAGCATTCTGTCGCGGGAGAAAGAAAAGATAAGACGACTTAACGCCGCTTGCAGAGACAGAATGCACGACAGCATCGCGATAATAGCGACAACGATAAAGACCGTCGCACCGGTTTCCCCCAGCGCTTCATTGAGGATTGCCGGGATCGGATCGGCGGTTTTGCCATTCACGATACTCACCAGGTTCGGTGACGCCAGCAAATAGCCCATGACGGAGATAATGGCGGAGATCGCGCCAAACACGATACTTAAAATCATGGCTACCGGAATTTTTTTGCTTGGATTTTGCACTTCCTCTGCAACGTTACCGCACGCCTCGAAGCCAAAGAACATAAACAGGCCCATCAGCGCGGCAGACATAAAGGCGGTGGAATAACTTCCGTCATGCGCCAGTACCCCCATCGAATCAAAGATGACGGAGAAAGGCTGTGAACGGTGGAAAATCAGCAGATAAATACCCAGCGCAATCACGCTGACGATTTCACACCAGAAACCAATTTTGGCGACCCTGGCCAGATTCCTGGTCCCGGACATATTGACGGCCATCATCAAAAGCAGCAGCAAGACGGAGGTCACCAGCATGGTGGCGGGTGTCTGCCCATAATGAAAGAGTGATTCAACAAATGTTGATGTATATTCCGCGATCGAGGTAATCGTCACCACCAGCGCCCACAGGTAGATCCAGGCGGCGATCCACGCATATTTCTTACCCCACAACCTTCTCGCCCAGGGATACAGCCCCCCGGTGATCGGATATTGAGACGCAACCTCACCAAACACCAGGGCGACTAACAACTGCCCACACGCGACGATTAAAATCCACCACACCGCGGGTGGTCCCGCCAGCGTCACTGCCAACGCGAACAGCGAATAAACAGCGGTGAGCGGTGACAGGTAGGTAAAACCCAACGCAAAATTTGAAATAAGCCCGATCGAGCGGTTGAACTGTTCTTTGCCATCTTTTTGAAAATTATCGTTTTTCTTATCAGGTGTCTGTTCCATATTGCTTTCTCTTTTGTGGAATAGTCGCAGGGTTGAACAATTAATGTATAAAAGATATTAAGTTATATGTATAGTGATTTTGTCGCATATTTGTTAAAACAAATCGCACATCACGTTCCTGAATAAACAAGGGCTCAACTCGATTTAACAACATTTAATTAACATAACGAGTGAATGACGAGAGGTTTTCAGCGTTGGAGGCCTGGACGCTGATGTCGCGCAGGGCACGGGAAAACGCGCACGCCGTTGAGCAGCACCGTCTGCTGCTGGAAGCGAACCGCCATCTGTGGGATACGCTGCCGGAAAAATACGCTGACCTGGTATAAGAACGTGCTTAGTAGCAATAATCGCTGCTGTTCAGCAACATTTTTGCAATATAATGGAATGATGTTAAACGCTGAACCTGGCAGGTGAATGATGGAAATTGATCTCGATAATCTGGTCTTTGATGGGCTGGAAGAAGCGCAAGAGCGTAATGCTGAACGTCTGGAAGATGCGGACAAAAAAGCGCAGGAAATGATTGCTGATAACGACTGCGGCGATGCCTGCAAAATCTAATTTCTGAACCGGCTCAATGCCGGTTTTTTTATAGTCAGCCTGCGCTTCACGCCGTATAACGCAACGCCTCAATCAGCTGTGCAAAGGCTGCGGTATGTTGTCTACGGCTGGGATAGTACAGGTAATAACCGGGAAAAGGTTCACACCAGTCTTCCAGCACTTTTTCCAGCGCTCCCTCTGCTACCGCCTGCTCGACGGTGTCTTCCGGTACAAATGCCAGGCCCATGCCCGAAATCGCCGCACTGATACGCGGTGGAAGATTGTTAAAAATAAGCTGCCCTTCTACCCGCACGCGGAGATCCTGCCCATTTTTGGCAAACTCCCAGGCATACAGCCCGCCCAGGGTCGGCATGCGCATATTGATACAGTTATGATTCTGTAAATCATGCGGGGTTTGCGGTTTGCCATGGCGGGCAAAATAGGCGGGGGATCCCACCACAACCATGCGCCAGTCGGGACCGATCCTGACAGCAACCATATCTTTGGCCACCTGCTCGCCAAGCCTGATACCGGCATCATAGCGTCCCGTCACGATATCCGTCAGGCTGTTGTCGATGGTCATTTCCACATTTACATCAGGATACGCCTGCAAAAACGGCTGTAGTGCAGGCCAGACGGTCGATTGCAACGCATGTTCCCCGAGCGTCAGACGGATATTCCCCGCCACGCGCTGGCGAATATCGGTTAATGCCAGTAGCTCCGACTCAATGTCATCGAAACGCGGACTGATACTGTTGATAAGCCGTTCTCCGGCTTCAGTTGGCGCGACGCTTCGCGTGGTACGGGTCAGCAATCTGACATCCAGTCGCTCCTCAAGCCCGCGAATGGCATGGCTTAATGCTGACTGCGAGACCCCTAACTTCGCTGCGGCGCGGGTAAAACTGCGTTCACGGGCAACGACAATGAGATAATAGAGATCGTTAAAATTATCACGCAGCATGCTTGTTCCCAATCCAGACCTGTTTCGATGTATGTTACAGATCAGAATTGAGATTCAGTAGTATTTCTGCTCATTTTGCACACTTCATTCCAGTACATTTCGCGCGTCAGGCGAAGTTCAGCGTGTTGTTTTATCACGGAACCACTCCGGATCAATGTTGGCGATATCCACCCCATACAGGCTGGCGACAGGAAGAACAGACTCCACAACACGCTGAAGATTTCGTTCCGCACCATGTTGTGGAGTCTGTGGATGTCGATTCTTTATACGCAACCAAAGATATTTAACCCCGTTCATCTTCTCCGCCTCCGCTGTCTGTTGGGCTCAACTTATTCCAGCGCAGAATGCGTAAAAAATGAAATGCGAATTTTTGCCAACGTTGTGCGCTATTTTGCATTTCAGTTTTTCATTATTTTCACCCGCAATTAACACCCTTTTCACTAATACCATTTTGTATATAGATAAGAATTTTTTCTTATTTGGTCACCGCCGCAAGTTATGGGAGCGTAAAAAGCACAAACCAAAACAACAGGGATTCAAAGAAAATGATGGCAACGACAATTCACAGCACAAAAAAAACATGGCTGGCACTCAGTGTCCTGCTGGCGTCAGGCATTGCCGCGTCATACGCTCAGGCCGATCAACTGGCCGATATCAAAGCCGCAGGCGTGGTAAAAATCGCCACCTTTGACGCCAATCCACCGTTCGGCTCTATTGATGCAAAAACACATAAAATTGTCGGCTACGACGTTGATTTCGCTGAAGCGCTGGCTAAATCACTTGGCGTTAAACTGGAACTGGTCGCCACCAATCCGGCTAACCGTATACCGTTATTGCAGTCCGGTAAGGCCGATTTAATCGTAGCGGATATCACGATTACACCTGAGCGTGCACAGGTTATCGATTTTTCCGCCCCTTACTTCGTTACCGGACAGCAATTCCTCGTTCCGGCAAAATCGCCGGATAAGCTTGATGACTACAGTAAGGCCCGTATCGGTGCGGTGAAAGGGACGACAGGTGAGCAGGCGTTGCATCAGCGTTTTCCACAATCACGTGTGCTGGCCTATGACGATATTCCGCTGGCATTAACCGCACTGCGTAATGGTAATGTCCAGGCGATCACCCAGGACAGCACCATTCTGGCAGGGTTGTTAGGCGGTGCGCCGGATAAAGCAGATTTCAAAATTTTGCCCGACCTGTTGAGCAAAGAAGAAATTGGTGTGGGTGTGAAAAAAGGTGAACCTGCGCTGTTGAAGGCCGTGAACGACGAGCTATTAAAGCTCGAGTCAACCGGGCAGGCAGCCAAAATTTATGATGTCTGGTTTGGTCCGCAAACCAAAAATCCACAGCCCCGCGCCTTCAAAATAGAAGCGAAGTAATATGCTCTCAGGCCTTTTTCATCGTCCCGCAGCTTCGGCTGCGGATTTTACGCATCTGCGCCAGGCGCGTGTTGAACTGCGTAATGTCATAAAACACTATGACAATCATACCGTGCTTAACGGCGTCAGCCTGTCGGTTGAACCGGGCGAAGTCGTCACCATTCTCGGGCCTTCTGGCTCAGGAAAGTCGACGCTTATTCGCCTGATAAACCAACTGGAGTCACTGAGCGGCGGCGATATTTTTATTGATGACAAACCAATCGGTCAGCTGCGCGGCCCCGCATTGCGTCAGCTTCGCAGCCGGATTGGTTTCGTGTTCCAGCAATTCAATCTCTACACCCACCTGACGGCACAGCAGAACATCACGCTGGCGCTGGAATATGTTCACGGTTGGAAAAAAGCGGATGCTGAGCAACGGGCACTTGCACTGCTGGAACAGGTAGGATTAGCTGAGAAAGCCGATGCGTATGCCGCCCAACTTTCCGGCGGGCAGCAACAACGTGTTGCTATCGCCCGCGCGCTGGCCTCCTCGCCGCAAATCATCCTGTTTGATGAACCCACCTCCGCGCTGGATCCAGAAATGATTGGCGAAGTGTTGCAGGTCATGAAGCGTCTGGCTCATAGCGGTATTACCATGATTGTCGTGACCCATGAAATGCATTTCGCCAGGGAGATTGCCGATCGTGTGGTGTTTATTGATGGCGGCGATATTCTCGAAGTCGCACCTCCTGAGGCGTTTTTCACTCGCCCTCAGCACCCCAGGACCCAACGTTTTCTGAAAAAAGTGCTCGACCCGTTACACCAGGAGTCATCGTTATAATGCATGCAATGGACTGGCAGGGGGTGCTGAGCGGGCAACCTCTGCAATGGATAATCTCTGGTTTTCTGACCACACTTTGGGTCACGCTAGCCGGCGTGGTACTCGCCACGGTGTTTGCCATCTTTCTGCTCAGCCTGCGCCTGACAGGACAGCGCTTTGCGACCACCATGGTCAGCGTGTGGGTCTCTGTTTTTCGCAATACTCCTTTACTCGTCCAACTGATGTTCTGGTACTTCGCTGCATGGAATCTCCTTCCTCGCGACGTGATTGTGATTACCTTCATTAATGCGGAACACTCCTGGTCCATTCTGCCGGGGGATGTCTGGTGGTTAACGCCGGAGTTTCTCTGCTCCGCATGGGGACTGGGTGTCTTTACCTCGGCCTTTCTGGTCGAAGAGGTCGCCTCCGGTTTACAGGCTGTTTCTGGCGGGCAGCGCGAGGCAGCCATAGCACAGGGGTTTTCGTCATGGGCGACGTTTCGTCACATCCTGCTCCCTCAGGGGCTGGCAAATGCCTGGCAGCCGATCGTGGGGCAATATCTTAATCTGATGAAGCTGTCTTCATTGGCCAGCGGCATTGGCTTTGCAGAACTGACATACCAGGTACGGCAAATTGAAAGCTATAACGCCCATGCGTTGGAAGCCTTTGCCGTCGGCACGGCACTCTACCTGCTGACCGGCATTGTACTGGGGATGTTGTTAACCCGTCTTGGCCCTGTGTCTGCAGCAGGTAAACCGTTGGCACGTAAAACACGCATATTCCGTTTCAGGAGCCTACTGCATGATCGCTAATATTTCGGTTATTACCGACAATCTGGACTACCTCCTGTGGGGGCGGGTCACAGAGGGGCAACCGGGGGGCGTTCTGCTCACGCTGTTGATGGCGATTGGCGCAGCGGCACTGGCGCTTCCCGCTGGGATCGCACTCGCCTGCTGTGCCTGGCGTTTTCCTGGGGCGATACGTAAGGGGCTGTTTATCTGGGCAGAGTTTATTCGTGGTATTCCGTTAATCTTCGTGATTTTCTGGATGTGGTATCTGTTGCCCATGCTCACAGGCAGTGATTTACCGGGAGCCATAACCGTCACGCTGGCATTGGCCTGGTTTACCGCCGCCTCGGTGATGCATTCTGTGTACGCAGGTATCACTGCGCTGCCAGACGGTCAGTATGATGCGGCCATCGTTCAGGGGTTTCGTCCGCTCCAGGCGCTCGGGTTAATTCTGTTGCCACAGGTTCTGCGCAACGTACTGCCCTCGCTAACGGGGATTTTTATCGGGCTACTCAAGGACACGTCGCTGGCATTTATCGTCAATGTGCCTGAACTCACGACGGTTGCGGGTCAGGTTAACAACCGGGTACAAATTTACCCGGCGGCCATTTTTGTCTTTACCGGACTGGTCTATTACCTGCTGTGCTTTAGCCTGGAGAAGATCACTCAGCGTCGGTTCGCGTTGAAATAGCAACACGGCTCAACATGCCACAAATTGATGGTCTTCGTTGAGCCGATACTTCACCCCTGCGCGAATGTTATTTTCACCCTCAATAGCCACCGCAAAGCGCATTCTCTTACCGTCGTGATAGGCAAGAGCCGCGCATCCGCCGGGGCCGAGAATTATTGAATCGACCACGCCAGTACTGGCAATAACAGTGTTTTCTCCGTTGGCCATGATCTGCACGTTGTCCGCGCAGTTGGCGATTTTCGACTCTGCGCCAAAACTGGCTATCTGGGTTAAATCACCGCTGCTGGCGATACGACTTCTGTCACCCAGCGAACTGATGCGCACCCGCATACCCGTGTTGGCCATTCGTGTACCGCCTCCCACACTACTGACTCGTGTGGAGTTTCCCGCGATGGCAATACGGCCACGCTCACCGGAGCTGGCAACATGAGCGTTATAACCCACGCAGCCAATACGTGCGCTGTAACCTGCACTGGCAATCTGCGCGGCGTACCCGGCGCTGACGATTTTAATGTTATCGCCCGCGCTACCGAGACTGTCGCCATCAGCCGCGCTCGCCAATTGTTTACCGTTGTCGTCTGCCGTCTGCGGACAGACAACACGGCCCATCGCACAGATATCCTGCTGGACAAAATTCTCTTCATCCTGCCATCTTGACCAGCCGTATTCCACGAGGCTATCTGCCCAGTCACTATACCCTTCCTGCTGGAGTGCACGGTGCACCTCCGCATAGCTGCCTCCTTCAGGAAACGCACGCAGAAACCAGCGATACATCACGGGCCCGACGCGCCAGGCCCGTAAGTCACCACGCGTAATCATCATCTCTTAATGCCGGTGATAGCCATCCACCATGCACTTAAAGGTTTCGCCCGGTGTGCGTCCTGTGGTGCAGAGATAAAGATGTCCAAAAATGAAAAACACGCTCACGACAGCCAGCGCAAAGTGCGCCTGCAGCAACCAGTAACGTACGCCAGGGAACAGATCGCCCACAGCCTGTGGGTACAGGGATAGCAACCCGGAGATCAGCAGTAGCGGCAGCAAACCGTACATCACGCCGACATACGCCGCCTGCTGTAACGGATTGAATTTCGAACGCGTTGATGCCGGGAATGGATGCGCTTCGCCCTGCATAATGCCAAACAGGTAAAATCGCGTCTGCCTCTGCGCCCGGCCGATCCAGCCCTGACGCTGAATAATATAGTGATGCCCGTTCCCCCCAATCAGGTTAATCAGGACAAAACCAATCCAGCAGGCAAGCAGCAAAAAGCCACAGACCTCATGCACAGTCAGCAGGCTTTTCATCACTGGGGCACTGACCGCAGTGAAATGATTTAGCAGGCCGCTGGCCAGCAGCAACAGAAATAACAGCGCATTCGACCAGTGCCACAAACGGACAGCTTTCGAGTATAAATAGACCTTATCTCCGTGTCCTGCAGACGCTTTATTCGCTGAACGAAAGCGCAACATTGCGTGGAGTGCCAGCACCAGCCACATCCCCACCAGCATTAACCCGGCGAAAACCAACCAGACAGGCCAGTAATCCGGCGAAAACATTGGGACGTACTGCGCAAGCTGTGCGTGAAACTGTTCGGCATTCTGCGACGCGTTCATACATTATCCTTTTTAATCAAATGTTGACCGAACCGACGATACAGATGGGGCTTCCCGGCGCCTGCAAGTTGATATTCGTAGTACTTGTTTTCCCGCAACCAGGTCTGAATTTCCGGGCTGTCCTCACGGCCAAAAATCAACGCGTGCTCTGGACAAGAATTGACGCAAATTGGCGGGAAACCTTTCGCCAGACGTGATTCGGCGCAGAAGTCGCATTTATCCGCCACTTTGGTTTGTGGGTTGAGATAGCGTACCTGATACGGACATGCGCCAATGCAGTAACTGCAGCCGATACAACGAGAGGTATCGACTCGCACAATCCCGTTTTCATCTCGCCAGGAAGCACCGGTCGGACACACCTCAATGCAGGGGGCATCGTCACAATGCTGACAGGACTGACGAAAATAGTGATACAGCGTTTCGTTATCGTTATCCGTTACCGGGATATGGGCTATTGATAAACGACTCCCCTGAACAGGAACATGATTCGTTTTCCTGCACGCTCGGGCGCAAATATTACATCCGTTGCACAATGATTCGTCGTGGATCATGACATAACGAACGTTTTTAGTACTCTTCGTACTCGCTAACAGGTTTTGGCCTGGGCCGGTGAAAAAAATCACCGTCCCCATGCCAATGACAAATTTTCGTCGGGTGAAGGACATCGGGTTATCCTCTAATGCTGTGACAGTGATCGTCCACACGTTCCATGACATCAACCTGAAAAATTCAGGGGTTCTGATACTGCTCAACCTCAAGCCATTCGCACAGGCCATACGCTTTGCCGTAACTCATAAAGCGCTCGCTAAACAGATAAGGTTCCGCATTCGACGATTCCACAGCACGTATGTCTGCATAATCAGGATGCGTTTCCATTGCCGTGAGCGCCGCCGTAACCTGCTCAGGTGCAAAGTGGTATGGCGGCTGCGCCAGCATGGCGACCTTATAGGGGCGAGGATACGTTTGGCAGTCAAAACGTACCGCTTCTGCAATGGCACGGCAGATATCATTTTCCACCACCTGCACACACATCTCGGCGTAGTTTGCCGTCATGGTTTGCGTCGAGTAGAAGTAGGTATCCTCTGCCCCCTGGATACAGAGAATATCTGCGTCGGATGCGTGCTGACACATCGCGTCCAGCAGCGTAGCCAGGTCACTTTCAGGAACCGAATAAGGTGGCAACAGAAACACGCTGCGTGCCACCGGTTGACCTGAAGCAGAATGCTGGCGGATAAAATCCGCCACTATCGACTCCGGACTGGTGGGTTCCTGAATTAATGACGAACTCTGGTGTGCGACAGGCTGGTGTAACGCGTGCAGCCACTGTCTCTTTTGGCTATCCACGTCATCACCATGCACATCCTCTGCAGCGGCCAGGTCGTTACTCACGTACGTCATCTGCGTTCCTTACGCCGGCAACAGATTGTGTGCAGCCAGGTCGGCAGCCACATCCTCAAGGCCGAGGCGGTGAAGGGTGTCGCGAGTTGGGCAGCCCAACGCCGGGTCCCAGCCCATTTCCTGATAGAACATCGTTAGCGACTGACGCATATCTTCCCGGTCCATCTTGTCGGTCCCTTCGGTAAAGACTGGGATCTTCGGATCTTTATCAAACACCCAGGAGCAGATCAGGTCGTGCTCATTACGCATATCCATGGTTTGCATCAACTTGACTGTATAAGCACGGTGCAGGGTAAAAATGCGCTCCGCGGCCAAATCCAGACTCGCCTGAGTTGTTTCATCCCCCGTTACGGCCTGGAAGAATTTCGCTTCCAGATCGAGGTCTCCACGATAGTTTCGACTCTTCAATGGCGAAACCGTCATTGGCCAGACCCAGTTACACAGCGTAACCGCATTGTGCAGACAGACTTTCAGCAACGTCCATTTGGCGTATTTGATTTTGGCGGCATTAATCGGGGTATAGTTTTTGGTTTCATCGTAGGCATCCTGTGAGCCAAACAGTTCGCCCGCTACTTCACGCTGTAGCGCCAGCGGTAAACCGGAGCCGATAAAGTTGATATGGGTATGCGTCATACAGTCGCGGTTGAACATACAGTTGGTGATCGCCCCCACCTGCGCCGAGGCTTCGTTCGCATGGTGAACAGGGAAACCAAACGGCGACCATAGTTTGTTCTTCGCGTAACCCCAGTACTCTTCGCCCAGATTCCAGCGTTCTGCAATCGCGTAGGAACCATCTGCCAGGTGGCTGAGTTCACCCACGCGATGCGCCAGTCGATAGTAGAAATCTTTGATAAAGTTCGGATCGCCTGCTTCCAGTTGATCCCAACGGATCTCTGCATACTCTGCCGCAGGTAACACTCGCTTAAAGACGCCTTTGGAGTAGCAGTAAGTAAAGTCACGGTGCAACTGCCCGTAGTTACACCAGATGCCATAATCGTCAAACAGGTTCAGGCCAACCAGGTTTCCTACGACGCGCCCATCGTCTTTATCGTCGAAATCTTTCGGCCCATTCGGGAAAATAGTGGTATGTACAAAGTTCGCCACGCAAGTATTTCCGCCGGTACTCGGCACACCAAAATCTTTCACACGGGGAACATTGAGTTGCGACATACAGCGAATTGGACATGAATGGCAGCCACTCATTTTGACGGTATACTTCTCAGCGGCCGGGCCGAGATCAAACACGGATTTATGGGTACGAAAACCGACCGTATTCTGGTTTCCCGGTGGAATTTCCCCCGTTTCGATTGGCCCTCCTTCCGCAGCGCCCCAGAACAACCCTTTGCGAGCCGTCCAGCGCGAATTAGGTGAAGAGTATTCAGCCCAGGCCTGCGGCGTGCTCGGCACAACATGGTTGTTGTTGGCGCCGATTAGCTCGGTCATCATGTAGTCATTAAGCCGCTTCATCTCTTTGCGATCGGCAATATTGACCCCCTGGGTCCCTTCTACCGCAATGGCCTTCAGGTTTTTCGACCCCATGACTGCACCAGTGCCGGCTCCGCCGCTGTGGTTACGGCTATTAATCATGCAGGAAAGCGGAACAAGGTTTTCACCCGCCTGACCAATAGCTGCAACGCACGTTTCCGGGCTGGTGATACGGCAAATTTCTTCAGTGGTTGCGCGCGTACCCTTACCCCATATGAAGTCCGCTTTTTCGATGCTGACCTTATCGTCTTTGATGTTGATCCAGACCGGAGAAGGTGATTTCCCTTCGATAATAATGGCGTCGTAACCCGCGAATTTCATTTGTGCGGCAAAGAAACCGCCCATATGGGCATCGACCACTAAATTGCCTTTGGTAAATGTCGATAATGAGGTGATATTAACGCGAGAACTGCAGGGCGCGCCCGAACCGGTTAGCGGCCCGGTCGCGAAAACCAGCTTATTTCCTTCATCAAAAGGTTTGGTGCCTGGCTGGACTTCGTCGTACATAATTTTATAGCCAAAGCCCATCCCACCGACAAATTTCTTAAATTTACTGGAATCTTCAACGGTGATATTACCCGTGGTGAGATTGACCCGTAAAATATTACCTGTCCAACCATTAGCCATCATGTTTTCCTTTGCAAGAAGGTCCGATAGATATACTCGCCACCTTTCAGGCAGTTCTTTTATTCAAAAACTGCAATTTTCCGGCATTAAATGACGCGTATCAGGCAGCCCTGCTATCCATCAAACAGTAATATCTTTCCACTCAATAATTTTTAATGCCCCTGTCGGACAAGCATTAGCGCATTCCCCGCATAAAACACATTTTGAGGATTTCTTCGTTACGGTATTAACGGTCGCCATCATCCATGGGCAGGCCGTGGTACAGGCACTGCAGCCAATACAGCGTTTATGATCTACGGCAATGCAACCGTCTTCCTGTTTCCAGGTAATTGCGCCAATCGGGCAGACTTTCATGCACTGGGGATCTTTACACTGACGGCAGGTGTCTGCGGTGTAGTTTAAATCGCCGTACAACCCGCCACCGGACCCAACGCCATCATCGCCAAAGAAGTAGTTACGATGAATTTTGATGCGGGAAAAGAAGGTGCCAACAGCGCCATCGTTATAATTAGTACAGGAAATTTCACAGCGGTGGCAGCCAGTACAGCGGGCTCGTTGAGTCACCAGCACCCCTTTCGGCGTATTGATAAGTCCGACGGTGCCGCTATCGATATCTTCCTGCTTGCAACCAAAAAGGGATAGCAGAGCGGGGGCAATCGTTAATCCTGCCAGACCCTTCCCTGATATACGCAGAAACTCAAGCCGCGTTAAACCACAATCTAAAAATGGACGATCAACCTGGTTCATTTATTTCGCATCCTCTTCGCAAACGCTGTAGTAGCAACAGATCCAGGCTAATTTTAATGAATGCAGATCAGGTCAAATCGGCCATAAATGTTGCCAACAACACGTGAATTTTTGCCCTAACCTGATCGCACAGATGACGGTGGTTAAACTGAATCAATCCATACCCTAAACTCGGGTATAATCCTTTAGGGTTAGGCAGATAAATAATGTGGTTATTCCCCCCCTGTAACCTTGATCGTTATCAATTAAAAATCGGAAGGAAAATAATTAATGTGGAGTGATATTTATTATCATTAAGCGAGATTGAAATAACATTTCATATGCATGAAAATATTTGGGAGTGCAATCACAAATATTGTGTTATATACCACTCGATATATAATCAAATATATAGCGCAATGCGTAATTTTAGTGACCGAACTAAATTATATTTATTGGAAGATAACGAAGAATAAAATAAGAGGACGGCAGAATAATTCTACCGCCCTCTTTTATGGATTAACCGGCCAACGCTTTAATCACCGTCTCCATGGCCTGTTTTTCTAACTCACTGCGCTTCACACGCTGATTGGCGAGGGTTGTTCTCAGTACGCCAGCAATGACGATATGCTTAGGCTCTTGCCCCAGATCGCGCATTTCCAGCACTACTTTACCGACTACTCTGCACATCTCGCGGTACAGCTCGTCGTCTTTGGTTTGATTTCCCATATTCACCCGCTCGTCATTAACTCAAACCCACAGCATATATCACTCTGGCAAATTAGACAAAATCCAATGAAAATCAAATAAATGTCAAAATTTTACTGGATCCGCTGAAGTCGATTTACCAGCTCGGCGAGGCTTCCGGCCCGCATTTTTTCCATCACCCGCGCCCGATGCACTTCAACCGTGCGAACGGCAATATTCATGGCATCGGCGATTTCCCGATTTATCAACCCCTTTGCAACCAGATTCGCCAGTTCTCGCTCCTTCGGGGTAAGTTGCTGATAGCAAGCAACGATTTCCTGTCGCGAAAAAGCCGCTACCGAGGCCTGCACAGCATTTTCCAGCGCAGCCTGTAGCGGCGCGGCTGAAACCGGCTTCTGTAAGAAATCGACGGCTCCGCGCTTCATTTGTTCAACCGCCATGGGCACATCACCATGCCCGGTAAGAAATACCACCGCCAGGGTGCTCTCGCGCTGACGCATTGCTTCATGCACGGCATGTCCATCCAGTACCGGCATGCGCATATCCAGCAGTAATACGCCGACCTGATGCAGATCGGCCTGAGCCAAAAATGTTTTACCCTGCTCCCAGCAGCGTACCTCATACCCCATACTTTCCAGTAAAAATGCACAGGCCTGAGTAACCGCTACATCGTCATCCAACAGATGAATTATTGCCACGACGCCCTCCTTCCTGTGTTTGCTTAAAATGTAATGTCACCGCTACGCCCGCCAGACCGTCAGACGCTGGGTGATTTTTGATGCTAATGTCGCCATTTGCATAGCGAACCAGTCGCTGACAAATGGCCAGCCCGAGTCCCATCCCTTCCTTGCGGGTGGTCATAAAGGGCTGGAATGCCTGATATAACTGCGCATCGTCGATCCCTCCGGCGTTATCCTGCACCAGGATACGCACACCATGCTCCTCACTGCACGCTGAGAACCACACCGTTTTTGCCCCCGCCTGGGCCGCGTTTAGTACCAGATTAGCCAGAACCTGCTCCAGCAAAACGGTCGGCAGTGTAACCGTGAGCGAATTATCGACCTGCGTTTGTAACGCTACCGTCGGGAATTGCTGTGCCATGCGTAATAACTGCCAGACATGATGGATCGCATCATGAATGTTAATGGGCTCCCAGTCGTCAGTCATCACCGGATTTCCCTGCGCCTGACTGACCCACTGACGTAAATTGCGTAGCGTATCGGCGCCCCGCTGCGCCTGCTCGTCAATCTGTTCAAGGGCGGGTAACAACGGATGCTGCTGATCCTGGCCGCGCAGACGAATCAGACAACCCTGTGCATAGTGGCGGATAGCCGAAAGCGGCTGGTTAAGTTCATGAGCGAATCCGGACGTCATCTCGCCCAGCACGCTCATTTGACGCGCGGTTTCCAGCGCCTGTTCCTGTTTACGCAACAGCACATTATTACGCTCAAGCAGTCTTCCACGTCGGCGGACCAGCAGCATGACCCAGATGTAATTCAGCGTCAGCAACAACAGGACGATACCCGCCGCCCCCATGGCCAGACGATGTTGAATAAACCAGCTTTTGACATCCAGCCACAATTGGCGCTGCTGTGGGTGCTGGCGGACATCGCGCAGCAAAGCTTCTACTTCGCGGGTTGAGGCCGGCGCGCCCCAACGAAAGACAGCGTTTTGTGGCGCGTTAAACAGTACCCGCGTGACACGATCGGCCAGTTCATCACTGACCGCGGGCAAGGCAGCAAACGACCAGTCAGGATAGAGCGGCGTGCTGGTTACGCAAGGAATTGACGTTGGATAGCTAATCACGGCCCTAAAGTCCGCTTTGCGGATTAGCCCTTCTTCATCCATTTTTTCCAGCAGACACACGGGCACAATCACCGCCTGAACCGCTTTTTCACGTAATAAATACAGCAAGGCATCGGCAGGAAAGCCGGTAAACGTCAGATGTAAATCACGTTCAGGGCGCAATCCCGCATCGCTGAGCGCTTTGTATCCCAGCAAATAACCGCCAAATGCCTGAGCATCAATGGCACCTACCGTTTTACCAATCAGATCATGTGCATTCACAATCCCACTGTCGCGCCTGACGAGGACCGCACTGCCAATCACGTTGCTGGTTGCCTTTCCGCCACGAGTGGAGCGTAATGATGCCAGCCAGCGAAGCGCTGCATGGCTGTTTAACTGCACGAATTGCGCCGGATTGGTGACCACAAACTGGACGGTTCCACGGTTAACCGCCTCCTGCATCTGCTGCAGATCCAGCGGTTGAATATGAAACTGTTCACCCGGAATTTGCTGATTTAACAGGGTTTCCAGCGGTTGCCAGTGGGCACGTGTAGAGACCTCGCCACGCATCGCCAAAATACCCACATTCCACGAACCTGCCCACGCCACGCTGCCGAGCATCCACACGGAGGCCAATAGCGTCAGACATCGAACGACGTTACATCCCACTGAATTATCCCTGTCAATTATGTTGTTTTAGATCAACAACAAGCCGGGTATGTGGTTAACCACAATAGAGCTGCCCCCACCACGATTTTTACACTGTAAATCATTGAGATTCTTTATTCATCACACGCAAATCAACGGCGTGACCAATGTTTCGTTGTTGCATCGTAACGGGAGAAAATATGGACAGCAGTAAACGGCAGTTTCTCCAGCAACTGGGCGTCCTGACCGCTGGCGCATCACTGGTTCCCCTCGCACAGGCCCAGTTTCCCTTTTCGCCTGAACGGCATGAAGGATCGCCCCAGCATCGCTACGGCATGCTGGTCGATCTGCGTCGATGTATCGGCTGCCAGGCCTGCACCGTGAGTTGCGCGATTGAAAACCAGACGCCGCAAGGTGAGTTTCGTACCAACGTTAATCAGTATCAGGTGCAACTTGAAGGCCAGCAAAGCGTCACCAACGTCCTGCTGCCGCGCCTGTGCAACCATTGTGATAACCCCCCTTGCGTGCCGGTGTGTCCGGTGCAGGCCACCTTCCAGCGCGAAGATGGCATTGTGGTTGTCGACAACACACGCTGTGTTGGCTGCGCCTACTGTGTGCAGGCCTGCCCATACGATGCACGGTTTATCAACCATGAAACGCAAACCGCCGATAAATGCACTTTTTGCGTTCATCGACTGGAAGCAGGCCTGCTCCCGGCCTGCGTAGAGTCGTGTGTTGGCGGCGCGCGCATCATCGGTGATATCAAGGATCCACACAGCCGGATTTCTCAAATGCTGCAACAACATCATGACGCCATCAAGGTCCTGAAACCGGAAAGTGGCACCTCGCCGCACGTGTTCTATCTGGGCCTGGATGAGGCCTTTGTGACACCATTAATGGGGCGTGCCCAGCCCGCGCTCTGGCAGGAGGTTTAAATGAACCCTACCTTGATTATCGAAGAGGTTCTGACGCATCCACAGGACGTAAGCTGGTTACCCTGGGCTGTGCAATATTTCTTTTTTATCGGCATTGCCGCCTGCGCCGCACTGTTTGCCTGTGCGCTTCACTGGCGCAAACAAGAGACGCCGGAACTGGAAAACCTGACGCTGTTAATCGCCCTGACCTGCGCGATTACCGCGCCGCTGGCGCTGACCGCTGATTTACACCAGACCGCTCGTGTCTGGCATTTCTACGCCTTTCCTACGCCATGGTCGTGGATGCCGTGGGGCGCGCTGTTTTTACCGCTGTTCACCGGGTTTTTAGGGCTGTGGTTTATCGCACAACAGGTTAAGCGATTAACCGCAAAAAGTTACAGCGTCACTAAATGGTTGGCCGTGGGAAGTGCGCTATCGGCGATTGGACTGTTGGTCTATACAGGTCGCGAGGTCTCGATTGTCGAGGCGCGTCCGATCTGGTTCAGCTACGCCTTCCCGGTAGCGATGTTCCTCAGTGCCCTGCAAACGTTCCTTGCCCTGCTTATCGCCACGGTGAAAAACGCAGGGACAACATTACCGCGCAAACTGGCATGGGGACAGATAGCCACGCTGTGCGCGCTGGCTATCGTGGTGGTGATATGGGCTAGTGGCAACACGCTATCGGGGTCAGCAATTCGCCAGTGGCTGGATGTGGCGGCTTCCGCGCGACATTACGCCATCGGCTGGATTGCACTTTGGGTTACCTCACTGGGCGTTTGCGCCCTGGTGTTACGCCATCCGTTATCACTGCCATTACGTATTTCGCTGGCAATAAGTGCAATGGCATTGTGCTGGCTAATGCGCTGGACATTACTCATTCAGGTACAGACCGTACCGAAATTTAACGCCCAGTTTAATCCCTATATCCTGCCCGGTGGCACAGATGGCTGGCTGGCTATTCTTGGCACTTTTGGCCTGTGGGTCGCACTGATCATTATGGTTCGTGAAGCCCTGAACGCGATCGCAAGGAGAATGCAACATGGCTAATTTAACTCGTCGTCAGTGGCTTAAAGTTGGTCTAGCCGTCGGGGGCATGGTGACCTTCGGCCTGAGTTATCGGGACGTGGCAAAGCGTGCGATTGATGGTTTGCTTGACGGAACATCAGGAAAAATAACCCGTGACCGTATCTTTGGTAATGCACTCATCCCCGAAGCACATGCCCAAACGCGCTGGCAACAGAACCCGCAACAGGTGATCTCCATGACGCAGTGTTTCGGCTGCTGGACGCAATGTGGCGTGCGTGTCCGTGTTGATAACGAACAAGGCAAAGTGTTGCGTATTGCGGGCAACCCGTACCATCCGCTATCTCACGAACACCACATTGACTCCTCTGTTCCCTTTGCCGCCGCGATGGAACAACTGGCGGGCGAAACCGGCCTTGATGCCCGCTCCACCGCTTGCGCTCGCGGTGCAACGTTACTTGAAGGCCTGTACAGCCCACTGCGTATTCTGGAGCCAATGAAACGCGTGGGTAAACGTGGGGAAGGCAAATGGCAGCGCATCAGCTTTGAGCAACTGATCAAAGAAGTGGTGGAAGGCGGCGATCTGTTTGGCGAAGGCCACGTTGACGGTCTGCGGGCGATCCACGATCCTGATACGCCGATTGATGCCCGACACCCCGGTTTCGGCCCAAAATCCAATCAGCTACTGGTCACCAATACCAGTGATGAAGGACGTGATACATTTTTGCGTCGCTTTGCCCTGAACAGTTTCGGCAGCAAAAACTTCGGTGCCCATGGCGCATACTGTGGTCTGGCCTATCGTGCCGGATCTGGCGCGTTGATGGGCGATCTTGATAAAAATACCCACGTAAAACCCGACTGGGATAATGTCGAATTTGCGTTGTTTATGGGGACGTCTCCAGCACAATCCGGCAACCCGTTTAAACGCCAGGCACGGCAACTCGCCAGTGCCCGTTTACGTGATGACTTCCGCTATGTTGTGGTTGCACCAGCCCTACCGCTAACGACAGTGCTTGCCGACGATCGTGGGCACTGGCAGCCCGTACGCCCAGGGACGGACTCCGCTCTGGCGATGGGGATGATCCGCTGGATAATTGAAAAGCAGCGCTATAACGCTGATTACCTGGCTATTCCAGACGTACAGGCCATGAAGCAGGCCGGGGAAAAAAGCTGGACCAACGCCACCCATCTGGTCATTACCGATGAAATTCCAACGCTCGCCGGTCAGCATTTAACGCTGGCGCATTTACGCGCAGACGCCGCCAACGAACCAACAGTCATTAACGAAGCCGGAGAGATCGTCGCCGCCAGCAGTTGCCAACGTGCCCAACTGTTCATCTCCCGTGAAGTCACGCTGGCCGGGGGGCAAACGGTCACGGTAAAAAGTGGCTTCCAGTGTCTGAAAGAATCCGCTGAGAAACTGTCAATGGCGCAATACAGCCAGCAGTGTGGTGTTTCTGAGGCAGACATTGGCGCGCTGGCCGATGCTTTCACCCGTCACGGACGAAAAGCAGCAGTGATCACGCACGGTGGGATGATGGCGGGTAACGGTTTTTATAATGCCTGGTCGGTAATGATGCTCAATGCGTTGATCGGGAACCTGAGCCTCGAAGGCGGCGTGTTCGTCGGCGGCGGTAAGTTCAACGGCGCAACTGACGGCCCGCGCTACAATATGGACAGTTTTGCCGGGAAGGTGAAACCTAAAGGTCTGAGCATCGCCCGCAGCAAGACAGCCTATGAATCTTCCGAAGAGTACCGCAACAAAGTCGCCGCCGGGCAATCGCCCTTCCCGGCCAAAGCGCCCTGGTATCCGTTTGTCGCAGGCCAGCTTACCGAATTGCTGGTTTCAGCACTGGAAGGTTATCCGTATCCGCTAAAGGCCTGGATCTCCAACATGACCAACCCGTTTTATGGGATTGCGGGCTTACGCGGTGTGGCAGAAGAAAAGCTAAAAGATCCTGCACGTTTGCCGCTGTTTATCGCGATTGATGCGTTCATGAACGAAACAACCGCGCTGGCGGATTACATCGTACCGGACACGCATAACTTTGAAAGCTGGGGATTCAGCGCCCCATGGGCCGGTGTCGCCAGTAAAGCCACCACCGCCCGCTGGCCCGTGGTCAGGCCAGCTACCCGCCAGACCGCTGACGGTCAACCAGTCTCAATGGAGGCTTTCTGCATCGCGGTGGCAAAACTCATTGGTCTCCCCGGCTTTGGTGACAATGCCATTGCCGACCCGCAGGGCAATCAGTATCCGCTCAACCGCGCCGAAGATTATTATCTGCGGCTGGCCGCCAACATTGCTTTTATGGGCAAAACGCCTGTGGCGGAGGCACGGGAAGAGGATATCGCGCTGACCGGGGTGCAACGAATCTTGCCGGTGATGACCCAAACGTTAAAAACCGATGAGGTGAGTCGCGTGGCGTTTATCTATTCGCGCGGTGGCCGTTTTGCGCCAGATAACAGTGGTCGGGTCGATAACCGCGTCGGCAATGCGTGGGAAAAACCGCTGCAAATATGGAATGCGGATGTCGCTGCACACCGTCATGCGATTACCGGCGAGCGCTACAGCGGCTGTCCGGCGTGGTATCCTTCGCGCCTCTCTGATGGACGTGCGGTTGAGGAGTTGTTCCCGGAACAAGAGTGGCCGTTGAAACTGATTTCCTTTAAATCGAATACCATGTCCAGCGCGTCGGCCGTGATCCCGCGCCTGCATCATCTGAAGCCGGTTAATCTGGTGGCGCTTAACCCGCAGGACGGCAAGCGCTATGGTTTATCTCACGGCGATACCGTTCGCATCACCACGCCGGGCGGGCAGGTTGAAGCGCAAATCAGCTTACTGCAGGGCGTGATGCCTGGGGTAATCGCAATTGAGCATGGCTATGGACATAAAGAGATGGGCGCTGCGCAGCATACGCTCGACGGTGAGCCGATGCCATTTGATAAAAAGATAAAGTCGGGAATCAATATCAACGATCTGGGCTTTGCGGATCCGACACGAAAGGTTGCCAACACCTGGCTGGATTGGGTTTCAGGAGCCGCTGTGCGTCAGGGGTTGCCAGCGAGAATTGAGCGTATAAATCGTTAATCATGTTAATAAAAGCATCGGAAAAAAATTATAACGCATTCATAAATAAAATTTAATTAAATTAATTATTGAAAGCCTGAATTATTCAAAAAAAGATTCAGGCTTTTTTATGTTTTATGCTACAGGAATCACATAATTGATATAAAAATTAGTTTTTCATTGTTCTTTTAACCGATGAGTAAGTTTCTGAAATGTATTTCTATCAAAGCAATAGAGAAGTTTGTCAGTACATAAGCGAGCATGAATTATGGGTTTTAGGTCGGATCACTGGAATACATAATAAGACTACACATAAGAATGAAAAGATGTTAGAGCCGTTATGGCGAAAATACGATAAGAATATTGAAGGCATTTCTATATTTTATTCAAAAATGGACGCGGCATTTTATTCAACATATTTAGCACAGAGGTTTAATGAAAAATGGGATGTATATCCATTAGATGATTTCAATATTAAAGAAATGATGATGAATAATCAGCAGATTAAAAAAACCGACGATTATTATTTGTTATTACATGCCGGATTGTGGGCTAATAAAGAGCATGAAATTATTAGTTCAAATTATCATTTAGCTCAAGTAACAATCCCAGCCAAATATAACCCTGGAATTATAACTGAGGATAGCGAACATCCAATATTACAAATTCCTCAAAAGATAACAGATGAGTTTTGTAAAATATGGAGAAAAAGATTTCCTGATTTCATAAATCATACTAAATCACTGTGTAGTTATGATATTGATTATTTGAAAGAACAAAGTTTAATTGCATACAATAGAATAAAACTAAAGGAGTCCAGTAGAATAGATGATTGTGTTTATATGGCAACCTGGGAAAACTCATGGATTTTTTGTAACCCAGAGAATTTAAATTTAATAAAATAAGGAGTACGCAAATGGGACGCGCATATTTTTTAATCGTTGGCGATAAAACAACGTGTGGAGGAACTATTGTTACTGGTTGTGCAAATCATATTATTAATGGGCAACCAACCGCTTGTGAAGGTGATCACTATATATGTGGCTCAGATAAACAACTTTACCAAATAGTGGGGGGACAACCTGGTTACTTTATTCATGGCAGAAGTGCTGCCGGAACTGCGCATAGTGTTGGAACATGCTTGTGTAGATGTCGATTTATTAACTCGTATATTTATGCGTCATACGATTACGAAAGCAAAATTGTCTCCGCTCCTCAACCAGTAACCAGAGTAGCGTCTGTAGCGCCACAGAACGCACCACCCCCGCTAACTATGAGACCGGGGCCATCCTGTCCAGTAGAAGAAGATGAAGATGAAGATGAACCGTCACGCGAACCTGTAGATGCTGGATTTTGCGTATTACCTTACGGGGCCACACCATCATCATATGAACCTTATATTTTTATTAATCCGCCAGAGGGAACGCGCGAACTATATAAAAAATTAAATCCAGACATGAAGAAAAAACCGGGTTCAATTTTAATTATTGCAGATCCAGAAAAACAGGATGCAGATCAAATCAAACATATCGAGAAAGCCAGAGATAAAATTGATAATGCGCTGGAACCATTAACATTAGATGAAGCAAGGTTTTTGTATCAAAACAGACATGCAATAGACATGTTTACTTCATATGGTTCTGACTATGGTGGTATTCTTAGTGATATGTCAGAAAAATATTTTGGTGAAATTGAAAGTACGTTAAAGCAAATTCAGGATGCATATAAAAATCAATATGCAACGCGTGGTATGTTAATTGGCGAGCAATTTTTTGTAGAACGTATGCGATTATTCAAAAAGCTGGATGGGATATTTTTAAAAATATTTAGAGAGCATATTGGTCTTGCTCAGTATGATGATATAAAAAAGCACTGAGATTGTCGTCATCGTCTATTATTCATAAATGGAATCAGACCGGGGTTGACGATATTGAAGGTTACGCAACTTATATAGAAAAATCAGCAAAACTGGTAAAGTTGATGAAAACATTCAATAAAGTTGGTATTGTCTTGTCAGCATTGAATGGTGCTAATTCTATTTATGATGCCTGTACAATTGGTAGAGATTGTGAAAAAACGGCTTACACTGAAATTGGTAAATTTACTGGCGGGTTAGCTGCTCCGGTAGCATTTAACTTTGCCATTAAACGAACATCGACAGCCGTCTGTTCAATTGTACTGGCTGCTATAAGTGCTACAGAGGGAGGCGTGGGAGCTTTAGCTTGCCAAATTGTTGTACCAGCAATAACATCATTTGGAGTTGGTAAGGCTGGCGAAGAAGGAGGGACATTTATAGGTGAATCAATATATAACACTACTAATTAATACCCAATCAGAAGCAATTAATTAGCTTCCTCTGCCATGGTTAAATAATAAGGAAGTATATGACTAACAATGGATTAATCATATTAATTTTAACTGGAATAGTTGTTTTCAGTGTCATAATCATGTATATATTAATGTTTATTGGCAATAAGAATTTTTATGTAATATGTGGTTTATATAAGAAAGAATTTGGCGAATTGCCATTTAACACCATACTATTTTATAAATCATCACCATTTTTTTTAACTGGTTATAATATAAAAACGAATTTTATCACAAGCCCCTTGATACTCAATAAAAAGGCCTTAGATAGTTCCAACCCTTGCGATGTGAAGTTTATAAAATCATTACCGAAAAAATTAACAAGAATTTATGTGATAACTCATTATTTTAATATATCCGTAGCAATTTCATTTATTGCATTGGTGATAATGGCATACTTGAATAAATAAAGGGACTCCATCAGAGTCCCTTTATAGTTTTTATTTCAATGCCCCATATATCTGATCAACTATCCAGCCATATGGTTAACCGGATCGATAGACATCAGCGTTCCGGTCCATCTGGTATGAACTGGTCAACACACCAATCGTTGACATCATCAATGTGTTACCGTTCATACGCCACTCAGCAAAAAGCGGATCAGTTATTAACCGGGATCACCGCGCCTTTATATTTGGTACGGATCCAGTCCTGGATCTCTTTGGAGTGCAGCACATCAACCAGCGCCACGATATCCTTTTTCTTCTCGTCACCGCGATGCACGGTAATGATATTGGCATACGGGTTGTTTTCACCGCTTTCTACGGCAATCGGATCTTTCACTGGATCCAGTCCGGCGTCGATTGCGTAGTTGGCGTTAATCACCACCGCATCCCCTTCTTCATTGTTATACATCTGCGGTAACAGCGCCGCTTCCACGTTAGGTAAGAACTTCAACTTTTTCGGGTTCTCTACGATGTCGCTAATGCGCGCCGTCACTTTATCCACACCCGGCTTCAGCTTGATCACGCCCTCTTTTTCAAAAATCGACAGAATACGACCTTCTTCAGATACCGCATCACGCATGATCACCTTGCCACCTTCCGGCAGATCCTTCAGTGACTTCACCTTTTTCGAATAGATACCAATCGGCTCAATATGAATCGCCCCTGCGCTGACGAAATCATAGGATTTGTCGCCAGCATGATCTTTAATCACGCTATTCAGGTACGGGATATGCTGGAAGTAGTTAGCGTCAATCTCACGACCCGCCAGCGCGGTGTTCGGCAGAATGTAGTCCTGGAATGGTTTAATCTCCAGGTCTATCCCTTGCTTCGCCAGTATAGGCTTAGCCTGCTCGAGGATCTCTGCATGCGGCACGTTGGACGCGCCAACGGTCAGCGTATCTGCCCACGAGGCAAAGCTCAGGGCGCTTAAGGTTGCAGCTGCGAGTAATGTCAGTGATTTTTTCATGATGATGGTTTCCGTATTTTATTAGCGTTTATCTAACAGAGAGGTGATCACATCGCCGCAAAGCTGAATGATGAAGACGATGAGCAGAATCGTTACCGTCGCCACCAGCGTGACGTCGCTGTGGTTGCGCTGGAATCCTTCCAGATAAGCCAGGTTCCCTAAACCACCGGCACCAATCACCCCCGCCATCGCGCTGTAGCTAACCAGTGCAATCAGCGTCACGGTGATCCCGGACACCAGAGCGGGTGAGGATTCCGGCAGTAAAACCCGAAAAACAAGCGTCGTCAGACGTGCGCCCATCGAGCGCGTCGCTTCAATAACGCCTTTATCGACTTCACGCAGGGCGATTTCGACCAGGCGTGCGTAAAAAGGTGCAGCCCCCACAATCAACGCGGGCAACGCGGCATTGGCGCCGAGAATGGTGCCAACGATCGTTTTGGTAAACGGTATTAGCAATACGATCAGAATGATGAACGGGATCGAGCGGAAAATATTGACCACCAGCGAGATCGCGCTATACAAGGCGCGGTTCTGGAATAGTCCACCGCGAGCGGTCAGGAATAGCGCCAGCCCGAGTGCAATCCCAAGGACAAACGTTGCCGCGCCAGAAAGTGCCGTCATATAGAGAGTTTCCTGGGTCGCTGCCAGCAGTTGGTCCCACTTCAGATGGGGAAACAGATCTTCAGGCATGTTGAATCACCTCGCCTTCAATGTCGCTCTGGCGCAGGTCGGCCAAAATATTGTTCAATTGTTCCTCAGAGGCCACAACGTGCACCCAGAGCTGACCAAACACACCGTGCGCGGTTTGCGTCATCTTGCCGTGCAAAATGTTAAACGGCAGGCCATAGCGTAAGGTCAATTCGCCAACCACTGGCCGATGCGTACGTTGCCCGGTAAACGTAAGCCTGATCACCACGCCGCCAAGTTCGCTGGCCAGCTGCGGGTTGAATTCGTCTTCCTCGGCATATTGACTCACCTGACGAACGAACTGTCGGGTGATCGGTTGCTGTGGATGGGTAAAGACAGTAAGTACATCGCCCTCTTCAACCACCCTGCCGTTTTCCATTACCGCGACGCGATCGCAGATCTTGCGTACCACGTGCATTTCATGGGTGATCAGCACGATGGTTAATTTGAAGCGACGGTTAATATCGAGCAGTAACTCCAGAATCTGATCGGTAGTTTGCGGATCCAGGGCTGACGTAGCCTCGTCACAGAGCAGTACATCAGGATTATTCGCCAGCGCGCGGGCGATCCCTACGCGCTGCTTTTGGCCGCCACTGAGCTGCGATGGATACGCATTTTCGCGACCGCTCAGACCGACAAGGGTAATCAGCTCGGCCACTCGCGCCTTAATCATCGCTTTCGGCGCACCGGCAATTTGCATAGAGAAAGCGATATTTTCACTGACGGTGCGTGACCACAGTAAATTAAAGTGCTGAAACACCATGCTGATTTTCAACCGTGCCTGACGCAACGATTCCCCGCGGGCGGCGGAAATATCCTGGCCGTTAATCGTCACGCTACCGGAGGACGGTTTTTCCAGACCATTGAGCAAACGTATTAAGGTGCTTTTTCCCGCCCCGCTGTAACCAATGATCCCGTAAATCTGCCCCTGCTCAACCGTCAGGTTGACATCATCGACAGCGGTAATAGAAAGCCTGCCTGGCGTAAACACTTTCGAAATATTTTTCAGGACAATCATGTCGTTTGGGTATCCGCTGCTGCTTATTGTTATCCTGCTAGTGCTTTTGGCTGTTTAGCAGTATGGATGTCCAAATGAGTGTAATCAGCGAGATTGACTTTTAAAATGAATTAAAAAGAATTTGATATAACTTTTAGAAATATGAAGACATTCGAGCCGGGATGACAGGATAACCCTCATCTGAGAGGACAAATGCAGGTTGTTGCGCAACAAACCTCGACGGTGGATAACCTCTTTATCCATACCTATGAACAAATTAGTGAATATTTCTTGTGAAACTGCACAGAACTCTTTTGAAACGCTGTTTCCATTTTCCTTTTTGATAATTTTCAGCGTATAATGCGCGCCAATTGTCTCTTGAATGGTTTCAGCACATTGACCTGTAAAACTCAACGACTACAAAACTCACCATCCCGTTGGGCTGAAACGCAAGCACACATTCCTCTGCACGCTTTATCGATGTCACCTATTCTTAGAGCGAGGCATCACAACTTTCGTAACTCAGGTTTAGCTTTCCATCCGTGCGCGATGGAAGCCAGATTTCCATATCCTTCTCAACTTAAAGACTAAGACTGTCATGAAAAAGACGAAAATTGTTTGCACCATCGGTCCGAAAACCGAATCCGAAGAGATGTTAACCAAAATGCTGGACGCGGGCATGAACGTCATGCGTCTGAACTTCTCCCACGGTGATTACGCAGAACACGGTCAGCGCATCAAGAATTTGCGCAACGTCATGAGCAAAACCGGTAAAAAAGCCGCTATTCTGCTCGACACCAAAGGTCCGGAAATCCGTACCATTAAGCTGGAAGGCGGCAACGACGTTTCTCTGAAAGCGGGCCAGACCTTCACTTTCACTACCGACAAATCTGTTGTGGGCAACAATGAAATCGTTGCTGTTACCTATGAAGGCTTCACTAAAGACCTGTCCGTCGGTAACACCGTTCTGGTCGACGATGGTTTGATCGGCATGGAAGTTACCGCTATCGAAGGTAACAAAGTTATTTGTAAAGTGCTGAACAACGGCGACCTGGGCGAAAACAAAGGCGTTAACCTGCCGGGCGTTTCCATTGCCCTGCCAGCACTGGCTGAAAAAGACAAACAAGACCTGATCTTCGGTTGCGAACAAGGCGTTGACTTCGTTGCAGCCTCCTTTATCCGTAAACGTTCTGACGTCGTTGAAATCCGCGAGCACCTGAAAGCGCACGGCGGCGAAAACATCCAGATCATCTCCAAAATCGAAAACCAGGAAGGCCTGAACAACTTCGACGAAATCCTCGAAGCGTCTGACGGCATCATGGTTGCTCGTGGCGATATGGGCGTTGAGATCCCGGTTGAAGAAGTTATCTTCGCGCAGAAAATGATCATCGAAAAATGTATCCGCGCACGTAAAGTCGTTATCACTGCGACCCAGATGCTGGACTCCATGATCAAAAACCCGCGTCCGACCCGTGCAGAAGCTGGTGACGTTGCTAACGCCATCCTCGACGGTACCGACGCAGTCATGCTGTCTGGTGAGTCTGCAAAAGGTAAATACCCGCTGGAAGCCGTTACCATCATGGCGACCATCTGTGAGCGTACTGACCGCGTGATGACCAGCCGTCTGGACTTCAACAACGACAGCCGCAAACTGCGCATCACCGAAGCCGTTTGCCGTGGCGCGGTTGAAACTGCAGAAAAACTGGATGCTCCGCTGATCGTCGTCGCAACCCAGGGCGGTAAATCTGCTCGCGCAGTACGTAAATACTTCCCGGATGCCACCATCCTGGCGCTGACCACCAACGAAACTACCGCGCGTCAGCTGGTGCTGAGCAAAGGCGTTGTTGCACAGGTGGTTAAAGAAATCAGCTCTACCGATGATTTCTATCGCCTGGGTAAAGAAGTTGCTCTGGAAAGCGGTCTGGCACAGAAAGGTGACGTTGTGGTGATGGTTTCCGGTGCGCTGGTTCCGAGCGGCACCACCAATACGGCATCTGTTCACGTGCTGTAATAATTCCATCGCGAATTAATTTGCTTAAAAAGCGCCCTTGCGGCGCTTTTTTATTTTCTTGATAGCCACGATTAATAAAAAATCAAATCGGATTTCACTATCCAATCCGAGATTATCTAAGATGAATCCGATGGAAGCTTTCTGTTTTCTCACGAGTTTTTAGCTGTTTTTGCACAATTCGATGCTTCTTTGAGCGAACGATCAAAAATAAGTGCATTCCCATCAAAAAAATATTCTCAACATAAAAAACTTTGTGTAATACTTGTAACGCTACATGGAGATTAACTCAATCTAGAGGGTATTAATAATGAATCGTACTAAACTGGTACTGGGCGCGGTAATCCTGGGTTCTACTCTGCTGGCAGGTTGCTCCAGCAACGCTAAAATCGATCAGCTGTCTTCTGACGTTCAGACTCTGAACGCTAAAGTTGACCAGCTGAGCAACGACGTGAACGCAATGCGTTCCGACGTTCAGGCTGCTAAAGATGACGCAGCTCGCGCTAACCAGCGTCTGGACAACGCAGCTACTAAATACCGCAAGTAATAGTATCTGTGTAATAAAAATGGCGCACATTGTGCGCCATTTTTTTTGCTCTGAATTCCCCTTCCCTGTTATTGCGTAGCGCGCACCTCAGCATCTTCTCCCGGCACACCATTTTGCGCAGACTTCACTTCTGGCCCATTGCTCGCGACCGATGCTTGCCCGACAGTGACGGTGACCGGATAACCTGCACGACGATACAACGCCCTTTCCACCAGACTGTTATCCACCGCTTTATTGTCTTTAAACTGGGTAAAGCCTGCTGGTAGCACATACGGCATAGTCTGGACGTTTTGTTCCTCTTCCGGTGACAATGGCCTGTGCACCTCAACATAGCGCATACCATTTGGCTCGACGGCGTACTTTATCGGCTCGTTGATCACTCTGACAGGCGTACCTGGCCGCACCTGCTCGAACAACGCTTTGATGTCCGGTGCATTCATGCGAATACAGCCGGAACTCACACGCAAGCCCACGCTGTCCGGCGCGCTGGTGCCATGGATCAGGTATTCACCGTTTCCATGCGCCAGACGCAGTGCAAAGCGCCCTAACGGATTATTTGGCCCCGCAGGCACTACCGGCGGTAATGTTATGCCGCGCTCCAGAGAGCGTTTACGGATGCCCGGAGTAGGGGTCCAGGTCGGATTGGGGATTTTCTGACCAACCCGCGTTTCCATTACCGGCGTTTCCAGCCCCTGCAAACCGATACCAATCGGGAATACCTGAACACTATTCTCTCCCGGCGGGAAGTAATACAGACGCAGTTCCGCCAGATTCACAATAATGCCTTCGCGTGGCGCATCTGGCAGCAATAATTGCGAGGGAATAGTGATCAGCGTTCCGGGTTTAGGGACGGGGGCAATAGTATTATTGGCTTCAAGGATCAGCATTGCGGCGGTATCAAACTTACGGGCAATCGCCTGTAGGTTTTTATCGCCTTCCTGCACGGTGTAGGTTTGATTTTGCCCGACAAGACGGCTGTTAGCCTGTGGCAAAGGATAATCGACCGCCCAGGCGGCCTGAATAGCGCTGTAGGCGCCGATCAGCATTAACGTAATAACAGACGCGCGTTTCATACTCACTCACCCCCCTGGCGTTGTTGCCGGATGACGGCAAACGTCCGATCCGGCCTACGAGTCATTGCGATGCCTTGCACGGAATCATTCCAGTCAGCCTGAAAGATGACGTGTTTTATCAGTTTAGCTAAGAGTTGCGGCTTTGGTGCGGATCGCCCGTATCATCGCTTCCAGTCCCTGTGAACGTGAAGGTGTGAGATGCTGTGCGAGCGCCATTTTTTCGAACCACGGACGCACATCAAAATTCACAATATCCTGAGCCGTCATCCGGTCATACAAAATGAAGACGACGGCGATAAGTCCTTTCACAATTGCCGCATCACTGTCGCCCTGTAATTCAATAATACCTTCAGCATTCTGCCGCATAACAATCCATACCTGACTTTGACATCCCTGAATGCTATTTTCCGGGCAGCGATCGTCGGCAGTTAATTCCGGCAGGCGCTGACCCAGTTCAATGATGTACAGGTATTTCTCTTCCCAATTAGCGCAACGCAGAAAATTACGCAACAGTTTTTCTTTATCCGGTAGCGCAGCCATAATGCCTCCCTGTTATCCCAGCAAGTGATGAATACGCTTGAGGCCCGTTACCAGGCGATCCACTTCTTCATGGGTGTTATACATGGCAATGGAAGCCCGGCACATCGCGGGAACGTGATAATAAGCCATCAATGGCATAGCGCAGTGATGCCCAGTCCGCACTGCAATTCCATAGTTATCAAGAAAGCTACCGACGTCATACGCGTGATGTTTGCCGAGGTTAAACGCAATCACGCCCAGACGGTTTTCCGGGCCGTAGAGCGTCAGATCAGGTACCTCCGCCAGTTGCTCCAGCGCATAGCGCATCATGAACTGTTCATATTCGCTGATTTCACTAAGACCCAACGCGCTAACATATTCAATGGCCGCTCCCAGACCGATAATCCCTCCGGTGTTCGGCGTTCCGGCTTCAAACCGCCAGGGGGCTTTAGCCCACGTCGTTCCCTGGCTCAGACTGACGGTTGCTATCATCGAGCCACCGCCTTCCCACGGTGGCATTTCCTGCAGCAGCGACTCTCTGGCATACAACACGCCAATGCCGGTGGGTCCATACAGCTTATGTCCGGAGAAGACATAAAAGTCGCAATCCAGCGCCTGCACGTCCACCGGGTGGTGCATGACCGCCTGCGCGCCGTCTACCAGCACTTTTGCGCCGTACTGATGCGCCAGCGCGATCATCTCCGGCAGCGGATTTTCAGTGCCCAGCACATTAGATACGTGGGTAATGGCCAACAGTTGCGTACGGTCATCAAACAGCGTCGATAGCGTTTCCAGTTGCAACGTCCCGTCGGCATTCAGTGGGATAACACGCAGTTCCGCACCTACACGGGCGCACAGCATCTGCCAGGGGACAATATTGGCGTGGTGTTCCATTTCACTGATGATGATGTTATCACCCGCCCGAACATTGCTATTGCCCCAGCTGTTCGCCACCAGGTTGATGCCCTCCGTCGTACCGCGGACAAACACCAGCTCTTCGGCTGAACGCGCGTTAATAAACAATGACGCCAGCTTACGGACATTCTCCATTTTTTCCGTTGCCTGAGCGCTGAGCGTATGAATCCCCCGATGGACAGCCGCATAGCCATGCCGATAAAACTCTGCCTCGGCATCAATCACCTGGTTGGGCTTTTGCGCACTGGCAGCACTGTCGAGGTAAGCCAGCGGTAAGCCGTTGACCTCACGCGTCAGGACCGGAAAATCGGCCCGTACTTTTTCAATGGGAAATGTCATGCTACGCCTCCCGGCAGACGTTGGGCTATCCGCGCCAGTACCTGTTGTTTCAGCGTTTCATCGCTCAGAGCTTCCGTCAGTTCAGCGGCAAACGCGTAGAGAATCATCTGTTGGGCATCCTGCTGGCCAATCCCACGCGAACGCAGATAGAACATCTGTTCATCGTCGATCCGCCCTACCGTCGCCCCGTGGCTGCATTTCACGTCATCAGCGTAGATTTCCAGTTGCGGCCTGGTATCCACTTCCGCCAGTTTACCGAGCAGCAAATTATTGTTGGTCATCTGACCATCGGTTTTAATGGCATGCTGCGCCACGTTAATCAGGCCATTAAACACCGCCCGGCCTTTATCGCTGACAATCGTTTTATGTAACTGGCGGCTGTTGCAATACCCCTTATTGTGTTCAAGCCAGGTTCGGGTATCGCAGACTTCATTTTTCACCGGCATCGCCAGGCTGTTAAGGCGCAGTGTGCTGTTCTCCCCATTAAGCTGGGTACTGGTGTTATGGCGTAATACCGCACCACCGAGTAAGAAGCTGTAGCTCACCGCCGTCGCATCTGCCCCTAACTGGATATCGTTATGCGCGAAATGGTGGCTAACCGGATTCTCAAACGCCAGTTTGATATGGTGAAAATGGGCATTTGCCGCCACGTTCATCGTTAAGCGTGCACCGGTAAAATGTCGATGCGCATTCAGGCTAACATAGTGCTCAATGACGGTAGCCTCTGCACCTTCGGCCAGTTCAAGATGGTGACGATAGTGCGCGGTATTCACCTCATCACCTGCCAGCCCCTGGGTGATGTGCATCAACAGCAGCGGTTTCGCTGGACGTTGATATCGTTTGACCTGAATGTGCGTGACGCTGCGTGAGAGGCTTTCGGTCAGATGCAGGAACACCTCTGGCTGGATAGCCGCAGGGAGCGCCTGACGCGCATCATCAACGGTAATGTCAAAACCGCTACCTTCTGTGCTGTCGCTCAGCGTTGGAGAGAATTGCCCGTCGACAAATACCAGTCGTATGGCATCAATAGTCGGTGCCAACGCTTCACACTGGGCTGACGTTATCTCAGCAACATCACTGACAAACTGGCTGTTGGTTAACCCTTCCAGCGGCGTGTATTTCCAGTCCTCATGTTTACGCGTCGGCAACCCCAGCCGCAACATCTGTTGCAGGTGTTGTTGCGCATGCTGTGAGCGACGCTCACCCTGCGCTTCAAACAGATGATGCCACTGCTGGAGCACATTACTGCTGTTCACTAAGCCAGCCATACCCTTGCTCCTCCAGCTGTTTAACCAACGTAAAATCACCGGACTTCACAATGCGCCCCTGGTAGAGAACGTGGACGTAATCGGGTTTGATATAGTCGAGGATTCGCTGGTAGTGGGTGACGATAATAAATGAGCGTTGCCCGTCGCGTAGCGAGTTCACGCCGTCTGCGACGATTTTCAGCGCATCGATATCCAGCCCGGAGTCCGACTCATCCAGAATGCACAACTGAGGCTCCAGTACCGCCATTTGCAAAATGTCATTACGCTTTTTCTCTCCGCCGGAGAAGCCCACGTTGACCGAACGGGTGAGCAAATCTTCCGGCATCTTCAGCAACGCAATTTTTTCTTCCATCAGATCCTGGAAGTCAAACCTGTCCAGCGACTCTTCGCCACGGTAGCTGCGCACAGCATTCAGTGCCGTTTGCAGGAAAAACTGATTACTGACGCCGGGGATTTCTACCGGATACTGAAATGCCATAAAGATGCCTTCACCGGCACGGTCTTCCGGTGACAGTTCCAGTAAATCCTTACCGTTGAATTCTACCGTCCCGCCAGTGACTGCATAATCTTCTCGTCCGGCGAGTGTCGCAGACAACGTGCTTTTCCCGGAACCGTTCGGCCCCATAATGGCGTGGACTTCTCCGGGGCGAATCTCAAGACTCAGCCCACGCAGTATCGCCTTATCTTCCACACTGACCTGTAAATCTTTAATGGTTAACATGTGCTTTCCTTAAATTTTAGCCGACGCTGTGTTCAAGACTTATGGCGAGAAGTTTTTGCGCTTCCACAGCAAATTCCAGCGGCAGCTCAGAGAACACGTCTTTACAGAAACCATTGACGATCATCGAGATAGCATCTTCTTCGCTGATGCCACGTTGCAGGCAGTAAAACAGCTGGTCTTCGCCAATGCGCGAGGTCGTCGCTTCATGTTCAAGCTGAGCGCTGTTGTTACGGCACTCCACATACGGGAAGGTATGCGCCCCACAGTCCGCCCCGATCAGCATCGAATCACATTGGGTATAGTTGCGGGCGTTAGTGGCGGTAGGCATAATTTTCACTAAGCCGCGGTAGCTGTTCTGGCTATGTCCGGCAGAAATCCCTTTCGAGATAATGGTCGATTTCGTGTTCTTGCCAATGTGGATCATTTTGGTGCCGGTATCGGCCTGCTGATGACCGCTGGTCAGCGCAACGGAGTAGAATTCGCCGATCGAATTATCACCACGCAAAATGCAGCTCGGGTACTTCCAGGTAATGGCAGAACCGGTCTCTGACTGCGTCCATGACATTTTGCTGTTTTCGCCTTCACATAGCGCACGTTTGGTCACGAAATTCAGGATGCCGCCGGTATTGCCATCGCCGGGGAACCAGTTTTGTACCGTTGAATACTTCACCTCAGCATCTTTATGGATGATCACCTCAACCACCGCCGCATGCAGTTGGTAACTGTCACGCACCGGTGCCGAACAACCTTCGATATAGCTGACGTAACTCCCCTCATCCGCCACCAGAATCGTGCGTTCAAACTGTCCGGTTTTTTCTGCATTGATACGGAAATAGGTCGACAGTTCCATTGGGCAACGCACGCCTTTCGGCACATAAATAAACGTGCCGTCTGATGCTACCGCCGCATTCAGCGCGGCAAAGAAATTGTCATTCCCCGGGACGACGGTACCGAGGTATTTTTTTACCAGTTCAGGATGATCGTGGATGGCTTCGCCGAACGAGCAGAAAATAACACCCTGTTCCGCCAGCTTATCGCGGTAGGTCGTTGCGACTGACACCGAATCGAAAATGGCATCCACCGCCACCTCTTTGCCTTCACGGACCGGTACGCCAAGCTGCTCGAACGCGTCCTCAACCTCTTTGCTTAAAAATGCATTCGCGCCCGTTTGTTGCACCGCTCCCGGTTCAGAGGCGCAGGTTTCATCACAATTACCGCAAGAAGGTGCAGAGTAATAGCTGTAATCCTGGTAGTTCAGTTTGTCATAGTGCGCTTTTAGCCAGTGTGGTTCTTCCATCGTCAGCCACGCGTTAAACGCATTCAGACGGAATTCCAGCATCCAGTCGGGTTCATTTCGTTTTGCCGAAATCGCGCGCACGACCTCTTCGTTGATCCCTTTGGCCAGCTCATCGGTTTTGAGTTGGGTAAAGAACCCCTCTTTGTAATTGAGGTGCCCGCCAGCCCAGGTGTTGACATCGTCAGTTGCTTCAGTATTACGAGACATAGTACCGCCTATACCCCAAAGCTTTCGCCACAGCCACATTCGTTCTGGGCTTTCGGGTTATGAAATTTAAATAACTGATTTAATCCTTCACGCACGAAATCGACTTCAGTTCCATCGATAAACGGCATCGCCTGTAACGGGACATAAAGTCTGGCGCCCTCTGTTTCAAAGAGCAGATCGTCTTTCTCAGGTTGCTTGACGGTGTCCAGCACATAGCCAAATCCCGCGCACCCGGTTTGTTTCACGCCTAACCGCACACCCAACATATCGGGTTGCCTTGCCACCAGTTCACGGATATGCGCCGCTGCCGCTGGCGTTAACGTCAGCCCGCGCCACGCAAAATCGTTGGGATTAAATGTTCCTGAATGCAATTCCATAGGGTTACCTCGAGTCACTAGCTTTTAAGCTATAACACCATGTTAGTGATAATGATTATCACTTCAACCCCTCAACAGCAGGGGCATTCGGGTTAACCGCCCTTTTTGACGACTTTTATTAAGCATAGACCCTGCGGCGAGGGTTAACAGGGATGGATTTTTTTATTCAATACATTGATTAATAATAGATTATGAATGTGTAATCGTTCCGGCAGGTCAAATGCTAAAAGATGTATAGATAATGTCTATTTAAGGGATAGGTGGGGATGACTACGGGGGAGCAATACGGCCCAAAGCGCATGTGGGCCATAAAAAACCCTTAAGTCTGCTTGCTGGCAGGCTTAAGGGTTCCGGCCCCATCCGGCGCTTATCTCCGGCACTCACAATGGCTTAGCTCTTGAAGGGGCGATCAGAAGAATCTCATACACTGATAAATTTTTTTTAACACAAATTGCGCTTTGACTATTTGATAAACACACTCAATCACATAGTTAGCACTGTGTCTCATTCAGTGCGTCCAGCAACAGTCGCAACCCCGCAGGCTGGTGATCGCGGGAAAGATATAAACCATAAATCGGCAGGCGTTTAGGCTGTAGTTGGGGTAGAAGTCGTATTAATCTCCCCTGCGCCAGCCCTTCTCTCGCCTCCTGCTCAGGTACCAACGCAATCCCCATCCCCGCCAGGGCGGATTCACATAGCAGTGACGAGATACCGGCGCTTAAATTACCTTTAATGGCCACAGTGACAGCTTGCCCTTGCGCATCCAGAAAATGCCATGACTTTCCGGCGAATCCGCTGTAATAAAGGCAATTATGCTGCGCAAGATCGTCGACGTTTTTTGGGATGCCATGCTGGTTAAGATAATCCACGGAGGCACATAACACCGATTCACAATCCCCTAAGCGCCGGGCAATCGTTCCGGGTTCGGGGTTTTCCGTGATGCGGATCGCCACATCGATACGCTCTCCAACCAGGCTTACCGGTTGATTGTTGATCTCAACTTCAATGCGGAGGTCAGGATAGCGAGCAAGAAACGCGGGCAGCACCGGCGCCAGAATATGTATGGCGGTAAAATGTGCACACGCCACACGTAGCGTGCCCGATGGAGTTTGCGCGAGCCCGGCGGCACCGATATCTCGCGAAAGCTGTGCCAGGGTGCGGGTTTTCACCAATGCCTCTTCACCGGCAGGCGTGATTGTCAAGCGCCGTGACGAACGATGGATAAGCCGCGCCCCGGTCCACTTTTCCATCTCATCCAGATAGCGACTGACCATCGGCCGGGAAAGCCCCAGCGCGCGCGCGGCGGCACTCAAACTGCCTAAATCACAGATATGGTTAAAAACTGTTGCCGCCATGACTCTGTCCATTGCATCCCATCCGATCGTTTTATGAAACTCAGCATGTCCTGATATGGGAATTCTAACAGATCCGAATTTCCTTAAAATACGGGAACGATCAAAAGACAATGTCCTGCACAAGGTTCCCCGTTATGAAAATCAATACACTGGCTATGCTGTTACCCCTGTTTGCCTCTTCGGCATTTGCCGCTCCACTACAGTTGGATGTCTACAATCCGCAGGAAAAGGCTATTTTCCCGGTCTCTTCTACGCTGGTGTCCGGCCCGAAAGAAGCGATTTTGTTTGATGCCCAATTCAGCACCAAAGACAGTGAAAAACTGGTGCAACTGATTCGCACCAGCGGTAAGACGCTGAAAGCCATTGTGATCACGTCTGGCGATCCGGATTTCTACTTTGGCCTTGAGCCACTTGTCAAAGCCTTCCCCGGTGTAAAAGTGTTGGCTACGCCGCACGTGGTGGATCATATTCGTGCCACCAAAGAAGCCAAATTACAGTTCTGGGGCCCACAGATGAAAGATGGCGCGCCAACATCGCTCACTGTACCGCAGGCCACCACGCAAACACGCTTTACGGTTGATGGCGAAACGCTGGAATTACGCCATCCTAATGACTATGCGGCGTATGTCTGGATCCCGGCGAACCGCGCCATCATTGGCGGAACCGGTATCGCTTCAGGTATTCACGTCTGGGCAGCGGACACGCAGTCATCGGCAGAGCGCACGGCATGGCGAAACGTGCTGAGTGAAATGCAGCAATTACATCCCACTCAGGTGATTCCCGGTCATTATATTGGTGAACGCCCGACGGGTGATAAAGCGATTCACTTCACCCAGGATTATTTGCAGTCGTTTGAGCAGGCGCTGGGCGCGAAAAAAGGTTCAGCCTACGTGATAAAAACAATGACCGCAGCATGGCCGGGCCTTGCAGACGAAAGCTCTCTGGAGCTGAGTGCGAAAGTGAATACCGGTGAGATGAAGTGGTAAACAAGGTTTAAGGCAAAAAATAACCCCGAACACATGTGTCGGGGTTTTTATTACGACAGGCATACCGGAATCAATGAACGCCCAGGCGCCAGGCAAAATAGATCTCTTCTTTCAGTTCAGTCGAAGAGAGCGTTAATAAATCGGCAAACTCCAGCTCTAATTGTTTCAATCTTTTCAGGTACTGAGCTGGTGAAAGATCGGTTTTATCACGACGTAAAAATTCTATTGCCAGTTGGGCCGGGTCTAATTGGGTAGACATATCATCCTCGCTTGTGTTCAGAACCTGCACAGTATAACACCATTACCTGCGCAGATAATGACCAAACTCAACATGCATCACAAAATAGCGGTCGTCAGTCGCGAGGTGCAGCATAACCGACCCTGCTCATCAAAGATCTCGATTTGCCACACCTGATGACGTGAACCGGTATGCACAGGGCTGCACACCCCTCTGACGAGCCCTTCACGTGCAGAACGAACGTGGTTGGCGTTAATCTCAAGGCCCACCACTTTTTGAGTGCCCATCGTACACAGATATCCAGCCACCGAGCCAATGCTCTCAGCCAGCACGACAGACGCCCCGCCGTGCAGCAAACCAAAGGGTTGTTTGGTGCGATGATCCACGGGCATTGTGGCTTCCAGAGTATTGTCGCCGATATGCACAAAACGAATATCGAGCAGCCCGACCATATTTCCTTCACCCATGGCGTTGAGCGCCTCGAGTGTGACTTCACGTTTCCAGATCATCCTATAATCTCCAGTAATGCCTGTAATGGGTGGCGAACGCCTGTGCCTTCTACGCGTTTAACCTGGCTTCGACATGAATACCCGGCAGCCAGACAACGGTTACGCGGCAATCGTTGCATTGCCTGGTGCCATGATAACTCATAGATCCCCAGTGAGTTCTGATGATTCTTCACTTCGTGACCATAGGTACCCGCCATCCCGCAGCACCCCACGCTGACGTTTTCCAGTTTGGCCCCAAACCGGGCAAAAATCGCGGCCCACTGCGCAGGCGCTCCCGGCAGAGCGGTCACTTCGGTACAGTGTCCGAAGAAGTACCACGGTTCGCCACCGATAGCGACCGGCGGTTGTGACGCCAGTACAGCCGATAACCACTCATTGACCAGTAAGACATGGAAATCACCGCGCTGCTCGCCGAGCGCCAGCGTGTATTCATCGCGATAACATAGCACCAGCGCCGGATCGACACCGACCATTGGGATATTCAGCTTTGCCACCCGGTTGAGGAATTCAGCGGTCTTTTTCGCCGTTTTTGCAAACCGGTTTAAAAAGCCCTTTATATGCTGCGCTTTGCCGTTAGGCGAGAATGGCAACAACACCGGCTGCAAACCCAATTTTTCTACCAGTCGGATGAAATCAGCCACTACCTGTGCATCGTAATAGCTGGTGAAAGGGTCCTGCACCACCAGCACCGTACGTGCTTTTTGCTCCTGGCTGAGAGCTTCAAGCTGTTCCAGCGTCATATTGGCCGAACGATGCCCGACCAGCTGTCGTTGTAATGATGGTGCAGACAACAGCGGCAAATCCACCATGCCGATGTGTTTTTTAGCCAGATTACGTACCAGTGGTTGATTGATGAAAAAGTTGAACGTTTTAGGTGCGCGCGCCATCAGCGGTGCATAACTCTCAACGGTGGCGACCATGTGATCGCGAAGCGGGCGCAGATAGCGCGTGTGATACAGCTGCAGGAAGCGCGAGCGGAATTCCGGAACGTCAATTTTTATCGGGCACTGCGTAGAACAGGCTTTACATGCCAAACACCCGGACATCGCCTCTTTCACTTCATGCGAGAAATCATACTCGCCCTTACGTGCATGCCAGCTGTTCCGGGTTCGGGCGATTAGCGTACGTAAACTGGCACGTTTTTCTGGCAACTCTTTTTCCAGTTTCACGGGGTCGATCCCACGATCGGCCAACAGGCGCAACCATTCCCGTACCAGCGTTGCCCGCCCTTTTGGCGAGTGAATGCGATTGAGGCTAATTTTCATCGACGGACACATCGGGCTTTTGGCATCGAAGTTAAAGCATAACCCGTTGCCGTTACACTCCATTGCCCCACGCCACTCCTGTCGAACGGCCAGCGGGATTTGACGATCGTAAGTCCCACGTTTAACCGCATCCACTTTCATCATTGGCGCATCGATGGCTTCCGGAGGGCAAATTTTCCCCGGATTGAGCCGGTTTTGCGGATCAAACGCCGACTTCACTTTGCGCAGTTCGCGATACAGTTCCTCGCCAAAGAATGCCGGACTGTACTCAGCACGGAAACCTTTCCCGTGTTCGCCCCATAGCAGACCACCGTATTTGGCCGTCAGCGCCACCACATCATCAGAGATGCGTTTCATCAGCACTTCTTGTTGCGGATCGCACATATCCAGCGCGGGTCTGACGTGCAGCACCCCGGCATCCACGTGACCAAACATGCCATAGCTCAGGCCATGACTATCGAGTAGCGCACGGAACTCGGCAATATAGTCGGCCAGGTGTTCCGGCGGTACGCAGGTATCTTCGGCAAACGGAATCGGCTTCGCAGAGCCTTTGGCATTACCCAGCAGACCAACGGCCTTTTTCCGCATGGCGTAGATGCGCTCGACACCAGCTAGTTCGGTACACAGCTGCCAGCCAATTACGCCGGCTTCCTGCCGGGCAATTAGCCCGTCCAGACGTTCACACAGCGCACTGACCTGAGAATCAATTAATGCTTCATCGTCACCAGCAAACTCGACGATATTCAGCCCGAGCATCTCTTTATCCGGGACATCGGTAATCAATTCGCTGACGGAGTGCCAGACAATATCTTCACGCGCCAGATTAAGCACTTTTGAATCGACGGTTTCGACCGACAGCGCGCGCGCTTCCACCATCACTGGCGCATTACGCAATGCAGAGTCAAACGAATCGTATTTGACGTTGACCAGTCGCCGAACTTTAGGCAGCGGCGTGATATCAAGGCGGGCTTCGGTGATAAAGGCCAGCGTACCTTCGGACCCCGTAAGGATGCGGGTTAAATCAAACTCGGTCATCTCATCATTGAAGACGTGCCGCAGGTCGTAGCCGGTTAAAAAGCGATTGAGCTTTGGAAACTTGTCAATGATCAACTGTCGGTTCTCACGACACCGTTCATAAACCGTCTTATAGATGCGCCCAATCGCCGTATTGTTTTTACCGAGCATTTCGGCAAATTCAACCGGCATCGGCTGGGTATCGAGAATATCCCCGCCCATCAATACCGCGCGAATACCCAGCACGTGATCGGAGGTTTTACCGTAGACCAGCGAACCTTGCCCGGAAGCGTCGGTGTTGATCATTCCCCCCAACGTCGCCCGGTTACTGGTGGACAATTCAGGCGCAAAGAAATAGCCGTAGGGTTTCAGATATTGGTTAAGCTGATCTTTTATCACCCCCGCCTCTACCCGCACCCAACCTTCCTGCACATTGATTTCAATGATGCGGCTCATGTAACGGGACATATCAACAATAATGCCCTGATTAAGCGCCTGCCCGTTGGTGCCTGTGCCGCCGCCGCGAGGGGTAAAAATCAACGACGAAAAGAGCGGTTCTGACGCCAGGCGGGCAATAAGCGCCACATCAGCCGTCGAACGAGGGAAAACCACGGCATCAGGCAGAAGCTGATAGATACTGTTATCCGTCGACATTGTCAGACGATCGGCATAGCTCGTTGCCGTATCGCCCGTGAACCCTTGCTGCTCCAGCGCCTGCAAAAAATTGAGCACCAGTTGAACGACACCTGGCGCCTGAGAAATTTGTGGAATCATTATAGTGACCCTTTCCTGCGGTCTGTGTTGTGAATTTAATCGTTTGCGTGTTGCTTTGTTTGTTGTATCACATTTTTTTCTAATACGCTCAGCAGATTTACAGGCAGAATCCGCCTGTTCAAAACCGCTGAAATTGCTCATCATTATAGAGTGTGATTAACGTGTTCACGTCGCGTCAACGTTCTGACGCAAAGACAAAGGTGAAAAGTATTTATGGTAAATTTCCGTCAGCCCAGGGATATTGCACAAGTGCTGCTATCGGTGCTGTTTTTAGCCATCATGATTGTGGCCTGTCTCTGGATTGTGCAACCCTTTATCCTCGGTTTTGCCTGGGCAGGTACGGTGGTCATTGCGACCTGGCCCATCCTGATACGTATACAAAAATTGCTGTGGGGACGCCGTTCGCTGGCCGTGCTGGTGATGACCCTGTTGTTAGTTCTGTTATTTATTATTCCTATCGCTCTGTTGGTCAACAGCATCGTTGATGGCAGTGGTCCCCTGATTCATGCCGTTACCGCCGGTGATATGACGCTGCCGGATCTGGCGTGGTTAAACAGTATTCCTCTGGTGGGTGCCAAACTCTATGGCGCATGGCACAGCCTGTTGGATATGGGCGGTTCGGCTATCATGGCTAAGGTTCGTCCCTATATCGGTACCACAACCACCTGGTTTGTTGGTCAGGCCGCGCATATTGGCCGCTTTATGATGCACTGTGGCTTGATGTTGCTATTCAGCGCCCTGCTGTACTGGCGCGGTGAGCAGGTGGCGCTAGGCATTCGCCACTTCGCCTGCCGTCTTGCATCAAAACGCGGTGACGCGGCAATCCTGTTGGCAGCACAGGCCATTCGTGCGGTTGCATTAGGCGTGGTCGTCACCGCGCTGGTACAGGCCGTCCTCGGCGGTATTGGTCTGGCGGTAACGGGGGTACCTTACGCGACGCTACTGGCGGTGTTGATGATCCTCTCCTGTCTGGTGCAACTGGGGCCTTTACCGGTGCTGATTCCGGCCATTATCTGGCTTTACTGGACAGGTGATTCTACCTGGGGCACGGTGCTGTTGGTGTGGAGTGGCGTGGTCGGAACACTGGATAACGTTATTCGTCCCATGCTGATCCGTATGGGGGCTGATTTGCCGTTGATCCTTATTCTTTCCGGGGTTATCGGCGGGTTGATTGCATTCGGTATGATTGGTCTGTTTATCGGCCCAGTGGTACTGGCTGTTTCATGGCGCCTGTTCTCCGCATGGGTCAATGAAGCCCCTGCACCGGGCACTGACCCGGATAAAATTCTCGAAGAAATCGCTGAAATCGAAAGCAATAAGTAATCCGGCATCAGGCGGCAACATTGCCGCCTGATTGTTTACTATTGCTGATAAATACATCGCGGCTCCCCGAACCAAACCCAACTCCAGCGCTGTGGGAATACTCATTTATGTCGCAAATTCTTTACAGTTTTTAAACTATTGAGATGAATCTGATCGACGTGAAAAACCAGCATGCCTACTATTACCCCAAGGCTTTAGATCAACACATTGATTTATAAGCATGGAAATCCCCTGAGTGAAACAACGAATTGCTGTGTGTAGTCTTTGCCCATCTCCCACGATGGGCTTTTTTTTATCCTGCATTTCCACGTCCCATCACGGCCTACATCACATCAGCTAGCCAATTGTTTTATTTCACTCTCACGCCAAATGCACCAACTTCACAGATTAATAACAAATAATATTGCACAAGATACTGTGACTCTCTTCAAGCCGAAATATCCACAACAATGCTATTACTATTCCACCGTCTTTTATTAAGTGATCAAATAATGAACGCATTAGAATTGCAGGCTATCCGCCATATTTTTGCTATGACGGTAGAAGAAAGCGCCGCGTATATCGCGCGTGATGGCGACATTGTTGCCTGGCAACAATGGGAAAGTGGGGAAAAAGAAATCCCGGAAAACATCGCGTGCATTTGTGCAGAAATGAAAGCCAAGAGAAAGTTAAGAATTAACGCGATCATCGAAAAAATAAATAATCGTATTGGTAATAACACAATGCGTTTTTTCCCCGATCTGGTTTCTTTTCAGGCAGTTTATAACCACGACAATTTTCTCGACTGGAAAATCTACCAATCTGCTGCAGTGGAACTCTATGCACACAACCTCGAGCGTTTGTGTTAGGCGGTCATAACGCCAGCACTACGTTGCAACACGGGCACCCGACATTATGCCCTCGCTCACGCGCAGTCTGCATACTATTTGGGCTAACACGCCCTACGCGACACAAAATACAACATCCATTTAGCCTCTTCGCCGAGTAACACATTATGAAAAACACCTATTTCTCTACTGCGATAGGGCTGTACCTTAATTACCTGGTACACGGTATGGGGGTCATTCTGATGTCCCTCAATATGTCCTCACTTGAACAGCAGTGGCAAACCAATGCCGCGGGGGTCTCGATTGTCATCTCCTCCCTTGGTATCGGTCGGTTAAGCGTCTTATTAGTTGCAGGCATGCTGTCCGATCGCTATGGGCGCAGACCGTTTATCATTTTTGGCATGATCTGCTACCTCATCTTCTTTTTTGGCATCATCAATACTCACAGCATTGTGATTGCCTACGCCTTTGGTTTTTTAGCGGGAATGGCAAACAGTTTTCTTGATGCCGGAACCTACCCCAGCCTGATGGAAGCCTTCCCCCGTTCACCCGGCACCGCCAATATCCTGATTAAAGCCTTTGTGTCCAGCGGCCAGTTTCTGTTGCCGATGGTTATCAGCCTGCTGGTGTGGGCTGAACTCTGGTTTGGCTGGTCTTTCTTGCTGGCGGCGGGAATTATGGCGGTCAACGGCATATTTTTGTTTCGCTGCCGCTTCCCTGCACATCCGGGGCCGAAGCATTCCATCATGCCATCATCCTCTTTACAGGAACCTATTCAGCCGAAGCATGGTTGTTCCCTTCTCGATCTGGGGAGTTACACCCTGTATGGCTATATCTCGATGGCCACATTTTATCTGGTTAGCCAGTGGCTGGCACAGTATGGTCAGTTTGTCGCCGGTATGCCGTATACGTTATCTATCAAGCTGTTAAGTATTTACACCTGTGGTTCTCTGCTGTGCGTATTCATTACTGCTCCCCTGGCGAGAAAAGCGGGTCGTGCCACGTCTCTGTTGATGCTGTACACCTTTATCTCCTTTGTCGCGCTGCTGGCAGTTTGCCTGCATCCAACGACCTGGGTCGTGATTACATTCGCCTTTGTCATCGGGTTCTCATCAGCCGGAGGCGTCGTGCAAATCGGTCTAACGCTAATGGCCGCTCGCTTCCCGCAGGCGAAAGGTAAAGCTACCGGTATTTACTACAGCGCGGGCAGTATCGCGACCTTCACGATCCCACTGATTACCGCCAGGCTCTCCGAAACCAGTATTGCGCACATCATGTGGTTTGATGCGGGTATCGCTGCGTTCGGTTTCCTGTTGGCACTGTTTATTGGTTATCGCAGCCGGCTTGCAGCAAAGCGTCAGTTAAACATGGCACCACTCGCACAATAACGCGGGTGCAATATTGTTCCCCTCTTCTGCAAAATAATTGGACGTATTTTTAAAATAACGGCAAAACGTCGGTCTGACGAATTAGGTTTCACAGTTTGATATGCAATATACCTGGTAACTTAAACGCCATGCTATGTAGGTACAATAACTACTGCCCGGTATATTAATCACAAGGTCGCCGAAATTTAAACTACACCGACGAGCACAGAATAATTTTAAAATCCGCAAGGAGTTGTGAAAAAATGTCTCAGAAAAAGACCTTTAACACGCCATTTCTTCTGGCGATAACCTGTATTTATTTAAGTTATTTTTTACACGGTATTAGCGTCATCACACTGGCGCAAAACATGACCTCCCTGGCTGAAAAGTTTTCAACCGATAATGCAGGGATTGCCTATCTAATTTCCGGCATTGGTCTTGGTCGACTGGTCAGTATTTTATTCTTTGGCGTTCTCTCAGATAAGTTCGGTCGTCGGGCTATCATTCTGTTAGGCGTTATTCTATATATGCTGTTCTTCTTCGGTATTCCCGCCAGCCCCAATCTGATGATTGCCTTTATTCTGGCTGTATGCGTTGGCGTAGCGAATTCAGCGCTGGATACCGGCGGTTATCCGGCGTTAATGGAATGTTTCCCCAAAGCATCCGGCTCGGCGGTTATTCTGGTTAAAGCCATGGTGTCGTTTGGCCAGATGATTTACCCCATCGTCGTCAGCACCATGCTGCTCAACCATGTCTGGTACGGCTATGCGGTCATCATCCCGGGTGTACTGTTCGTGGTCATCACCCTGATGCTGTTAAAAAGTCGCTTTCCCAGCCAGATGGTGGACGCGGGTCTCGCCAAAGATCTGCCACAGATGAACAGTAAACCCCTGGTCTGGCTGGAAGGTGTCGCTTCCGTGCTGTTTGGGGTTGCCGCATTCTCAACCTTTTATGTCATCGTGGTCTGGATGCCGAAATATGCCATGGCATTTGCTGGCATGGCGGAAACTGACGCACTAAAAACCATCTCTTACTACAGCATGGGATCGCTGGTCTGCGTATTCATCTTTGCTGCCCTCCTGAAGAAAATGGTTCGCCCCATTTGGGCTAACGTTTTTAACGCTGGTCTGGCAAGCATTACCGCTGCGGTCATTTATTTGTATCCCTCTCCGCTGGTTTGTAACGCAGGTTCGTTTCTGATTGGCTTTTCTGCTGCTGGCGGTATTTTACAGCTCGGTGTCTCGGTGATGTCAGAGTTTTTCCCGAAGAGCAAAGCCAAAGTCACCAGTGTTTATATGATGATGGGTGGTGTAGCCAACTTTATTATCCCACTGATCACCGGATACCTTTCTAACATCGGCCTGCAATACATCATTTTGCTGGACCTTGCATTTGCTCTGCTGGCATTCATCACCGCCATCATCGTCTTTATTCGCTATTACCGCGTATTTGATATCCCCAAAAATGATGTGCGGTTGGGCGAACGTTATTTTCAATAAATTGTTTAGAAGGAGTATCAAATGGACGTAACAGCAAAGTATGAACTGATTGGTCTGATGGCCTACCCTATCAGACACAGTCTGTCCCCTGAGATGCAAAATAAAGCATTAGAAAAAGCGGGCCTGCCTTTTACCTACATGGCATTTGAAGTCGATAACTCAACGTTTGCTAATGCAATTGCTGGTTTAAAAGCGTTAAAAATGCGCGGCACCGGGGTATCTATGCCCAATAAACAGTTGGCCTGTGAATATGTTGATGAATTAACACCTGCCGCCAAACTGGTTGGCGCAATCAACACCATCGTTAATGATGATGGCTACCTGCGTGGTTACAACACCGACGGCACCGGCCATATTCGCGCGATTAAAGAAAGCGGCTTCGATATTAAAGGTAAAACCATGGTACTGTTGGGCGCGGGCGGCGCGTCTACAGCCATTGGCGCTCAGGCAGCCATTGAAGGCATCAAAGAAATTAAGATCTTTAACCGTAAAGATGAGTTCTTTGAAAAGGCGCAGGCATTCGCTAAACGTGTTAATGAAAACACCGACTGCGTTGTCACCGTGATCGACCTTGCCGATCGACAGGCATTTGCCGAGGCACTCGCCAGCGCGGATATTTTGACCAACGGCACGAAAGTCGGCATGAAACCGCTGGATAACGAATCTATTGTGACCGACGTTTCCCTGCTTCGCCCGGAACTGCTGGTGACCGAATGCGTGTATAACCCGCATATGACCAGGTTGTTGCAACAGGCACAACATGCCGGTTGCAAAACGATTGATGGTTACGGCATGTTGTTGTGGCAAGGGGCTGAGCAGTTCAAGCTCTGGACCGGGAAAGATTTCCCGCTGGAGTATGTCAAACAGGTTATGGGTTTTGCAGCCTGATGGGCAGTATTTGTGAATAGTTAAAGGGTAATCAATGAAAACCGTAACCGTAAGAAACCTCGTGATTGGCGAGGGTGCGCCGAAGATCATTGTCTCACTGATGGGTAAAGACATCTCAACGGTAAAAAGCGAAGCACTGGCCTATCGCGAAGCGGATTTCGACATCCTGGAATGGCGTGTTGACCATTTTGCAGATGTCGCTTCCATTGACGCAGTACTGGAAGCCGCACGTGCGATCCGTGATGTGATGGCGGATAAACCGTTGCTGTTCACCTTCCGTAGTGCCAAAGAAGGGGGTGAACAGGCTCTGTCCGTCGAAAACTATATTGCATTAAACCGCGCAGCAGTGGACAGCGGTCTGGTAGATATGATCGACCTGGAGCTTTTCACCGGTGATGAACTGGTTAAAGCGACCGTCGAGCATGCGCACGCAAAAAATGTCTTCGTTATTATGTCGAATCATGATTTTCACAAGACACCAGCAGCCGATGATATTGTCCAGCGACTGCGTAAAATGCAGGAACTTGGTGCAGATATTCCCAAAATCGCGTTGATGCCGCAAAGCAAAGCGGATGTGCTGACATTGCTTAGCGCAACGCTGGAAATGCAGGAACGCTACGCCGACCGCCCAATTATTACCATGTCAATGGCGAAAACCGGTGTGATCTCACGACTGTCCGGCGAAGTTTTCGGCTCAGCGGCGACGTTTGGTGCGGTGAAAAAAGCCTCGGCCCCAGGACAAATCTCCGTAACCGATCTACGTACCGTTCTGACAATATTACACCAGGCTTAATAGCCCAATATTTTTAAATTGCAATAAATAACGCCCTGCCCCAGATATTCGTTTTACCACGAATATCTGGCAGACGATTAAATATTTTCAAATAACGCAAAATACTATTATCGAATATAGCGATAGGCATTCGCACGAATATAACCTGGAGTTTATATGAAACTTTCAAGACCAACACGCTTAAATGGTCGGGTACCGGTATTATCTGCAGCTGACGCAATTGATTATATTCCGGATGAAGCCACACTCTGCGTATTAGGCGCTGGCGGTGGGATACTTGAAGCCACAACATTAATTAATGCACTAGCCGAGAAATATAAAAATAGCCAATCGCCACGTAATTTGTCGCTAATTAGCCCGACAGGACTGGGCGACCGTGCAGACCGGGGTATTAGTCCACTGGCACAGGAAGGTTTAGTTAAATGGGCGTTGTGCGGTCACTGGGGACAATCCCCACGGATATCCGACCTCGCGGAACAAAATAAAATAGCCGCCTACAACTATCCACAAGGCGTATTAACTCAAACCCTGCGTGCCTCTGCGGCCCATCAGCCAGGTATTTTGAGTGATATCGGCATTGGCACGTTTGTCGATCCCCGCCAACAAGGTGGCAAACTCAATGAAGTGACCACCGAAGATCTGATCAAACTGGTAGAAATTGATAACAAAGAGTATCTCTACTACAAAGCCATTGCGCCGAATATCGCCTTTATTCGCGCCACAACCTGTGATAGCGAAGGCTACGCCACCTTTGAAGATGAAGTGATGTATCTCGATGCGCTGGTCATCGCGCAGGCCGTGCATAACAACGGCGGCATCGTCATGATGCAGGTACAAAAAATGGTGAAGAAAGCCACACTGCACCCTAAAGCCGTGCGGATCCCTGGCTATCTGGTGGATATCGTCGTTATCGATCCAGAACAGACTCAGTTGTATGGCGGAGCGCCGGTTAACCGTTTTATTTCAGGCGATTTCATCCTTGATGACAGCCTGCAAACTGCCCTGCCGCTTAACCAACGTAAACTGGTGGCCAGACGTGCGCTGTTCGAAATGCGCAAAGGTGCAGTGGGTAACGTTGGCGTAGGAATTGCCGATGGTATTGGTCTCGTCGCGCGTGAAGAAGGCTGTGCCGATGACTTCATACTGACGGTTGAAACCGGGCCAATCGGCGGTATTACCTCGCAGGGCATCGCTTTTGGGGCCAACGTCAATACCCGCGCTATTCTGGATATGACCTCCCAGTTTGACTTCTACCACGGTGGCGGTCTGGATGTGTGCTATTTAAGCTTCGCCGAAGTCGATCAGCACGGCAACGTCGGTGTGCATAAATTCAATGGCAAGATCATGGGCACTGGCGGTTTTATTGATATCAGCGCCACCTCGAAGAAAATTATTTTCTGCGGCACCCTGACAGCCGGAAGTCTGAAAACAGATGTTGCCGACGGCAAATTGAATATCGTGCAGGAAGGTCGGGTGAAGAAATTCGTTAACGAATTACCTGAAATCACCTTCAGTGGAAAAATTGCCCTCGAACGTGGACTGGATGTACGTTACATCACCGAACGCGCCGTATTTACGTTAAAAGAAGATGGCCTCCATTTAGTAGAAATTGCCCCTGGTGTTTCTTTACAAGAAGACATTCTGGACAAAATGGAATTCACCCCCGTTATTTCTCCAGACCTGAAACTGATGGACGAAAGATTATTTATCGATGCCACGATGGGTTTTGTTTTGCCCGACGCCGCCAATTAAAAGGAGTACCCTGATGGACTTTTCATTAACTGAAGAACAAGAGCTGCTGCTTGCCAGCATTCGGGAACTGATCACCAGTAATTTCCCGGAAGAATATTTCCGCACCTGCGATCAGACCTCCACCTACCCTAAAGAATTTATGCGCGCGCTTGCGGATAACGGTATTTCGATGCTGGGCGTGCCGGAAGAGTTCGGTGGCATTCCGGCAGATTACGTCACGCAAATGCTGGCGCTGATGGAAGTCTCAAAATGTGGTGCGCCTGCCTTTCTGATCACTAACGGCCAGTGTATCCACAGTATGCGCCGTTTTGGCTCCGCGGAGCAGCTACGTAAAACCGCTGAAAGCACCATGGAAACGGGCGATCCGGCCTATGCGCTGGCGTTAACCGAACCGGGAGCTGGCTCAGATAACAACAGCGCCACCACCAGCTACACCCGCAAAAACGGCAAGGTGTACCTTAACGGGCAAAAAACCTTTATTACCGGTGCCAAAGAGTACCCGTATATGCTGGTTCTGGCTAGCGATCCCGAGCCGAAAGATCCGAAGAAAGCCTTTACCCTGTGGTGGGTGGATTCGAAGAAACCCGGCATCAAAGTTAATCCGCTGCACAAAATCGGCTGGCACATGTTAAGTACCTGCGAAGTCTATCTTGATGACGTTGAAGTTGACGAAAGTGATATGGTCGGCGAAGAGGGTATGGGCTTCCTCAACGTGATGTACAACTTCGAAATGGAGAGACTGATCAACGCAGCACGCAGCACCGGCTTTGCCGAATGCGCTTTCGAGGATGCCGCACGTTACGCCAACCAGCGTATCGCCTTTGGTAAACCGATTGGCCACAACCAGATGATCCAGGAAAAACTGGCGCTGATGGCGGTTAAAATCGAAAACATGCGCAATATGGTATTGAAAGTCGCCTGGCAGGCCGATCAGGAACAATCACTGCGTACCAGTGCGGCGCTGGCAAAACTGTACTGCGCGCGCACAGCGATGGAAGTTATCGACGACGCAATTCAGATAATGGGTGGTCTGGGTTATACCGATGAAGCCCGGGTATCCCGGTTCTGGCGTGATGTACGCTGCGAACGCATTGGCGGTGGCACCGATGAAATCATGATCTACGTCGCCGGACGTCAGATCCTGAAAGATTATCAAAACAAGTAAGCCGTACTATCATCCGGATAGCGGATAAACGCTATCCGGACTTACGCCAGAAAATCAGATTTCCGGCTGCAGGCATTCCTGCTCAGTCAGATTATTTTTAAACTGCTTACGATAATCGCTGGGAGTACAGCCTACGTGTCGCTGGAAGAGTTTGGCAAAGTGATCAACATTTTCATACCCCACCCGCCACGAGATTTCCGCTAACGACGCTTCCGTATTCGTCAGCGAAAATTTTGCCTCCGTCATCCGTCGCTGAATAACATAATTAATCGGCGAAATACGATACTCTTTAGTGAATTCGTGACAAATATAACTCACACTGGCGCGAAATTTTTTCGACAACTGATCGAGTGTGATTTTTTCGCGAAAGTTGTTATTCAAATACACCAGAACATCTTTAATTAACACGTCTTTTTTAATATACCCCTGCTCCGAACGATAAGCATTTTTAAAGTTTTCGTAATACAAGACGGTTAATGCGTAGGCAAAGGCATCATAAGCAGAGGATGACAGATTATTTTTACACTGCGGTATCATAATACTCAGTTCATTAAAAATACTCTTAATAACCTCCTTCCCCTGGCCGACGCTGATGACCGGACACGAGTGTAACTGCAACAGCTGGTTATCCTGCCAACCATTGAAGCGAAAACCGTACAGTGCACAGGTGTAGGTCGTGGCTGGTGCGTTGCTATCCGAGGCGACAGCATGTAACCGTCCTTGTTCTATCACCACAATATCCCCGGCGTGAGCGACATACAGTGAAGAATCAATAATTAAGCGCGCGACACCTTTTTTGACATAGATAAGTTCGGTTTCATTGTCATGCACATGGTGGCCCGACTCCCAGTTAGGATCATCACTGATGACGAATCGCGAAAATCTGGGGGTCTTCCCCTGCTCAAAAAGGGTTTCCATGGCATTATCAAAACATCGTTGATACATGACAGCCTCCACCTTTAGATGGTAAATGTGCGGAAAATTAATAGTGTTAAATGATAACGATTAACCACGTTATACAACGATATTCTATCCAAGCGAAACAAAATTATTTGCGCCGTCTGCAAGATGACACCTCTTGTCCAGGAACACTGTTAGCGTGCGTTATTTACGTTTTATACTAATTGAAAAGAATAAATGTTATTAATTCAACATTAACGATTTACATATCAGAAACAAATGCGGGCAGATATCGCTTAAAAATAGGATGCATTTCTCAATTACACCCTCGTTTACTGTTTTCACGGTGTAACCTTGCGTACACAACTTTTACTCCTCGCTTAGAAACTCCGCATCGCCGTTGCACATTTTTCTGCAAGATTGTTGGGAATGAAAACAGATTGCCCCGTCGAAAACAGGCCCCACTCTGCCGCACACTATTTTCAGTCAAATTTTCCCTACTGCCGATAATGACGCACTTCGTCATCATCCGAACGTGACTCACTGGAGATGCCATGAAAATAATAACCTGCTTTAAGTTGGTGCCTGAAGAACAGGACATTGTTATTACCCCAGAGCGCTCGCTTAACTTTGATCGGGCCGATGCCAAAATCAGTCAATTTGATCTGAATGCGATTGAAGCCGCCACACAACTTACCGCCGAAGGCGATGAGATTGTCGCCTTAACCGTGGGCGGCTCCTTGTTGCAAAACTCTAAAGTACGTAAAGACGTGCTATCCCGCGGTCCGGATAGCCTGTTTATGGTGCAGGACCCTCAGCTGGAGCATGCGCTGCCGCGCGATACCGCCCAGGCGCTGGCTTGTGCGGCTAAAAACATTAAATTCGATCTGATGCTGTTCGGGGAAGGGTCCGGCGATGTCTACGCACAACAGGTCGGTCTACTGGTAGGTGAGCTCCTGCAGCTTCCTGTGGTTAACGCGGTAAGCAACATCCAACGTAACGGCGACCGCATTCTGGTTGAGCGAACCCTTGAAGATGAAGTCGAAGTCATTGACCTGCCGCTCCCGGCAGTAATTTGCGTGACCTCGGATATCAATACACCGCGGATTCCGGCAATGAAAGCTATTCTTGGTGCCGGCAAAAAACCCGTCACCCCCTGGCAGGCCAGCGATATTGGCTGGACGCCAGCGTCACCGCTGGCGGAATTAGTCAGCCTTAGCGTTCCACCGCAGACAGAACGTAAGCACATCATTCTGGAAAATGACTCAGCAGAAGCCATTGCCGAACTGGCCGAACATCTGAAAAAAGCCCTGAACTAAGCCCAACGGAGAACAATCATCATGAGTAAATTAGCCAACGTATGGGTGTTTAGCGATAACGTAGAACGCTATGCGGAATTAATGACCGCCGCCCGCCAGTGGGGCGAGCAGGTACACCTTATTGTGCAGGGCAACGAACAGGCCGATCAGGTGAAAGCGCTGGGTGCCGATGACATCATCGTGCTCGAACACGCCAGTGAACTGCAGCGTGTTGAAAACTACGCCGAGACTGTCTCAGCCTTACTGCAAACGCACACCGGCCTGTTGCTGATGCCTGCGTCTAAACGCACAAAATCACTGGGCGCGCGGTTAAGCATGCAACTCAATGCGGCGATGGTAAACGACGCCACATCGGTCACTCTCGATGCAGGTGCGCTGTTTGCAGAACACCGTATGTATGGCGGTCTGGCATTCGGTAAAGAAAAACTGAATAGCGCGCTGGCGATTATCACGCTTGCCCCTGGTATGTTTGAACCAGCAGAAACCAATCCTGCGCACACTTGCCCTGTCATCTCAGCACCTTATATCACGCCACTTCATGAGATTGTTTGCCAGGAACGTCGCGCCAAATCTCTCAGCAGTGTCGATCTCAGCAAAGCCAAACGCGTGGTTGGCGTCGGTCGTGGCCTGGTGGCCGAGAGCGACCTGCAGATGGTACGCAATCTTGCCGCCGTTCTGGGTGCCGAAGTGGGTTGTTCACGCCCTATTGCCGAAGGTGAAAACTGGATGGAGCGCGAGCGCTATATTGGCGTTTCCGGCGTGCTGTTGAAATCAGATCTGTACCTGACGTTGGGCATTTCAGGGCAAATTCAACATATGGTCGGCGGGAACGGCGCGAAGATCATAGTCGCCATCAATAAAGATAAAAAAGCCCCGATCTTCAACTACGCCGATTACGGTCTGGTTGGTGACATTTACAAAGTCGTCCCGGCCCTTATCGAACAGCTCAGTCGCTAACGGCCACATTTAACGCACATATCCCGCTGCATTCGCAGCGGGAAAGGAGCAAAGAACATGTCAGATGAAAAATTTGATGCCATTGTGGTCGGTGCTGGCGTGGCGGGTGCGGTAGCAGGTTACGTGATGGCCCAGGCCGGGCTGGACGTGCTGGTTATTGAGCGCGGAAACAGTGCCGGCAGCAAAAACATGACCGGAGGACGACTCTACACGCATAGCCTGGAGCACATTATGCCCGGCTTTGCAGAGGAAGCCCCTGTCGAACGGAAAGTGACCCGCGAAAAAATCTCTTTCCTGACGGAAGAAAGTGCTGTCACTCTCGATTTCCACCGTGAAAAAGACAATACCCCAGCGCAGGACTCATATACCGTATTGCGCAACAGGCTCGATCCCTGGTTGATGGAAAAAGCCGAACAGGCCGGGGCTCAGTTTATTCCGGGCGTTCGCGTCGATTCCCTGATCCGGGAAGGCAACAAAGTCACTGGCGTGCAGGCGGGTGACGATATCCTGGAAGCCAATATCGTTATCCTTGCTGATGGCGTCAATTCCATGCTGGGACGTTCACTGGGAATGGTACCGCCTTCTTCGGCACATCATTATGCCGTTGGCGTAAAAGAACTGATCGGCCTGCCGCCAGCAGTCATTGCAGATCGTTTTAATCTGTCAGGAAATGAAGGTGCCGCCTGGTTGTTTGCCGGTTCGCCATCTAATGGCCTGATGGGCGGAGGTTTCCTGTATACCAACAAAGACTCCGTCTCTCTGGGACTGGTATGTGGTCTGGGCAATATCGGGCATGCGACAAAAAGCATTCCGCAAATGTTGGAAGATTTTAAACAGCACCCCACTATTCGCCCACTGATCGCCGGCGGTGAATTGCTGGAGTATTCCGCACACATGGTGCCGGAAGGCGGCCTGGCGATGGTACCGAAGCTGGTTGATGACGGTGTGATGATAGTCGGCGACGCCGCCGGTTTTTGTCTGAACCTGGGTTACACCGTGCGTGGCATGGATTTGGCGATTGCTTCAGCAGAGGCTGCGGCCAAAACCGCCATTGCAGCGAAAGAACGTCAGGATTTCTCCGCCAACAGCCTGATGGACTACAAACGCGCCCTTGCACAGGGTTGTGTGATGCGTGATTTACAGCATTTCCGTAAGATCCCCGCGCTAATGGAAAACCCCCGTTTGTTTACCCAATACCCGCGCATGGTGGCCGATATCATGAGCGATATGTTCACCATTGATGGCAGCCCAAACCAGCCAATTCGCAAGACCATTTTATCCCACGCGAAGCAGATTGGGCTGATGAACCTACTGAAAGACGGCATCAAGGGAGCAACCGCACTATGAGTCAGGACAACACCGTAAATGTTGACGTCAAACTGGGCGTTAATAAATTCAATGTCGATGAGGGGCATCCGCACATCATCCTTACCGAACATCCTGACATGAAAGAATTTCGCAAACTGCTGAAAGCCTGTCCTGCTGGACTGTATAAGCAGGACGAAAGTGGAAATATTCATTTTGATTCCGCAGGCTGCCTGGAATGTGGTACCTGCCGGGTTCTGTGCGGCTCTACTATCCTCGAACAATGGGAATACCCGGTTGGGACATTTGGTGTGGATTTCCGTTACGGCTAACACGTATCGCCTGTTGCACGCCGGATACAGCACATCTGTTATTCGGCAGGACGTGTACCGAAATTATCCAGGGAATAACTCATGAGTGTCACATTAACGTTTAATGCCGAACGTCGGGAAGCTTATCGACAACAAGGGTTTTGGGGGGATGCATCGCTGGGTGATTACTGGAGCCAAACAGCCCAGGCGATGCCGGACAAAATCGCTGTGGTCGATAATCACGGCGATTCATACACCTACGCCGCGCTCGACAGCGCGGCCAGCCGTCTGGCGACCTGGTTGTTAGCCTGCGGAATCCAGCCAGGTGACCGCGTCGCCTTTCAACTGCCCGGCTGGTGTGAATTTACCCTTATCTATCTGGCCTGTCTGAAAACCGGAGCGGTTTCCGTACCACTACTTCCTGCCTGGCGCGAAGCCGAGCTGGTATGGGTACTGAACAAATGCAAGGCAAAGATTTTTTTCGCACCTACGCTGTTTAAACAAACCCGGCCGGTAGATCTGATCCTGCCCTTGCAAAACCAGCTGCCGCATCTGCAACAGATTGTTGCCGTCGATAAGCTGGCACCCGCGACAGACTCACTGGCACTCAGCCAGCTTCTTTTATCACCACAATTAACCCAGCCAATTAGTGTGCATGCCGATGAGCTGGCTGCGGTGCTGTTTACCTCCGGAACAGAGGGGATGCCCAAAGGGGTAATGCTGACCCACAACAACATCCTGGCCAGTGAACGCGCCTATTGTGCCCGTCTTAATCTTACCTGGCTGGATGTATTTTTAATGCCCGCGCCACTTGGCCATGCTACCGGTTTTTTACATGGCGTGACCGCACCGTTTTTAATTGGCGCACGCAGCGTACTGCTGGATATTTTTACTCCAGCAGCCTGTCTCGAATTACTGGTACAGCAGCGCTGTACCTGCGTACTCGGCGCCACACCGTTCGTCTATGACATGCTGTGTAGCGTGGAAAAACATCCCTACGATCTCTCGTCGTTACGCTTTTTCTTATGCGGCGGCACCACTATTCCGAAAAAAATAGCCCGCGATTGTCAGCTGCTCGGCATTAAACTTTTAAGCGTCTATGGCTCAACAGAAAGCTCGCCGCACGCGGTGGTCAATCTGGATGATTCGCTTTCCCGCATGATGAACACCGACGGATATGCCGCAGCCGGCGTGGAAATTAAAGTCGTCGATGAGGCACGTAACACGTTGCCTGCGGGTATGGAAGGAGAAGAGGCCTCCCGCGGGCCCAATGTGTTTATGGGCTACCTTGATGAGCCTGAACTCACCGCCCGTGCGCTGGATCAAGACGGCTGGTATTACAGCGGCGATTTATGCCGAATGGACGATGCCGGATACATCAAAATCACCGGGCGTAAGAAAGATATTATTGTGCGCGGTGGAGAAAATATCAGTAGCCGCGAGGTCGAGGATATTCTGTTGCAGCATCCGCGTATCCATGATGCCTGCGTTGTGGCAATGCCGGACGATCGTTTAGGCGAAAGATCGTGTGCGTATGTGGTGCTAAAACCTCCGCACCATTCGCTGTCGCTGGAGTCAGTGGTAGCCTTTTTTAGTCGCAAGCGGGTGGCAAAGTACAAATACCCTGAGCACATTGTGATCGTAGAGAAATTACCGCGCACAGCGTCCGGTAAAGTACAAAAATACCAACTGCGTCAGGATATTATTCAGCGTTTGAGCGTGGAGAGTGTTGCAGGATAAAGTGCCGGATGGCGACGCTAGCGCATCTTATCCGGCCTACGTTGAATAGGCCGGATAGGCATGATGTTACTTGTTCAGTTCAGCCAGACTCAGCCAGGTCTGCACAACGGTGTCCGGGTTGAGCGACAGGCTGTCGATCCCTTCTTCCATCAACCAGGCCGCGAAGTCTTCGTGGTCAGATGGGCCCTGGCCACAAATACCCACGTATTTACCCTGTTTCTTAGCGGCACGAATCGCCATCGACAACAGTGCTTTCACCGCATCGTTACGCTCATCAAACAGTTCAGAAACCACGCCAGAGTCACGGTCCAGACCCAGCGCCAGTTGTGTCATGTCGTTAGACCCGATAGAGAAGCCATCGAAGTATTCGAGGAACTGTTCAGCCAGCAAGGCGTTGGATGGGATCTCACACATCATGATTACCTTCAGCCCGTTCTCACCGCGCTTCAGCCCCTGGCGTGCCAGCTCTTCCACCACCGCTTTCGCCTGGGCAACGGTACGAACAAACGGTACCATTACTTCGACGTTAGTCAGGCCCATATCGTTACGGACACGTTTTACGGCATCACATTCCAGCGCGAAACAGTCGCGGAAGCTATCGGCAACATAACGGCCCGCCCCACGGAAGCCCAGCATCGGGTTCTCTTCATGCGGTTCATAACGCTCACCGCCGACGAGGTTGGCATATTCGTTGGACTTAAAGTCAGACATACGCACGATGACGCGTTTTGGATAAAACGCCGCCCCCAGCGTCGCGATCCCTTCCGTCAGACGACCAATGTAGAATTCACGCGGAGAATCGAAACCTTTCATCATGGCGCGGATTTCATTTTGCAGCTCAGGCGTCTGGTCATCAAACTCCAGCAGAGCACGCGGGTGTACGCCAATCATACGGTTGATGATAAATTCCAGACGCGCCAGGCCGACACCTTCGTTTGGCAGACAAGCGAAGTCGAAAGCGCGGTCCGGGTTACCGACGTTCATCATCACCTTCAACGGCAGATCCGGCATGGTCTCCACGCTGGAACTCTTCACGCTAAAGTCGAGCATGTCAGCGTAAACATAACCGGTGTCGCCTTCGGCACAGGAGACAGTAACCTTCTCACCATCTTTCATGCGCTCGGTCGCATCGCCACAGCCTACCACGGCCGGAATTCCCAGTTCACGGGCAATAATCGCCGCGTGACAGGTACGACCGCCACGGTTGGTGACAATCGCCGCTGCTTTCTTCATGATCGGTTCCCAGTCCGGGTCGGTCATGTCGGTAACCAGTACGTCGCCTGGTTCGATACGGTTCATTTCGCTGATGTCCTGGATGACTTTGACCGGACCCGCGCCAATGCGGTGACCGATGGCACGACCTTCAGCAATAATTTTACCCTGCGCATGCAGCGTATAACGCTCCATCACCTGGCCGCGAGAACGTACGGTTTCCGGACGAGCCTGTACAATGAACAGCTTGCCGGTATGACCGTCTTTCGCCCATTCGATGTCCATCGGACGACCGTAATGCTTCTCGATCTGCACCGCCTGCTTGGCCAGTTCCTGCACTTCTTCGTTAGTCAGGGAGAAAACATCGCGTTGTTCCTGCGGCACATCTTCGATCGTTACCTGCTTACCGTGTTCCTGGGTCGGCGCGTAGATCATGCGGATTTTTTTCGAACCCATGGTGCGACGAACGATCGCCGGACGATTAGCCGCCAGCGTCGGTTTATGCACGTAGAATTCATCCGGGTTCACAGCGCCCTGCACCACCATCTCGCCCAGGCCCCATGCAGACGTGATAAACACCACCTGATCGAAACCGGATTCGGTATCGATGGAGAACATGACACCGGAAGACGCGAGATCAGAACGCACCATCCGCTGAACGCCCGCAGAGAGCGCGACGCCGCGGTGATCATAGCCCTGATGAACACGATAGGAGATTGCGCGATCGTTAAACAGCGAGGCAAACACGTGTTTGATAGCAACCAGTACGGCATCAAATCCCTGGACGTTGAGGAACGTTTCCTGCTGGCCCGCGAATGACGCATCTGGCATATCTTCTGCTGTAGCGGAGGAACGCACGGCAAAAGAAGCATTGGCATCGTCCGCTGACAGCTGCGCGTAGGCATCGCGGACGGCATTTTCCAGTTCAGGCTGGAAAGGAGTGTCGATAATCCACTGGCGGATCTGTGCACCCGCTTTTGCAAGCTCGGTGACATCGTCAATATCCGTTTTATCCAGCAGCTCATAAATGCGCTGGTTTACGCCGCTTTGGTCCAGAAACTGGTTAAACGCATCGGCGGTCGTTGCAAAACCATTCGGTACGGAAACGCCCATACCTGAAAGGTTAGTAATCATTTCACCCAGGGAGGCATTTTTGCCCCCAACTCTGTCTACATCATTCATGCCGAGTTGGTTATACCAAAGCACCAGCGGTGACGAGCCATTGTTGGACATCGAACAATCCTTATATATGAACGAGGTTAGGAAACTCAATTTTGCGTAATTATCTTGGCATATTTACCTCAGCGAAAAAAACGGTGAATCGTTCAAGCAACTTTATTTTTTATTTTTTCAGATTCTTTCCGCATTTGCGCAAACCCGCGAACGGCACGGGATCACCACAAAATCAGTCGGTATAAACATTTGTTCCGAAAAATGAAATGTACTTTTCATTAAATATAAAAATACTGTTTCACTTTATAAAACTGATGCAGCAATATTCGCTTCTGACGAATTTTAATTTATGCTTTCAGAGAATTATGTCTGCCCCCAGGATGAGCAAAATGGATAATGCTGTTGATCGTCATGTATTTTATATTTCTGATGGCACAGCCATCACCGCAGAGGTATTGGGTCACGCGGTAATGTCGCAATTTCCGGTCACGATCAGCAGCATTACGCTGCCGTTTGTTGAAAATGAGAGTCGTGCGCGGGCGGTTAAAGACCAGATTGACGCCATTTATCAACAAACGGGTGTGCGTCCTCTGGTGTTCTACTCCATCGTGTTGCCGGAAATTCGCTCGATCATTTTACAAAGTGAAGGTTTTTGCCAGGACATCGTCCAGGCACTGGTCGCGCCGCTGCAACATGAGATGAAACTCGACCCCACGCCGATCGCACATCGCACGCACGGCCTGAATCCCGGCAACCTCAACAAGTACGATGCGCGTATTGCCGCCATTGATTATACCCTCGCGCACGACGACGGTATTTCGTTGCGCAACCTCGATCAGGCGCAGGTGATCCTGCTTGGCGTTTCTCGTTGCGGCAAAACTCCGACCAGTTTGTATCTGGCTATGCAGTTTGGTATCCGTGCGGCCAACTACCCCTTTATTGCCGATGATATGGATAATCTGGTGCTGCCCGCCTCTCTGAAGCCGTTGCAGCATAAATTATTCGGCCTGACCATCGACCCTGAGCGCCTGGCGGCGATCCGCGAAGAGCGCCGGGAGAACAGCCGGTACGCTTCGCTGCGCCAGTGCCGAATGGAAGTTGCTGAGGTAGAAGCGCTGTACCGAAAAAACCAGATCCCATGGCTGAACAGTACCAATTACTCGGTAGAAGAGATTGCCACCAAGATCCTCGACATTATGGGGCTGAATCGCCGCATGTACTAGAATGCTAGTGCATTGGTTCGATTTTTTGTTATTATGCTCGCCACCAGGCAGGATGAGTGTGATATTGTGATGTACATCACTTCCCGGTAGTCCTGCCGTTGAAGCAACAAATTTCTGAGATAAGTAATGAACAGAACCGATGAACTCCGTACTGCGCGTATTGACAACCTGGTCACTCCAGCAGAGCTTGCGCAACGGCATCCTGTTTCGTCCTCCGTCGCCCGCCATGTTACGGATTCCCGACGCCGGATAGAAAAAATCTTGAATGGTGAAGATCCTCGCTTGCTGGTCATCGTTGGACCATGCTCGATTCACGATCTCGATGCCGCCATGGAATACGCCACGCGTTTGCAGGCACTGCGCACTAAACACCAGGCGCGTCTGGAAATCGTGATGCGTACCTATTTTGAAAAACCGCGTACCGTCGTGGGCTGGAAAGGCCTCATTTCCGACCCGGACTTGAATGGCAGCTATCGTGTAAATCATGGTATTGAGCTGGCACGTAAACTGCTGTTACAGGTCAACGAACTGGGTGTACCGACGGCCACTGAATTCCTCGATATGGTGACAGGTCAGTTTATTGCTGATCTGATCAGCTGGGGCGCAATTGGCGCACGCACCACAGAGAGCCAAATTCACCGTGAAATGGCTTCCGCGCTCTCCTGCCCTGTCGGGTTCAAAAACGGAACAGATGGCAACACGCGTATCGCCGTCGATGCTATTCGCGCGTCACGCGCCAGCCACATGTTCCTCTCACCGGATAAAACCGGGCAGATGACTATCTATCAGACCAGCGGCAATCCCTACGGTCATATCATCATGCGCGGTGGTAAAAAGCCGAACTACTCTGCCGAAGATATTGCCGCTGCCTGCGATACGCTGCATGAATTCTCTCTGCCGGAGCATCTGGTGGTGGATTTCAGCCATGGCAATTGCCAGAAGCAGCATCGCCGTCAGTTAGAAGTGTGCGATGACGTCTGTCAGCAGATTCGCGATGGTTCGACGGCAATAGCCGGGATCATGGCGGAAAGTTTCTTACGCGAAGGTACGCAAAAAATCGTCAGCGGCCAGCCACTGGTTTATGGTCAGTCAATCACCGATCCCTGCCTGAACTGGGAAGATACGGAACTGCTGGTCGAAAAACTCGCCGCGGCGGTAGACAGTCGATTCTAACATCATGCCCGGGCGGTGGTTTCGCCTGACCCGACCTAAGGTTCGTGCCCATCCAGGCCCGGTCAGCGTAATGCGACCGGGCTTTTTTAATGCAGCACAATCCCGCAAATTTGATCCCGTCACAATTATTTCACAAAAAGACTTGATGCAAATTCTCAGTTTATTGATAATGATTATCATTGTTACATTGATTGTTATTTTTAAACACTATGTCACGTATGGATAACACTACAGCAACGCCTGCAAAAGAAAAAACACCGCCTTCTGTCATGCCAAATGAGCGTCGAATTGACAGTAAAAGCCTGCTGGGTAAAGAAGGACGCGTGATCATAGAACATGATGGTCAGCATTACTTGCTGCGCCAGACCCAAGCCGGAAAACTCATTCTGACCAAATAAACAACACCTTTCGCCAGCCACCCAGGTGATACCCAGGCAGCCAGCGCTTTCGATTTCCTAATGGAGAGTTGCTATGCCATACCTGCACACTGCATCCCTGCGTCCCTCGCTATTGGCGCTGGCGATTGTCAGTAGCCTGCCCACTTTCGCGTATGCGGCGGTCGAAGATATGACCGTCACCGCCACCGGCAATGCCCGTAATGCCTTTGAAGCGCCGATGATGGTCAGCGTTATTGATGCGACCGCCCCGGAAAACCAGACCGCCAGTTCAGCAGCCGATCTGTTACGTAAAGTGCCTGGACTTACCCTTGATGGTACAGGACGAACCAACGGTCAGGACGTCAATCTGCGCGGCTATGACCGCCGCGGCGTTCTGGTGCTGGTTGACGGCGTTCGTCAGGGCACCGATACCGGACACCTGAACAGTACATTTCTGGATCCGGCGCTCATTAAACGTATCGAAGTGGTGCGTGGCCCTTCGGCTCTGCTGTATGGCAGCGGTGCGCTCGGCGGGGTAATCGCCTATGACACAGCAGAGGCTAAAGACTTACTTGAAGCGGGTAAAAACAGCGGTTACCGCGTGTTCGGTACTGCGGCAACCGGCGATCACAGCCTCGGTATGGGTGCCAGCGCATTTGGGCGCACCGATACGCTGGACGGACTGCTTGCATGGTCGAGTCGCGATCGCGGGGATTTGCGCCAGAGCGACGGCACTACAGCGCCAAACGATGAAGCGATCAACAATATGCTGGCGAAAGGCAGTTGGAAAATTGACAGCGCCCAGACGCTGGCAGGCTCGTTGCGCTACTACAACAATGACGCCCGTGAACCTAAGAACCCACAAACCAGCGCGGCGGATGCCACCAGCAACCCGATGACCGACCGTTCAACCATCCAGCGTGATGCGCAACTGACCTACACGCTCGCCCCTGTGGACAATGACTGGCTGAACGCTGATGCTCGCCTTTACTGGTCCGAGGCTCGCATTAATGCCCAGAATCCGGATGCGACTAATGAGTTTCGCAAACAAACGACCAAAGGCGGAAAAATTGATAACCGCAGCCGGTTGTTTACCGACTCCTTTGCTTCTCACCTGTTAACTTACGGTGGTGAGTACTATCGCCAGGAACAACGCCCCGGAGGTGCGACGACCGGTTTCCCTGAGGCAAAAATTGATTTTAGCTCCGGCTGGCTGCAGGATGAAATCACCCTGCGAGATCTGCCCGTAACATTGCTGGGTGGTACACGCTATGACTCATATCGCGGTAGCAGCGATGGTTACGCGGATGTCGATGCCGACAAATGGTCGTCCCGCGCAGGAATGACCGTTACGCCAGCCGACTGGCTGATGCTGTTCGGTTCATACGCTCAGGCCTTCCGTGCGCCGACCATGGGCGAGATGTATAACGATGCGAAACACTTCTCGATTGGTCGTTTCTACACTAACTACTGGGTGCCAAACCCTAACCTGCGTCCAGAAACCAACGAAACGCAGGAGTACGGATTTGGTCTGCGCTTTGACGATCTGCTGATGGCGAGCGATGCGCTCGAATTTAAAGCCAGCTATTTCGACACCAAAGCGAAAGATTACATCTCCACCAGCGTCGACTTTGCTGCCGCGACAACCATGTCCTATAACGTCCCCAACGCCAAAATCTGGGGCTGGGACGTGATGGCGAAGTACTCCGCCGATCTGTTCAGTCTCGATATGGCCTATAACCGCACACGCGGCAAAGATACTGACACGGGCGAATACATTTCCAGCATTAACCCGGATACCGTCACCAGCAAACTGAACATACCCGTGGCACACAGCGGTTTCTCAGTCGGCTGGATAGGCACGTTTGCGGACCGCTCCACGCATATCAGCAGCAGCTACGCTAAACAGCCCGGCTATGCCGTAAACGACTTTTACGTGAGCTATCAGGGCCAACAGGCACTGAAAGGTATGACCACCACGCTGGTGCTGGGCAACGCTTTTGATAAAGAGTATTGGTCGCCACAAGGCATCCCGCAGGATGGTCGCAATGGCAAAATTTTCGTGAGTTATCAGTGGTAATCACTTTTCCCCGGTTCGCCGGGGTAGCAATCTGGAAGGAAGAGACAATGAATCATTACACACGCTGGCTGGAACTGAAGAAAGAAAATCCCGGCAAATACGCACGCGACATTGCAGGATTGATGAATATTAGCGAAGCCGAACTGACCTTTGCGCGCGTCGGCCATGACGCCTGGCGCTTGCGTGGCGAAGTCCGCGAAATACTCGGCGCACTGGAAGCCGTAGGCGAAACCAAATGCATTTGTCGTAACGAATATGCGGTGCATGAACAGGTTGGCGCTTTTACCAATCAACACCTGAACGGTCATGCCGGACTGGTTCTTAATCCGCGCGCCCTCGACCTGCGCCTGTTCCTTAATCAGTGGGCAAGCGCTTTTCATATCAGTGAGACCACCGCCCACGGCGAGCGTCAGAGCATTCAGTTCTTTGACCATCAGGGGGATGCGCTGCTGAAAGTCTATGCCACACAGAATACCCTCGTTGAGGAATGGGCTGCGTTGCTGACCCGTTTCATCTTCGCTGAAAACCCGCCACTGGTACTGCAACCTGCCAACACTTCTGCGCCAGCCGTCATCACGGTCGATGCGCAGACTGTTGATCAAGAGTGGCGAGCGATGACCGATGTACATCAGTTCTTCGGTCTGCTGAAACGCCACGATCTCACCCGTCAACAGGCATTTAATCTGGTGGGCGACGATCTGGCCTGTAAAGTTTCTAATAGCGCACTGGCGCAGTTACTTGATACCGCGCGCCAGGATGGCAATGAAATTATGGTTTTCGTGGGTAATCGCGGCTGCGTACAGATTTTTACCGGCGTAATAGAAAAACTGGTGCCGATGAAAGGCTGGCTGAATATTTTCAACCCGACCTTTACCCTGCATCTGCTGGAAGAGTGTGTAGCCGAAACGTGGGTAACGCGCAAACCGACCGCCGATGGCCACGTCACCAGTCTGGAACTGTTTGCTGCCGATGGCACGCAAATTGCCCAGCTTTATGGACAGCGTACGGAAGGGGAACCAGAGCAAACACAATGGCGAGCGCAGATCGATGCCTTAACGCCAAAAGGACTGGCCGCATGAAAAAACTGCTGGTCCTGATTGCGCTGCTGCCCATCGCAGCGCTGGCTGCTGACGAAGAACGCGTTGTGGCTCTCGGTGGCGACGTCACCGAAATTGTGTATGCGCTGGATGCGCAATCATCCCTCGTGGCACGTGACAGCACCAGTCAGTGGCCACAGGAAGCGACCCAATTACCCGATGTAGGCTATTTACGTCAGCTCAACGCCGAAGGTATCCTGGCTACCCGCCCTACTCTGGTGCTAGCCAGCGCACAATCGCAGCCTTCTCTGGCCCTGAAGCAGGTCGAACACAGCAACGTCAGGGTTGTCACGGTCCCTGCCAGTAATACGCTTAGCGTGATTGATGAGAAAGTGCAGGTCATTGCGCAGGCGACACACCAGGAGGCTAAAGGCGAAGCCCTGCGCAACACATTACGCCAGGAACTCGCGGCATTACCCGCCACAAAGCTTGATAAACGCGTTCTGTTTATTCTCAATCATGGTGGAATGACCGCAATGGCTGCAGGACAGGATACGGGGGCTGATGCCGCTATTCGCGCAGCCGGCTTACGTAACGCAATGCAGGGTTTTAGCCGTTACCAGCCGTTATCACAAGAAGGCGTCATTGCCAGCCAGCCCGATCTGGTGGTGATTTCGCAGGACGGCGTTAAGGCGATGGGTGGCGAAGATAACCTGTGGGCGCTACCGGGACTTGCGCAAACGCCTGCCGGGCGCAATAAGCAGGTACTGCAGATTGATGATATGGCATTACTGGGCTTCAGCGTTCGCACGCCACAGGCCATTTTGCAGCTACGCGCCAAAGCGGAGCAATTGCCCTGATGGCCCGACGAATCACCTGCTCGTTATGGACGCTGGCCTTTATGCTGGGTGTAATGACGATACTGGCGACCGGTTTTGGCGCGTTGCGCCTGCCGGTAAGCCTGCTCTGGCAGGACGGAGATGATGCTTTGCGTCAAATCTGGCTCACCATTCGGCTACCGCGCGTTCTGCTGGCGCTGGTGATTGGCGGCTCACTGGCACTGGCAGGTTGCGTCATGCAGGGATTGTTTCGCAACCCGCTTGCCGATCCAGGGCTACTGGGTATTAGCAGCGGTGCGGCCTGCGCCGTCGCCCTGTGGGTGGTGTTACCGGTCTCATTACCCGCGTTACTCATGCTGTATGCGCCAATGATGGCGGCATTTCTCGGTGCACTGGCTGCTACCGTGGTGATTTTTATCCTCAGCCAACAGCGTGACGGTTCGCTATCGCGTCTGTTGTTGGTCGGAATTGCCATCAACGCACTCTGCGGGGCGGCGGTTGGCGTTTTGTCGTGGGTCAGTAATGATGCGCAATTGCGCCAGTTGTCGTTGTGGGGGATGGGAAGTCTGGGAGCCGCGCAGTGGTCCACGCTACTGGCTGTCACGTCACTGACTATCCCGACGGTGCTGATCATCTGGCGTCTGGCTCCGGCGCTGAACCTGCTACAACTGGGTGAGGAGGAGGCGCATTATCTCGGCGTTGATGTTCGGATGATCCAACGTATTTTGTTGTTGTGCAGCGCATTACTCGTGGCCGCTGCTGTAGCGGTCAGCGGAGTCATTGGGTTCATCGGTTTGGTTGTTCCGCATTTAATGCGTATGTGGCTCGGATCAGACCATCGGGCCGTGATCCCCGGTTCCGTTCTGGCTGGCGCATTTTTACTACTGATTGCCGATACTCTCTCCCGCACCGCAGTTGCGCCTGCGGAAATGCCGGTCGGTCTGTTGACCAGTCTTCTCGGCGCACCGTGGTTTTTATGGCTTATTTTTCGTCAGCGAGGAGCGCATGGCTGAACATTTTATTGCCGAAGGACTTCACTATCGCCTTGCTTATCGCTCAGTAATTGACGACGTATCGCTCAAACTCGCTAAAGGTGAACTGGTCGCGTTAATCGGGCCGAATGGTGCGGGAAAATCCACCCTGCTACGTCTGTTGACCGGCTTTCTTAAACCGACTGCCGGACGCTGTTTGTTAGATGGCAAATCACTGGCTGACTGGAGTACGCAGTCGCTGTCACGCCATCGCGCGGTTATGCGTCAGCAAACGCAGGTAGGTTTTGACTGGCAGACAGAAGCCGTTATCGCGATGGGCCGTGCCCCCTGGTCCCAACATCCCGAGCACGAGCTTATCGCACAGGTAATGGCAGTCACCGGCTGCACACCGTTGGCGGGCAAGCAATACGCCGCGCTTTCCGGTGGCGAACAACAACGCGTTCAGTTAGCCCGTGCGCTGGCACAATTGTGGTGCAACGCCGGACCTCGCGGTTGGCTATTTCTCGACGAACCGACGTCAGCGTTAGATCTGTACCATCAGCAACATCTGCTGAGATTACTAAAGACACTCACCGCTTCAGGAGAATTGCATGTTTGCATCATCCTTCACGATCTCAATCTGGCAGCACTGTGGGCTGACCGGATCATACTGCTCCATCAAGGAAGCATTGTGTCTCAAGGGACGCCCGACGCCGTGTTACAGGCTGATGATCTGATACGCTGGTACGGTGCTCAGGTTCACGTTGGCCAACACCCGGCCAACGCATCCCCACAAGTTTTTCTCGCGCCTTAGCTCGAACAGCTCACCTCCAGCCGTTTGCCCCAGTCAGGTGGACGGCTGATATAATCATCATCCCGATCGATAAACGGCGTACGTAACGCAGCGTGTAACCGATGTAGTTCGGTATAATCACCCTGCTCTGCCTGGCTAATTGCCCGCTGTGCCAGCCAGTTACGTAGCACCATAGCCGGATTCTCCGTCTTCATCTGCGCTTGTCTGACTACGTCAGCCACATTGTCTTGTTGCAGGCGCGTGCGGTAACGAGTGAACCAGTCGTCAAATGCCGCACGGTCAATAAACTCATCGCGCAGTGGGGACAAGGTGCTGTGTTGCTCAGTTTGGCTGAGCATGCGGAACGTTCGCGTATAGTCGCTACCTTCCCGCGCCATCAGGCTAAACAGTTCGCTAAGGATTTCGTTATCGTTTTTCTGCTCACTAAAGAAACCCAGTTTTTGCCGCATTCGTTGCCCATAGCGGGTTAGCAAGGCCAGTTGATAACCGTCCAGCGCATCATTGAGCACATCAACCGGGATGAATGGCGACAGCGTCTGCGCCAGACGTTGTAGGTTCCACAAAGCTGCAGCAGGCTGATTATCAAAACTATAGCGCCCCTGATGATCGGAGTGGTTGCAGACAAAATCTGGCACGTAATCATCAAGGAAACCGAAGGGACCATAATCCATCGTCAGACCAAGAATCGACATGTTGTCCGTGTTCATCACCCCATGCGCAAAGCCTACGGCTTGCCAGTCGGCCATTAACGTCGCGGTACGCGTAACAACATCCGTAAACCACAACTGATACTTATTTGCCTCTTCCTGCCATTGTGGCCAGTAATGACGGATCGCAAAGTCAGCAAGCTGACGTACTTTTTCCGGTTCACGACGATAATAAAAGTGCTCAAAATGGCCAAAACGCATATGGCTTTGTGCCACGCGAATGAGCATCGCGCCTGCTTCAGTGGTCTCTCGCTGCACCGGAGTCTCGCTGGTGACAATCGACAAGGCCCGGGTTGTAGGTATCCCCAAATAATGCATGGCTTCACTGGCCAGGCTCTCTCTAATCGTCGAGCGCAGCACAGCGCGCCCATCCCCCATGCGGGAATAAGGCGTTAATCCAGCGCCTTTCAGATGCCAGTCAAATGTTGAACCATCCGCAAGTTGTTGTTCGCCCAGCAGGATCCCGCGGCCATCGCCAAGCTGACCTGCCCAAACACCGAACTGGTGCCCGCTATAAACTTGCGCCAAAGGCGACATCCCAGGTAATAGCGATTCGCCCCCCCATACACCTGCCCCATCAGAAACATCAAACAACGCAGCTGGAATACCCAATTGCGCAGCCAGAGCATCGTTATGCCAGATGATGCGCGCGTTTTTCAGGGGGGTGGGCGAAAGAGCGGTATAGGTTGCTGGTAATTCATCACGCCAGCGCGTAGTAAAAGACAGGGTCATAGGGCCTCCTGTCTCTAGTGTAGACTGTTAATAGCCTGTTAAACACCAGCAAATAAAAGGGTTATCATTTTACCAGTGAAATAATCTTTGCCGGTGATACCGCCGGCCACAGTCCCCCTTGCATCGCGCTAAATCCCAAAGGTAATACCCGCGTCAGCATCTCTTGTGTATCAATACCGCTAATGATGATTGATTCGCAGCAGGGAGATAATTGCGCCAGAATAGCCCGCATAAACGGCTCAAACGAAATATGTGTAATCCGTTGTTGAACAAAGTTTTTATCCAGCACGACCCGTTTGAAAAGACCATCAAAAATTGCCCGCGTGGATATGCCCCCGGCACCGTAGTTTGTCAGTATTAATGGGAATCGCGCAGCCAGAGCCGCCAGTGTGGGATTTTCTTTGCCACTGTTTAACTCTGGATAACTTTCATTAATCGTCAGTTCAATAAATGAAAATCGTTCAACACGTGAAGCATATTCAGCGTCTGATAATAAAGTATTAGCGACCGCTGGCGTTAAATTAATCCAGGCCGGAATTTTGCGTTGAATAAAAAAGTGTTGGCACGTTTCGATTAATTCCAGCTTCTCGGCAAATAAGCGGCATTGCTCGTCGTCTGACATCCGGGGCATAACCAGCTCTGTTGGCATGTGTACGTCGCCATCCGGGCTGACAAAGTTTGTAACAATATCGACGAACTCAAGGTCACCTTTTTCACTTCGTGCAGGAAGAAAAGAGAACTCTGAATGATAAAGATAATCCAGTGAAACAATCATTGTGCCAGCCCCTCTGCATGGGTGTAATCCGGCATCCTGTAGCAAAGGATGGAAAAATACGTTGCTGCTGATACAAATTGAGGCCCTTTCATTTTTCCCTTTTTAGCCAGTAAATCGAATCCTTTTTTTTTAGCTTATCCTGATTATAAACGAATATCCAGCCTTGCACTTTTTAATATCTCGGGATAAATCATATTTTTAGCAAGATACGCTCTTAATGTTCAGGGTTATAGACCGACAAACAGCAGAAGTGAAAGTTGACATTTAAAATGCGGATGACGAGAAAGCCGCGAGCCGATCTCGTCACCCGCAATGATTAAATTCGGCGCGCCTGCCAAAAGTTTTTACGCCAGTAGACGTTATCCAGCGAAGAACGCATCACTCCGCGACTGGTTGAAGCATGGATAAATTGATTATTGGTATCGTAAATCCCGACATGCAGACCACTTTCACCGGAACCCGTTTTAAAGAAAACCAGATCGCCGGGTAGCAAATCATCTTTATCGATCTCAGTACCAATCTTTGATTGCGTACGCGTGTCGCGCGGGAGTTGCAGATCGAATTTGTCACGCATTGTCATCAACACAAATCCCGAACAATCCACCCCGCTACGGCTCATACCGCCATAGCGATAGGGAGTACCATGCCAGGTTTGCAACTGATCGTTAAGACCTGCGATAACGGCGATAGAGTCCGACAGTCGGGCATTTGGCGCAGGAGCACGATGGCTGCTGCACCCCGCCAAAAACAATGCTGTGATGAAAAGGAGCCAAAAGCGCATTCAGGACGAATCCTCTGATTTTTATTTTTGTGTCAATTTAGCGTGGAAATTATGTGATTTTCAAGAACCCATTTAACTTAAGTGGTTGATATGAGCATTCTGTGGCCTTCAATATCCAGGCGACGGAAATTTACACCGTAGGCTAACGACAGATTGGCTGGCGTTAGCACCACATCACGCGCACCGCTCGCCAGCAGCTTTCCGCGCTTGAGCAACCACGCCTTGTGCGCATGGCGTAGCGTATGGTTAAGATCATGACTGCTCATCACAATGGCGATTCCCTGCAGACACAGCTGGCTCAACAATCTGTCCAGCGCGTTTTGTTGCGCCACGTCCAGGCTATTCATCGGCTCATCCAGCAACAAAAGTTGCCCATGCGGATTAGACTGGGGGCTCATTTGCAGGATGACGGCCGCCAGACGCACACGTTGCCATTCCCCCCCTGAAAGCTGATTAACACCACATCCTAGTTTATCTCCCAGCCCAAGCGCATCAGCCACCTCCTGCAGCAGGTCTGTTCGCGCTTTATCAGGCTGATGCAGCGTCAGAAAATGCCAGACCGGCATCGCAAAAGGCGGATTTTGCTGTTGCGCAAGATAAGCACGATATTGCGCCAGCTTCGCTGCCGGCCAATCACCGAGCGGTGTATCACCAAAGGTGATGCACCCCTCTCCGGTCGTCAGTCCCGCCATTCGCGCCAACAACGTACTTTTCCCCGCGCCGTTGGGGCCCACTAAATGCAGGATCTCTCCTGCTTTAATTTCACCAGATAGCGGGCCGAGTCGGGTCGATTCCGCAACATCCTGTAGCAGCATTAATCGGGACATTAGTTGGCCAATGCAGTCTTTATAGCGTGTACAAGAACCGGGTCCTCAGGCGTCATATCAGGTGAATAACGCTGCAGCACCTGTCCATCCCGACCGACTAAGAACTTCTCGAAGTTCCACAGAATATCGTCCGGGTAGAGCGGTGCCCGGCCTTTACTCGCCATACGCGCATAAAATCCGCTATCTGCAGGTGCAACCGCAGTGGGTGCCGCATCAATCAGCTTCTGATACAACGGATGGCGGGCTTCGCCATTGACATCAATCTTACTGAACATCGGGAAGGTAACGCCCCAGGTTGTGCTGCAATACGTCTTAATCTCGTCTTCACTGCCGGGCTCCTGCCCCAGAAACTGGTTGCAGGGGAATCCCAGAACGGTGAAACCCTGCCCATGCCATGTTTTCTGCAGGTTTTCCAGTTGCTCATACTGCGGCGTTAACCCACATTTTGAGGCTACGTTGACGATTAACAGTACATTTCCGGCATACGCCTGCAATGAGGTCGCCTCGCCGTCGATGGTTGTCACTTCCGTATTAAAAAGCGTGTTTTGCATAGCATCTCCAGAACAACAGGTGAATAGTGGGATGACCCTGTTCAGCTTTTAAGCATAGACCGAACCTGCGCTTTCTAGCGCGCAGCTTTTAACAATAACCAGATAAATACCGGTGCGCCCATCGTGGCCGTCACCACGCCAATGGGTAATTCAGCCGATGCCAGTACCAGACGTGCGACAACATCAGCAAACAGTAGTGCAATTGCCCCCGCCAGCGCACACCCAGGGAGTAAAACGCGGTGATCGGTTAATCCACACAGTCGCATAATATGAGGGATTACCAGCCCGATAAAACCAATTGCCCCTGCCAGCGCCACGCTCACGCCAACCATCCATCCCGTTGCAACCACCAGCAAGTTGCGCCAGAACCATAAAGGCAGCCCCAGTTGGCGCGCGGAGGTTTCCCCCAGCGCCAGCATATTCATCGGCTGCGACTGACAGCAGATCCACACCAGCACCGGAATCAATGCCACCATGAGCCAGGCCTGATGCCAGTCTACGCCGCCGAATCCCCCCATCATCCAGTACATCAACTGTCGAAGATCAAAAGAGGTGGAAAAATAGATAGCCCAGGTCATCAGCGCGCTGCAGATAATCCCCAGCGCCACGCCGGCCAACAGCAAACGACTGGTCGATAAATGTCGGCGGGCAAAACGAAGAAGAATGAGGGTGATAATCAGCGCGCCAGCAATGGCGCATAGGCCCAATGCCCAGCCGGGCAATCGCCCTTGCCCCAACAGCACAGCCGCAATAAGCCCTACCCCCGCGCCATTAGACACGCCGAGTAAACCAGGCTCCGCGAGCGGGTTTTCAAACAGCGCCTGCATCACCGCGCCAGCCAGGGCCAGTGCGGCGCCTACCAGCAATACGGCAAGTGTACGGGGCAGTCGAATTTGCCAGACGAACAGATCGCCGCGAGCGCTAAACCAATCGCCGGGAGCAATCCACTGTTCTCCTGCGCATAAACTTATCATGGTTGCCAGCAGCATCAGCACTGACAGAGACAGTATCCAGCGCACGTTTCGTCGCTGCTGTTGATGGGCGAAAGTCAGCATGTTTTCCATTCTGCTGAAAAAAGATGGGGAGATTCTACGGTGCTGATTCAGTAGTGAAAAGGAAAAAGGCCGCATAGCGGCCTTTTTAGTTATACGCGTCATACTTTGCGTATCGTTAAATCACTCTTCTTTGGGCGTTGCGTTTTCAACCCGGCTTTTTAACTTCTGCCCGGGTCTGAAGGTCACCACGCGCCGTGCTGTAATGGGAATATCTTCGCCCGTTTTCGGGTTACGTCCCGGACGTTGATTCTTATCACGCAGATCGAAGTTACCAAAACCAGAGAGTTTTACCTGCTCACCGTTTTCCAGAGCACGACGGATCTCTTCGAAAAACAGCTCGACCAGTTCTTTGGCATCCCGCTTGCTAAGCCCAAGCTTATCAAACAGATATTCTGACATTTCAGCTTTTGTAAGCGCCATAGGTTCAATCCCTCAATGATGCCTGGAATCGCTCTTTTAATGCCTCTACACATTTGGCGACGGTAGCGGCAATCTCCTCTTCTTCAAGTGTACGGCTGGTATCCTGAAGGATCAGGCTGATAGCGAGGCTCTTATAACCCTCCGCAACACCCTTACCGCGGTACACGTCAAACAAGTTTACGCCAACTACCTGATTTACGCCAACTTTCTTACATTCGGATAAAATATCCGCTGCGGGAACGTTTTCTGCCACAACAACGGCGATGTCACGGCGGTTCGCCGGGAAGCGAGAAACTTCACGCGCCTGAGGCACCATGCGGTCTGCGAGCTTATTCCACTCCAGTTCGAACACCAGAGTGCGACCGTTCAGATCCAGTTTACGTTCCAGTTCAGGATGAACAACCCCAATGAAACCAATACGTTCACCTTTCAGATAAATCGCCGCAGACTGACCCGGATGCAGGGCTGGATTCGCTTCAGCTTTGAACTGGATGTCCGCCAGTTTGCCTGTCAGGTCGAGAACCGCTTCCAGATCGCCCTTCAGATCATAGAAATCAACCGTCTCTTTCGCCAGATTCCAGTGTTCATCATGACGGTTGCCGCAGATAACGCCCGCCAGCATCAGATCCTGACGGATCCCGAGGTTAGCCTGCGTATCCGGTACAAAACGCAAACCTGTTTCAAAAATACGCACACGGTTCTGCTGACGGTTCTGGTTATACACTACCGTAGACAGCAAGCCGGTCCACAGGGACAAACGCATAGCCGACATATCAATAGAGATTGGGCTTGGCAGCAGCAGCGCTTCTTCACCCGGATGCAACAGCGACTGGACTTTAGGATCAACAAAACTGTAGGTAATAACTTCCTGGTAGCCTTTGTCATTCAGCATGGTTTTAACACGTTTCAGCGATAAATCCGCCTCACGATGCGTACCCATGATAAGACCCGCCTGAATTGGGGTATTCGGGATATTGTCATAACCGTATACGCGGGCGACTTCTTCGACCAGGTCTTCTTCAATTTCCATATCGAAACGCCAGCTCGGCGCGACAGCCTTCCACTCATCCTGCCCTTCCGTCACGTTACAACCCAGACGACGCAGAATGTCGCTCACCTGCTCATCCGCAATATGGTGTCCGATCAGACGATCCAGTTTGCTACGACGAAGCGTAATGGTTGCGCGTTTTGGCAGCGTGTCTTCGTTCGTCACGTCAATGACTGGACCCGCTTCGCCACCGCAGATATCGATCAACAGGCGCGTTGCACGTTCCATGGCCTTATGTTGCAGAGCCGGATCAACACCACGCTCATAGCGGTGAGAAGCATCGGTGTGCAGACCGTGACGACGTGCGCGACCGGTAATAGACAGCGGGCTGAAGAATGCACATTCCAGCAGGACGTTTTGCGTTTCATCATTCACGCCGGAATGTTCGCCACCAAAGATGCCGCCCATCGCCAGCGCTTTGTTATGATCCGCAATCACCAGCGTATCCGCATTCAGCTTCGCTTCGCTGCCATCCAGCAATACCAGGGTTTCACCCTCTTTTGCCATACGGACAACAATTCCGCCTTCAATGCGGTCTTTGTCGAATGCGTGCATCGGCTGGCCCAGTTCGAGCAGCACATAGTTAGTCACGTCAACCACGGCATCGATTGAACGAATACCGCAACGACGCAGTTTTTCTTTCATCCACAGCGGTGTCGGCGCTTTAACATTGATGCCTTTAACCACGCGGCCCAGATAGCGAGGGCAGGCTTCTACGGCTTCGACCTGAATCGGCAGGACGTCGCTAATGGTTGCCACTACAGGCGCGATTTCCGGCTCAACCAGCGGAGCTTTGTTCAGCACAGCAACATCACGTGCGACACCGATAATGCCTAAGCAGTCGGCGCGGTTCGGCGTGACGCTAATTTCGATAGTGTTGTCGTCAAGCTTAAGGTATTCACGGATATCGGTGCCAATTGGCGCATCGGCAGGCAGTTCGATAATCCCGTTATGATCGTCGGAAATACCCAGCTCAGAGAATGAGCACAGCATACCTTCAGACGGCTCACCGCGCAGTTTTGCGGCTTTGATTTTGAAATCGCCCGGCAGAACGGCACCCACGGTTGCCACGGCCACTTTCAGCCCCTGACGGCAGTTTGGCGCACCGCAGACGATATCCAGCAGACGGTCGCCGCCTACATTCACTTTGGTGACACGCAGTTTGTCAGCGTTCGGGTGCTGGCCACATTCAACCACTTCACCCACCACAACGCCGTTGAACGCGCCGGAAACAGGTTCCACACCGTCAACTTCCAGACCCGCCATCGTAATTTGGTTTGACAGCGCATCGCTATCAATCGCCGGGTTAACCCATTCGCGTAACCACAGTTCACTGAATTTCATTGTATTACCCTGCCTTTATTTAAACTGTTTGAGGAAACGCAGATCGTTTTCGAAGAAAGAACGCAGATCGGTAACGCCATAACGCAGCATGGTCAGACGCTCCATCCCCATTCCGAAGGCAAAACCGGAGTAGATTTCTGGATCGATACCGACGTTACGCAGCACGTTCGGGTGAACCATGCCGCAGCCCAGTACTTCCAGCCATTTTCCGTTTTTGCCCATGACGTCAACTTCCGCAGAAGGTTCAGTGAACGGGAAGTAAGAAGGACGGAAACGAACCTGCAGGTCTTCTTCAAAGAAGTTGCGCAGGAAATCGTGCAGCGTACCTTTCAGGTTGGTGAAGTTGATATTGGTATCAACGATCAGGCCTTCCATCTGATGGAACATCGGGGTGTGCGTCTGATCGTAGTCGTTACGATAAACGCGGCCCGGGGCGATAATACGGATCGGCGGCTGTTTTTCCTTCATGGTGCGGATCTGCACGCCGGAAGTCTGTGTGCGCAGCAGACGCGTTGCATCAAACCAGAAAGTGTCGTGGTCAGCGCGCGCCGGGTGATGGCCAGGAATGTTCAGCGCATCGAAGTTGTGATAGTCATCTTCGATTTCCGGACCAGTCGCCACGGTAAAGCCCAGCTCACCGAAGAAACTTTCAATACGGTCGATAGTACGCGTTACCGGGTGGAGTCCACCATTTTCGATACGGCGTCCCGGCAGGGAGATATCGATAGTTTCTTCAGCCAGGCGCGCGTTCAGCGCGGCACTTTCTAATTCGGCTTTACGCGCGTTCAGCGCTTGCTGTACCTGCTCTTTGGCTTCATTGATTACCGCACCTGCTGCCGGGCGCTCTTCCGGTGGCAGCTCGCGCAGGGTTGTCATCTGAAGGGTCAGGTGCCCTTTCTTGCCCAAATATTCGACGCGGACATTGTCTAACGCGGCAACATCTGAAGCCTGGTTAATGGCGGCCGTTGCACTGGCAACCAGCTCTGCGAGATGTGACATGGTTTTCCTCGTTATGTTGCGATATTCACTAGTCGCTCGTATATACGCAAAATCATTCAAGTTGTATCAACGCTGCAAAAGAGCGAATGCAGCCAATACAGAGACAACTTGAAGGATGACGCGTATAAAAAAAGCCTCCACCAGGGAGGCTTTTAGGCGCTGTTTTCCGTTTCTTCTTTCACGCGCAAGCCTCCTGATTTCAGGTGCTAAAGTAAAAGAAGAAGCGGAAAATAGCAGCATTCATGCTTGCGTTACCTTGTGTGGTAAAAACCGGACAACCTTTATTGAAAAGGCTTACGGATAAATTGTCAACTAATTGATTGCACTACAAATAAAAGAGAGGGAGCAAGGCTCCCTCTTTTCACCGGCTTATGCCAGAGCTGCTTTCGCTTTTTCGACCAGAGCGGTGAACGCTACTTTGTCGAATACTGCGATGTCAGCCAGGATCTTACGGTCGATTTCAACAGAGGCTTTTTTCAGGCCGTTGATGAATTTGCTGTAAGAAATACCGTTCTGACGTGCTGCTGCGTTGATACGCGCAATCCACAGTTGACGGAACTGACGCTTTTTCTGACGACGGTCACGATAAGCGTACTGACCAGCTTTGATAACAGCCTGGAAGGCAACGCGGTATACGCGAGAACGCGCACCGTAGTAGCCTTTAGCTTGTTTCAAAATTTTCTTGTGACGTGCACGGGCAACTACACCACGTTTTACGCGAGCCATATGTGCTCTCCTGTCTCTATATTCTTAGTAAAAAAATGAATTAAACGTTAACGGCTTATGCGTACGGCAGGCACGCGATAACCAGACCCAGATCGCCTTTAGACACGAGGCCTTTTGGACGCAGGTGACGTTTACGCTTAGTAGATTTTTTGGTCAGAATATGACGCAGGTTTGCGTGCTTACGCTTAAATCCACCACCACCGGTTTTTTTGAAACGCTTAGCAGCACCGCGTACGGTCTTAATTTTTGGCATTTTAATAACTTCCACTTCGCATTGTTAATAAACGAAACGTAGGCGAACAACGGCTGTGGAACCCGTAGGCTCCACAGGCATTGCTACTTGAAGGCCTTACTGTTTCTTCTTAGGAGCGAGCACCATGATCATCTGGCGGCCTTCGATCTTCGTAGGGAAGGATTCGACTACTGCCAGTTCACTCAGATCGTCACGGACGCGGTTGAGCACTTCCATACCGATCTGTTGGTGGGCCATCTCACGACCGCGAAAACGCAGCGTGATCTTAGCCTTATCGCCATCTTCCAGAAAGCGTACCAGGCTGCGGAGTTTTACCTGGTAATCGCCATCGTCGGTGCCAGGACGGAATTTAATTTCCTTAACCTGGATAACTTTTTGCTTTTTCTTCTGTTCCTTAGAAGACTTACTCTTTTCATAAAGGAACTTGCCGTAGTCCATAATACGACAAACTGGCGGTTCGGCGTTAGGGCTGATTTCAACTAAATCTACTCCAGCTTCTTCAGCCTTTTCGATCGCTTCTCTCAGACTCACAATACCCAAAGCTTCGCCTTCCAGACCTGTTAAGCGAACTTCCAGGGCGCGAATCTCGCCATTGATACGATTCGGACGTGCCGTTTGAACTCGTTTTCCGCCTTTAATACCTTATTCCTCCAGTTGTTGAAGACTGCGGCTGCGAATCTCTTGTTGCAGCTTCTCAATCACTTCATTTACGTCCAGGCTGCCCAAGTCTTTGCCACGACGGGTGCGCACGGCAACTTTGCCTGCTTCTACCTCTTTGTCGCCACAGACCAACATGTAAGGGACACGACGTAAAGTGTGCTCGCGGATTTTAAAGCCTATCTTCTCATTTCTCAAGTCTGCTTTTACACGAATACCCGCATTTTGTAGTTTCTGCGTTAATTCGTTGACGTATTCAGACTGAGAATCGGTGATGTTCATGACCACAACCTGAACCGGCGCAAGCCAGGTCGGGAAGAAGCCAGCGAACTCTTCGGTCAGGATACCAATGAAACGTTCCATCGACCCAAGAATTGCGCGGTGAATCATAACCGGCACCTGGCGTTCGTTGTTTTCGCCAACATAAGAGGCGCTTAAACGGGACGGCAGAGAGAAGTCCAGCTGTACAGTACCGCACTGCCATGCACGATCGAGGCAGTCATACAGGGTAAATTCAATTTTCGGACCGTAGAATGCGCCCTCACCCAGTTGGAACTCAAACGGGATGTTGTTTTCTTCCAGCGCAACGGCCAGGTCAGCTTCAGCACGGTCCCACATTTCATCGCTACCGATACGTTTTTCGGGGCGAGTGGACAGTTTGACGACGATTTTCTCGAAGCCAAAGGTGCTGTACATATCGTAGACCATACGAATGCAGGCGTTAACTTCATCGCGAATCTGCTCTTCAGTACAGAAGATATGTGCATCATCCTGAGTAAAGCCACGTACACGCATCAGACCGTGCAGCGCACCTGACGGCTCGTTACGGTGACAGCTACCAAATTCAGCCATACGCAACGGCAGATCGCGATAGGATTTCAGACCCTGGTTAAAGATCTGCACGTGGCCCGGGCAGTTCATAGGTTTAATGCAGTACTCACGGTTCTCAGACGAGGTCGTGAACATTGCATCTTTGTAGTTGTCCCAGTGACCTGTTTTTTCCCACAGCACACGGTCCATCATGAACGGACCTTTAACTTCCTGGTACTGATATTCTTTCAGTTTCGAGCGAACAAAAACTTCCAACTCGCGGAAGATAGTCCAGCCATCGTTATGCCAGAACACCATACCCGGTGCTTCTTCCTGCATATGATACAGGTCAAGCTGCTTACCAATTTTGCGGTGGTCTCGCTTGGCCGCTTCTTCCAGGCGTTGCAGGTAGGCATTCAGGGCTTTTTTATCGGCCCATGCAGTACCATAAATACGCTGCAGCATCTTGTTATTGCTGTCGCCACGCCAGTATGCCCCTGCGGTCTTCATCAGTTTGAAGTGATGGCAGAAACGCATGTTCGGCACGTGCGGGCCACGGCACATATCGACATATTCTTCATGATGGTACAAGCCAGGCTTGTCATCATGGGCGATGTTTTCATCAAGAATAGAGACTTTATAGGTCTCGCCACGCTTCACGAAGGTTTCGCGCGCTTCGTACCAGCTGACTTTCTTCTTAATGACATCGTAGTTTTTCTCAGCGAGCTCGTGCATCCGCTTCTCGAGCGCGTCGACATCTTCCTGGGTTAACGTACGGTCAAGATCGATATCGTAGTAAAAACCGTTGTCAACAACCGGTCCGATCGCCATTTTGGTGTTCGGCCAAAGTTGTTTGATCGCATGCCCTAACAGGTGCGCACAAGAGTGACGAATGATCTCCAGACCTTCTTCATCTTTCGCGGTGATGATGGAGAGTTTCGCATCATGTTCAATCAGATCGGAAGCATCTACCAGCTCACCGTTAACACGGCCAGCAATAGTCGCTTTAGCCAGACCTGGACCGATGTCCAGCGCAACATCCATGGGGCTTACAGCGTGGTCGTAATGGCGTTGGCTGCCATCAGGAAGAGTAATAACAGGCATGTTATATCCTTATTTGCAGTGGTGCCCCACACGTAAGAGCACATACAAAGATTCAATATTTAAAATTATCAAAAAGGTCTGGGCTGATTCCCGCTTCACTCTGCGAAATATGTCACAGGTCACCTGACTGGTAACACTGGACCTACGCCCGTTTTTTTGAAAACACCGTTTGACAGTGTACACGGCATTAGGATGCGATCAAAGCAACAATCAACGTGCACTCTATGATGTAAATCAATTCACTGACACCCTGACGTCTTTGTTACACTTGTAGAAAGTCATTTCACCGGAGCAGGAAAAAACAATGCCAACAAACCGCTTTGCGAAGAAACACTGGAAGATGGTGGTGATCCTGCTGGTTATTTGTGCGGCAATGCTGATGCTGCGTTGGGCAGCAATGATCTGGGGTTAAAATACTGGCCGCTTTTCTGGTTCCGTTGTATTTATCAATTAAATCGAATTCATCTGAAAAATAGCGAGTTATCGATAAGCATTAAAAATAAAACACAGATTAACTTTTAAATAAACTTAACGTTAATAGATAAAAGCCGGGCCAATTATTTGGCCCGGTTTGTCATTACATACGATAGCCGAGCGAAAGCGTCGTGCGGCGATCGGTATGTTCCGGCGCGGTTGCCGGCGGTTCGGAGTTCCAGGTGACGTTGTACGCGACCTTCAATCCAAAGTGTTCGTTGATGGCAACGTTTAAGGCCGTTTCAGAGTTAAGCGTTGTATCATCTGCACCAAATACCGACACACCCTGCGTAAACTTGGTGTTGTCCGTCATCTGCCACGCATAAGCCCCGGACGCATAACCTAACGGTTGCGTTTCAGTGGTGCCATCAGTGTGCTCGTCATAACGTACACCAGGACCGAATTCAAAGCGGAAACTGTGTACCGGTCCATTAAGAAACTGGCGACCATAACCGGCCGTTAGCACGTCACGCTCACGGTATCCGTTATAACGGTCTGTTAACCAACTGGCCTGACCAAAGAGATAGTCATAGTCAGTCATGTTGTAACGACTACGACCACCTACAGCATATTTCTCAGATGAACGCTCATCATTTGAGGAGGTGTTGCTGGCATTTCCCCACAGAGACCACGCCGTAGATTGACCATACCAGGTCATGGTGGTGTCGGCGGTTAAAGAAGAACTTTTTGTGTTGCCTGACTGGGCAAGATATCCCGCGTTCAGGTTACCTTCAAAGGGTTTTTTCGCGCTGGAAGGGTCATCCATGACAGTAAAAACGGAATCATCGGCGGCGGCATGCATTGACGCAAACACGCACCCCGTCAGCAATACTGCTGCGGGCACTGTCTTCAAAAGCTTCATTTATAAAGAGTCCGTACAACAAAAAAAGAGACCATAACGGTCTCGGAAACTTTCATGTGGATCAATGACAAAAGACCCTTGAAAGGTAACAAATTATAAAAAGACTCGAATAACATAGCAATAAATTCTTATTTCATTTTTTGAATAAGAGCGTTCCTAATCCTTTATTTTATTTATATATCTTTGGCACGAGAATTTTAAATAAAGCTGCGAGAAATCATGTTGTTAATTACTTCACTTTCGTGGCGTTAAGTGCCAGACTGGGGTCAGCCTAACAGGAGGTAAAGATGGTACGTATCTATACGTTAACACTTGCGCCCTCTCTCGATAGCGCAACAACCACTCCACAAATCTACCCCGAAGGTAAACTTCGCTGTACCTCACCAGTTTTTGAACCTGGCGGCGGGGGCATCAACGTCGCCCGCGCCATTGCACATCTTGGCGGAACTGCAACGGCGATTTTCCCCGCGGGGGGGGCAACCGGCGAGCACTTAGTTTCTTTACTTGCCGACGAAAATGTTCCCGTCTCGACTATCGAGGCTAAAGACTGGACCCGACAAAATCTCCATGTCCACGTCGAATCCAGCGGCGAGCAGTATCGTTTTGTCATGCCCGGTGCAGCGCTGACTGATGACGAATTCTACCAATTGCAGGATCAGGTACTGGAAATTGAATCGGGTGCGATACTGGTCATTAGCGGCAGTTTGCCGCCCGGTGTACAAATAGAAAAAATGACCCGGCTCATCACTACCGCACAAAAACAGGGGATCCGCTGTATTGTCGACAGCTCAGGCGAAGCACTGACGGCGGCGTTAGCCATCGGCAATATCGAACTGGTCAAACCCAACCTCAAAGAACTGAGTGCGCTGGTAAACCGCGAACTGACACAGCCCGATGATGTGCGCAAGGCCGCGCAGGAAATCGTACATAGTGGGAAAGCGCTTCGCGTTGTGGTCTCTCTTGGGCCACAAGGGGCGTTGGGCGTCAATCAAGAAACGTGCGTCCAGGTCGTCCCTCCGCCGGTGAAAAGTCAAAGCACCGTAGGCGCGGGCGACAGCATGGTCGGGGCCATGACGCTTAAACTGGCTGAGAATGCACCTTTTGAGGATATTGTCCGTTACGGCGTCGCCGCAGGTAGCGCAGCAACGCTCAATCAGGGTACGCGCCTGTGCTCTTTGGACGACACGCAAAAAATTTATTCGTATCTCACTCAGTAATAACACCGTCCCTCTTTTGAAGAGAAAGGGGGATTCTCGCGTAAAACTGTCAGCATGGGTGTTATGCGACTATGATAAAAAATCACGTGATTACAAAGAAGTGAATCATGTGCAGTCAGACGTCTCCACAACGGTACGGGGTGAAGAAGAGCGACAAACATTAAGTGCCTTTCCAGCGATGACGCGTCCGTGGTGTGCGTCAGTTCGTGTTTTTTAACCGCATTCTTGCGCTAACCTTATGATCTGGCAGACAACATGGGGAGAGACATCATGTGGCAGGCTATCAGTCGTCTTTTAAGCGAGCAATTAGGTGAAGGCGAAATCGAACTGCGTAATGAACTGCCCGGCGGAGAGATTCACGCCGCATGGCATTTACGCTATGCGGGGAGAGATTTTTTCGTCAAATGCGATGAAAGAGAGCTGTTAACCGGCTTTACGGCAGAAGCCGATCAGCTGGGGCTACTTTCCCGCAGTCAAACTGTATCTGTACCGAAAGTCTGGGCAGTAGGCGCAGACAGAGATTACAGCTTTCTGGTGATGGATTTCCTCCCTCCCCGTCCGCTTGATGCGCATAACGCGTTTATTCTCGGTCAACAGCTTGCGCATTTGCACGAATGGAGCGATCAACCGCAGTTCGGCCTCGACTTCGATAATGCACTCTCCACTACGCCACAACCCAATGCCTGGCAGCGTCGCTGGTCAACCTTCTTCGCCGAGCAACGCATCGGCTGGCAACTGGAACTTGCGGCGGAAAAAGGCATTGCGTTTGGCAATATTGACGCCATTGTCGATCATGTTCAACAACGACTCTCCTCCCATCAGCCACAACCTTCTCTCCTGCACGGCGATTTGTGGTCGGCAAACTGTGCGCTCGGGCCGAATGGCCCCTACATCTTTGACCCCGCCTGTTACTGGGGTGACAGAGAGTGCGATCTGGCAATGTTGCCGTTACATACCGATCAACCGCCGCAGATTTATGACGGTTACCAGTCTGTCTCGCCGCTACCGTTAGATTTTCTCGACAGGCAGCCTATCTATCAGTTGTATACGTTGCTGAATCGGGCAATTCTATTTGGCGGGCAGCACCTGGTGGTGGCGCAAAAAGCGATGGAAAGGTTACTGGCGGCTTAACGTATAAATAGCCCGAAGGCGGCTTTGCTTATCAGGCCTGACGCTTCACGTAGTCCAGGCCTGATAATATCGGACTTACAAAAATCCCAGTAATGAAAAGAAGAAATAGCCGATCACGATAACAATCACCGGCAAAATATAGAGCGGGAAGATTTGTAAAAAGATCGTATGATGTGGCACGACAATACGCGACTCAATTTGCTCACGCGATAACCCTTCACTGCCTTTTGCCTGTTCCAGAATCAACTGATCTTCAACGCCCTCGCGTAAAAAACGCGCCTGACGACTCATTCTGGCGCCAGAGTCCTGCAATGCCAGACCGATGAATATCAGAATGAAAATCAACCAAAAAACAAGATTAAGTCCGGTCTGAAAATCCGGTGTCGGCGAGTTATACCAAAACAGATTAAGAAACGGCGTATTCACCCGCATCATGTCGATCATCACGTGGGCAAAATCGAGCATTACCGCATTAATCCCTTCCTGCTTTTCGCTGTGCGCGTACATAAACTTCAGTACTGAAACCAGTGTTGAAATCAGCGCCGGGATGAAAATCACCCATCCCAGCAACCTTTTCAAGACAGCAATGCGTCCAGCTTGTTGATACGTCATGAGTTCCCCTTGATAAAGACGTGTCATTTTGGCCTAAGTTTACCCGTTGATAACCGTTTTCGCCTGATCTTTAAAGGCGGTATACTGCTGAATTAGCCATAATGAACGCTCAGAGCCTGTTATGACTGGCTCTTAATCCCTGTTATCACCCTAAAGGAGAGGTTGTGATGCCAACCCCGCGTCAAATTCTTGCTGCAATTTTCGATATGGATGGATTACTGGTCGATTCAGAACCGCTTTGGGATCAGGCCGAACTGGATGTGATTGCAAGTTTAGGCGTAGATATCACCCGCCGCCATGAACTTCCCGACACGCTTGGTTTACGTATCGATATGGTTGTTGATCTTTGGTTCGCACAGCAACCGTGGAAAGGTCCTTCTCGTCAGGAAGTGACGGAACGCATCATTACACGGGCTATTGCGCTGGTAGAAGAAACACGCCCCCTGTTGCCGGGCGTTCGTGAAGCTGTGGCACTGTGCAAATCCCAGGGAATACGGGTAGGACTGGCCTCTGCATCACCGCTGCATATGCTGGAAAAAGTGCTGACCATGTTTGATCTGCGCGATAGCTTTGACGCGCTGGCCTCGGCAGAAAAATTACCATACAGCAAACCGCACCCGCAGGTTTACCTCGATTGTGCCCAGAAGCTGGGCGTATCCCCGTTATCTTGTGTCGCGCTGGAAGATTCCGTGAACGGGATGATTGCGTCGAAAGCAGCGCGAATGCGCTCAATTGTTGTCCCCGCTCATGAAAATCAGGATGATCCCCGTTTTGTGCTTGCCGACGTCAAACTGGCCTCGTTGACTGAGCTCACTACCGGGCATCTTCGCGGTTGATCTCCCGCCGGGCAATGACCATATTGCCCAATTTTCATTGCCCATTTTTCGCCCATCAATATTTTTGAAACGCAGTTTCATTTTAATTGTATTTTTGTTCAACCTCTTCTATTCTTCTCCTATTGCAAGGCATTAACAGTAAAATTAGCTGAGGTGTACATGGTTCTGGACGCGTTTCGTCTTGAGGGTAAAGTCGCAATCGTCACTGGTTGTGATACCGGGCTTGGGCAGGGTATGGCAGTGGCGCTGGCTGAAGCGGGCTGCGATGTAGTCGGCGTGAATCGTAAAATACCACATGAAACCGCAGAGAAAATCACCGCAGTCGGTCGGCGTTTTATGGCCATTCAGGCCGACCTCAGCCAACAAGAGGCGCTGTCTGGCATAGTGACCCAAACTGTGGCCGCGTTTGGCCGGGTCGATATTCTGGTCAACAATGCGGGAACCATACGTCGTCAGGATGCACTGGATTTTAGTGAAAAAGACTGGGATGACGTGATGAATCTGAATCTCAAATCCGTTTTTTTCCTGTCACAGGCAGTGGCGCGCCAGTTTCTGGTTCAGGGCAACGGCGGAAAAATCATTAACATTGCCTCAATGCTCTCTTTTCAGGGCGGGATCCGCGTTCCTTCCTACACCGCATCAAAAAGTGGCGTGCCTGGAATCACCCGCTTACTGGCTAATGAGTGGGCGGCTCAGGGAATTAATGTCAATGCCATCGCACCCGGTTATATGGCGACCAATAATACCCAGCAGCTGCGCGAAGACAGTACGCGTAACCAGCAAATTGTCGATCGCATTCCCGCAGGGCGCTGGGGAACACCGGATGACTTGCAAGGCCCGGTCGTTTTTCTCGCCAGCCAGGCTTCTGACTATATCAACGGTTACACGCTTGCCGTGGACGGAGGTTGGTTGGCGCGTTAATCGTGCATTTGTGACAAAGGGTTACAACGTCACCTCTTCCGCCTACTGTATAAAACCCCTATACTGTATGAATTGACAGTTCATTGGGTTTTATCATGACGGCGGAAGGCCATCTCCTTTTTTCTATTGCCTGTGCGGTATTTGCCAAAAATGCCGAGCTGACGCCCGTTCTTGCTCAGGGTGATTGGTGGCATATTGTACCTTCGGCCATTTTAACCTGCCTGCTACCCGATATCGATCACCCGAAATCCCTGCTCGGGCAGCGGCTGAAGTGGATATCAAAGCCTATTGCCCGGGCATTTGGCCATCGCGGGTTTACTCACAGCCTGCTGGCCGTCTTTGCCCTGCTGGCCACGTTTTACCTGAAAGTTCCGGATAGCTGGATAATCCCGGCCGATGCCTTACAAGGTATGGTTCTCGGTTATCTCAGTCACATTCTGGCTGACATGCTGACTCCGGCAGGCGTTCCCCTGCTTTGGCCCTGCCGCTGGCGTTTTCGTCTGCCCATCCTCGTGCCGCAAAAAGGCAACCAACTGGAACGGTTCCTGTGCATGGCGCTGTTTGCCTGGGCTATCTGGATGCCGCAGACCGTACAAGAGAACAGCGCGGTACGCTGGTCATCACAGATGATTAATACGCTGCAAATGCAGTTTAATCGTTTTATAACGCACCAGGTTGACTAATAAATCGGCCAAAATGTCATTTTAGGTATAAACAATTCCATTTGAATATAAGAGGCAAGTCACAGTTCTGCTAATCTTGCGCCAACAGAATCACCATTGCATGGTGATACGCATAATAAGATCAGGAGAACGGGGATGAACTTTCCATTAATCGCGAACATTATCGTGTTCGTAGTACTGCTGTTCGTGCTGGCGCAAGCCCGCCACAAACAGTGGAGTCTGGCCAAAAAAGTACTGGTCGGTCTGGTCATGGGCGTGGTGTTTGGTCTCGCCCTGCATACCATTTATGGCTCCGACAGCCAGGTTCTTAAAGATTCCGTACAGTGGTTCAACATTGTCGGCAACGGTTATGTCCAGTTGCTGCAGATGATTGTCATGCCGCTGGTATTTGCGTCTATTCTCAGCGCCGTTGCGCGTCTGCACAACGCCTCTCAGTTAGGTAAAATCAGCTTCCTGACCATCGGCACGCTGCTGTTTACAACGCTGATTGCCGCACTGGTCGGGGTTCTGGTAACCAACCTGTTCGGCCTGACCGCCGAAGGCCTGGTGCAAGGTGGTGCCGAGACTGCACGTCTGAACGCTATTGAAACCAACTATGTCGGCAAAGTGGCTGACCTCAGCGTTCCGCAGCTGGTACTGTCGTTTATCCCGAAAAACCCGTTTGCCGATCTGACCGGTGCTAACCCGACGTCGATTATCAGCGTGGTCATCTTTGCTGCATTCCTCGGTGTTGCCGCACTGAAGCTGTTGAAAGATGATGCGCCAAAAGGCGAGCGCGTATTAACGGCTATCGATACCCTGCAAAGCTGGGTGATGAAGCTGGTTCGTCTGGTGATGCAGTTGACGCCGTATGGTGTTCTGGCGCTCATGACCAAAGTGGTTGCCGGTTCCAACCTGCAGGACATCATTAAGCTGGGTAGCTTCGTCGTTGCCTCGTATCTCGGCCTGGGCATTATGTTCGTCGTACACGGCATCCTGCTGGGTATTAACGGCGTTAGCCCACTGAAATACTTCCGCAAAGTCTGGCCAGTACTGACTTTCGCCTTCACCAGCCGTTCCAGTGCCGCTTCTATTCCACTGAACGTTGAAGCGCAAACCCGCCGTCTGGGCGTCCCTGAGTCCATCGCCAGCTTTGCCGCCTCTTTTGGTGCAACGATTGGTCAAAACGGTTGTGCGGGTCTGTATCCGGCGATGCTGGCCGTAATGGTGGCACCAACTGTCGGCATTAACCCGCTGGACCCAATGTGGATTGCCACACTGGTGGGTATCGTGACCGTCAGTTCTGCAGGAGTTGCGGGTGTGGGCGGCGGCGCGACCTTCGCGGCACTGATCGTACTGCCTGCCATGGGTCTGCCGGTCACACTGGTTGCTCTGTTGATCTCCGTTGAACCGCTGATCGATATGGGGCGTACTGCATTGAACGTTAGCGGTTCCATGACCGCTGGTACGCTGACCAGCCAATGGCTGAAACAGACCGATAAATCGATTCTGGACAGCGACGATCACGCCGAACTGGCGCATCGCTAAAAGCCTGTCTGCGCAAAACAAAAAACCGCCAGTGAGTTATGCTCCGGCGGTTTTTTTATATCCGATTAATCGCTCAGTTCGTTTTCCTGGCGAATCTGGTTAGCCCAGCGCTGGGCCGACTCCGGAACCGTAAATGCAGGCGAACGCTGAAACGCCTCCCCCATTAAGACAAAAGCGACATATTTTCCGCGCAGTATCCATACGTCACGAAACGCATCCATTTTCACCGCATGCTCTGGCGGAGCGGGCTCCACGCGAGGAACATAGCTGATGACCGGACGATTTTGTTGGCGAAGAGGTTTCATAATCAGTTGCTTCACTAAAGACAAATTCTAAAAATCTGAAAAACGCTATCTTAGCTGATTTTACCCCTGGACGGTGCAAAAACAGTGAATTCGTGAAGTGGGTGGCGATAATGGGGGGAACAGATAAGTTGCAGCAAACATCAATGACGCAGACAAAAAAATGCGGCGCACCGACGCGCCGCCAACTCAGGAATTAAACGTTCAGAAAACTGCCAAGACGATAACCGCGCTCCGCAATAGCGTATTTCAATGACGAAGACGTCAGTACGTCAAGCTCAGTTAAGCGGGGGTAACAGTAGGCACTTTGTCGAATGATGTCATCGATAAACGCCGGATGACACATCACTTCCAGCGAGGACTCTCCCCGGTCTGCGGACGCGTCCAGCGTCTGCAAAAACAGGGCCTCAGAAATCGCGTCGCCATAAAACTCACTGCTAAATCCCTGGGAGGTACGCAACGTTTCCGGTAAATCGGACGCCTGGAACACCGTCTGCCGATCGATCCGCAACGCAACGCCTCTCTCCGCGGCAAAACTGGCGACAATTGGGAAAATCTGCGGGAACATATGCACGTGGTGATGACTATCCAGATGCGTCGGCCCCCGCCCGAACAGGTCAATAAAACGCTGATACTGTGCAGCCAGCTCCCGAGAAATCTCTTCCAGCGGCAACGTTTCTTCCTCTGCCATCTGCCAGATCCATTTCCCTAACACACCGTCACGCGTCAGACCCGGCATAGCCGTTAACGGTTTGCCGAGCGTCAGGACAAAGTGCATCCCAACGGCAAGCTCCGGTATATCGCGACTAAGCTGTACCGCATGCTCTATCGCCTCGCCATTCACCAGGGCCGTGGTTGAGGTGACAATGCCATTGCGACAGGCTTCAACAATGCCGTAGTTTTGTCCTTTGCTCAGGCCAAAATCATCCGCATTCACAATCAGTACGCGTTCCATAGCCAACCTCAGTTAGTGTTGTTCGCTTTTAAGTTTCTCGATGCATCCGGCGAAATTTGGCAGCCATTTTTCATGCGCCAGAATCAGCTCACGGGCAAGAATTTCAGCATCAGTGTCGGAATGCACCAGCGGGCTCAGGTTCAACGCCAGCAGCACATCATTCAACTCGCCGCTCAGTGCTGCGTTGCTCGCCGCCACTTCAAAACCTTTAATGGTATAGATAAGCCCCAGAACCTTTTCATCGAAATGGGTGATACGTGGGTGCGGAGTTGCACCATTGCGCCCCAGCGTGCAGGTCATCTCAACGGCCCAGTCCGCAGGAATATTATCAACATGGCCATGATGAGGAATGTTGACGTAATGTTCGGTCTGTTTGTCGTTGTAGATAGCATTGATGACTTCACACGCGGCATCAGAGTAATAAGCCCCGCCACGCTGTTCCAGCTCTTTCGGCTTAACATTCAACTCAGGATTTTTATACAGATCAAACAGTTGCTTTTCTACTTTCTGTACCACCTGTGCGCGTGCACCACCTTTGTAATATTCGCCCATTTCAATCGCCAGCATCTCTTTTGGCTTGAAGTAGTACAGCAAATACGAGCACGGCAGCAGCCTCAGTGAACGAATCAGCCCTTCACTGAACGGCAGATCGAAGATGTTCTTCACGCCAGAGGCTTTCAACTGACCCGACGCAACGCCGTCCAGCAGTTCATCAAAGCGTGACACACCGTTGACCAGAACATCCTTAATGAAGACCATATGGTTCAGACCAAACAGATCGATGGATAAGTCATCGCTCTCTTTCAGCGCCAGCACGTCGCTGATGAACATTTTCATGCCGATCGGAATATTACATACCCCGATGAATTTCTTGAAATTCGTATGGCGATAAACCGCCTCAGTCACCATCCCGGCTGGGTTAGTGAAGTTGATCACCCACGCATTCGGGCACAGTTCTTCCACATCTTTCACAATATCAAAGATAACCGGAATGGTACGCAGGCCTTTGAACAGCCCGCCAGCGCCGTTGGTTTCCTGCCCCAGATACCCGTGGCTCAGCGGAATGCGTTCATCCTTTTCACGGGCTTGCAGTTGCCCAACCCGCAACTGGGTAGTAACGAAATCAGCATCTTTCAGCGCTTCGCGGCGATCCAGCGTTTTATACACTTTCATCGGGACGCCAGCTTTATCAATCATGCGCTGGCAGAGGTCAAAAATAATGTCCAGCTTCTCTTTACCACCGTCGACATCCACCAGCCACAATTCAGAGACCGGTAATTCATGATAACGCTTAATAAAGCCTTCAAGTAATTCAGGGGTGTAGCTGCTCCCGCCACCGATAGTGACGACTTTTAATTTCTGGCTCATAATTTCTCCCTTCAGTGTAAAAACACTGACACGTATTATGCTCAACCCATTCGTCAGGTATAGCGTGGCAGTCCCAGCGCTATTTTGGGCAAGCTATAAAAATTGGTTATTGGTAAATAAAATTTACTGATTAAATTCCGTTAATTTCTTACGATAGCTATTTGGTGTAAACGACGTCAGCTTTTTAAACGTTTTAATAAACAAGCTCGGACTACTGTAACCAGACTCATAGGCAATATCAGTTACAGAATAGTTAGTCATTTCCAGCTGTTTTTTAGCAAAATTAATGCGGATTTCATTAATAATCTGCATTGGCGTTTTACTGTAATAACGCTGGGTTGCACGGGTCAGATACTCCTGGGATTTTGCGGACAGGTGTACCATATTTTCCAGCGCATTTTCGCTAAACTGCCTTTTGTCATGCATGCTTTCCACGGTAGTTTTAAGCCATTGTGGAATATCATCCAGCACCTGCTCTTCCCGATGATGGCGTAACCGATTAATAATATAGAAGGTGACCACTTCTACAAATTCATCCAGTCCGCTTTCACGAAAGTTCAGTGATGCTATAACCGTTTCGATGTAGGTAAGAAACGAGCTGTTCGCCCGATACACCTGCGATGCGACAAAACAAAATGGCAGCAACGGGTGGTAGTGCTGTTCAAAAAAACGTTTACTGATACCAACGTTAAGAATTCGCGTCGCGCCGAAATCATAGAAACTTTGGTGATGCGATCCCAACGGGATAAAGACAAAGTCTCCGCGCTCAAGCAGTACACGCTTACCGTTGATTTCCTGATAGTAACGTCCAGTTAATACAAGGGTAAATTCGTAGTAATCATGCTGATGCAGCCCACTGATGCTCTCAGTTTTGTTATAGATGAACACATGAAAATTTTTGCCATTAAAAAGCTGCTGCTCATAGACGGTTTTGATTTCCGGTGCGTTAATCTGTAGCTGCATTCTGCACTCCTCGCTATTTCAGCTTCTCGTGAAGCTCAATCAGTTCTGTCACCAGTTCACGTGCCAGCATCGACGTCATCAGGTGGTCCTGTGCATGGACCAGCACCAGGCTGACTTTCATTTTACCTTCACCCTGATCGCCTTCAATCAGTTTAGTCTGGACAAGGTGTGCTTCGTTCAGCGCTATGCGAGACTGTTCCATCATGGTCTTCGCTGACTCAAAATCACCCTGTTTGGCCATTTTGAGCGCGCCATACGCCAGGCTACGCGCCTGACCCGAGTTGATGATGAGCCCCATCACCACTTCTTCAAGCTCTTCTGCTTCTGACTGCGTGTCGACGATGTTCTCGATATCCAACATACTTTTTTCCTCTGGTTCAGTCCGGCATGGCCGCATAGCCATGCCGGATTAAATTTAGAATTTCAATGCGTTAGCGATATCTTCTTCGCTTTCTTCTTTATCAATGACGTTCTGAGCTTTGTTGGCGACGACCACAAATGGCAGGTACACCAGCGTTGCGATGCCAAGGTTAAACAACGCGACCAGCAGAGCAGCGACGCTACCGTTGGTGTTAAAGAATGCGCCCAAACCGGTTGGCATAGTCCACGGTGCAATGTTGGTAATTGGTGGAATAATGCCTGTGTAATAAGCGGCCAGGGTAATCGCTGCCAGAATCGGCTGAACCAGAATGAATGGAATAAACATAACCGGGTTCATGATAATCGGCAGACCGAACAGAATGGGTTCGTTAATCTGGAACAGACCTGATGGCAGTGCCAGTTTTGCTACCTGACGATAATCAGCGCGACGAGATGCCAGGAAGATAGCAATAATCAGACCCAGCGTTGCCCCACTCCCTCCCAGGAAAATATAGGAGTCCAGCATCGGCTTCGCCCAGACGTGGAACGTCTTACCCGCTTCCAGTGCCGCGTCTACGGAACCAAACTGTTGGTAGATAGAGATGTTTTCCAGCGCCCAGGGGGTCATGATACCGCTGTCCAGTGCAGTCAGTGCCAAAGAACCGTGAATACCAAAGAACCACAACAGCGGAACAAAAATCACGTATGCCCAACCCACCACACTACCCAGTGACGCCAGCGGAGTTGAAATGGAATCCATGATGATCTGGTGGAAGTTCGTTCCCCAGGTGTTCAACGCCCAGGCGATGATCCCCATAATAGAGAGGATAATGAAGCCAGGAATCAGTGCAGAGAAGGAGCGAGAAACAGAAGCCGGAACGCTATCAGGTAATTTAATAACCCAATTACGATGCACGACGAAGGTGAACATTTCCGCGACCACCAGGCCGATAATAATACCGGAAATAATGTTCGCACCGCCCAGCCAGTTAGCACCCACGGCATAGGCTTCACCCACACTGTAAGGTGTGACTGTCATAAATGCGGCGACAGATAATAAACCAGCAGCCAGCGCATCGACCTTGCGTTCTTCCGCCAACGCCATACCGATAAAGAATGGCGCCATCAATGACATAATACCCAGCGTACCGTTATAGACGTTCCCACCGATGCCTTTTAAACTATTTAGTGTTTCAATAGTTGAAGCATCAAGTCGAATGCCCATGGAATAAAAAAACGACCCCTCCCCAAAGCTCAGGAAAACGTTATTGATTAATACAAACATAGCCCCTGCGAGGGTTAACGGCATTAAACGAATAAAACCGTTTTTGATTGCATTAACGTGTGGCTGCTTTCCAATTTTTACAGCAAAAGGAAGGAGTACCTTTTCAAGTGAAGCAATAGCGTTACTCATAGAAAAATACCCTTAAATACCGCAATTAACAATTGCGGTGAATGTTAATGAAATAACTCTTTGACGGGAAAATTTAAAATAATTAATTTGCTGCGGCTTTTTTAATTGCTGCAACTGCAGCCTTAAGCACGCCTAAACCATCGACTTTGCCATACAACAGCGAGTCAATCACTTCTACAGGTTTGTTGGGTAACAAACGCTGAATTTCGGGCAACATATAAGCAATCTGTGGACCTAATAACACGACATCGGCTACTGGGCCTTTTTCTCCGGCCAGCGTTTCGGGAAACGCTTCAATGATAACCGGCACTTCGTATTTTTCAGCCTGAGCACGCATCTTCGAGACCAACAAAGAAGTCGACATGCCCGCAGAACAAAACAGATAAATGTGTTTCTTTTCCATTAAAACGATCCTCATGTGCGATTATCTGTGTACCAGACACTCCGCAAGCCATAACCTGCATCCATGCTCTGGGTAACTTGCGTCAGCTAAATTACTTTTTTAGGTGGCTGAAATGAGTATACGGGATTGCACCCGCGGATGGTATTTCATTGACCAACTAAATTGTCTCTCCTTGACCTGTGGTTATGACACCCCTCACACTTCGGGCAAATAATTCGCGACAATAAATAAGATCGCGTGACACAAAAAAACCGGCACAGCGGCCGGTTCGTCAGAGTGCTCAGGCAATAAACAGTTGTTACTTCTTCGCTGCCTGCGGGTCGGTGTCGTACTCCGCACAGGTCTGGTAGCCGGAATTAATCACGTGCCCAGTATCATCTAATGCAACAAAATAGGTCTCTGCTTTACCATCTCGTTGACCCAGGATGTAGGTCTGACATGTACCACGCGCATGGATCATGCTGACTTCAGAAGAAGGTTTACCGGCAATCTGCGCCACTTGCGCCCGGCTCATCCCTTTCTTCACATCTTTCACCACGGGCTGCACAAATTGGTCTTTAGTACGATCGTAAGCCGTACAGCCTGCCAGCATAGTCAATACCGCCGCTGCACTCAGAATTCCTGTTAGATTCTTGTTCATATTCCGTCCTCTTGTTTTTCAGCGTGTTATATAAGCCTGGAGCACAACAACGCATTTTTCAAGCTGTCTGTTGATACTCGGGTCATTTCAGAAAATTCTATCAAAACAAAATGATGTTATATCCGGCTGCATCCCTTGTCGTTTGGACGTCAACGCGTTAGCTTTAACACATCGTTATTTTTGATCATTTTATTTTCCATAGGGGGTTAAATGACTCTGCAGCAAGAGATAATCCGGGCACTTGGTGCCAAACCACATATTAATGCAGAAGAGGAAATTCGCCGCAGCGTGGATTTTCTGAAATCGTACCTCAAAACCTACCCTTTCCTTAAATCGCTGGTGTTAGGGATTAGCGGCGGACAGGACTCAACCCTGGCCGGAAAGTTATGCCAAATGGCGATTTCCGAGTTACGTGAGGAAACGGGTAACGATGCTTTGCAGTTTATTGCCGTGCGACTGCCTTATGGTGTGCAGGCCGATGAACAGGACTGTCAGGACGCGATAGCGTTTATACAACCTGACCGTGTACTCACCGTCAACATCAAAGGTGCGGTATTGGCCAGCGAGCAGGCATTGCGCGAAGCAGGTATTGAACTGAGTGATTTTGTGCGCGGCAATGAAAAAGCCCGCGAGCGTATGAAGGCACAATACAGTATCGCCGGAATGACCAGCGGTGTTGTCGTGGGTACCGATCACGCCGCAGAGGCCATTACCGGATTCTTTACCAAATATGGCGATGGCGGCACTGACATTAACCCAATATTCCGCCTCAACAAGCGTCAGGGTAAGCAGCTTCTTGCGACATTGGGTTGCCCTGAGCATTTATACAAGAAAGCGCCAACCGCCGACCTCGAAGACGATCGTCCCTCTCTGCCAGATGAAGCCGCATTAGGCGTTACCTACGACAACATTGACGATTATCTGGAAGGAAAAACGTTGAATGCCGACGTTGCGAAGAAAATTGAAGGCTGGTACGTGAAAACAGAACACAAACGTCGCCCACCGATTACGGTGTTTGACGACTTCTGGAAAAAATCGTAATTCGCTGATTTACCCGTGCCGGATAACCACAAAATGGTTTATCCGGCCCAAACGACGTCATTGCACCGAATCAGGCGAAAAACCTGGCTTCCAGTTAATCTCACTAAACAACAACTTCCCCTCGCGTTCCAACAGTCGCAACGTATGCTTACCGTCATGCCAGCACGCCCCCTGGTCAGCCGTCAGCAACTTATCCCCCAGTTGCCAGGCTCCGCTAATAACAAATACCACGCCGCCACGCGAACCAAAGGTCGTAAACGTCCGGTCAGCCACACGAACTTTAGCCTGGCAAACATCCCGACGGGTCATGATATTAAAATCCATCGACATCTGTCCTTCCGTCAGCTTCGCTTTTACCACGCGGTCACCGGCGAACGTAAAAGGCTGATGCTGTTTTAGCGTATGCGGTAGCGTGTTAGCACCTTCCAACGTGACTTCTCCCCCTTCGAGCAGTGTAATAACGCGCTCAACTCCGGGAAAGAGTGAAAATTCGCCGTTCGCAGCAATGGAGGCAATACTCGCCCGCCAGTGAAAGTCGCGCGTTGCTGGCGGAAAACAACATATTTCACGCGTTTCTCCCGCACCATTACGCCAGAGATTAACCGGCATTTTGCGGATATCAAAGTACTCCATCATCCCTCCAGAAAGGCACTGTGCGCCGACATGCCGTCATCAGGCAGCCAAATCATCATTGTTATCATTCACCCTGCTCGTTGTTATCGGCAGCAGAGTTGATTTGCCTTAGCGATGACCATGGCGTTTTGCAAAAAAGTTTAACGCGCTGATCCAAGTAGCATTTTCGCGGGCCTCAGGAGCATAACCTGTCCCAAGCGCTGTGCAATAGGTAGGAAAGAAAAAACCGCCGATCCTGCCCACATCGTTAAACGTGTTGTGGACAAGGCCGGCGGTCTTGAGTTTTTTTTCACGCTGTCCGGGGCAATCTGCTCCGACACAGCATGAATGATTGAGTATAGACGCCTACCGATTATTCGGCAGCTTGTGGCATTTTACCTTTCTGCGCTGCTCGTTCTGTCAGACGCTTCTCAAAATTGGCATTAAACTGTTTTTTCTGTTCCGGGGTCAGAATGTTGTAAATTTTGTTCTGCGTTTCCATATGCGCCAGCATGTTAGCTTTGCGCTGCTCTTCCATCTTCGCAATCTGCGCTTCAGCTTTCGCTTTATCGAAGCTATCGCTGGCGATGATATCGTGCATTGCACGGCGTTCTTCCAGCGGAGGACGTTTCATCTGATCGCGCTGACCTTTCATGATGTCGCGGATCTGCTGTTTCTGTGCATCGGTCAGGTTCAGGTCTTTAAACATCATGTCGTGATGCGGGGCGAATTTACCGTTGTGGTGCATCATCGGTTTGGCATCTGCCGGAGCTGCTGTGGTAGCGTCAGCGGCATGAGCCAGGTTTGCAGCGCCCAGCGCCAGGGTAGAGGCAACAAACAGAGCAGTCAATTTACGCATAATTTCTATCCTTCCTTTCAGTTATTCTTACGACATTCATGCGAAGCTTATGCAATGTGATGTCGTGTTGACGGGATTAACTTTACCGACTTAAGCGTCAATTAATCAGAGCAACGGTAAAACAATGAAAGTGTAAAAAACAAACTTTCATCAATTATGAAGAAAAAAAGAATAAATTGCGGAGAGTTGAAATAAAAAATTACAACAGGATGATTTTGAAAGGATTATGAAGAACTATACCTGAACCCTGCTTATTAAGAAAGCAATTCACCAGGAATAATCCGTAATAAATACAAACAGCACGCAATAATAAGCCCTCAGAGATTAACCCGAGGGCGGATATATCTTTTACAACCTTTCCAGCATAAGTCCCGCGCGTAAACCACAGGCCACATTTGGATTAGGAAAGAGAACGTATTCAACGTTATGGGTGACGATAAAACGTTCATCACCATCCTGCGCCAGCACGGTTCCCTCTTTAAACGCGGTAAAGTTCAGCGTCTGGTTGTCCATGTAGAGAATGAAATCGTCGCTGCGCCGCGTGATTTGCGACACTACGCGGTAGCGCAGCGGAGATGTTTCTCCCGTAGGGATTCGCTCGCCTTGCAGCAGTTTCGCCAGCGCATCCGCCGTCTGCGCAAACTGGGACAGATCGTTTTGTCCAAACGGCAGCGCTTTACCCAGTTCCAGCGTACAGGCCAGCGCGCCAAAATGTTCAGCGCTAAAATGGGTGAACGTACCGCCAGGCGTCTGATGGAACACCAGCGCCTCAAGTCCTGCACCTCCCAGCCATCCCAGAAAATCTTCGTCCCAGGCAACATTACGTTGTGGCAGCACGCCAAAACGCAGATGCTGTGAGCCGCGAATCGCGGTATGCAGATCCAGATGCCAGCGTACTGACTCTTGCGCCCGCGCGTAAAAAACGTCCAGACACAGTTCAAGCTCGCGGGCACGCCGTGTTTCACCGCTCTCATCGAAGAGCTGCCAGCGGCCGCCAAACATACGGTTCAGATCGCTATGACAGTAGCGTTTGCCCGCAGCTAACGCCTGCGGATTGCCCAGGATCAGCAATAGCCGCCATGTCAGCGGCAGCTTGCCGCTAAACAACCCGGCCAACAATGTATCCAGTATTTCTACTGGTGCGGTTTCATTACCATGAATGCCCGCAGACAAAACCAGCGAACGCTCAACCGGAACAACCGGCGTCAGCTCCAGCATGCCATGCCCGATCCATTGCCAGTCAAAACCGTGAGCTTTCCCCCGGGTGGCATCTGGCGCCCCCCCCGCAAGCGTCAGCGCAAGGAAATTATCCATGGCATGTACGCTCCTGCTGGAAGGGATACACCGAACCGAGGTTGAGTAATTGCGTCAACGTATCCAGCGCTTCACGCCCTTCGCGCAGCAACTGCGGGTCAGCAAGGTCTGCGGCGGTAAGACGATCGCGATAGTAACGATCAACCCAGTTATTCAGCGTGTTAAACAGCACATCATTCATGAGAACCGCCGGGTTCACCGCCTGTTGCTCCTGTGGGGTTAACACGACCCGAAGGCGCAGACATGCCGGGCCACCACCGTTGGACATGCTTTCGCGCAGATCGAATACCCGTAGATCGTCAATCGGGTTGTCATCTTCAAGCAGACGGTTTAAATAATGCCATACCCCTGCATGCTCCCGGCATTCCTGCGGCAAGACCAACATCATTGAACCGTCATCACGACTGAGTAGCTGGCTGTTAAACAGATATGTTGCCACGGCATCCTGCACTGACACTTCAGCCAGGGGAACTTCCAGCGCCGTAAATCCCGCCACCTGGCTATGCAACTGCTGTAACAAAGCCTGCTGGTTGGCAAACGCCAATTCATGGCAAAACAGCACCTGACGATTTGATACCGCAATAACATCGTTATGAAACACACCAAGATCGATAACATCCGGGTTTTGCTGAGCAAAGATAATCTGATTAGGGTTCACCTGATTCAGGCGCGCAACAGCCTCGCTGGCTTCTCTGGATTGCCTCGCCGGATAACGCTTCGGATGCGCGCCGTTGCCCTCTTCACGACCATAGACAAACACCTGTATGCCGGGGTCGCCGTAATCACCACCGAGACGGTTATGGTTTGCCGCGCCTTCATCACCCAGTAACGCAACCTGGGGCAATGCACTATGGACCGTAAAGCGGCTCTCATCGCGGAAGATCGCGCTTAGCAACGCTTCTGTGGTTGGCGCTTCCAGTGAACGGTGGAACTTGTTATTCAGATTCGCGACCGTCAGATGCACTTTTCCGTCCAGCGAATCTGCCGAAGGACAGACCGTTGCCGCATTCGCCACCCACATCGGCGAAGCGGAACTGGCACTGGAGAGCCAGTGAGGTGCCTGCCGTGCCACCTTTTCCAGTACCTGCTCGTCACTGCCGCTAAATCCCAACTGCCGTAGCACCGGAATATAAGGCCGCTCATGGGGCGGGATCACCGCCTGGGGAAATCCCGCATCCGCCAGCGCTTTCATCTTTAGCAAACCCTGTTTCGCCGCCAGACGAGGGTTCGACACCTGAAAACGGTGTTTGGTTGAGGCCTCATTACCAAATGACAATCCAGCATAGTGGTGGGTCAGTCCCACCAGACCATCAAAATTAATCTCACGGGCTTTCATCGCTTATCCTCACGAGAAAAATCGAGTCCTGGGCTAAGCGCCGTTGGCAGCGTTAAGGCTGGTGATTCCAGACTTGCCATCGGCCAGGCGCAATAATCTGCGGCATACCACGCACTCGCACGATGGTTCCCGGACGCGCCAACCCCGCCAAACGGCGCTGTACTCGCCGCGCCGGTTAACGGCTTATTCCAGTTGACGATCCCTGCCCGCGCCTCCAGCAGCAATTGATCAAATTGGCTGCGATCGGGTGAAACTAACCCACACGACAGTCCAAAACGGGTGTTGTTCGCCATGCGAATCGCGTCATCAAAGCTGTCATAGCGCCAGACGCCAAGCAGAGGGCCAAAAACCTCTTCATCAGGTACGTTCGCCGCCCCGGTCAGTTCGATGATGCCGGGAGTCAGCAGTGACGTTCCGGCTTTCACCAGACGCGGTGCTAACAGCGTACGGCCACCTAACGATGCCAGACGCTGCCAGGCATCATAGACATGCTGCGCGGCCTGTTCGGAAATCAGTCCGCCCATAAACGGCTGCGGTTCCGCATCCCAGTTGCCGGGCATTAAACGCTGACTAACTTCCACCAGACGCATCAGGAACGCATCACCCTGCGCGCCTTTTTTAACTAACAGGCGGCGGGCACAGGTACAGCGCTGTCCGGCGGTTACAAACGCAGATTGAATGGTCAGATGCACGGCGGCATCAATATCTTCCGGGTTCTCGATAATCAGCGGGTTGTTCCCTCCCATCTCGAGAGCGAGGATTTTTTCTGGCTGGCCAGATAACTGTCGATGCAGGTGATAACCGGTATTGGCGCTGCCGGTAAACAGCAGACCATCAAGGTCTTCCAGCGCGCTCAGGGCCTGCCCCGTTTCACGCCCGCCCTGTACCAGGTTCAGCACGCCCGGCGGTAATCCCGCCTGCGCCCACAGCTTTGCCACGGCTTCACCGGTCCACGGCGTCAGCTCGCTGGGTTTGAAAATCAACGTATTGCCAGCCAACAACGCCGGAACGATATGACCATTAGGTAAATGACCGGGGAAGTTATACGGGCCAAACACGGCCAGAACACCGTGTGGGCGATGACGTAACGTCGCAGCGCCATCTGGCAGCGCGTTATGCTGTTCCCCGGTACGGGTGTGATACGCCTTCACTGAGATGGCAATTTTATTGATCATCGCCGTCAGCTCGGTTGCTGCTTCCCAGCGCGGCTTGCCGGTTTCCCGTGCAATGATCGCCGTCAGTTCTGCTTTATTACTCTCCAGCAGCGTCGCGAATTTCTCGACAATGTCCTGACGCGCGGCAAAAGACTGTCTTGCCCAGCCCGGAAAAGCTGCACGCGCAGCCTGGCACGCTTGCGCCACCTGCGTAGCATCGGCATCATTGCCGTGCCACAGCACATCACCACCTACTGGGTTGGTTTTCACCCGACGCTCGCCCAGCCCCGTCACCCAGTCACCGTTTATCCATAGTGTCATGCTGTTTTCTCCTCTGCACAAAGACGCACAAAACGTACATGGTCGCCCGCGTGGCATTTCAGGGCATCCAGTTGTGCCGCCGTCAGTACCAGACGTTGGGTATCCGGGTCTGCGCGAACCAGCATGACGCGGAAGTTTTGATAGTTTTCATTGGCAACCAGACAAGCCGGATAATCGCCGGTTGCTGGCTGACCTTCCGCCACTTCCACCAGCCTGCTTTTACGTATTGCCCGCACCCGGTCAATATCGCATTCCAGCGTCGGCCCGCCGTCGAAAATATCGACATAGTTGCGATAGCGAAAGCCCTCTTTCTCCAGCACCGCCCGCGCGGGCGCCGTTTGCGGATGCACTTCGCCAATCACGCTTTGTGCTTCTTCCGACAGGAAGTGGGTGTAAATAGGGTGTTTAGGCATCAGCTCAGCAATAAAGGCTTTTTGTCCGGTGCCACAGAGAAAATCTGCGCGGCTGAATTCCATTGAAAAAAAACGTTTTCCGAGGCTTTGCCAGAACGGTGAATAACCGTGTTCATCAATGACACCCCGCATCTCTGCAACGACTTTTTCGTTAAAACGGTCACGAAACGCGGCCATGAACATAAAGCGCGACTTCGACAACAAATAGCCGTTACCTTCTTTACGCCAGTCCGGATCGAGAAACAGCGTGCAAAGCTCACTGCTTCCGGTGTGATCGTTACTGAGAAACAGCGTCGGCAATGCGTTATAGACATTCAACTCTTTCGAGGCATGCACCAGAGTACCGACCCGATAGTTGTACCAGGGATCGTTAAGTCCTACCGCCACCTCAATGGCGCAAATCCCCGCCACAGTTCCGCTGGCGCTGTCTTCCAGCACAAACACATATCCCTGCTCACTTTTGGGCAACTCACCGCGCCAGGTTTGTAGCGAACGTTCGATACGCGCCATTAGCGTCGCTTCATTCGCCGGTAGCGAGGTCAATCCGCCGCCGGTCTTACCGGCAAGCTGCATCAACGCGGTAATATCAGCACGTTCAATGGGGCGAATCACCATCATGATGAACCTCCTGCTTTAATGCGTTCGCATGCCAGCGCAAAACGATCCAGCCCGGTTGCCACCTCTTCCTGGCTGACGTTTAACGCTGGCGCGAAACGCACCACGTTAGCGCCGGCAATCAGTACCATCACCCCTGCATTGGCCGCTTCTTGCGAGATGAGTTTTGCTTTCCCGGCATATTCCGCATTCAGTACGCAGCCGATCAGCAGTCCAAGCCCACGAATTTCGCTAAACAGTCCAAAACGTTCGTTAATGGCGTTAATACGTTCCACAAACCAGTCATGACGCTGTTTCACACCATTGAGGACTTCCGGCGTGTTAACAATTTCCAGCAGCTTACCCGCTACGGCAGTGGCTAATGGGTTTCCGCCGTAAGTTGTACCGTGCGTGCCCACGGTCATCACGCTGCTGCAACGTTCTGTGGTCAATAACGCCCCAATAGGAAAACCACCGCCAAGCGCTTTGGCCGTCGTCAGCAGGTCTGGCGTCACACCATAGTGCATATAGGCATACAGTTCGCCGGTACGGCCAACCCCGGTCTGAACCTCATCAAAAATCAGCAGCGCATTATGGCGATCGCATAATTCACGCAACCCCTGCAAAAACGCGTTTGTTGCCGGCACCACGCCGCCTTCGCCCTGGACAGGCTCGACGATGACCGCACAGGTCGTGTCATCAATCAACTGGCTGGCAGAATCGAGATCGTTATACACGGCATGGCGGATATCCGGCGGCAGCGGCGCGAAATCCTGTGAATAGGCGGGCTGACCACCGGCGCTGACGGTAAACAGCGTGCGGCCATGGAATGCATTTTTAAACGCCACAATCCCGCTCTTCTGGCTACCAAAACGATCGTGAGCATATTTACGCGCCAGTTTTAACGCCGCTTCGTTGGCCTCTGCCCCTGAGTTACAGAAGAAAATGCGCTCGGCAAAGGTGGCGTCAATCAGCTTTTTCGCCAGACGCAATACCGGCTCGTTGGTGTAGCCATTTCCTGTATGCCAGAATTTACTCGCCTGGTCGTTTAATACCTCGCGCAATGCCGGATGGGCGTGACCCAGCGCGTTAACCGCAATGCCTCCCGCGAAATCGATATACTCTTTACCCTGCTGATCCCACAGACGTGAACCTTCACCCCGCACCGGAATAAAAGGGGCCGGAGCGTATACAGGCATCATCCATTCATCAAAATTTTCACGCGTAATTGACAGAGACATAGCGACCTCAACGGTAAATAAAAGGTTATTTATATGTTAATAAATATAGTATTTGCGGTGTAAATGTAGATTGCAGGGTTCGTGCCAGCCAGCGAAAAAAGTGCATAAACGGAGGTCGAGGACGGAATATCAACAGGTTACAACACGGCAATATTCACTACATGTGCATATAAAGTGAATATGTTTGCGTAACAGGGGACTAATTAGAGGAAAAACCGAAATTTTATTCAGTCGCCAAATATAATTCTGGAATTGTGATCGTATACGAAATTTATCGGAAATTATTGCCCCATAGCGACGCGCTTCGCGCCAAAACGGTGCAGTTTTTGCTCCATCGTTAACACCATTAGCAATCATTGTTGGAATCAGGTGACAAGAAGCAGTCAGTTCGTGGAAATTCTGCTACCATCCTTGCACTATTCATCTTACAAAGTGGCAGCGACTATGAAATTTGTCTCTTTTAATATCAACGGCCTGCGTGCCCGTCCTCATCAACTGGCAGCCATTGTCGAAAAACACCAACCGGATGTGATTGGCTTACAGGAGACAAAAGTTCACGACGATATGTTCCCTCTCGAAGAGGTAGCAAAGCTCGGTTACAACGTCTTTTATCACGGCCAGAAAGGCCATTACGGCGTCGCGTTGTTAACGAAAGAAACGCCAATTGCGGTACGTCGTGGCTTCCCGGGCGATGACGAAGAAGCGCAGCGTCGTATCATCATGGCAGAAATTCCGTCCCCTCTGGGCAGCATCACTGTGATCAACGGCTATTTCCCGCAGGGCGAAAGTCGTGACCATGAAACTAAATTCCCGGCGAAAGCGGCGTTCTATCAGAACTTACAAAACTATCTGGAGACTGAACTGAAACGCGATAATCCGGTGCTGATCATGGGTGATATGAATATCAGCCCAACCGATCTCGATATCGGCATTGGCGAAGAGAACCGTAAACGCTGGCTGCGTACCGGGAAATGTTCCTTCCTGCCAGAAGAACGTGAGTGGATGGAACGTCTGTTAGGTTGGGGGCTGGTGGACACCTATCGTCACGCGCATCCTGATAAAAACGACCAGTTCTCGTGGTTTGATTACCGCTCGAAAGGCTTCGACGATAACCGTGGTCTGCGAATTGATCTGCTGCTGGCAAGCAATCCGCTGGCGGAACGTTGCGAAGAAACGGGTATCGACTATGAGATCCGGAGCATGGAAAAACCGTCCGACCACGCGCCAGTGTGGGCAAAATTCCGCGTCTAATTATCTGCATTTTTTCGCTCTCCGGGCCTCGCCTGGAGAGTCAGTATATTCTGTGCAAAATCAAAAAAGCGGCGGTAATACATTGTTGCGAGCGGGATTTTACTATATCTTCGCGCGCACTTTTCGCTGGTGAAAACGCATCATTGCCCACGGATTTACAGGAGACCCCCCATGAAAAAGAAGTTCGCATAAGGCAGAATACCGACTGCTTATTGTGGCAGTGCTGTTCTGCGCCCTGGCTGGGGTTTTCCACTATTTTGGTCTGTCTGACCTGATAACCAATCTCCATCATTTGCAAGATGTCATCCACCAAAGCGGGCTGTTCGGCTACGCACTTTATATTCTGCTATTTATCGTTGCGGCGCTGTGCCTGATACCCGGCAGCATACTGGTGATTGTCGGCGGTGTGCTGTTTGGCCCCGTGGCAGGGACGCTTATCTCGTTAGTGGCAGCAACCGTGGCCTCGGCGCTGTCGTTTTTGCTGGCTCGCTGGCTTGGACGGGATCTGCTCCTGAAATACGTTGGGCACACGACAATGTTTCAGGCTATCGAAAAAGGCATTGCCCAAAGCGGAATAGACTTTCTGATCCTGACCCGGCTCGTGCCGCTGTTCCCCTATAATATTCAAAATTACGCCTATGGGCTGACGGCCATTCCGTTCTGGTCATTTACTCTGATTTCAGCTATCACCACGTTACCAGGTATCTTTATCTATACGCTGATGTCACACGAACTGGCCAGTGAAGGCATTACCCTGGTATTTATCGGTAAGCTCAGTATTGCAGGCATTGCCTTGTTTGCCCTCGTGCAGGCGGCAAAAGCCTGGGCCCGATACAAACATGTCGACCCCTCTGCAAATCGAGAGCTTGCCGGTAAATGAGAACGCTGAATAAAACGCAGACCAGAAAGTATTGCCGGGCTGGGTTCATTGCCCTGTTGGTAGTCGCGTTGATAGCGTGGGCATGGCTGCCCGACGTGAGAGACTTTCTTACGCAGAGCCTGACTGCGTTTACCACGCTCGATCAGCATGCTCTTGAGAATTTTATTCGTTCTTACGGAACTCAGGCGGCGGTCGTTTCATTCTTCCTGATGATCTTGCAGGCCATCGTCGCCCCGCTTCCCGCTTTTGTGATCACCTTTGCCAACGCCTCGCTGTTTGGCGCATTTTGGGGCGGCATACTGTCCTGGAGCAGTGCGATGGCAGGTGCGGCGCTGTGCTTTTTTATTGCCCGTATTTTAGGTCGCGGTGCGGTAGAAAAGCTGACCGGAAAAACGGTGCTGAACAATATGGACGCTTTTTTCGAGCGCTATGGCAAGCACACCATTCTGGTCTGTCGCCTGTTACCTTTTGTACCGTTCGACCCGGTAAGCTACGCAGCAGGCCTGACCTCAATTCGGTTTCGCCATTTTTTCATCGCCACCGGCATCGGACAGTTACCCGCTACTATCGTCTATTCATGGGCGGGTAGCCTGTTAACCGGCGGTACATTTTGGTTTGTAACCGGCCTGTTCATCCTGTTCGCTCTGAGCGTAATAATTTCAGTGGCGAGAAGCCTTTATCTTGAACATCAACGAAAAAAAACCTGAGACTTCCCCCATTTTTAGCCATGGAGATACTATGCGTTACTGCTTATTGTGCCTGAGTTTAATGCTCTGTCCGCTGGCGACGTTTGCCCAGAACGACGGCTGGCAACAAATCAAAAACGATGCCCGCGGTCAGACTGTGTGGTTCAACGCCTGGGGTGGCGACAATGCAGTTAACCAGTATCTCGACTGGGTTAGCGGTGAGATGAAAACGCACTACGCCATTAACCTGAAAATCGTACGCCTGGCAGATGCCGCCGACGCAGTAAAACGCATCCAGACGGAAGCGGCATCCGGGCGAAAAACCGGAGGTTCTGTCGATTTATTGTGGGTTAACGGCGAAAACTTCCGCACCCTGAAAGAAGCCGGGCTACTGCAAACTCAGTGGGCGCAAACGCTGCCTAACTGGCGCTATGTTGATACCCAAAAACCGGTGACCGAAGATTTCTCCGTTCCGACGGAGGGAGCTGAATCACCGTGGGGCGGCGCCCAACTCACCTTTATTGCCCGGCGCGATCTCACCGCGCAGCCGCCGCAATCTCCGCAGGCACTGCTTGAATTTGCGCAGGCGCACCCTGGCACGGTGACCTATCCGCGCCCGCCAGACTTTACCGGCACGGCGTTTCTGGAGCAGTTGTTAATATCGCTCACCACCAAACCACAAGCATTGAAAGTTACGCCAGATGCAGCGACATTCGCCGACGTTACCGCGCCATTGTGGCTTTATCTTGATACCTTGCACCCTGTACTTTGGCGTGAAGGCAAAGATTTTCCACCCACGCCTGCGCGAATGGATGCACTGCTCAATAGCGGTACCCTGCGTTTATCATTGACCTTTAATCCGGCCCATGCATTGCAAAAAGTGGCCAGCGGCGAATTGCCTAAAAGCAGCTACAGTTTTGGTTTCTCACAGGGCATGCTCGGCAACGTGCACTTTGTTGCTATTCCGGCGAATGCCCGCGCCAGTGCCGGAGCAAAAGTCGTGGCAAACTTCCTGCTTTCGCCCGAAGCACAACTGCGTAAAGCCGACTCAACTGTCTGGGGAGATCCTTCGGTGCTTGATCCACAAAAATTACCTGTCGAACAGCGTGATGCGCTGCTGGCGCGGATCCCACAAGGACTCCCTGCCGTTCTGCCGGAACCGCATGCTGCCTGGGTAAACGCTCTGGAACAAGAATGGCTACGCCGCTACGGTACGCATTAATTTTGCTACTCTGGGCCATCATGGCGGCAGTTTATCTGCCGCTGGCGCCAGCGGCTTTCTCTCTGATAGCGCCAGCCCTTAGCCTAACCCATTGGCTGGCTCTCTTTGCCGACCCTCAACTTCCGCAGGCGTTACTGGCGACGCTGGTTTCCACAGGACTGGCTGCCGGCGGCGCACTGATCATCGCGCTGCTGGCAATTCTCGCTTTATGGCCCGGCGCAGGCTGGGCGCGACTAAGCACCCGTCTTCCGTGGCTGCTGGCGATCCCGCATGTTGCCTTCGCCACCAGCGTGCTGTTGGTTTTTGCCGAAGGCGGTAAAATCTGGCAATGGCTACCGTTCCTCAGCCCACAGCCAGACCGTTACGGCATTGGGCTTGGCGTGACGCTGGCGGTGAAAGAGAGCGCTTTTTTGTTATGGATCCTCTCGGCTCTACTGAGTGAAAAACACCTTTCGCAGCAGGTTATCGTGCTGGATTCGCTGGGTTACAGCCGACTGCAATGCCTGAACTGGCTGGTACTGCCCGCTATCGGCCCGGCATTAGGCAAAGTTATGCTGGCGATTGTTGCCTGGTCACTCTCCGTTGTGGATGTGGCAATCGTTCTTGGCCCCGGAAATCCGCCAACGCTTGCCGTGTTGAGCTGGCAATGGCTCAGTCAGGGCGATGCCGGGCAGCAGGCTAAAGGCGCGCTCGCCAGCCTGTTGCTGGTGCTGTTGCTCTTCATCATCGCGCTGGCAGGGTACCTGTTATGGCGCGCCTGGCGCCACACCATTCCTGCGGCAACCGGTGAACGCCTGCGTTTTCCATCCTGTACAATCGAACGTTCATTAGTACAACTTTTGCCCCTTAACGGTGTGCTATGCGCACTGGTTCTGGCGCTGCTCGCCAACTATTCATCGCTAAATAGCGAGGCGCTCGGCAATAGTCTGCAACTGGGACTCGTCTCCAGCCTGCTGGCGCTACTGATACTTTTTGCCTGGCTGGAATGGGGACCGCAAACCGGACAACGTTGGGTCTGGCTACCGCTGATTTTGCCTGCACTGCCGCTGGTAACCGGCCAGTATTTGCTGGCGTTATATGCCGGGCAGGATGGACTGATGAGGACCATTGTCTGGGGACACCTGCTATGGGTGATGCCCTGGATGTTGTTTGTGCTTAAACCGGCCTGGCAGCGCATTGACCCGCGATTGATTTTGATTGCGCAAACGCTTGGCTGGACGCGGGGCCGCATATTCTGGCAGGTAAAATGCCCGCTACTGGCTCGCCCGGCTCTGATTGCCTTCGCGGTCGGATTCTCTGTCAGTATCGCCCAGTTCATGCCAACACTATGGTTAGGCGCAGGACGCTTTCCAACGTTGACCACCGAAGCGGTGGCATTAAGCAGCGGCGGTAGCACTGCGATTCTGGCAACTCAGGCGCTATGGCAGCTTCTGTTACCGCTGTTAGTTTTCGCACTCACGGCGTTTCTCGCTGCGTGGATTGGCCGCTTTCGACAAGGACTCCGCTAATGCTCATTGTGCAAAACCTTTCGTTGTACCAGGGTGCGACTGCGCTGCTGAAGAACGTTACCTTTCAGGTTAATAAAAGTGACATTGTCACGATTATGGGTTCCTCCGGCAGTGGAAAGTCTTCGCTGTTTTCGTGGATGGTCGGGGCGTTGTCACCTCAATTTCAGGCATCAGGCGAGCTGTGGCTCAACGCACGACGCGTTGACGCTCTGCCTACGGCGCAGCGCCAGATTGGCATTCTGTTTCAGGATGCACTGCTGTTTGACCATTTCAGCGTTGGGCAGAATTTACTGCTGGCCCTACCCGCCACTCTACAGGGTTCCACCAGACGACATGCGGTGGAAAGCGCTCTCGCGCGTGCGGACCTGGCCGGTTTTTATTCGCGCGATCCGGCTTCGCTCTCCGGCGGACAACGTTCGCGAGTCGCTCTGCTCCGCGCACTGCTGGCGCAGCCCCAGGCGCTGTTACTCGATGAACCCTTTAGCAGGCTGGACACGTCGCTGCGCGATACCTTTCGCCGGTGGGTCTTTACCGAGGTACGTAAGCTGGGTATTCCAGTGGTACAGGTTACCCATGACGCGCAGGATGTCCCGCCAGCAGGCCGTGTATTTCAGATGGAAAACTGGGCGTGAATGTGGCGATATGCTGCGTTAACGCAAGGTTTTTACTTAACCGGCGGCACAGAATGTCGTCCTCTTTTTTTCAACGTCGGGCTATTCGATGAAACGTGTTTCTCAAATGACCGCGCTGGCACTGGCTTTAGGGCTCGCTTGCGCTTCTTCCTGGGCTGCTGAAACAGCACAGACGCTCACCCTCGACCAGTTACAGCAAAAGCAAGGCGCGGCAATCGATACCCGTCAGAGCGCTTTTTACAACGGCTGGCCGCAGTCGCTTAATGGTCCTTCAGGACACGAACCTTCCGCACTGAACCTGTCTGCCGCCTGGCTCGACAAGATGAATGATGAACAACTCAGCGCCTGGGTTAAATCACATCAACTCAACACTGACACGCCGGTGGCACTGTATGGCAGCGATAACGACATACCGGCTGTCAAAGCCCGCCTGCAAAAAGTGGGCTTTAACCATATCTCCACCCTCAGCGATGCGCTTACGGACCCAGCCCGCCTGCAACGTCTGCCGCACTTCGAACAGCTGGTGTACCCGCAGTGGCTGCACGACCTGCAGCAGGGTAAAAACGTAACTGCTAAACCGGCGGGCGACTGGAAAGTGATTGAGGCCGCCTGGGGCGCGCCGAAGTTGTATCTGCTGAGCCACATCCCTGGTGCGGGCTACATTGATACCAACGAAGTCGAAAGCGAACCGCTGTGGAACAAAGTGTCCGACGAACAGCTCAAAACGATGCTGGCGAAGCACGGTATCCGCCATGACACCACGGTGATTTTATACGGCCGCGATGTCTATGCCGCTGCGCGCGTGGCGCAAATTATGCTGTACGCCGGCGTGAAAGATGTTCGTCTGCTCGACGGCGGTTGGCAAACCTGGTCCGACGCGGGCTTACCGGTCGAACGCGGCACTCCGCCAACGGTGAAACCAGAACCTGATTTCGGCGTGAAAATCCCTGCCCAGCCGCAGTTGATGCTCGATATGGAACAGGCTCGCGGTCTGCTGCATCGCCAGGATGCGTCTTTGGTGAGCATTCGTTCATGGCCGGAATTTGTCGGTACCACCAGCGGCTATAGCTACATTAAGCCAAAAGGTGAGATTGCAGGCGCACGTTGGGGCCACGCGGGCAGTGATTCCACCCACATGGAAGATTTCCATAATCCGGATGGCACCATGCGCAGCGCGGATGACATCGCCGCCATGTGGAAGCAATGGAATATTCTGCCACAGCAGCAGGTCTCGTTCTATTGCGGTACCGGCTGGCGTGCTTCGGAAACGTTTATGTATGCCCGCGCGATGGGCTGGAAAAACGTCTCCGTTTACGACGGCGGCTGGTATGAGTGGAGCAGCAATCCAAAAAACCCGATCTCCAGCGGTGAACGGGGTTCGGACAGCAGCAAGTAATCTCTGATTATGCCTGACGCTGAACCGCTTTTAGCGTCAGGTATCCGCTCCAGATCCGGGTAAACGTCGTCATCCAGCACAGCGCGCCAAAAACCCACGCCATCACGGCAAAATATTCCGGGAACAGACACCCAAACACAAACAGCAAAATCGTCTCAGTACCTTCGGTCAGTCCCCCCAGATAATAAAACGATTTATGCGCGTAGCCTGGGTTATCAATTTGATGTTTCGCCGCCAACGCGGCAAAGGCCAGAAAACTGCTACCGGTCCCCATAAAGGCGAACAGCAACCAACCACCAGCCAGCGCGTTGACCGCCGGATCGGCGAGCATAAAACCGAATGGCACTAAGGCGTAAAACAGAAAATCGAGCGAGATATCAAGAAATCCGCCTGCATCGGTTAGCCCTCTGCGCCGCGCCAGTGCCCCATCCAGCCCATCAAAAAGCCGATTGAGCACAATGGCCGCCAGCGCCGCCAGATACCAGCCTAACGCCAGAAATGGCAAGGCCAACACGCCAATGGCAAAACCGACCAGCGTAAGCCCGTCCGGGGTAATCGCAGGCTTATCAATAATGCCCACGCAGCGATGCAAAAGCGGTTTTAAACGCGGATGAAGATGACGGTCAAGCATGCGGGCGTCCTTTGAAGGTGTCGCACAGTCCCTGCGAAGGAATATCGAGAGCGGCATTAAAACGCGCCGAGAGATTTTGAAACGCAATCAGCGCGGTCATTTCCGTAATGGCATCATCGGTAAACTGCTGCTTCATCTGCGCTTTCAGCGCAGCGTCAACCTGTGGCGGCGTGGCGGTGATCGCATCGGCATAGGCCAGCGCTACGCGCTCTTCTGCGCTAAATAGCGCCGATTCTTGCCAGTTGGCAACCTGTAAGACTTTATCCAGCGCGCCACAGCGTTCAGCCAGGCGTAAACTGTTGGCATCAACGCAAAAAGCGCAGTGGCACACCTGAGATACGCGGGTCATCAACAGCGCGCGCATCACCGGCGTTAAACGCGCCTTTTTACGCTCCAGAAATCCGACAAACAGCGCTACCAGCCAGAACAGAAACGGCATCCGCCCCCACCAGCGCGTAGGATGTAGCACATCGCCATAATGTTTTTTCTGCGTAGCAGCGAGCGGTTTTAGACTGGAAGGGATACGCGTTAACGGCTTTACCCACGACTGAGGTTCGTTCAACGGTGGCTCCTGAATACTTTAGATAAAACAAAGATAACGATAGTATGTCATTTTCTGTCGTTAGATCTTGATGAATATAATGAAAACCCTCGACGTGGTCGCCGCTATTATTGAACGTGATGGCAAAATTTTACTGGCTCAGCGTCCGCAGCATGCGGATCAGTCAGGCATGTGGGAGTTTGCCGGCGGTAAGGTTGAGCTGGGCGAAAGTCAGCCAGATGCGCTGGCCCGAGAACTGCGTGAAGAGTTGGGCATTGAGGCAGTCGTGGGGCGCTACATTGCCAGCCATCAACGCGAGGTTTCGGGCCGACTGATTCACTTACATGCCTGGCATGTACCGTCATATCAGGGAGAACTGAAGGCGTATGAGCATCAGGATATCGTCTGGTGTTCACCCGAAGAGGCGCTGCGTTATCCGCTGGCGCCTGCCGATATCCCGCTACTGGAAGCGTTTATTCTTTTACGCGACGCCAGACCAGCGGATTCGTGCTGATGGTTTTTTCATCGCGCTGGCACTGTAGCAGCACGCCATCGGCTTTAATCACCGCCCCTTCTGAATAGTTTCGATCCTGATAAATGCAGCACTGATTACATGGCTGCGCGCGCTGGCCGCTGGAACTAAACACTTCCGGCGGCACATTCACCTGCACGTCCGGGCGATAAAGCTGATTTGCCAGCGTCGCGCTGGACATCAGTGCCAACGCACCTGCCATGATTAAACGGCGCATATTCTTTCCTTTTTAACTGACATCTATGCTCAGTATAACGGTATAAACCGGCAGAAACTTTAGCCTCTTCGATCATCGTTTTTGGTTATGACCCACGACGCAATATTAATTTACTTAGCGGGATTAATTTTTTCTTGCGTCTCGTCACAGTGCTGGTGGTATAGTCAAAAACTGCAAAACACTTAACACAAATATCAAAAATATAACCATATCAATACATAAGAGGTTCTTATATCTATGGATCAGACATGTTCTCTGGAGTCATTTCTTAACCATGTGCAAAAGCGCGACCCGAATCAGACCGAGTTCGCGCAAGCCGTTCGTGAGGTAATGACGACGCTGTGGCCCTTCCTCGAGCAAAACCCACGTTATCGTCAGATGTCATTGCTGGAACGTCTGGTTGAACCGGAGCGCGTGATCCAGTTCCGCGTAGTCTGGCTGGACGACCGCAATCAGGTGCAAGTCAACCGCGCATGGCGCGTGCAGTTTAGCTCTGCCATTGGCCCATACAAAGGCGGTATGCGTTTCCACCCTTCCGTGAACCTGTCGATCCTGAAATTCCTTGGCTTCGAGCAGACGTTTAAAAATGCCCTCACCACCCTGCCAATGGGCGGGGGTAAAGGCGGGAGCGATTTCGATCCGAAAGGGAAAAGCGAAGGCGAAATCATGCGTTTCTGCCAGGCGCTGATGACCGAACTGTTCCGCCATTTAGGTCCCGATACCGACGTTCCGGCGGGCGATATCGGTGTGGGCGGCCGTGAAGTCGGCTTTATGGCCGGGATGATGAAAAAACTCTCCAACAACAGCGCCTGCGTCTTTACCGGTAAAGGTCTTTCTTTCGGCGGCAGCCTGATCCGCCCGGAAGCGACCGGCTACGGTCTGGTGTATTTCACCGAAGCGATGCTCAAACGCCATGGTCTGGGCTTTGAAGGCATGCGCGTGGCGGTTTCTGGCTCCGGTAACGTGGCGCAATTCGCCATTGAGAAAGCCATGGAGTTTGGCGCGCGGGTGGTTACCGCCTCCGATTCCAGCGGAACCGTAGTTGACGAAAGCGGATTTACCAAAGAAAAACTGGCGCGTCTGTGCGCAATCAAAGACAGCCGTGACGGTCGCGTAGCAGATTATGCCCGTGAGTTTGGCCTGACCTACCTGGAAGGCAAACAACCGTGGTCAGTTCCGGTCGACATCGCCCTACCGTGTGCCACGCAGAACGAACTCGATGTGGAAGCCGCACAAATGCTTATCGCCAACGGCGTCAAGGCCGTGGCTGAAGGTGCGAACATGCCAACCACCATCGAAGCCACCGACCTGTTCCTCGAGGCAGGTGTACTGTTCGCACCGGGTAAAGCCGCCAACGCCGGTGGCGTCGCCACATCCGGTCTGGAAATGGCGCAGAACGCCGCACGTCTGGGCTGGAAAGCGGAGAAAGTGGATGCGCGCCTGCACCACATCATGCTGGATATTCACCATGCCTGCGTTGAATACGGCGGCGAAAGCAAGCAGACCAACTACGTACGTGGCGCCAACATCGCGGGCTTCGTGAAAGTTGCCGACGCGATGCTGGGCCAGGGTGTGATTTAATATCGTCTCTATAGACCCGTAGGCCGGATAAAGCACGGTTGCCGCATCCGGCAAAGCCTGATGGCGCTACGCTTACCAGGCCTACAGACTTACAGGCCCGCATCTTCAGATGGCGGGCTTTTTTTCGCCGGACGTTTACGCGGCACACTCTTTTTCTTATCGCCACCACTACCGCCAGGTGCAGCAATTCCACGAAAGCGTCGTACCGGTGTGCTGCGCGCCTGATCGATAAGCTGATACAGCGTCCCCACCAGCGGCTGCATGAAATCCTGATAGCGACATTGCTTTTCGCTGATTTGGGTCAGGATAGATTCCCAGTGCGCGGTCATGTCCGGGCGTGTCGCCATTTCTGGCAACGAGTGGAACAGCGCTTTTCCCGCGTCGGTAGAATGGATATACCGTCCTTTTTTCACCAGGAACCCGCGCTTAAACAGCAACTCGATAATCCCGGCGCGCGTCGCTTCCGTTCCCAGTCCGTCTGTCGCGCGCAGGATCTTTTTCAGTTCTTTATCCTGCACGAATCGCGCAATCCCGGTCATCGCTGACAGCAGCGTGGCATCGGTAAAGTGTCGTGGCGGTTGGGTCTGACGTTCAACCACTTCGCCTTTTTCGCACAACAGCTCGTCATCTTTTGCCACCACCGGCAACGGCGTTCCGTCGTTATCTTCGTCGCGCTCTTTATTGCCGAGCAGCGTGCGCCATCCGGCTTCCGCCAGAAAACGCGCTTTGGCAACAAACTTGCCTTTGGCAATATCCAGCTCAATAACGCACTTCCTGAATACCGCATCTGCGCAAAATTGCATCAGATACTGACGGGCAATCAGGTTGTAAATTTTCGCTTCATTGTCATTCAGGTTGATGGATGCACTGCGTGCGGTAGGAATGATGGCATGGTGCGCATCCACTTTTTTGTCGTCCCAACAGCGATTTCGCGTATCGGGATTGACCGCCGGTTGCGGGAGCAGATCCGGTGCATGGACGCTAATCGCGTTCAGTACCGCATGACGTCCGGCAAAGTGCTCTTCCGGCAGATAACGGCTATCCGAACGCGGATAGGTAATCAACTTATGGGTTTCATACAACTTCTGACAGATATCCAGAACGTTTTGCGCACTTAAACCGAAGCGCTTCGCCGCCTCAATCTGCAACGCCGACAGCGAAAAAGGCAGCGGCGCGGATTCTGATTCCCGTTTATCGTTATAGCTGGTGACTATCGCCGGCTGACCGTTAATGCGGTTCACCACGTGTTCAGCCAGCGTGCGATTCAGCAAGCGCCCTTCTTCATCCTGATAAGGCTCACACGCTTCGCTCGGCTGCCAGATAGCGGTAAACCGCTCATCGGCGGGCGTTACGATATGCGCCTTTACCTCAAAGAAGTCTTTGGCGACAAAGTTTTCAATCTCTTCATCACGACGCACAACCAGCCCGAGCACCGGCGTTTGTACGCGCCCGACCGAAAGTACGCCCTGATAGCCCGCGTTACGTCCGAGAATGGTGTAAGCGCGCGTCATATTGATACCGTACAACCAGTCCGCACGCGCTCGCGCCAGCGCCGAGACGCACAGCGGGATAAACTCACTGTTGGCGCGCAGACGCTCAATAGCCCGCTCCACGGCCTGCGGGTTGAGGTCGTTAATCAGGCAACGTTGCACCTGTTGGCGCTTTTCAGGTGCCAGTTGCAGGTAATCCAGCACTTCATCCACCAGCAGTTGCCCTTCACGATCGGGGTCACCGGCGTGAATAACTTCGCTGGCCTCATGCAAAAAGCGCTTAATGACGTTAAGTTGTTTGGTCACCGAGGGGCGCGGTTGCAGTTGCCACTTTTCCGGGACAATCGGCAGATCGACCAGACTCCAGCGAGCATAACGACTGTCGTAGGCGTCTGGTTGCGCCTGTTCAAGCAGGTGACCAATACACCAGGTCACCACTTGTCCATTTCCGCATTCAATAAAGCCGTCACCTTTGCGATGCGGCTTGGGTAGCACATCGGCGATGGCGCGCGCCAGACTCGGTTTTTCGGCAATAAACAACCGCATCGGGTTAACGGATCTCAACCATGGCGCGACCGCCACGAGCTTCCACTAACTCACCAATCGCGGTGAGGTCGATGCCAAACTGCGCCGCTGCGGCTTTCACTTCGGCTTCAGCTTCCGGCGTTACCGCCAGCAGTAGGCCACCGGAAGTTTGCGGATCGCAGAGCAGATCGCGTACCGACTGCGGCATTTCACCCATCAGGTGGCCGTAGCTGGCAAAGTTACGCTGGGTACCGCCGGGTACCGCACCCTGCGCGATGTACTCTTCAACGCCAGGCAGCTTAGGAATAGCCTGGTAGACAATCTGCGCCTGAACGCCTGCGCCCTGACACATCTCACTCAGGTGTCCGAGCAGACCAAAACCGGTGACGTCGGTCATGGCTTTCACGCCATCGATTTCGGCGAATGCCGCGCCGGCAATGTTCATCTGGCACATCACTTCCGTCGCCAGTCCTTTGTGTTCGTCCTTCAGCAGCGATTTTTTCTCTGCTGTCGTCAGAACGCCAATCCCCAGAGGCTTGGTCAGGAATAACTTACACCCTGCCTCTGCGGTGCTGTTTTTCTTCACGCGTTCGGTCGGCACAACGCCGGTTACCGCAAGGCCAAAGATAGGCTCAGGGGCATCAATAGAGTGACCACCCGCCAGCGCGATACCCGCCTGACGGCAGGCAAAACGTCCACCTTCGGTGACTTCGCGGGCGATTTCCGGCGCCAGCTTATCCAGCGGCCAGCCCAGAATAGCAATTGCCATAATCGGTTTGCCGCCCATAGCGAATATATCGCTGATGGCGTTAGTCGCGGCGATGCGGCCAAAATCAAACGGATTATCGACAATCGGCATAAAGAAATCGGTGGTGCTGATAACGCTGGTGCCGTTCCCCAGATCGTATACCGCCGCGTCGTCGCGAGTTTCATTACCCACCAGTAAGTTCGGATCAACAAACTTCGCCTGCTCACTGTGCAGGATGGTTTCCAGTACTTTGGGGGAAATCTTACAACCGCAACCGGCTCCGTGGCTGTATTGCGTTAAACGAATAGCGTGCTCGCTCATGGACATCTCCTGTCATTGCAATCCGGATATGGTAGCGCTCATTCCATGATGTGGTAAGAGTGACTGTCTGAATTCGGGTGTCTTTGCTCAGAATCCAGACAGTTTTGCCGTTGATATCAGAAATAACGGACGAATGCGCTCGGATCGGCCAGGTTGATCGTCGTGGATGCTTTTAGCTGCGGCGTTCCCAGATAGAGGAAACCGACGATTTTATCTTGCGGGCGACAGTCGAATGCTTCACGAACGACCGCACTTTCGGTTAATGCGCCGCTGCGCCAGATACCGCCAAAGCCCTGGGCAATTGCGGCCATCTGCATAGCCATCACTGCACAACCGGCAGACATTTCCTGTTCCCAGAGCGGAACCTTGTCGTTTTCTTCACATTTCGCCACCACGGTAATAATCAGCGGCGCGCGAAACGGTGCGCTGCGCGCTTTTTCCTGGGCTTTCTCATCGCTACCTGCGGCGATCGCGCCTTTTTCAAGCACGGCACTAAAGCGTTCGCGTCCTTCACCTTCAATCACAAAAAATTGCCACGGTTGTAGCGACTTGTGGTCCGGTGCGCGCATTCCCGCCCGCAGAATATTTTGCAGCTGTTCTCCGGCCGGGGCCGGCTCGACAAGACGAGAAGCGCTACGACGGGTGATAAGTAATTCGAGTGCATCCATTTGCTTAACTCCAACAATGATATTTGTTCACAAAATTAACACGTGGGCGGATTTTGTTACAGCACAGGCGGCGATTCCTGCTGACAAGTGCCTGCCGGGTCATTACGATAGCCTCATCTTAACGCCTTTCTCCGGAATTTCGGGTGGCGTGTTGTTAATCGGTAGGGAGAATACATGCGAACCCTGTGGCGATTTATTGCCGGATTTTTTAAATGGACATGGCGATTACTCAATTTCGTCCGTGAATTTGTGCTTAACCTGTTCTTCATCTTTTTGGTGCTGGTTGGCGTGGGTATCTGGATGCAGGTCAGTAGCAGCAGTACCAGCGAACATGCTGAGCGAGGCGCACTGTTGCTGGATATCTCGGGGGTGATTGTCGATAAGCCATCGAGCACCAGTCGCTTAAGCGTTATTGGTCGTCAACTGTTTGGCGCCAGTTCCGATCGCCTGCAGGAAAACTCCCTGTTCGATATCGTGAATACTATTCGCCAGGCAAAAGATGATCGCAACATCACCGGCATCGTGATGGATCTGAAAAATTTTGCCGGGGCCGACCAGCCTTCCATGCAGTATATCGGTAAAGCGCTGCGGGAATTCCGCGACAGCGGCAAACCGGTCTTCGCCGTAGGCGATAACTTCAGCCAGGGGCAGTACTACCTCGCCAGTTTCGCCAATAAAATTTATCTCTCTCCACAGGGTTCCGTTGATCTGCACGGCTTTGCCACTAACGGTCTGTACTACAAATCCCTGCTCGACAAGCTGAAAGTTTCCACGCACGTGTTCCGCGTCGGTACCTATAAGTCTGCCGTAGAACCGTTTATCCGCGATGATATGTCTCCTGCCGCGCGTGAAGCCGACAGCCGCTGGATAGGCGAGCTGTGGCAGAACTATCTCGACACGGTCGCCGCCAACCGCCAAATCCCTGCGCAGCAGGTGTTCCCGGGCGCGCAGGCGATGCTTGACGGATTGACGAGAGTCGATGGTGATACCGCGAAATATGCGCTCGACAACAAACTGGTGGATGCACTGGCCTCCAGCGCCGAAGTCGAAAAAATGCTGACCAAACAGTTTGGCTGGAGTAAAGCGGATAAAAACTACCGCTCTGTCAGCTACTACGATTACACGCTGAAAACCCCGGCTGATACCGGCGACAGCATTGGCGTTATCTTCGCCAATGGCGCGATTATGGACGGTGAAGAAACCCCTGGGAATGTGGGCGGCGACACTACTGCCGCACAGATCCGCGAAGCGCGTCTTGATCCGAAAGTGAAAGCCATTGTTCTGCGCGTTAACAGCCCTGGCGGCAGCGTCAGCGCCTCGGAAGTAATCCGTTCTGAGCTGGCAGCGGCAAAAGCGGCGGGCAAACCGGTTGTCGTTTCCATGGGCGGCATGGCGGCCTCTGGTGGGTACTGGATCTCTACGCCTGCCAGCTACATCGTGGCAAACCCCAGCACCCTGACCGGCTCCATCGGCATCTTTGGTGTTATCAACACGGTAGAAAACAGCCTGGATTCAATTGGCGTGCATACTGACGGTGTTGCAACGTCCCCACTGGCGGATATCTCCATCACCAAAGCGTTACCGCCGGAAGTGCAGCAGATGATGCAACTGAGCATTGAGAACGGCTACAAACGCTTTATCACGCTAGTTGCGGATGCGCGTAAGACAACGCCTGAGCAGATTGACAAAATCGCGCAGGGCCACGTCTGGACCGGTCAGGATGCGAAAGCCAACGGTCTGGTAGACAGCCTCGGTGATTTTGACGACGCCGTCGCGAAAGCGGCTGAGCTTGGCAAACTGAAACAGTGGCACATTGAGTATTATCAGGACGAACCAACATTCGTTGATATGGTGATGGACAGCATGTCTGGCTCCGTTCGTGCCATGCTGCCTGACGCCATTCAGACTATGCTCCCGCCACCGCTGGCCTCTGCGGCCAGTGCAGTAAAAGCCGAAAGCGATAAGCTGGCCGCATTCAACGATCCGCAAAACCGCTATGCGTTTTGCCTGACCTGCGCCAACGTTCGCTAACTATTGACCCCTCTTCGGGATGAAGAGGGGTTTTCTTTGAGACAGAAGAAAAGTCATGCAGAAAAAATCAATTTACGTTGCCTATACCGGCGGTACCATTGGTATGCAGCGCTCAGAACAGGGTTATATTCCCGTTTCCGGTCACCTGCAGCGCCAGCTGGCATTGATGCCAGAATTCCACCGTCCGGAGATGCCAGACTTCACCATCCACGAATACGCCCCGCTGATGGATTCCTCCGATATGACGCCGGAAGACTGGCAGCATATTGCGGAAGACATTAAAGCGCACTACGACGATTACGATGGTTTTGTCATTCTGCACGGCACCGATACCATGGCGTTTACGGCTTCGGCGCTCTCTTTTATGCTGGAGAATCTGGGCAAGCCGGTCATTGTGACAGGGTCACAAATCCCATTAGCAGAGCTACGTTCTGACGGACAAATCAATTTGCTGAATGCGTTGTATGTTGCAGCAAATTACCCGATCAATGAAGTTACCCTGTTTTTCAACAATCGACTGTTTCGCGGCAACCGGACCACTAAAGCGCACGCCGATGGTTTTGACGCCTTTGCCTCACCTAACCTTGCGCCGCTGCTGGAAGCGGGGATCCACATTCGTCGGCTGGGAACACCGCCCGCACCTCACGGTACAGGTGAGTTGATTGTGCATCCTATCACTCCGCAACCAATTGGCGTGGTCACCATTTATCCTGGGATCTCCGCTGATGTAGTACGCAACTTCCTGCGCCAACCTGTAAAAGCATTAATTTTGCGCTCCTACGGCGTGGGTAATGCGCCGCAAAATAAAGAGTTTCTGCAAGAACTTGAAGATGCGAGCTCGCGTGGCATCATGGTGATAAACCTGACCCAGTGCATGTCCGGCAAGGTAAATATGGGCGGCTATGCGACGGGGAATGCACTGGCGCATGCTGGCGTGATTGGCGGCGCGGATATGACGGTCGAAGCCACACTCACCAAATTGCACTATTTACTGAGTCAGGAACTGGATACGCAGACCATTCGTGAAGCGATGACGCAAAATCTGCGTGGTGAGCTCACGCCTGACGATTAAAGGAGTCTATGCCCATGGCCCGAGCCTTACTGTTGGTCGATTTACAAAATGACTTTTGTGCCGGTGGTGCCCTCGCGGTCCCGCAAGGTGACAGCACAATCGATATTGCCAACCGTCTGATTGACTGGTGTGCCGTACGCGGTGATACCGTCGTTGCCAGCCTGGACTGGCACCCGGCTAATCACGGCAGCTTTGCCAGCCAGCATCAGGTTGCCCCCTACAGCCAGGGACAACTCGATGGCCTGGCGCAAACCTTCTGGCCCGATCATTGCGTACAGCACAGTGAAGGAGCAAGCCTACATCCACTGCTGAAACAGCGGGCGATATCTCAAACCTTTACCAAGGGCGAGAACCCGCTGGTCGACAGTTACAGTGCGTTTTTTGATAACGGTCGTCGCCAGGCTACTGCACTGAATGCGTGGCTTCAGCAACATCATGTTACCGACCTCATCATTATGGGACTGGCAACTGATTATTGCGTCAAATTTACCGTTCTGGATGCGCTCGATTTGGGTTATACCGTCAGCGTTATTACCGATGGCTGCCGTGGCGTCAATATTCAACCCCAGGACAGTGCAAACGCCTTTATGGACATGGCGGCGGCGGGCGCAACGCTGTATACGTTGGACGACTGGCTGGAAACCCAGCGCTAATTGATGCCGACAGGATCTCCCCTGTCGGCACGTTATCTCAGGCCAGCGTTGAAATCTCTTCCAGCGAAACTTTGCGTGTTTCGATGCCAAAGCAAAAAAGAATCAGCGCGCACAGCACCAGCATTATGCCTAGCACGATAAAGACCGTAATCGAGCCGTAGCGGGTCAACAAGATAGCGACGCCATAGGGAGTAAATACTGCGACAATTCTTCCCACGGCATTCACAAAGCCCGATCCCCGCAATCTAAGGTGTGTGGGCCATAGTTCGGGGACATATACCGCAGAGGCAAAGCACACATACATATACAAAAAAAAGATCATCACCAACCCGTAGCTCAAAATAGCCCACTCTTCGGTTTGAATCGAATAGAAATAGCCGAGCAGCGCGATAATAATCAACAAGAATGAACCAAACAATCGTCGTGGAAAACGGTCGATAATCAGTGTGGCAATAAATATCCCAACGGGTGCGCCAATCATAATTATCGCGGTCATAAAAATAGATTTCGTCACATCGATTCCCGAATTAACAAAAATCGTCGGGATCCATACCGTAATGGTATAGAGCGAAATATTCATCGCAATAAGCACAGTGATTGCCACCAGCGTACAACGCAGCATCGGTCCTTTGAACAAGAGCCAAAATGAATCACTTTCCGTGCTTATATCCGCCGTCAGGCAATCGCTATGACAGGAAGGTAAAGTAATGTTTTTTTCTTTCTCAATTTGCAGTTCCACCTGTAGAAGATGTTTTTCAGCTTCATTTCTCTGTCCTTTGCCAGCCAACCAGCGAGGAGATTCAATATAGTACTTTCCCGACAGATACCATGCTAAGAGCATTGCCATGCCACCGAGTAAAAACATCATCCGCCAGCTTAGAAAGGCGATAATCACAACGCCAATTGCCGCCGACAGCATCGGCGACCAGTTGCCGACAAACGACAGGCGAGCAGACCACTTCCCACGCACCCCGGGCGGAATAAATTCAGTAAATGAGGCATAGCCCACCATAATTAGCGCTCCCATTCCGCTCCCCATCAGGAAGCGGAAAAAGATAAGCCAGTACATGTTAGGCACAAACGTTGCCGCACAGGCAGAGACCCCGACGATCAGCAAATTGAAGCGAAACGCCTTGCGTCGGCCAAGATAATCACCAATAAAGCCACCGGTTAGTGAGCCAATAAAATAGCCAAACATCAGAGCCGAGGTAAACACGGCGTTGAGGTAATTATTTGACCAACCGGTACTGACTAATTTTGCCAATACCACATTCCCGGAATAGCTGAGAAAACCGGTGACTAATAAACTAAAACTGATAATGCCAAAAATACGAAAATGAAATCGAGATAAAGGTAAGCGATCTAATCTTGCACCGATAGGGTCACATTGTTCCATCTGGATGCCTCAAATTAAGCTAAATAGAAAGTATGGCGATCGCGGCAGAATAAATTTCGCCGCGCCATCCATCATCATTAGGTTCTTATGGCATTGTCCAGGTGCAAACTAAAATAATATCGACACGCCCTACGTTAAAATTAATATACGAGTTGAATATTATTCTCTTTGCAAAATGCAATCCACTCTGCACCCGGTGCCTTATTGGTTATAAGGTAATTAATATGGCTAAAGTCCACAAGCTGGACGAACGCTTTACGATCGAACTTCGAATGATCAACTAACAGAGCTACTTCGGTCGCCTGGCGGATCATCGTCTTTTTGATTTCAGCTTCCGCTTCGTTAGAATCAAGCGCCCCGCTCTGCATATCCAGACCTTTGCAGCTCATCACCAGGATATCAACATGATAGCGGCTGATAATCTCCTTGGTGATCCTTCCCTGAAGCGACAGCGTATTTTTATTTAATTCACCGCCAGTAGAAACAACGTTAATCTCTGACTGTGCCAGCTCATGAAAAGCTTCAGCCGAGTTGGTCAGTAGCGTCAGATCGTTTCTTTCCTTCAACAGTTTTAATAATTCCATCGCGGTACTGCTGGAGTCGGCAGCCATGGTGGTCTTATTTTTAATAAACGGTAATGCATTACGGGCAATGATCTGCTTTTCTTCAAAAAAAGATTTTGCACGCTTATAAAAATGGATATTGTCGGACAACGCGGTGGTATTGAGTACAGCACCGCCATATGTTCGGGTCAAAAAACCTTCATCTTCCAGTTTTTCCAGATCGCGGCGAATCGTTTCTTCAGTCACCTGAAAGATCGAACTTAAATTAGATACCGCTACTTTCTTATCATTCGCCACCATTTGCTTAATGGCCTGAATCCTGTCTTTTGCCGCCACGATGACACCTCTGTTTCCTGCAAAGTAATAATAAGACCCAAGTATCTCACAGGCTATGTTTATTTTCAAAAGAACATGTCTGAATCACAGATTTTAATACTATTTTACACAGAAACAGAGGTAACTCCCATTTGGCTTATTTTGTATCCAACGCCTCAGCCATTCGCCTCATCAATGAAGAATCATCATCGGTTAGGGAAATCGTTAACGCCTGAACATTATCACGAACCTGTTCAGGCGCGGTTGCGCCGCTCAGCAAGGTGATTAAATTGCTTTGCTTCAAAATCCACGCTAGTGCCAACGCGGGGATTGTGCAGCGGTATTTTTCGCACAACGGCCGCCATTGCTCAAGCATGTCAATCACCCGTAGCATATTGTCCCGTTGGAACCAGACTTTGTTGGCCCTCGCGCCGCCCGGGACATAATCTCTGGCGATAGTACCGGTCAACAACCCCTGCTCGAGCGGTGAATAGACCTGCACCACGATGCCATGCTGCTGGCATAACGGCAGCAGTTCAGCCTCCAGTGCCCGGTCAAGGATGCTGTACTTGGCCTGGATGATATCCAGCTCACCGTGTTTGAGATACTCCCTGATATGTTCCGCATCGACGTTCGCCGCACCGATAGAACGAATTTTCCCCTCTTTCTTGAGTGCGTTTAGTGTATCGACTGTTTCCGCAATCGGCGTAAAACAGGGTTCGACCGACTGCCAGTGGGTCATGTAGATATCAATGCTCTCAATACCCAGTCTTTGCAGGCTGGCATCCACCTCTTCGCGAATCGACTCGGGCGTGAGGTTTTTATACAACTGCCGGTCGCCCACTTTGTTAAACAGGCTGCCTGTTCGTTCCCAGACGATGCCGCATTTGGTTTCAACAACGATATCGTTACGCGGTAGCTTTTTCAGTGCCTGTCCGACAATCACTTCACTGTTGCCAAAGTTGTAGCCTGGCGCGGTATCAATCAGATTGATACCGCAGCGATGCGCCTCAACAATGGTATCAATACAGACCTGCAGGTCGAGATCGCCGTTCCACGCCGGACCGCCACCAATCGCCCAGGTGCCTAATCCCATGCGGGAAAGCGTAATATCCGTACTGCCTAAAGGAATCATTTTCATCTGCTGCTATTATCCTTCATATTCATCGAGAAGTTGTTCAACCAGCTTTCTGTTCTTCACACCCGTCGTGGCCCCTACGCTCAAAACCGATATGGCTGCCGTTGCGTTAGCAAACAGCGCGCACTCACGCAGTGTTTTGCCTTCAAGCAGCGCGGAAATAAATCCCGAGGCGAAATTGTCTCCCGCGCCGATAGTGTCGATGGCGGTAATTCCCGAAACGGCTGGAACTTCGATTTTCATATCGACACGCTTGATAAAGCAGCCTCTCTTGCCGGTCTTAATCACGACGGTTTTCACGCCACAGTTCAGGAAACTGTCGGCAATGTCATCCAGCGTCTCTTTCCCGGTGAGCAGTTTTGCCTCTTCAAAATTGGGAAACAGATAATCCACGTAGCTCAGCGCTTCACGGATATCGTCCAGCGTTTCATTCAGTCGTGGTTTAATCATATCCGCGCAGATAATTAACCGATGCGCTTTCGCCTGAGTGAAAATTGCCGTCAGTGCATCGCCGTCCAGTAACGGGCTATTAAAAATACTCGCCAGCGACAGCAGCTTTGCTTGAGAGAAGCGGTCAAAATCAACATCGCTGATATTCAGCTTCCACAGGCTGCCGTTACGGTTAGTCACAAAAGTACGCTCGCCATCGGCGGTGACTAATCCCACGTTAATAGATGTATCAATTGCGGCATCCTGCTTCAGGCTCTGAATATCTATATTCTCCCGACGACAGTGGTCGAGAATAAAATGACCTGCTGCATCTGCACCTACCCGACTCATTAACGCTGTACGATGACCGAGACGAGAAATAATTGTCGCTTCGTTAATTGCGTCGCCGCCGGTTGTCATCGCTATTCGTTCTAACGGATAAGAGTCAACATCAAAGATATTTTTACTCACAGGCTGTAAAGGAATATCAACAATAGCAGCCCCTATACAAATAACCTCGATATTATCCATGTTGTCATTCCGCTTTACCGTCAGAACCGAACAGTTTAATTTTCTCCAGCGCACGCTCTTTTACCGCTTTGCGAACTTCACGTTCAACGTGCAGGAAGGGCTGATTCTGGTTCTCCTGCACTGCCACCATCGCAGCCTGGCACAGTTCGGTGTGAATGTTGATTTTAGAGATACCTAATGAAATGGCTTTTTTGATATCCGCATCGCTAATGCCGGACGCGCCGTGCAGCACCAGCGGAACGGATACGGCTTCGCGCACGCGTTTAACCACGTCGAAATTCAGTTTCGGTTCGGAGGTGTAGACGCCGTGCTGGTTACCAATCGCTACCGCCAGCGAGTCACAGCCGGTACGCTCGACAAACTCAGCCGCCTGGCTTGGGTCCGTGTAGTGATAACCCGCCAGCGCCTCTTCGTACACCGTTTCATTGCCCACATGGCCCAGTTCAGCTTCGACCGGAATACCCAGCGGGTGGAAGAAATCGACCGCCTCTTTGGTCAGGCGAATATTCTCTTCGAAATCAAAGGCAGAGGCATCACGCATCAGCGAATTCATGCCATGAGTCCAGGCGTTATGGATAATCTCCATGCTGCGTCCGTGATCCCAGTGGGTAATAACTGGAACCGATGCCTTTTTAGCCATTGAAACCATCATGTGCGAAAAATCTTCAAACGAGGTATTCCCCACAAAACCAGTACCGAAGGAGATAATCACCGGCGATTTCGACTCTTCCGCCGCATCAATCACCCCCATTAGCATTTCTGCATTCCACACGTTAAAGTGAGCAATCGCATAATGTTTATTTTGGGCATCATTTTCCCAATATTTAATATCTGCCAGCATAGTTATTTCTCCCTTTGCGATAAATTAATGATTTACTTTAATTACGCCTTTAATAATTTCGCTTTTGTTATTAACGGATTCATCAAACGCGCGCTGAACATCTGCATAATCGTAAATATGCGTCACCATCGATTTCACATCGAACCGACCGGAGGATATGGCTTCAATAGTAACCGGATAGCGGTTGGCGTAACGGAAAACGGTCTGAATAGACACTTCACGGTTAATTTTGAGAAAATTAATTGCGGAATCACCAGGTACTGTACCGACGATCATTATTTTCCCGCCGCGCATCACCAGATACGGCGCCTGCTTAACGGTGATGGCTGAACCGGCGGTTTCGAAAACAATGTCCGCGCCCATATCGCCAGAGAACTGTTGGCAGCGGACAATGGTGTCCTCTTTTGCAGCGTTGATCACGGTTGTCGCCCCGAGTTGTTCGGCCATAGCCAGACGTTTGTCCAGCACATCAACCACCGCGATCTCGGTTGCTCCCAAACATTTACACGCTTGCAGAGTCATTAAACCAATACACCCCGCCCCGAGAATGACGATTTTCTTACCCGGTTTAACGTCTGCCAGCATTGCAGCATGCATACCCACCGCCGCAGGTTCCACCAACGCACCTTCCAGGGTGTCCATATTATCGGGCAACTTGTAAGTGAAGCTCTCCGGATGGCACAGATAGTGGGTTAGCGCACCGCGGTAGTTGGGCTGCGTAGCCATAAAATCGACGTCCGGGCAGATGTTGTATTTCCCTTCCAGGCAGTAGCGGCAGTGACCACACGGTACACCGGGTTCAATATTCACCCGATCACCCGGTTTAAATTTGGTTACACGGTTCCCTACCGCCACCACCGTACCGGCGCATTCATGCCCCAGACCAATTTCCTGATGAGGATCTTTTGGCGGAATAAAAGGACCTGATTCAAATCCATGAACATCTGAACCGCAAATACCAACGTATTCAACTTTGATCAGCACTTCATGCTCTTTTGGCACCGGGATATCGGCGGCGATGATTTTCATCGAGCCCGGCGTTTTTAATATCGCTTTCGAGTTTTTCATTTTATTTCCCGTCAATATTATTTGCTGGTGACTGCATCAATCCCGAGACTTTCGACAGAGACGCCTTTGGTTTCAATTCCGATGGTAGCAATAGCAATGGCGACAATAATGGAGACCGCACCTAGCAGTACAAACACCCCTGTCACGCCGTAACCATTAAGTAATACTGCGACTGCATAAGGTGCGGCGATACCACTGACACGCCCGACCGCGTTGGCCAGTCCCGAACCGCGAAGTTTCGCTTCGGTTGGCCATATTTCCGGAACATAGACAGCGGAGGCATAACAAACATACATATAAACAAAGGTAATCAGGAAAAAACCGATTAATGTAATTAACAGCATACTGGTTTGCAGCGAATAGATATAACCCAGTACAGCAATTAACACTAATAACCCCACACCCATTGTTTTTCTCGGAATTTTATCCATGACCAGCATGGCGATAAAAATCCCAAACGGCGCACCGAACATGCTCATGGTATTTAAGACAATGGAGTCTTTCAGATTAATACCCTGAGTCATAAATATTGTCGGTAGCCAGTTAATTAAGGTGTACTGAACGACGTTCATGGCAATCAGAACAAAAGAACCCAAAATAACCCGCTTCAGCAATACACCTGTTAATAAGGCGGAGTACGGTACAGAACGCGGTTGTTTGCCATCATCCTTTATCACGACTGGCGGCAGTGGCTTACCGGTCTGTCGAATGACACCTTCTTCAATTGCCTGCATCACCTTTTCGGCTTCCTGGTAGCGCCCGCGAGACTCCAGCCAGCGAGGCGACTCGGGGAAACTGCGCCAGGCAATAACAGTAGCTATGAGCGACAGCACCGCTGGAATCAACAGCTGTACGCGCCAGTTCCATTCTGCGCTGATAAGTGGCGTCAGCCCCATCGCGATCAGTGAACAAAGCGGGTAAGACCAGTTGCCGATAAACGAGACCCGACTCGACCAGGTACCACGATTTCTGCCAGGCATATATTCGGTAAACCCAGCAAATAAGGTGACCAGCAGCGCGCCTAATCCAACGCCCATCACAAAACGACAGGCGATCAGGAAGGTCATATTGGGTGAAAACGCGCCCACGATCATAGAAATAATATGAATCGCTTCGTACAAAATAAATGCGTTTTTACGCCCGATTTTATCGCCAATAATTCCCCCGCCGAGCGCACCGAGAAACATTCCAGCCGTCGTAATGGCAGAGAACGTGGCGGTGGTGGAATTATCAGTCCAGCCAAGTTCTTTTAACTGCGCGAGAATTAATCCGCCGACGGCATTACTCCAGCAAACCAGTAATCCGAAGGCAACCATGGCAAACATTGACGTATGCCAGCGACAGTCAGGCAGCCTGTCCAACCTCGCGCCGCAGTGCGGTTTTGCTATTTGTTCCATCCGGGAACCTTCCTTTAATAAATGGAGTTATTCATCAAAGTCGTAGGTCATGATGACCTTAATCGCAGTCTTATCGACCATCGCGTCAAAACCTTCTCGCCATTGCGATAAGCCGATACGGTGAGTGATCATCGGTTTGACTTTTATCGCACCGCTAGCGAGCAGGCGAATAGCATTGCGCCAGGAAGTGGAATCGTAGGCCATATGACCAATGATGCTTTTATTCCACGCAGTGATGTCGTTAATAGAAAAATCGAGAGGTTTGAAGCCCATCCCCACGCGGACAACTTCACCGTTAGGACGCAGCATTTCGATAGATTGTTTCAGGGCAATATTGGCACCGGAACATTCGATGACCAGTCCCAGATTATCTTTCCCGCAGATCTCCTGACAACGTGCAACCACATCTTCGGTCGAACCGTTGACGACAGCCGTGGCCCCCATTTCTTTGGCTATCGGGAAACGCACTGCGGCATCGTCTTCCAGCCCGACCATCACGATATTAACGGCCCCCATAATGCGCGCCATTTGTACCGAAAAAAGTCCCAGCGGGCCGGTACCAAAAACCACCACATCCTGACCCGGAAGAAATTTGGATTGCTGAGCGATAGATTTGTAGGCATTGCAGATGGGGTCGAGTACAGCCGCCTCTTCATAATCAACGCCTGTTGGGATTTCCCACAGCGCATGACGGTGAATTTTGAGGATCTCCCCAGGAACCAGACAATATTTCGAAAACCCACCTCCCCAGGTATTGTTATCCAGACCTAAATTCACTTTTTCTGTACAACAAAGAAAATCACCTTGTTCGCAAGCCGGACAAACACCGCAGACATGCCCGCTGTTGTCAGAAACCACTCGCTGACCGATTTTCCAGTCCTTAACCTTATCGCCAACCTGCACAATTTGGCCGGCAAATTCGTGACCACGAATCGAATTGAACTGGTCGGATCCACTGTCGACATTGTAGTGTTTCATGTCCGCGCCGCAGATAGCCGCCGCTTTGATTTCAATCACTACGTCATCCGGGCCGCATACCGGTTCCGGGACATCAATCATTTTGTAGCCGCCAAAGGCCTTGCCAAATCTTGCCAGTGCTTTCATTGAATTTTCCTTTGTGTTTAGTTTTGCATCACCTGGCATCATACTTATCCATATAATTTTTGAGGTCAACACAAAATCTTTAAAACACAGATTATGATCTGCATTTCACAACTTAGATCACAAATAAGTGCCAGATTGAATCGAAAGCCAACGGCACATTGCAGCCGCTTGGCTAAAATGCCGTGAACCCCTTCGCATTTTTTCTGTTATGAAACTGTTAACCTGCAAGTGCTGTTTTTTTCGCCACGCCATTTCCGTGGCGTGTTTGCTTGTTTAAATGTCAAAGAGGAACACCGATGAAACTTTTGCCTTTGTTGGCAGCATTACCCCTGCTCTGCGCGAGCGTTGTTTCCGCCAGTTCGCTGATGTCTGTTGGCTACTTCAATGGCGGTGGTGACGTCACCGCGGGTCCTGGTGGCGATATCAATAAACTGGATGTTCGCCAGATAACCCATCTCAACTATTCGTTTGGCCTTGTCTATAACAATGAAAAAGACGAGACCAATGACGCCTTAAAAGATGCCAGCAAGCTCCATCAAATTTGGCTTTCACAGAAAGTGCAGGATGATTTGCTGAAAATTCCACAGCTGCGTAAACAGAATCCGAACCTGAAAGTTCTGCTTTCCGTCGGCGGCTGGGGCGCACGCGGATTCTCTGGGGCTGCAGCAACGAAAGAATCGCGCGCGGTGTTTATTCAGTCTGCGCAGGAGATAATTGCGAAATATGGACTGGATGGCATCGACCTTGACTGGGAATATCCGGTCAACGGCGCCTGGGGACTGGTTGAAAGCCAGCCAGCCGACCGCGCGAACTTTACCGCGCTGTTAACAGAGCTGCGTGCCGCGTTGGGTCATAAAAAACTGCTAACCATCGCCGTGGGTGCGAATGCGGAAAGTCCGAAAAGCTGGGTGGATGTGAAAGCCATTGCGCCATCGCTCGATTACATCAACCTGATGACCTATGACATGGCCTACGGTACTCAGTATTTCAACTCGAATCTGTACGATTCGACACAATGGCCAACGGTCGCCGCTGCGGATAGGTACAGCGCCAATTTTGTCGTCGACAACTACCTTGCCGCCGGTCTAAAAGCGAGTCAGATGAACCTGGGCATCGGTTTTTATGGACGCGTACCAAAACGCGCCGTTGAGCCAGGTATTGACTGGAGCAAACCTGACGCGCAGAAAAATCCTGTTACCCAGCCCTATTTCGAGCCTGCGCAAATTGAGTTGTTCAAATCACTGGGCGTCGATCTGAGTAAAGATACCTATGTGAAGTACAACGATATTGTGGCGAAGTTGATCAACGATCCGCAGAAGCGCTTTAGCCAGCATTGGGATGATGAAGCAAAAGTGCCGTGGATATCGGTGCAGTCTGCAGATGGAAAAGCACTTTTTGCCCTCTCTTATGAAAACCCGCGCTCGGTAGCGATCAAGGCTGACTACATCAAGAGCAAGGGACTGGGAGGCGCCATGTTCTGGGAATACGGTGCAGATGACCAAAACCAGTTGGCGAAGCAGTTAGCCGATTCGCTAGGCATCAAACACTGATCCCAACGCCTGACACAATAGGTTATGATTAGCCCATTCTGCTGCGCCAGCCTTTGGCGCAGCTCTTCATTTTCTACTGGAGGCATGCGCTTTTATGGCTTTTATCCCTAAAAATTACGCCCGTCTGGAAGTCGGATACCGGGAAAAGGCGCTAAAGCTCTTCCCCTGGGTTTGTGGACGTTGTTCCCGTGAGTTCGTGTATTCAAATTTGCGCGAGCTGACGGTACATCACATCGATCACGATCACTCCAATAACCCAGAAGATGGCAGCAACTGGGAGATGTTGTGCCTGTACTGTCACGATCATGAGCATTCGAAATACACTGAGGTGGATCAGTATGGTTCCACTGTAGTGGCGGGGGAAGATGCGCAGAAAGACGTCGGCGAGGCGAAATACAATCCGTTTGCCGATCTGAAGGCGATGATGAACAAGAAATAACATCAACTGCGGGCCCGACACCGATGTTTGCCGGGCCAGGTTAATCAGGATTTAAACGTCGCAATCGGTTCGGGCGTAATCCCAAATTCCATTTTAAGCTGCTGCTTACTCTTCATCACCATCTCACCGTTGGTATCGATCGTCATATGCTGTGCGTCAATATTGTTTCGCGCTTGCCATAACATCACCAGCTGTAAGCTGTTCTCTTTTTGTTCTGCCGTTAGCGCCACGCCATCCGGCCATTTTCCGAGTTCAACGGCAGTCGATAAGCGCTGATAAACTTCCGGCGTCATGCTGTTGATCATCTCATCAAGATTCATGTTAAATCCACTCTCCGTAGAATAATTTGCTGAATCGTTTCTTTAGCCCTTGGTTTGCTCGCCGTTTTCACCATCGGTGAAGTTCAAAGACGCTGAGTTAACGCAGTAACGTTCACCGGTAGGTTTCGGACCATCCGGAAAAACGTGTCCGAGGTGCGCATCACAGTTACCACAGCGAATTTCAATGCGCTGCATGCCATGTGAAGTATCTTTCATGTAACGGATAGCCTCTTCACTGACGGGCTCGTAAAAGCTGGGCCAGCCGCAGCCAGAGTCATATTTTGTCTCGGAACGAAATAGCGGTTTGTCGCAGATCAGACAGTGGTAGATGCCGTCACGCTTGTTATGCAGCAAACGCCCGGTAAATGGCGGTTCTGTCCCGTGATTCTGCGTCACGTAGAACTGCATTTCGGTTAAATTTTTTTTCAGTTCTTCTGGAGAAGGTTGATTAGCCATTTGCTCACATCTCACTTTATCTAAACTCACATTGCGAGACAGATTCTAACAAAACATTAACACCGGAGTGCGAACTTTTGTTCTAAACTTGATCCTTGCGAAATGGCAGCCTGCAATTCGTGATAAGAATCACGTTTTTATCTTAATTGCCCTTTAAAATTCGGGCCGCCGACCCCATGTGGTTTCAAGCCCAAAGGAAGAGTGAGGCGAGTCAGTTGCGCAAAGCTTAGGCAGCAGATTGATTTGTCGCAATGATTGACACGATTCCGCTTGACGCTGCGTAAGGTTTTTGTAATTTTACAGGCAACCTTTTATTCACTAACAAATAGCTGGTGGAATATATGACTATCAAAGTAGGTATCAACGGTTTTGGCCGTATCGGTCGCATTGTTTTTCGTGCTGCTCAAGAACGCTCTGACATCGAGATCGTTGCAATCAACGACCTGTTAGACGCTGACTACATGGCTTACATGCTGAAATATGACTCCACTCACGGCCGTTTCAACGGTACCGTTGAAGTGAAAGACGGTCATCTGATCGTAAACGGTAAAAAAATCCGTGTTACCGCTGAACGTGATCCGGCTAACCTGAAATGGGACGAAGTTGGTGTTGACGTAGTTGCTGAAGCTACTGGCCTGTTCCTGACAGACGAAACTGCTCGTAAGCACATCACTGCTGGCGCGAAAAAAGTGGTTCTGACTGGTCCGTCCAAAGATAACACTCCGATGTTTGTTAAAGGCGCAAACTTTGACAAATATGAAGGTCAGGACATCGTTTCTAACGCTTCCTGCACCACTAACTGCCTGGCTCCGCTGGCTAAAGTTATCAACGACAACTTCGGCATCATCGAAGGTCTGATGACGACTGTTCACGCGACCACCGCTACTCAGAAAACCGTTGATGGCCCGTCTCACAAAGACTGGCGCGGCGGCCGCGGCGCATCCCAGAACATCATCCCGTCCTCTACCGGTGCTGCTAAAGCTGTAGGTAAAGTACTGCCAGAACTGAACGGCAAACTGACCGGTATGGCGTTCCGCGTTCCTACCCCGAACGTATCCGTTGTTGACCTGACCGTTCGTCTGGAAAAAGCTGCTTCTTATGAAGAAATTAAGAAAGCAATCAAAGCTGCTTCCGAAGGCCCGATGAAAGGCGTTCTGGGTTACACCGAAGACGACGTCGTATCTACCGATTTCAACGGTGAAGTTTGCACTTCCGTGTTCGATGCTAAAGCTGGTATCGCACTGAACGACAACTTCGTGAAACTGGTATCCTGGTACGACAACGAAACCGGCTACTCTAACAAAGTTCTGGACCTGATTGCTCACATCTCCAAATAAGTTGAGATGAGTATCTGATCCAAAAAGGCGACTTCGGTCGCCTTTTTTTATGACCAAAATATTTATATACCAAGGATTGCATCATGATTAACAAAATTTTCGCTCTCCCGGTCATTGAACAGCTTACCCCTGTCCTCTCCCGCCGTCAGCTTGATGAACTTGAGGTTCTTGTTGTCGATCACCCACAGGTTAAAGCTTCTTTCGCGCTGCAGGGCGCACATCTTCTTTCCTGGAAACCAAACGGCGAAGAGGAAGTCCTGTGGCTCAGTAACAATACCCCGTTCAAAACAGGCGTAGCGCTGCGTGGCGGCGTCCCCATTTGCTGGCCGTGGTTTGGCCCGGCGGCTCAACAGGGTTTGCCTTCTCATGGTTTTGCTCGTAACTTGTCCTGGACGCTGAAAGCGCATAACGAAGACGACAATGGCGTGGTGTTGACGTTTGAACTGCAGAGCAACGCTGAAACGCGTCAGCTATGGCCACACGACTTTACTCTGCTTGCCCGCTTTAAGGTCGGTGCTACCTGTGAAATCGAACTGGAAGCCCACGGTGAGTTTGAAACCACCTCCGCACTGCATACCTACTTCAACGTGGGTGATATTGCCGCAGTGAAAGTCAGTGGTCTTGGCGATCGCCTGATCGATAAAGTGAACGATGCGAAAGAAGATGTGCTGGCTGACGGCATTCAGACCTTCCCGGACCGCACCGATCGTGTCTATCTGAATCCGGAAGCGTGCAGCGTGATTCATGATGATGCGTTGAATCGCAATATCGATGTCGTGCACCACCACCATCTGAACGTTGTCGGCTGGAACCCGGGTCCGGCGCTGTCCATTAGCATGGGCGACATGCCGGATGACGGTTACAAAACGTTTGTTTGTGTAGAAACGGCTTACGCGACCGCTTCGCAGAAAACCACCGAAGAAAAACCATCTCGCCTCGCGCAGACTATTCGTGTGGCTAAACGCTAAGACAACTCTGCGCATCATGCCGGATGCGGCTAACGCCTTATCCGGCCTACAAACCGCTCGTAGCCGTAGGCCTGATAAGCGCAGCGCCATCAGGCAAATCAGGCCATATCCAGCGCCGTTTTACCTTTTGGCGCCGGATATGCCTCATCTAACAACTTCAGTTCATCAACCGAGAGCGTGATATTCAGCGCGGCGGCATTTTGTTCGACATGCGCTACGCTTGCCGCTTTTGGAATCGCGATCACGCCCGGTTGACGAATAACCCACGCCAGTAAGATCTGGGCGGTACTGGCATCGTGTGCACGTGCAATGTCGCTAATCACCGAATGAGTGAGCAGACCACGGCGCAACCGTCCCGCCTGGGCCAGCGGACTGTAAGCCATGACCGGCATCTGCTGTTGCTGACACCATGGCAGCAAGTCATATTCAATGCCGCGCGACGCTAAATGATATAGCACCTGGTTAGTGGCGCATTGTCGTCCACCTGCAACCTGCCATAGCGCCTGCATCTCGTCATAATCGAGATTCGAAACACCCCACCGACGAATTTTCCCCTGAGCGATGAGTTTTTCCATGGCGCTGACGGTTTCTTCATAAGTAAAGTCCCCCGTCCAGTGCAGCAAATAGAGATCCAGATAGTCGGTTTTCAGCCGGCGCAGACTGCCTTCACAGGCAGCAATCGCTTTCTGGCCTCCGGCATTCCACGGATAAACTTTTGAAACCAAAAATGCACCATCGCGCCGTCCCGCTAAGGCTTCGCCAACAATCTCTTCTGCTGCACCATCAGCATACATTTCTGCCGTATCAATCAGACGCAGTCCCAGATCCAGGCCAGCCTGCAACGCCGAGACTTCATCACGACGACGGCAGGGGTTCTCCCCCATGTTCCATGTTCCCTGCCCAATAGCAGGAAGTGATACCTGTTTTGTAAACATCACTTGTTTTACTGTCATAGTTCCCCCTGAGCACATGCACCACAGTAAAGCAAAACATGGGTGATGTGTCCTGTGATGGTGCACAAATTGCACCATCCTCGTTTGGAGGGCTCGTCGTTAATCAGACACAATAAAAACCCGGGAACAGTATTTATTTCCGGGCTCAGACAGATAACTTGTTAGCTGTACTGAGATTATTTTAAACGGCCTAAATATTTACCTTCTTTCATGGCGTTTATTTTTCCGTTCTTATACACAATAACCGAAATCAGGCCTGCACTGTAAGTTTGCGCATCTGCATTATTTTCATCATTGGCTGCCGGGCTACCATTAATGTAGGCAATGCCATCGGTACCACGTTTAAAATCAACCCCCAGTTTATTCACATGTATAGATTTTACCATACTGGCGTTAACCGGAACATTCGCTTCACTAACCATGGTTTTATGATCATGTTGCAACTGACGACGGTAAGCCTCGCTAATAGCATGAGCAGGGACAACAGTTGATGCCACCAGCGCAGCGGTAATAATTAATTTATTCATGAGTAAAACCTTAATATTTATTGTGATTATGATGATGGCTGGAATTACCGTCATTTGTGATGTACAGGTTCTGTGCATTTTCCATAGCCTGTTTTTCCGCTGCAGCATTGATTGTAGCCTGACGATTCTGCTCAACAACGTAGCATGCATCCCGACTGACGCCCTTGTTCTCACAGTCATTCATGCGAGAGGCCTCGGTAGAACAACCCGCCAGAACCCCACCCATCACAGCTATCATGATTAATTTTTTCATTATCTATACCAGGTTTATTCTCAAAAACCTTCATCGCAGATTATATTTCTGCAAGAAAGAATTACGCTCACTATTTTCAAAGTTTGAGTAATATCTGCAATAGAATATTTAATGTCAATTTTAATTTTTTCAGATAATTACCTAAAGAATGTAAAATAAAAATTAAACGTTTTGTTTTTTAGTTTTCACATGAAAGATGACTTTCATGGTTAAATTAAACGATAAAAATAGTTATCAGATATTTTCAACACGTTTTGCAAGGTTAATTGAGATCCAGGAGTAATAACAAAACAGTGCATTTTCAGTATATTGCCGTAGTAGATTTTGTTAGTCGCTAACGATGATTGGTTCTGCGACACCTGTATTTCTTACGCTGTAAGAAAATCGATATCAGACTAATTAAATAATACGTTCCTTTTTGGTAACTACACCAGGTAAAACACGTTAATTATTCGTTGCAGCATCGCATAAGGCAGAATCAGCAGAAATCGTGAATTCTCATGCTTGAGATCAACATTCATTCCCGTCAGGCATAAAAAAGCCCGCATAACGCGGGCTCATGTTCAGCATTGGAAATGCATCAGAACTTATAGGTGATACCCGTTGAGATCAGACCCGTCCAGGATTTGTCTACCATCGGGCTGTCTGTCACTTCATCAGACAAACGGGTGTAACGCGCAGTACCGTACACGCTCCAGTCGCCTAAGAAATTATAGTTGGCGCTGAGTTCAAGGTACGGATTCCAGCTGCTTTCAGGATCGTAGCTGCGTAAACCACTGCGGGACGATTCGTGGCGCGATACACCGTAGTAGTACTGGTTCTGGTTTTCACTGTTCCACTCAACACCAATCCCCGGTGTCAGCGTCAGGCCCCCGTTGGTATAACGGTACAGCCATGCCAGATCCCATACGATACCATTACTGTTATCCAGTGCGTCTCCCGCGAGGCTGGTACGCAGGAAACCATATTGTGTGTTATGCACGTAAGAAAGCCCGGCCATCATGGTGCTCTTGCGCTTATCGAGATTGCGCAGACGGCTATCGTCGCTGTCGCCCGGCTTGAAGTACAGTGGCGACCAGTACGCCATCACAGATAATTTATCTGTATTGTCATTCCACAGGTAGTAACCGCCGCCCAGACCACGGAACCAGAAGTTGTCGCTTTCATAGGTCACAACAGGGACCGGGTAAACGTCACTATCGTAGTTTTTGTAAGGGTGTTCAACCACACCAACGCCTGCGCCCAGCGTCAGGTTGCTTTCTGCTTGCGCGACGCTCGCGGACGTGGCAATAAGCACGCCAAGTGCCAGAAGTTTGAGTTTGGTCACAATCCATAATTCCTTATTCAAATGTTTAGCGACGAAAGTGTAACCGCCAATACGCTTCAGCCCAACTATTTTACGTATTACCTGCCCAATGTAACCCCCTAATTTCTCAACGAGTGATGACATTTTGCTTGCAGTACGGTGAACACCACATGAATTCAGCCCCATTTCTTTACATAACATGTGCTTTTTTTGCTGATGAGTTATTGATATGCCATTGAAATTCATTTGCGCGTACAGGCAAGTTTTGCAAATGCCATCTACGCTTAAATTTAGAAGGTGTATCACCGAATACGTTGATCTCCTGACCATCGAAATGGCATGAGAGTTGCTTATTTCTTCAGCAGCGACGTCGTTCAGTTTACCTCTTCAGGGGCCTCTACTATTCATATGAACGGCTCTTAACATGTGCTAAAAAACGAAAGGACGGCATACCATGAATATATTCGATCACTATCGCCAGCGTTATGAAGCTGCCAAGGACGAAGAGTTCACGCTGCAGGAGTTTCTTACCACTTGTCGGCAAGATCGCAGTGCTTATGCCAACGCGGCAGAGCGGCTATTAATGGCTATTGGTGAGCCTGTCATGGTTGACACTGCCCACGAACCTCGACTTTCTCGACTCTTTTCGAATCGGGTGATTGCACGTTATCCCGCTTTTGAAGAGTTTTACGGCATGGAAGACGCGATTGAACAGATTGTTTCTTATCTGAAACATGCGGCTCAGGGGCTGGAAGAGAAGAAGCAGATCCTCTATCTGCTGGGGCCGGTGGGAGGCGGAAAATCATCGCTTGCAGAGCGACTGAAATCGCTGATGCAAAGAGTGCCCATTTATGTCCTCAGCGCCAATGGTGAACGTAGCCCGGTTAACGATCATCCGTTATGCCTGTTTAATCCGCAGGAAGACGCGCAGATCCTGGAAAAAGAGTATGGGGTTCCGCGTCGCTATCTCGGTACAATCATGTCGCCATGGGCTGCGAAGCGTTTGCATGATTTCGGCGGGGACATCACTAAATTCCGCGTCGTCAAAGTCTGGCCGTCTATTCTCGAGCAAATCGCCATCGCTAAAACGGAGCCTGGTGATGAAAACAACCAGGACATTTCCGCTCTGGTCGGGAAAGTGGATATTCGTAAACTCGAACACCACGCCCAGAACGATCCTGACGCCTATGGCTACTCAGGTGCGCTGTGCCGCTCCAACCAGGGGATTATGGAATTCGTTGAGATGTTTAAAGCACCGATTAAAGTGCTGCATCCTCTGCTGACTGCCACCCAGGAAGGAAACTACAACGGGACAGAAGGTATCTCCGCCCTGCCGTTTAACGGGATTATTCTTGCCCACTCGAACGAATCTGAATGGGTAACGTTCCGTAATAACAAAAACAATGAGGCGTTCCTTGACCGTGTTTACATCGTCAAAGTGCCTTATTGCCTGCGGATCTCTGAAGAGATCAAAATTTACGAAAAACTGCTTAACCATAGTGAGCTGGCCCATGCGCCTTGCGCACCGGGCACGTTGGAAACCCTCTCTCGCTTTACCATTCTTTCTCGCCTGAAAGAACCTGAGAACTCGAGCATTTACTCGAAGATGCGCGTTTACGATGGCGAAAGCCTGAAAGATACCGATCCAAAAGCGAAATCCTATCAGGAGTATCGGGATTACGCCGGGGTTGATGAGGGAATGAACGGTCTGTCCACGCGTTTCGCGTTTAAGATCCTCTCTCGCGTCTTTAACTTTGACCATGCCGAAGTGGCAGCTAACCCGGTTCATCTGTTCTACGTACTGGAGCAGCAAATCGAACGCGAGCAATTCCCGCAGGAGCAGGCTGAGCGTTATCTTGAGTTCCTGAAAGGCTATCTGATCCCGAAATATGCTGAATTCATCGGCAAAGAGATCCAGACGGCTTATCTCGAATCTTATTCCGAATACGGACAGAACATTTTTGACCGTTATGTGACCTATGCGGATTTCTGGATTCAGGATCAGGAGTATCGCGATCCAGATACCGGTCAGCTGTTTGATCGCGAATCACTGAACTCAGAACTGGAGAAAATTGAAAAGCCGGCGGGTATCAGCAACCCGAAAGATTTCCGTAACGAGATCGTCAACTTTGTTCTGCGTGCCAGAGCGAATAACAGCGGTCGCAATCCAAACTGGACCAGTTACGAAAAACTGCGCACGGTTATTGAGAAGAAAATGTTCTCGAATACCGAAGAGTTGCTGCCGGTCATTTCGTTCAATGCTAAAACCTCGACTGACGAGCAGAAAAAGCACGACGATTTTGTCGACCGTATGATGGAAAAAGGCTATACGCGTAAACAGGTACGTTTACTGTGCGAATGGTATTTGCGCGTACGTAAATCGTCTTAACATAAGTGCCCGGTGGTGCATGCGCTTACCGGGCTTGCAAAATAATGTTCCGTAGGCCGGATAGCGCCAGCGCCATCCGGCACTTACAGACATGGCGAACAGTTGGCAGTACGGGGGGCATATGACCTGGTTTATTGACCGGCGTCTTAACGGCAAGAACAAGAGCACGGTAAATCGCCAACGCTTCTTGCGCCGTTATAAATCGCAAATTAAACAGTCGATCTCCGAGGCCATTAACAAGCGTTCGGTGACCGATGTAGATAGCGGCGAATCCGTCTCTATTCCGACCGATGATATTAGCGAACCGATGTTTCATCAGGGGCGCGGTGGCCTGCGTCATCGCGTGCATCCAGGTAATGATCATTTTGTACAGAATGACCGTATCGAACGTCCGCAGGGGGGCGGCGGCGGTTCAGGTAGCGGACAAGGCCAGGCCAGTCAGGATGGCGAGGGTCAGGATGAGTTCGTCTTTCAGATATCTAAAGATGAATATCTTGATCTGCTGTTCGAAGATTTAGCGCTTCCTAATCTGAAGCAGAATCAGCAACGTCAGTTAACGGAGTTTAAAACGCACCGTGCAGGATTTACCTCCAACGGTGTGCCCGCCAATATCAGCGTGGTGCGCTCCTTGCAAAACTCACTGGCGCGTCGCACAGCAATGACGGCGGGTAAACGTCGTGAACTGCATGCGCTTGAGGCCGATCTGGAAACCATCGCCAAAAGTGAACCCGCGCAGCTGCTGGAAGAGGAACGGTTACGCAAAGAGATTGCCGAACTACGGGCAAAAATCGAACGCGTGCCGTTTATAGATACTTTTGATTTGCGCTACAAGAATTATGAGAAACGACCCGATCCTTCCAGCCAGGCGGTGATGTTCTGTCTGATGGACGTCTCCGGCTCAATGGATCAGTCGACTAAAGATATGGCAAAACGTTTTTATATCCTGCTGTATCTGTTCCTGAGCCGCACTTACAAAAACGTGGAGGTTGTCTATATTCGCCATCATACTCAGGCGAAAGAGGTTGATGAACACGAGTTCTTCTACTCTCAGGAAACGGGGGGAACCATAGTTTCCAGCGCCCTGAAGTTAATGGATGAAGTGGTAAAAGATCGCTACAACCCTGCCCAGTGGAATATCTATGCCGCTCAGGCATCGGATGGCGATAACTGGGCAGATGATTCACCACTGTGTCATGAAATCCTGGCGAAAAAACTGCTGCCGGTGGTGAGATATTACAGCTATATCGAAATCACTCGCCGTGCGCACCAGACCTTGTGGCGTGAATACGAACATCTGCAATCAACCTTTGATAACTTTGCGATGCAGCATATTCGCGATCAGGATGATATTTACCCGGTATTCCGCGAACTGTTCCATAAGCAAAGTACGACCAGCAATAATTAGCCTAAACAAATCAGTCAGCGCGTATATGTGCTGACTGATTTTATAAATAGTGCCCCATCCTGTTTTTATTTTCCCTTAACAGAGCAGCAGGCAATGTAGTTTAGCTGATGACGTTGCGAACGGAAGAAGCGAAACATTTTCAGGAACCGACGGCGATTTTCGTAAGTGCGTAAACCGTTAAACATAATTTTAATCGCCCCAGTAACTCCCTCATCACGAATTAATCCTCCTGGCGACATCAGCGACATAGCGCCATTCTGCTGCATGACCTGTTCAAAACCGCAGTTGAGAAATAACTCACGCCAGCCTTGTCTGGTCATCGGACTCACGTTTGATTTCACCACCTCCACAAGCTTGCCCTGCTCGCTCGCGTCCAGTCTTTGAGTGGTGAACATAATGTCGTGGGTTAACAGACGACCGCCGGGTTTCAACACGCGATAATATTCGGCAATTAATTTCGCCTTCGCTTTATCGGCATACATTGTTAGCATGGCCTCGTTAATCACCACATCGAAGCTGTTATCCGCAAAAGGAAGGGTACTGGCATTCGCAGCCATCACATGAATGTGATTTTCCAGCCCATTTGCTGCCACATTATTTCTGGCATTTGATAGCGCGGTTTTATCCATATCGATAGCGTAGACCGTACAACCAAAGCGTTGTGCTATCTCTATCGCCGTGGTGGCCATATTACAGGCCACTTCCAGCACCTGGCTGTCGGGCGCCAGCTGTGACTGGCTGAACAACCACTCTGTTGCTTCAATGCCCCCCGGACGCAGACGGGTTTTGCCCAGGCTGGCTAAAAACGTATGGCCCGCTTTTTCAGTCGTGCTCATCTGCCTGTCTCCTTTTCTATAAGTTGCATTATAAATACAACATTAAGAGTTAAAGGTGAAGAGTACGAATGTTTTTTATTACAAAATGTCCTTCCGCGTAGCGTTAGAGAGGAGCTATACCGTGTGATAGACTGAAGTATCAGACTTACAGGGCTGTAAATCATTATGAAATTGCATCATAAAGCGCTCAGGCTCTTTATCTCCGTTAGCGTAATTGTTTTGACGTCTTCTTTTTTGGTTTATGAGCTCATTGCCAGCGATAAAGCGATGAATGCGTACATGCGCTATATCAATGAGAAAGCCGACTCATCGTTTCTTTATGATAAGTATACTAATCAAAGTATTGCCGCCCATCTGATGCGCACATTTTCATCCCCTCAGGAACCCGCGTCTGTCGAACAACAAAAAGCACTTTGCAACGCTTTCGACAGCGTTAACGGCACTCATGGACTCAATCTCACAGAGCATAACTACCCGCCATTGCACGGGACGCTGCAAACCACCTCAACGAAATGTAGCGAACAACTTGAAGACATATTCCTGCTGCCCTCTTTTGATAAGGCGGTAAACGCTAATCGTGAGCAGAAAGATTACGGTCAGGGATTAGGTACGCTGGAGTATAAATTCCGATATTACGTCGACCTCAAAAATAACTACGTCTATTTCTATGACCGAATCGACTCGCGCCAATTTGCGATACATAACTGGACGTTTTTGCAAAAAGGCACCCTGGGCATCGACCAGAATGATATTGACGGTATTTTCACGGGGCGTACGGTGATCTCCAGTATTTATCTGGATAACCTGACCGGGAAAAAGGTGATGAGCTTTTTAACGCCGGTCTACTCTACCGGTAAGTTAAAAGGTGTAGTAATGGTGGATATCAACAAAGAGAATTTAAAGAATATCTTTTATACCAGCGACCGGCCTCTGGTATGGCGCTATCTTAACGTTACGCTCTCGGATACCAGCTCCGGTAAAGAGATTCTCGTTCACCAAAGTGAGACTAACCTGTTTCACTATGTTCACTACGAGAAGGACATTCCAGGCGGCATACGCATCACCTTAACGCTTGATTTAATGTACTTTATTGTCTCATCCTGGAAAATCTTCGCTTTCTATCTGCTGGCAACAATTTTGCTGTTGAATCTGGTCAGAACGCATTTTCGCTTGTATCACAACGTCACGCGCGAAAATATCAGTGACGCCATGACCGGACTCTACAATCGGAAAGTTTTAACCCCGACGCTCGAACAACGTTTGCAGCAGTTGGTCAATACGGGCACTCTCGTCACCTTTATCGCCATCGACTGCGATAAGCTGAAAGTCATCAATGATACGTTAGGGCATAAAGAAGGTGATCGGATTATCACTCATCTGGCCAAAGCCATTCAAAGTTCCATTCGCAAAAGCGACTACGCCATCCGCCTCGGCGGCGATGAGTTTTGTATCATCCTCATCGACCATCCCAGTGATTTAACGCCCCGCCTGCTGGAGAGAATTCGCTATAACTTACAAATTATTGCGCATGATATTTCCATCAGCTTCTCCGCCGGGGTTTATAATATGCAGCCGAACGACACTATTGATGATGCTTACAAAGCATCTGATGCACAGCTCTATCTGAACAAACAGAAAAAACGCGCCGGTGCGTGATTATTTTTCTGCAGGATTTTCATTGTTGTACCAGGAGTAAGTCATGACGGAAGTGAACAAAGGTAACGCAACGCATCAGCGTTTAATTTCGCTGTTGTCAGAGCAAGGCGCAACGTACCGCGTGGTAAGCCATGAAGCCGTCGGCAAATGTGAGGCAGTTTCTGAAATTCGTGGTACCGCGCTCGGCCAGGGAGCAAAAGCCCTGGTCTGTAAGGTCAAAGGCAACGGCGTTAATCAGCATGTGTTGGCAATTTTGCCCGCTGACCAGCAGGCCGATCTCAGTTTGTTAGCGGGTCATATTGGTGGGTTAAGAGCATCGCTTGCCAGCCCGGCGGAAGTCGATGAACTTACCGGCTGTGTATTTGGCGCGATCCCGCCGTTTAGCTTCCACCCGAATCTCAAGCTGGTCGCCGATCCGCTATTGTTTGAGCGTTTTCATGAAATTGCGTTTAATGCCGGGTTGCTGGAAAAATCTGTGATCATGGATACCGCAGATTACCTGCGTATCGCGCAACCTGAATTAATCCCTTTCCGCCGCGAACAATAACGGTCTGCGTTAGCAGTAAAAAACGTCGCATCGTGCGTTAGCCCAAAAAAAATCATAATCATTAAAAAAAGCCTGTTCCGTCACGCGTTTACGCGTACAGTAAGCAGGCTTATTTTTTCTTTTGGCAAGGAAACTACGATGTTTGATGTCACTCTGCTGATCCTCCTCGGACTGGCAGCTCTGGGCTTTGTCAGCCACAACACCACTGTCGCCGTTTCAATTCTGGTGCTGATAATCGTCCGTGTTACTCCGCTGAATACATTCTTCCCGTGGATTGAAAAGCAGGGGCTTACCGTTGGGATTATTATTCTGACCATTGGCGTCATGGCGCCGATCGCCAGCGGAACGCTGCCCCCCTCTACGCTTATTCACTCCTTTGTAAACTGGAAGTCGCTGGTCGCTATCGCCGTCGGCGTTGTTGTCTCCTGGCTTGGCGGGCGCGGCGTCACGCTGATGGGTAGCCAACCTCAACTCGTCGCCGGTTTACTGGTGGGCACGGTTCTGGGCGTGGCGCTGTTTCGCGGGGTGCCAGTGGGACCGCTCATTGCGGCAGGTCTGGTCTCGTTGATTGTTGGGAAGCAGTAGTCAATCCTGCCAGATAACGGCCTGGCGTTTGTCCCAGGCCTTTTTTGAACATGGTGATAAACGCGGTCGTTGAATCGTAACCGAGCATTTGAGCAACCTGCTGTACATTGTACCCGTCGATCAGAGCTTGCAGCGCCAGGATCAGCTGTAGCTGGTGACGCCAGCGGCGAAAGCTTAATCCTGTTTCTTTGACAACCAGACGAGCAAGGTTACGCTCACTCATGGCAAACACGTTGGCCCACTGCCCCAGTGTTTGCCATTGTGCAGGTTCCTGCGCCATCGTCGCCACCATCTTGCGAATTTTCGGGTGATCGGATACTGGTAACTGCATTTGCTCCTGTGGCTGCTGCGGGAGTTCGTCAAACAACACCTGCGTTAACCGCTGGGTAGCTGGTTCACAGAGCTGGGCATCCGTTTTGTTCGCCAGCGCAAGAATAAGTTCCCGACATAACGGAGCGATTTTCAGCGTGCAGCAACATTCAGGCATCACGACAGCCTGCGGCTCAATAAACAGAAAACACAATTGCGCGCCCACGGTAACGTGGTTGCTGTGTGGAATTTCGCCAGGGATCCACACCGCATATTGCGGCGGCACCATCCACATGGCGTTCTCCACTTCGCAGGTAATTGCACCATGCAACGCCAGGATTAACTGACCTTTGCGGTGTTGATGCAGTGGGCTGAAAAGTTCATCTTCCTGAGCCTGAATACAAAAAGCCACGGCGGCATCGTGGTAAAGATCGGGTTGATACCCATCCAGTCTCAGCCCCAACATAAGAATGTCCTATTTTAGCGATAAACTGTCATTTTAGCTTGATTCATCCATAGTGTAAAAACGCTAAAGTATCGCCTCGCCTGACGATATGAGAAAAAAATGATTATTACACCTTCCTCCCGCGGCAAAAGCGCAGCGCTGCTGATCGCGGGGATCCTGATGATTGCCACCACACTACGCGTCACCTTTACCGGTGCAGCCCCATTGCTGGATGCCATTCGCGCCGACTACGGCCTGAGTACCGCCCAGACGGGACTTCTGACTACCCTGCCGCTGCTGGCCTTCGCGCTGGTATCCCCCCTCGCTGCCGCCGTTGCGCGCCGTTGGGGCATTGAGCGCAGCCTGTTAGCCGCCATGCTGCTGATCTGTGTGGGTATTGCTATACGTTCGCTCCCTTCATCCGGAGCCTTGTTTGGTGGGACGGCAGTCATTGGCTGTGGCATCGCACTGGGAAATGTCCTTTTGCCGGGACTCATTAAGCGTGATTTTTCACAGCATGTGGCAAAGCTTACCGGGGCGTATTCGTTAACGATGGGCGCTGCAGCAGCGCTGGGGTCGGCAATGGTCGTGCCGCTGGCGTTAAATGGCTTTGGCTGGCGCGGCGCACTGATGATGTTAATGATCTTTCCGCTGCTGGCGTTATTGATCTGGTTACCTCAATGGCGCCAGACGGCCAATGCCAGCCTCAGTAATTCGCGAGCGTTGCACTCCCGCGCGATCTGGCGCTCCAGTCTCGCCTGGCAGGTCACGCTGTTTTTGGGCATCAACTCACTCATCTATTATGTCATTATCGGCTGGTTACCCGCCATTATGATCAGCCACGGCTACAGTGAGGCACAGGCGGGATCGCTGCATGGTTTGCTGCAACTGGCGACCGCAGCTCCCGGGCTACTGATCCCCCTCGTTCTGTATCGGTTTAAAGATCAGCGTACTATCGCCGCACTGGTCTCGTTAATGTGCGCTGTTGGCGCTGCAGGGTTTGCTGTTATGCCCGGGCAGGCGGCCCTGTGGACCGTGCTGTTTGGCTTTGGTTCCGGTGCCACGATGATCCTCGGTCTCACCTTTATCGGGCTACGTGCAAGCTCAGCGCACCAGGCTGCCGCGCTATCAGGCATGGCGCAATCTGTCGGATATTTGCTGGCCGCATGTGGGCCGCCGGTGATGGGGAAAATTCACGATCTTAACGATAGCTGGCAGATCCCGCTGGTTGGCGTCGCACTGCTCGCTCTCATCATGGCCGTGTTTGGCGTCTGTTCAGGACGCGACAAAGAGATCGCCAGCACGTAATACACCGGGCAGGTGAATAAGCAACCTGCCCAGTTGTTATCCTCTGGCCGCGCGCAGCAGTGCCTGGACGAGCGGTACAGGCTTTCCTGCCAGTGCCCCTCGTTCATGCTGAAAAAGCGTCCCGACATAAAACGGATGTGTCACCAGTTCAATAGCGCGAACATCTCCAGAGTCATCCCAGCCCGTCACTCGCAGATCGCCGCTTTCAAGCTCAGCGGCAAAAGTTTCCGACACGCCATAGTTACAGTGATACCCCTCTGTAATGACATCCCGTCCGTAGGCTCTGGCGATCAGCGTATTCGCGCGCAGTTCAATATCATCCGTCTTTTCGACCAACGAGCAGGTCAGCGGTGCAATCACCATACGGCCCGAGGTCTCTGTTTCCGCATGCGCAGCATCACGCCAGCCCAGCACATTGCGAGCATACTCGAGAATGGCATGCTGAAAACCGCCACAAGTGCCCAAAAATGGAATGCTGTTTTCGCGGGCGTAACGTATTGCCGTCAGCGCGCCTTCCGGGTGCTGGTAAGGACTGCCAGGGACCACCCAGATGGCATCATAGCCGACTAAATCTTCGCCACTACTAATATCAGATGTGGTGAGCCAGTCATAATCAGCCACTAATTCCAGAACGGCAGCAGCATCATCGATGGCAAGGGGAATAGCCTGGTGCGCCATAATATCGGGGCTGTAATCGCCCACCAGCGCAATGCGAAGCGTATCTTTAACAGGGGAAATTTCCATTAACTTTCCTTATGTCCAGACAATGAGGGACAACATAAGGAGCCTCAGCCTACCGATTTTTTGTTGTTACCACAATCCCTTAAATTGAGAGTCTATGTGGCCAAAATGCTATAATGGTCACGTTTTACGATCTTATTTAGCCTTAGTGAAGACGAGTTCAGTAGCTTAACGGAGCGGATTAAGAGATGAATATTCAGTGTAAACGCGTGTATGACCCGGCAGAAAAAAGTGATGGCTATCGTGTTCTGGTCGACAGGCTGTGGCCGCGCGGGGTGAAAAAAACCGATCTTGTTTTCAATGAATGGGATAAAGCGCTGACGCCCTCATCTGATTTACGTAAGGCATTCCACGCAGATATCATCGATTTTGCTCATTTCTCCGAGCAATACCGCGTAGAACTTGCCCAGCAACAGCAGGAAGGCAAGCGACTCGCGGACATTGCCCGGCAACAGCCGTTAACGCTGCTGTATGCAGCGAAGGATACACAGCAAAACCATGCGCTGGTTCTGGCTGAGTGGTTACGTCAATTGTGACAGCGGGTTATTTGCCCGTTGCCGGATGATCTCTGCGCCAAAGCGCCCATTCATCAATAACTTCGCCACCGGGTAGTTTGCAATCCGACCTTACGCCTTGCGGTGTCTGCACCGCAACCAGCACGCCGCCCTTTTGCTCACAATATACGGATGCCGGGTTCGCCATGCCAATTTTCGGTGGTACTGGTGCTTCAGGTGATGTGGAACACCCCGCCAGCACCAAAATGCCGGGCACAACAATAGAGGCAAGTTTCATATTCACTCCTGTTAAAAACGTTACACTGGAAGAGTACCCCGACTCCCCACCTATCTCCATGTTTTACTGACGAGTTTCAATCCCATGTCTACATTTTGACCCGGATAGCGTGTTTCATCTTTCCCTCCGATGTTCTATTATGCGGGCAATACAGGACTTATCAGCATTCTGGAGTATTTGCCTCTCATGTCAGACATGATCCTTGCCCGAGTCTCACAATCATTAGCCACAGAGCAGTCTGTTGAGAGTCTGGTTCGGCAACTTCTGGAGATGCTGGAGGTAGTGACTGAGATGGAGTCGACCTATCTTACTAAGGTCGATTTAGATGCGCGTCTGCAGCATATTCTGTATGCGCGTAATAGTAAGCAAATGCAGATCCCCGAAGGGCTGTCGGTGCCGTGGGATGAGACACTCTGCAAGCGCGCAATAGACGCAAACTGTCTGTATAGCGATAACGTTCCCGCGCGCTGGCCAGAATGTACCGCCGCACGCGCGCTGGAGATCACAACCTTTCTGAGTACTCCTGTCCACCTGCCCGATGGCACGTTCTATGGCACCCTCTGCGCCACCAGTCGTCAGCAACAACCGCTTAGTGAACGAGGTGAACAGGTACTGCATCTGTTCGCGGGCCTGATAGCGCAGTCTATTCAGAAAGAATCGCTGGTTGCTCAATTACGTGAAGCGAATGCTGCGCTGATCGCCCACTCCTACACTGACGTTCTGACCGGGCTACCTAACCGTCGGGCAATCTTTGAAAATATCGAAACCCTCTTCTCGCTGGCACGCCACCTGAGGCACAAAATTATTGTCGCCTATATTGATTTAGATGATTTCAAACTGATCAACGATCGTTTTGGGCACGAAGTCGGTGACCAGTTTTTGATCCAAATTGGCCAGCGTTTACGCCGTGGATGCAGTGAGAATGATATTCTTGGTCGTCTGGGCGGTGACGAATTTTTAGTCGCCAGCCTGTCAGGGGGAGTCGAAATGTCGCCGTGTGTTCGTTTGCAAAGCGTGAAAAACCACTTACAGCAGCTAATTTGCGGTGACTATGACCTGGGTGATATCTGTCTGTATTATCCGGGAGCCAGTCTGGGAGTTGTAGAAATTGACCCGCTGGAGACAGACGTCAACTGTGCACTTCATCTTGCAGACAGTGCGATGTATCAGGATAAGAAACGCCAGGATAAAACCGCTTTTGTCGTACATTAAGCCCTGTTATGCTTAATCGTCTTTAAATTATTCTGGCAGATAAGCGTATGCGACTCGGTATTATTTTCCCCGTTATTATTTTCATTTCCGCTGTCGTTTTCCTGTCCTGGTTCTTTATTGGCGGCTACGCCTCACCAGGAGCATAACGATGAAAAAAACAACGCTTATTATGATTGGCGTGGCCATTATTGTCGTGCTGGGAACGGAACTGGGCTGGTGGTAATCTGAGAAAAAGGCCACTTATCAGTGGCCTTTATTGTCAGTATGTTTGCTTAGCTTTTGATTTTTCTGTAGATAAACAACACCACAATCGCACCAATAACGGCTACGACGAAACTGCCAAAGTTGAAACCATCGACTTTACCAAAACCAAAGAAGGTACTTATCCAACCGCCCACTACCGCACCAACCACCCCTAAGATAATGGTCATAAAGAATCCACCGCCATCTTTACCCGGCATAATCCATTTTGCCAAAATCCCCGCAATAAGACCGAAAATCACCCATGAAATAATGCCCATAATATCCCTCGCTTATGTTTTTAAGTTAACGATTCACTCGTTGTATAAAAGCATAGCATAGCGCTGAAAAATTAAAATTTGTGATCAATATCACCTGTTATTTTCATCTTTTTCTGATCTTTCATAAGGTTAAACCATTCGATGGCGGCATTTGCCCTGACGTAGCTCGTCATTAATGTCGAATCGTCAGTCATTCAGGTCTACTGACTCCCCCTCAGCCCCTGCCATTGCTGGGTTTCCACTTCTGGCACACTTTATGCTTAAACAGCCTGTCACTATGACAAATCGTAGTCCGCGATGCGTATCGCGTGGCTCCGTTTACAATTCGCGCTATTTCAGCATTTAACAGGTCTGTTATTGATGAAAAAAATCACCAGTGTATGCCCTTACTGTGGGGCCGGGTGCAAGCTCAAGCTTGTTGTTGAAAATAACAAAATCATCCGCGCCGAAGCCGCAGAGGGTGTAACGAACCAAAACCAGTTATGCCTGAAAGGCTACTATGGCTGGGACTTTCTTAACGACACTCGCCTTCTTACTCCCCGTCTGACTCGTCCGATGATCCGTTATGAAAAAGGTGGGAAATTCACTCCCGTTAGCTGGGATGAAGCCATTCGTTACACCGCAAAACGCTTATCCGATATCAAAAATACCTATGGTCCTCGCGCCATCATGACCACCGGATCTTCACGTGGAACAGGGAATGAGACCAACTACGTGATGCAAAAATTCGCGCGTGGTGTTCTCCATACCAATAATGTCGATTGCTGCGCCCGTGTCTGCCATGGCCCTTCCGTTGCCGGGTTACAGGAAACGTTAGGCAATGGCGCCATGAGCAATTCCATCAGCGACATTGAAAACTCAAAATGCCTGCTGATCTTTGGTTACAACTGTGCCGACTCGCACCCGATTGTGGCTCGCCGGGTGATCAAAGCTCGCCAGAACGGGGCAAAAATCATTGTCTGCGATCCCCGCCGCATTGAAACTGCCCGAATTGCAGACCAGCATCTGCAGTTGAAAAACGGTTGTAACATGGCGCTGGTCAACGCATTTGGCCATGTGCTTATCGAAGAGCAACTTTACGATCGCGAATATGTGCAAAAACATGCCGAAGGCCTGGAAACATACTGGGAAACCGTCAAGGATTACGCGCCTGAAGCCGTTGAACATTTAACGGGTGTTCCCGCACAGCAGGTTCGTCAGGCGATGCGTACTTTTGCCGCAGCGCCCTCGGCAACTGTGATGTGGGGAATGGGCGTCACCCAATTTGGTCAGGCCGTTGACGTGGTTCGTGGCTTGTCGAGCCTGGCGTTGCTGACCGGCAACCTGGGACGCCCTAACGTCGGCGTTGGGCCGGTGCGTGGGCAAAATAACGTGCAGGGCGCGTGCGATATGGGGGTGCTGCCTAACCAGTTCCCAGGGTATCAGGACGTGACCGATTTCACCGTCAGGGAGAAATTCGCCAACGCCTGGGGGATTGACGTTAATCAGATGGATGACAAGGTTGGGACGCGCATCACCGAAGTTCCGCATCTGGCTATCGAAGGCAAAATTAAAGCCTACTACATCATGGGGGAAGATCCGTTGCAAACCGAGGCCGATTTAGGTCTGGTCCGCGAAGGGTTTAACGCGCTCGATTTTATTGTCGTGCAGGATATCTTCATGACCAAGACAGCGGAAATGGCCGACGTCCTCCTGCCGGCCACCTCCTGGGGCGAACACGGCGGCGTCTTTACCTGCGCCGACCGCGGATTCCAGCGGTTTGAACAGGCGATTGAACCTACGGGGGATGTCAAACGCGACTGGGAAATCATCAGTCTGCTGGCCACCGCAATGGGCTATCCGATGCAGTATCAAAGTAACCAGCAAATCTGGGATGAGATGCGCGAGCTATGCCCGCTCTTCTACGGCGTGACTTACGAAAAAATGGGTGATATGGGTCATGTACAGTGGCCATGCCCGGAACTCGATCACCCAGGTACGCCGTATCTGTATGCACACAGCCAGTTTGATACCGCCAATGGCAAAGGTAAATTGTTTGCCGCACAGTGGCGTGCTCCTGCAGAAGTACCTGATGAAAAGTACCCAATGGTATTATGCACTGTGCGCGAAGTCGGCCACTATTCGTGCCGCTCGATGACCGGCAACTGCGCAGCATTGCAGGCCCTGGCCGATGAGCCTGGGTATGTGCAAATCAATACCCATGATGCAGAAAAATTAGGTATTCGTCATCGTGACCTGGTATGGGTCAGTTCGCGTCGTGGCAAGGTTATCAGTCGGGCTGATGTCTCTGAACGCATCAACACCGGAACGGTGTATATGACCTATCAATGGTGGATTGGCGCGTGTAATGAGTTGACCCAGGATAATCTGGACCCCATCTCGAAGACCCCGGAAACCAAATATTGTGCCGTCAATATTGAGCACATTAGCGATCAAGGATGGGCAGAGAAGTATGCCGCACAAACGTATAGCGACATGAAATCACGCCTGTGCGAGGCCATTGAGTAAGTCACCGCCCAGGCCGCCTGAGTCTGACTTCCCAGACTCAGGCTTTTTCTCGTTATTTCGCCAGCTGTGGTTCACTAAAGCGAATGGCAGTTGATTCCACCTGCTTATCCCGCTGCATAAAACCGAGGTTCATCAGAAACAATCCCGCCATAAACGGGAGTTCATACAGCTCTTCAATGAGATCGCCGTACTGCGCATTGTGCAAAAAGATAGGGGCCAGCAGACGATGATGCTCTACCGTATCGGAGATCAAAAATGCACAGGTGGTGATCGCTAACAGCCATAGCGGCAGCGGTTCATTGCGTAAGCGACGGGCAATATCCTGGCGTAAGTGTTTTGATATCAGGACAGGCAAAATAATCATCGCAATCAATACCACTGAGATAGCTCTGAACAGGAGTTTAGGGTGCTCCGGAAAATAATCACGGCCCCAACTGGTACTGCGACCCAGCAACACCAACCACCACACAGCCGCCCAAAGCCAAAATTGTTTCTCGCCTTCCGGACGTGATAAAGGCCGGATGTAGCTGAGAGTAAAAAGCGCACCAAACAGCAGCCATAACGCCTGGCCATTCTCAATCCATCTGACGACAGTACCGTTGAGCAAAGGTAGATTCCAGTTCGCAGTGAACGGGATCGCTACGATGACCAGCCCAAGAATGAAAATGGGTAATGTTAGTCGGGTATTCAGTTTCATAAGCGAGGTTCTGTATTGTGACTGTTTCACGATCATAAAACCTGTGAATGATCCAACATTAGCAATCAATGCGGATTTCTTAAGGTATTCTTAAGAAATCTTTTTCCGGATATTTCCAGGTTTAACACGGATAAAAAAACCGCACTGCGCCATCAAAACGCAGTGCGGTTTATAAATCAAAAACGAAAATATTCAATCAGAGGCAGAGGCTAACATCTACCAGCCGCAGACTTCGTGCTCATTCTCGGTATCGTATGAACGAACCGTATTGACCAGATCTTTAACCACTTCAGCGGCGACATCCGGAATCAACAGCGACATCGGCGTTTCAGTTTCATAATCGACAGACACGCCATTGCTGTTATTGGTGACTGTAACGGTGTAGGTTGCTTTACCCATGATTTACTCCTTGCCGGTACGCACAACTTTTCGTTGATTTGCGCTCTCCATCAACACTTCGGGCGCCACGAAAAAGTCGATATTAAAGTAGGTATCGTCGGTCATTACTTCGATGTTATGCCATTTCTCCGGTGGAAAAACGCCGAACTGACCGGCTTCAATAATCATCACCTCTTCTGGCTCCGGGCTGTGTTCATCTGCAAATCCGAGATATTTGACCGCCCCCTGCATCACAGAAAGTCGAGGATAAACCCCGGCACGGGTACCCTTATCAAGGTGGCGTTCGAAAATTCCGGCAGGTGCAGTTTCTTTGTTCCAGAACGGCGTTGAGCGTGTATGAATATGATTCTGTGGAATTTGAAGCATTTTTCTTCCCTTTTCCAGTCGACAACCAGCGAGTCTTATTGAATCGCTGCTGTGAACAGGGTACGCTTCAAAATATATATTTAAAATACCATTTATTGGTTATAACAATCCCATTTTTCAATGAAGGGAACAGCTTAATACTGAAAGCCCGCCGTCAACAGCGGGCCAATAGCGTTACGACTGAAGCGTCGCCAGACGTGCGGCAAAACCGACAAAGATCAAGCCAATGAGGGAATTCCCAACTTTAGCCAGTTTTTTCTTCGTACGAATATACTGTGTCACAAACGCACCGGAGAAAATAAGGAAGCTCAGATAGAAAAAGCTCACTATTTCAAGCGTCATCGCCAAAATAAAGAACGACAACCCTGAGTGAGTCGCGTTGACATCAATAAACTGTACGAAGAACGATACATAAAACAGAATGGCTTTAGGATTCGTCAGACTCAAAATTAATGCACGTTTGAAAATCGCACCAAACGGAACTTCTTCTGGCGCAGCGTCGCTGGCTTTCGATTTCAGTGTGGCATACAGGATCTTCGCACCGAGATACAGCAGATAAAACGCGCCGAGATAACGAACAATATTGAACAATACGGGTGTTGTTTTGATTAGCGCAGCTACGCCAGCATAGGCCAGAAACATCAATACGGCATCACCGATAAACACACCGCTTGCTGCCAAATAACCACCCTTCACTCCACGACCGACGCTGTTCTTCAGCACAAATATCGTATTTGGCCCCGGTACCAGCACGATAAAAATAGCACCCACCAGATACGTCCAGTAATTCAGAACTCCATACTCTGCGAACACGTTAACCTCTTCCTGAAAAAACACATGCACTTGCTGCGAGACAATATGCTAACGAATGCGCCAGGGGATGGAAAGAGAAGCTTTAGAATATAGCATTCTGTTTCAGTCCGATTGCAACATCATTATTCGTTCCAGATTTGCAACGATGAAACCCACTTTTGCGCCTACCCAATGCCCCGTTTAGCCACTAATGTTTATCAGTAGATTCAGCCCGCAAGGCCCCCTCTCATCACATGGAGAAAGAAAAATGACTATTGCTTATAAACGTCTTGATAAAGATCAGGCTGCCGTACTACTGGTCGATCACCAAACGGGTTTACTTTCGCTGGTCCGTGACATCGATCCAGACAAGTTTAAAAACAACGTTCTGGCATTAGGCGATCTGGCGAAATATTTCAAACTCCCGACGATTCTGACTACCAGCTTTGAAACGGGTCCTAACGGTCCATTGGTTCCTGAGCTGAAAGAACTGTTCCCGGATGCCCCTTACATCGCACGTCCTGGCCAGATTAATGCCTGGGATAACGAAGATTTTGTTAACGCGATCAAAGCGACAGGCAAAAAGCAGCTAATTATTGCCGGGGTGGTGACCGAAGTCTGCGTCGCATTCCCTGCGCTTTCTGCCATTGAAGCCGGTTTCGACGTGTTTGTGGTCACTGATGCATCCGGTACGTTTAATCCGCTGACCCGTGATTCCGCATGGAATCGTATGTCGTCTGCCGGCGTACAATTAATGACGTGGTTCGGTCTGGCCTGCGAATTACACCGTGACTGGCGCAACGATATTGAAGGGCTGGGAACGTTGTTCTCCAACCATATTCCTGACTATCGCAACCTGATGACCAGCTACAACACGCTGACATCCGGGAAATAATGTTCCTGTCAGTGTAATACACAAAAACCCGCCAACATCGGCGGGTTTTTGTGAACAGTTTCAGTCGGGATTAATGGTGCAGCATTTCATCCACCACCTCTTCTCCCTTGAGCTGATAAGGGTAATAGGTTGGCCAGTTATCCATCTCTTCAAGCAAGGCAGCCTGCGAGGTATTACCCATAAAGATATGGAAGTGGCTCGATTTACGTGGCGCAATAATGTGATCGCTGAATTGCACGTATTTCGGCGCGTCGCTGCCAGCGTCTTTACACTCGAACAGATAACGCACACCTTTCTTGCCTGACGTATAGTTCAAAATTTTATATCCGGCATAATCATACTTACACGATGCCACCTTTTTACCGGTATGAAACTCCATTACGCCGTTTTCAATACCAATAGTGTCAACATCGGTCGCGTAGCCCTTGCGGTAATAGGCTTTAACCTGCTCTGCCGTTTTGCTCTTGTCTTTCTCCGCTTTCTTTTTGAATACCGGATCCAGTTCGCCACTCACCAGATACGGATAGACAGACTGCCACATGCCATCCCAGTCGGCTAGCGTACGGTTCTGCACATTTTTGTCATCAAAAACGCCTTCTGCCGCCTTTTGTTCTATTTCGGTCATTGGTGCACCATGGGAATGGTGACCATGCGCCAGTACCTGGCTACTAACAAAAAGCATCCCCAGAACGACTGCCAATTTTTCCAAATGCATAGCCAAAATTTCACCCTCAAATCATTTGCGAGCGGAATGTTATAATATAACATATCAATTAAATCAATAGGCCAGCTGCAAGCCCTTGTCTCATTTCACGCTACAATGAGCTTGCTGGAACAAAGCTGATCAAGCAGGGCCTGCTGATGGCTGATAATCAGCATAGCCAATGGCCGACGCTGACATTCTTCAAGCAGCAGCGCCCAGATATCCCTTTGAATGGAAGGATCGAGCTGGGCGGTAATTTCATCGGCAATCAGAAAACGCGTACGCGGGTCGAGCGCCCGCAGTATGGCAATTCGCGCCAGCTCACCGCCCGAAAGTTGTCCGGGACGACGCGTTAGCCACTCCGGCTTAATATGCAGTCGGGCAAGCGTTTCTGCATCTGGCCGCCATGCATCATGAACCGCATCACCGGTACTCCGTCTGGGGTTAAAGGTTAATTCCGGATGCTGCGGTACAAGCTGCACCGGGCAATATTGATGGCGCGGCAACGGTTGGTCATCAACCAGAACGTCGCCGGACGTCGGCTTTTGCCACCCCGCAAGCACACGTCCCAGCGTTGTTTTTCCGGTTCCACTGGGTGCGCAAATCCCAATGCGCTCCCCTGGTGACAACGAGAACGAGAGATTTTGCCACAGTATTTTACCTCCCTGACGAATGAACACATCACGACAGCACAGCATACCGCTCTCCAAAAAGTTGATTTCTTTCGGGCAGCGCTCGCCATTGCCGTTTTAGATGTTCACTAATTTCACCGCGTAAAAGCTGTTCCCGGCTGACATTATCCGACACCGTTCCTTGATGCAGCGCGACAATGCGATCTGCGTGACGTGCAGCCAGAGTGAGATCATGTGTCACCCATAAAACGCCCGCGCCCCGCTCACACAGGCCGCGTAGCTGTTCCAGCAGTTGATTTGCCAGAGGCGCATCAAGCCAGGCGGTAATCTCATCAGCAAGAATATAACGAGCCTGGCTGAGTGCGGCATGACACGCCAGAATGCGTTTGGCCATTCCTCCCGAAAGCTGACGCGGGAAAGCCTCTAACACGGTGGTTTCCAGATGATGACGTTCGAGCAAGTGTTCAATTTGCCCTGCATTCCACGCCTGACCGGAAAGCTGGCTGGCTCTTCGTAAATGCTTTTCAATAGACAGCAGCGGATTCAGAGCCTGCACACCTTGCGGAACATAACTAAACGTACTGCCACGGCATGCCCTGATGTCATTGTTATCCAGCATTTTCCCATCAAGGGTGATATTGCCATGAAAGCGCAAATTTTCCGGCAACAGATCGAGTAAGCATTGCAGCAGCAGGCTCTTACCCTCACCACTGCCTCCCACTAACGCCACCATCTGGCCCGGCGCAACATCAAAAGAGACATCCTGCAGCAACGAGGACCATTTTTTTGCGCCGTACCAGCGATAACGCGCCACTTCCAGCGAAATCTGCCGCAAACTCAACATGCATCACCTCTCAACCATAAACGATGTACCGCCCGGGCAAGTTGATCAAATAGCATCACAAGGAGAAATAGCATCAGCCCTGGAAACAGCACCAGCCACCAGTCGCCATGACTGATAAACCGCAGCGCATCTGCCAGCAACAGTCCCAGCGAAGGTTCGTGGGGTGCCAGCCCGAAGCCAAGGAAACTTAACGCTGCACTGTGCAATACCGCATGAGGGAACATCAGCAACGTTCCCGTTAACCACTGGGGCAATAGCGCAGGTAAATAGTGATACCGCCAGCAGTAAAAGTGGCCATGCCCCAGTCGCCAGGTGAGTGTCAGGTAATCACTGTGGGCAACGCGTTCCGCTTCAGCACGTAAAATCAATGCCAGCCGCGGCCAGTGTGTGAGCGCAACCGCCATAATCACCCCGCTTTTCCCGCCGCCCAAGGCAAAACAGATCAAAATCAGCAGCAGAAGGTGCGGCATGGACAACATCGCATCGGTGATCAGACGCATGACGACATCCAGGCGTGGGTGCAGACGGGAAATCGCCGCCATCAGTAACGCAATGAATCCGCTGCACAGCGCCGCGCCAATACCGATTTGCAGGCTGGTTAGCGCCCCCTGAAAGCAACGAACCCACAGGTCGCGCCCCAGATTGTCGGTACCAAACCAGTACAGCGCATCAGGCGGAAGATGACGCACAAGAAGATTCACGTTCAACGGATTATCCAGCATAGCTGCGCCATATACTGCAATAAATAACAGGCCGCTCACGGATAGCAGAAGACGAACAAGCGTCGGCGTCGGGTTATAGAGCATCAGGTCGCTCCAGCGCGCGATTCAGAACATGGACAAACCAGGCAGAGAGAGAGTTACCAATAAACACCAGCACGGTACTGAACAAGACAATCCCCATCAGTAACGGCAGGTCACCGCGTAATCCGGCATCGATGGTAGCCTGCCCCAGCCCCGGATAGGCAAAAACTTTCTCAGCCAGCAACGCACCGCCCAACAGTTCGCCCAACGAGGCAAACTGTAGACATAGCGCTGGCGTGATGGCGTGTCGCAGAACCTGGTGACGCAACAGCGACCACCCCTTGTCACCCTGCGAACGCGCAAAACGAACAAATTCGCTTTTCATCACGCTGGCGATACTTTCCCGCGTGTGCAACGTAATTTGCCCCAGCCCCAGCAGGCTAAGTGCGCAAACAGGGAGAACCAAATGGCGCAGACGTTCAGTCAGCGTTGCCATATCGCTGTTATTTCCCGGTTCCCACGCACAACAGACCGGGAACAGCGGCCAGCGTACCGCAAATACTGCCAACAGCAGCATGCCAATCCAAAAGGTCGGTAAGGAAGAAAGCAGATAGCTAAGTCGGCAGATGGCTTTATCCGGCCAACGGTTCAGGTAGCGGCCGGCAACAAACCCCATTGTCGTTCCCAATAAACAGGAAACCAGCCACGCACCGCTCAGCAGCGCAAACGAGGTCGCAAACCGCTCCTTAATCACGCTGGCAACAGGGGCATTAAACAACATCGAGTAACCAAGGTCGCCCTGTAGCACGCGTAAGAACCAGTGGAAAAAACGCTCCCACAGTGGTTGATCCAGCCCCCAACGCGCAGCAATACGTGCATATTGCTCCGGCGGAACATGCAGCAAATCGTTGCCAATATAGGCCCGGATTGGATCGACCGGCGAAAAGCTGAGCAAGATGAAAGTGCCAGCCGCGACCAGCACTAACAACACTATCAGCCGTAATACATGGCCTAAAACAGACTTCATCAACGGCAGGTCCAGGTCCATTCGTCCAGATTATTGAGCAGTGACCAGCTACCGTGAATTTCCGGTGCACCTTTGCCCAGATCGATGCACGGATTCGCCAGATAGGTGTGCTGAATATTCAGCAGCCATGCCCATGCGGCATCCCCTTGTACGCCTGCGCCTTGTTTACCATCCCACTCAACCTGTTGCCAGAAAGGCAACGCTTTTTGCCAGTCTGGTGCATCAATGGCCTGCTTGAGATGTTGCTCGACCACCGGATTGCTGTAGTAGCCCGGGTTGTAATACTCCACACCCGCCGCCTGCCCGCTGTAGTGATGGAAAAGCTCCATCGGATCCAGGCTCCCCCAGCCGAACAACGTAGGATTAGCATGCATATGACGTTCAACGGTTTCCCAGCTACCCGACTGCAGCGAAATCTGAATACCCACTGGCTCCAGCATCGCACGTACGGCCTCGGCTAAATCCCGGCGCGTACTGTCGCCGCTGGCGTACCACAACGTCAGACGCGCCTCTTTACCGTCTTTCACCCGTACGCCGTCTTTGCCCACTTTCCAGCCGGCCTGATCCAGAATCGTCCGGGCTTTTTCAGCGTCGCCATCTTTGAATGCCACCGAAGTCCCCTGCCATGGCAACCCCTGAACCGCGCTATACGCGGGGATCGCATGCCCCTCCATAACCTGCCCGGCAAGCTGCTTACGGTCAATGGCGTAATTGATCGCACGCCTGATAGCAATATCGGCTGTAATATCGTTCCCAACCGGATAACCATTAGCATCTTTCTTCCCAGCCGGAACCATTGGGAAAACAATACCGCGGTTTTCTACACTGTCGCGAACCCACAGTTTTAAATTCTGCTGTGCGGGCGCCACCGCCATCGACGGCGCAATACGTACCAGTCCCAGTTGGCCACTACGCGCTGCGGCGTATGCGTTATCCTCATCGAGGAATACAAACACAAGCCGGTTGAAATCATTCTTCTTACCGGCATACCACGGGTTTGCTTCCACGATCAGTTGCTGCCCAGGTTGAAAGCTCACCAGGCGGTAAGGACCTGCGCCAATCGGATTTTTGGCAAATGTTTTTTCGTCATACTGTTTTGCCGGAACAATGCCTAACGAACCGAGCACGTTCACAAAAGTGCTCTGCGGATGGCTAAGCGTAATTTCTGCCGTGCGGTTGTCTATCACGCGGGCATGGGTGAAATTCCCCATGTCAATTTTCCCACCACTTTTTGCGGCTTTGTTATAGGTGAAGACCACATCTTCAGCCGTTAGCGGCGAACCATCAGAGAATTTGAGATCGGGCTTAAGCGTCAGCGTCCAGGTTTTGCCGTCGGCACTGGTCACCACTTTTTCCGTCAGCAGGTTTCCCCAGCTCATATCCGCATTTTGCTTTAACACAGGTGCATGCAACAACAGATAGCTGCCATGACTCCAGCCCAACATCGGGTCAAATCCCTCCGTCGGCTCGGGCCCAATGGCCAGTTTTAACGTCTGGCCTTCGTCTGCATTTTGCGCAGCGAGGAGTGGTGAGGTTAATGCGAGAGTCAGTGCGCACGTCAGCAGTGCCAGCTTGCCTTTAATCATTCTCTTATCCAGATTTACGTTATTTTTATCGCGTTTAACGAACAATTTACGTTAGACGGTCTCCTGGGGAAGGGATTATGGCGGACAGTAATGTCGAAAAAAATGATGCAGCGCAGAAAAGTATGACGATTTTTAAAAAACATCATACGACTTTCTAATACCCAGTACTTTCACCTCTCACTTCGCTGAAGTGGCTAAGCAAAATCACCGTATTTACTCGCCTTTATATTAAATAAGAAGCAATAGTTGCAGGAAAAACTATTCACCAGCTTCGGTTTTTACCTACCTCAAATTCATGACAATTTATGTATATTTATTAAAGAAAGACACAGTAAGTGACAAGTTATGTAAATATATAATGATAATTATTTGTATTATCATTTTCATCAATTATCTTACTGCCTTTGAATTTTTAACAAAGGAAGTTTGACTATGCGTTTAAAACCTGTTGCCTCTGTCGTTCTGTCCTGTATAGGGTTTACCAGCCCCTTTGCCTTCGCTGAAGACGTGATGGTAGTAACCGCTTCTGGTTACGAAAAAAAGATCACCAATGCGGCTGCCAGCGTTTCCGTTATTTCACAGCAAGAGTTACAAACCAATAAATATAACGATTTAGGTGAAGCTCTGCGTTCTGTGGAAGGTGTGGATGTCGAAAGTAGCACGGGTAAAACCGGCGGTCTGGAAATTAGCATCCGTGGTATGCCCGCCAGCTATACCCTGCTCTTGATTGACGGTATCCGTCAAAATGGTAGCAGCGACGTGACACCGAACGGCTTTTCAGCCATGAACACCAGCTTTATGCCTCCACTGGCGGCAATCGACCATATTGAAGTGATCCGCGGTCCGATGTCGACGTTATACGGTTCCGATGCCATTGGCGGCGTCGTCAATATCATCACCAAAAAGAGCACCGATAAATGGAGCACGTCCATTAATACCGGCGTTAACCTGCAAGAAAGTAATAAATGGGGTAACAGCACTGTCGCCAACTTCTGGTCAAGCGGCCCATTGATCGCCGGTGTACTGGATATGCAAGTTCGCGGCAGCACCACGCAGCGTCAAGGCTCCAGTGTCACTTCGCTGAGCGATACCTCTTCCACCCGCGTGCCGTATCCTACGGAATCTGAGAATTACAATATTGGCACTCGCCTGGACTGGAAAACCAGTGACAGCAATACGTTGTGGCTGGATCTCGATTCCGCCAGACAACGCTACGATAACGATGATGGACAGCTTGGCAATCTGACCGGCGGATATGATAAGACGCTGCGTTATGAGCGTAACAAAGTGACGCTCGGCCACGATACCGCATTAACATTTGGTACCTGGAAATCCTCTGTAGGCTGGAATGAAACCGAGAACAAAGGCCGCCAGTTGGTCTCCTCGGCACTGACACCAGAGAACGCGAGCCGGGCCGGCGACGCACGTGAACTGAAGAACACCAACGTTATTTTGGATTCCATGCTGCTGACGCCGTTAGGTGACTCGCACCTGTTGACTCTCGGGGGAGAATACTGGGATGCCCGCATGAAGGACGGTGTCGTGCAGGCCAATACCGGCGAGACATTCCACCAGAAAACATGGTCGGCCTATGCTGAAGATGAATGGCATATCCTCGATTCTCTGGCCTTAACCGTGGGGACTCGCTATGAACATAATGACGTCTTTGGCGGGCACCTCAGCCCACGTGCCTATATGGTCTGGGACGTATCCGATGAGTGGACCCTCAAAGGCGGCGTCACAACGGGTTATAAAGCGCCATCGCTCAGCCAACTTCATAATGGCATCAGTGGCGTAACGGCACAGGGGACGGTCAATACCGTCGGGAACCCGAACCTTAAACCTGAAGAAAGTACCAGTTACGAAACCGGGCTTTACTATGAGAATGACGCTGGGCTGAACGCCAACGTCACGGGTTTCTATACTGAATACAAAAATAAAATCGTTTCGTATTCTATCGATGATAATACCAACAGCTACACCAACAGCGGTAAAGCAAGAACCGATGGTATCGAGTTTGCCAGTACATTCCCGCTATGGTCGGACTCGCTGAGCTTATCTCTCAACTACACCTATACCCAGAGCAAGCAAAAAGATGGCGAGAATAAAGGCGCGCCACTGAGTTATACCCCGAAACACATGGCGAACGTCCGTCTGAACTGGCAGGCAACGGAAGATATGAACGCCTGGCTGAGCGCTCGCTACCGCGGTAAGGCTCCACGCTATACGGAGAATTACGACAACCTCAGCGCCGTCCAAAAGGCGGTGTATGACGACAAAGGTGCAAATTTAAAAGCCTGGACCGTTCTGGACATGGGGATGTCTTATAAACTGACCAAAGAACTGACGCTGAATACGGCGGTGAACAACGTGCTGGATAAAGACTTTAGTGACGTCACGCTGTATCAGGTTGGCCGCAATAGTACTTATGCAGGCGACTACTATCAGACTGCACAATCCACGACCGGATACGTCAACCCGGGCCGTAACTACTGGGTATCCTTAAACTACCAGTTCTAGTTTTGCTTACCTCTGTTGGCCAGGCTATAACTGATAGCCTGGCCGCTATCAGCGTGTATTCGTAAGCGGATTGTCAGTATTGCGCATACGTAAGGAGAGACAATGCCCTTTTCAACCACTGAGCGTCAGGCACTTCTGTCATTAAAAGGCGTTGGCCCCAAAGTCATCGAGCGGCTTGAGCAACTTGGTTTCCACTCGCTTGCCGATCTTAAAAACTCTACTGTCGACGATATTACCCAGCAAGCGGCGTCAATGGTCGGCTCGACATGCTGGAAAAACAGTCCGCAAGCGAAAGCGGCAATTGCCAACGTCTTAGCGCTGGCAAGTACGTTGTCGTTACGCTGATTTAGCATATCGCCAGGGCACGAGGAACGGGCGTTATTTAACCGTTTCTGATTTTCCCATTGATACCCGGCTGCGGTTTACCAAACAGATACCCTTGCGCGAAATCGCAGCCCAAAGCCTGAAGGCTCGCCAGCTGTTCCTCTGTTTCGACACCTTCTGCAACAGCTTTCATATTCAGCGATTTCGCCATACCAGTAATAAGCCTGATGATATTAAGGGCGTCTTCCTGCGTAGATATCGAATGCACAAAGGACTTGTCTATTTTGATTTTATCGAAGGCAAGCCGACTCAGTCGCGAAAGAGAAGAGTATCCGGTACCAAAATCATCGATGGAGATTTTTACCCCCAGAGCTCTGAGCTTGTTAAGCGTATTCATCGGCGTATTGCTCTCCGTAAAGAGAGAGGATTCCGTCACTTCCAGCTCGAGACGGTCTGCCGGAAGTCCGGTTTCTTTCAGAATGGACAGCACGATTCCGGCAAAGGCCTTGCTGCTTAGCTGGACAGGTGAAACATTGACTGAAATTTTAACCGGTACGGTCCAGGACGCTGCTTCCCTGCATGCAATTTCAAGCACAGATTTTCCCATCTCGTTAATCATTCCTGTTTTTTCTGCAACAGGAATAAAACTATCCGGCGACAGAAGCCCTTTTAGAGGATGTATCCAACGAATAAGGGCTTCATAGCTGTAAATTTCCTGGCTGAAAGAATCGACAATAGGCTGATAATAAACCACGAATTCTTTATTCACTATGGCCATTGCCATATCATGCTCAAGAGTTCTGCTTTCTTGCAGCTTTTCTAACATCCGCTGTCGGAAGACTTTTATTTTACCCGAGCCTTCATTTTTCGCTTCATAAAGCGCCAGATCGGCAAATTTATAAAGATAGTCGGAACGGCGTTCAGTTTCAGAGATAACAATACCAACACAAGTGGTTATATTTATAATTGCGTTATAAATAGTGTAGGGTTGGTTGATAAAATCACATATTTTTTGGGCTCGGGAAACAGCATGACTCTCTGTCAGACCGCTCGAAAGAAAAGCAAACTCATCGCCGCCTAAACGATATAGCGTGTCGGAACCCTGGCTCATAGAAATCAAACGATGGGATATCTGACGTAATAACATATCACCGGCATCATGGCCATACGTATCATTTACCTCTTTGAATCGATCTAAATCGAACAACATCACCGTCACAGAGTCATTGTTTTTTTCTGCCATCTCGATGGTTTTATTTAAATCCCCCCAGAACAACTGGCGATTATTCATCTCGGTGAGAGAGTCGTGATAGACGTCATACTCCAGTTTTGCATTCTGGATCTGCAGTTTTTCTTTAGATTCCTGAAGTTCCTCAGCAAGGCACTTAACCTGGAGATGTGCTCTCAAAATGTTTCTGTTCTGAAAAAAAATCAGAACCCCCAGTATCGCACTCAATATTATAAGCAATACTGAAATAGCTGAATAAATATAATACAGGGTTTGAATGTTAATATTTGTATTATTAATCGAGCTAACATCTTTATCTAACGCACCGGATGAAAGACGGGCTAGCGGTGCATCAAGCGCATGCATTTCTTTCAGGTATGCCTTGAGTTCTGAACGATTCATTTTCTCAAGATGAACATCCAGATAATTAAGCATTTTTTCAAGCTGTATAGCCAGTTCATAATGCGCTTGATTGCTCTCTATATAATGCCCTAAATCACCTTCCTTTATTAAATCGCTCTGGCTGAGCATAATATCGAGACGCAGGCGCACAGCATCGAGCGTCATCGTATCATCACTAATGTAGAGACCAAGCCACGATTCAAATCGGTAATATTCTGATACCATTTGAACAGCAGACCATGAGTCGGTGTAGTGAGTCAGTTTCTGTAGTTCTTGTTGTCTTTCGTGCACAAGAAAAGATATATATCCGGTAGATATAAAAAGGAAGAATATAATGCCAGCCAGTATTCTGTTCATGATGGTCCTCTGAACCCCTACTCAATTTTCATTGAGCTGACCTGCCATGCTGACCTTGAATAAAAAATCTGATTATTCAGTTCAGGAATGCTGTCATAGGGATACACGATGAATAGTGGGCCTTTATCACGGATGCGCATATATTCTCCGTTGATTTTTAGAGCAAGAATAACATTATATTTTTTGAAATCACTGAGTGGGATAACGGTGGTGTAGTCATTGAGCGCAGTGACTTTAACAACAGAACCTTTTGCCCCGACATAATCCATGAGCTTTTGCAGTGAGATACCCGTAAAGGTAGTGCGTCCATTATACCAGGGTGAGGAGGTCTGGAAACTTACCGTGCCCAGATTCTCGAGACTGGCGATATCAAAAATGGCTTTCCCGTCTTCATTGGTATTTTCTATATTACCGGACACTGTTAAAAGGACTTTACCGACAGGTTTGGAAAGTTCACCGGCCCAGACCTGGGTAGTGACGACAAAGCTTAACAACATGACAATTAACCGCATTCTAACCTCACCAATCTATCGAATGTAAGAGAATTATAATTTAGTTATTATGCTATTTACACATGCTGCCCAGCGATTATTGATACTGTAAGCCTCCCCATCTTTTAGCCCATTAAAATCAAAGAGTTAATCTAAATTTATTTTTTGACATTGCTTAAAAAAGGCCATTGCTGTTATTTGCGACACAGTAAATTTCGCTACCACCGTACAAAAAATAAGCTGCCTGTTTAAGTGGTAAAAATAAACACACATAAATATAAAGGTCTATTTTTTCAGGCAACAGCAGGATATTGTTTTTCCGGCAGAGGGTTTCACGCCTCTCATCGAATGAGTGCTGTGCAATGAATCACCAGAACCTGGTTTTGCAGCTCATCTATAAAAAATATGATTGCTTGTCGGGTCGAGATATCCTGGCAAGAACCGCGTCATTGAGCTTACAGACCAGACGTAAATATCAATTTATGTTCGCCAACACTAATCACAAATACCATGAGGGTAAAAAATACAAATCTGGCGTAGAGCCCCGGCAGGTTTAAAGCGGTTTTAATCGCCACCGAATTCCATTTAAAAAAAACGGGAACCCCCCGGTTCCCGTTCTCACACAACCCAGAATCTGGATTACATGTTTTCGATGATCGCGTCACCAAACTCTGAACATTTCAGCAGCTTAGCGCCGTCCATCAGACGTTCGAAATCGTAAGTGACGGTTTTCGCGTTAATCGCGCCTTCCATACCTTTAACGATCAGGTCAGCCGCTTCGGTCCAACCCATGTGGCGCAGCATCATTTCTGCAGACAGGATGATGGAACCTGGGTTCACTTTATCCTGGCCTGCGTACTTCGGTGCAGTACCGTGGGTTGCTTCAAACAGCGCACATTCGTCACCAATGTTGGCACCCGGTGCGATACCAATACCACCAACCTGTGCTGCCAGCGCATCGGAGATGTAGTCACCGTTCAGGTTCATACACGCGATAACATCGTACTCAGCGGGACGCAGCAGGATCTGTTGCAGGAACGCATCGGCGATAACGTCCTTAACCACGATCTCTTTACCGGTTTTCGGGTTCTTGATTTTAACCCACGGACCGCCATCAATCAGTTCACCACCGAACTCTTCACGCGCCAACTGGTAACCCCAGTCTTTGAACGCGCCTTCGGTGAATTTCATAATGTTACCTTTATGAACCAGGGTAACAGAATCACGATCGTTAGCGATGGCGTACTCAATCGCTGCACGAACCAGACGCTTGGTTCCTTCTTCGGAACACGGCTTGATACCGATACCGCAATGTTCCGGGAAGCGGATTTTCTTCACGCCCATCTCTTCGCGCAGGAATTTAATCACTTTCTCAGCATCAGCGGAGTCAGCTTTCCACTCAATCCCCGCATAGATATCTTCTGAGTTTTCACGGAAGATGACCATGTCGGTCAGTTCTGGGTGTTTAACCGGGCTAGGTGTACCCTGGTAATAACGCACCGGACGCAGGCAGACATACAGGTCAAGTTCCTGACGCAGGGCAACGTTCAGAGAGCGAATACCGCCGCCAACTGGAGTGGTCAGTGGGCCTTTGATGGCAACACGATATTCACGAATAAGATCAAGAGTTTCAGCAGGCAGCCAGACGTCCTGGCCATAAACCTGAGTGGATTTCTCACCGGTGTAGATTTCCATCCAGGAGATTTTACGCTCGCCTTTATAGGCTTTCTCGACAGCAGCATCGACAACTTTGATCATCGGTGGGGTTACATCAACGCCGATACCGTCGCCTTCAATGAACGGGATAATCGGATTTTCAGGAACGTTGAGTTTGCCGTTTTGCAGGGTGATCTTCTTACCTTCCGCCGGAACAACTACTTTGCTTTCCATTCACCTCTCCTTCGAGCGCTTCTGGTTCTGCTCGTCTGTCATCGCGCTGCATGTGCGTTTGCGTCCTGCTGCACGAATGCGTTAGAGCAATTTTTTGTTAATGTTTTGTAATGAGCATGTCAATACTACCCTAATGTTTGCCGCCATGAAAGACACTCGTTCTTAGGCTATAATGCGGCAATTGATATAATCTGAAAATACCATGCAAAAAACTTCTTTTAGAAATCACCGGGTTGAGCGATTCAGCTCACGACAAGTCACCAGGCAGCGTAAAGAAAACCAGCCAAAACGCGTGGTTTTGTTCAATAAACCCTACGATGTTTTGCCGCAATTTACGGACGAGGCAGGCAGAAGCACGTTAAAAGATTTTATTCCCGTGCCGGGAATCTATGCTGCGGGCCGACTCGACCGGGACAGTGAAGGGCTTTTGGTGCTGACCAATGACGGTGCACTGCAGGCCCGTTTAACACAACCCGGAAAGCGCACCGGGAAAATCTATTACGTCCAGGTTGAAGGCGAGCCGACGACAGAAGCGCTGAATGCGCTGCGTACCGGGGTAACGCTCAATGACGGTCCCACGCTGCCAGCAGGTATTGAAGTGGTAGAAGAGCCTGCATGGCTGTGGCCGAGAAACCCGCCCATTCGGGAGCGGAAAAATATCCCCACCACCTGGCTGAAAGTGATCTTATATGAAGGCCGCAACCGCCAGGTTCGCCGCATGACAGCCCACGTTGGATTCCCGACGCTGCGCCTCATTCGCTACGCCATGGGGGATTACACACTGGATAATCTCGCCAATGGTCAATGGCGGGATGTAACTAACTGAATAAGGAACAGGTATGTTCAAACCGCACGTCACGGTCGCCTGCATTGTGCATGCAGAAGATAAGTTTTTGGTCGTTGAGGAAACAATCAATGGCAAAGCCTTGTGGAATCAACCAGCAGGACATCTGGAAGCGGATGAGACGTTAGTGCAGGCCGCCGCGCGCGAGCTCTGGGAAGAGACAGGTATCCACGCACAGCCACAGCATTTCATTCGAATGCATCAATGGATTGCGCCGGATAAAACGCCCTTTTTACGTTTTCTGTTTTCTATCGAGCTTGCCAATATGTGCGCTACCGAACCTCATGACAGCGATATAGATTGCTGTCACTGGGTCAGCGCAGAAGAGGTTCTCTGCGCGCCAAACCTGCGCTCACCGCTGGTTGCGGAGAGCATTCGCTGCTACCAGAGCGGACAACGCTACCCGCTGGCGATGATCGGTGAATTTAACTGGCCGTTTACAGAGGGTGTCAAGTAAGGGGCTGCGTGCTAGAATATGCCGCCTTGAAGTTCAATGTCGTGAGTATTCCTATGTCTGAAAGCCCAAAAAAAGTGATCGTCGGCATGTCCGGCGGTGTCGATTCCTCCGTTTCTGCCTGGCTGTTGCAACAACAGGGTTATCAGGTAGAAGGCCTGTTCATGAAGAACTGGGAAGAGGACGATGGCGAGGAATATTGCACAGCAGCCGCCGACCTTGCGGATGCTCAGGCTGTCTGTGACAAACTCGGCATTGAGCTGCATACCGTCAACTTTGCCGCAGAATATTGGGACAACGTCTTTGAACTGTTCCTTGAAGAGTACAAAGCGGGCCGTACGCCGAACCCGGATATTCTGTGCAACAAAGAAATTAAATTTAAAGCCTTCCTCGAATTTGCCGCTGAAGATTTAGGTGCCGATTACATCGCCACCGGTCACTACGTGCGTCGCGCGGATGTCGACGGTAAAAGTCGACTGCTGCGTGGGCTTGATGGCAATAAAGACCAAAGCTATTTCCTCTATACCCTCGGCCATGAGCAAATTGCGCAAAGCCTGTTCCCGGTTGGCGAACTGGAAAAACCGCAGGTACGTAAAATTGCCGAAGATCTGGGTCTGGTTACTGCGAAGAAAAAAGACTCCACCGGCATCTGCTTCATCGGTGAACGTAAGTTCCGTGAGTTCCTCGGTCGTTACCTGCCGGCACAACCCGGCAAGATCATTACCGTTGACGGTGAAGAAATTGGCCAGCATCAGGGGCTGATGTATCACACCCTGGGCCAGCGTAAAGGTCTGGGTATTGGCGGAACAAAAGAAGGTACCGAAGATCCATGGTATGTCGTGGATAAAGACGTTGAGAACAACATTCTGGTTGTCGCTCAGGGTCATGAACACCCGCGCCTCATGTCCGTTGGCCTGATTGCACAGCAATTACATTGGGTCGACCGTCAACCGTTCACCGGCACCATGCGCTGCACGGTGAAAACCCGCTATCGTCAGACCGACATTCCGTGCACCGTTAAGGCACTGGATGCCGAGCGTATTGAAGTCATTTTCGATGAACCCGTCGCGGCAGTAACGCCGGGTCAGTCGGCGGTCTTTTACAATGGCGAAGTGTGCCTCGGCGGCGGCATTATCGAACAACGATTGCCTCTGCCGGTATAATTATTTACACATTTGATACAAGGAAGCAGTGAACGTGGCAAAGAATTATTATGACATCACCCTCGCCCTGGCAGGCATTTGCCAGTCGGCACGCCTGGTGCAAGAACTGGCGCACCAGGGGCATTGTGATGCCGATGCATTACACGTTTCACTGAACAGCGTCATTGACATGAATCCCAGCTCTACGCTGGGCGTGTTTGGCGGCAGCGAGGCCAACCTGCGTCTCGGTCTGGAAACGATGCTCGGCGTGCTCAACGCCAGCAGCCGTCAGGGGCTGAACGCGGAACTTACCCGCTATACATTAAGCCTGATGGTACTGGAGCGTAAGCTTTCAGCCGCCAAAGGCGCCATGGACACGCTGGGAGACCGTATCAACGGCTTGCAGCGCCAACTGGACCATTTTGATTTGCAGTCAGAAACACTGATGAGTGCGATGGCCGGCATTTATGTTGACGTCATCAGCCCACTCGGCCCGCGTATTCAGGTCACTGGCTCCCCGGCTATCCTGCAGAGCCCACAGGTTCAGGCCAAAGTACGCGCTTCATTGCTGGCTGGCATTCGCGCTGCCGTGCTCTGGCATCAGGTAGGTGGCGGCCGTCTGCAACTCATGTTTTCTCGTAATCGCCTGACGACTCAGGCAAAACAAATTCTTGCTCATTTAACCCCGGAGTTGTGATCTATGGAATTATCCTCACTGACCGCCGTTTCCCCTGTCGATGGACGCTACGGCGATAAAGTCAGCGCGCTGCGCGGGATTTTCAGCGAATACGGTTTGCTGAAATTCCGTGTACAGGTTGAAGTACGCTGGCTGCAAAAACTGGCCGCGCACGCAGCGATCAAGGAAGTTCCTGCTTTTGCTGCCGACGCAATCGGTTACCTTGATGCGATCGTCGCTAACTTCAATGAAGAAGATGCTGCGCGTATCAAAACCATCGAGCGTACGACCAACCATGACGTGAAGGCAGTTGAGTATTTCCTGAAAGAAAAAGTGGCGGATATCCCGGAACTGCACGCTGTTTCCGAGTTTATCCACTTCGCATGCACCTCAGAAGACATCAACAACTTGTCTCACGCGCTGATGCTGAAAACGGCGCGCGACGAAGTAGTCCTGCCGTACTGGCGCCAACTGATTGATAGCATCACCGCGCTTTCTGTTGAATATCGCGATATTCCCCTGCTCTCCCGTACTCACGGTCAACCTGCCACCCCGTCAACGATGGGCAAAGAGATGGCAAACGTGGCGTACCGCATGGAACGTCAGTATCGCCAGCTCAACCAGGTTGAAATCCTCGGTAAAATCAACGGTGCTGTGGGTAACTATAACGCCCACATCGCCGCTTACCCGGAAGTTGACTGGCATCAGTTTAGCGAAGAGTTCGTCACCTCGCTGGGCATCCAGTGGAACCCCTACACCACGCAGATTGAGCCGCACGACTACATTGCTGAGCTGTTTGATTGCATCGCCCGTTTTAATACCATTCTGATCGATTTCGATCGCGACGTCTGGGGTTACATTGCGTTGGGTCACTTCAAGCAGAAAACTGTCGCCGGTGAAATTGGTTCTTCCACCATGCCGCACAAAGTGAACCCTATCGATTTCGAAAACTCTGAGGGTAACCTGGGCCTGTCTAACGCGGTTCTGCAGCACCTGGCGAGCAAACTGCCGGTTTCCCGCTGGCAGCGCGACCTGACCGATTCAACCGTTCTGCGTAACCTGGGCGTGGGCATTGGCTATGCGCTGATCGCCTATCAGTCCACGCTGAAGGGAGTGAGCAAACTGGAAGTGAACCGCGATCATCTGCTGGATGAACTGGATCACAACTGGGAAGTTCTGGCTGAGCCGATTCAAACCGTAATGCGTCGCTATGGCATTGAAAAACCGTACGAGAAACTGAAAGAACTGACCCGTGGCAAGCGCGTTGACGCTGAAGGCATGAAGCAGTTTATCGACGGTCTGGCCCTGCCGGAAGACGAGAAAACCCGCCTGAAAGCGATGACACCGGCCAACTACATTGGTCGCGCCATCACCATGGTTGATGAACTGAAGTAATCAGCACTCCGCCAGATGCTGAACAGAAGCCGGATAAGCGTAAGCGATTCCGGCTTTTTATCGCCGCATTAACATCCCTTCCCCCGGTTTATTAAATGTTTATCCCCACTACCACATAATCAGCGTTAAACTATTCGTACCATGAATTTAGGGAGAAACAATGATGCGCGTGCTGGTTGTTGAGGATAATGCATTATTACGCCACCACCTTAAGGTTCAGCTCCAGGATTTAGGCCACCAGGTGGATGATGCAGAAGATGCAAAGGAAGCAGACTATTTTCTTAATGAACACTTGCCGGATATTGCGATCGTCGATTTAGGACTCCCCGATGAAGACGGACTGTCACTGATCCGCCGCTGGCGCAGTAATGACGTTTCATTGCCCATTCTGGTGTTAACCGCCCGTGAAGGCTGGCAGGACAAAGTGGAAGTGCTCAGTGCCGGTGCAGATGATTACGTCACAAAACCGTTTCACATTGAAGAAGTGGTTGCAAGAATGCAGGCATTGATGCGCCGCAATAGTGGTCTGGCCTCGCAGATAATCTCGCTTCCACCATTTCAGGTGGACCTTTCTCGCCGCGAACTGTCCGTGAACGATGAAGTGATCAAACTCACGGCGTTCGAATACACCATTATGGAGACGCTGATCCGTAATAGCGGCAAAGTCGTTAGTAAAGATTCGCTTATGTTACAGCTCTACCCGGATGCTGAAATGCGTGAAAGTCACACCATTGATGTCTTAATGGGACGTCTGCGCAAGAAAATTCAGGCGCAATATCCGGACGATGTGATCACCACGGTACGTGGGCAAGGTTATCTTTTTGAACTGCGCTGATGAATAAATTACTGCGTCATTTTTTCCCGTTATCACTGCGGCTGCGCTTTTTGCTGGCAACCGCAGGCGTTGTACTGGTCCTCTCGCTGGCTTACGGCATGGTGGCTTTGGTTGGCTATAGCGTCAGCTTTGATAAAACAACATTTCGTCTGCTACGTGGCGAAAGTAATCTGTTCTATACCCTGGCGAAATGGGAAAACGGCAAAATCAATGTCGAGCTACCTGAAAATCTCGATATGCAAAGCCCTACAATGTCGCTGATTTATAATGAAAACGGTAAGCTGCTCTGGGCCCAACGCGACGTACCCTGGCTGGTACAACGTATTCAACCAGACTGGCTAAAGACAAATGGTTTTCATGAGATTGAAGCCAATGTCGACGCCACCAGCACATTGCTACGCGAGGATCATTCGGCGCAACAGAAGCTAAGAGAAGTCAGAGAAGATGACGATAATGCAGAAATGACCCACTCCGTGGCAGTGAACATCTACCCTGCCACCGCCAGAATGCCACAACTGACCATTGTGGTTGTTGATACCATTCCTATTGAGCTCAAACGCTCATATATGGTCTGGAGCTGGTTTATTTATGTGCTGGTTGCCAATTTACTGTTGGTTATCCCGTTACTGTGGGTTGCAGCCTGGTGGAGCCTGCGACCTATCGAATCACTGGCGCGCGAAGTCCGTGAGCTTGAAGAGCATCATCGCGAGATGCTTAATCCTGCCACCACGCGTGAACTCACCAGTCTGGTGCGTAACCTCAACCGCTTATTAAAGAGCGAACGTGAGCGCTACGATAAATACCGTACCACGTTAACTGACCTCACCCACAGCCTGAAAACACCGTTGGCCGTATTGCAAAGCACGCTACGCTCGATGCGTAATGAGAAAATGAGCGTGAGCGATGCTGAACCCGTCATGCTGGAGCAAATTAGCCGTATTTCACAGCAAATTGGCTATTATCTGCATCGTGCCAGCATGCGCGGCAGTAGCGCCCTTCTCAGCCGGGAATTGCATCCGGTTGCACCGTTGCTGGATAAACTGACCTCTGCATTAAACAAGGTGTACCAGCGTAAAGGGGTTAACATTAATCTCGACATTTCGCCTGAGACAAGCTTTGTGGGTGAACAGAACGATTTCGTCGAAGTGCTGGGCAACGTCCTGGATAACGCCTGTAAATATTGCCTGGAATTTGTCGAGATCTCAGCGCAATTAACGGAAGATCATCTACACATTGTGGTAGAAGATGACGGCCCCGGTATTCCACACAGTAAACGTGAAGTGGTGTTCGACCGTGGTCAGCGCGTGGATACCTTACGCCCCGGGCAAGGCGTGGGTTTGGCTGTCGCACGTGAGATCACCGAGCAATATGACGGGCAGATTATCGCTGGCGACAGTCTGCTGGGCGGAGCGCGCATGGAAGTTATTTTCGGCCGCCAACATCCGGGACAAAAAGACGAGTAATCTTTACATGTAATAAATATGTACTGACTTCACGCTTGAGGTTAAGTATCCGTTATAATCGGTTGCAGATACCAGCCTGCGGGATGCTCATTATGGAATACCAACTCACTCTTAACTGGCCCGATTTTCTTGAACGCCACTGGCAAAAACGCCCGGTGGTCTTAAAACGCGGCTTTAACAACTTTATTGATCCACTCTCCCCTGACGAACTGGCTGGGCTGGCAATGGAAAGCGAAGTCGACAGCCGGTTGGTCAGCCACCAGGATGGCAAATGGCAGGTTAGCCACGGTCCTTTCGAAAGCTATGACCATCTTGGTGAAAGCAACTGGTCACTGCTGGTCCAGGCCGTAAACCACTGGCATGAACCAACTGCCGCGCTGATGCGGCCATTCCGTGAATTGCCGGACTGGCGCATTGACGATTTGATGATCTCATTTTCTGTACCCGGCGGTGGTGTTGGCCCGCATCTGGATCAATATGATGTGTTCATCATCCAGGGAACCGGTCGCCGTCGCTGGCGTGTGGGTGAAAAACTGCAGTTGAAGCAGCACTGTCCGCACCCTGACCTGCTCCAGGTTGATCCGTTTGAAGCCATCATTGATGAAGAGCTGGAGCCAGGCGATATTCTGTATATTCCACCTGGATTCCCGCACGAAGGCTACGCGTTAGAAAACGCGATGAATTACTCGGTAGGTTTCCGCGCACCGAATACCCGGGAGCTGATCAGCGGATTTGCGGATTACGTTCTGCAACGCGAACTGGGTAGCACGTACTACAGCGATCCAGATCTACCGCCGCGCGACCATCCAGCAGACGTGCTGCCACAGGAAATGGACAAGCTGCGCGAAATGATGCTGGGGCTCATTAACCAGCCGGAGCATTTTAAACAGTGGTTTGGCGAGTTTATCTCTCAGTCGCGTCATGAACTGGACGTTGCTCCGCCTGAGCCGCCTTATCAGCCTGACGAAATCTATGATGCCCTGAAGCAAGGCGATGTCCTGGTTCGTCTGGGTGGATTGCGTGTACTGCGCATTGACGATGACGTTTATGTAAATGGTGAGAAAATTGACTCCCCTCACCGTCCGGCGCTGGATGCGCTCGCCAGCCATATTGTTCTAACAGCGGAAAACTTTGAGGATGCACTGGAAGATCCGTCTTTCCTCGCCATGCTTGCCGCACTGGTGAATAGCGGATACTGGTTCTTCGAAGGGTAACCTATTGAGAGTGCGCCGGATGGCGCTTCGCTTATCCGGCCTACGGGATACGATATTTGTAGGCCGGATAAGCGAAGCGCCATCCGGCATCTACCGGCAAAAGCGGCTACTGTTTCGCCGTCAATTCCGCAATTCGCACAATCACCTGCACGGCTTTTTCCATGCCTTCCAGTGTCACAAACTCATGCTTACCATGGTAGTTATAGCCACCGGTGAACAGATTCGGGCAAGGTAATCCCATGAACGACAGTTGCGCGCCGTCGGTACCACCACGAATGGGTTTAAGATCCGGCTCAATGTCACAATCGCGCATTGCCTGCTGGGCGATATCCAGCACATGCGGATGCTCGATCACTTTTTCACGCATATTGTAGTAGCTGTCTTCAATCACCAGCTCGATATAGCAGTCCGGATGTAACCCTTTACCGACCTTTTTGGCAATATCCATGATTTTGCGTTTACGCGCTTCAAACTGCTTACGGTCAAAATCGCGGATAATGTAGTGCATATCAGCCCGATCAACCGTCCCTTTCATGCTTGCCAGATGGTAAAAACCTTCATAGCCTTCCGTCGCTTCCGGGCTTTCATCGGCGGGAACTTCGGCATGGATGCGAGCCGCCAGCGACAGCGCGTTCACCATCACCCCTTTTGCCGTACCCGGATGCACATTGTTACCGACGATCTTGATATTGACCGACGCGGCGTTGAAGTTTTCAAACTCCAGTTCGCCCACGCCGCCACCGTCGACGGTATAGGCCCACTGCGCATCAAATGCTGCAACGTCGAAATGCTTCGCGCCTTTACCGACCTCTTCATCTGGCGTAAAGGCCACGCGGATATCGCCATGCGGAATATCTTTTTGTATCAACACAGCCAGTGCGGTCATGATTTCGGCGATACCGGCTTTATCATCCGCACCCAGCAGCGTTTTGCCATCTGTGGTGATCAACGTCTGACCCAGAAGTTGATGCAGCACCGGGAACATCACCGGCGACAAAACCTCATCGCCAATACCGAGCGCAATATCGCCGCCGCGATAGTTTTCGACAATTTGCGGATTAACGTTTTTACCGCTGAAATCCGGTGAGGTATCCACATGGGAAATAAAACCGATCGCGGGAATATTGCCTGCAACGTTAGCGGGCAACGTTGCCATCAACGTCCCCTTGTCGCTCAAGGTAATATTGACCAGCCCCATCTCTTCGAGTTGCTGCTTAAGCAACTGCAATAACTTCCACTGTCCTTCAGTGCTGGGTACCTGCCGCACGCCCGATTTTGATTGGGTGTCCAGCGACACGTAGTGTAAAAAACGCTCAAGTAGTTTATCCATGCAGTCACCCTCACTTTTTGTGACAACATTATCAATAAGCAACAAAAGACAAATATTGCGTCAGGTCACTTTTATCCCCGCAAGTGAGAATATTTCTCCCTGACATCCCCTCTGACTATAGGGTTAAGTCAGTAATTCGCAACAAGGATTGGCGATTACAATGGTTTGCCGTAGAATAACCGCCCTCATTAAGAGTCATCAAGGTGGTTAACCACAAACCCCGCATCGGTCAGCCATCCGTTGCGTTTACATGGGACAGAGTAAAAAATTGAATAAACAACCGCGTTCGCTTTCTCCACTGGTGCAATTAGCGGGAATTCGCAAAAGTTTCGATGGCAAAGAGGTGATTTCCAGCCTGGATTTGACCATCAACAATGGCGAATTTCTCACGCTGCTCGGCCCCTCTGGCTGCGGTAAAACAACCGTTCTTCGCCTGATTGCCGGTCTGGAAACGGTTGATTCCGGTCATATTATGTTGGACAACCAGGACATCACTCACGTTCCTGCGGAAAACCGCTACGTGAACACCGTCTTCCAAAGCTATGCGTTATTCCCCCACATGACCGTGTATGAGAATGTGGCCTTTGGTTTACGCATGCAGAAAACCCCCGCAGCCGATATTCCTCCTCGCGTTACTGAAGCCCTGCGCATGGTGCAACTGGAAGAGTTCGCTCAGCGAAAACCGCATCAACTCTCCGGTGGCCAACAGCAGCGCGTGGCGATTGCCCGTGCGGTGGTCAATAAACCGCGTTTACTCCTGTTAGATGAATCTCTCTCTGCGCTGGACTACAAACTGCGCAAGCAGATGCAGAACGAACTGAAAGCGTTACAGCGTAAGCTGGGTATCACTTTCGTCTTTGTCACTCACGATCAGGAAGAAGCGCTGACTATGTCAGACCGTATCGTGGTGATGCGTGACGGCAAGATTGAGCAGGACGGTACACCGCGCGAGATCTACGAAGAGCCGAAAAATTTGTTCGTTGCCGGATTTATCGGCGAGATCAATATGTTTAACGCCACGGTGATAGAACGTCTGGACGAGCAGCGTGTTCGTGCTAACGTTGAAGGCCGCGAGTGCAATATTTACGTCAACTTCGCGGTGGTTCCCGGACAGAAACTGCACGTTCTGTTACGCCCGGAAGATCTGCGCGTGGATGAAATCAACGACGATAATCATATCGAAGGCCTGATCGGCTACGTGCGCGAACGCAACTACAAAGGCATGACGCTGGAGTCGGTTGTGGAACTGGAAAATGGCAAGATGGTGATGGTCAGCGAATTCTTCAATGAAGACGATCCTGACTTTGACCACTCGCTCGACCAGAAAATGGCGATTAACTGGGTAGAAAGCTGGGAGGTCGTACTGGCTGATGAAGAACACAAGTAAATTCCAGAGTGTGGTGATCGTCACCATTGTCGGTTGGCTTGTGTTGTTTGTCTTTCTGCCCAACCTGATGATCATCGGTACCAGCTTTTTGACCCGCGACGACGCCAATTTCGTCAAAATGGTCTTTACGCTGGAAAACTATACACGCCTGCTCGATCCGCTCTATTTTGAGGTGCTGGTTCATTCCCTCAATATGGCGCTGATTGCCACGCTCGCCTGCCTGGTACTCGGCTACCCGTTTGCCTGGTTTTTGGTGAAACTGCCGGAAAAAGTGCGCCCGCTGCTGCTGTTCCTGCTGATTGTTCCGTTCTGGACCAACTCACTTATCCGCATCTACGGACTCAAAATTTTCCTCAGTACCAAAGGCTATCTCAACGAGTTTCTGTTGTGGCTCGGCGTTATCGATACTCCTATTCGTATCATGTTTACACCCAGCGCGGTGATTATCGGCCTGGTGTACATCCTGCTGCCGTTTATGGTGATGCCGCTCTATTCCAGCATTGAAAAACTCGATAAACCGCTACTGGAAGCCGCGCGTGATTTGGGTGCCAGTAAACTTCAGACCTTCACCCGCATCATTATTCCGTTGACGATGCCGGGAATTATCGCCGGATGTCTGTTGGTTATGCTGCCAGCCATGGGGCTGTTTTACGTATCCGACTTAATGGGCGGGGCGAAAAACCTGCTGATTGGTAATGTGATTAAAGTGCAGTTCCTGAACATCCGCGACTGGCCGTTTGGTGCCGCCACCAGCATTACGCTGACCATTGTGATGGGGCTGATGCTGCTGATCTACTGGCGCGCCTCGCGCTTGCTGAACAAGAAGGTGGAACTCGAATGATCGGTCGGCTGCTCAGAGGCGGTTTCATGACCGCTATCTACGCGTATCTGTATATTCCAATCATCATTCTGATTGTGAACTCCTTTAACAGCTCGCGCTTCGGCATTAACTGGCAGGGTTTTACCACCAAATGGTACGGGCTGCTGATGAACAACGACAGTTTGCTGCAGGCGGCACAGCACTCACTGACGATGGCCGTGCTCTCCGCGACCTTTGCCACCCTGATCGGTTCACTGACTGCGGTCGCTTTATATCGCTACCGTTTTCGTGGCAAACCATTTGTCAGCGGCATGTTGTTTGTGGTGATGATGTCGCCGGATATCGTGATGGCAATTTCGCTGCTGGTGCTGTTTATGCTGATTGGCATTCAACTGGGCTTCTGGTCGCTGCTGTTTTCACATATCACGTTCTGCCTGCCTTTTGTGGTCGTAACGGTCTACTCACGTTTGAAAGGCTTTGACGTACGTATGCTTGAAGCAGCTAAAGACCTGGGTGCCAGTGAAGTGACCATTCTGCGCAAGATCATTCTGCCACTGGCCATGCCGGCGGTAGCTGCAGGTTGGTTGCTAAGTTTTACGCTGTCGATGGATGATGTCGTGGTTTCGTCCTTCGTCACCGGACCCGGCTATGAAATTTTGCCATTAAAAATCTACTCAATGGTTAAAGTCGGTGTATCACCAGAGGTGAATGCACTGGCAACCATTTTGTTGGTTCTGTCGCTGGTTATGGTGATCGCCAGCCAGCTTATTGCACGTGATAAAACCAAGGGCCGTTAAGGCCCTTAATTCAGGGGACGTTAAATGATGAAAAAATGGTCACGCCACCTGCTCGCGGCGGGTGCTCTGGCACTGGGCATGAGCGCCGCTCACGCGAATGACAACAACACGCTTTATTTCTACAACTGGACCGAATACGTTCCGCCAGGATTACTGGAACAGTTCACCAAAGAGACCGGCATTAAGGTAATCTATTCGACCTACGAGTCGAACGAAACCATGTACGCCAAGCTCAAAACCTATAAAGACGGTGCGTACGATCTGGTGGTGCCTTCCACCTATTACGTCGACAAAATGCGTAAAGAAGGCATGATCCAAAAGATCGATAAGTCGACGTTAACCAACTTCCACAACCTCGATCCGGAAATGCTCAATAAGCCGTTTGACCCGAACAACGACTACTCAATCCCGTATATCTGGGGTGCAACGGCCATTGGTATTAACAGTGATGCCATTGATCCCAAAACCGTGACCAGTTGGGCTGACCTGTGGAAACCGGAATACAAAGGCAGCCTGCTGTTAACGGATGATGCCCGCGAAGTGTTCCAGATGGCGCTGCGCAAGCTGGGATACTCCGGGAATACCACCGACCCGAAAGAGATTGAAGCTGCGTATAACGAGCTGAAGAAGCTAATGCCTAACGTTGCGGCGTTTAACTCTGACAACCCGGCCAACCCGTATATGGAAGGTGAAGTCAATCTGGGGATGGTGTGGAACGGCTCCGCATATGTTGCGCGTCAGGCAGGTACACCGCTGGAAGTCGTCTGGCCGAAAGAAGGTGGGATTTTCTGGATGGACAGCCTGTCTATTCCGGCAAATGCTAAAAACAAAGAAGGTGCGCTGAAGCTGATTAACTTCCTGCTACGCCCGGACGTGGCGAAAGAAGTGGCGGAAACTATTGGTTATCCAACGCCAAACCTGGCGGCACGCAAGCTGCTAAGTCCGGAAGTCGCGAATGATAAAACTCTGTACCCGGATGCAGAAACCATCAACAAAGGGGAATGGCAGAACGATGTTGGTTCCGCCAGCGCCATCTATGAAGAGTATTATCAGAAGCTGAAAGCAGGACGCTAATTGCCCTCCTCGTAGGCCGGATAAGACGCGCCAGCGTCGCATCCGGCGCATCATCACTGCCCGATGGCGCTGCGCTTATCGGGCCTACGCCATCCGTGATCACAATCCCTTCAATAACTTCTCTACAAACTCGGGCACCACCTGGCTTGCCGGGCCGTAATACTTCTCTTCGAACTCGCTACCCACCTGGCTTGGCTCCAGATTTAACTCCACCGTATGCGCCCCATGCAGACGCGCTTCGTGGACAAAACCCGCAGCCGGATAAACATGCCCTGACGTGCCAATGGCAATGAAAACATCTGCCATCGCCAGCGCCATATAAATTTCATCCATCCCCAGCGGCATTTCGCCAAACCAGACAACGTGCGGTCGCAGGGGCGCGGGGAACTGGCAGCAATGGCATTTGTCTTCTGGCGTGACATCCCCTGTCCAGTCTAAAATCTGCCCGCTTTGCGAACAGCGAACCTTAAGAAGCTCGCCGTGCATGTGGATAACGTTCTGACTTCCCGCACGTTCGTGCAGATTATCGATATTTTGCGTTACCAGTAGAAAGCGATCACCCAGCTCGGCTTCGAGTTTTGCCAACGCAATATGCGCCGCGTTTGGCTGAATTTCGGGCTGTTGCAACTGGTGACGACGGGCGTTATAAAACGACTGAACCAGCCCAGGATTACGGCTAAATCCTTCCGGCGTTGCCACATCCTCAACCCGATGTTCTTCCCAAAGACCATCCGCAGCACGGAAGGTACGAATCCCTGATTCAGCGGAAATTCCCGCGCCAGTCAGGACTAACACCCTTGGTTTTTCCACCAGTTCAGGCACCACTCTGTCTCTGAAAAAGATCCGTTGACGCAGGCGATCGCGCAAATGGCGTTTATTTTTACGAAAACGGCTTAATCGATGACCCCGACGCGACAGCATAACAACCTCTTTGTATTAATCGGTAAGATGTAGGAAAGCGGCTCCGCGCATCCCACCCGCATCACCGTGTCGTGCCTGCTCAATACGCGGCACACGGGCAACGGGCAGCAAATGACGTGGCAGCCTGCCCGCCAGTTGCGTCGTAATAGCGGTAAAGTTCGACAAGCCACCGCCAATCACCACTAAATCTGGATCGACGATAGTCAGGATATTCCCCAGGCAAACGGCCAGCAAATCCAGATAACGCTCTACATGCGCATGCGCGTGCTCATCGCCTTGCTCCCAGAGGGTGATAATTTCACGGGCATCCAGAGGTTGATGGTAGTAATGCTGGTACAACCACGCAAATCCGCCACCGGAAAGATAACTTTCGATGCACCCCAGTTGACCACATCCGCAACGACGCAGCGGGAAATCAAATCCCATCAACGTCAACGCATCAACAGGCAAACGGATATGACCGAACTCGCCGGTAATATAGCTACGTCCAGTGATAGACTTTCCGTTAAGCACCAGGCCACCACCGACACCGGTGCCGAGGATTAAGCCCATCACTAACGGATACTGGGTGAACTCATCGTCCCAGGCTTCGGAGAGTGCAAAACAGTTGGCGTCATTATCCAGACGCACATCACGATCCAGTCGTGCGCTGAGATCGGCCCGCAGCGGTTTGCCACTGGCAGCAGGAACGTTGGCTGCATACAGCGTACCGTCCTCCGTTTCCGGCATACCAGGAATGCCGATGCCAACCGAACCTTTAATGCCAAACCGCTGGTCTGCTTCCTGCACCAAATTGCACACCGCATCAAGGAAAGCGTCATAACTGTCACGCGGCGTAGGGACGCGCGTTTCCCATTGCAAACGACGTTGATTATCGAATACGCCTAACGCAATTTTAGTCCCACCGATGTCAAATCCGTAATACATCACCGCTCCTTGATGCAGCATGAATGCTTTAGTGTATATATTGTTATTGGCCGCTAAGTACTCTCGCAGGATCAATATTGCTGGCGCGACGCGCCGGATACCAACTCGCCAAAAGACTCAGCACTAATGCTGTCACCAGCACGTAAATCACATCCAGCCAGTGTAATTCCGATGGCAGGAAGTCAATGAAATAGATATCGCCGGAGAGGAACTGATGGCCGATAAGCGCCTCAATACCATTGATAATCGGTGTGAGCTGTAGAGAAACAACAACACCAATAACCACACCTATCAGGCTACCGAACAGACCCGCCAGCAGTCCATACCAGACGAAGATGGCGCGGATCAGTCCGTCTTTCGCTCCCAGCGTTCTTAATACCGCAATATCGCCGCTTTTGTCTTTTACCGCCATCACTAACGTTGAAACGATATTAAAGCAGGCTACGCCAATCACCAGCACCATCGCCAGATACATAATGGCGCGGATCATCTGGATATCGCGATACATATAGCCGTAAGTACCGATCCAACTCTTAATATAAACATAGTTATTGGTCACTTCGCCCGCATCTCGCACCAACTTATTGGCGTTAAAGACATCGTTGACCTTCAGGGCAATCCCGGAAACGCTGGAACCCATATCCAGGTACTGCTGCGCGTCTTCCATTGGGATCATGGCGAAGCTGTGATCGAGCTGACCGCTCAGTTGCAGAATACCGGTAATGTGCAAACGCACGCGTTTAGGCTGCTGTAACTTATGATCCGCGCTGGCATTGGGGATCATAATCGACACCCAATCCCCCTGCTTCACCTTCAGCGCGTCCGCAATCCCCTTGCCAATAATGACCTGCTGCTCACCGGCTTTAAAATTATCCCAGGCGTGGTTTTGCACGAAGGATGGCAGTGCGCTTAAACGCTGTTCCTGCTGCGGATCAACACCTTTTACCTGTACGGCGCGCAAGTTCGCCCCACTCTCCACCAGCCCGGTGAAATTGATATAAGGCGCCGCAGCGACAATACCCGGCACTTTCTGAACTTTGTCGAGTGCTTCCTGCCAGTTGTTCCACGGCTGATTTACCGCTTCAATCTCACCGTGCGGAACCACGGCCAGAATACGGTTGTTCAACTCTCGCTCAAATCCGTTCATGGCGCTTAGACCGACGATCAACACCGCCACGCCCAACGCAATACCGACGGTAGAAATCACGGAAATCAGCGACACCATGCCACCGCGTCGCCGACCGCGGCTAAAGCGCAGACCAATCAATAATGATAAAGGCGATGCCATTACTCGGCCCCCATCAGGCTCAGTTCAGCCGTCAGGCGACCATCGCGCATTTCAAGCTGGCGGCTCATCCGCTTCGCCAGTTGTAGATCGTGCGTCACCACCAGAAATGCCGTGCCCTGAGAGCGGTTCAGCTCACCCAGCAGTTCGAAAATGCTGTCCGCGTTTCGCGCATCAAGGTTACCCGTTGGCTCGTCTGCCAGTACCAGGCGCGGGTTATTCACCAGCGCACGGGCGATGGCTACGCGCTGGCGTTCGCCGCCCGACAGTTCAGACGGGCGATGACTGGCACGGTGATCCAGCCCAACCGCTTTCAGCATGTCACGTGCGCGCTCGGTAATTTCAGCCGGCTTCTTCTTGCCAATCAGTAACGGCATCGCCACGTTTTCCAGCGCGGTAAAGTCTGGCAACAAATGGTGGAACTGGTAAATAAATCCGAGCTTCTGATTACGCAGTTCCGCTTTCGCCGCTGACGAGAGTTTGCTCATCGGCTGACCGCTAAAAATGACGTCGCCGGAAGTCGGTGTATCCAGCCCGCCGAGCAGATGAAGCAGTGTACTTTTGCCGGAGCCTGAGCTGCCGACAATCGCCATCATCTCACCCTCGCCGACGCTAAAACTGACATCGTGCAGAACATCAGTCTGCACCGTGCCTTCCTGATAGCGTTTGCACAGGTTGTCGCATTGCAACAGGATCTTATTCATAACGTAAAGCCTCAGCGGGTTGAGTGGCGGCAGCGCGCCAGGAAGGATAAAGCGTAGACAGCAGCGCGATGGCCATCGCCACCAGCGCAATGACGATCACCTGCAGCGGCTCAATAGCAACCGGCAACGCGGCACCGTCCAGCAGCACGCCGATAATCGGCATCAGGTTGTTCAGTTGGCTGGCAAGCAATGCGCCCAGCACCGCGCCCAGCAGCGCGCCGATAATTCCGGCACTGGCCCCCTGAACCATAAACACCATCATGATTTGCCGCGGCGTTAGCCCCTGCGTTTGTAGAATCGCCACTTCCCCTTGCTTCTCCATTACCATCAGACCCAACGAGGTAATAATATTAAAAGCCGCAACTGCCACGATCAGGCTAAGCAGCAGCCCCATCATGTTTTTCTCCATGCGCACGGCCTGGAACAGTTCCCCTTTGCGCTCGCGCCAGTCCTGCCATTTGGTGCCCTGCGGCAGCGTTTGCTGGCTCAGCGTGTCAACTTTTAACGGTTCGTTCAGCCACAGACGCCAGCCGGTAATATTGTCCACCGGATAGCGCATCAGGCGGGAAGCATCCTGAATGTTGGTCAGCATCTGGTAGCCGTCTACTTCGCTGTTGGCGGCGAAGGTGCCAATCACCGTAAACAGACGCTGGCTCGGCAAACGCCCCATCGGCGTAAACTGGCTGGCCGAAGGCACCATCACGCGAATTTGATCGCCGCGATTGACGCCCAACTGCCCGGCAAGCTGCTCACCGAGGATGACATTATACTTACCCGGCTGCAGATCTGTTTGCTTCACATTGACCAGATACGGCGTGAGAGGATCTTTTTGCGCCGGGTCGATGCCCAGCATCACGCCGACCGCCACGCTACGCGCACTTTGCAGCACCACATCCCCCGTAGTTATCGGTGCGACGCGGTTGACGCCGTTCAACACCACCGCTTTTTCCGGCAGTTGCTGCGGGTTCAGAGAACCCTGTTCAGACGAGAGAACGGCCTGAGGCATCAGGCCAAGGATATTGTTTTGCAGCTCGCGCTCGAAACCGTTCATCACCGACAATACTGTGACCAGAGCCATTACCCCAAGAGTAATGCCAATGGTAGAGAGCCAGGAAACGAAACGACCGAAGCGATCTGCTGCACGCCCACGCATATAACGCAGGCCAATGAATAGAGCGACAGGTTGGTACATGAAATCCGTCTGGTTGCTGTTAGCAAAGTCACGAGTATATAAGCGAAAGCGGGATGGGTAAATGACTGAACCGTAAGTGTTCGTCAGCATTGTTCTGAAAAGTATAACCAAATCAATTCGCTAAAGTTTCCACTTTGCCCTCATCCATTTTCCTGATCTTTATCTTAAAAAAATAAAAAGCAGACGGTTACGCATTACAGTGAACGCAGGGTTTTGCAGGATGGCAAGCTATCTCACACAATATGGATACGCCACTGCAATGAATAAAAAAGAGTTATGGATTAATCAAATCAAAGGGTTATGTATCTGTCTGGTGGTCATTTACCACTCAGTCATTACCTTTTATCCCCATCTCACTACCTTTCAGCATCCACTCTCACAGGTGCTAACCAAATGCTGGATCTACCTCAATCTGTATCTGGCACCGTTTCGCATGCCAGTCTTTTTCTTTATTTCGGGCTATCTGATCCGCCGCTACATTACAAACGTCCCGTGGACAACCTGTGTAGACAAACGCATCTGGAGTATTGCCTGGGTGCTGATACTGTGGGGAATCGTGCAATGGCTGGCGTTGACCACGCTCAATAACTGGCTGGCTCCGCAACGCGACCTGGGCCATGCGGCCAATGCAGCCTATGCCGGTTCGGTGGGAGACTTTACCCGGGGAATGCTCACAGCCAGTACCAGTCTGTGGTATCTGTATGCGCTGATTGTCTATTTTGTCCTGTGTAAGATCTTCAGCCGCTGGGCCTTGCCGCTACTGGTGCTGTTTGCATTCCTGAGTGTGGCAATCAACTTTTTCCCGACCCCATGGTGGGGGCTGAACAGCGTAATACGTAATCTGCCATACTACAGCCTCGGCGCTTGGTTTGGCACAACGCTGATGATGTGGATCAAAGATGTTCCCCTGCGCCGCCATTCTGTGCTTTTTCTGGTTAGCACAATCGTCGCCGCCGTCGCGTGGCTGGCAAATGTCTCACTATTCCTTTCTCTTCTTTCCATTGTGCTGATCATGAAGCTGTTTTATCAATTTGAGCTCCGCTTTGGTATGCGCACGTCCAGTCCGTTAAGCGTGATTGGTGCCAATACCATCGCCATCTACACTACCCACCGAATTCTGGTGGAACTGATAAGTTTAATGCTGCTTCCCAAACTCAATCATACCGCCTGGTCCGCAAACGTAGAGCTGGCCCTGCTACTGGTGTATCCGTTCGCCTGCTTACTGTTGTGTACGCTGGTCGGACTAATGGTTCGAAAAATTTCACAAAAAACCGTTGCCGACCTGCTCTTCTCCCCGCCGTCTTTCTCCACCGTTCCCCGCTAAACCTTACGCGCTTTTTGCCCCCATCCGGGGGCGAATCAATTTGCTTATGAGAAACGATCACGGATAATAAAGAACATTGCTTATCAGACGTATATCCAAACGAGATCCTGACAACCGAATGCCTGAACAACATCGTTACACGCTTCCAGCAAAAGCTGGCGATCAGCGCCAGTTGGGTGAACTTACCGGTGCCGCCTGCGCGACGCTGGTCGCAGAAATCGCCGAACACCATCCGGGACCAGTGGTGCTTATCGCGCCGGACATGCAAAATGCCTTGCGTCTGCATGATGAAATTCGTCAGTTTACCGACCAGATGGTGATGAATCTGGCTGACTGGGAAACGCTGCCCTATGACAGTTTTTCCCCACATCAGGAAATTATCTCCTCGCGACTCTCCACGTTGTATCAACTGCCTGCGATGCAACGCGGTGTGCTGATCGTACCGGTCAACACGTTGATGCAGCGCGTCTGTCCGCACAGCTATCTACACGGCCATGCACTGGTGATGAAAAAGGGTCAGCGCCTGTCGCGTGATGCCCTGCGTGAGCAACTGGACAGCGCCGGTTATCGCCATGTTGATCAGGTCATGGAACACGGTGAATACGCCACGCGTGGCGCGTTGTTGGATCTGTTTCCGATGGGCAGCGAATTGCCTTATCGCCTGGATTTCTTTGATGATGAAATCGACAGCCTGCGCCTGTTTGATACTGACACTCAGCGCACGCTGGAAGAAGTCGATGCCATTAATTTGCTGCCTGCCCACGAATTTCCAACCGATAAAACAGCCATTGAGCTGTTCCGCAGTCAGTGGCGCGACACCTTTGAAGTTAAACGCGACGCCGAACATATTTATCAGCAGGTCAGTAAAGGCACGTTACCTGCCGGGATTGAATACTGGCAACCGCTGTTTTTCAGTGAGCCGCTGCCACCGCTGTTCAGTTACTTCCCTGCCAATACGCTGTTAGTGAATACCGGTGATATTGAAACCAGCGCAGAGCGTTTCCAGGCGGATACACTGTCACGTTTTGAGAACCGGGGTGTCGATCCGATGCGCCCACTGCTGCCGCCAGAATCGCTGTGGCTGCGGGTTGACGAACTGTTTTCCGAGCTTAAACATTGGCCTCGCGTCCAGCTCAAAACCGAAAGTCTGGCAAACAAAGCGGCAAACACTAATCTGGGATTCCAGAAGCTGCCGGACATCGCCGTACAAGCGCAACAGAAATCGCCGCTGGATGCGCTGCGTAAATTCCTGGAAACCTTCAGCGGCCCGGTCATTTTCTCGGTAGAGAGTGAAGGTCGCCGTGAAGCACTCGGCGAGCTTCTGGCTCGCATCAAAGTCGCGCCTAAACGTATTTTACGCCTTGATGAAGCCGCCGACAGCGGTCGTTATCTGATGATTGGTGCGGCAGAACATGGTTTCATTGATACCAAACGCAACCTGGCACTGATTTGCGAAAGCGATCTCCTTGGTGAACGTGTGGCTCGCCGCCGCCAGGATTCCCGCCGCACGATTAACCCGGATACATTGATCCGAAACCTCGCGGAGCTGCATCCGGGGCAGCCCGTTGTGCACCTTGAGCACGGCGTGGGTCGCTATGCCGGGATGACCACGCTGGAAGCCGGCGGCATCACCGGTGAATACCTGATGCTCACCTACACCAACGACGCCAAACTGTATGTGCCGGTGTCGTCGTTGCATCTGATCAGCCGCTACGCCGGTGGCGCGGAAGAGAATGCGCCGCTGCATAAACTTGGCGGCGATGCCTGGTCACGCGCCCGGCAGAAAGCCGCCGAAAAGGTGCGTGATGTCGCGGCGGAGTTGCTGGATATTTATGCCCAGCGCGCGGCGAAAGAAGGTTTTGCCTTTAAGCATGACCGTGAGCAGTACCAGCTATTTTGCGACAGCTTCCCGTTTGAAACCACGCCCGACCAGGCACAGGCGATCAACGCGGTGCTCAGCGATATGTGTCAGCCGCTGGCCATGGACCGTCTGGTGTGTGGTGACGTCGGCTTCGGCAAAACCGAAGTGGCGATGCGCGCCGCATTTCTCGCCGTCGAGAACCACAAACAGGTGGCCGTTTTAGTGCCGACCACCCTGCTCGCCCAGCAGCACTTCGACAACTTCCGTGACCGCTTTGCCAACTGGCCGGTACGCATTGAGATGCTGTCCCGTTTTCGTAGCGCCAAAGAGCAAGCGCAGATTCTGGAGCAGGTTGCCGAAGGTAAAATCGATATTCTCATCGGCACGCACAAACTGCTGCAAAGCGATGTGAAACTCAAAGATTTGGGTCTGCTGATTGTCGATGAAGAGCACCGCTTCGGTGTCCGTCACAAAGAGCGGATCAAGGCCATGCGCGCAGACGTCGATATTCTGACCCTGACGGCAACGCCAATTCCGCGTACGCTCAATATGGCAATGAGCGGGATGCGCGATCTGTCGATCATCGCCACACCGCCCGCCCGTCGTCTGGCGGTCAAAACCTTCGTGCGCGAATACGACAGCCTGGTAGTACGCGAAGCTATCCTGCGTGAAGTTCTGCGCGGGGGACAAGTTTATTACCTGTTTAACGATGTCGAAAATATCCAGAAAACCGCTGACAGATTAGCAGAACTGGTGCCGGAAGCGCGTATTGGCATCGGCCACGGGCAAATGCGTGAGCGCGAGCTGGAACGCGTGATGAACGATTTCCACCATCAGCGGTTTAACGTGCTGGTGTGTACCACTATTATTGAAACCGGGATCGACATTCCCACCGCGAACACCATCATCATTGAACGTGCCGACCACTTCGGTTTGGCGCAATTACACCAGTTGCGCGGACGTGTGGGACGCTCACACCATCAGGCCTATGCGTGGCTGTTGACGCCGCATCCGAAAGCAATGACCACCGATGCACAAAAACGCCTTGAGGCAATTGCATCACTGGAAGATTTGGGTGCAGGTTTTGCGCTGGCCACTCACGACCTCGAGATTCGCGGCGCGGGGGAACTGCTGGGTGAAGATCAGAGCGGTTCGATGGAAACCATCGGCTTCTCACTGTACATGGAACTGCTGGAGAACGCGGTTGATGCGCTAAAAGAGGGACGAGAACCGTCGCTCGAAGATCTCACCAACCAGCAAACTGAAGTCGAGCTGCGGATGCCTTCGCTACTGCCAGATGACTACATCCCCGATGTGAATACGCGACTGTCGTTCTACAAGCGGATCGCCAGTGCGAAAGGCGAAAACGAGCTGGAAGAGATTAAAGTCGAACTGATTGACCGTTTTGGTTTGTTGCCTGACCCGGCCCGTACGCTGCTGGATATTGCCCGTTTGCGCCAGCAAGCGCAAAAACTGGGCATCAGAAAACTCGAAGGCAATGAAAAAGGCGGGACGATTGAGTTTGCCGAGAAGAACCACGTCAACCCGGTGTGGCTGATTGGCTTACTGCAAAAGCAACCCCAACACTTCCGTCTGGATGGCCCAACCCGGCTGAAGTTCATGCAAGATTTGAGCGAGCGTAAAACCCGTATCGACTGGGTACGTCAGTTTATGCGTCAACTTGAAGAAAACGCCGTAGCGTAGCGTTCCGGCCGGGTGAGCACGGTGCTTGCCCGGCCGATGAATTTACAAACTCTTTGCACTTCCCTGCACTTCCCGACACAGCAAACCGCCATAATTCCTGTTTACTTTTACATTATAAAAACCACGTAAAAACAATGGATTTATGGTGATGTTAAACAAGAAACAACTCTCTCGCTGGCTAACGCTTTTTACACTCGCGGCGACCGTCGCGTTAGCGCTTCCGGCTCAAGCGAATACCTGGCCGCTCCCGCCGCCTGGCAGCAAACTGGTGGGTGAAAATGCCACTCACGTTGTCGAAAACAACGGCGGATCGCTGGAAGCCATTGCGAAAAAATACAACGTCGGCTTTTTAGCGCTGCTGCAGGCTAACCCCGGCGTCGATCCATACGTACCTCGCCCGGGCAGTGTTTTAACCATCCCATTGCAAACTCTGCTGCCAGATGCCCCACGCGAAGGGATTGTCATTAACCTCGCCGAACTGCGTCTTTACTATTACCAGCCAGGGACAAAATCGGTGACCGTGTATCCCATTGGCATTGGCCAGTTAGGCGGCGACACCCTGACGCCAACAATGGTCACCACCATCTCTGATAAGCGTGCCAACCCGACCTGGACACCAACGGCGAATATCCGCGCACGGTATAAAGCCAATGGTATCGACCTCCCTGCCGTAGTACCTGCCGGGCCGGATAACCCGATGGGGCATCATGCTATCCGCTTAGCTGCTTACGGCGGTGTGTATTTGCTGCATGGAACCAACGCGGATTTTGGCATCGGAATGCGCGTCAGTTCCGGCTGTATTCGTCTGCGCGACGGAGATATCGAAACCCTGTTCCGTCAGGTAACGCCCGGAACCAAGGTCAATATTATCAATACGCCGATCAAAGCATCCGTTGAGCCTGATGGCATGCGCCTGGTTGAAGTACACCAGCCGCTGTCCGAAAAAATCAATGACGATCCGCAATTACTGCCGATCGTACTGAACAAGCCAATGCAGACGTTTAAAGATGCGGCACAAACAGACGCAGTTGTGATGGAGCATGCAATGGAGCTACGTTCAGGTATGCCTGTAGACGTGACACGCCACCACGATGTTCCTGAACAAACGCTGTAAATTCAGGTCATAAAAAAACCCCCGCCGGTTTGTCCCCGCGGGGGTTTTTTTATTGAATTCGCAGTGGCATAGCGAGGGTTTACAACTTATTTGTAGATAACTGCCGTCCCGTGAAGAGTGTTAGGACCGGTAACAGAAGTAATACGGAATGACTTCGCACCCATTTCATCTGCTTTCTGTGCCAGTTGATCTTCCAGAGAACCTAAGTTAGTCCCGGCGTTGGCAGAGATAATACCGACTTTCTGTTGGCCTGCCGGTGTAGCCTGAACTTCAACAGCGGCAAAGCTTGCAAATGAAAGTGAGCTCAGGACAGCAGCGACAAAAAGAGTTTTTACGTTTTTCATGATAGTGACCTTTAGCAGATGAATGTGTGCCGTAAGCGATTAACTTAACGATCGATAGGTAAATCATAGATGTGATCCAGGTCACACGTCAATATTTTTTTATAACGATTGTTATTTAAAGCACAAAGGTCTTATTTTTCATATTAATAGCATTAAATTATTTTTAGGGTGAATGCACTGGAGTGTCTGCGCGATTATTTTTATAATGGTTATTCAATAAACCCAACCAGGTACAACGGCACCATGACAACTGAAACGACAAGTTGTGCAAAAAAAAGCCGTGGCCGACCAAAAGTGTTCGACAGGGAAGCCGCGCTTGATAAGGCCATGACACTCTTCTGGCAGCACGGATATGAAGCGACATCGCTCGCCGATCTCGTAGAAGCAACCGGGGCAAAAGCGCCTACGCTGTATGCGGAGTTCACCAATAAGGAAGGACTGTTTCGTGCCGTGCTGGACCGCTATATCAGTCGATTCGCGGCAAAACACGAAGCCCAACTTTTTTGTGAAGAAAAAAGCCTCGAATCTGCACTCGGGGACTATTTCACCGCAATAGCGACCTGCTTCACCAGTAAAGACACGCCTGCGGGATGTTTTATGATTAACACATCCGCTACGCTGGCCGCCTCCTCCCGGGACATTGCGCACACGGTTAAATCCCGTCACGCCATGCAGGAGCAGACGCTGGCTCAGTTTCTGCATCAACGACAGGAAAAGGGTGAAATACCGGCACACTGCGATGTACAAAAGTTGGCTGAATATCTGAACTGTGTTTTGCAGGGTATGTCGATCAGCGCCCGCGAAGGAGCCACATTCGAAAAATTGATGCAGATCGCGCACACCACGTTACGATTGTGGCCTGAACTGATTAAAGATTAACCCTTTCCACACGACTCACGTCTTAATGTCATCACCGGGAGCTTATGCTGCTCCCGGTAGAATTTCCGCACATTACCCACACATTTTTCATTGTTTTCATCATCTTATCCGATCATTTTTTGTAAAATATGTTGATAACAAAAATTATTATCATCAATATTCGCATTTGTTTTAACGCCTGTTACACAATGTAACCATCGGTTTCTCTACCGCCCTAACAAAAACAGACCGACTTTTTTAAAAGGAACACAAATGCATAAGCGTCTCTGGGTGCTCAATCCTCTCCTGTTATCTTTAACTCTGCCGGCTATTGCAGCTGAGGAAGATAATCTCATCGTCAGCGCCAACCGGAGCCAACGCACCGTGGCAGAGATGGCGCAAACGACCTGGGTTATCGAAGGAAGCGAGATTGAACAGCAGGTTCAGGGGGGGAAAGAGTTTAAGGATGTTCTTGCTCAGTTGATCCCCGGAATCGACGTCAGCAGCCAGGGACGAACCAACTACGGGATGAACATGCGTGGTCGTGCCATCGTGGTGCTTATTGACGGTGTTCGTCTCAACTCTTCCCGCACCGACAGCCGCCAGCTCGACTCCATTGATCCGTTTAATATTGCACACATTGAAGTTATCTCCGGGGCAACATCGCTGTATGGCGGCGGAAGTACCGGTGGTTTGATCAACATCGTCACCAAAAAAGGTCAGCCTGAGCGTGAAGTCGAACTCGAGCTGGGCAGCAAAAGCGGGTTCAACAACAGTAACGATCATGACGAACGTGTTGCCGCCGCAGTTAGCGGAGGAACCGACCGCGCATCCGGACGTATGTCTGTCGCTTATCAACGGTTTGGGGGGTGGTATGATGCCAACCACGACGCCTTAATGCTCGATAATACCCAAACCGGTCTGCAGCATTCCGATCGCCTGGATCTGATGGGTACCGGGACGATTGAGCTTGATGACAACCGCCAGCTGCAGCTGGTTACGCAGTACTACAAAAGCCAGGGAGATGACGACTACGGACTGGATCTCGGCAAGAACATGTCTGCCGTGACGGGAACCGGCAACGCTCATACCAGCAGCGGTCTCAATTCCGACCGTATCCCCGGCACGGAACGGCATCTGATCAGTCTGCAATATTCCGATGCCAATTTCTTCGGCCAGAATCTGGTCAGCCAGATCTATTACCGTGACGAATCACTTAAATTCTATCCCTTCCCTACGCTGAGCAAAGGTAAGGTCACCAGTTTCTCCGCATCACAGCAGGATACTGACCAGTTTGGTGCCAAAATCACCCTCAACAGCCAGCTGATGGAAAACTGGGAACTGACATGGGGTATCGACGCCGATCACGAAACATTCGATTCCAATCAAGAATTCTTCGATCTGGCTTATTCCCTCCCCTCTGGCGGTATGGATAACCGAACGGCCTACACCACCGGGCGCTATCCCGGTTACAGCATCACCAACTTCGCGCCTTTCCTGCAAAACAGCTACGACATTAATGACATCTTTACGCTCAGCGGCGGTATCCGCTACCAGTGGACTGAAAACCGCGTTGATGATTTTGTCGGCTATACGCAACAACAAGGCATCGCAACGGGTCTGGCGAACTCTGCTGATAGTATCCCGGGTGGCAAAGCAGACTATGATAACTTCCTGTTTAACGCGGGCATCCTCGCACACCTGACCGATCGCCAGCAGACCTGGTTCAACTTCTCTCAAGGTGTGGAACTTCCCGACCCCGGAAAATACTACGGCAACGGTACCTACTCGCTGGTTGGCGATCATTATCAGCTCCAGCGCAGTGTTAACGTAGCGGATTCACGTCTGGAAGGCATTAAAGTTAACTCTTACGAACTGGGGTGGCGCTACACCGGCGATAACCTGCGTACACAGCTCGCCGCTTACTATTCCACGTCTGATAAATCGATCGTCGTTAACCGCAACGATATGACCATTAACGTACAACCCGACGATCGCCGGATTTATGGCCTTGAAGGCGCGGTAGATTATTTCATTGCGGATACAGACTGGAGTCTGGGAAGTAACTTCAACATCATTAAATCGGAAGTGAAGCAAAACGGTAAATGGCAAAAATGGGATGTCACTCTGGCTTCGCCATCTAAAGCAACCGCATGGGTTGGCTGGGCACCGGAACCGTGGTCGCTGCGAGTACAGAGCCAGCAGACATTTGACCTGAGCGACGCCAGTGGCAACAAGCTGGATGGGTACAATACGATGGACTTTATCGGCAGCTATCAGCTCCCGCTGGGTAAACTGACCTTTAGCGTTGAGAATCTGCTGAATGAAGAGTACACCACCCTCTGGGGACAGCGTGCACCGTTACTCTACAGCCCGACTTATGGCAGTCCATCCTTGTATGAATACAAAGGTCGGGGTCGCACCTTTGGTTTGAACTATGCCTTAACCTTCTGATAAAAAAAGCCCCCCAGCCTGAGCGATGGGGGGCTAATATTCATGATAACGCTATTTTACGCCTTGTTATTCAGAACCAACTGGCCGTTGTTATCCAGCGGAATTTGCGTACCGGGATCTTTATCCATGCGGATTTTGCCCTGCTGATCGCCAATTTTATACGTTACGTCGTAGCCCAGCATTTTTTCTGATTTGTCATACACTGTTTTACAACGTTGTTGTGTGGTCGTGTACGTATCGTTTTCCTGCATTGACCCCTGAATCTGGTTACCTGCATAACCGCCACCTAGCGCACCGGCAACGGTCGCAATGTCTTTGCCGCGGCCACCACCAAACTGATGACCAATTACGCCCCCGGCAACCGCACCCAGCACGGAACCGGCAATACGGTTTTCATCCTGTACAGGTTTACGGTGAGTAACCGTTACGTTACGACATTCCTGGCGCGGTGTTTTTACCGTTTCTTTAATCGGTGTTGCAGAGACGACTTGTGCAAACTGTGGGCCACGCTCAAAAACGTTTAGACTGGCCACCGCTGCCACACCCAGCGCAGCAGCTACGCCAATCCCTATACCCGCCAACATTGATTTATTCACGGGACTTCCTCCTTTTTTGCTATTAGCAACAACTTTGCAACAGAAGGTAAATAATGCCAATCAGATTACGGATGAAAATCGCGTAGAAAGGGGGTAAAGCAGCATGATTCAGAGAACTCTGAAAGAAAGTGCCGGATGAAGCATTCCATCCGGCATTATAAGCCAGTATTAGTGCAGTTTAAGACGCGGACGAATCACCCGGTTAATGCTGCCAACCAACATCATCAGGCCGGTTTTGAAGTAACCATGCAGCGCAATCTGGTGCATACGGTACAGTGAAATGTAGACAAAGCGCGCAATACGCCCTTCCACCATCATTGAGCCACGCGTCAGGTTGCCCATCAGACTGCCCACGGTAGAGAAGTTGGAGAGAGAAACCAGAGAACCGTGATCTTTATACTGATACGCTTTTAGCGGTTTACCGTTCATCTGCGCCAGAATGTTGTTCATCGCGCAGGATGCCATCTGGTGCGCAGCCTGGGCACGCGGCGGCACAAAACCCCCTTCCGGACGTGCGCAGGAAGCACAGTCACCAATCGCATAGATGTCCGGATCACGCGACGTCTGCAGGGTTGGTTCAACCACCAGTTGGTTGATACGGTTGGTTTCCAGACCACCAATCTCTTTCATAAAGTCTGGCGCTTTGATACCTGCTGCCCACACCATCAGATCAGCTTTGATGTACTCGCCATCTTTGGTATGCAACCCACCTTCGTCAGCGCTGGTGACCATCGTCTGAGTCAGTACACGTACGCCCAGCTTGGTTAACTCGTTATGCGCGGCGCTGGAAATACGCGGCGGCAACGCTGGCAAAATACGTTCACCGGCTTCCACCAGTGTGACGTTCAGCGCTTCATTGGTCAGCCCTTTATAACCATAGCTGTGCAACTGTTTTACCGCATTGTGCAGCTCAGCGGAGAGTTCTACCCCCGTTGCACCACCGCCGACGATAGCGATATTCACTTTGCCGTTCGCGCCCAGGTTTGCAGAATATTTCAGGAACAGATTCAGCATTTCCTGGTGGAAGCGACGCGCCTGGTGCGGGTTATCGAGGAAAATACAGTTCTCTTTGACGCCCGGCGTGTTGAAATCGTTGGACGTACTGCCCAGTGCCATCACCAGCGTGTCATATGGCACTTTACGCTCAGGGACCAGCAGATCGCCTTTCTCGTCTCGCAGCTCAGCAATCGTGATGGTTTTCGCTTCACGATCGATATCCATCACCGAACCCAGCTGGAACTGGAATCCGTGGTTTCGGGCATGCGCCAGATAGCTCAGCGCATCAACACCTTCATCCAGCGATCCTGTTGCCACTTCGTGCAGCAACGGTTTCCACAGGTGGCTGTGGTTTCTGTCTACCAGCGTGATTTTTGCCTTTTTCTTACGACCCAGTTTTTTACCCAACTGCGTCGCCATTTCCAGTCCGCCAGCACCGCCGCCGACAATCACGATCCTTTTCAATGGTGTAGTCAACGTGACCCCCTCAAATTTATTAACCAATTGTTAATTAAAAGTTATGCATATAGCCTTTAATTAACAACAAGTTACGATAATGAAAATGTTCCTCGAGAGTGAGAATAACACGAACGGTGCATTGGTCATACCAAAATTGATGTGTATCAAGTTTTGATGCTGAAAAGATAGACAACCCAGACTTTAAGAATAAAAAAACCAGCCCGGAGGCTGGCTTTTTAAACGCTCAGTAAAGATTAACCTAACGTCTTGAACGCTTTGATTCGCTGCAAATGCGGGGAGATGTTTTTGAATTTATGCGTTTGTTCTTCATCCCATACAATTTCATAGTAATGATGCAGCTCCTCCGACGAACGCTGGCTATTCAAGGCTTCATCATGGCGTGACAGAATAACCAGGCAGCGATCGCGATTTTTCTCGCGGAAGTTGGTCACACATTTTGTGGCGATATCAGCATACTCTTCCGGCCTGTCAATTTTCCCGTCCATATTCTCATACGGGAACAGGTTAGGGTTAAACACCACCTGACGAATATCACACAAGAAACCAATCCGTTCAGCCCAATACCCCCCCAGCCCAACGCCGCAAATCAACGGTCGATCATCCACATTAAGCTGCAACATTTTGTCCACTTCTTTCAGCAGATGCTGCATATCATGTTTAGGATGCCGCGTACTGTAGCTAATCAGCCTGACATCCGGGTCAATAAATTGCAGTTGCAATACTTTCTCGTGGTTGCCCGGACTGTTAGAGTCAAAACCGTGTAAATAGATAATCATCGCATCCTCGCCAAACTTGCGTTAATGACCTGCTTTCTCTTCCTGCCAACGCTCATGAAGCTGGTTGAGCTGGGCGCTTACTGTCTTCCAGCGAGCCGAGTCCATCAGTTCCTGACGTGAAAATGAACCTTTATGATACAAACGTGTAACACGTTCTGCATTGATCGGCGACAGATTATCTAAAACACTGACCGCACCCTTACGATTATTGCAGACCAGGATCATATCGCAACCGGCATCCAGCGATGCCTGTCCGCGCTCTGCGTAGCTCCCCATAATTGCTGCGCCTTCCATCGACAAATCGTCGGAGAAAATCACGCCATCGAAACCGAGCTCCTGGCGCAGTACTGTTTTCAGCCAGTGGGGTGAGCCGCTCGCGGGTCGCGGGTCTACATCGCTGTAAATGACGTGCGCCGGCATAATGGCATCCAGTTTGTTTTCAGTGATTAACGTCTGGAATACCGACATATCTTTCGCGCGGATCTCGGCTTCCGGACGCGGATCGGTTGGCGTTTCTTTATGCGAATCCGCCGTCACTGCACCATGTCCGGGGAAGTGTTTACCGGTAGTTTTCATTCCGGCCGCATGCATGCCATCAATAAAGCGGGTTGCCATCGCCAACGCTTGCGCGGGTTCGGCATGATAAGAACGTTCACCAATCGCAGCACTGATATGTCCCACATCCAGAACGGGCGCGAAGCTAATATCAATATCCATCGCGATCATTTCACTGGCCATCAGCCATCCGGCGTCCTCTGCCAGCTTGCCTCCCTCTTCCAGCCCATGCAGTGCAGCAAAAGATTGCGCCGCAGGCAGACGGGTAAAACCTTCGCGAAAACGCTGCACCCTGCCGCCTTCCTGATCTACCGCCACCACCAGATGATTACGCGATGCCGCGCGGATCTGACGCACTAATTCACGCAACTGTTCCGGGTCATGATAATTTCGGGTAAAGAGGATCAACCCGCCTACCAGTGGATGTGCCAGAATCTCACGCTCTTCAGCGTCCAGCTCATACCCTTCGACATCCAACATTACTGGGCCCACACTGCTCTCCTTATCCTTTCATTGTTAGCTGCCGCCAGGTTTCATCGGCCAGCCTGATAAATTGTCGGTCGCCGGTTTGTTGCCAGCGATACTCAAACCACCCCGCCTTCAGCATCATTATCCAGGGTTGCCATCGCCTGACCTGTCGCCAGAGCGCGTCTTGCTCAATATGCGCGCGTTGGGCGTAGGCGCTAATCAGCCGTTGGTGCTGGGACTCATCGCTGACCCATACCGCCGCCAGCTCCAGCGCGATATCACCGTCGCCGGCATATTCCCAGTCAATCAGCCGCAGCCCTGAGTCTGTACGTACGATGTTGTCGCCGTGGACATCCATATGCAGCGGCCCCAGGCGCAAAGGTCGAGGCTCACCGCTTTTTCTTAGCCGCTTCAGGGCGCGCAACCAGCATGGCGTACGACGTGCTGGATCGCTACACTGCCAGTACTGCTCGAGTAGCGGCAGCAGGCTGATTCGCCAGCCGAATCGGGGCTGCTGGTGCAGATGATACAATAAGCCAGCGAGTTCGTCGGCGTCCGGTAATCTGGATTCTACCTTACCGTGAAAAAAGTCGACGACCATCCATCCGCGCGTATAAAAGCGAGGACGCGGCGCAAGACTTTCTGGCAAATGCTTTAACGCATGATAGTGGCGTAAGAAATGCGATTCTGGCGCGTAAGGATCGTGATGACAGCGCAGCACTAAACGGTGGGCTTGATATTCGATGATGCAGCTCCCGCCGCTTAGGCCGCTCTGGCTGGCTGCGACGGGATGATACTGCGGGAAATAGCGCGACAGAACTTCATCGCGCGTCAGTTTGTTATTGTTGCTGAACGGCACCTTTACCTGACCAGATTATCTCGCCAGTTTGTACCAGCATTAATTGCATTTGCAGCGCAGGTGAATTGACGTTACCGGAAGCGCTGGAATAGAGCACATACTGCGCGCCAACGTTACGGGCAATACCAATCGCTTTGCTGCGTGTTCCCAGGCTGTCGTTCGGCGACAGACCTAACTGCTGCTTGGCTACTGCCAACTGCTGCGCAGAAACCAGGGTAAATTTACCATTATTCGCCAGCGCATTTCGCAAAGTCTCGGTGGCTTCACCCGCGTTTAACGAGCCGTTGGTACGGTTATTTACGCTATCAACCAGCAGTACGCCCCCAGCTTTCACACCCTCAGCTTGCAGCATTTTGCCGACCATCGGCTGCATTGCCCCGTTCCAGTCATAATGACGCTGACGTGGGGTTGGCTGCGCCGTTTGGTCCTCGTGTTCAATCGGACCCGGCTGCTGCGGTATGGTTGGCACCGTTGGTACAACCGGAACTGGCTGTTGCGGCTGCACGGGTTGTTCCGGTACTGGCTTCACTTCCTCTACCGGCGCGGGCTCACGTTGAGCCACACAACCAGAGAGAAACATCGCCAGCGCGGCAATCAATGCGTAGCGATTCATTTTGATCTTCAAGATTCACCCCTTACAAATAAAGATAAAGCCTAACCTTGTGCGCCCCCAGATAATTGGCGCTGCCGTACAGCGTTACCGACGAACGAGCCGGGATAGTCATGCTGCGTGGCGCTTCCAGAGGGTGCATCTCCAGCCCTCTGGCGTCATACCAGTAAAACCGATAATGAACGGTAACGGGTTCTTGTCTTTCGTTATAGAGTCGTGAGGATGCTGAGGCCTGAATATCAGACGTTGTTAATTCAGGCGGCTCTGCGGTGATACCCGCCGCCAGTACTGTTGATTCCATCACCAGAGACTGTTCATCACTGACCGGAATTTCCGGGTGTGAACGGCAGCCAGCCAGCAACAGCAGACCCAACGTAAGCGCAATGCATCCTCTGGTCATTTTTAAAGACCTTTATGCGCGAGCATTGGACCAAGCGCACGTCCACCCAGCAGATGCATATGAATGTGATACACCTCCTGACCGCCGTGACGGTTGGTATTCATAATCAAACGGTATCCATCTTCGGCAATGCCTTCCTGCTCAGCGATTTTCGCCGCCACTGTGATCATTCGTCCCAGCGCCTGCTCATGCTCTGCCGTCACATCGTTGACGGTTGGGATTAAAACGTTCGGGATGATCAGAATATGCGTTGGTGCCTGAGGTGAAATATCACGAAACGCAGTGACCAGTTCATCCTGGTATACGATGTCCGACGGAATTTCACGACGAATAATTTTGCTGAATATAGTTTCTTCTGCCACGACGTTTTCCTTTTTCATTAAGAGCCCATGCGTTGTGCCATGCTACGCCGGGTGACTCTGCGAGTATAGAGTATGAGCGAGTTACTCACGCTCTTTCAACTTTAACCCTCGATTTTTTAAGCAAAAAGCCCTGCCAGCGCTGTTCTTATAACCATTTCCCGGCGCTATCGCTCAGACATAGTACTGAAACAATATTTCATTTATGCGTAGCATTTGTTTACACATTGAATATGAATGCGTATATTTCGCATTTGCATTCTCATGAAAGAAAAATAATTAACAGCCAAAGGGTTCATTACGCAGTCACGTGATTCGAACTTAATATTAATAATTATCAAGGACTTTCCGATGTCTTTCACAACACACTACAGGGACGAACAGCATCGTTCTGCCATTGTCCCATCCCTCCTGGCAGCCTGTATTACGGCTGCGTTATTGCCTTGTACCAGCCTCGCCGCCTCCGCAGAAGAGACCGTGATCGTTGATGGTTCAGCCTCCGCCACATCCAGTGATGAGCAGGATTACAGCGTTAAATCGACATCCGCAGGCACAAAAATGCAGATGACACAGCGAGATATCCCGCAATCTGTCAGCATCGTCAGCCAACAGCGTATGGAAGATCAGCAACTCCAGACACTGGGTGATGTGATGGATAACACCCTGGGGATCAGTAAAAGCCAGGCGGACTCTGATCGCAGCAGCTATTTCTCTCGCGGATTCCAGATCGATAACTACATGGTCGATGGGATCCCGACCTATTTTGAATCCCGCTGGAACCTCGGCGATGCCCTTTCTGACACGGCCTTGTTTGAACGTATAGAGGTGGTTCGTGGTGCAAACGGGTTAATGACCGGCACGGGGAATCCTTCGGCATCAATTAACATGATCCGTAAACATGCAACCAGCCGCGAGTTCACGGGGAATGTCTCCGCGGAATACGGCAGTTGGAATAAGCAACGCTATGTGACGGATTTGCAAAGCCCATTGACGGCAGACGGCAACGTGCGTGCCCGCATCGTGGCGGGTTATCAAAATAACGATTCCTGGCTTGACCGTTACAACAATGAAAAAATGTTTTTCTCGGGGATTGTCGATGCCGATCTGGGCGACACCACCAGCCTGTCAGCAGGTTACGAATACCAGCGTATTGATATCAACAGTCCAACCTGGGGCGGCTTGCCGCGCTGGAATACCGATGGCAGCAAAAACAGCTACGACCGCTCGCGCAGCACCGCGCCGGACTGGACTTACAATGACAAAGACATCAACAAAGTCTTCGTGTCACTCAAACAGCGTTTCGCGGATACCTGGCAAACAACCCTGAATGCCACACATTCCGAGGTCAAGTTCGACAGCAAGATGATGTACGTCGACGCTTACGTTAATAAAGCTGACGGCACACTGATCGGTCCCTATGGCAACTATGGACCGGGCTATGATTACGTGGGTGGAACAGGCTGGAACAGCGGCAAGCGTAAAGTCGATGCCGTCGATCTCTTTGCCGATGGTGGCTACGACCTGTTTGGTCGTCAGCATAACCTGATGCTGGGCGGCAGTTACAGCAAGCAAAATAACCGTTATGAGAGCTCGTGGGCGAACGTTTTCCCCAACGAAATCGGCAGCTTCTATACCTACAATGGTAACTTCCCGGAAACCAACTGGAACCCGCAGTCATTGGCTCAGGACGATACCACGCACATGAAATCGCTGTACGCCGCGACACGCATTTCTCTGGCCGACCCATTGCATTTGATCGTCGGCGCGCGCTATACCAACTGGCGTATCGACACCTTGACCTACAGCATGGAACAAAACCACACCACGCCCTATGCGGGTCTGGTTTATGACATCGATGATAACTGGTCCACTTACGCCAGCTATACCTCTATCTTCCAGCCGCAGAACAAACGCGACAGTTCCGGTAAATATCTCTCCCCTATTACCGGCAACAACTACGAGGTTGGTCTGAAATCAGACTGGATGAACAGCCGTTTAACCACCACCCTCGCCGTATTCCGCATTGAGCAGGATAACGTGGCGCAATCAACCGGCGTACCAATCGCCGGTAGCAATGGCGACACGGCCTATACAGCGATGGATGGAACGGTCAGCAAAGGCGTTGAATTCGAAGTGAACGGTGCGATCACGGATAACTGGCAGATGACTTTCGGCGCAACGCGGTACGTTGCGGATGACAACGACGGCAATGCCGTCAATCCGAACCTGCCGCGTACTACGGTAAAACTGTTCACCCGTTATAATCTGCCTGCCCTGCCGGCACTGACCGTGGGGGGCGGAGTTAACTGGCAGAATCGAGTGTATAGCGATACCGTGACGCCATACGGCACGTTCCGTGCAGAACAGGGAAGCTACGCGTTGGTGGATTTATTCACTCGCTACCAGGTAACGAAGAATTTCGCCCTCCAGGGCAATATCAATAACCTGTTCGATAAAACCTACGATACCAATGTCGAAGGCTCTATCGTCTATGGTGAGCCGCGTAACGTCAGCCTCACTGCCAGCTACCAGTTCTGATAATACCCAGTCTGTAAAGTATCCACCTGCATGTCGGGTGGATTTACTGAAAAGCTAAAAAGCAAAAAGCCCGCTCAAGTTTCCTTAAGCGGGCTTCTTAAATATGGCTCCTCTGACTGGACTCGAACCAGTGACATACGGATTAACAGTCCGCCGTTCTACCGACTGAACTACAGAGGAATCGTGTGAACGGGGCGAATATTAGCGATGCCTGTCTGCATTGTCAAAGCCTGAATGGATATTTGCGATCGTTTGCTGAAATATTCTTCATTTCGTCGCTTATTCAGACGCAGACGGTTGTTTTATACACTTTTCACGTTCAGGACGAGGGTATTTCCACAGCCAACGGCCTGTGACCATACGCCAGTAAAATAACGCGGCCCGTACTGCCCAGTCGAAGAACATCCCCATCCAGACGCCAACGACACCCCAGCCTAATACGATCCCGAGGGTGTAGCCGGCGACAACACGACAGCCCCACATTCCCAACATGGAGACCCACATAGCGAAACGGGCGTCACGCGCACCTTTAAATCCAGCAGGAAGAACCCATGATGCTGCCCATATCGGCATAAATGCCGCGTTCAGCCAAATCAGGATGACAATGACCTCTTTTACATCCTGATCGTGGGTATAAAACGAAGCCATTACCCCAGCAAACGGGGCGGTTAGCCAGGCGATGGCGGTTAATCCGATTGTGGAGAGCCAGAATACATGCCGCAACTGGATTTCCGCCTGAGCAATCTGTCCATTTCCCAGACGTCTGCCGGTAATGATGGTAGACGCGGAACCTAAAGCGTTTCCCGGCAGGTTGATCAGTGCCGCTATCGAAAAGGCAATGAAGTTACCGGCAATGACGCTGGTACCCATACCTGAAACAAACATCTGCGTAAGTAACTTGCCACCGTTAAACAGGACTGACTCTATACTGGCAGGAATACCAATCCCCATAACTTCCCAGATGATGGCAAGATTCAGCGGTTTAAAATAGCTCTTCAGGGGAATGCGCAGCGCGGGGTTAAATCCAATCATCAGCACCCATACAATGGCGATGGCACCAATGTAACGTGAAATCGTCAACCCCAGACCTGCGCCAACGAATCCCAGCCCTTGCCAGGAAAAAATGCCGTAGATCAGGATGCTACTGATGATAATGTTCAGGATATTCATACCACCGTTAATCAATAACGGTATTTTGGTATTTCCGGCACCGCGCAGTGCGCCGCTGCCAATTAACGCAATTGCCGCCGCAGGGTAGCTGAGCACGGTTAATTCCAGATAGGTTAGCGCCAGCGCTTTTACATCAGGGGTGGCTTCTCCTGCCACGACATCAATAATCTGCTCACCGAAATAGTGAATCACCGCCGCCAGTACAACAGCAAATATCGTCATGATCACCAGTGATTGTCTGGCTGCGGCTCTGGCGCGTCGGCGATCGCGCTTTCCGAGACTAAAAGCAACCACCACCGTTGTGCCAAGGTCGATGGCGGCGAAAAATGCCATGATGACCATGTTGAAGCTGTCGGCGAGCCCGACACCTGCCATAGCTTCTTTACCCAACCAGCTCACCAGGAAGGTGCTCAGTACTCCCATCAAGAGTACACAGGTGTTTTCCAGAAAAATGGGGACAGCAAGCGGGGTAATTTCGCGCCAAAAGAGAACTTTATAACGCTTGCGTTTGGCATACCAGGGCGTGCGGGATGCGACCTGGCGTAAGGCTGCGGAGACGTTCAAAGTGGACCTTAATGAAGAAAGTTGAAACCTCATTTCAAATGATGAGGGAGAATCAAAAAAGCTGCAAAGTTTTTTCTATTTAAAATGTCTGTAAATGCAACAAACTGTCGAGAGAAGCATCAATTGCTCCTCAATGTAGGAATTGGGGTTTGACAAAAGTTTTTTCGCCGCTAAGATAAGCCTCCACAACGATTCCTCTGTAGTTCAGTCGGTAGAACGGCGGACTGTTAATCCGTATGTCACTGGTTCGAGTCCAGTCAGAGGAGCCATATTTAAGAAGCCTGCTTAAGGAAACTTGAGCGGGCTTTTTGTTATTATGGCATTGCGACTAAAACATCAGGCCAGAATGGCTTCCAGTCGGGCTGTAAGTAGCCAGCCAGAAACGTCAGGGTAATGAGACGCAGAGAATGCGAGATAACAATCTTTTGTGGCGGAGTCTTAATATGGGAGGCTAGCGCCAGCACCGCCGCCATCGCTCCGGGCACCGCACCCAAAAGCGCCTCTTCTTTACTCCAGCCCAACCGCCGCACACACCAGAAGTAGCTCAAGGTAAATTGCAAAGATAAGCAGAGTAATAACAGAGCAAAAAAAAGACTGAACTGACGATGTTCACCATATGAAAAATCCCTAAACATCATCCCGATTGAGATACCGAGAGAAAGCTGGATGACCGTTATACTCCCCGGCATTGAGGTTACGGAGATCCCAACCCGCTTAAGTATAATCACGGTAAAGAGGGCACCAAACATCATACCCAGTGGAACATTACAGAACGTGAATCCCTGCCCGACGAGAAAACAGAGGATAATACCTGCCAACACTCTCATCGACGCCCTCTCCAGGTCAATTGTTCTATCACAAACTGATATGAGGCGAGGAGCCCACGCCCCCCGCCATCAGATTCACTCTTTACTGGCTTTTTCACGCAATTCGGTCACCGGTACGCCACCAATTCCCCAGTTATCAGTATCGACTTCGTCAATAACCACAATAGTGGTGTCAGGATTTTTGTTAAGCACATCCACCAGTAGCTGAGTAACACCTTCCATCAGCTGTTTCTTTTGTTTATCAGTAACACCTTCTTTGGTGATCTTAATATTTACATAGGGCATAAAAACTCCTGTAAACCAGATAATTATGGGAAATGCGCACAGATAGAAGAGCGCAAACCCGTTAAACAGCAGAACAGAGTCATACTGCTTTTGAAAACGAGTTCTGCCGCAAGAACTATTAAGGTTATTAGCTGGAATATAACTATTATCATTATTTTCCAGAATATTTAACTTTGTTGTATTGCCAATAACTAATCGCTGCTGCGATAAATAACGAGGCTGCCCCCAGCAATATGGAGTAGGTCATCCCATTTTTATTACTCTGAAAGACACTGACAACTAATGGGCCGAGGATTTGCCCTATCCCATATGTCAGCGTAACAAGACCGAGGAGATTAATCTTCTCGGGTGCGCTTATTTTTCTAGCCAGCGGCATGACCAAAGAGCTTGTACCCATAAATGTGCCGCCAAATCCAATACAACTAATGGTTAACAGCAGTGGCGAGTTAATAAATATGGCCATGACTACGCAACTCGCTTGCACAATTAAGTTAACGCTCAGGCAGGATAATATATTCCATTTGCGAGCAGCCCAGAGCCAGCCATAGCAGCCAGGAATAACAGCAAGGCCGACAATAGACCAGATATGGTCGGCTAAAAAAGTGTTGCCACCCCCCCTGGCCATTAACGGCAAATACGTGGCGACAATGATATAACCGAACCCCGCCAGGCCATACAGTAAGGCTAAATTCCACCACTGGATATCCGACTCCGCACCTGCGGCAGCTGTTACTGAGGAGATCATATACTTATCTTTCGGCAATAGCATCGTCAGTATGACGAAAAGTATCGCTGAAATTATGGCTGCGCCAATCCACAACACATGTGAATTTAAGGCGTAGGATACGCCAGCAATGACATATTCATTGCCGATAAAAATGCCCATTCCTACGCCCGAAAACAAAGAGGCGATAACAAAAGGGTTATGAGTATGCTGAAGGACCAGCATTGAACCAAATATCATCATTCCCGCGCTTGCCACACCTGCGAGGAACCTGATTAACAAAATAATTTCTGGCTGGGTCACTTTTGCCATCAAAAAAATCAGCACGACGGTAAGTAGTGCTGAGACCAGTAACAACACTCTTAACTTATTGACAGCGCTAAAAATACCAAAAGAGAAAAGGAGGCTGCCAACAAGGTAACCTGCGTAGTTGGCGCTGGCAATTATGGATAATTGTGAAAAGGTAAACAGTCCTTCATGAAGCATAAGCGGGAGCATAGGCGTATATAAAAAGCGCCCGATGCCCATTCCTAAGGTCAAGACGATCATACCAAATACAGCAGTACTCAACTGACGGAGGCCAACAGCACTGTGATCGAGATCCATATTTTGGCCTCAAAAGACGAATTAAGTTTGATTGTTATCTTACACAAGGAAATGATAATAAAAAGTTAATAAAAATAACGAAAACATTCACTTTGAGTGATGCTTCTATGAACAGTACCTCTCTGAACTTGTTTAAAACGGTGGCGGAAACGGGCTCCATATCCGCTGCTGCACGTAGTCTGAACTGCGTTTCTTCGAATGTCACAACCCGCCTTAAACAGCTGGAAGCCAGCCTTGATGTCTCTCTGTTTGTGCGCGAGAAAAATCGACTCTACATTACCCCTGAGGGCGAACTGCTTCTGCGTTACGCCAACAAAATTTTGGCGTTGTTAGAGGAAGCAGAATTGTCGATGCTGGGAACAAAAGTGGCGGGACCATTGCGAATTGGTGCAATGGAAACGACCGCAGCGGTACGTCTCCCTTCGATACTGGCGAATTTCCACCGCGAAATGCCTTCCATTGAGTTAAACCTGAAAACCTCCCCTACTGAGGCGCTGGTGCAACACATTCTGAACAATGAACTGGAAATCGCATTCGTTGCCGATCATCAGGGACTGCATATGGAAAATTCGCCCCTGCAATCACACGTGTTATGTCAGGAAACGCTGGTACTGGTAACAGCGGCAGAGCACCAGAATGTCATTACTGGCGCTGACCTCCAGGTGACAAGGCCGCTGGTTTTTGTTAAAGGGTGCAACTATCGCTCCCGCCTGGGAGAATGGCTGCGCCTACAGGGGATCGATTACGCCGATCCTCTGGAATTTGGCTCTTTTCAGGCGATCCTTGGCTGTGTGAGTGCCGGGATGGGGATTGCGCTGTTGCCAGAAAATATTGTCAGACAGTATGAGAATAACTTCCCTGTCCGCAGTCATACGATTACGCCACAGATAGGTAAAGTGAACACCATGATGATATGGCTAAAAAGCCGCGAAGTCAGCCGGGTACTTAATCACTTTGTCTCGTTTATTACGCGGGCTTAAGTGATTACGTCTGGTAACGCCAGGCAGCCGGCAACCCAGTGTATTCATGGATGCTAAATATCTTATCCATAACAGGGACAGGCCACTTCACACCGTTGATTAAAGTTATGTAAATGTAAATTATTTACACTTTGCAATGATTGTAATTGCTAGTGATTATCATTTATTGTACGCAGGCAAAAAATGAGCCCCTGCCCGGGTCACTGTACGTTCCAATTACGCTGGGATATAAACGATGAATGCTCTGCCTCGCACTGGACTGCGCCGTATCACGCTTGCTTCTGCTCTCGTCCTCTCTGTCAGCCTGCCGGCTTTCGCCCAGGATGCGTTAACGCTGTATACCACCCGTGAACCGGGCCTGATTCAGCCCCTGCTTGATAGCTGGACGAAAACCAGCGGTATAAAAGTCAGCACGGTCTATATCAAGGACGGCATGCTTGAGCGTGTTAAAGCGGAAGGTAAAAACTCCCCTGCCGACCTGCTGATGACCGTTGACGCCGGGAACCTTATCGATTTAGTCGAAGCGGGTGTGACACAACCCGTGGAGTCAGAAGCACTGAAAGCGGCTATTCCGGCCAATCTCCGCGGTGCGGATAATCAGTGGTTTGCGCTGTCAATGCGTGCGCGAGTGTTGTACGCCGAGAAGTCAATGCCAATCGATAACTGGCATTACGAACAGCTCGCCAGCCCCGAGTACAAAGGTAAGGTTTGTATTCGTTCCGGTCAGCATCCGTACAATACGGCGCTGATCGCCGCGATGATTGCCCATCACGGCGAAGCAAAAACGGAAGAATGGCTGCGTGGCGTGAAAGCGAATCTGGCACGTAAAGCGACTGGCGGCGACCGTGACGTTGCCCGCGATATCCTCGGGGGTATTTGCGATATTGGCCTGGCGAACTCCTATTACGTCGGCCATATGAAAAACGCCAAAGAAGGCAGCGATGCACGTCAGTGGGGCGATGCAATTAAAGTCGTTAAGCCAACCTTTGAAAATGGCGGCACGCACGTCAATATCAGCGGCGCGGCAGTAGCACGCTATGCCCCCAATAAAGCCGATGCCGTTAAGTTGATGGAATATCTGGTTTCCGCACCTGCCCAGCAGCAGTACGCAAAAGCGAACTTCGAATACCCGGTACTGAAAGGTGTCACTCTCGATCCGGTGATCAACGCCACAATTGGTGAGATCGATGTCGATAAAATTCCGTTAACCGAAATCGTGAAATACCGTAAACAAGCAAGTCTGCTGGTAGATAAAGTTGGATTCGATCAATAAACTTCTACAGTTTCCGACGTTACGCGGCCTGGTTTCCGGGCCGCAGTCATTATTAACGCCGTTGCACCTTGGGGCGCTTTGCATTGCGCTTGGCGTCCTGACTCCCATCATTGCGCTTATCTGGCAAGCTACCCAGTCAGATTTATCGCACTGGGACAATCTCATTACGTTTGTGCTGCCTGCAGCATTAAAAAATACCGTACTGCTGTTAGCCGGTGTGGCAGTGCTGGTTGGCGTGATTGGCGTAGGCAGCGCCTGGGCCATCACAGCATGGGACTTTCCTGGACGTAAGATCCTCAGTTGGGCGTTGCTGCTGCCGCTGGCGATGCCAACCTACATCGTCGCCTTTGCCTGGCTCGATCTACTGCATCCGATTGGCCCTCTGCAAACCTTTATCCGCTTCCTGCTGGGCTTTGACAGTCCACGGCAGTTCCGGCTACCGGATTTGCGTTCGCTTTCCGGCGCGATTATTTTGCTCGGTTTAGTGCTCTATCCTTACGTCTACCTGACGACCCGCGCCACGTTTATCAGTCAACCGGCCCATTTACTTGAGGCTGCCCGTACGCTGGGATGCAGCGCTGCCGGGACGTTCTTCCGGGTCGCCCTGCCAATGGCGCGCCCGGCACTGGCTGTCGGCATCAGCCTGGCACTTCTGGAAACGCTCAACGATATTGGTGCATCGGAGTTCCTCGGCGTACAAACGTTAACCGTTACCGTCTACACCACGTGGATCTCTCGCTCTGATTTATCCGCCGCCGCACAAATCGCCTGCATGATGCTGATGTTTATCTTCTTCATTCTGACGCTGGAATTTTACGGGCGCAGAAAGCAAGGATTCAGCAGCCGCAGCCTGCGGGAAATCCAACCCACTCGCGTGCCCGGCTGGCGTGGCTGGCTACTCGGCGCGGTCATTTCGCTACCGGTTATATTGGGCTTTGTGGCCCCGGTTCTCTTTTTGATGTGGGAAAGTGCCAAACGCTTAGGGGACACGAGCCCCCTTTCCGCCTCGTTGCTTTCAGCATTACAAAATACGCTCTTGCTGGCAGCAGGAACCACGCTGGTGGTGATTTGCGTCAGCTTGCTGGTGGCCTGGAGCGCACGCCATAGCGCAGCAGACAACGCGATGCCTGGCTTTCGTCGTGGCGTGATGCGTCTGGCCTCCCTCGGTTATGCGGTGCCCGGAACGATTCTGGCGATTGGTTTTTTGCCCCCAGCGATGGCTGTCGATCGTTGGCTGGCCGACTTACTGGATATTCGCGGGTTACCGCTGATGTCTGGCGGTATTTTGTTGGTCATTTGCTGCGCGATGCGTTTCCAGGCAATTGCCATCGGCGCGCTGGACTCCGGTCTGGGCCGCATCCCGCCGTCACTCGAACAGGCTTCACGATTGCTCGGCGAAAACGGTGCCGGAACATTTGCCCGCGTTCATTTTCCGTTACTGCGTCCGGCATTAGTGAGCAGCGCATTGCTGGTTTTTGCCGATGCGATGAAAGAACTGCCAACAACGCTGCTGTTGCGCCCGGTAAATTTCGAAACGCTGGCCACTCTGCTGTATGCAGAAGCGGCCCGCGGGACCTATGAAGAAGGTGCTATCGCCGCGCTAATGATTGTTTTAGCAGGTACACTGCCCGTTATATTGTTGGTGCGTCACCAGATGACTCGCCGTGGTTAAGAGAGCAACAATGTCAGAAATCGCATTACGACTCCAGGACGTGCACGTTGCCTACGGCAACAGCCAGCAACCGGTCCTGAGCGGATTCTCAATGTCGGTACGCAAAGGAGAAATTGCCTGTCTGCTTGGCGCTTCAGGCTGTGGGAAAACAACGGTGTTGCGTGCAGTTGCCGGTTTTGAACGACTGCAGTGTGGAGAGATCTATGTCTCAGAGCGGCGTATCGCTGGCCCCGGCGTTCATTTGCCCCCGGAAAAACGTCATGTCGGCATGGTCTTTCAGGAATACGCCTTATTTCCCCATCTGACCGCACAACAAAACATCGCCTTCGGTTTACGGCGTATGCCACGTGAAGCGCAACAGGCCAGAGTGACGGAGCTGTTGAAAATGGTGGAATTGCACAGTCATGCTAACCATTACCCTCATGAACTTTCTGGCGGGCAGCAGCAGCGCATCGCGTTAGCCCGCGCGCTGGCGCCACACCCAGAAATTTTACTGCTGGATGAACCCTTCTCCAGTCTGGATAAGCGCACACGCGAGCGCCTTGGTAATGAGGTTCGGGATATTTTACGCGCTGCTGGCCAGACCGCGCTGCTGGTTACCCACAGCGAGCACGAAGCTCAGTTGATGGCGGACCATATCGGTTTTGTGAAAATGGGTCAGTATCAGCTTAAAAAAGCGGCCCACCATAGTCAGGGCTAAGAAAGAGCCGCGTAGTGGCATCGCTAATGTGTCTGCACCAGACTGATATTCACCGGCATCCCGGAACGGCGTTCCAGCGCCTGATTCCCACGATTCACATCCACGTCATTCCCGCTGATAAAAGTACGCAAAACGGGGGTGATGGGCAGCGGAACCTTTCTGTCAGATTCATATTCGGAGCGATTGCGGGACAGCGGTTCATGAACCTCAACCCAATGGCTACCGTCTGGCTCGGTGCTGAATTTTACCGGTCGGTCAATAATCTGAACACGCGTGCCAACTGGCACAGTATCAAACAGGTATTTGATGTCGTCATTACGCAGACGGATGCAGCCCTGGCTCACGCGTAGCCCAATACCGAAGTTGGCATTAGTACCATGGATGGCGTACAACCTGCCGATATAGATAGCGTACAGTCCCATCGGATTGTCAGGCCCGGCAGGCACAAACGCCGGTAAGCTTTCCCCACGAGCAGCATACTCCCGCCGGGTATTTGCCGTGGGCGTCCAGCTTGGTGCTTCCTGTTTACGTTCGACCGCCGTGACCCAGTTGCGCGGAGTTTCCCTCCCGGCCTGCCCAATACCAATAGGTAATACCTCTACCGTATTAGCACCCTCAGGGTAATAGTAGAGCCGCATTTCTGCGACGTTGATGACGATGCCTTCACGTACGGTATCAGGCAATATCAACTGTTGTGGCACCACCAGTGTGGAACCCGACTTTGGCAGAAATACGTCCACACCAGGATTGGCTTCGAGCATATTACTCAATCCCTGTCCATACTGTGCGGCAAAAGCCTCCAGGGGCTGAGTATTACCAGCGGGAATCGTTATCGTCAAAGGGCTTCCCACCAGACGGCTGCCCTCAGGAGGCAATGGGTAGCTCACCGCCTGCGATCCCTGACTCGCGAGCAGCATAACAAGAGCACACAGCAGTTTTACACGACGCATCTTTTTCCTTTCCTTCGTCGCAGCAGATATCCATTAAGTATAGCTTTTTTATCTGTTTTAGGGGGTTACGACGAGAATGCACATAAAAACCCCCGCCATAAAGCGGGGTCGTGAGCGGCTACGCTTCTTTGCCATCCGGTAATACAATATTACTGGCAGCTAACTGCCCCATATTGCTATACATCGCGCAGGCCGCTTCAACAATGGGCATCGCCAGCGCGGCACCACTGCCTTCGCCTAAACGCATTCCCATGTTGAGATACGGCTCCAGTTCCAGGTGCGCCAGTGCAGTACGAGCGCCCTTCTCGGCGGAGAAATGCGACGGGATCAGATAAGGTTTAATCTCCGGCGCTATCTGACAGGCAGCCAGTGCCGCCGAATAAGACAGGAAACCATCCAGGATGACCGGCAGACCGCAAGACGCCGCACCTAACATCACCCCCGCCATACCGACAAGATCAAAACCACCCACTTTTGCCAGCACATCAATACCGTCATTGCGATCCGGCTGATTGACGGCAATGGCTCGCCGTACAACATCAACCTTATTGCCTACCCTCGAGAGCGGCAGGTTAGCGCCGATACCGACCACATCCTCGGCATCGCTGCCGGTCAATACGCTGACGATTGCCGCCGCGGGGGTCGTATTGGCCATACCAAGTTCACCGACGCCAAACAGCGTTACGCCATCCCTGGCCAGCTCATGGGTATAACGGATAACTTCCAGCAGCAGTTCCTCGGCCTGAGAACGGCGCATTGCCGGGCCTTGAGCAATATTACCGCAGCCGCGCGCCACGCGCATATTCACCACGCCGGGAATGAGTTCAGCATCGATGCCGACATCAATCACATGTACCTTTGCCCCCGCCTGAGCAGCCAGCACGCAAACGCCGGTCGTCCCACGCGTCATATTAGCAGCCTGAATAGCCGTGACGATTTTAGGCGAAACGGCAACCCCTTCATCCCACACGCCATGATCGGCACACATCACCAGCATCGCTTTGCCATTCACATGCGGCACACCCTTCAGGCCTGGCATACCGGCCAGTTGCACAGCGAGAGATTCGAGTCGCCCAAGACTTCCCGGCGGCTTAAGCAGGCCATCAATATGTTGCTGCGCGCGCAACATTGCAGCGCTATCGGGAGAAGGGATCGCGTGAAGTAAAGAGGATAAAGTCTGCATAAGGGTTCCAGTATGTTGACTGACTCAAAGCAGAGCCAGCAGGAAAACCAACTCGCCAAGTTCAATGGCCGCACCCAGCGTATCGCCGGTTTGCCCACCTAACGTGCGTTTTAATAACTGCCCAAGAATGAAGATCGCCACCAACGTAACGACCAGTGCTGCCACACCACGCATACCGGGAAGTAGTACGGCGGCAAGGATCGCCGCAAATCCCAACGTGACGCAGGTTTGACGCCCGGAGACTTTGCCGATAAAGACGTTGCCCAGCCCTTCTTCGCGCGCGTAACGATGTCGATACATCAGCAAAACAGCACAGCCCCGCCCGGCGACACAAGCCGCAGCAAGCGCCGCCAACATCGGTGTGCCACGCAAAGCCAGTTCGCTCACTACCAGCACTTTTGCCGGCAACACGAAAATTAGCGCCAGTCCGCCGTGGGTTCCCAGCCGGCTGTCGCGCATGATCTCCAGCATCCGTTCGCGTCGACGGGCAGAGAAAATACCGTCACAGGTATCCGCCAGGCCATCAAGATGAAAACCGCCGGTCAGTAGCGCCAGGGTCAACACTGCAAACAGCGCCGCCAGTGGGATACCGCACCAGGCCTGTAGCGCCATAAAGACCAGCCCCGTAAGCCCGCCCAGCACCACGCCAATCAGCGGGAACATAACAATGCCACGTGAATAGTGCTCGAAATCCAGTCCTTGCGACCAGCGAGCAGGAACGGGCAAGCGACTGATAAAAGAGAGCATTGCCCAGAACAACTTACTCATTTAATTTTGACTCCAATTCCTGATACCACCAGCCAGACCTCATCGGCTGCTGCCGCCAGTCGCTGATTCACGCGTCCTGCAATATCGCGAAAATGCCGTGCCAGACGGTTCTCCGGAACAATCCCCATTCCCACTTCGTTGGTCACCAGCACAACCTTTGCCGGGCAGCGCTGACAGGCAGCAATCAGCGAACGGATCTCATCCTCGATCGACTGCTCCATCGCCGCGTAATCCCAGCTATCCGGGTCACTGTCACCGCCCAGTGCAAACAGCAGGTTGGTCACCATCGTGGTAATGCACTCCAGCAAAATGGCTTCCTGCGGATCGTTTTCTGCCGTTATCAGTTCATCGAGATGTTGCCAGCGTTCAGCTGTACGCCAGTGCGCAGGGCGTCCATCGCGATGATGCTGAATTCGCGCCGCCATCTCCTTATCAAAGATCTGCGAAGTCGCGATATACAAAACGTTTGGAGAATCCGCGATCAGCGCTTCCGCATGTCGACTCTTGCCGCTACGCGCACCGCCGGTAACCAGAATCATCATACGGGCTCCCGGTGTTGCTGCATGATGGTATAAATTTTCTCAATATCGATGTGTTGCCGCATCGCATCCGCCAGCAGATCAAACTGCTGCGATTTATATTGCGCGTAATGGAAGGTGGAATCCAGCGGTGCTAACCCTTTACGTACGCGCAGGCCATTAACCAGCGCCCGGGTAAATTCATCGCTGTCGAACAGACCGTGAAGATAAGTACCAAACGCCAGGCCATCCGGCGTAACCGCGCCGTCAGCCACATTGCCGCCGTCTTTGCGCAGCGTCATCACCGACCGGCATTCTTCGGTTAACGTCGTTTCGCCCATATGGATTTCGTAACCACGAACGGATAACCCTGCCGCGCCCGCCAGCCAGTCAGGCAGCGAGGAGGACATTTTTCCCTCAACCAGAGTGGTGGTTTTGTGCTGGGCAAAATGGGTGACGGTATTGAGCAAGCCCAGACCCGGCAGCGTGCCAAGCCCTGACTCCACTTCATCGATGATCGTATCGCCGAGCATTTGATAGCCGCCGCAAATCCCCACCACCGGCACATTATTACGATGCAATTGCACGACGCCGTGCGCCATTCCGCTCTCACGCAGCCACACAAGATCGCCCAGCGTATTTTTGCTGCCGGGCAGAATCACCAGATCGGCCCCCGCCAGTTCTTCAGGCTGGCGCACATAGCGCACGCGCACATCCGGCTGTGCGGCAAGCGCATTGAAATCAGTAAAGTTAGAAATGTGCGGGATTTGCACAACGGCGATGTCGATGTCGCGTTTATCAGTGCGCAAATATTTGCCCTTTTGCAGCGCAACGCCATCTTCATCTTCCAGATCCACATCCAGCCATGGCATGACGCCCAGTACCGGCACCCCGGTCAGCGCTTCAATTTGCTCAATACCGGAATACAGCAGCGCCACATCGCCGCGAAATTTATTGATGATCACCCCTTTGACCCTGGCGCGTTCATGATCGTGCAATAGCGCCAGCGTGCCGTAAATGGAGGCAAACACCCCGCCACGGTCGATATCCGCCACCAAAATGGCAGGACATTGCGCCATTTCAGCCATGCCCATATTGACGATATCGCGATCGCGCAGGTTAATCTCGGCCGGGCTTCCCGCCCCCTCCAGCACCAGCACATCGAACTCTTGCGCCAGACTGTTATAAACTGACAGGATTTGATCCCGCAGACGCGGTTTGTACTCGTGGTAACTGACCGCATCCATATCGGTTGCCACTTTGCCCATCAGCACAACCTGCGCTTTACGGTCGCTGGTCGGTTTAAGCAGCACCGGATTCATACGCACATCTGGCGTAATGCCAGCGGCTTCAGCCTGAAAAATTTGCGCGCGGCCCATCTCTTTGCCCTCTGGCGTAATACCAGAGTTCAGCGCCATGTTTTGCGATTTGAACGGCGCGGTACGCAGCCCATCCTGATAAAAAATACGACACAGCCCGGCGACCAACACGCTTTTACCCACATCAGATGCCGTTCCCTGCAACATTATCGCCTGCGTCATGACGCCTCCTTCAGTGCGTTCTCTCGCATACAACTAAAAAATTCAGCCTCTGTTTTACACAGCGGGAAGCCCAGCTCGGTGTGCAATTTCACCAGCCATGGCTGAGTTAACCCGGCTTGTTCAATAAGATCGGTACGGGCGAAAACGTCCCCCGGCGTGCCGTGCGTCAGCACTTCTCCGCGACGTAAAACATACACCGCATCGCTGACTTCATAGATGAGATCAATATCATGGCTGGAAATAACCACATGATTTCCTTGCGCCACAATGCGTTTGATAATCTCGATCATCTGCGTACGCCCTGATGGGTCGAGACCGGCGGTGGGTTCATCCAGTAACAGATACTGCGCTTGCAGCACCAGCGCCCCGGCAATCGCCACGCGTTTTTTTTGCCCGTGGCTTAAACACTGAATGGGCTGACGGCGAAAATGCTGGGCGTCGACCAGCGTCAAGGCATCGTCCACCCGACGGACAATTTCAGCCTCGTCCACGCCGAGATTACGCAGGCTAAACGCGATGTCACTGTCGATGTCGGTATAAAAGATTTGCTGATCGGGGTCCTGAAATACCGTTGCCACCTGCTGACGTAGCGCCAGCAGGCCGCGCTTGCTGTAATCCAGTGGTTTTCCTTGCCACATCACCGCCCCCTGTTGTGGGCGCAGTAAACCGCTCAGGTTCATAAACAGCGTGGACTTCCCACAGCCATTGGCCCCCACCAGTCCGGTGACGGCATGTTGAGAAAAGTCCAGCGTTAGCCCTTTGAGAATCGGGTCATCCTGGTAGCGAAACCAAAGCGCTGAGGTGGCAAGCATACTTTTCCTTACAGGTGAAAATCACCCTGATACAGTTTGATATCCAGTGTGGTGGTCATTTGCTGATAACGGATCAACACGCGGGTAAACAATAATCCCACCAGCATCGCCAGCGAGCGATAGCCTAATGGCAAGCTACGATAACCAAAACGCAGCGTTTGTGCGCGATGAATGGCGAGTGCCTCGTCTAACAGGATAAAAATAAAGCGCCAGGTCAGCAGAATCAGCTCGGTCATCAGTCGTGGGACATGTGCACGTTTGAGCAGGATAATTAACTGCGGAAACGGTAAATTCAGCACCAGCCAGAACGTTGCCGCCAGCGCAGCCAGGCTGCGCCAGAAGGTTTCATTGGCGGTGACAAGTCCTGGGGCGCTAACGCCCAACCAGTAGCTGCCCACGGGTACGCTGGCCAGTAAGGTATGCGGGTCGCGACTGACGCTAAACAAAATCGTCACGACGCCCACCAGCAGAAAGCCAAACGGTAACGCCATCCAGCGACACCAGCGCCAGAAAGAAACCCGCAGCAGCCAGCAACTGAGCGCCGCTATCAGCAACATCTCGATACCCTGCCCCAGCGGGGGCAGAGTAAAGGCCAGAATCATCATCATTAGCCAGAGCAGAAATTTCCGCACCGGTGAGACATGAAACCAGCGGCTTTGATAGCTAAGCCTGTCAAGCCCGGTCATCACGACGTTGCCTGCCCTTGGTGTAACCCAATATGTAGAAAATTACGGCTGCGCCCAGCGATCCCTGGAGCGTAAACAGCAGGCTTTCAATCTCACCGCTTGCCGGTTCATATAACGGCTGGAACCACGGCTCATAATGCGGGGCAATAGCCTGAATCTGACTCTCCGCCTCACCGTCCGAGCCGCCGTATTCACCACCGTGGTTGATAAAGAACGGCAGGATCACCAGCGCCACTACCATGCCCAATATAATCAGCGTCTTTTTCATCGTTAATGTCCTTGTGCGGTTATTAACTGGCGTTTGGTTAGCTGATCGTAAATCAGCACGGTGAGTAACCCTTCCGCAATCGCGATGGGGATCTGCGTCAGACAGAAAATTCCCATGAACTTAATGATTGAACCGGTAGCGCCAGCAGACGGATCCGGGAACGCCACGCCCAGTTGCACTGAGGTGACGAAATAGGTAACAAGATCCGCCAGCATCGCGCACAAGAAGACGCAAACATCACGGCGGAACCCCGCGCGACAGGCCAACTTCCACACCATATACCCAACAACCGGGCCGATTACCGCCATCGACATACCGTTAGCGCCAAGCGTCGTCAAACCACCGTGCGCCAGCAGCAGAGCCTGGAACAGCAAAACGATTGCCCCGAGGATGGCCACTACGCCTGGTCCAAACAGGATAACTGCCAGGCCTACGCCGGTAGGGTGTGAACAACTTCCGGTAACGGAAGGAATTTTCAGCGCCGACAGCACAAAAATAAAGGCGCCGCACAGTGCCAGTAAAACTTTCTGGTGGTTATCTTCCTGCACGATTTGGCGCAGGCGCACCAGCCCGTACCACAGGCAGGGCAAAAACAGCAGCCACCATGCCAGCGCCCACATCGGTGGCAAAAAGCCTTCCATAATGTGCATCGCGAACGCTTGCTCAGGAACAATCATCAGTAATAGCGCCGCTGCCAACCCGCTGAAAGACAGCTGTTTTAGCTGTTGTTCAAGCTTCATTGTGCATACTCCCACTGTTTGTTGACCAGAATGGTCGAGAAATAAGGCAGCGGCTGATCGTCGCTCACCTCGTCGAGATGGCGCCAGCACTGCTCGCCCGGCAGCGTGGCTTCAGACATCATCAGTGCACAGTCCAACAAGCCTTCTTGTTGCAGCAGCGCTTTGATGCGCGCAAAACGACCGTACACTTTCATCAGCACCAGGCTGTCATGCTGCTTTAACGCCTGCTGAATTTCAGCTTCCGGCGCGGTACAGGAGACCACTGCCAGCGATTGTTGCTCCATGGCGAGCGGAGTTTTCGAACGCGCGGCAATCGCAGCGAAAGAGGTCACGCCCGGGACGATTTCTAACCAGTCAGGCGAACCAATACGCTGCAGTAAAAAGACCCAGGTGCTGAACAGCATGGCGTCGCCGAGGGTAATAAAACCTACCTGTTTACCCGCTTCCACTTCCTGTACCAACGCAGCAGCGACCTCATCCCAGACGGCCTCTTTTTCAGCACTGTCGGCACTCATCGGGAAATGGCAGCAGCGAACCTCGGTCTGCTCACCGATATACTCCCGCACAATCGACAACGCCAGACTATCGCCACCTTTACGCCCGGCTGGCGCATAAAGAATATCCAGCGCCCCAAGCGTGCGTGCTGCGCGCACGGTTATCAGATCGGCAGCACCAGGCCCGGTGCTCAGTGCATACAATTTGCCACTCATGCTGCTTCCTCCAACGCTACGTTCAGCGCTTGCTGTAAATGGGCGACGAACATGGCACGAACCGCCGGATTCTCACCCAGACCGCTGAGCCATGGCGTAGCTGGAATGCCTGCTGCGTTAAACAACGTTTTCCACGAATCCTCTTCATCGGAGGCCATATCATTGATAGCGTGGTCGCCTGCAACCAGCATTAGCGGCATTAGATGAACCGCCGTCACGCCTTCCTGACCTAAGCTTTCGATCAGCACCTCAACTTCCGGGTAGCTTTCCACTGCACCTACGCGAGCCGGGAAGCGCTGCGCCGTCATCATGTGGTCAAGACAGGCATAGGCAGCAAAGGCGTGATGGCTGGCCCCGTGCCCCATAAAGACCACTTTTTCATTTTCGCCAAGCGCCGGCATCTGCTGTTGCAGCGCCAGCATCAGTTGTGCGTAATCTTCAACGCTGCTCAGTAGTGGTACACCCAGCGTCAGGCGAGAAAACAGCGGGCGCATACTTTGTACTTCGCGGACAATTTTTTCGTATTCGTCGCCGTTGATGATGTGCAGCGACTGAATCGCGACATCCTGATACCCCTGCTCCGCCAGCTTTTGCAGCGCCTGCAGCGGCGTGTCGATTTCAATGCCGTCACGCTGCTTGAGCTTGCGGATAATCATCCCTGAGGTAAACGCCCGGAACAGGTCGCGGTCAGGGCAACTGGCTGCAAGATCGCGCTCACAGGCCACAATATTCTTCTCGCAGGTGTCGTGATAGCTGGTGCCAAAGCTGACCACCAGAAGCGCCTTTTTCATCTCTAACTCCTTAAGCCGCGGCCAGCCAGCGCGTTAAACGCGCCGCAAAGGCAGCCTGACTTTCCAGTAATTCTTCTCCCGTCACCAACGGTGCCGGGCGTGTAATCACGATGCAGGGGATACCGGCATCCAGACAGGGTTGCACTTTTTCCTGATAACCCCCTTCCGCGCCTGATGCCTTAGTGATCACCACATCAGCCTGACACTGGCGATAAAACGCAGCGTTGAACTCGGCGCTAAACGGTCCGCACAGCGCAAAGATCTCACCGACGCCAAATCCCAGGTCCGCGCATTGCTGAATGACTTCGGGTACAGGCAGGACGCGCGCCAGCAACGTTTTTTCAGGCAACTCTTCGCGCCAGATGGCCAGATCTTTACTGCCGGTCGTCAGCAGCACGCGATCGCCGAAGCGCCGCGCAACCTCGCTGGCTTGCTGAATGCTCTGTACGGTATACAGGTGCGGGTGGGTTAAACCGCTTAACTGTTCAGGGCGCTGATAGCGACTCAGCAGTACGCCCGCCGCTTCGCAGGCATTCATGATGTTGCGGCTCACCACCTCGGCGTAAGGATGCGAGGCATCGATCACCCAGCGCGTCCGATTTTCCTGAAGCCAGGCAATCATTTGCTCACGTTCCAGACGCCCGCAGCGCACCTGACCTTTGATGTCTCCCGCCAGCTGCTTTCCCGTCGGGGTCGCAACTGACAGGGTGTAAGCCACGTTTGCCGCATCCAGTTGCTGGCACAGCATGCGCGCGTCGCTGGTGCCGCCCATGACCAGCACATCACCATAATTCACAGCACATAACCTCGTGGCGTGATCATCAGGCCGTCCTGAACATAGGTTGTTTTATTGCCCACGATCACCAGACTGGTCATATCCACCGGTTCAAAATCCATATCACCGAGCGTGGTCAGCCATTTTTCCTGCTTTTTACGTCCGGCTGACTTCACAATACCAACCGGCGTTTGTGCGCTCTTGCTGGCGGAAAGCAGTTCAAATGCACGCGCCAGATGTCCTTCGCGACCCCGGCTGCGTGGGTTGTAGAAACAGATAACGAAGTCAGCTTCACCGGCAGCAATAATGCGTTTTTCGATAACCGGCCATGGCGTTAACAGATCGCTTAAGCTGATGTGGCAGAAGTCGTGCATTAGCGGCGCACCCAGCAAAGAAGCGGCGGCAATACTTGCGGTCATGCCAGGTATCAACCGGACCTCAACGTCCAGCTTTTGCTTGCTGACCAGTTCGAGTACCAGCCCGGCCATACCATAAATCCCAGCGTCACCGCTGCTGATCAACGCCACGTTGTGACCCGCCTGCGCCAGTTCGATCGCTGCCTGACAGCGTTCAATCTCTTTGCACATCCCGGTTTTGATCACCTGCTTGTCGCCTGTGAACGCTTTTACCAGATGGGTGTAGGTTTTATAACCCACGATGATTTCCGCTGCCTGCAATGCTTCAACGGCTTCCATGGTCATCATTGCCTGCGAGCCAGGGCCAATTCCAATTACGCTTAACATCAGTGTGAAACTCCCAAAGTGATCGTGACGCCCTGTTCTCGCAGGGTCTCGCCTAACAGTTGTCCGTGGCTCAGCAGCCAGGCTGCAGGACCGGAAACGCTTCCTGTACCCACCGTTTTGCGAACAAACGATGAGGCCGGAAAACGGTGTTCATGCTCACGCAGCGCGTCAGCGGTAAAGGTTTCGAAAGGCACGCGGCAACAGGAGGCCAACTGGATAAGCCCTTGTTCGTCTTTTTTCAGCGTGATGCTGCCAATGGCTTTTAACGCCAGCGGGTCGAAGCGCTGTGCTTCGAGTTGACGTGCCAGCAGCGCTGCTAACAGTGGAAACGGCGTATCCCGACGACAGCCAATTCCGGCAACCACTCGCTGCGGTACCAGCTTCCAGTGCACAACTGGCAGCTCAGGCAGATTGTTGCGCAAGGTAATACAAATCAGCACATCCAGTTCAGGAAGCTGATTGAGGTCGGTCACCGTGATAAATCCACGGCGGTCGCAATGGCTGACGTCCTGTGCCAGTTCGTCGTCCCACCACAGACCAACCCGTTTGTTGCTGACCAGCATCTGGTTAACAATTTTGACCGCCGAGCGGAAATCATTCATACGGGCATTTAACTGAAACGCCAGCGTGTCCAGCGCCGCCATATCGTTAACATCCGTCGCGGTGGTAATGACCGGGTCGGCCCCCAGCATCCCCGCCAGATAACGCGCCAGAGCATTAGCTCCTCCCGCATGACCGGAGAGCAGGCTAATGACATGCTGGGCACGTTCATCAATGACCACCACTGCCGGATCGCAAAATTTGTCGTTGACCAGCGGGGCCAGCACGCGCACCGCAATGCCGGTCGCCCCGATAAAAATCAGCGCCGAGTAATTCGCAAACGCTTCGCGGGCGGTATTAGCAAAGCCGTTTTCGAAGGGAATAAACCCCTCCTCCAGCAGCTTTTCACTGGTAAAACAGGTTACCGGCAGCATCGCCGCCAGACGTTTAGCAAGCACAACGCCGCCGGGGGTCAGGCAAAATAGCGCAAGTGATTCAGGCTTTACGGTATTCATGGCTAAAATCCGCCGCATAGAGTTTGGAGTAGTGATACTCCGAGCCCAGGAAATTACCGACCAGAATGAGCGCCGTTTTACGGATCCCTGCGTCGCGAACTTTGTCGCCAATATCTGCCAGGGTACCACGCACGGTCTGACTTTCCGGCCAGGTTGCCTTGTAGATCACCGCCACTGGCGTGGCCGCCGGGTAACCGCCTTCAATCAGACGCTCAGCAACCCGGTGGATACGTTGGACGGAAAGATAAATCGCCATCGATGTCTGGTGACTGGCAAACGACTCCAGTTGTTCACGTTCCGGTACCGGCGTGCGACCTTCCAGACGGGTAATGATCAAACTCTGCGACACTTCCGGTACGGTATACTCGACGCCCAACTCCGCAGCCGCGCCCAGGAATGCGCTAACGCCAGGCACCACCTGCCAGTCGATCCCGCGTTTAGTCAACTCTTCGCCTTGCTCACGCACGGAGCCATATAAGGAAACATCACCGGTTTGCAAACGCACGACGGTTTTACCGGCTTTCACACCCGCTTCCATCAGATCAAGGATCTGCTCCAGATGCAGTTCGGCGCTGTCATGACATTCCGCTCCGGCCGGGCAATATTCCAGTAATTCAGTGTTAATCAGCGATCCGGCATAGATAACTACCTGTGCCTGCTGGAGCAACCGGTACCCTTTGAGGGTAATCAGCTCGCGATCGCCAGGACCTGCGCCAACAAACCACACACTACGGGGATCAAAAATCTCAGACATGGGTTCCTTCCTTCTGACAGGCGATAACAAATACGGGGTTATTCGGTTTGAAATAGTGACCACTACCCAGCGTGGTAAGTGAGGAAACCTGCAGTTGCAGGCAATCCACACCCTGTACGCCAGGACGGTCCAGATGAGCCAGCGCGGTGTTGAGGTTTTCCTGAAGGATAAATGTCATCACCAACCGCCCTGCGGGATGCAATTGACGCATTGACCAGTCAATCAGTTCGGTCAGATGGCCGCCGCTGCCGCCCATAAAAATGGCATCGGCTTTTTCCGCGATAGTCATCGGCGCGATACCTGGAAAAATGTCGATATTTGCGCAGGCAAAATGCTGACGGTTTTCGTCCAGCAGCCTGAGCGCATCCGGATTACGCTCAATTGCCGTCACGCGTAATCCTGGGTATTGCAGCGCGGCTTCTATCGACACGCTGCCGGTTCCGGCACCAATATCAATCAGGTGACTGGCGCGGTGTAATTCAAGTTTTGAGAGGGCAAGTGCGCGTACCGCTTCTTTGGTCATCGGCACTTTCTCTCCACGTAGAAAAAGCTCATCTTTCATCGAGTATCACCACTGCATTCATGTCATAGTCGGCTGTAATTTTGCTCACAGGCAGGCAGTGGATACGCTCATTGTCCATCGCCAGGTTTTCGCCAATCACCATCCAGCGATGTCCTTTGCCTCTGGCAACCAACTGCTGTGCAATTTCACGCGGACCACACAGCGCGTCGGTCACCATCGCAACCTTGTTATGTCGCGCCAGTTCATCAAAACAGACACTGCGACCATGGCTACTGGTGAGCCACATGTCGTTCATATCAATACCAGCTTGCGCACACAGATACTGCACCGCGCTAATGCCGGGAATAATGCGCACATTTTCAATACCAAAATGCGCCACCATCCGCGTGCCAATGCCGTAGAACAGCGGGTCGCCGGATGCCAGCACCACCACGTTTTGCGCCTGATGTTCGCCTATCCAGTTCAATAGCTCCGGAATATTGGCGCCAAGAGCAAACCGCTCACCGGCAAAATCCGGGAACTGCTGCAGATGTCGCTTGCCACCGATCAGCACATCGGCCATTGCAACCGCATCGCGCGCCACCGGCGTCATCAAATGCAACCCTGCGGGCCCCATCCCTACAACGGTTAACATTGCATCTCCTCAGCGATCTCGGCGATCGGGCGATTGCTCCCCAGCACCTGGTTATCAAAAGAGAACATGATGGCGTCGCAGGTCGGGGGATTTTTGGTAAAACGCAACGTTTGCAGGACACGCATACAGATGCGCCTGGCCAGATGGTCATAAATGTGCTGGAAACCATACGCTTCGATGTGTTCCATCGCCGCCTCGGTGGTATCGCAGTCGCTGACCAGCGTCAGTAGTTCCAACGGCGCGCCAAGTAATGCGAGGTGAGCCACCAGCGTTTCCATGCGGGCATCAGCGATATGACTGTGGGTATGGAAGATCCCTGCCGCGATTTTGATAAGTTTGCCGGGGTGGCCGACCAGCACGATCTGGCGGAATCCCAGGCGTACCGCTTCTTCAATCATGTAACCGACAAAGTTGCTCATAGTGACCACAACCTGTGTGTCGATCCCCATTTGCTCACGCACAAAACGTTCGCCGTGATTACCCGGTACCAGTACTACGCGATCCAGCCCTGCCGCGCGTTTGATCTCCAGCTCCAGCGATAGCGAACGTTTCCAGCTCTCTTCTGACATCGGCGTAACAATGCCCGTGGTACCAATGATCGAAATACCGCCCAGAATCCCCAGCCGCGAGTTGTAGGTTTTTTGCGCCCGTTCTTCACCTTCAGGCGCAAAAATCTCAATTTTTGCCCCGCGATTTGGTCCAATCGCTTCACGTACTGCGGACTCAATGGTCTGACGAGGTGTCCGGTTAATCGCCGAACTGCCCACCGGCAAACCAATCCCTTTACGGGTCACCGTACCGACACCTTCACCGCCCTGTAAGACGATCTCTTTGCTATCGTCTAACGTCACGCGGGCAAAGATCAGCATCCCATGCGTGGCGTCCACATCATCGCCACCATCTTTGCGGATGGCGGCAATCGCCTGCTGCCCTTCGATATGCGGTGACTCCACGTTCAGGCATAACGTCACCCCGGAAGGCGTCACAATGGAAACCTGATGGATCAGATGCTGGCGCAGCACCATCAACGCAGCGACTTTTGCCGCCGCCGTCGCACACGATCCCGTGGTGTATCCTTTACGCAGCGCTTTACCGTTGTGCCACACTGGCGTGTCGAAGGACTGGTCGCTCATCGCGCCCCCTGCATGTGATAAAGCATGGCGTTGACGATAGCGGCGGCGACGTTACTGCCACCTTTGCGACCTAATGCGGCAATGGCGGGCAGATGACTTTGTGTCAGGGCATCCTTCGACTCCGCCGCGCCAACAAATCCTACCGGTACGCCAACCACACCGCTGACAGGTGCATCATGTTCCAGCAGTCGGAACAACGCGGTTGGCGCGTTGCCAAAGACAAACAGTTTTTCGCCCTCTTCCTTCACGGCAATGTCGACTGCAGCCATTGAACGAGTGATCCCCTGTTCTTTTGCTGCCCGCACCACACGTGGGTCGCTGATGTAACAGCGGCATTCGCCACCGAATTTTGCCAGCAGGTTTTTGTTGATCCCGGAAAGCGCCATCGTGGTATCGGTATAAATCACGCTCGGGCGACTCAATGCAGCGCAAAACTGTTCCAGCACATCGCTGGAAAACCACAGAATGTCCAGCCAGTCGAAATCCGCGGTGGTGTGGATCACCCGCTTGATGATGGCTTCATGCAACGGACTGGCAAACTGATAGTCCGGGCGGGTTTCACTGATAATCTCACCAATGATGTCGAAACTTTTGGCCTCAATTGCTTGAGGCTGCTGGATATAGTGCATTTTGTTGTCCTCAGGCGACACCGAGCCACAGCCAGCGCAGCGCAATAAAAAGCGCCAGTGCCAGGGTCGATGCTACCCACATCAATCGAATCGTTTGGGAAATGTCGTCTACAGAAATGTCTCGTTGTTGATCGCCAATCCACGGTTTTTCAACGCGCTCGCCGAAGTAGTCATTGGGTCCCCCCAGGCGAATACCTAATGCGCCGGCCACAGCAGCTTCCGACCATGCGCAGTTTGGACTGCTATGGTTGTAGCGATCACGCCAGCCAAGCTGCAAAGCGCGTACGCCGTCCTGGCGGCATAAAAACGCCGCCACACCCAGCAACAGCCAGCTCAGTCTTGCCGGAATAAAGTTAGCGACATCGTCCAGACGGGCGCTGACCATGCCGATAGCACGGTACTTTTCATGTTTGTACCCCACCATTGAATCGAGGGTATTCACCGCTTTGTAGGCCATCGCCAGTGGCGCACCGCCCAGTAAGAGGAAGAACAACGGCGCGATGATGCCGTCAACGGTGTTTTCCGCCACGGTTTCCACCACGGCGCGGTTGATCTGTTTTGGTTGCAGCTGTGAGGTATCACGTCCCACAATCCAGGAGAGTTTTTCCCGACTTTCGGCAAGATTATTGGCACGCAATGGACGCTCTACATCCAGCGCAGCATTTGCCAGACAACGCCCCGCCAGCACAGTGAAAATCATCCACACCTCAACGACCCAACCAAACCAGGGATGAATTGATTGCGCCAGCGCCAGTACCCCCCAGGACACAGCCCAGGTCAGTCCAACCACCACAATCCACATCACTGCACCACCAATGCGAAGCGCGCGGTCGCTATGGCAGTAACGACGAACAACGCGTTGCACGGCAGAAATCAGATTGCCAATCCAGCGCACCGGGTGAGGCCAGTTCTGCGGATCACCAATGATAAAATCCAGCAGCCAGGCAACGCACCATGCGAGTATCGTCATAGCGCATTCCTCGCAGCGGCCAGCCAGTGATTGAGCATTTCGGGGCGCTGGGCAAAATGAACGTGCAGATAACTGGCGAAGGTATTTCCGACCTGCCATCCACCTGACCAGGCCTGCAGCGTTTTGCCATCACGCACCTTGCGGCAATTCATCACCGCCGGGGTTTCAGGGGTAAAGTCGGAATAGTGGAATTCATGCCCGCGCAGGACTTCACCGGCCGTTGCCAGCAATGTTTGCTGTGTGGCTTGTGCCTCGCAGTAGCCAAACCGGGTCAGCCGTTTGCCCATTTTGCTGTGTCCTGGAATGATATCCGCCATTAGCCAGCAATCGCCGTTGCTGTCCTCCAGCGAGCTACCGAGATACATCAACCCTCCGCACTCTGCATAAATAGCGACGCCACGCTGATGCGCCGCTCGCAGTTGCTCCAGCATGGTGACATTACGGGCCAGGGCCGCAGCATGCAGTTCCGGATATCCGCCGCCTAACCAAATCATCTGACAGTCTGGTAAACAGGTATCATGCAGCGGGCTAAAACGAACAATATTGAGGCCCGTACGCGCCAGTAATGTAATGTTATCCGGATAATAAAAGTTGAACGCCTCGTCATCAGCGATGGCCAGCGTTAGCCCTACCCCTGCGTCTGCTGCCGGTAGCGCGGGCCATTCGCCAACAGGAAGGGTGTTTAACTGGCTTAATGCCAACAACGCGTCGATATCCAGCGTCTGTTCCAGCGTCGCGGCAAAATCCTGCCACGGCTGCTGGTTGATAACTGACTCACGAGCGGTAACTAAACCCAGATGACGTTCAGGAAGCGCGACGCCCTCCATGCGGGGAACGTAGCCTAATACAGGCACGGAGCAGTAACGCTCAATGGCAACTTTGAGTAGCTGGTAATGTGTTTCGCTGTTGACCCGATTAACAATCACGCCTGCAATGTTCAGACTGGGATCAAAATGCTGGAATCCCATCACCGTGGCGGCTATCGAAGTGGAAACCGCCTTACCATCAACCAGCAAGATGACCGGGCAACCTAACTGTTTCGCCATCGCCGCAGTACTGCAGTAATCAGGGTCTGTACCATAGCCGTCATATAACCCCATAACGCCTTCGATAACGGCAATATCCGCGTGCTGCATCTGCTCGCAAAATAAGGCATTCAGTGTAGAGGTGGGTAGCATGAAGCTATCAAGATTACGGGAAGCCGTGCCGCACACCGCGGTGTGCCAGCCAGTATCAAGGTAATCAGGACCAACTTTGCATGGCTGGACGCGTAAACCGCGCTTTTTCATCAGGCTCAACAAGCCCAGCGTCACCGTGGTTTTGCCACAGCCGCTACCGGTACCTGCAAGAACAAATGCGTGAAAACTGGCCGCCATACCCTGATCCTGTTCAGGGTGGTAGGGGTGTATAGATACCCAGTCTCTCGACTGTATGCATCTGCGCAACCCACTTCCCACCGAAGTTGTTGGTAGTCACCGACAGGCAGGTCTTCTGGCTTAGCGTCGTCCTCGCCCGTCCTTCCCAATCTTACGATCAGTGGTCTATACGGGGTCGTCAGCATCACAGCAGCGGGGGCTGCGGGGGATTCTCACCCCCTTCCCTACCACAAATGTGGCAAACCTGTCAGTTCAAGAGCCGATTTAATTTGGCTCTGTGTCTTGAGGCAAATTCACGACCTCATGACAATAATTCAATTTAATATCTTGCCGGGTACATTCAACCAATGTTATGGCCTCAACCCGTTTATTCATATGTTCATTTTTTGAATGAAAGCGTCATTAAAGAATAAAGAAAGTCTTTCACTCAGACACTGTATCTCATCACAAAAATAAAAACTGGTGCAGTTTATCCCTCAAATACTATTATTTTGTTGCGCTATGACAATTTATTGACTGCTGTAGTTATTTTTCATTTTATAATGACTGACATAGCGTACGATATCAAAAATCGGCAATAGCAAATTATTGCTATTTAAGCTGTCTCTTCAGATGAGGTGACATTTATTTGCTGACGGAAAGCCTGCGGCGTAACCTGGTACGTTTGACGGAATACTTTGCAAAAATAACTGGTTTGTGAAAAGCCTAAATTTCGCGCAATACTGGCGATGCTCCAGTCGCTATGACAAAGCAACTCTTTGGCACTTGCCATTCGCTGTTGATTTACCCATGCGTTAAACCCTATCCCCTGATATTTTTTGAACAATTTGCTGAAATAGTAAGGACTGAGATAAACGTGAGAGGCAACATCTTCCAGACGCAGCTCGTCTGATAAATGCGCATCAATATAGCGCAAGGCTTTCTTCATTTTACTGTCATGCGGATTGGTACTGCGGTTAGCGCGTACCGGTTCTGACTGCTGCGGATTGTCTTTGATTACGACGAAATTCAGTTGTTTTTTAAGACAATTTTCTACAATGAGCTTTAGCAAATCCGCGGAAGCAATAACCCGCGAATAGTCCATTTCCGGTACATTACGAAATTCACTCACCAGTTCGGGATCGGCTTGCCAACGGTCGTCCACGTTCAGAATATCCACCAGCCCCACGTCATTGCTTAGGCGCACCTGGCCACATAAGACAAACCCGACCAGATGTCCCGCAATGACCAGCGGAATGGAGAAGTCGGTAAGTCCGGCATGGCAGCGATAAATGCAGGGTTGATCGGATTTTGAAGCTTCCAGTCCCCCACAGCGATCGCTCATACGACATCGTGTACTATGCTGAGGATGCTGGCGCATCAACTGGCAAAAAGGAGTGAAATTAAAAAGCTCAGAAATTTCATCACCGTGAATATTGACAACCACAACAGCCAGACTGGTGGCCTGCGCAAAATCCTGTGCGATTTTATTAATGAGTTCTGAGTTCAGGGCACTCGCAGAAATCATGATAAAACCTCTCAGTTAATTTATTGTTATAAATAAAACACATTATTTACATCTGCTTTTCATCTCGCTATCCAGAGCAATGATAAAAGGCGTATTCGAACATAACAAAAGTCTCCCATTCTTGGGAGACTTTTTAAGCGGTTCAGGAAACCTGATCACGAAAACAGTTATTACATTTCAAAAATAAACATTTTCCGTGAAGCTAACGCTCATTTTCCTCCAGCTTACAGCTATTACACGGTAAGTTTTTGCCAATAAAGTAACGATAAATTGCTGCCCCCGCACAAGCGCCAATGATAGGTGCCACGATCGGGACAATAAAGTAAGGAATATCACGCCCCCCAGTCATCGCGACATCCCCCCAGCCCGCCATCCATGCGAACAATTTTGGCCCAAAATCACGAGCCGGATTCATGGCAAATCCGGTAAGCGGTCCGGTCGATGCCCCAAGAACGGCAACCAGAATACCGATCAGTAGTGGTGCCAACGGCCCCCGGGGAATCCCATTGCCATCATCGGTGAGCGCCATGATCATCCCCATCAGAATGGAGGTAATCACAACTTCCACCAGTGCAGCCTGCCAGACGCTGAGTGCAGCGGCAGGATAAGTGCTAAATATGCTGGCAAGCTGCAAACTTTCGAGGCTACCCCGCACCATGTGGTGGGCGGTTTCGTACTCGATAAACAAACTGCCATACAACAAATAGGCGAGCAGAGCGCCACCAAAGGCACCAGCCACCTGAGCAATGGAGTACGGCAACACTTTACGACCTGGAAAACAGGCAAACAACCACAGTGCAATGGTGATAGCGGGATTGAGATGTGCACCTGAGATCCCTGCTGTCAGATAAACTGCCAGAGAGATCCCCAGTCCCCATATAATGCAGATCTCCCATAACCCTAAACTGGCACCGGCTACTTTCAGGGCGCTCAGGCATCCAATGCCAAAAAACAAAAACAACCCGGTACCCAAAAACTCGGCAATGCATTGCGCTTTTAGTGAATCGTTCATTGTGACACCTTCTAAGCAGAGTTCGTGTCTTTACCAGCGGACTCCTTGCTGGCAAGTAGAATACTTCGAGGCTTACTATAAAAAGCCATGTCGGCAAATTGTTGGCAATCTGCGGGCGGTATGACTTTAAAAATCGTGTTGCGATAGCAAATTCTTGCCATCACTTTTATTAAACAAAGCCAAATGACGGGGAATTTCTCTATTATTTGTACATTTTAGAAATAATAAAATATTGCCAATAGCATAATCTTGTTTTCAGATAACCGTCACAAATTCATTTTCCCCGCATAGCAAATGATATTTCACCTGTCACGTTCAAAAGTGTAAATATGGAATTAACATAACCAAATAATCACATCAACAAATCTAAAAATGATCAATAAAAACAACACAATAAAATAATTAACAGCAATTTTATATCACCAGTTCCTCACTATTTTTTCTCTCCTACATTCAAGTCAGCCATTCTTTTTCCTCGCTTCTTTTTATAGTCATGAAAATCGGGACAACCCAGGCGAGGTCTTTATGCAACAAGAAGCGTTAGGAATGGTAGAAACCAAAGGCTTAACTGCAGCCATAGAGGCCGCAGATGCAATGGTGAAGTCAGCCAATGTAATGCTGGTCGGCTACGAAAAAATTGGTTCGGGACTGGTAACAGTCATTGTCCGCGGTGATGTCGGCGCGGTTAAAGCAGCAACAGATGCCGGTGCCGCCGCGGCCCGTAACGTGGGAGAAGTGAAAGCCGTACACGTCATTCCACGTCCTCATACCGATGTCGAAAAAATCTTACCGAAGGGAATTAGCTAATGAGCAGCAATGAGCTGGTTGAACAGATCATGGCGCAGGTGATTGCTCGTGTGGCAACGCCAGAACAGCAGGCTATCCCTGAAAATAATCCTCCAACACGAGAAACGGCTATGGCAGAGAAGAGCTGCAGTTTAACGGAATTTGTCGGTACTGCGATTGGCGACACCGTCGGTCTGGTGATCGCCAACGTAGATAGCGCCTTACTGGACGCGATGAAACTTGAAAAGCGTTATCGCTCCATTGGCATCCTTGGCGCACGTACTGGTGCGGGTCCACACATCATGGCCGCTGATGAAGCGGTGAAAGCCACAAATACTGAAGTCGTCAGCATCGAGTTGCCGCGTGATACCAAAGGCGGCGCTGGTCATGGTTCGCTAATAATTCTCGGCGGTAATGACGTTTCTGACGTGAAGCGCGGGATTGAAGTTGCGCTGAAAGAGCTGGATCGCACCTTTGGCGACGTTTATGCCAACGAAGCCGGTCACATCGAGATGCAATACACCGCACGCGCCAGCTACGCGCTGGAAAAAGCCTTTGGCGCACCGATTGGTCGTGCCTGTGGCGTCATCGTCGGCGCACCCGCATCCGTAGGTGTCCTGATGGCCGATACGGCGCTGAAATCCGCCAATGTTGAAGTGGTGGCCTACAGCTCCCCCGCCCATGGCACCAGTTTCAGCAACGAAGCCATTTTGGTCATTTCCGGTGACTCAGGGGCCGTGCGTCAGGCTGTTATCTCAGCCCGTGAAATCGGTAAAACCGTGCTGGCGACCCTCGGCTCAGATCCCAAAAACGACCGTCCGTCCTATATCTGATATCAGTGAGGCTGATTCATGAGATCGAAAAGATTTGAAGCACTGGCGAAACGCCCTGTGAATCAGGACGGCTTCGTTAAGGAGTGGATCGAAGAAGGCTTCATTGCGATGGAAAGCCCGAACGACCCTAAGCCGTCGATTAAAATCGTCAACGGGATGGTCACTGAACTGGACGGCAAATCCGCCAGTGAATTTGATCTGATTGACCACTTCATCGCGCGCTACGGCATTAACCTGGCTCGCGCTGAAGAGGTGATGGCGATGGACTCGGTTAAACTCGCCAATATGCTTTGCGACCCCAACGTCAAGCGTATGGACATTGTTCCTCTGACCACGGCAATGACGCCAGCGAAAATTGTGGAAGTGGTTTCACACATGAACGTCGTTGAGATGATGATGGCCATGCAGAAAATGCGTGCCCGCCGTACCCCATCTCAACAAGCGCACGTGACTAACGTCAAAGATAACCCGGTACAGATTGCCGCCGATGCTGCAGAGGGTGCCTGGCGTGGCTTTGATGAGCAGGAAACGACCGTTGCTGTTGCACGTTACGCACCGTTTAACGCGATTGCACTGCTGGTAGGTTCGCAGGTTGGACGCCCAGGTGTGTTAACTCAGTGTTCTCTGGAAGAAGCCACCGAGCTGAAACTCGGTATGTTAGGTCATACCTGCTACGCAGAAACCATCTCCGTCTACGGTACTGAACCCGTCTTTACCGACGGCGACGATACGCCATGGTCAAAAGGTTTTCTGGCCTCTTCTTACGCTTCACGCGGCCTGAAAATGCGCTTCACGTCTGGCTCCGGTTCAGAAGTTCAGATGGGCTACGCCGAAGGCAAATCGATGCTTTATCTGGAAGCGCGCTGCATTTACATCACCAAGGCAGCTGGCGTTCAGGGTTTGCAAAACGGTTCAGTAAGTTGCATTGGCGTACCTTCAGCCGTGCCATCGGGTATTCGCGCGGTGCTGGCAGAAAACCTGATCTGCTCGTCACTGGATCTGGAGTGTGCCTCCAGTAATGACCAGACCTTTACCCACTCCGATATGCGTCGTACTGCTCGTCTGCTGATGCAATTCTTGCCGGGTACAGATTTCATTTCATCTGGTTATTCCGCTGTTCCGAACTACGACAACATGTTCGCCGGTTCCAACGAGGATGCCGAAGATTTTGACGATTACAACGTCATCCAGCGCGATCTGAAAGTCGACGGTGGTCTGCGTCCGGTGCGAGAAGAAGACGTTATCGCCATTCGCAATAAAGCAGCTCGCGCACTGCAGGCCGTATTCGCCGGGATGGGATTACCGCCAATCACCGACGAAGAAGTCGAGGCCGCGACCTACGCCCACGGTTCAAAAGATATGCCAGAGCGTAACATCGTTGAAGACATCAAATTTGCGCAAGAGATCATCAATAAAAACCGTAACGGTCTGGAAGTGGTGAAAGCTCTTGCTCAGGGCGGGTTTACCGATGTCGCTCAGGACATGCTCAACATCCAGAAAGCCAAGTTAACCGGGGATTATCTGCATACCTCCGCCATTATCGTTGGCGACGGACAGGTGCTGTCCGCAGTAAATGACGTCAATGACTATGCCGGTCCGGCAACAGGTTATCGCCTGCAAGGCGAACGCTGGGAAGAGATCAAAAACATCCCTGGCGCACTTGATCCCAACGAACTTGGCTAAGGGGTGAAAAATGGAAATCAATGAAAAGCTGCTGCGCCAGATAATTGAAGACGTACTGTCTGAAATGCAAACCAGCGACAAACCTGTCTCATTCCGCTCAACGACAGCGGCTAGCGCACCACAGGCTGCAGCGGTACAAGGCGACAGTTTTCTGACTGAGATTGGCGAAGCCAAACAGGGCCAGCAGCAGGATGAAGTGATTATTGCCGTAGGGCCAGCGTTTGGTCTGTCGCAAACCGTCAATATCGTCGGTATACCGCACAAAAATATCTTACGCGAAGTGATTGCCGGTATTGAAGAAGAAGGCATTAAAGCGCGCGTTATCCGCTGCTTTAAATCCTCTGATGTGGCGTTTGTTGCCGTGGAAGGTAACCGCCTGAGTGGCTCCGGGATCTCTATCGGCATCCAGTCAAAAGGCACCACGGTTATTCATCAGCAGGGATTACCGCCGCTTTCTAACCTGGAGCTGTTCCCTCAGGCGCCGCTTCTGACGCTGGAAACCTACCGTCAGATCGGTAAAAACGCCGCGCGTTATGCCAAGCGTGAATCTCCGCAACCGGTCCCTACGCTGAATGACCAGATGGCTCGTCCTAAGTACCAGGCGAAATCAGCCATTCTGCACATTAAAGAGACCAAATACGTCGTGACGGGCAAAAACCCGCAGGAACTGCGCGTGGCGCTTTGATAAAGGATAACTCCATGAATACCGACGCAATTGAATCGATGGTTCGGGATGTGCTGAGCCGGATGAACAGCCTGCAGGGAGAGTCCGCAACTCCGACCACGGCGAGTTCATCAGCTCATACCGCGAAAGTCTCGGACTACCCTCTCGCGAATAAACATCCTGAGTGGGTAAAAACCGCAACCAACAAAACCCTGGATGACTTCACGCTCGAAAATGTTCTGAGCAATAAAGTGACGGCGCAAGACATGCGCATCACCCCTGAAACGCTGCGCCTCCAGGCGGAAATCGCCAAGGATGCCGGACGTGACAGGCTGGCGATGAACTTCGAGCGCGCCGCTGAGCTAACCGCCGTACCTGACGACCGTATTCTTGAGATCTACAACGCGCTGCGCCCGTACCGCTCAACGAAAGACGAGCTGATGGCCATCGCCGACGATCTCGAAAATCGTTATCAGGCAAAGATCTGCGCAGCTTTCGTTCGTGAAGCGGCAGCGCTGTACGTTGAGCGTAAAAAACTCAAAGGCGACGACTAACTCAGGGACAGGATCATGCGATATATAGCTGGCATTGACATAGGCAACTCATCCACGGAAGTCGCTCTGGCTACCCTGGATGAGTCTGGCGCACTGAGCATCACCAGCAGTGCGCTGGCGGAAACCACCGGGATTAAGGGCACATTGCGTAATGTGTTTGGCATTCAGGAGGCGCTTACGCTGGCGGCTAAAAACGCCGGAATCAATGTCAGCGATATTGCGCTCATCCGTATTAACGAAGCTACTCCGGTCATTGGCGACGTGGCGATGGAAACGATCACCGAAACCATCATCACTGAGTCCACTATGATCGGTCATAACCCTAAAACGCCAGGCGGCGTCGGGTTAGGCGTCGGCATCACGATTACGCCGGAAGACCTGCTTAGTCGTCCGGCGGATACGCCCTATATTCTGGTAGTGTCATCTGCATTTGATTTCGCCGATGTCGCCACGATGATAAATGCCTCCGTCCGCGCCGGGTACCAGTTAACTGGCGTTATTTTGCAGCAGGACGATGGCGTGTTGGTCAGCAATCGTCTGACTCATCCCCTGCCCATCGTCGATGAAGTGCTTCATATCGACCGCATCCCGTTGGGTATGCTGGCCGCTATTGAGGTCGCTGTTCCAGGCAAGGTTATCGAAACCCTTTCCAACCCGTACGGAATCGCGACTGTCTTTAGCCTTAGCGCAGAGGAGACCAAGAACATTGTCCCCATGGCCCGCGCACTGATTGGCAACCGCTCTGCGGTAGTGGTGAAAACGCCGTCAGGTGATGTGAAAGCTCGTGCAATACCTGCCGGAAACCTGGAACTGCAATCGCAAGGACGAACAGTACGCGTCGACGTCGCGGCAGGTGCCGACGCGATTATGAAAGCGGTTGGCGAATGCCCGAAACTGGATAACGTCACCGGAGAGGCGGGAACCAATATTGGTGGCATGCTGGAGCACGTACGCCAGACAATGGCTGAATTAACCAACAAACCCAGTCATGAAATCTTTATTCAGGATCTGTTGGCAGTTGATACTTCAGTCCCAGTCAGCGTGACCGGGGGACTTGCCGGCGAGTTTTCGTTGGAACAGGCCGTTGGTATTGCTTCTATGGTGAAATCAGATCGCCTGCAAATGGCGATGATTGCCCAGGAAATAACGCAAAAACTCAACATTGATGTGCAGGTTGGTGGTGCTGAAGCCGAAGCCGCTATTCTGGGTGCCTTAACCACACCGGGTACTACACGTCCACTGGCTATTCTGGATCTTGGGGCCGGATCTACTGACGCCTCTATCATCAACCCGAAAGGCGAAATTATTGCCACGCATCTGGCAGGGGCCGGCGATATGGTCACAATGATCATTGCCCGAGAACTGGGGCTGGATGATCGTTATCTCGCTGAAGAAATTAAAAAATACCCGCTGGCGAAAGTTGAAAGCTTGTTCCATCTTCGCCACGAAGACGGCAGCGTCCAGTTCTTCCCCACCCCGCTCCCGCCAACGGTGTTTGCCCGCGTGTGCGTGGTGAAACCCGATGAACTGGTGCCACTGCCGGGCGAACTGGCGCTGGAGAAAGTTCGCGCCATTCGCCGCAGCGCCAAGGAGCGCGTTTTCGTCACCAACGCGCTCAGAGCGCTGCGTCAGGTAAGTCCGACCGGGAATATTCGGGACATTCCTTTTGTCGTGCTGGTTGGCGGTTCCTCGCTGGACTTCGAAGTTCCGCAACTGGTCACCGATGCACTGGCTCATTATCGCCTCGTTGCCGGGCGCGGCAACATTCGTGGCACCGAAGGTCCGCGCAATGCGGTTGCCACAGGGTTGATTCTCTCCTGGTACAAGGCATTCGCTCATGGAAAGTAATCTCACCACGCCAGCCATTGTTATCTTCACTACTACCGGCTGCGCTGAAGTCTGGAATGACGTGCTGCTGGGTATTGAGGAAGAAGGGATCCCCTTTGTGATTCAGGAGAGCCATTCAACTGACGTTATCCACAATGCATGGCTGGCTGCCTGCCAATCACCATTGCTGGTTGGCATTGGCTGCAGTCATGAAAAACTGGTCGTGCACTACAAAAACTTACCTACATCAGCGCCACTTTTTACGCTGACGTATCAACAAAATAGCCATGATCGCCGCAGCATTGGCAATAACGCTGCGCGGCTGGTTAAAGGCATTCCGTTCCGCGAATGCCACTCATAATCCACAGGAGAAAAGCAGTATGAATAACGCACTGGGACTGGTTGAAACAAAAGGGCTTGTCGGCGCTATTGAAGCCGCTGATGCCATGGTGAAATCCGCAAACGTGCAGTTGGTTGGTTACGAAAAAATTGGTTCAGGCCTGATCACCGTGATGGTCCGCGGGGATGTCGGCGCCGTAAAAGCAGCGGTAGATGCAGGAAGCGCAGCAGCAAGCGCCGTTGGCGAGGTGAAATCCTGCCACGTTATCCCGCGTCCGCATAGCGACGTTGAAGCCATTTTACCTAAATCTGCATAAGTCGTTGCAAACAAGGAGCACAGCGTGAAGCAATCACTGGGATTACTTGAAGTTAGTGGTCTGGCATTAGCCATCAGTTGCGCGGACGTCATGGCGAAAGCCGCCTCCATCACGCTGGTGGGCCTCGAAAAAACCAACGGCTCAGGCTGGACGGTGATCAAGATAATCGGGGATGTGGCCTCCGTTCAGGCGGCTATATCCACCGGTGCTAATTTAGCAGAATTGCGAAATGGACTGGTCGCGCACAGGGTCATTTCCAGGCCCGGAGAAGGCATTCTTTCCCACAGTGTGCCCGTGCAGCCAGAGCCAGCACCAGAACCGATACCTTATCTATCGCAAGAGCAAGAAGAGATGGCTACAGAAATTGCATTACCTGAAGCCGCGCAACAGGCAGAGTTGATTAGCTGCAATCTGTGTCTTGACCCTGCTTGTCCCCGTCAAAAGGGCGAGCCGCGCACTCTTTGTCTGCACTCTGGTAAACGAGGTGAAGCGTAATGGATAAACAGCAACTGGAAACAACGGTCAGTAAAATACTGGATGAAATGCGTGAACGCCCTATCCCTCTCGGGATTTCGAATCGCCACATCCACCTTTGCGCCGAGGACTACACTCGCCTGTTTCCTAATCAGCCGATTAGCGAGAAAAAGGGTCTGTTGCAGCCCGGACAATATGCCGCAGATCAGACCGTCACGCTGGTCGGACCGAAAGGTCAGTTAAAGAATGTGCGTCTGCTTGGTCCACTGCGTAGTACTAGCCAGGTGGAGATATCTCGTACCGACGCCCGCACATTAGGTATCGCTGCGCCGCTGCGCATGTCCGGCAATATTCAGGGTACGCCTGGCATTCGTCTTATCAGCCCCTTTGCTGAACTGGAGTTACCCTCCGGGGTTATTGTTGCCCAGCGACATATCCATATGTCGCCGCTGGATGCGCTGATACTGCGTGTCTCTCATGGAGATAAAGTCTCCGTGGCAATCAATGGCGATGAACGCCGACTGATTTTCGATAACGTCGCCGTACGTGTTTCGCCGGATATGCGCCTTGAGATGCATATCGATACAGACGAAGCCAATGCAGCAGGCGCTGATAATCCGCAGGCATTTGCCACACTGGTGACCTCACGATGAACAACGAACTGCTGCAACGCATTATCGAGGAGGTTGTTTCCCGATTAAAAAAACGCGCGGAAAGTACCATCACGCTGAGCGTCGCACAGTTACGGGAAATCGATTCCCGGACATTATGTTGTCAGTACTCGTCACTGCACCTCCTTCAGGCAGACCTGCCTTTACTGGAAAAAATTGCAGATTGCAGTCCGTCCAGTGTCGCAGTGGTAACAATCCACGAGGCGCTGGCATGCGGGCTTCGCGTAAAAATCTCTCTACAGCATCGGCTGCTACCGGCACTCCCCGTGAAAAAGCTCGCGCGTCTGCCGCTGGAGTTCAGTGACGAGTTGGGACGAATCATCGTGCTGCATCCTGAAACGCTTCTCAGCTACGCCGACGTCGCCCAATTGAAGGGTGGTGTACTGGTACTACGCCGTCGATGTGTCGTGACGGCTCTGGCTCAGGAAGCTGTCGGTACGCGAAATGTCCAATTAATTAAGCAGGAGTGAGCTATGCATTTGGCCCGGGTTACAGGCGTTGTGGTTTCCACGCAAAAATCCCCATCACTGGTGGGAAAAAAACTCTTGCTGGTACGTCGGGTGAGTGCTGACGGAGAGCTCCCCGCCTCCCCCGCTACCGGAGATGAAGTCGCGGTTGACTCAGTCGGTGCAGGAACGGGCGAACTGGTGTTACTCAGCAGTGGATCCAGCGCCAGACACGTTTTTTCCGGCCCGAATGAGGCCATCGACCTGGCTATCGTCGGCATTGTCGACACGCTTTCTCGTTAGGAGGAACTATGGCGATTTATACCCGAACGGGCGATGCCGGTACAACAGCTCTCTTTACCGGACAACGCGTGAGTAAAACGCATCCGCGCGTCGAGGCTTATGGTACGCTGGATGAGCTTAATGCAGCGCTTAGCCTGTGCGTTTGCGCGGCGAAAAACCCGCAGCACCGCCAGTTGCTTGAAAATATTCAGCTGCAGCTTTTTTGGTTCAGCGCCGAACTGGCAAGCGAAAGCGAACAGCCAACGCCAGAACAGCGCTACATCAGCTCAGAAGAAATTGCTGCACTGGAAGCCGCCATCGATACCGCGATGGGGAGAGTACCGCCCCTACGCAGCTTTATTTTACCAGGCCGCAGCGAAGCCGCCAGCCGACTACACTTCGCCCGCACACTGGCTCGCCGCGCAGAGCGGCGACTGGTCGAACTCTCCACAGAGATCTCCGTCAGACATGTATTGATGCGTTACATCAATCGCCTGTCCGACTGCTTATATGCGCTTGCACGAGCAGAAGATCATGACGCCCATCAAAGCCACATTATTCAGAAAGTGACGGAGCGCTATCTCGCAGCCATCCGCACATCAGCCACCCAGGAGCCGACTATGTCACTGTCTTTTCAGGAGCTCCACCAACTGACTCGCGCGGCGGTGGCGAGAGCAGAAGAAATTCAGGTTCCGGTCGTCATTTGCATTGTTGATGCGAACGGAACTCAAACGGTGACCTGGCGCATGCCTGACGCATTGCTCGTCAGTAGCGAACTGGCACCGAAAAAAGCCTGGACCGCCGTGGCGATGAAAACCGCCACGCACGAGCTGACATCAGCGGTGCAACCAGGGGCCGCGCTTTACGGTCTGGAAAGCCATATGCAGGGAAAAGTCGTCACCTTCGGTGGCGGGTACGCATTATGGCGAGAGGGTTTACTCCTTGGGGGTCTTGGCATCAGCGGGGGAAGCGTTGAGCAGGATATGGACATTGCAGAAACGGCCATTGCGGCGATTAACGTGAGAACACATCAATGAATACTTCAGAACTTGAAACGCTTATTCGTAACATTTTGAGTGAACAACTCGCCCCGGCAAAAGCAGAAGTTAAGGGTAATGGAATTTTTCCTTCCGTTAACGAAGCAATTGATGCCGCGTATCAGGCTTTTCTGCGTTATCAGCAATGTCCATTGAAAACCCGCAGCGCCATCATCAATGCCCTGCGAGAAGAACTGACGCCTCACCTGGCTTCACTGGCCGCCGAGAGCGCTGCCGAAACAGGAATGGGCAACAAAGAGGATAAATTCCTCAAAAACAAAGCCGCGCTGGACAACACCCCGGGTATCGAGGATCTCACTACCACGGCGCTAACCGGTGACGGTGGCATGGTGTTGTTTGAGTACTCTCCATTTGGTGTGATTGGCTCCGTTGCGCCAAGTACCAACCCGACGGAAACCATCATCAATAACAGCATCAGTATGTTGGCCGCGGGAAACAGCGTTTATTTTAGCCCGCACCCTGGCGCAAAAGCAGTATCACTGAAACTGATTGCCATGATTGAAGATATAGCCTTCCGCTGCTGCGGGATCCGGAATCTTGTCGTCACGGTCACAGAACCCACTTTTGAGGCTACCCAGCAGATGATGGCACACCCTAAAATCGCAGTTCTGGCGATTACCGGCGGCCCTGGCATTGTTGCTATGGGTATGAAAAGCGGGAAAAAAGTCATTGGCGCAGGTGCAGGAAATCCGCCCTGTATTGTTGATGAAACTGCCGACCTGGTTAAGGCGGCGGAAGATATCATCAACGGCGCATCCTTTGATTACAACCTGCCCTGTATTGCTGAGAAAAGCCTGATTGTTGTCGATGCTGTTGCTGAACGACTGGTCCAACAAATGCAGTCTTTTGGCGCGTTACTTCTGCACAACGAAGACATCAACAAACTGCGCGCCGCCTGTCTGCCTGAAGGCATAGCCAATAAAAAACTGGTTGGAAAGAGTCCAGCAGCCCTGCTTGAAGCTGCGGACATACCGGTTCCGGCAAAAACACCTCGCCTGTTGATTGGCATCGTCAATGCTGACGATCCATGGGTCACCAGCGAACAGTTGATGCCAATGCTGCCCATCGTGAGCGTAAAGGATTTTGACAGTGCACTGGCGTTGGCACTGAAAGTTGAAGAGGGACTGCATCACACTGCCATCATGCATTCACAAAACGTGTCACGTCTGAATCTTGCCGCCCGCACCCTTCAGACCTCAATCTTTGTGAAAAATGGCCCCTCTTACGCCGGTATTGGTGTCGGCGGTGAAGGCTTTACCACCTTTACTATCGCTACTCCAACCGGTGAAGGCACAACGTCAGCGCGAACTTTCGCACGCTCTCGTCGTTGTGTGCTCACCAACGGTTTTTCTATTCGCTAATGGGGCCGTTATGAAAAGCTTTTCACTGCAAACTCGATTGTACAGCGGCCAGGGAAGTCTGGATGTGCTCAAGCGCTTCAAAAATAAGCACATCTGGGTTATCTGCGATAGTTTTCTCGCGCGTTCTCCCTTGATTGAAAAGCTGCGAAATACGCTGCCCGCGGATAATCGCATCAGCATTTTCAGTGATATCACACCCGATCCAACCATTGGTACGGTAGTTCAAGGGATCGCACAAATGCAATCCCTGCAACCGGATGTGGTGATTGGTTTCGGCGGTGGCTCCGCACTTGACGCCGCAAAAGCCATCGTCTGGTTTAGCCGACAGTTCGGTATCGAAATTGAAACCTGTGTCGCGATCCCTACCACCAGCGGTACGGGATCGGAGGTGACCAGCGCCTGCGTGATTAGCGATCCGGACAAAGGCATTAAGTATCCATTATTCAATAATGCGCTTTACCCGGACATGGCCATCCTCGATCCGACGCTGGTCGTCAGCGTACCGCCAGCCATCACTGCGAATACCGGCATGGATGTGTTAACGCACGCGCTGGAAGCTTACGTGTCTACGAAGGCCAGCGACTTTACCGACGCACTGGCTGAGAAAGCGGCACAAATCGTCTTCCAGTACCTGCCTGTCGCCGTCAGTAAAGGCGACTGCCTGGCAACCAGAGGAAAAATGCACAACGCGTCAACGCTCGCCGGAATGGCATTTAGTCAGGCTGGACTGGGTATCAATCATGCGATTGCCCATCAGTTGGGCGGCCAGTTTCATCTGCCCCACGGACTCGCCAATGCGCTGCTGCTGACCCATGTCATTCATTTTAATGCCCGCGATCCCCGGGCCGCAAAGCGCTATGCCCGTTTCGCTAAAGCCTGCCACTTATGCCCGGATAACGCGAACGATACGACGGCTCTGAATGCGCTGATTCATCATATCGAACTACTCAAAAAACAGTGCGCATTGCCTGCATTTATTGATGCACTGAAAGACGAGAAGCATACCTGGTCGCAACGTATACCGTCGATGGTTCAGGCCGCGCTGGCTGATGTCACGTTGCAAACCAATCCCCGCGTAGCCGATGCCAGTGCCATTCAGGAACTGCTTGAGGAATTATTATGAAGACAGCCATGACGGCAGAACATGTTCTTTATGACGCACAAATGATACGCGATCGCGTGCGTGCAGCAGGCGTGGTTGGGGCCGGTGGTGCGGGATTTCCTGCACACGTTAAACTCCAGGCGCAGGTTGATACGTTTCTGGTGAACGCCGCAGAATGCGAGCCGATGCTGAAAGTTGACCAGCAATTGATGGCCGTCCAGGCTAAGCGACTTATCCGCGGCGTTCAATACGCTATGACGGCTACCGGCGCCAGTGACGGTATTATTGCGCTCAAAGAGAAATACCAGAAGGCTATCAATGCGTTAACGCCTCTTCTGCCTGCCGGCATCCGCTTACATATTTTACCCGATGTTTATCCGGCTGGTGATGAGGTGCTGACCATCTGGATGGCAACAGGCCGGAGAGTTCCACCTGCTGCGCTGCCAGTCAGCGTCGGCGTGGTGGTCAATAACGTCCAGACCGTGCTCAACATCGCCAGAGCGGTAGAACAACAGTACCCCGTTACCCGTCGTACTCTGACCGTCAACGGTGCGGTCGCCAGACCAATCACCCTCACCGTCCCTGTCGGCATGTCTTTACGCGACGTTTTGGCACTGGCCGGAGGCGCAACCGTTGATGACCCCGGCTTTATTAACGGTGGTCCGATGATGGGCGGCCTGATTACCTCTCTGGATACCCCTGTGAGCAAGACCACCGGAGGCCTGCTGGTTTTGCCTAAGTCTCATGCGTTGATTCAGCGGCGGATGCAGGATGAACGTACTGTGCTTTCCGTCGCGAAAACCGTTTGCGAACAGTGCCGTTTGTGTACGGACTTATGCCCAAGGCACTTGATTGGCCACGAGTTATCACCGCACCTGCTGGTTCGCGCGGTTAATTATCAGCAGGCAGCCACGCCGCAGTTGCTGCTCACGGCCCTGACCTGTTCAGAATGCAATGTCTGTGAAAGTGTGGCTTGTCCGGTAGGGATTTCACCGATGCGCATCAACCGCATGCTTAAACGCGAGCTGCGGGCGCTCAACCATCGATATGAAGGGCCGCTAAATCCTGAGGATGAAATGGCCAAGTACCGGCTGATCCCGGTTAAGCGCCTTATCACCAAACTGGGTCTTAACGACTGGTATCACGACGCGCCACTGGCTGAGACTGATTATCCCACAGATAAAACGACGCTGTTGCTACGCCAGCATATTGGTGCCAGCGCCATTCCATGCGTACAGCAAGGCGAACGCGTTGTTCGCGGTCAATGCGTCGCCGATGTGCCGTCCGGAGCATTAGGCGCACCTGTCCACGCCAGTATTGACGGTATTGTCAGCGAAATTACTGAACAATCCATCACGGTAATAAGAGGTTAATCATGTCTCAGGCTATAGGGATTTTAGAACTCACCAGCATTGCCAAAGGAATGGAAGCTGGTGATGCCATGTTAAAAAGCGCGAATGTGAATTTGCTGGTAAGCAAAACCATCTGCCCGGGAAAATTTCTGCTCATGCTCGGCGGTGACGTAGGTGCAGTTCAGCAGGCGATCGCCACCGGCACCTCTCTTGCTGGCGATATGCTCGTTGACAGTCTGGTACTGCCTAACATTCACGCCAGCGTACTTCCTGCGATTAGTGGATTAAACAGCGTGGATCAGCGCCAGGCCGTAGGCATTGTTGAAACATGGAGCGTTGCGGCCTGCATCTGCGCCGCCGACCGTGCGGTTAAAGCCTCCAACGTCACGCTGGTACGCGTCCATATGGCATTTGGTATAGGCGGCAAGTGCTACATGGTTGTCGCAGGCGACGTGTCTGATGTGAATAACGCCGTGACGGTTGCCAGCGAAAGCGCGGGTGAAAAAGGTCTGCTGGTTTATCGCTCGGTCATCCCTCGCCCACATGAAAGCATGTGGCGACAAATGGTGGAAGGATAATGGACAGACAACCGCCGACGGATCGCATGATCCAGGAATACGTACCCGGCAAGCAGGTCACGCTGGCGCACCTTATTGCTAATCCAGGTAAGGATTTATTCAAAAAACTGGGGTTGCAGGATTCAGTCTCGGCCATTGGTATTTTAACCATTACGCCCAGTGAAGCCTCAATTATCGCCTGTGATATCGCCACAAAGTCCGGGGCGGTAGAGATTGGTTTTCTCGATCGTTTTACCGGTGCAGTAGTACTGACGGGCGATGTTTCCGCCGTTGAGTACGCGCTGAAACAGGTAACCAGAACGCTTGGCGAAATGATGCGTTTTACTGCATGCCCTATTACCCGGACGTAACCACATGAAACGCATCATGCTAATTGGCCCCAGCCAGTGCGGTAAAACATCGCTCACACAATGTTTGCATGGAGAAGCACTTCATTACCAGAAAACTCAGGCGATTGTCTGGTCGCCAACGACAATAGACACGCCGGGTGAATATCTTGAGAACCGCTGCCTGTACAGTGCGTTACTGGCCAGCGCTTGTGAAGCCGACATTATCGCTCTGGTACTGAATGCCGACGCCCCATGGTCACCTTTTTCTCCAGGTTTTACGGGTCCAATGAACAGACCTGTTATCGGCCTCGTCACCAAAGCCGATTTAGCTAACCCTCAGAAGATTTCACTCATAGAAAGCTGGTTGGTGCAGGCTGGGGCGCAGAACGTGTTTGTCACCAGCGCGCTGGAGAATACCGGGGTCGATGAGATGTTCATTTTTCTGAATGCAAAGGAACCGTCATGTCTCACAAAATAATGGCCATTAACGCGGGGAGCTCCTCGCTTAAGTTTCAGTTACTGGCGATGCCGCAGGGTGAAATGATCTGCCAGGGGCTGATTGAACGTATCGGGATGTCTGACGCGCAGGTCACGCTTAAAACACCCGTACAGAAATGGCGGCAGACGTTACCCGTTGCCGATCACCGTGAAGCAGTAACTCTGTTACTGGAAAAACTGCTTAGCCTGAACATCATCAAAAGTCTGGAAGAGATCGATGGCGTCGGTCATCGCGTCGCACATGGTGGTGAGTCCTTTAAAGACTCAGCCCTCGTCAATGATGAAACACTGGCCGAAATCGAGCGTCTTGCAGAACTGGCACCGCTACATAACCCGGTTAATGCGCTGGGGATCGCAGTTTTTCGTCAGTTATTACCCGAAGCACCTGCCGTCGCAGTTTTTGACACTGCTTTTCATCAGACGCTGGCTGAGCCTTCTTTTATTTATCCTCTACCCTGGCGCTATTACTCAGAGCTGGGAATTCGGCGTTACGGTTTTCATGGTACCAGCCACAAATACGTCAGTACCGCGTTGGCTGAAAAGCTGGGCGTCCCGCTCAGCGCACTGCGCGTCGTATGTTGTCATCTTGGTAATGGCAGCAGCATCTGTGCTATCAAGGGCGGAAAATCGGTGAATACCTCAATGGGCTTTACGCCACAGTCTGGCGTGATGATGGGTACGCGCAGCGGAGATATTGACCCGTCAATTTTACCGTGGATTGCCCTGCGCGAAGGCAAAACACCGCAGCAACTTAACCAGCTCCTCAACAATGAATCGGGATTACTTGGGGTTTCCGGTATCTCATCAGACTATCGTGACGTTGAACACGCCGCAGACGAAGGCGACTCACAGGCTGCACTCGCACTTACGCTGTTTGCAGAGCGAATTCGTGCCACAATAGGCAGTTATATTATGCAGATGGGCGGTCTGGATGCTTTGGTATTTACGGGTGGAATTGGTGAAAACTCAGCCCGAGCACGCGCTGCGATTTGCCACAATCTGAATTTCTTAGGTCTGGCTGTTGATGATGAAAAAAATCAGCGCAACGCAACCTTCATTCAAACTGAAACGGCGCTGGTCAAAGTGGCCGTTATAAATACCAATGAAGAGTTGATGATCGCGCAGGATGTTATGCGTATAGCGATATCAGAAACTGTGACATTGGGCATCCCTGCTTAATTCTGCCGCACCGCAAATTGCGGCAAATCATGGTAATAGCGCGATCGCCATGACACTATGCGCCGAGGATTGCTGATCACAAAGGTGAAGACGTGGCTATTGCGCAATGTCCTGCATCGTGCGGGGAACTTATCCAGGGCTGGATTCTGGGCAGTGAGAAGCTGGTCTCCTGCCCGGTTGAATGGTATAGCACCGTTGAGGTCAGTTCGGGTTCACCACAAGTGGATGAACGCCCACTCTCGCGAGCGATGGTTGACCGGTTATTGCAGCACTGGCACTACCCGGCGCATATCAGTCAGGATATTCGTATAGATATCCAGTCAACGATTCCCATTGCGAAAGGAATGGCCAGTAGCACCGCAGATATTGCCGCCACCGCGCTTGCCACCGCTCATTTTCTGGGTCATCAGCTTGATGAACCTACACTGGCACAGCTTTGCGTTTCTCTTGAACCTACCGACAGCACCGTTTTCCACCAGTTAACCCTTTTCGATCATAACGACGCCTCTACGCAAATTCCCTGTGAAGCGCAGCCCCAGCTTGACCTGTTGGTTCTGGAAAGCCCGGAAACATTACGTACCGCAGATTATCACCGCATTCCGCGCCAGCCCGGGTTACAGGCCGGTGCTCCCGCGCTTAAACGCGCATGGGAAAAAGTACAGGAAGCCTGTATTAGCCAAAATCCCTATCGGATGGGGGAGGCCGCCACGCTTAGCGCAATCGCCAGCCAAATGTTGTTGCCAAAACCGGATTTCGATTCGATATTGGCGCTGGTAGAAGAGTGCGATTTATACGGGGTGAATGTTGCGCACAGCGGCAGCGTGGTGGGTTTGATGCTGGACAGAAAACGTCATGATGTTGATTACATCAAATGGATGCTGGCACAGAAAAAACTGACAACTCACTGGCCTGAGCAGCATTTATTGCGGATGGTAACTGGCGGGGTAAAACTACAGTAGGGGTCGCCGCTTAGCAGCGCCCCCTACTGCCATAAAACGTTACTCTGCTTTCGCTTCGCCGTTTTTCACTTCACCCATGGCTTTCAGCTTTTTAGAGATATCACGACGCTCTTTAGAGATCTCTGCATTCTTGATGATGTAATCATCTACACGATCTTCATAGTCGCTTTTCATGCTGGCGATGATACCCTGGATAGCATCAACGCTCATGCCCGGCTTGATGTAGTCGCTCAGGTTGTCCAGCAGCAGGACGCGTTTCTGGTTGTCACGGATCTTTTTCTCAACGTCCTGGATTTCACGTTGCAGTTTGTTTTTACGACGGAACAGACGAACAAATTCCAGCACGTCCTGGAAAGAAGGCTTGGTAGTTTCCATTTTTACACCCCTGATAATGTGAGATTCGGATTCGTTAAAACAACGGCTAAAGTGGGTCAACATTACTTTCATGCCCGCCATACTTCAAGTTGCATCTGCATTGATAATGCATGGCTGAAACCTGAATTATCGAGGGTAAAGCCATTGTAGTTACCAATGGTTTTAGCCTTTTTCAGTATCATACCCTTAATCTTTGCTGAATCGAAGCAGCAGTAGAACCAATCCCCTTATCTGCTCTTTATTTGCGCAGCGCGCGACAAATCAAATGTGAGAGCAATTCCAGTTGCCGTGCCATCTCCATATTCAACCAGACATAGCCATGAATAGGTGTTTCAGCAACATTATCGCCTTTATGCTCAGCGATGAGTTGGCGCAACTCCGCCACGGTGTCATTGAGCTTTTCCGTATTGACAAGTATCGGCTGCGGATTACCTTCATATAGCGCATGAGTGATCGTCAGTAGCGCTTGTTGCGTTCTGAGCTGAGTTTCACGCAAGGTATGCGCGTTCAGCATCACAAAGTGACTGGTACGTGTCGCCCACAGCGCGTTGATTTGCAGCTCAAGCATGCACACCAGGTTGCGGTTAACCGTCTGAATAGCTTCAAAGATGGATTTTTGGATGTGGGTCTCTTTACTGGCAGGAACGATGAGTCCACGCATTTTGACAACGTCACTCAGTAGTTGTTGTAAATGCTTCTCCAGTCGGGGCTGCTCGAGCAAATTGGGGGAGAGCGCGGCCTGATACACCCGATTGTACCCCGTTACACAATGCGCCAGTTGAATACGCCAGTGAATAAATGCCCGCTGCGGCCAGATGCCGGTAAACAGCATCGCCAGTAACGATCCCAGAATCACGTCGCCACCGCGCCACAACGCTGTATTCATGTCACCCGCAGGAGCCCCGACGACGACGGCAAGCGTTATACCAATCAGCAACGCCTGATAGGGTTTTTTACCTAAGGCCAGCCAGCCGCAGAGAAACATCGCTACTGCGCACCATATCAGCATAAGCGGAAGTGACAAGAGTTCGAGACGCAGAGCAACCAGCCCAAGTACTGAGCCCAGAATCGTCCCGCCAATGCGTTCAAGCGCTCTTGGGACGACATTACCCCAGAATGAAATAGGCCCCATAATCACCACCAGCGTGATCAGAGGCCACGTACCTTCAGGAATATCCAGCAGGCGAACCAACAGAAAAGTAAGAAGAAACGCCAGCGCAATGCGAATACCGTGCACTACACGATAATGACGATACAAACGAATTTCAAAAGGACTCAGCGACTTATCGGCACGCACTCATCCACTCCGTCAGGGAATAGCAAAGAACAGAATTGTACCTGCTTTTTTAGTGAAAACATCATCGTTATCACCAGGACTTTCATCCTGATTTACACAAAAAACAGCTACTTCGGCTGTACCGGCACATACATTTCGATGTCCCAGTAACCGTCTTCCATGCCATTATTCATATAAATCTCAAAACAGGGTTTGGCGGCTATCTGGTATGTTGCGTCCTGTAGCAGAAGATTAAAAAATTGATACCATGGCGTCGCAAAGTCATGATTTTCAACACGAGCAACAGCAATAGCATACTCACCACCGGCCAGTTCAGTCAGTATCACACCTTCGCTGTTCTCTGGGATCTCGAAATTCTCTGCGACGGAAACCACAGTATCGCAGCGCAGTTTGTCAGCAGGCACAACATCCGGGTTGTCGTAATAAACGGCGATCCATTCCAGCGGCACTATCTGCTTGTCATCCACCCACATGACTAACTGCTCAAAACCCTGCTTTACCGTTTGCTCCCACGGTCCAACCATATGGAAACCAGCAATCCTGCGTTTATCGACCTGCTTTATCTCGTACTCCATATAACCTCCGTCATTACACTGTATTTATATACAGTGCAATTATTGTATATTACGGCCACAAGGAAATAGTGATTATTATGTGAGCAGTTTCGCACTCTTGCCAGTCAGTAGCATGGGTGAAAAATTACACCTTATGGTGGAAGTAATCGCTCAGACGCGAAAATACGCCGCCTTTACTGACCGATTCCAGGGTGACCAGTGGCCAATGCGCCACCAGCTTATCCCTGTCATAGAGTTCAATTTCCCCCACGCGTTGATGCGCGGCAATAGGCGCTACCAATTCTTTCTTATCAAGAACATATTTTGCTTTGATATTCTGGACTTCAGCCTTAGGAAGCGCCATCCAGAAATCCTGATCGGTACCGAGGCTAATTTTTTCTTTATCGCCATACCAGATTCGTTCGACGCCGACTTGCTTACCGCTACGCAAAACCTGCACCGTATCAAAATTTTGTTGCCCCCACTGCAGCAGTTTGCGTGCCTGATCCTCGCGCCCTTTCGCGCTCTCGGCTCCCATGACCACGGCAATCAAGCGACGTTGTCCATCAACTGCGGAGGCGATCAGGTTAAATCCTGCCCCGGATGTGTGCCCGGTCTTCAGGCCATCGATGTTCATCGTTTTATCCCACAGCAGCCCGTTACGGTTTTGCTGCGTGATACCATTCCAGGTAAGACTCTTCTCACTGTACATGTGGTAGAACTCAGGTTCCCCGTGAATAATCGCCCGGGACAACACGGCCAGATCGTAGGCCGAGCTATGCTGGCCTGGCGCGTCCAGCCCATGCACCGTTTCGAAATGTGTATCTTTAAGCTTCAGCTTCTCAACGTAACTGTTCATCATCGCGACAAACTGTGGCTGTCCACCCGCGATGTAATCCGCCAGCGCGACGCATGCGTCATTGCCGGAATCAACAATTAAGCCGCGACTTAAATCGCGTACTGACACGCGATCGCCTTCTTTCAGGAACATTAATGATGAGCCTACAAACACCGGATTATCTTTCGCCCATGCGTCACGTCCGACAGTGACGATATCCGTTGGGCTAATGCGATGGCTATCAATCGCGCGATCGACAACATAGCCGGTCATTAACTTGGTCAGGCTGGCGGGGTTGCGTTGCTGGTGTTCATTACCGGCGGTCAGGGTTTGGCCCGTGGTGTAATCCATAAGCACCCACGCGCCAGCATTGATGGCGGGAGGCCGAGGTGCAAAACTGGCGACATCAGTCGCATAAGCGGACGAAAAACTTATCGCGAATAGCGAAGCGGCAATAAACAAACGGCGTTTCAACAGCATGTCCTCATAACCAGGAGAAATAGCCGTTCTTTTTACGGAAGTTCTGCCGAACAAACATGGATAAATTGCAAGAAAATGTGACATAAGGCACATTTTCTTGCTGTTAAAGAAAAAAGTCAGACGGACTTCCCCTGCAAAATACGCGCAGGATTAGCCTTTATGTGATGCTGTTTCTGCATGATGGCTGCGATGACGGTGATAGCCGTCAATCATGCTGCGAAAGATTTGCCCCGGTGTGTCACCCAATGTGCACAGGTAAATATGTGCACAAATGAACAGAATGCCAACAATCGCCAACACCATATGCAGCACCAGCACCACCGGCCCGGCGCCTATAATCTGCGGGTAAAGACAGAGCAACCCGGTAATGATTAACAGCGGAACCAACGCATACATGATGGCCAGATAGGCTAACTGTTGCAGGGGGTTAAATTTATTCTCCGCTGTTGCCGCAAACGGATGTGCCTCACCTTTCATTATCCCATACAGATAAAAACGCGTTTGCAGCAGGCAACGCGTTATCAACCCGCTGAATTGCACACGATAGTGACTACCGTTGCCGCTTGTGGCATTGATCATGACGAAGCCAATCCAGAAAGCCAGTAATGCGAATCCACACCAGGTGTGCACCTGCACCATCAGCGCTACCGGTCCGATAGAAAAATGGCCGAACAAACCGCTGAGCAGAAGCAGGATAAAAAGCAGCGCATTTCCCCAGTGCCAACGGCGGACAGCCAATGAGTAGAGATAGTCACGGTGCTCTTCTCCGGCTGCCGTTTTGGGTGCCAGCATTCGACGCAGCAGTGCATGCATCACCAGACCGGCAATCATCAACAGAATGACTACGCCGGCATAAATGAGCCACAGCGGCCAGTAGTCTGGCGCATAGTTAAGCTCTGCTCCCCAGATAGAATTCATACTTTTCCCTCCTGATGAATCTCTTTACGCCGAAAAATACTCACCGCACCGCTACGCGTATCCTGCTGACGGTAAACCTCTTTTTGAAGAATCCAGTGCTGAATTTCAGGGTCATCACGGCGACCAAACTTCAGCGCATCCGTAGGGCATACGGAAACACAGGCAGGCGATTGTCCAGCGTCCAGACGGGTGTCTGCGCAAAAGTTACATTTATCTGCAATTCCTGTTTGTGGGTTCAGGTAGCGCACATGGAACGGACAGGCAGCTACGCAATAATCACAGCCAATACAGCGGGACTTGTCCACCTGCACAATGCCGTTTTCGTCCCGAAACGAAGCGCCAGTCGGACAGACGCTGACACAAGGCGCATCTTCGCAGTGCTGGCAGGAGACGCGGACAAACTGAAAGTGAGACAGCACCTCAGGTTCGTTTTCCGGTGAGCGGATCTGCACCTGCAGCCGGCTAAAACCTTCTGGCACATCATTCAGAACTTTGCAGGCAACTGTGCACGCCTGACAACCAATACAGCGTTTCTCGTCATGCAGCATGACATACGGATTTGTTGACTGATTCATGATGTTCTCCTTTCTCATGCCCGACGAAGCGTAACGCCAGCGGTATGGACCACTGTGCCGGATACCGGACTGGTTACATGCGGAAGCAGGTTGCCACAGTGGATCCCATGCGTTGTCGCTGCGGTTTTCGCGCCAGCCTTGGCGCCGAATCCCATATAGACGAACAGCGTGTCGGGTCGAATACCGGCAGTGACCAGCGCTTTGCCTTTCTCCTTACCCGTCGCATTTTCAAGCCAGATGTCATCGCCGCTTTTAATCCCTTTTTCTCCAGCCGTTTTCGGGTGGATCCACACCGCGTTATCCCACATCAGTTCGCTGAGTAATGGGACATATTGCGTCGCGCCATTGGTGTGAACTGCGACTTTGCCTTGAATGAAATAGAGTTCATTGTCGGCCTTGAGCGCAAAATTGCGTGCACGCGGAATACCATAGCCCGGCAGGAGAGTTTCCAGTTCTTCGGAATAAAGTTCGATCTTTCCGGATGGGGATTTGAAGCGCAGTTGTTCGCCATACGAACCGTCATTGTCAACGGCCACTGCTCCCGGATACTGCGCAGTAAACTGGCGTACCGATTCAGGCTCACGGAGTAACAGTGGAACGCCCCACTCCCGATACCCTTTCTGGCGCAGTTCAGCAGATAACGCATGGTCACCATTGAGCTGATACAACTGGCGTACTTGCATATCTTGCCACGGATAGTACTGCCCAAGACCCAATTGCTCACCCAGCTCTTTCCAGATTTGCCAGCTTGGGCGCGCATCACCGATAGGCTCAACGACCTGCTGGCGCAGCGCATAGGCCGGATTCAGCCCCGACATATCAGAGACTTCTTCATCGCGTTCGAGATAGGTGCATTCAGGTAACAGGTAATCGGCATAGGCCGCGCTTTCGCTTAAATAGACATCGCAGCTCACCACCAGATCCAACTGCTCAACGGTTTTGACCAGATCCGGCCGACAGGTCACGGTTTGAAAAGGGTTATGCCGGGACATAATCCATCCTTTCACCGGATAAGGCGTCTGGTTTAACACAGCATCGATAATGCTCTGCACCACCCCACCGCCCGCAGCGATGTATTTGAATTGCGGCGCGACCAGGTCAATACGCTGCGCCGTTGGCTTAGGGAGTTTGGCATCCGGTTTCGCCAGCACCGGAGCCACCTTCTCTCCTGCCAGCTTATTGTAGGTTGCAGCGGCTTTTTTCTGGTACATGCCGCCTTCGCGCTCAATATTTCCCAGCAGCACGTTGAGGGTGAAAATCATGCGCCGCATGTCGATCTCTTCCTGCGAAAAAGTCGCACGGTGACCAGGGCTGACAATCGCATGGGGGGCGCAGGCCGCCATTTCTCGAGTCACCCGGGTAATGACATCCGCAGGCACGTCGGCCAACTTTTGTGCCCATTCCGGCGTGGCCTCTTGTACTACCTCTGCCAGTTGGTCAAAACCTGTTGTGTAGCGTTCAACGAATCCCGCGTCATACAATTTTTCAGTAATCATGACGTGGCACATCGCCATCAGCACCGGTAAGTCGCCCCCCGGTTTAATCGCATGCCATTCATCCGCCTTACTGGAAAATACCGACAGCCGGGGGTCGAAGCTGACCATCTTCGCGCCCTTCTCTTGTGCGGTCATCAGTTCATGAGTATCAGCAACCTCAATCCCTTCATAGAGGTTATGTCCAAAAGAGACCATATAGCGGGTATTGGCGATATCCATTGCTAAATCCCCACCCATCATCACTTTGGCGGCAATGGCTTTACCTGCTGGACAAGTTGAAGCGTGCGTAAAGGTATTTGGTGAGCCAAAAGCCGTCGCCAAATGAAATAAATGGCCGGAAAGCGAACCAGATTTAGAGGAGAATACAACGCCCTGCGGCCCATATTGATTTTTTATTGCCGCCATCTTTTCGGCAATTTCTTTATACGCCTGTTGCCAGCTAATGACCTGCCATTCGCCACTGCCACGCGGCCCGGTGCGTTTCATTGGTTTAACAATCCGGTGCGGGTCGTTTATCAGGCTAACACTGCTGCCCCCACGAGCACAAACGCGCGTGCCTTGCTGAGGGGCATTAGGGTTTCCCTGGATAAAAACTGTTTTATTATTAATCACCTGAGCCTGAATTGGACAGCGAAAGGAACACATTTCACACAGACTCGGCGTCAGGGATGTTTTCCCTTTAATACTCTCTGGTGAATTTCGCGCCAGTGCGCCAGGGGGAAACTGCCTATTGCACAGGCCGAGCAGCCAATACCCACACCCCGCAAAAAATTACGCCGACTAATTCTCATATAACCTCCTGTTATTAGATATATCCAATGATTATATGGCCTTTAAATTATTAATTTTTAACCTTACTCACATTTCATTACAATGAAATTCCGTTAACTGGCAAGAATAAAACTCATTGTTTATAAAAGAGTTTTAAAGTTTCCAGAACACACTACCAAACGTAAAAATAACAATAATAGTTCTCAATTAGCTTATTTATGCACTCACAAAATAACGTTATCTTATTTCATGAAATATCCTTAAAACCCCAAATCTATTAATTCATTTTATTTTAATCACGTTTACCGCAATTTTATTGCGGCCACCGCCGGGCATTGATAATCCCGTTGCTGATTACCGCGCTATTTTTTGGTATTCTTAGATAAGCGCTAAATTGATCCCGGACATAACTGAACAATGAATGACGGCAAGCAGCAACCTGGTTTTCTCTTCCACGATTACGAGACCTTTGGTACCCATCCGGCACTGGACAGACCCGCACAGTTTGCGGCCATCCGCACAGATAGCGATTTCAATATCATTGGCGATCCCGAAGTCTTTTACTGCAAGCCCGCCGACGACTATCTGCCACAACCCGAAGCGGTACTGATAACCGGTATTACGCCGCAAGAAGCACGTGAAAAGGGTGAGAACGAAGCCGCTTTTGCTGCCCGTATCCATGCGCTGTTTACCGTGCCGAAAACGTGTATCCTCGGCTATAACAATGTGCGCTTCGATGATGAAGTGACACGTAATATCCTGTATCGCAATTTTTATGATCCCTACGCCTGGAGCTGGCAGAACGACAATTCTCGCTGGGATTTGCTGGATGTAATGCGCGCCTGCTATGCGCTACGACCGGAAGGGATCAACTGGCCAGAAAACGACGATGGTCTACCCAGTTTCCGCCTTGAGCTCCTGACCCGCGCCAACGGTATTGAGCATGCTAATGCCCACGATGCGATGGCAGACGTGTATGCCACCATTGCAATGGCGCAACTCGTAAAGTCACGTCAGCCGCGTCTGTTTGACTATCTCTACAGTCACCGCAATAAACACAAGCTGGCTGCGTTGATTGATGTCCCGCAAATGAAGCCCTTAGTGCATGTATCTGGAATGTTCGGTGCATGGCGAGGTAACACCAGTTGGGTTGCCCCGCTTGCCTGGCATCCGGATAATCGTAATGCGGTTATTATGGTCGACTTAGCGGGTGATATTTCTCCCTTGCTTGAACTGGATAGCGACACCCTGCGCGCACGTCTTTACACCGCCAAAGCCGATCTGGGGGATAACGCAGCGGTGCCGGTTAAACTGGTGCATATCAACAAATGCCCGGTTCTGGCACAGGCTAATACGTTACGTCCGGAAGATGCCGATCGTCTCGGAATTAACCGCCAGCATTGCCTGGATAATCTTAAAGTCCTGCGTGAAAACCCGCAGGTGCGCGATAAAGTGGTGGCTATTTTTGCCGAAGCAGAACCCTTTGCGCCATCGGATAACGTAGATGCGCAGTTATACAACGGTTTTTTCAGCGATGCCGACCGCGCCGCAATGAAGATCGTTCTGGAAACCGAACCTCGAAATTTACCCGCACTGGACATCACTTTTGTCGACAAGCGCATTGAAAAACTGTTGTTTAATTATCGCGCACGCAATTTCCCCGGAACACTGGATGAGGGGGAGCAGCAACGCTGGCTGGATCATCGTCGTCAGGTATTCACACCGGAGTTTTTGCAAAATTACGCGAATGAATTGCAGATGTTGAGTCAGCAATATGCTGACAATAAAGAGAAGCTGGTGCTACTGAAATCACTCTGGCAGTATGCGCAAGAGATAGTCTGAAGATGAAATGCCCTCCGCCAGACGGCGGAGGGATCCTGGTTACGCTTTCTGCACCGTAATGCTCCAGGCGGCGTCACCCACCTGTTGATAATCAGTAATCACGTGCCCCTCTTCGGCGGCCCATTGCGGGATTGCCTCAGTTGCCTGGGTACAGTCAAATTCGATCACCAGTTCATCACCACTTGCCATTTCAGCCAGTGCCGCTTTTGCTTCAATCAGTGGAAACGGACAAACCTGTGTGACCACATCCAGTCTTTTAATTGCCATCATCAAATCCTTACGCTTAATTTGCCGCAGCAGCGACTAGTTTTGCCTTACGCTGCGGTCTGATATACACAATCCATGACGCGGTCCAGACACCGAAAATCATAAAGACCAGGCCAACCCATCCCTGCCAGGTCATCATCGCCGTCATAACCAGACCGTTGCCAATCGAACAGCCACCCGCGATGCTGGCACCAAAGCCCATTAACAGACCACCAAAACCGCTACGCAGCGTGGTGGGTGCGTCGGCTGCGCGAACGCGAAATTCGCGACTGGCTTTCGCTGCAATAAATGAGCCGATAAAAATGCCCAGCACCAGGAACACTCCCCAGTTAATAAACTTACTGTCGCCTGCGACAAGAAATTGCAAAATATTGGCGGTTGGTGACGTGATACCCAGGCCAAACATTCGTCCGGTTGCTTCGCTCAGCGGCCATGCCAACAGCGCAATCAGCCCAATCAGAACCGCAGTAACAAATGGATGCCAGCGCTTCTCAAACAAAATATGCGCAAGGCCGGTACGACGAGGCGGTAGCGTAGCGACTTTCAATTTTGGTTTTCTCAGCTCTTTCGCTACCACCCACACTGTAACCGCCAGCAGAATAGCGATCAGTGGCCATACGGACAGGCTCAACGTATCGGCAATGGAGTTATGCTCAGTACTGTAGGTTTTCAGCGCCTGATTCAGCCCACTCGCATGCGTAGAGCGCATCACCGCACTCATCACCATATAGGTAAACAGCGCAATCCAGCTACCGATAAGCCCTTCTCCTGCACGATACCAGGTTCCGGTAGCACACCCGCCCGCATAAACAATTCCGATACCAAAGACATAACCACCAACAACGGTTCCCAGCCATGGGAAGGGGCCGGCATCATAGCTGAGTACACCCGCCTGAATCAGCGCAAAGACACCCACGCTTTGCACAGAGATGGCTATCAGTAGCGCATAGAACATACGATTGTTTTTCGCAATATACATATCGCGAAAGCCGCCCGTCAGACAGAATCGTCCACGTTGCATGACAAAGCCAAGCAGCGCGCCACAGATGAGCCCGCTTAAGATCATTGAAAACATAAATTAATTAGCCAGAAGTATATTAGTCAGGAAATTATTAATGACTAACGGGTTCAGAACCAATAACCAAATTCTCTAATTTAGAACTAACGGTTATTAATATTGGCTGGAAATAAAGCAGAGGAATAAAAAAACCGGAGAACATGTCTCCGGTTTTTCGATGTCAGATTAGGTTATTACGCGATATCTTCATCGTACTGCGGTACCGGGTTGCGGAAACTCTTGGTCACACAAGCCAGGTAGATCAGACCAATACCAGCCCAGATCAGCCCCAGAACCATAGAGCTCTCTTCCAGGTTCACCCACAGCGCCCCCACGGTCAGCGCACCGCACATCGGCAGGAACAAATACTGGAAGTGGTCTTTCAGCGTCTTGTTACGCTTCTCACGGATCCAGAACTGGGAGATTACCGACAGGTTAACGAAGGTAAACGCCACCAGCGCACCAAAGTTAATCAGCGCCGTCGCCATCACCAGGTCGAAGTTGATTGCCAGCAGGGCAATCGCGCCAACCAGGATGATGTTCATGGACGGAGTACGCCATTTCGGGTGTACATAACCGAAGAAACTTTTCGGGAATACACCGTCACGCCCCATCACGTACATCAGACGCGCTACGCCAGCATGCGCCGCCATCCCGGATGCCAATACGGTAATGGTGGAGAAAATCAGCGCACCGACCTGGAAGAACTTACCGGCTACGTACAGCATGATTTCAGGCTGTGAAGCATCCGGGTCCTTGAAGCGAGAGATATCCGGGAAATACAACTGCAACAGATAAGTGGAGACAATAAAGATCAGGCCACCAATCAGTGCGGTCAGGAAAATTGCACGCGGGATCACGCGCTCAGCATCCTTGGTCTCTTCAGAGAGGTTGCTGATACCGTCGAAACCAGTGAACGAGAAGCACAGGATAGTAGCCCCTGTGATCATTGGAATCACGTGTGCGTCACCTGACCAGAACGGACGGCTGCTCACCAGCGTACCCGCCCCTTCCCCTTCGAACACGCCATAAACGACCATGCCGAGGATTACCGCAATCAACACGACCTGCAACAGCACGATCACGGTGTTGAAGTTCGCGACAGATTTGAGGCTGCGCAGGTTAAAAGCGGTCATAAAGGCCACCAGTGCTACCACGAAAATCCATGACGGTATCGACGGCACCAGAGCTTCAAAATAGATTTTCGCCAACAGAATGTTGATCATCGGTGCGAACAGATAGTCCAGCAGTGATGACCAACCCACCATAAAGCCAACGGTCGGGCTAATGGATTTCTGGGCGTAAGTGTAGGCAGAGCCTGCAGACGGATAGCGACGCACCAGTTTACCGTAGCTCAGTGCGGTAAAAAGGATGGCGATCAGTGCAAAGGCGTAAGCTGTCGGGACGTGACCATCGGTCATTCCTGATACGATACCGAATGTATCGAACAGCGTCATCGGCTGCATATAGGCAAGGCCCATCATGACAACCGGAACCAGCGTAAGCGTTTTACGTAATTCCACGCGAGAGGTGTTTGGAGTAGCGTTATGCGACATGGTTATCCTCCATTACGGCGGAAACCGTCGCGTAAGCAAAAAATTGCCCCATTTTTTGTTAATCCTCAGCGACAACAACTGTCGATTTTTAAGTAAGTATCTATCCGGTACGAAGCCCGGCCTCTTTTATGAATGATTGGTTTGATGCAAAAAAATAACCGACGCGTATTAAAACGTCGGTTAATCTCATTTTTTGCAAGCGGCGCATTGTGCACTAAATTAGGGCGAAATGACAAGAGAATGAGAGCCTTGTCAAAAAATATTTTTTTCTAACCGATTGATTTATCGACAACCGTTTTTACATAGACACCCGCGATAGCACTATTTGCTAAAATTTCATCCCGCCACCATGCACTGGCTAATCCCGCGGTCTGCTCGTTCCAGCCAATCCACACGGGTTCAAACAGAATCTGCGCGACAACTTTCTTCTCAATCAGGGCCCCGCTGTCCAGAAATCGTTGTGCCAGATAGCGCGGAATATAACCACACCCCAAACCACTTATCTGCAGTTCCAGTTTGGTTTTGAAGTCAAAAACGGTGATGGCTTCCTGATCGTCAAGTAGCTGAGAAGCCGATACGTTCGCGGGATGCACATTATCGCCGACCACAATGGCGCGAAAACGTTTGATCGATCTACGACTCAACGGTTCCGGTTCCTGCGCCAGTGGATGATGGGGGGCAACAACAAAAACCTGTTCAAGCACACCCAGACGCGCAAAACCAAAGTCACTCGCTGTGGGTGGGTCACGCATGGCACCCACAATGATATCGGCCCGGCCCTGAATCAGGGCATCCCAGGAGCCGCCCAATACGCCATTGATAAATTTAAGACGCGTCACGCTGTGGTGTTGATAGAAAGATTCGATAAGCGGGGCAAGAAGCGAAAAGGGAAAGGTATCGTCTACGCCGATAACCAGTTCATTCTCCCATCCTTCATGCAGTTTGATGGCCTGCTTTTCGAGTTCGCGCACGGTATGTAATACCTCGCGTCCCTTTTCCAGCAGCATCTGTCCGGTACGGGTAAATTTGGCCCGGTGTCCACTGCGATCCAACAACTGAATATTGAGATCGCTTTCCAGTTTGTGGACGGTATAACTCAGCGCTGACGGCGTCTTAAACAATTTTGCGGACGCCGCCGCGAAACTCCCCTCTTTCTCTAACGCATCAAGAATGATCAGAACATCCAGCAGTGGTTTCATACTCGCCCCCTGGCGGTATACAGCGACACTCTGCTGATCTGTCACTCCATCGGCATCACCAGCGGATCGGGATACTGGTACTCAAACCCAAGCTCATTGCAAATTCGGTTGCCATCAATGACTTTACCTTTACCGTTATCCACTCCGTCCCGGAAATCCGGTGGTTCCATCCCCAACAGGCGAGCCATCTGAGGGTAGAACACATTGCGTGCCGGATGCATAGGCGCACATATATTATAGATGTGTCCCCCTTTAGGCGCTTGTAGCAGCAACGTGATAGCAGAAACCACGTCATCCAGATGCACCAGATTGACGCCATGCTGTCCATCAGGTGCTGTTTTACCCGCAAAAAAGCGACCGGGATGTCTGCCCGGTCCCACAAGGCCCGCCAGGCGCAGAATATCCACCGACGTTCCCGGCAGATTGTGCAGCCAGTCTTCAAGTTCTTTCAGGGCACGACCGCTCGCCGTGACCGGATTGCGTGGTGTGCCCTCTTTTACTGTCCCCTGCACATCACCATAAACTGAGGTAGAGCTGGTAAAAATAATCCGTGGAATACGATACGCCAGCGCACTGTCGACCAGTTCCTGCATTGCCTGCAAGTAAAACGACTCACCCGGGCCACTACGGCGTGCAGGCAGGGTGATGACCAGCGCATCCGCATCCATTAGCGCATCGAGATCGTCAGGTTCACAGACCAGTTCAGGCTCCAGGCGCAACGAGTAGCTTTCAATACCGCTCATTCGGGCCGCTTCCACCCCATCCAATGTGGTTTTGCTGCCGGTAACCTGCCAGCCCCTGGCCGCCAGAGACATGGCTAATGGCATGCCTAACCAACCTAATCCGACAATTGCGACCTTTTTCATGCCTTTTCTCCTGACTTTTGGCCTATAACCCAAGGCTACGCCAGCCCACGGTGGCTGACAATTCATAGTATCAATATGAAATGAATTAATGATCAAAAAAAGCCCTTGCTTTCCGTGGCTAAAGTGGTTTAGGTTAAAAGACATCAAATGAATAAGCATTCATCGAGAAAATTTATGACACGCGCTCAATTTAATCACCATCATCACCATCATCCTGACTAGTCTTTCAGGCGATGTGTGCTGGGAGACATTTAAATCTTCCAGTGGTGCATGAGCGTATGAGAAAGCCCCCGGAAGATTTCTTCCGGGGGCTTTTTTTTGTGCGTGACCCAAACCGATTCAGACAGGATAACGAGGAATAGAGAATGTTAGACAACACCCGCTTACGCATAGCTATGCAGAAATCAGGCCGTTTAAGCGATGACTCACGTGAATTGCTGGCCCGCTGTGGTATTAAAATTAATCTTCACACCCAGCGCCTGATTGCGATGGCAGAAAATATGCCAATCGATATTCTGCGCGTACGCGATGACGATATCCCGGGTCTGGTCATGGATGGCGTCGTTGATCTCGGCATCATCGGTGAAAACGTGCTGGAAGAAGAACTGCTCAACCGCCGCGCACAGGGTGAAGATCCTCGTTACTTTACGTTACGTCGTCTGGACTTCGGCGGCTGTCGTCTTTCGCTGGCGACCCCAGTAGACGAAGCCTGGGACGGTCCGTCGGCACTGAACGGCAAACGCATCGCCACCTCTTATCCGCACCTGCTCAAACGCTATCTCGACCAGAAAGGAGTGTCGTTCAAATCCTGTTTGTTAAACGGCTCTGTCGAAGTTGCTCCCCGTGCAGGACTTGCTGATGCAATCTGCGATCTGGTCTCTACCGGTGCAACGCTTGAAGCCAACGGCCTGCGTGAAGTGGAAGTCATTTACCGCTCCAAAGCCTGTCTGATTCAGCGTGACGGAGAAATGGCCGATGCTAAGCAACAACTGATCGATAAGCTGCTGACCCGTATTCAGGGGGTTATTCAGGCGCGCGAATCTAAATACATCATGATGCACGCGCCAAGTGAACGTCTGGACGACGTTATCGCCTTGCTGCCAGGCGCTGAACGCCCAACGATTTTGCCACTGGCCGGCGATCAGCAGCGCGTGGCAATGCACATGGTTAGCAGCGAAACCCTGTTCTGGGAAACGATGGAAAAACTGAAAGCGCTTGGCGCCAGCTCCATCCTGGTGCTGCCTATTGAGAAGATGATGGAGTAATTCCACTTATGCTGCCCGGTAGCGCTTCGCTAGCCGGGCCTACAAGACCCGTAGGCCGGATAAACAACGTGCCATCCGGCAAAAAAAGGAAGACGATTATGAGCTTTAATACCATCATCGACTGGAATAGCTGTACTGAAGAGCAGCAAAGTGAATTACTGATGCGCCCGGCAATCTCGGCGTCAGATAGCATCACCCGTACCGTGAGCGAAATTCTGCATAACGTAAAGTCGCGCGGTGACGCAGCGCTACGTGAATACAGCGCAAAGTTTGATAAAACTAACGTGAGTGCGCTGAAAGTCAGCGCTGAAGAGATTGCCGCCGCCGGCGCACGTCTTGGCAATGACCTGAAACAGGCCATGGCAGTCGCCGTGAAAAACATCGAAACGTTTCATAACGCGCAACAACTGCCGGTAGTCGATATTGAAACGCAGCCCGGTGTACGCTGCCAGCAGGTTACCCGCCCGGTAAATTCTGTTGGACTGTACATTCCCGGGGGCTCCGCGCCACTCTTCTCAACAGTGTTAATGCTCGCCACCCCGGCCCGCATTGCAGGCTGTAAAAAAGTGGTGTTGTGCTCTCCCCCACCCATCGCCGATGAAATTCTGTATGCCGCACAACTCTGCGGCGTACAGGAGGTGTTTAACGTTGGGGGCGCACAAGCTATTGCCGCGCTGGCATTTGGCAGTGAATCCGTGCCGAAAGTGGACAAAATTTTTGGCCCCGGTAATGCCTTTGTGACCGAAGCCAAACGTCAGGTGAGTCAGCGTCTGGACGGTGCCGCCATCGATATGCCAGCAGGTCCGTCTGAAGTGCTGGTGATTGCCGACAGCGGCGCCACGCCGGATTTCGTTGCCTCTGACTTACTCTCGCAGGCCGAACACGGCCCCGATTCCCAAGTGATCCTGCTGACGCCGGATGCCGGTATGGCCAGCCGGGTTGCTGAAGCAGTAGAACGCCAGCTTGCAGCGCTGCCACGCGCTGAAACCGCGCGGCAGGCGTTAAGCGCCAGTCGTCTGATTGTCACCCGCTCCCTTGCGCAATGCGTAGCAATTTCTAATGCGTACGGCCCGGAGCACCTGATCATTCAGACCCGCAATGCTCGCGAACTTGTCGATGACATCACCAGTGCGGGCTCTGTCTTTCTCGGTGACTGGTCACCGGAATCTGCCGGTGACTATGCCTCCGGGACTAACCACGTGCTGCCTACCTACGGCTATACCGCAACCAGCTCAAGTCTTGGACTGGCCGATTTCCAGAAGCGGATGACCGTACAGGAATTATCGCCGCAAGGTTTCTCTGCCCTGGCCGCAACCATCGAAACGCTGGCCGCAGCAGAACGACTGACAGCCCACAAAAATGCCGTTACCCTGCGCGTTAACGCCCTGAAGGAGCAAGCATGAGCACTGACAACATTCTCAGCGTTACTGATTTAGCTCGTAAAAATGTCCGTGAGCTAACACCGTATCAGTCTGCCCGCCGTCTGGGCGGAAATGGCGACGTCTGGCTCAATGCCAATGAGTTCCCCACCGCCGTTGAATTCCAGCTAACTCAGCAAACACTGAACCGTTATCCGGAGTGCCAGCCGAAGGCGGTGATCGAGAACTACGCACAGTATGCGGGCGTTAAGCCAGAGCAGGTACTGGTCAGCCGCGGTGCTGATGAAGGTATCGAGTTGCTGGTACGTGCTTTTTGCGAGCCGGGTAAAGATGCGATTCTCTACTGCCCGCCGACCTATGGTATGTATAGCGTCAGTGCGGAAACCATTGGCGTTGAATGTCGCACCGTGCCGACTCTTGCCGACTGGCAACTGGATTTACAGGGCATCGCTGACAAGCTTGATGGCGTGAAAGTGGTTTACGTTTGCAGCCCCAATAACCCGACGGGCCAGTTAATTAACCCGCAGGATCTGCGTTCACTGCTCGACATGACGCAGGGCAAAGCCATCGTGGTCGCCGATGAAGCGTATATCGAGTTTTGCCCGCAGGCCACACTGGCGGGTTGGCTATCGGAATACCCAAACCTGGTGGTACTGCGCACCCTGTCTAAGGCGTTTGCCCTTGCCGGTTTGCGCTGCGGATTTACGCTAGCTAATGAAGATGTCATCAACCTGTTGTTGAAAGTGATCGCGCCTTATCCACTCTCTACGCCGGTGGCAGATATCGCCGCCCAGGCCCTGACGCCGCAAGGGATTTCCGCCATGCGCCAACGCGTAGAACAGATCCTGGAAGAACGTCAGTATCTGGTGGAAAACCTGAAAACAATTCGCTGTGTAGAGCAGGTTTTCGAGTCTGAAACCAACTATGTTCTGGCGCGCTTCACCGCATCAAGTAGCGTATTTAAATCTTTGTGGGATCAGGGCATTATCTTACGAGATCAGAATAAACAACCTTCGTTAAGCGGCTGCCTGCGAATTACTGTCGGAACCCGTGAAGAGAGCCAGCGCGTCATTGACGCCTTACGTGCGGAGCAAGTATGAGCCAGAAGTATCTTTTTATTGACCGTGATGGAACCCTGATTTCCGAGCCGCCCAGTGACTTTCAGGTTGATCGCTTCGACAAACTTGCCTTTGAGCCGGAGGTTGTCCCGGTCTTGCTAAAACTACAAAAAGCTGGTTTTAAGCTGGTGATGATCACCAACCAGGATGGACTGGGAACACAGAGCTTCCCGCAGGCGGATTTTGACGGTCCACACAACCTGATGATGCAAGTTTTCACCTCGCAGGGCGTCATATTTGATGAAGTGCTGATCTGTCCGCACCTGCCGGCAGACGCGTGTGATTGTCGTAAACCCAAAGTGAAGCTGGTCGAGCAATACCTGATTGAACAGGCGCTGGATACCGAGAACAGCTACGTGATCGGCGATCGCGTAACCGATATTCAACTGGCGGAAAACATGGGCATCACCGGGTTACGCTATCACCGCGATACGCTGAACTGGGCAATGATCGGTGAGCAACTAACCAAACGAGATCGTTACGCCCACGTTGAGCGTAATACCAAAGAAACGCAGATTGACGTTAAAGTCTGGCTGGACCGCGAAGGCCGCAGCAAAATTAATACCGGCGTCGGCTTCTTTGACCACATGCTGGATCAAATCTCGACCCACGGTGGTTTTCGTATGGAAATAGCCGTCAAAGGCGATCTGTATATTGACGATCACCACACCGTTGAGGATACAGGGCTGGCTCTGGGCGAAGCCTTAAAACTGGCGTTGGGCGATAAACGCGGCATCAACCGTTTTGGTTTTGTGCTGCCGATGGACGAGTGCCTGGCACGCTGCGCCCTGGATATCTCCGGGCGTCCACACCTGGAGTACCGGGCTGAGTTTACCTACCAGCGCGTCGGCGATCTGAGTACGGAGATGATCGAACACTTCTTCCGTTCGCTCTCTTACACCATGGGCGTCACGTTACACCTTAAAACCAAAGGTAAAAATGACCACCACCGCGTGGAAAGTCTGTTCAAAGCCTTTGGCCGCACGCTGCGCCAGGCTATTCGCGTAGAAGGCGACACGCTTCCTTCTTCAAAAGGGGTGCTGTGATGAACGTGGTGATCCTCGACACCGGCTGTGCCAACCTGAACTCGGTGAAATCCGCCGTCGCACGCCACGGCTACGATCCGGTAGTTAGCCGCGATGCGGATGTTGTGCTGCGCGCCGATAAACTGTTTCTGCCGGGTGTCGGTACCGCCCAGGCGGCAATGGATCAGCTACACGAGCGTGAGCTGATTGAACTGATCAAAGCCTGCACACAGCCTGTACTGGGGATTTGCTTAGGTATGCAGCTGCTTGGTCGACGCAGTGAAGAAAGTAACGGTGTCTCCCTGCTGGGGATTGTTGATCAAGACGTACCCAAAATGACCGATTTTGGTCTGCCGTTGCCGCATATGGGCTGGAACCGTGTCTATCCACAGGCCGGAAACCGCCTTTTCCAGGGCATTGAGGATGGGGCGTATTTCTATTTTGTACACAGCTACGCCATGCCGGTGAACCCATGGACTATTGCGCAATGCAACTACGGTGAGCCCTTCACCGCAGCGGTACAAAAAGATAATTTCTTTGGCGTGCAGTTCCACCCGGAGCGTTCAGGTGCCGCTGGCGCGAAGTTGCTGAAAAACTTTCTGGAGATGTAATGATTATTCCGGCATTAGATTTAATCGACGGCACGGTTGTGCGTCTTCATCAGGGCGATTACGCAACGCAGCGTGATTACGGTAACGATCCCCTGACCCGTTTACAAAGCTATGCCGCACAAGGCGCAAAGGTGTTGCACCTGGTGGATCTGACCGGGGCAAAAGATCCGCAGAAACGGCAAATACCGCTGATTAAAACACTGGTTGCTGGCGTAAACGTACCGGTGCAGGTAGGGGGTGGAGTACGTACCGAAGCAGATATTGAAGCGCTGCTTAACGCTGGCGTCGCCCGCGTAGTGGTGGGTTCGACTGCGGTAAAATATCCCGAAGTCGTCAGGAACTGGTTTGCCCGTTTTGGTGCCGACGCGCTGGTTCTGGCTCTGGATGTGCGGATTGACGAGCACGGAAATAAACAGGTTGCAGTTAGCGGCTGGCAGGAAAATTCCGGGGTTTCACTGGAAGAACTGGTTGAGACCTATTTACCCGTCGGTCTGAAGCACGTGCTATGCACCGATATCTCCCGCGACGGCACGCTGGCGGGTTCAAACGTTGCACTGTACGAAGAAGTGTGTGCGAAATATCCGCAGGTGGCATTTCAGTCATCCGGCGGGATTGGTGGGATTGAAGATGTCGCAGCCCTGCGCGGAACCGGCGTTGGCGGCGTCATTGTGGGTCGTGCTTTGCTGGAAGGTAAATTCACCGTTGAGGAGGCCATCCAATGCTGGCAAAACGCATAATCCCTTGCCTTGATGTTCGTGACGGACAGGTTGTCAAAGGTGTTCAATTCCGCAATCACGAGATTATTGGCGATATCGTTCCGCTGGCGAAACGCTATGCCGATGAAGGCGCAGATGAGCTGGTTTTTTACGATATCACCGCATCGAGCGATGGTCGCGTGGTGGACAAAAGCTGGGTATCACGCGTGGCAGAAGTGATCGACATTCCGTTCTGTGTCGCCGGTGGGATTAAATCACCAGAGGATGCCGCAAAGATACTGTCTTTCGGCGCAGATAAAATTTCTATCAACTCCCCGGCTCTGGCTGACCCAACGTTGATCACCCGCCTGGCGGATCGCTTTGGCGTGCAGTGTATCGTGGTGGGCATTGATACGTGGTATGACGCAGAAACCGGCAAATATCACGTTAACCAATATACCGGGGATGAAAGCCGTACCCGCGTCACGCAGTGGGAAACGATCGACTGGGTAACAGAGGTGCAAAAACTGGGCGCCGGTGAAATCGTTCTTAATATGATGAACCAGGACGGCGTGCGTAACGGCTACGATCTCGAGCAGTTGAAAAAAGTGCGCGAAGTTTGCCACGTTCCGCTGATCGCCTCAGGCGGTGCCGGAACGATGGAGCACTTTCTCGAAGCCTTCAGGGATGCGGATGTCGATGGCGCGCTTGCCGCCTCGGTCTTCCACAAGCAAATTATCAATATTGGCGAATTAAAAGCGTACCTGGCAACACAGGGCGTGGAGATCAGGATATGTTAACGAAGCAACAATGCCGCGAGCTGGACTGGGAAAAAACCGATGGGATGATGCCGGTCGTCGTGCAGCATGCAGTTTCCGGTGAGGTGCTGATGCTCGGGTATATGAACCCGGAAGCGCTGGATAAAACGATCGAAAGCGGCAAAGTGACCTTTTTCTCGCGTACTAAACAACGCCTGTGGACCAAAGGTGAAACCTCTGGCAACTTTCTTAATGTCGTCAGCATTTCCGCTGATTGCGACAACGACACCCTGCTGGCGCTGGTTAACCCTATTGGGCCAACCTGTCACAAAGGCACCAGCAGTTGTTTTGGTGAGTCCAGCCACCAATGGTTGTTCCTGTATCAACTGGAGCAACTCCTGGCTGAGCGTAAAACGGCAGATCCCGCCAGCTCCTATACCGCAAAATTGTACGCCAGCGGTACGAAGCGAATTGCCCAGAAAGTTGGAGAGGAAGGTGTTGAGACAGCACTGGCCGCGACAGTGCATGACCGTTTCGAGTTGACCAATGAGGCATCGGATCTGATGTATCACCTGCTGGTTCTGCTGCAGGACCAGGATCTCGATCTGACGACAGTGATTGAGAATTTACGCAAGCGCCATCAGTAATAGACTGATACCGGCATGATGCCGGTATCAATTATTTCGCCGAGCGTTTAATCGTTACCGAATAAATCGCGGGTATACACTTTATCAGCGACATCCTGCAGTTCTTCTGCCATGCGGTTAGAGATAATCACATCGGCCTCACGTTTAAATTTAGCCAGATCACGCTCAACCCGTGAATGGAAGAAACTCTCTTCTGCTATTACCGGTTCATAAATTATGACCGGGATACCTTTCGCTTTAATGCGTTTCATGATGCCCTGAATAGACGATGCCCTGAAATTATCCGAGCCGCTTTTCATAATCAGGCGATAGATACCGACAACTTTGGGTTTACGCGAAAGAATGGCATCAGCAATAAAATCTTTTCGTGTGCGGTTAGCATCAACGATGGCTGAAATAATATTATTAGGTACAGATTGATAGTTGGCAAGTAATTGCTTCGTGTCTTTTGGCAGACAATATCCACCATAACCGAATGAAGGATTGTTGTAATGGTTACCAATACGCGGGTCCAGACAAACCCCTTCGATGATCTGTCGTGCATTAAGCCCCAGGCTTTCTGCATAGCTATCAAGTTCGTTAAAATAAGCAACACGCATTGCCAGATAGGTATTTGCAAAAAGCTTAATGGCTTCAGCTTCAGTAGAATCAGTGAACAGCACCGGGATATCCTGCTTTATCGCCCCTTCCTGTAATAAGGCAGCAAAACGCTCAGCACGAGCAGATCGTTCGCCGATGACAATTCGTGAAGGGTATAAGTTATCATACAGTGCCTTCCCTTCGCGCAGGAACTCAGGAGAAAAGATAATATTATCCGAGTTAAATTTCTGTCGCATAGTCTGCGTAAAACCAACAGGTACTGTTGATTTAATCACCATGAGTGCATCAGGATTTATTGCAATCACATCTCTGATAACTGATTCAACGCTGGAGGTATCAAAATAGTTTGTTTTCGGGTCGTAATCTGTAGGCGTTGCAATAATAACAAAATCTGCATTCTGGTAGGCGTCGTACTTGTCCAGCGTGGCTTTAAAATTTATATCGCTTGATTGTAGATACTGTTCAATTTCTTTATCGACTATCGGAGACATCCGATTATTTAGCATCTCGACACGTGAAGGGACAATGTCCAGAGCAATGACCTGATGATGTTGGGCGATAAGAAGACCATTTGACAGGCCAACATATCCGGTACCAGAAATGGTAATTTTCATTTCATGCTCTCAGTATTAACTTAATATTTAATCATGATGTTGGACATCCTGATAAGAGAATAATGTTTTAACGTTTTGTTGAATATTGTGTCAACGAAGGTTAAAACAATTCAGATTTTCTTTATCAGGGTACGCCAGAAATATTAAGTAAAGATTAAGCAATCAACGCAAATCAATCAGATTTAAGATAAAAAAAAGCCCGGTTAGAGAACCGGGCCAGTGACTATCAGAAGACTTATTCCATCCATTCGGTATGGAAAACACCTTCTTTATCAGTACGTTTGTAGGTATGCGCACCGAAGTAATCACGCTGAGCCTGAATCAGGTTAGCGGGCAATACTTCTGCACGATAACTGTCGTAATAAGCGACAGCAGCAGAGAATGTCGGTACCGGGATACCATTCTGCACGGCATACGCTACAACATCACGCAGTGCCTGTTGATATTCATCGGCAATGTTCTTGAAGTACGGGTCGAGCAACAGGTTCGCGATACCCGGATTTTTAGCGTAGGCATCGGTGATTTTCTGCAGGAACTGCGCGCGAATAATACAGCCCGCACGGAAGATTTTTGCAATCTCGCCGTAATTCAGATCCCAGTTATGCTCGTCCGATGCGGCACGCAGCTGTGAGAAGCCCTGAGCATAAGAAACGATCTTACCGAGGTACAGTGCACGACGTACTTTCTCAATAAATTCTGCCTTATCACCCGCAAGCTGAGCTTTAGGTCCAGACAGGACTTTAGAGGCAGCGACACGCTGATCTTTCAGCGAAGAGATGTAACGTGCAAACACAGATTCAGTGATCAGAGACAGCGGTTCACCAAGATCCAGAGAGCTTTGACTGGTCCATTTACCGGTACCTTTGTTCGCCGCTTCATCCAGAATGAAATCCACCAGATATTTACCATCTTCATCTTTTTTGGTGAAGATATCTTTGGTGATGTCGATCAGATAGCTGCTCAGCTCACCGTTATTCCACTCGGTAAAGGTGCTGGCCAGTTCTTCGTTGCTCAGGTTCAGACCCCCTTTCAACAATGAATAGGCTTCGGCAATCAGTTGCATATCACCGTATTCAATGCCGTTGTGTACCATCTTCACATAGTGGCCTGCACCGTCGGCACCAATGTACGTCACACACGGCTCACCATCTTCAGCAACCGCTGCGATTTTGGTCAGGATTGGCGCGACCAGTTCATAAGCTTCTTTCTGGCCACCCGGCATGATGGATGGGCCTTTCAGCGCACCTTCTTCACCACCAGAGACGCCGGTTCCGATGAAGTTAAAACCTTCAGCGGAGAGCTCACGGTTACGACGGATAGTGTCCTGGAAGAACGTATTACCGCCATCAATGATGATGTCACCTTTATCCAGATAAGGTTTCAGGGAGTCGATAGCAGCATCAGTGCCAGCACCCGCTTTCACCATTAACAGGATACGACGAGGTGTTTCAAGGGATTCAACAAACTCTTTTACCGTATAGTAAGGAACCAGTTTTTTCCCCGGATTCTCGGCGATAACCTCTTCCGTTTTTTCACGTGAGCGGTTGAAAACGGACACGGTGTAACCACGGCTTTCGATGTTGAGCGCCAGGTTGCGCCCCATCACAGCCATACCAACGACGCCGATTTGTTGCTTAGACATTATGTACTCCTGTCAGGTGTGAGTATCTCGAGTTAATTTTCTCGCACTCTTGATGAAAGTATATTAACTCAAATGTAGCATTGTTCAGTAAACTGTCACAGCCCCATATTTACCTCAGTATGTCTCTTATATAAGAGCTACTTGCCAGGAATGAATTGGGGAATTGTTGGAGTTAACATATGTATTCAATTTTGCCATCCTGGAATATATTATTCTTTCTCGGGCGTTTTCAAGCATTCAATTTCCAGCTGGAGTATCTTCATCAACTTAGCATTTACTATGCTCGAATCAAATTTTTGTTGGGCAATTTGATAACTTGCATTTCCCATCTGGGGAATCAACTCAGGGTTATATAAAAAGCAAAGCATTTTTTCAGCCAATGCTACTGGTGACCGAGGCTCAATTAAAAAACCATTAACACCATCAACTACGGTCTCCCGACACCCAGGTACGTCGCTGGTTATTACAGCACGTCCCATGGCCATCGCTTCCTGAGTACTGCGAGGAAAACCCTCACGCCATGAAGGCAAAACAAAAACACTCGCTTTAGCGAGCCAATCCTGAACATTATCCACATGACCAGGTAACTCAATGATGTTATTACTTTTTAATTCATTGAGCCTTTCTATCGTGAGGCTACCAGGATTATGCAGATCAAGACTTCCCAGCATACAAAATTGTGTTTGTGGAAACTGATGTTTGACTATCCTTGCTGCTTCTATAAATTCGTAGACACCTTTTTCTTGTAAAAATCTGGCAACAAATATAAAAGAGACTGGATCAACTGGCGGAGGACAATACGGATAATCCGACATATTTAAACCAATGCCGCCTAATACATGAACGTCTTTGACATAAATATTTTCATTTACTAAAAGATCTCTTTTATCATCGACATTCAATAACACTAAACTATCAATATGTTTAAAACTAATTTTGTATAACGAAACAAGTAATTTCTTTAGTAATTTTTTGCGAACAGAGACATGCCCTCCAGAATTGGTAAAAAAGAAACCAAGACCTTCAAGCATTGCATAACGTTTCTGTATTTTTGCAAACTTTGCTGCCAGCGTACCAAAAATGGCTGGCTTTGAAAAATATGAAAACACTAAATCCAAATTTAATGATTTCAGAGTTTTATATAACTTGTAAGTATTAACAACATCGGTAAATGGATTTAAACCAGTACGACTAAAAGAATAACAAACAGGAATAGCGCCAAATGATTTCACTTTTTCTTTAGTGCTATTATCATAGTCAATTGCAAATGCATAGACCACATGCCCATTCTTACACAATGAATTAATCAGTTCTTTTCTGAATTGGATTAGACTTTCTGCTGTAGTACCGATTAATGCTATTTTCATAGTCAAGTTCTAAACTCTATTTCTGCATGTACTTTCAGATAATATCCTATCAGGAAATTATTTTAAGTTAGAATTTTACAAACAACACTATCCTATATGTAATAGTTATTTATTGTAATGACCTAAAAGACTGGTTTTATCAAAATAACAACGAGACAATCGTCGCAACTCACTCAGGAGGGCAATAGTAATCAAATTAAAACGGGGGTAATAAGACACAGTTTCATGATTTTAGATCTATCCTGCCTTATAACCATTAGGATTTTTCTTTTGCCAGTTCCATGTATGATACATCATATCATCAATGTTAAATCTAGCTTTCCAGTTTAATATTTTCTCTGCTTTTGAAACATCAGCCCATGAAGCTGCGATGTCGCCAGGTCTCCTGACTACAATCTCATAATTTATTTTTAGGTTACTTGCTTTTTCAAATGCTTTAATGACTTGTAAAACTGATACACCTTGTCCAGTTCCAAGATTGAATACTTCATATCCTTCAACATGATCAAGATGGCGTAATGCACTTACGTGTCCAGCGGCAAGGTCTACAACATGGATAAAATCCCGAACTCCCGTACCATCCACTGTGTCATAATCACCGCCGTAGACGAACAATTTTTCTAACTTACCAATTGCAACCTGCGAAATATACGGCACAAGATTATTTGGGATGCCATTAGGATCCTCACCAATCAAACCACTTGGATGTGCACCAGCGGGATTAAAATATCGTAACGCAATAATTTTTAATTTATTATTTGATTTTGCATAATCTGATAATATCTCCTCTAGCACCACCTTTGTCGTTCCATATGGACAAGATGCACTACCAACAGGAGAATCTTCCAGATTTGGTACTGGCGAACAATTTCCATAAACAGTTGCAGACGAGCTAAAGATAAACTTGTAAACGTTCGCTTCCTTCATCGCCTCAAGTAACGCAAGTGAACCGCTGACATTATTAATATAATACTCTAATGGTTTATCAACAGACTCGCCTACTGACTTCTGCCCCGCAAAATGAAGAACAGCCTCAATATTATAGCTCGTTAGGATTTTTTTGAGCTCATCTTTATCATTGATGTCTGCTTTGACGAATGGAATATTTTTTGAAACTAATAACTCAACGCGACGAAGCGATTCAATAGATGAATTGCTCAGATTGTCGAGCACCACAACTTCATACCCGCCCTCAATTAACTGTAAAACAGTATGTGAGCCAATATAACCTGTACCACCAGTCACGAGTAGAGTCATGCCATTTCCATAAAATGAATTTATTTCATTCTAACTGCAAATCTATTTGTTTAAATATGTACGTGTTCTTGTCAACTATTGTCAGAATAAACGAACCTACTTCAACACAATTACCTGCATGTTTTTTAAACACGCTACCGCCCTAGGCTCAACAGCTACCAATGCACTGCACGCTTAAATTTTGGAGATCCTGAACAGCAGGATCTCCTCAATATTGTCGTATTAATTGTAGAAAGAAACAAGGAAAAAAGATGCGGTTAAACACCAATCGATACTTGTTGTTACTCATAAAAAAGCCAAGAGAAGCATCAACCAGCTAAGATATCACCCAGAATCTTCCATGCTTTTTAAAACAACTAAACCTAATTAATATCGACCAAGACAGCTAAACACCAAGCAATTTCTCGATGCTCTTACGGAACTTCGGTCCCTCTTTCAGGTTACGCAGCCCGTACTTCACAAATGCCTGCATATAACCCATTTTTTTACCGCAGTCGTAACTGTCGCCCGTCATCAACATGGCATCAACAGACTGTTTTTTCGCCATCTCAGCAATGGCATCCGTAAGCTGGATACGTCCCCATGCGCCGGGTTGCGTGCGCTCAATTTCCGCCCAAATATCAGCAGAAAGCACATAGCGCCCTACAGCCATCAGGTCTGAATCAAGGGTTTGCGGCTGATCGGGTTTTTCAATGAATTCAACGATGCGGCTGACTTTACCTTCGTTATCTAAAGGCTCTTTGGTCTGAATAACGGAATACTCGGAAAGATCGCCTGCCATACGTTTTGCCAGCACCTGACTACGCCCGGTCTCATTAAAGCGGGCCACCATTGCAGCCAGGTTGTAGCGCAGTGGATCCGCACTCGCCGTATCCAGAACGACGTCAGGTAACACCACCACAAAAGGGTTGTCGCCGATAATTGGGCGGGCACAAAGAATAGAGTGCCCCAGACCAAGCAATTGTGCCTGACGAACGTTCATGATAGTCACGCCAGGAGGGCAGATGGACTGCACTTCAGCCAGTAACTGGCGCTTAACACGCTGTTCAAGCAGCGATTCAAGTTCATAAGAGGTGTCGAAGTGGTTCTCAACCGCGTTCTTAGACGCATGTGTTACCAGAACGATTTCTTTGATACCTGCAGCTACAATCTCGTCGACAATGTATTGAATCATCGGCTTATCAACGATCGGTAGCATCTCTTTTGGGATGGCCTTTGTGGCAGGCAACATGTGCATCCCGAGGCCCGCTACCGGAATAACTGCTTTTAAATTAATCATTAAGTCATTCACCTATTCAATAATTGCTGAATTATAGCTTTTTAGCTTGTTTTAGCCAGTATGAATTACATCACTCTGTTGGGACGCATGTTACGCCGCTTGCTGGCAGAATGCAGTAATCATATTCTTAGCCGGGTAGGTTTTTAGCCAGGAATGGTCGTAAAATTACCAGCCCGGTAATCGAAAATTCACTGCCGCGACATTCACGACCTGCTGGTTTACGCTGTCAATATCAACCGAGCTTTGTCCTGCTTCATTAACTGCATGAACGTTGGCCAGCGAGAGCAAGGTATCCTGTTTGGCCATAAACTTACCGCGGACATCTTTGCGCAGATCAAAGTGCATCTTTAGCGCTGGCCCTGTAGTGGATTGCTGCATCACCTTGATATTTCGCAAGAAAAGATGCTGAGGTTTGTTGTGCAGCTCCAGCGTCGCGCGCTTCATCTCAACGTTGGTAATGGCCACAAATGAAGTTGCATTCCCTGAGGAAATCTGAATACCACGTAATTTATAATCGAGATGTGTGTTATCCAGTTGAATATTATTTAACTTAAAGTTTTGTGGGATGGACAAATATCGTCCTTTGATCACACCGTAACCAATCAGCATCCCTGCGCTATTTTTCATATTGATATTATCAATGACGAAATTATCACATCCATAAATAGCGACTGTAGCATTATCGATACCCGCTTTCTTGCTGAAATCCGGGGTGATATTTCGCGCGGTAATATTACGAATGATAAAATGTTTGCCGTTCTCGACATGGACTAACTGCCGACAATCCGAGCCCGTTATATTGGCAACCACAAATCTTTTCACCGCCAGTTCGTCTGGATAGGTGTTGTCGTACGTACTACCTGCCAGCCCAATACCGATACCCCAGTTAACATTTCCGTTCGTACAATTGATGCGTTCTATAACATGGTCTGAAATCACGATGTCACTGTCGTTTATCGCGACATTCCACTCGATGGCGTCACCCTGTAAATCACTAAAGCGGCTGTTGGTTATCCGTACCCCATCCATCTGGTTATGAAACCCCTGTCGCAGGATCCCGTAATTCGCATCAGTGACGGTAATGTCGTCAATGGTGAGGTTACGCATCGCTCGCGGCGTTTTCCCCCCGATATAAATTTGTGCCACAGGGGCGAAACCGCTCATGGCTATGCCTTTTATCACACAGTCGGATCCCCGAATATCAAGGGTAATATTTCGCAAGCGCCCCCCCTGCTCCCCTGTCACGCGACAGCCATCCTGCAGAATAAAGCGCCCACGACTGCTGCTACTGACCCCGCCTTGCAGATGCAACGTTTTACCAGGCGGGATCCCGATCGCGGTATTGATATTCCTGCACTCCAGACCAGCAGGCACGACAACGGTTTGCGCCTCTGAAAACGCCTGCCTGAAGGAAGCCACCCAATCCTGTGGATTGTAATCCTGAATGTTGACGCTGCCCGGTGATTCAAGCGCTCGGGCAACGGGAGAATGCAGTACGACAAGCGCAGAGCCTGCCGTCAGAAAAGTACGTCGGGAGAGTTTTTTCTCTGGCATACAACCTCGATTTACATCGTTTGCAGCAGACTGGCTAGCTGTTTGTTGATCGCAAGCTGGTTAAATTCAGCGGCTATTTTTTCGCGGGCGCACGCCACCACCGGCTTCACTTGCTCACTGTCTAGCACGCTGACCGTCGCTAATCGCTCCGCCAGGGCCTGAGCATCATTCTCTGGTGCCAGCCAACCGGACCTTCCAGATTCCACCAGCTCAGGGATCCCACTGTGCACAGTAGAGACGACCGGTATCCCTACGGCCATGGCCTCCATCAACGCCACCGGGATCCCTTCCATGTCACCATCAATTCCCGTGACGGAGGGCAACAGGAAGACATCCGCCTGCTCAAGCATCTCTTTGACCTGATGGCTGGGTTTAAATCCTGACATTTCAATCACGTCATCCAGTTGATATTGCTCGATAAGCGTACGTAATCGACGCTCCCAAGGGCCAATTCCCAGAATGCGATAACGAAATGAGATACCCCGCTCTTTCAACTGGCGGCACGCTTCGATAGCGACATGCAGCCCTTTTTTCTCAGTTAACCGTGCAACGGAGAGAATTTCTAGCGGCGTGCCTGGCGCTTTCACCTCACGGGGTGTAAAACGCGTCATATCAATCCCCATACGCGATACCGCTATTTTATGCGGTGGGCATCCCATATTCCGCAAACGTCCGGCCCAGAGATTGCTAATGGGCAACATCAAATCACCGCGCTGAAACAGCTTCTGATATTCGGGGGTATAGCGGGAAAGGATGTCCCGATGTGAAACGTCAATACCATGGAAGACAGTGGCTATTTTGCCGCGGAGCACGCCGAGTTCACGTAGTTTGGCCGCCGTTACGCCAGCGGGTCCAAAGTGCGCAATAAAGACATCGGCCTGGAATGCTCGTGGGGTTAGCGCACAGATGGACGCTAAAATCAGATTACGCGCCTCATCGCCATAGCGTGGAACATTGAGCGCTTTCCAGGTCGCTGTTCGGGTGATGCCTTGTAAAATCGTCGTGGTGCGATATTTCAGCTTTGCCAACCTGTCAGCCGGTTCTTTCAATAACCATCGTGTTTTTTCGCCCAGGCGGTAGTCAATATAGGATGCATGGGTGTTATCAAGATCGCCCTGATATAACGCGATAATTTCAACATCATGCCCCATATCGATAAACGCGGTGATCTGATTCAGCACAAAGGTTTCAGAGGACAGCGGAAATTTAAGCAGGAAAAAGCTGACTTTCATTTCCCCTCCTGAATACGCGTTAATACCGATTGCACCATACGCCTACCGTGTTCACGTTCACGCTTAACCGCCTCCGCCACCCTGACGTTAAGTTCAGCGAGCCGTCCCAGGTTATCGGCAACCTTGCCTTCAAGACTACCATCCAGCAGATGGCGGATATCAACCGCCATTTCCGCTAACCCCAGTTGCTGCATAATTCCCGCCGATTTGTGCTCATAATTAATGGCTATCGCCGGCGTCATAAAGTTCATCGAGATAATGGCAGAGTGCAGGCGTGTGCCCACCGTCAGGTCACATGCGCCTAATATTTTTCCCATTTCGAGATCGTTTAGTTCATCCATGACCACGTGATAACGGGCCGGATCATTAACGTACTGACGCAGGTTCAGTGCAACCATGCGATCATCTTTGTTGTAACTATCAATACCGGTACAGGTTGAGAGCGCCATCACCTGGTAACCTTCATCAAGGATCCGATTAACCACGCCGGCAAAGGCTTGCTCATAGGCCTGTTGTGTGGTTCCAAGACGCTTATCAAACGGCGCCAGTTCACGTAATGTAATGGCGACAGTCTTCTGCTTTGCAGCCGTTTGTAGCCAGTGCTGTACGGCATAACCCGGGTCAAAGTCATCGTGATGGTTGTCTACCAGCCAGGCGGTATCCACACCCGACTCGACTTTCTCTGTCGTTATTTCACTGCGTTTCATCAGTTCCAGGCTGACCGATTCGCGTAAAATTAACGCATTGCAGTGCCCAAAAACGTAGTTCGCCAACTGATTGAACTGTGCATCCTGAAATGGCCCTACGCTGTGACCAATCATGTACAGCGGTTTTTTAGCCATAAACGAACACAAGGCATGTTCAAACTGCGTCACGCCATACAGATCGACAAAAAACGATCCGCCGACCTGGATAATGGCGTCATAACGCGACAACAAGCGGACAAAGTCAGTAAACCCCTGAGCGATAGCGATATTGCGCAGATTCCCGGAATCGGTGACGCGCGAGAGCAGCACCTGATGCTGATAGCGACGACGCAGCACTTTCTTTACGCGGCCCATAACGCCTGCAGCATTGTTATGCTGCTTCATCTGTGAATACAGTGGATCGCCCATCACCGGTCGATTTAGTAACCAGGAGGAACTCACCGGGTAGCGGCTCATCACATCCACTTCAGTCTCTGGCTGGAGCGTATGAATGGCATCCAGCAAACCGCGCAAAATGGCGCTGTCCCCGCGATTACCGCAGGTGTGGTTGCCCAGAATCAGTAATTTCATCATGACCTCTTAAAATCAGTGCGGATGACGGTTTTCCCGTCTCCGGACGACAACAAACGCAATTCACCCTGCGCGGAACAAGGCTTTCATTTTTTCACCACGGCAGAACTGGCGTTTGATTTCCACCACCAGCGGATGACGCGACAGCACAATCATCACGACAAACACCAGCGCGCCAGCGGTTATCTGTAGGCTCAGCAACGCACTTAACGGCAATTTATTTTGCAATGTCATTCCCAGCGCGTAGCTCACCACCAGCGTGGGTAAAGAGAGATAGAACGGTAGCCACAGGCTGAGCATGTACTGCCGATAGCTCGGTCCCAGTACCGGTTTGATCATCACGAAATAGCTCAGGATGGTGTTTATGACCTGTACCAGTAAAAAACCCAGCGTGACGCCAATCACACCCGCCATATTTCCGCCAACCAGGATGGCGGGGATAAACAAAAAGGTTTTGAAAATATTGAATTTGAAGCTGATATCAACCCGGGCTTTGGCCATCAGCAGTGAGCCTATCGGATTACCGACTGAGCGCAGCAGACCCACAATGCACAGCAGTTGCAGCACCGGAACAATACTGTTCCACTTTTCGCCAAACACCAGCGGTACGACGTTATTTGATACCACCATCAGTCCCAGTAGAGCCGGGAAATTGATAATGCCGACAACAGATAGCAGCTTGTAAAAATTGACCCGTAGTTTTTCGGTATCGTCCTGAATTTTGGCAAACGCAGGAAACAGTACTCGGGTAATTATCGGATTCAGTTTGATTGGCGGTACAACTGCCACGTTCCAGGCAAGATTGAAGCCTCCCGCCACGCCAGCACCCAGGGTTCTGGCCAGCAGCAGCGTCGAAAGGTTAGTGTTCACATAATTGATAATGCTGTCCGCCGTCAGCCATGCCCCAAAGCGCAGATTTTGCGACACGGATGAAAGTGAAAAACATAGCCCTGGTCGATATATTTTGCGACCAAAATAGCCAAACAGCAGTGTACGTAGCGTACTATTCACCAGATACCCAACAATGGCAGTCATAGCGATCGGCCAAAAATGCGCGCTAACCACGGTAAAAGTAAAACCGGCCAGTACTGAACTGGTTTCAATCATGCCAATTTTGTTGAAGGCCAGTTCTTTTTGCATCAGCGCACGGAACTGCTGCCCATGCGGGATCACCACAAACGCCAGCGCTAAGGTTTTAATCAGTGGCACCAGCTCAGGGTTATTAAGCGCATCGGCAATGGTTTCGCTGAGCGCAAACATAGCAATACATACGACTATCCCCAGCCCAACGTTTAACCAGTACAAGGTGGTTAGTTCAAGATAACCTATCTCTTTGCGCTGAATAATCGAGTTGGCGATGCCAAAATCAGACAGCGTATCGGCCAGCGCTATAATCACCAGCGACACGGTTAATAACCCGAACTGATGATTATCAATAATCCGTGCCATCACCGTCATCTGAATGAGCCCCAGACCGATGATGATTACCGTAGCAATGGCTGACCATTTGGCACCGTTGAGGGTTTTTTCTCGTAAACTCATATTAATATGCCGCTTTATTGACGAAGCCTTTAAAGACCGTCAGAAAAACGATTTTAATATCGAACCACACGCTCCATTCGCGAATGTATTCGAGGTCAAACTCTACGCGTTTTTCCATTTTTTCCAGCGTATCGGTTTCACCACGCCAGCCGTTGATTTGCGCCCAGCCGGTAATGCCTGGCTTCACCTTATGGCGCAACATGTACCCTTCTATCAACTGGCGATACTGTTCGTTATGCGCCACCGCATGTGGACGCGGCCCGACAATAGACATCCCGCCTGTCAGCACATTTATAAACTGTGGTAATTCATCCAGAGACGTCCGCCGTAGGAAATTACCCACGCGGGTCACACGCGGATCGTTCTGGGTGGCCTGGGTAACCACCGCATCGTTTTCCATCACCTTCATGGAACGAAACTTCCAGACTTTGATCGGTTTCCCGTCCATCCCGTAGCGGGTCTGACGAAAAATTACCGGCCCCTTTGAGGTCAGCTTCACCATCAGCGCAATGGCGCATAGCACAGGAGAAATAAGCAGCAGGATTAACGATGCCAGGACGATATCCTCCGCACGCTTCAGCAGACGATTAATGCCTGAAAGCGGTGTGTCATACAGCGGTACCACCGGAACGCCGTTCATCTCTTCAATCCGCGAGTGCAGAATATTGAAGGTAAAGACATCAGGGATCAGAAGCACCGAACAGGTGGTATCAGCCAGTTCGCGTACCAGTTTTTTTACGCACGCCCCATCGCTCATCGACATAGCGATATAGACGTTATGAATACGTGAAGCTTTGGCATCATCCACCAGTTGCTGCAGATTTCCCGCCCAATCCCGGGCGTTTTTCCCCGGGATGGGGTCGTGATAAACACCCGCGACCTCAAACCCCAACCACGGCTCATGGCGAAAGCTGTCCAGCAGCACCTGTCCGGCAGGAAGGTCCCCTGCTACCGCTACCCGACGCGTGTTATAACCACGATTTCGCAACCATCCCGCCCCGTAGCGAATAAACGCACGGCACAGCACCAGACCAATACTTGAAAGCAGATACCATGCCAGCCAGAGAGCAAACCGGTTATCAAAATCGTTATTAAAGGCAATCAGACCCGCGCAAAAAATCAGACTCAGCGTCCAGTTTTGCAGCAGTAGCACCAACTCAGTTGAAATTTTCACCCCGCGCCAGGAGCGGTAGAAATCCGTTATCCCGCCCAGCATCTGAAAAACGACCAGCGTGATTAACGCCACCAGCAGGTGCATATACAGGAAAGGCAAACCGCTCAGTTCGCAGACTATCCATAATCCACCAAACATGATGGTGATATCTGAAAAGCGTTGCACCATCGATATCAACGACGCATTGGTTTTGGCTCGTTCGCGCTTTTTTAGATGTGTCATCGTGGTTCCTGTTAGTCACCACTTGCCCTTATCGGGCAAGGGAAATACCAGCATTACTGATTTAGCAATGCCAGGAGAGTGCGCGTTCGCGCTTCCATCAGCGGAATGTCTCCGCGCGATTCCACGTTCAGGCGCACTACCGGTTCGGTATTGGAGGAACGTAAATTAAAGCGCCAGTCTACAAACGACATGCTGATACCGTCCGTTCTGTCCACCGCCAGCGCCTCACGCGAAAAGTGCTGTTCTACCCGTGCAATAGCCGCCGCAGGTTCTGCCAACATGCTGTTAATTTCCCCACTCGCCGGGTACGCCGCCATTCTGTCCCGCACCAGTTCGCCCAAAGATAGCCCTTTCAGACAAACCAGTTCCGCAACCAACAGCCACGGGATCATTCCGCTGTCACAGTATGCAAAATCACGAAAATAGTGATGCGCACTCATTTCGCCACCGTAGATTGCATCTTCAAGACGCATGCGCTCTTTGATAAATGCATGTCCTGTTTTAGACATCACCGGCGTACCACCCGCAGCAACCACTCTGTCCACCGTGTTCCAGGACAAACGTGGATCGTGAATGATTTTCGCTCCTGGATGTTTCTCCAGAAACGCTTCTGCCAACAGACCAACGATGTAGTACCCCTCAATAAACCGCCCCTTTTCATCAAACAGGAAGCAGCGGTCAAAATCTCCATCGAAAGCAATCCCCATATCAGCACCGTGCTCAAGTACCGCATTACATGTATCCGCGCGGCACTCCGGCAGAAGAGGATTAGGGATACCATTAGGAAAATTGCCATCCGGGGTGTTGTGAATTTTGATAAACTCGACCGGCACCCCCATCAACCTGAAGCGTGCTTCGATGGCATCCACTACCGGGCCTGCTGCACCATTACCGGAATTCAACACCAACTTCATTGGCTTAAGATTGCTGGTGTTGATGTACCCCAACAGGTGGTTGATATAGGCATCACGCAGATTGAGAAGGGTAAAACTGCCACGATTTGCCTGATTGACGGGCGGGAATTCATTCGCTTCTGCCAGGCGTTGCACGTCACGTAGGCCGCTATCACCACTGATCGGCCGCGCACCTTCACGTACCAATTTCATGCCGTTGTAATCCATTGGATTATGGCTGGCGGTCACTTCAATACCGCCGTCAACACCAAGATGAAATGTGGCAAAATAAATCTCTTCGGTGCCTGACATACCAATATCCAGCACATCCACACCTGCATCCTGCAATCCTTTTGCCAGCGCCAGCTTGAGCGACTCACTGCTCAGACGCACATCACCGCCCAGTACCACCGTTTTCGGTTTCAGCAATTCACCGAAGGCACGGCCAATTCGCCATGCGATATTCTCATTCAGTTCTTCGCCCAACCTGCCGCGAATATCGTAGGCTTTGAAACAGGTTAATTCCGTCATGATTTACCCTTCTTCAGGCAACAGTTAGCCCTAACCCTATAAATGGCCAAAAATAGTGTTGTCGTAATTTGCCGGATGACGTAGCGCTTTCCCGGCGGAGTTAATAACCGTTAGACACGCCCGTAACGATCTTCAAAACGCACTACATCATCTTCTTCAAGATAAGAACCAGAGCGTACTTCAATCAGATCGAGCGGAATTTTCCCGGGATTCTCCAGGCAATGGGTTGCTCCCAACGGAATATAGACTGACTCATTTTCCGCGAGCAGTTTGATATCATCATTGATTGTGACTTTCGCCGTTCCTGCCACTACAACCCAGTGTTCGGCGCGGTGCAAGTGCATCTGCATCGATAATCCCTCGCCAGGCTTAACGGTAATACGCTTAACCTGATAACGATCGCCTGCGTCAATAGAGTCGTATTTGCCCCACGGACGATAGACTTCACGGTGGTTATGATGCTCATGCCGGCCATCAGCCTTAATTCTCTCCACCACTTTCTTCACATCCTGTACCGCGTTGCGATCGGCAATCAGCACTGCGTCTTTGGTCTGCACCACTACCAGGTCCTTCACGCCAACGGTAGTCACCAGGCCAGATTCCGCATATACATAGCTGTTTTCTGTTTCGTGGCTAATCACGTCACCGTGATGCACATTGCCTTCAGCAGTATGCGCACTGATTTCCCACAGTGATGACCACGAACCTACATCGTTCCAGCCAGCATTCATCGGCATAACTACCGCGTCTGCAGTACGCTCCATTACCGCATAGTCCACAGACTCTTCCGGACAGGCTAGAAAGGCCTCTTCACCTACACGAATAAAATCGAGATCGGGATCAACCAAGTTCATAGCTTTCTTGCAAGCTTCCAGAATATCGGGCCGGAATTTATTCAGCTCTTCCAGGTAGCGGCTAGCGCGGAACAGAAACATACCGCTGTTCCAGTAATAGTCACCGCTTGCGACATAAGCCTGAGCGGTTTCCAGGTTCGGTTTTTCAACAAACTGCGCAACATCAAAAGCAACCGCATCGGTATTGGCGGGGGAAATATCTCCACGTCGAATATAACCATAGCCAGTTTCAGCCTGATCCGGCACGATACCAAATGTGACCAGCTTTCCCGACTCGGCATAGGGCATAGCATTGAGAACCGCCTTGCGGAACGCCTCTTCATCAGCAATCATATGATCCGCTGCCAGCACCAGCAGCAGCGGATCGCCCTGCGGGTTAGGGCGTGTTGCCGCCAATGCAGCCAATGCAATAGCCGGAGCCGTATTGCGCCCAGCGGGTTCGAGGATAATGTTATCGGTTAACTTGTGCAGTTGCCGTAGTTGTTCCGCCACAATGAAACGGTGTTGCTCATTGCAGATAACGACCGGGCTTTCACACTCCACACCCTTTAGACGGCAAATTGTCGTCTGTAACATCGTGAGGTCGCCCTTAAGACACAGGAACTGCTTTGGATACAACACACGGGACAATGGCCATAAACGACTACCTGAGCCACCAGCCATCACAACCGGAAAGAGTTTGGACTGACTCATCTTTTATCCCCGTATATCTGCAATAAATTGACCAAGCACGTTTTCTTTATCCAGCGTGCGTTCGGCATAGTGACGAGCCACTATGTTGACTTTCGGCATCAATAACGTCTGTTCAATACCACTTACAAGTGCGTTCACCGATTCCGGCTCCACGCAAACAGCAATACCAGGAAAGGTGTCACATAGCTGGCCCAGTTCGGTATCAGGTTCAGCGGTAATCACTGCATTACCACCAACAGCCAGGATATTGGTCAGTTTGGAGGGAAGAACGGCATCTGCTGCACCACGCTTTTGTACGACTAAATGGCAGTCCCCCATCTTCAGTAACGCAGGTAGCACCTCATAGCGTTGCAACGGGAGAAATGTCACATTACTCAGGCTCCGCCTGCTGACCATGTTTTCCAGCCTCGCTTTACCGCCTCCTTGCCCAACGATCACAAAATGCCATGGCTGATTACTGAGCCAGGCTGCCGCATCTATCACACTATCAAGTCCCTGCTTTTCACCGATGTTGCCTGAGTACAGAATAATTTTTTTATCCTTAGGTAACCCCAGTTCATGGCGCAGCGCCCAAGCTTCAGCGTCAGTTACATCACGAAAACGAGCCACTTCCGACCAATTTGGAAAGAAAATAACTTTCTCTGCTGACACGCCTTTATCCAGAGCTTTGTGCATCATTGAGCGAGAGATCGTTGAAACAAGATCCATGCGCTGCAGACCATTGCGTTCGAAGACGCTAGCCAACTTTGCCACTGTTCCGAATTTACCTTTCCCAGCCATCCCAAGGCCAAGCATGGCGTCAACTTCATAATCCTGAATGTGCAACAGCGTACGCGCGCCAGACAGCTTCGCCAGCAGGCGCATACCAGGTGTACAGAACAGTGTCGGCACAACGCCAATTATGCGATCCGGCTTCCAGCGACGCTGTGCCATCAGAGGGAAAAAGCTGGTCAGGGCAAAACTGCCTAAATGCAGCAGACGTTTGATCGTTGACGGTTGTTTCGGCACATATAGCGGACAGCGCCAGACGATCGCATCCCCCTCTTCACGGCGATAACGCCATGATGAATAGCAGTCATTGACTTTCCACTGGGGATAATAAGGCGGCGCGGTAATCACCCTAACGTCATGCCCCTGACGCGCCATCCATTCCACCATTTCACCGGTGTACTTGCCGATGCCTGTAAGCTCAGGAGAATAATTAATGCCATACACCAGGATCTTCATAAACCAGGCACCTCAGCCTGACGTTCCGACATAAAGTATGCCCGACTGTTTTCATGCACGTTGTCAGTCGCTAACAGCGACTGCGGCATCATCCAACGCCAGGTCTCGTGCTGCTCTCCGGGAAGTTGTAACTCTTTTTCCAACACCCTCAGACGAAAACCCAGCACGATGTAATGTGTCGAAAAATCCTGACCAGAAAAGTTATCGTCATAGAAGTGCTGCCAGACACCATAAAACTCAGCGGAGGACAGCGGTAAACGCACCCCCAACTCGGCTGTAGTTAACCGCTCAAAGGCCGTATGTAGCGACTCATCTTTTCGCACCCTACCGCCAGGTACAAACCAGTAGCCCTGTGCCGGTCGGTTAAGGCGTTTACCGAGCAAAAACTCCCCCTGAGCATTCTCCACAATCAAATCGATAGAAATCAGCGGAGTAGAACGTACAACGCCGGCAAACTCCTCATGACGTAAAAACATCGCTACCCCCGGTACCGTTGCTGATTCACAAGGAACCACTGATACGTACTGGCAAGCCCCGCTTCCAGGGGTATCTCGTGATACCAACCAAGCTGGTGTAACCGTGTCACATCCAGTAGTTTGCGTGGTGTTCCGTCCGGTTTGCTGGCGTCAAACACTACACGTCCTTTATAACCAACAACCTGCGCGATCGTTTGTGCCAGCTCACGGATAGTGCAATCCACGCCAGTGCCCACATTGATATGTGATAGCATCGGCTGGGTATACTCCTGCCAAACTTCTCGATCTAACTCCATCACGTGGATACTGGCTGCCGCCATATCGTCCACATGCAGAAACTCACGCATCGGCGTGCCACTGCCCCACACCACCACATCCGGCGCATTCTGCTCACAGGCTTCATGAAAGCGACGCAGTAACGCCGGGATAACATGCGAATTGCTGGGATGAAAATTGTCGTGAGGTCCGTACAAATTTGTCGGCATCACTGAACGGTAATCACGGTCATACTGACGGTTATATGACTCACAAAGCTTAATTCCGGCAATTTTGGCTATCGCATACGGTTCGTTAGTGGGTTCCAGCAACCCCTGCAGCAGTTCACTTTCAGCTATTGGCTGCCTGGCCAACTGCGGATAAATGCAGGATGAACCGAGAAACAGCAGTTTATTCACGCTATGCAAATGAGCCGCATGAATTACGTTGCTCTCAATAACCATATTTTCGTAAATAAAATCAGCAGGATAAGTATTATTAGCCACAATCCCGCCCACTTTGGCTGCCGCCATATAAACCTGGTCAATACGTTCAGTGGCAAAAAACGCCTGCACAGCACTGGCGTCCAGCAGGTTAAGTTGATTGCGAGTACGCAGCACCAGTTCCACGTTTTCTCGCTGTGCGAGTTGCCTTACGATGGCGGCCCCCACCATCCCAGAATGGCCCGCCACAAAAATTCGTTGTTTCATCATCCTCAATGCTCCAGCGCAATGGCGACATCGTAACCATGGGACTTCAGCAGTGAATGTTTCTTCGCTGCTTCCAGATCGTGAGCAACCATTTCAGAAACCATCTGGCGCAATGTGATCTCCGGTTTCCAGCCCAGTTTTTCGTGTGCCTTTGTCGGATCGCCCAACAGCGTTTCAACCTCTGCAGGACGGAAATAGCGCGGGTCGACGGCGATCATCACATCCCCCGGTTTCACCCCTGGCGCATCATGCCCAGTCACCGAAACCACAATGCCTTTTTCATTCACGCCCTCACCTTCAAAGCGCAGCTTAATACCGAGTTGGGCAGCAGCCATTTCCACAAACTGACGGACGGAATACTGCACGCCAGTGGCGATCACGAAATCTTCCGGCTGCTCCTGCTGCAGCATCATCCACTGCATCCTGACGTAGTCTTTGGCATGTCCCCAGTCACGCAACGAATCCATATTGCCGAGGTACAGACAGGACTCCAGCCCCTGGGCGATGTTGGCAATTGCACGGGTAATTTTGCGTGTGACGAAGGTTTCGCCACGACGCGGAGATTCATGGTTAAACAGAATGCCGTTACAGGCATATATGCCATAAGATTCACGGTAATTGACGGTGATCCAGTAGGCATACAGTTTGGCGACAGCATAGGGCGATCGCGGATAGAACGGCGTCGTTTCTTTCTGTGGGATCTCCTGAACCAGACCGTACAGTTCAGAGGTGGAGGCCTGATAGAAACGGGTTTTCTTTTCCAGACCCAGGAAGCGAATCGCTTCCAGCAAACGCAGCGTGCCGATCCCATCAACATCAGCAGTATATTCTGGTGAATCAAACGACACCGCCACGTGGCTCATTGCGCCCAGGTTATAGACTTCATCCGGTTGAACCTCTTGCAAAATGCGGGTCAGATTAGAGGAGTCCGTCAAATCACCATAATGCAGATGGAATTTGGGATTACCCGCATGTGGATCCTGGTAAATATGGTCTACCCGTTCGGTATTAAATGACGAGGCCCGGCGCTTAATACCATGAACTTCATAACCTTTTTCCAGCAGAAACTCTGCCAGGTAAGAACCATCCTGCCCGGTTACGCCAGTAATGAGAGCGACTTTTGACATGTTATTACCTCTTAAAATTTCCCTTCAGGGAGTAACGTTCTCGACGCGTTTACGCGTAACTACTGCGGGGTTACCCCGACATATGGCATTGGCCGGCAACGATTTAAAAACGCTGCTACGTGCACCCACGACGGTGCCGTCGCCTATCGTCACGCCAGGCGCGACAAAAACATCTGTCGCCAGCCAGCATTTCTCGCCAATCACAATTGGCGTGGCGCTAATATCAAAGTGTTGGCTGGCATAATCATGACTTCCGGTGCATAAATAGCTTTTCTGCGAAATAACCGTATGAGCCCCAATCGTAATATTATCCAGCGTATATAAAACCGCGTCATCCCCTACCCAGGCGTAATCACCCAGTGTTAATTTCCACGGATAAGTAATTTTTACTGAAGGCCGAATAACTACGTTTTTTCCTATTTTCGCGCCAAATATCCTTAATAAAAAAACACGCCAGCGGTACATCACCTGTGGTGACCAGTGAAATAATGTTGCTTGTACCGCCCACCATAATTGCACTTTAATTGCACCACCGCCGCGAAAACCTTTCGGCACCGCGAAGCCGTTTAAATCCTGCATAGTGTGACCTTACGTTTTACCATATAAGTGTTTTGTCTTACCGGTTGTACGCAGACGTATGTATTCAGAAAATTCAGCCCAAAAACCGGGCATGCGCAATATTTGACGTTGGACTCTTTTGGCATCCCGACACAATTCCAGATTATTCGTAGTCGATACGCCGCCCATGGAAAACTCCGACACTAAACCAGTCAGTTTTTTAAACGCGAACCCGGACTTGTATAATTTTGCTGCCAGCGCATAATCCGATGATATTTTATATTGCAAATCATAATGCCAGGTTTGCAGCCCCGTCAGCGGAAAAAATATTGCCTGATGACTGGCTGGCAAACTGTGGTAGATATACCAACCTGGTTTAGCCCGGCGCGTCATTTTTTTACCATTACCAAAATCCAGCAAAGCATCGCCAATCACCATCGCTTTATCACTCTGCGTTTTTAACTGGCGGATAAAATGTGCACAATCGGCATGCAGAATATCTCCAGAGTTGAGAAAGAGTGCAAAGCGCCCGCGCGCCATAGCGATACCTTTGTTCATTGCATCGTAGAGACCGTTATCAGCCTCGCTGACAAAACGTAACTGGTGCTCTCCATTGAGATTTTCCAGGAACGCCGGTGTACCGTCTGTTGACCCCCCATCGATAACAATCCACTCAAAGTTGATATCGCTCGCCTGCGCAAGATGCGCCAGTGACGCATGGGTTTTGACGATCCCGTCCAGATTGCGAAAAGCGACGGTGATAATACTCAGCAGCATGTAAATTACCTCGCGATATTCAGCGCCTTGCGCAAAATAAACGGACATACAATTAAAAATGCATATTCCGGACTAAATACTGAACCGGTGAAAAACAGCGACAACGGTGTAAAAAGATAAAGCTGCACCCGATAATTCTGATTATCACCAAACGCATTCATCATCATTTTCGTTACTTTTCCCATGTACCACAGGGATAATATTACGGCGAACCACGAAAAATAGATAATTAACAAATACAAACCATTGTCTATCGTTTTACCTACATCTGCACCGTTAAAGATTCCGAATGATGCAACATATTCATAAAGTGAGCCAAATCTCACTACACCGTCGACATTCAGTAATGAATAGCCAACCATGACCAACGGTCCTACTATGCGATAATAAGATGAAGAGCCTTCAGTACCTAAATCACCAAGACGCGTCGTGATGTAGGGGAAGGCAAATATCACGCCCACCATAAACACACTCAGCGAAATAATTGCCAAGGGTAACTTCTTTTTTATAGCATCCTTATTCAGATACTGAAACGCCCACTCCAGCAGGTAAAACAAAATAAATGTCATCACCCCTGAAAACGATCCTGACAATATCACCCCTGCCAGAATCATAGCATCGGTCTTGGGCGTTTTGATACCAAACTGTTTGATGCTGAGCCAAATTGAGATTAACGCCAGAGCGAAAAATGCAGGCTCAAAATAGAGTGCGGTGGTACGCTTCCCACCAAATTTAATAAAGTTCAGCACATAGCTATTGCTGTAAATAAGATATTTCGAAATAGCTTCCATTATACTGCTGCCACCGCTGAGAATGATCTGTGCCATTTCAACGGCAGCCAGACCGACCACTAACCCCACCACCAGCCAGAATAAACGCAAAATTTTAGGATAGTTATGTGGCGAAATGGTTTTAAAGCGAATACTCCACACCATGCCAATAATGATCACGGTATAGATAAACAACATGGCAGATGTTACATACTTGCTGGCATCCAGCGATTGGCCAAACAGGTAGTTAAACACCGCCAGCCCCCCACCCACTCCCAACGCAATCAACAGCTTTTTAATATTGATACGGTCAACAAACAGCAGTAGCAACAGTGGTAAAAAAGTGACAACGGTGACAGGGAAACTTTCACCCAGTTGCGCAAGCTTGACGTTAACCAGCAGATAAAGCAGCGGCAACACCAGATAGCTACAGACCCTGATAGTACGAGACATATTCCTCCAGCATCTGTTGTCCGCTGTATGCTGTCCGGCTCTGCTGGCTAAAGGTAGCCAACGAGGTGTCAAATACCGCCTGTGCAATTTCTGATTTTTTCAGTTGTACCAGATGCAGAACATCCGCTTCACTGAATGTTTTGCCGCCTGATTTTGCCAGCACTTCCTGTGCCGCCTCACTGTGCGTGGCGATAACCGGTACACCGATAGAAAGCGCTTCGCACAAGATTAGCGGATAGTTATCAACCCGCGAACTGAACACCAGCCCATCCATCTGATTTAGCGCCCCCATCAAGGTTCGTTTGTCACTTTCAAACCCATGGTTGATGACGTTTGCTCCGGCAAACGGGGAAAACTTACCGAAGGTATGCAGCTCTATTTTGTCACCGAGCGCGATAAGCGCCTGGACCAGTTGCTGGCTGGTTTTGCCGTCATAGCGCAAATCATGGGCCACCACGGCAATTTTCGGTCTGCCCAGCGGCTCATGCTGAACCGGCAAGTCAGCAAGAATCGCTTCCGTCGCCACATCGATACCGTTATTGATGATGTGACAACACCCGGCACCGTACAGGCTGTTAAATGCTTCCGCCACATGTTGACTGGGCGAGATAAACTGGCAGCCAAGCGCCAGCATCGTACGAAACATTTGACGTTTCCCGGGCAGTTGCTGATGCGCTTTATCAACGTTAACCGGGGGATAGTTGCTTAACGTTGGACATTTCTGGCAGCCCGTTTTCCAGCCTTCGCAGCCATCGGTAAAGGCGCAGCGTCCGGTAACACTCCAGTGATCGTGCAGCGTCCACACAAAGGTGATATCGGGCTTATGTGCCTTCACCTTTTGGCAAAACGCCACTACCTCTTCGAGGTTCAGCCAGTAACTGTGCAGCACATGGAAATGCAGAACCAGCGGGCCCGCGGTGCGGATGATTGTGCGATACATACTGTCGAGGTTGCCAAACAGATCGCGGTTTGCGAGGCGAAACAGGGCAATATTCGCCGCCGACGTCAAACGCGGCGCATGTTTAATCACGTGCGGATAATTTCCGTGACTGGCGCTTCTCTTGCCTCCTTTGCCATAACCGTATACAAACCGCGACACCCACCCTTTTTCCAGCGCGCGCAGGTGTAAATCCAGCGCGACCCCGGCCGCCCCGCCTTCGGCAAGCCGAACATTAAATTGCAGAATATTCATTGCATTACCTTTGCTCTCACATGTTGACTCAGCATACTTAACGTCCTCGCAGACCGTCAGCCAGGCGTTTGCCGTTACGGATGGAAAGCAACGTCAGCAATGTGCGCCAGTTCATCCGCTTGTTACGGATCTGATAAAGAGTAAACAGCTGATATTTTTTACTCGCCCGGTCAAATTTACCTTTGTGTTTGCGATAGAACTGGAAGTAACCGGAGAACTTATGTGGGGATGAGGTAATACGCATCTCGCCGTGATTCACATGCAGGATCTGCGTCGCCTCTTTTACCTTCCAGGGTTTACCGTAGGCCACGACCATGCGCAGAAAAATGTCGTAATCCTGCGCGGCTTTTAACGTCGTATCAAACAGGCATGCTTTGAAACGCCAGGCCCAGCTAAAGACCTGATTACCAATGATATTGCGTTTATAAAATCGGCGACGTGAGTACATCGATTTTGGATACAGCGGCAGACTGGCTGGCTGTGAATAAACCTCACCTTCACAGACATAATCATCAGCGTATAGAAAAGCATGCGTTACCAGTTGATGACGAGACTGAAGGAATGAGCTCAGGCGATTCGGCGTCCACTCATCGTCATCATCAATCCCCGTAATGTACTGCCCACTGGCCTGCATGATGGCCTGATTGCGTACTGCGCACGCGCCGGAGTTCATCTCGTTATGCGTATAGCTCACGCGTGGATCGTTTAACGCCTCAACAAACTGTTGCAGCTGCTCATACTCGGCAGAGCAATCATCGACAATGATCATTTCCCAGTGACTATAGTCCTGGCGCAGCACCGATTTAATCGCCCGGATAGCCAACTGCTGGCGGTTCCAGGTGGGCATATAAATAGAAATTAGCGGGTTGTCTGTCGTCATTTTTTGTCCCAGATAAAGTTGCCAGATGGCGCTACGCTTATCAGGCCTACATTCGATATGCGTTGCTGTTAGTTATCTATTTCGAATCCGACGTGTATTCGTATTCGTAGTAACCGTAATCCTGATACCCGCTGGCGCGCCGGAAAATGGAGTTGAGGATCACCCCTTTCACCTGAATTCCGTTTTGCCCGAAACGACTCAGACTGGTTTCCACCTCTTTCAGCGTATTGACCGCGTAACGCGCCACCATCAGCGTGGTTCCGACGTGGCGACCAACGATAGCCGCATCGGTCACGGCCAGTATTGGCGGCGTATCGATCAGCACCAGGTCATAGTTCGCACTGGCCCAGGTCATCAACTCGCCAAAGCGCTCGCTCATCAGCAGTTCTGAAGGATTAGGGGGAACCTGCCCGCGAGGGACCAGGTCAAAATGTGCAATTGAAGTTGGTTTTGCGCAGGAGGGAATGTCACCCTTGCCGCTAAGGATCTCAGACAGACCGTTGACGTTATTGGTCCCGAGCAGCTCATGGGTATAGCCTTTACGCATATCACAGTCGATCAGCAGTACGCGCTTGTCGGTCTGACTGATAACCGCAGCCAGGTTGGCACAGACAAATGTTTTGCCGATCGACGGGCTGACCCCGGTAAGCATCAGCACATTATTACGTGATTGCATCATGGCGAAGTGCAGGCTGGTACGCAGGCTGCGCACCGCTTCTATCGCGAGATCGGTCGGATTCCCCACAGCCAGTAACTGACTTTGCTTGTAGCGTTTCACACCTTTGATGGTCTGAACGTTATCACGCGCTTTTTGCCATTCTGACAGGGGAATGCTGGCATACACGCTGATGCCCTGCTCTTCAAGCGCCTGCGGGCTTTCAATACCGCGATTGAACAGCGACCGTAGCAGCACGCCAACCACTGAAAGCATCAAACCAAGTAGGATACTGCCGAGAATAATCAGCGCCGTTTTCGGTTTCAGGACACCAGGCTGGGCAATGGCAGGATCGACAATGCGCACATCGCCAACCGTACTGGCTTCCGTGATCTTCAGCTCCTGCTGTTTATTCAGCAGTTGCATATAGACCTGCTGGCCGGACTCCACATCACGCGTCAGGCGGACAATTTCCTGCTGCGTTTTCGGCATCGCCGTCACGCGCCCGTTAAGCTTGTTTTTTTCATCTTCCAGCGCCTGGCGTTTTTCCAGCAACGTGCGATACGCCGGGTGCGCTTTGGTGAACAGTTTGGAGATTTCAGCTTCTTTAAAGGTCAGTTCATTTAACTGAGCATCAATATTTACCATCGAGTCCAGCACCGCTTTGGCCTCCAGCGGTAAATCGACGGAGTCTTTATCCTGACGAAATGCATTCAGTTTGTTTTCGGCAACGTCCAGACGGTTGCGCACCTCCGGTAATTGTTTTGCCAGAAATGCCAGGCTTTTAGCGGCCTCTTCAGATTTACGCTCCACGTTCTGTTGCAGATAGTTGCGGGTAATACTGTCAAGGATCTGGCGGATTTGTTCACGATCTTCCCCCGTGAAGGTCAGACTCAACACCCCGGTATCTTTACCTGTTTCCGTCACCATCAGGTTATTTTGCAGATTGTTGATCGTGCCAAGCGTGGAGAACTTACTGACGGTAAATACGCTACCCGGACTGGCATGAATCGCCTCAACCAGCATCGTTACACCGTCATGGTTCAGTAACTGCCCAACCTGGCCACGAGCGCTAAAGCCGCCGTCACTCACCAGTTGATAACTTTTGTCGTTCAGTACGTTCAACGTGAAGGTCTGTTCATTCATTGACGTTGGCAAGGCGAAAGTCGTTACATTGACCGTTTCATTCTGGCGGCCCATCAGACGGTCCCAGCCGGCACCAAAAAGAGGAAATGAATCTTTAGTGACGGAAATATCCAGATTAAGATCGTCTACCGTTTTGCCCAATACCCGCCGTGACTGAATAAGCTGAATTTCCGCTTCAGAAGCAGGTGGCTTGTTGGATAACGCCGAGCCAATATCCTGAACTAACGAGCTGCCGGTGTTTTGCTCTATTTGTACCAGCGCATCGGCACTGTAGATCGGCGTGGCAAACAGGGTGTAGAGCGCCGCACATAGCGCAAATGCGGCGGTTATGCCCAGTACCCACCAGCGTGCTTCGACTACGGTCCCCACCAGACGTCCGATATCGATTTCATCGTTGCCTGTTGCCGACGTGGCAGACTGTTTTTCTTTTTCTGTCATTGTTTTCCCTGCTCCGCATTCAGTGCCTGGGCCCATTGGTGGGCAGACCGCTCAAGTAGTGCATACACCGCATCAAACACATCACGGCTTTTACGATACGGGTCAGGTATTTCGCGTTCGCTGTCCCAATGGCCAAACAGCATTACTTTGCCGCGCATCTCCGGCACCATTTCACACAACGCCGTAATATGGCGTTTTTCCATGGTCAGGATCAGGTCATACTCCCGACACATCCGTCCCGAGATTTGTCGTGCACAATGATTTTCCAGCGACAAGTTATGTGCCTGCGCCACACTGATAGCGCACGGATCGGCGCCCTTGCCTACCAGCGCGCCGAGACCAGCGGAAGACACCGTCAACGCCGGATGAAATTGCCTTAACAAGCGCTCTGCCGTCGGAGAACGGCAAATGTTCCCCACACAGACAACTAAGATTTTGTTAAACATGGCGATTACCAGTTGTGAAGGTCGCTGGCCGTATCCGTCATATAACGAACACCGCTAATGGTCGGCAGCAACTGATTGATCAAACGGTTCCAGCGAGCAACCGGCGCGGTCGTGACATACACCACATCGTAAGGCTGGAGTCGGAAAGAGGTCGCCATCACCAACGATGTCGCGTCAGACATATCAAGCTGGTAGATATTGGCTATCTTGCCGTTATGTCCACCCTCGCCTTTTAATGGACGAATAACAAAGATGCCACTGGCATTGGAGGTGGTCAGGTCGATGCCCTCCGCATTACCCAGCGCTTCGGTGAGTGTCATACCGCTGAAGTCCATCTTGAGGGTGCTCTGTTTTTTCACCTCACCCATCACGAACACTTTCAGGTCGTCATTTCGTGGGACAAACAGAATATCGCCAGGATAGAGCAGACGGTTCTGGCTCAGATCGCCATTTTGCATTAGCGCTTGCAGTGAAATGCGTTGCTCCTGCCCTTTGTGAGTCAGCACAACGTTGCGCCAGTCGGCCGCTTCTGTGAGGCCGCCTGCGGCATTAATAGCATCAAGGATAGTAAGAGGTACGTTGGTGATGGCCTGCTGACCGGATTTATTCACCTGCCCGGAGACATATGCCTTTTGCGAGCGGAATGCGGCGATATTAACGTCCACCTGCGGGTCTGCGATGTACTTCGCTAAGCGCCCGGTAATATCACTACGAATTTCTGCCAACGTTTTTCCCACCACGCTAACTTTGCCAATGTAGGGATAAAACATGGTGCCATCAGGTTGCACCCAGTTTCCTGTATCGCTTGAGCTACGATACTGTCCCGCAGGCGTGGTGAGTTCGGGATGATCCCAGACGGTGACATTCAGGACATCGCCGGGTCCGACCCGGTACTGATACCCGGAGATCTCCTGATCCAGCGACATATTAGGTTGAGCAACATTCGGTCGCGGACGCAATTGTTCAACCAGTCGAGGGGTAAGCGGATAAACATTCACCATCCGGTTGATATCAAAATCGGCATCCTGCTGCTTAATCACATCTTTGCCCATGGTAGACATATTGCTGCCCGGAAACACGGTACAACCGTTGATCAATATTACCGACACCAATACTGGCATCAATTTAAGTTTGGATTTCATCATTGATTATTTATCACTTTGGCAGAGTCATTATCACGTGCGTTTTAAATAGCGATTACGCCTGTTTGCATTCACCTTGCCGTTAATTGAATAGAAATTTAACTGGCATCAGTCCTAAAAAAAATGAATCCATCTGCAGTCTCTTGACAGAATAATTTAGGTTTATCATCAGGCGACCAGGCACGCTACCGCCCCTGGCTTTATTGGCTACCAATGCACTGATTAATTTATATTTTTACCATCCTCGCTGTTGTCATCATATTCATAGCGCCTGCCCATCAGTAATAGCATGGTGCGATACTGGCAACATATTTCTCTTTTGATTATTACGGGAAGAATTGTTGCAGCTAACCGAATAGCAGGCAAGATAACAAGCCCTGAAACGTAGCCTTTTAAGATTAATATTAAGCATAAGGTATGTATATTTTTAGGATTTTATTGATGTTGACAATGTTAATATATAAATATCCAGCCTGCGATATTTCCTAAATATAACTGCATAAATAAAGCCATTTCTTGCAGTTACCTTCCGACTATTCTCTCGCCTCTGTCCTGATATAAAGGGCAGAGAAATCCCTTCTCGCCATTGCATTTTTCGTCGGTTTTACCCATGATCGAATTGTGACAATTGTCATATAACTATGGGTATAGCATTTACTATGGAATGGATTGCCGATCCGTCAATCTGGGCCGGACTCGTCACGCTAATCGTGATAGAACTCGTTCTTGGCATTGATAATCTTGTTTTTATTGCCATCCTCGCGGAGAAACTCCCGCCATCTCAGCGGGATAAGGCGCGTATTACCGGGCTACTATTGGCAATGGTTATGCGCCTGCTGCTGCTGGCGTCAATATCATGGCTGGTGACGCTGACCACACCTCTGTTCAGCATTCGGGACTTCAGCTTCAGCGCCCGCGACCTGATCATGCTGTTCGGCGGTTTCTTCCTGCTGTTTAAAGCGACGATGGAGCTCAACGAACGGCTGGAAGGGAAAGACAGCGACAATCCCACCCAACGTCGGGGTGCGAAATTTTGGGGCGTGGTCGCGCAAATTGTGGTACTTGATGCCATTTTCTCACTGGACTCGGTGATCACCGCTGTTGGTATGGTTGATCATCTGGCGGTCATGATGGCGGCGGTGATCATTGCCATCAGCCTGATGATGCTGGCCAGTAAATCGTTGACCCGCTTTGTTAACAGCCACCCAACTATTGTTATTCTGTGCCTGAGCTTCCTGTTGATGATTGGTTTCAGCCTGGTCGCGGAAGGCTTTGGTTTTCGCATACCGAAAGGCTATCTGTACGCGGCTATCGGCTTCTCGGTCATGATAGAAGCCCTGAACCAGTTGGCTATTTTTAACCGTCGTCGCTTCCTGTCGGCTAACCACACGTTACGCCAGCGTACCGCCGAGGCGGTGATGCGTCTGATAAGCGGTCAAAAAGAAGATGCCGAGCTGGATGCCGAAACTGCCGCTATGTTGGCGGATCATCATGAAGGCCAGATTTTTGCACCACAAGAACGGCGGATGATTGAGCGCGTACTGAACCTTAATCAGCGAACCGTCAGCAGTATCATGACGTCACGCCATGATATCGAGCATATTGATCTCAATGCTCCGGAAGCAGAAATTCGCACACTACTGGAGAAAAACCAGCATACGCGCCTGGTCGTAACCGGAGAAGATGAACAGGAAGAACTGCTCGGTGTGGTGCATGTAATTGACCTTCTGCAACAGTCGCTGCGTGGCGAACCGCTCGATTTGCGCGTCTTACTTCGCCAGCCGTTGGTATTCCCGGAAACCCTGCCGCTTCTTCCTGCGCTGGAGCAGTTCCGTAATGCCCGTACACACTTCGCTTTTGTGGCCGATGAGTTTGGTTCGGTGGAAGGAATTGTGACGCTCAGCGACGTGATGGAAACCATCGCGGGTAACTTGCCAAATGAAGTCGAAGAGATCGATGCTCGTCATGATATTCAGAAAAATGCCGATGGGTCGTGGACGGCAAACGGCCATATGCCGCTGGAAGACCTGGTGCAGTATGTCCCGATCCCATTAGATGAGAAACGTGAGTACCACACCATTGCCGGGCTGTTAATGGAGTATCTGCAGCGCATCCCGAAAACCGGAGAGGAAGTACAGGTTGGCGACTATTTGCTGAAAACCTTGCAAGTAGAAAACCATCGAGTGCAGAAAGTCCAGTTGATACCACTGCGCAGTGAAGAAGAGATGGATTACGAGGTATAAGCGACATGCCGGATGGGGCTGAAGCCGCCATCCGGCACCAGGGTTCAAAGTTTATCCAGCAGCTTTTTAACGTCTTTGCCGTTGCGAGAGTCTTTGTTGCGATCGGCCCAGTCGTTCAATCGGCGTTTCGCTTCATCCTGCATATGCTTACGCAAGAGTTGGTCCACCTGCAGGTTATAGTTCAACGACTGCCATTTGCCATAGACCCTGAGCGGAACTGGGGTCGCTTTGAGGAAATCGATCAATTTACTTTCCCCATTCCATCCGCCCAGCACGCGCACGTTAAACTGAGTATCACAATTTTGCTCAACCAGATCTAACGTGCCCTTACCCGAAAGCGCCAACATGGCAGACTGCCCTTCCATGTTATCCAGCGTAACCTTGCCGTTATCCAGTGTCAGATCGGTCACAAAGCGATCCAGCCGCGTCGCATTATCCAAATCCTGTTGTGAGCCTGCATTACCGCCGCTACGTTCAACCGCCTGTTGCACCAGTTGCTGGAAGTTCATGCCTTCCATACGCGTGCCGCTCATCTCAACATTGGCCTGTCCTTGCCAGCTGTGGCGAAATGCCTGCGCATCAATGTCAGAGCCCGAAAAATCGCCAGCCAGTGACAGCTGGCCAGTAAGGGCTATCGGATAGTCAAAAGCTTTCAGGATAGTGCCGATTTCTACGCCTTCCAGCCGTGGGTGAAAGACTGCCCGTGGTGGGCCTTTTCTGGCATCCAGCGAACCTGGAAGTGAGATCAATCCACCGTCACTTTTCCCCTGCAACTCATTGATATTCAACAATCCAGCCTGGTTGACGATTTTTGCAGAAACATGATCAAATGCCATTTTCCGCCAGAGAACTTTATCCGCCTGTAGTGCAATGTTGGCGGAAAATCCTTGCAGCCCCTGATAAGAGACGGCATCAACCTGCGAGGAAATGACTGGTCGCGCCAGCGTCGACTGGCTCTGACTCTGCTGTGCCCCGGTATCTGTCGCCGCCAGAGCATCATGCTGTACAATCAGATTATCCAGATTGAGCTGGCCGAATTTCAGATTGACGTCCCATGCGGGTTTCTCCGCCAGCGTCACCTGAGCTTGCCCGGCGAGTGAACTGTCATTAGCAGTTAAGTTAATCTGCGTAAAGTTGAGCTGTTTTTTCTCTTCCTGCCACCGAGCCTGAAGCTGACCCTGGCCGCGGATCCCCTGCGGCGGCAAGTCAGCGCCCTGTAACTGCCAGCTCAGCTGCTCAATATTGGCGACTAAATCATGCGGATAGTCAGACGCATCGACAGCGCCACTGATGGACAACGTCAGGTCGCGCTGGTCACGGTTAACGCGGCCGGTGAAATCGAACGTTCCACGATGCTGGGCATCCTGTTCCATATTCAGGTGAATATCACGAACCGTTATCTGTTCATCGTCTTCATGCTGGAATACCAGAACGCTGTCAGCCACGCGCAGGCGAGCGATATCAAACGACCATCCACGATCCTCTGCCAGATCCGGCAGTGTATTATCTTTTGGCGCAACAGGGGCATCGACTCCGCGCACAGCCTCGGTTTCAGGTATGAGTTGAATCACCGCGCCTTTGAGCATGACTTGCTTTACGCTGAGTTGGTGACTCAACAACGGCCACAAGGCGACGTCCAGACGCATATTGTCGGCACGAACCAGCGGTTCGCTGGCACCTTCGGCCGTTAGCACCATGCGCCCGGAGAGAATGCTCAACTGGGGCCATACGTGCCAGCGCAGAGGACCATCCAACTGCAGTTGATATCCGCTACGCGCCGCAACTTGCTTCACCATGTATGCGCGGAAATCATTCGGATTAACCAACAATACTAACGCAGAGAAACCGGCCACCAGCACGACCAGAATAATCATCAGCGTCGTCAGAAATCGTCTCATGCTATCCCCAATGGACTGAAAACACTCAGTCTTTATCGATCCGGCTGGCTACCGCGCCCTGCTGATCGCGATACTTCGCATCCTGGCGACGGTTGTAAGGTCGCGCTGCCGGGCCGGAAAGCGGTTCGAAGCTCAGTGCCCCTATCGGCATACCGGGGCGCAGAGCCAACGGTAATTTTCCTGAGTTGTAAAATTCCAGGACGATGCACCCCGACCAGCCCGGATCAATACGGTGTGCCGTAACGTGTACCATCAGGCCCAGACGTGCCAGCGAAGAACGGCCGTCTAACCAGCCAACAAGGTCGGAAGGCAGCGTAACGGATTCGAAAGTTACCGCCAGCGCTAATTCACCCGGATGCAGGAAAAACGCCTCACCGTCTTTGAGGACAATTTCATCACTCATTACGCGGTCAAGCGCAGCACTGACCTCATCCTTCGGTCCGCTCAAATCGATATACGCCGCCGTATGACCGCGGAACGTACGAAATTTGTTACCAAGGCGCACATCTACCGTTGCGCCATTGATACGCTCGACAGGAGGACGTGGATTGATCGACAGACGACCTTCATCCAACCAGGCTTCAATATCTCGGTCACATAAACGCATGGCACTTTCTCCTTTCGTGCTTCAAACCCTTAATGCCAGGCGCGTTAAGGGTGAACCAGGTTATCACTGAACGGTACACAATTCGCTGAACTTATTCAAAGAACTGACTGATTTTCGCCTTCAGAATATCGATAGCAATGCGGTTTTTACCCCCGCGAGGCACGATGATATCGGCGTATTGTTTTGAAGGCTCAATAAATTGCAGGAACATCGGACGTACGGTTTTTTGGTATTGCGCCATCACCGAATCCATTGAACGACCACGTTCATTCACATCCCGTTTGATACGGCGCATCAGGCAAATATCCAACGGCGTATCAACAAAAATAGAGAAGTTCATTTCATCACGCAAACGTGCATCCGTCAGCAACAAAATGCCTTCCAGAATAATGACTTTCTTAGGTTCAATATGAATAGTTTCTTGTGTGCGCGTGTGTTCAACATAGCTATAAACGGGCAATTCAATGGCGGAACCACGTTTAAGTGTTTGCAGATGCTGAAACAGCAAACTGTGATCCATCGCGTTCGGATGGTCGTAGTTCGTTTTTACGCGTTCTTCCATCGACAGATGGCTTTGATCCTTGTAATAGCTGTCTTCGGGAATAACGCCAATATGTTCGTCACCGACTTGTTCACGCAATTCGCGATAAAGGGTACTGGCAATAAGACTCTTGCCGGAAGCCGATGCGCCGGCAATGCCGATAATGACGCACTGATGGGACTGATCAGTCATAAATTTAGCGACCTGATTAACCTGGATGTAAGGAAGGGCGGCGTCGAAACGCCAAACGCGGCAATTATAGGGATTTCAGCAGCGCGATGCCAGCCCAGGCTGCACCAATGCTTTCCCTGTCGCAAATTAAAACGGTTAATTTTAAAGCAAGCTCAAATTTTATTCACCCGCCTTAGGAATTAATGGCTTGGGCGTGTTAATTTATGAGCAACTGGCGTATAAATTGTAAATTGTTTGTACTAGCATAAACGAAGATTAAACGTGATGCGGCCGGTAACTCTGCTGGCCGACATCGGCTATTTGGGTAAAGTGGTAATGAGTAAACAATTCCAACATGTTTTAGTTACCCTACCCCATCCTCTGCTGCGCCTGGTCAGTTTAGGTCTGGTAGCATTTATCTTTACGCTATTTTCGCTGGAGCTGTCGCGCTTCGGTACCCAACTGGCACCGCTTTGGTTTCCAACCTCAATCATGATGGTGGCGTTTTACCGCCATGCAGGAAAAATGTGGCCCGGGATAGCGCTGGCTTGCTCATTCGGCAGCATCGGCGCGTCTTTGCTGTTTTTTCCTGGAGGTTCGCTTAACTATACTTATACGACCATCAATATTATTGAAGCGGTCGCCGGCGCGATGTTATTGCGCAAACTGCTCCCCTGGTATAACCCTTTACAGAATCTGAATGACTGGGCGCGTTTGGCCTTCGGTAGCGCCGTCATCCCTCCGCTGTTAGGTGGTGTGCTGATGTGGCTACTGCTCCCGGAGGGAACCTCGTTAAATACGTTTCTCATTTGGGTGCTTTCCGAATCCATCGGCGCGTTGGCGCTGGTGCCATTAGGTCTGTTATTCAAGCCTCATTATCTGCTGCGCCACCGCGATCCACGTTTACTGCTTGAGACCCTCATCACGCTGCTCGTCACCTTAACGTTCAGCTGGCTTTCCATGATGTACGTGCCGTGGCCGTTTACCTGCGTCATTGTGTTGCTGATGTGGAGCGCCGTCCGTTTGCCGCGTATGGAAGCATTTTTAATTTTCCTCAGCACCGTCCTGATGGTCTCTCTGATGCTGGCGGCCAACCCATCGCTGCTCTACACCCCGAAAGCGAATGTGATGACAAGTATTCCGTGGCTGCCGTTTTTGATGATTCTGTTGCCAGCCAACATGATGACTATGGTGATGTACGCATTTCGGGCCGAGCGAAAACACATCTCGGAAAGCGAATCGCGTTTTCGTAATGCTATGGAATATTCTGCGATTGGCATGGCGCTGGTCGGTACCGAAGGGCAGTGGTTACAGGCAAACAAGGCGTTGTGTCAGTTTCTTGGCTACAGTCAGGAAGAGCTGAGAGCGCTGACCTTCCAGCAGCTCACCTGGCCGGAAGATCTGAATAACGACCTCGAACAACTCGGCATGTTGGTCCGTGGTGAAATCAACAGTTACTCCATGGAAAAGCGCTATTACACGCGCGCGGGCGACGTTGTCTGGGCATTGCTGGCCGTTTCGCTGGTACGCCACAGCGACAACACCCCGCTCTACTTTATTGCACAGGTTGAAGACATAAACGACCTGAAGCACACCGAGTGGATGAATAAGCGGCTGATGGAACGCATTACCCTCGCCAACGAAGCGGGCGGTATCGGTATCTGGGAGTGGGAACTGCAACCCGACGTGATCAGTTGGGATAAGCGCATGTTCGATCTCTATGAAGTCCCGCTACATATCAAACCCAGTTGGCAAGTCTGGTACGAGTGCGTCGTACCGGAAGATCGCGAGCATGCTGAAAATGTGATTCGCGACTCTCTGGCCGCACGAATTCCCTTTAAGCTCGAATTTCGTATTGCAGTACGTGACGGCGTACGCCATATCCGCTCGTTGGCTAACCGGGTACTGAATAAAGACGGAGAAGTTGAACGCTTACTCGGTATCAATTTGGATATGACCGAAGTGAAGCAGCTTAACGAAGCGCTGTACCAGGAAAAAGAGCGCCTGCACATCACGCTGGACTCAATCGGCGAAGCGGTGATTTGCATCGATGTCGACATGAACGTGACCTTCATGAACCCGGTTGCCGAGAAGATGAGCGGCTGGCAGCAGGACGACGCGATAGGTATTCCGTTACTGACAGTGCTGCGAATTACCTTTGGCGATAACGGCCCATTGATGGAAAACATCTACAGTGCCGATATGTCGCGTACTGCCATAGAGCAGGAGGTGGTTCTGCATTGCCGTAACGGCAGCAGTTACGACATTCAGTACAGCATTACGCCACTCAGTACCCTTGACGGTGGTAGCATTGGCTCCGTACTGGTCATTCAGGATGTCACCGAGTCGCGTAAGATGTTACGCCAACTGAGCTACAGCGCGTCGCATGATGACCTCACCCATCTTGCTAACCGGGTCAGCTTCGAGAACCATCTGAAACAATTGCTACAAGCCGTACACAATACGCATCAGCGCCATGTTCTGGTCTTTATCGATCTGGATAGGTTTAAAGCCGTGAACGATAGCGCGGGCCATGCTGCAGGCGATGCCCTGCTGCGCGAACTGGCTTCTCTGATGCTCAGCATGCTGCGTACCAGCGATGTACTGGCTCGTCTCGGTGGCGATGAATTCGGCCTGTTGCTGCCGGATTGCAACATCGAAAGCGCTCGCTTTATCTCAGGCCGTATTATCAGCGCCATCAACGAGTATCAGTTCAGGTGGGAAGGCCGTCTGCACCGCATAGGCGCCAGTGCGGGTATTACGCTGATCGATGAGAAAAATCATGTCGCGACTGAGGTCATGTCTCAGGCAGATATCGCCTGTTATGCCGCCAAAAATAGTGGGCGTGGCCGGGTCTGCGTGTATGAACCCCAGCAAAGTCAGACGCACGCCTCACGGGAACTGCTGTCGTTTGATGAACAGAAGCACATTATTGCGCACAACCCGATGCTCATGATCGCCCGGGGAGTGGCCTCTCCACGCATTCCTGAGACATTCAGCTTCTGGCTACTCTCACTGCGCCTGGGAACAGAGGACGGTGATGTTATCGAAGAGCATATTTTCCGTACCGGACTCGTTGACCCCACGCTTAATCATGCGCTTGACCGCCGGGTTTTTAACGAATTTTTCCAGCATGCAGCGACGGCGATTGCCAGTAAGGGGCTCAGTATTGCCCTGCCCCTTTCTGCCGCCGGACTGTTGAGTACCGAACTTGTGGATGAACTTCTGGCGCAGTTGCAGCATAGTCCGCTACCACCACGCTTATTACACCTGACCGTTCCAGCCGGAGTGATGAAATCGCATCCAGCTCAGAGCCTATCGGCCATTCAGCGACTTCGTCACGCGGGTTGTCGGATTATTTTAAGCCAGGTAGGACGCGACTTAGAGATTGTTGAAAACCTGAAGTTTCACACCGTCGATTACCTGTTACTCGACAGTGAGATCAGCGCCAGTGTTCACGGCAACCTGATGGATGAAATGTGGGTTTCTATTATCCAGGGTCATGCACAGCGACTGGATATCAAAACGATCGCCGGCCCCGTGCAAATGCCGCTTATTATGGACGCACTTTCTGGTATCGGTATTGATATGATCTACGGCGACATCATTGCTGATGCTCAGCCGTTGGATCTGCTACTCAATACCAGCAACTTCGCTATCAACTGACGGCTGCCACCCTTCCGTATACCAGATATGTAATAACGCATAGGAGCGCCACGGCTTCCAGCGCTCGGCATAGCGCCGGATCTGGGCTGGTGTCATGCCCGGAAAGCGTTGTTTGATCAAATAATCGTCAGGAAGAAAAACATCTTTCGCCTGCCAACCGCGTAGCGCGAAATAATTGGCAGTCCAGCGCCCTATACCGGGAAACGTTTGTAAGTGCTTTACGCCTTGCTCAATATCAACTGGTGCAACCGATGCAAGCCTTCCGGTAAGCATTGCTCGTGCCAGATGAATGAGCGCTTCGGCGCGTTTGAGCGGCATCCCTAAGGCTTTCAGATGCAAAGGCTCAGCTGCAGCCAGCGCTTGTGGTGTGGGAAAACAAACATACTCAGGCGCGTCATCAAGCCTGTCACCGTAGGCGCGTACAACTTTCGCGGTCAGTTTTGCCGCCATTGCAACGCTAACTAACTGGCCTAATATCGCCCTCACACCTTGTTCAAAGGCATCGACAGAGCCAGGCAGCCGCAGTCCAGGACGCGCTGCGCCCAGGCTGCCCAGCGCGTTAGCAATATGCTGTGGGCAACAGCGAAGATCGAACAACCGCTCAATTTTGGCGAGGCATTCTGGCGCAACGGGCTGTAACCCCGGACTTAGCCTGACCTGCAGCTGGTGTGTCTTCAGGTCAGGCACTACGCTCACCAGTCCACGATATTCACCGATAACCAGGCTTCTGGTGTAATACAGCTCCCCGACGGTTTCGACGCCATCCACCGCACGGGCGGCAAGAAACCCTAGCATCCAGGGCCAGTCATAGGGCGGCTGCCAGCTCAGTGTTAACATTCAGGTGTCCTTTTTAGTTAAACCTACAGCATAAACAGTATTCAATCGATACGCCTTGCTTTCATATTCCAGTTGTCGGGGCGGCGACATTTCGCTAAAGTCACGCCCCTTCTTCACTGGCATGGGGATTTCTACGGTGTTTATTGGTTTTGACTACGGTACGGCAAACTGTTCAGTAGCCGTAATGCGTGACGGGCAGCCACACTTGCTCAAAATGGAAAACAACAGCACGTTACTGCCCTCAATGCTTTGTGCGCCTACGCGCGAAGCGGTGAGCGAATGGTTGTATCGCCATCATGATGTCCCCACGACGGATGCCGAAACACAGGCGCTACTGAGTCGTGCAATGCGCTATAACCGCGATGAAGACATCGATGTTAGCGCCAATAGCGTGCAGTTTGGTCTGGCGTCACTGGCGCAATACATTGACGACCCGGAAGAGGTGTACTTCGTTAAATCGCCGAAATCATTTTTGGGTGCCAGCGGTCTGAAGCCGCAGCAGGTTGCGCTATTTGAGGATTTGGTTTGTGCGATGATGCTGCATATTCGCAATCAGGCGCAAAACCAGCTGCCTGAAGCGATCACCCAGGCCGTTATCGGTCGCCCGATCAACTTCCAGGGGTTAGGCGGCGATGACGCCAACGCCCAGGCGCAGGGTATTCTTGAACGTGCGGCCAAACGCGCCGGTTTTCAGGATGTCGTCTTCCAGTACGAGCCGGTAGCCGCGGGTCTGGATTTTGAAGCAACCTTGCAGGAAGAAAAACGCGTACTGGTGGTGGACATCGGCGGTGGCACCACTGACTGTTCGCTACTGCTGATGGGACCGCAATGGCATCAGCGCGCCGATCGCGAAAACAGCCTGCTGGGACACAGCGGCTGCCGCGTGGGCGGTAACGATCTGGATATTGCGTTAGCCTTTAAACATCTGATGCCACTGCTGGGCATGGGCGGCGAAACGGAAAAAGGCATCGCATTGCCGATTTTACCCTGGTGGAACGCGGTCGCGATCAACGATGTTCCCGCGCAAAGTGATTTCTACAGTACCGCCAATGGACGTTTACTCAACGATCTGATCCGCGATGCGCGTGAAGCAGACAAAGTCGCGCTGCTGCTTAAAGTCTGGCGTGAACGCCTGAGTTATCGCCTGGTACGCAGCGCAGAAGAGAGCAAAATTGCGCTTTCTGACCAGACAAACGTTACCGCGGCACTGCCGTTTATCAGCGATGCGCTGGCCACCGCTATCAGCCAGCAAGGACTGGAAATGGCGTTAAATCAACCGCTGGCACGTATTCTTGAGCAGGTTCACTTAGCGCTGGATAACGCGCAGGAAAAACCAGATGTCATTTATCTGACCGGCGGTAGCGCCCGTTCACCGCTGATCAAAAAAGCCCTTGCTGAACAGCTTCCGGGGATCCCTATCGCCGGTGGCGATGATTTCGGCTCTGTCACCGCCGGACTGGCCCGCTGGGCTGACGTTGTTTTCCGCTAAGCGGCTCGCAGGCTTAAAGGTGCGCGTATTGACATCATCGTTACTGTGGCTTATTTTCAGGAGTGAGGGTTAGGGAAGGTTTCCCCTCCCCCTGGTGTCTTAGTAAGCCGGTAAGCTAATGACTAAGAGTACCACCAGTATGATGACGTACTTCATCATAACCCTTTCCTTATTTTGGCCCCTTCCTCGGGAGGGGCTTTCCCGTTCCAGCATCCCGCTGAAATCTTTGGCTTACCTCCTTTTGCCTTGACCGCACTCTAACGCACAATGACGCATTCGCTATTTTCGCCGCAAATTGTTGCGTAATGCCTCGCAAAGCCGCGCCGTCATTCAGACGAATCCCGACAGTGTTTCATAATTCCTCCATTTTTCTCCCTTGTTCACTGGCTAAACTAGTATCATTCCGCGAAACGTTTCAGGATGAGAAACTCATAACAATGAAAGGCCGTAACAAATCCCGCTGGGTGATAGTAATCGTGATCGTCGTGGCCGCCATCGCCGCCTTCTGGTTCTGGCAAAGTCGCAGCGAGCCCCAGGGAACAGCCCCCGGCGCAACCCGTCAGACGCAACCTGCTCCGGCTACGGGACGGCGAGGAATGCGTTCCGGTCCGTTGGCTCCGGTTCAGGCGGCCACGGCAGTCGAACAAGCAGTTCCACGCTATCTGACCGGGCTGGGTACCATTACTGCCGCGAACACCGCGACGGTACGCAGTCGCGTGGACGGCCAACTCATCGCCATACACTTTCAGGAAGGGCAACAGGTGAAAGCCGGCGATCTGCTGGCTGAGATAGACCCCAGTCAGTTCAAAGTCGCACTGGCGCAGGCGCAGGGGCAACTGGCAAAAGATAAAGCCACGCTGGCCAATGCTCGTCGCGACCTCGCCCGCTATCAGCAGTTGGTTAAAACCAATCTGGTCTCTCGTCAGGAACTGGATGCGCAACAGGCGCTGGTCAACGAAACACAAGGGACGATAAAAGCCGATGAAGCCAGCGTCGCCAGCGCGCAATTGCAACTCGACTGGAGCCGGGTAACGGCACCTGTTGATGGTCGGGTGGGCCTGAAGCTTGTGGATGTGGGTAACCAGATATCCAGCAGCGATACCACCGGGATTGTCGTCATTACACAAACCCATCCTATTGATCTGGTTTTCACTTTGCCAGAGAACGATATCGCGACCGTAGTACAGGCACAGAAATCGGGGACGCCACTGAAAGTTGAGGCCTGGGACCGTACCAACTCACAAAAACTGAGCGAAGGCGTGCTGCTGAGCCTCGATAACCAGATTGACGCCACCACCGGCACCATCAAAGCAAAGGCCCGCTTTAACAACCAGGACGATGCCTTGTTCCCGAATCAGTTTGTTAACGCTCGCATGCTGGTCGACACGCAGCAAAATGCCGTTGTGATCCCAACAGCCGCCCTGCAGATGGGCAACGAAGGCCACTTTGTCTGGGTGCTGAACAGCGACAACAAAGTCAGCAAACATCTGGTTAAACCGGGTATTCAGGACAGCCAAAAAGTGGTGATCGCCGCAGGGTTGTCCGCGGGCGATCGCGTCGTCACCGACGGGATTGATCGTCTGACGGAAGGCGCAAAAGTCGAAGTCGTTGAGGCGCACGACGCCTCTGTTTCCGATGAGAAAACAGCGCCACGCGGATACGGCAAAAAAGGAGCCAACTCCTGATGCAGGTGTTACCTCCCGGCAATACAGGCGGCCCGTCCCGCCTGTTTATTCTGCGCCCCGTCGCCACCACGTTGCTGATGGTCGCGATTCTGCTTGCGGGTATCATCGGCTATCGTTTCCTGCCCATTGCGGCATTGCCGGAAGTGGATTACCCCACCATTCAGGTCATAACGCTCTATCCCGGAGCCAGCCCGGATGTCATGACGTCTGCGGTTACCGCGCCGCTTGAACGTCAGTTCGGTCAGATGTCTGGCTTAAAACAGATGTCCTCGCAAAGCTCCGGTGGCGCATCGGTCGTCACGTTGCAGTTTCAACTGACCCTGCCACTGGATGTTGCCGAGCAGGAAGTTCAGGCCGCCATCAATGCTGCTACCAATTTATTGCCGAGTGACCTACCTAACCCACCGGTCTACAGCAAAGTTAATCCAGCCGATCCGCCAATCATGACGCTGGCCGTCACCTCGACCGCCATGCCGATGACGCAGGTGGAAGATATGGTCGAAACCCGCGTCGCGCAGAAAATATCTCAGGTTTCCGGCGTCGGTCTGGTAACCCTTTCCGGTGGACAACGTCCGGCGGTCCGCGTGAAGCTTAACGCACAGGCCATTGCCGCCCTCGGTTTAACCAGCGAAACCATCCGTACGGCCATCACCGGTGCCAACGTTAATTCAGCGAAAGGGAGTCTTGATGGGCCTACGCGCGCCGTTACGCTTTCCGCTAATGACCAGATGCAGTCCGCAGATGAATATCGTCAGCTCATTATTGCCTATAAAAACGGTGCGCCGGTTCGTCTGGGCGATGTCGCTACCGTCGAACAAGGAGCAGAAAACAGATGGCTGGGTGCATGGGCAAATAAGCAACAAGCTATAGTGATGAATGTGCAGCGCCAGCCTGGGGCGAACATTATCTCCACGGCAGACAGTATCCGCCAGATGCTGCCACAACTCACCGAAAGCCTGCCCAAATCGGTTAAGGTCAGCGTACTTTCCGATCGTACCACCAATATTCGTGCCTCTGTTGCAGACACCCAGTTCGAGTTGATGCTGGCGATAGCGCTGGTGGTGATGATTATCTACCTGTTTCTGCGCAATGTTCCGGCGACGATTATTCCTGCAGTCGCCGTACCGTTGTCGTTAATCGGCACCTTCGCGGTGATGGTATTTCTTGATTTCTCCATCAACAACCTGACCTTAATGGCGCTCACCATCGCAACGGGCTTTGTGGTGGATGACGCTATCGTGGTTATCGAGAATATTTCGCGCTATATCGAAAAAGGGGAAAAACCGCTGACTGCCGCCCTGAAAGGCGCAGGCGAGATTGGTTTTACCATCATCTCCCTGACGTTTTCATTGATTGCGGTATTGATCCCACTGCTATTCATGGGCGATATCGTCGGGCGCTTGTTCCGTGAATTCGCCGTTACGCTGGCCGTGGCGATTCTGATTTCCGCCGTCGTTTCACTTACCCTCACGCCGATGATGTGCGCGCGTATGCTTAGTCAGGCCTCATTGCGTAAGCAAAACCGCTTCTCCCGCGCCTCGGAGCGCATGTTCGATCGTGTGATTGCCGGGTACGGTCACTGGCTGGCAAAAGTGCTTAACCATCCGTGGCTGACGCTGAGCGTGGCGCTCGGCACGCTGGCATTGAGCGTCATGCTGTGGGTTTTCATCCCCAAAGGTTTCTTCCCAATTCAGGACAACGGCATTATTCAGGGCACGCTGCAGGCTCCACAATCCAGTTCATTTGCCAGCATGTCCGAGCGCCAGCGTCAGGTTTCAGATGTCATCCTTAAAGATCCGGCGGTAGAGAGCCTGACCGCGTTTGTTGGCGTAGATGGTACGAATCCGGCATTAAACAGCGCGCGTTTGCAAATCAACCTTAAACCGCTGGATGAACGTGACGATCGCGTGCAGAAAGTGATCGCCCGGTTACAGGACGCGGTTGACAGAGTCCCCGGCGTTGACCTCTACCTTCAGCCGACCCAGGACCTGACAATTGATACCCAGGTCAGCCGGACGCAATATCAGTTCACGCTGCAAGCGACATCCCTTGATGCCCTCAGCACCTGGGTTCCACAGCTGATAGCAAAACTAAATCAGCTACCGCAACTGTCCGATGTCAGTAGTGACTGGCAGGACAAAGGGCTGGTAGCGTATGTGAACGTCAATCGCGACAGCGCCAGCCGTTTAGGCATCAGCATGGCGGATGTCGATAACGCCCTGTACAACGCCTTCGGTCAGCGGCTGATTTCAACCATTTACACCCAGGCCAACCAGTATCGCGTGGTGTTAGAACATGACACCAACAATACCCCTGGGATTGCTGCGCTGGATACCATTCGTCTGACCAGTAGCGATGGCGGGATCGTACCGCTCAGCGCGATCGCCAGTATTGAACAGCGTTTTGCCCCGCTGTCGATTAACCATCTTGATCAGTTCCCGGTGACGACTATCTCGTTCAATGTGCCAGATAATCAGTCATTGGGCGATGCAGTACAGGCGATTCTGGATACTGAAAAAACGCTTAACCTGCCCGCGAATATTACCACCCAGTTCCAGGGCAGTACCCTCGCCTTCCAGGCTGCGTTGGGCAACACTATCTGGTTGATTGTGGCCGCGGTTGTGGCGATGTATATCGTGCTCGGCGTGTTGTATGAGAGCTTTATTCACCCGATTACCATTCTCTCCACACTGCCTACGGCGGGCGTCGGAGCGCTGCTGGCGTTAATGATTGCCGGCAGCGAACTGGACGTCATCGCGATTATCGGCATTATTTTGCTCATTGGGATCGTCAAGAAAAACGCCATCATGATGATCGACTTTGCCCTTGCCGCTGAACGCGAACAGGGTATGGCGCCACGTGACGCCATTTTCCAGGCGTGTTTACTGCGTTTTCGCCCGATCCTGATGACTACGCTGGCAGCACTGCTCGGCGCGTTGCCGCTGATGTTAAGTACCGGTGTGGGCGCAGAGTTACGCCGTCCGTTAGGCATTGGCATGGTTGGCGGTCTGTTGGTAAGTCAGGTATTAACTCTGTTTACCACGCCGGTGATTTATCTGCTGTTTGATCGACTGTCGCTGTACGTAAAAAGCCGCTTCCCACGTCAGGAAGAGGAAGCGTAAATGAACTTTTTCGCGCTTTTCATTCATCGTCCGGTAGCGACCATTCTCATCTCGGTGGCGATTACGCTGTGCGGCATTCTGGGCTTTCGTCTGCTGCCGGTCGCTCCACTGCCGCAGGTTGATTTCCCGGTGATTATGGTCAGCGCATCATTACCCGGTGCCTCCCCTGAAACGATGGCATCTTCGGTCGCAACTCCGCTGGAGCGCTCACTTGGGCGGATCGCGGGCGTAAATGAGATGACATCAAGCAGTTCGCTTGGCAGTACGCGCATTATTCTCGAATTTAAATTTGACCGCGACATCAACGGTGCAGCACGGGACGTACAGGCCGCCATTAACGCAGCGCAAAGCCTGCTGCCCAGCGGGATGCCCAGCCGCCCGACATATCGGAAGGCCAACCCTTCTGATGCGCCAATCATGATCCTGACGCTCACGTCTGACACATACTCACAGGGTGAACTGTACGATTTCGCATCGACGCAACTGGCGCAGACCATCGCACAAATCAATGGCGTCGGTGATGTGGATGTCGGAGGAAGCTCTCTTCCCGCCGTGCGTGTGGGGCTTAATCCGCAGGCGCTGTTTAACCAGGGTGTATCACTGGACGCAGTGCGTAGCGCGATCGACAACGCTAACGTGCGTAAGCCACAGGGCGCTATCGAAGATGAAACCCATCGCTGGCAGGTACAAACTAACGATGAGCTGAAAACCGCCGCCGAATATCAACCTATTATCATCCACTATAACAACGGCGCAGCGGTGCGGCTGGGTGACGTTGCGTCTGTAACCGACTCAGTACAGGATGTTCGTAACGCGGGGATGACCAACGCCAAACCGGCCATTCTGCTGATGATCCGCAAACTGCCGGAAGCCAATATTATTCAGACAGTAGACAGCATTCGCGCCAAATTGCCGGAATTACAAACGCTGGTCCCGGCCGCCATCGATCTGCAAATCGCCCAGGACCGTTCGCCGACTATTCGCGCCTCGCTGGAGGAAGTCGAACAGACGCTGATTATCTCCGTCGCGTTGGTTATCCTGGTGGTGTTTGTTTTCCTGCGCTCCGGGCGCGCGACCTTAATCCCCGCAGTAGCGGTTCCGGTCTCGCTGATTGGTACCTTTGCCGCCATGTATCTGTGCGGATTCAGCCTGAATAACCTGTCGTTGATGGCGTTAACCATTGCGACGGGATTTGTCGTCGATGATGCCATTGTGGTGCTGGAAAATATTGCCCGTCACCTGGAAGCGGGAATGAAGCCACTCCAGGCGGCATTACAGGGTACGCGCGAAGTGGGATTCACGGTGCTCTCCATGAGCCTGTCGCTGGTGGCGGTTTTCCTGCCGCTGCTGTTAATGGGCGGGTTGCCTGGACGCCTGTTGCGCGAATTTGCCGTCACGCTGTCGGTTGCCATCGGTATTTCACTGCTGGTATCGCTGACGTTGACGCCGATGATGTGCGGCTGGATGCTCAAATCCAGCACGCCACGCGAACAATCGCGTAAGCGGGGATTTGGCCGTGTATTGGTGGCATTACAACAAAGCTACGCCACCTCGCTGAAGTGGGTGCTACGCCACACGCGCATGGTGGGCGTGGTGCTACTCGCAACCATTGCCCTGAACGTCTGGCTCTATATTTCAATCCCCAAAACCTTCTTCCCGGAGCAGGATACCGGCGTACTCATGGGCGGGATCCAGGCCGACCAGAGCATCTCTTTCCAGGCGATGCGCGGCAAACTGCAGGACTTTATGAAGATCATCCGCGACGATCCTGCGGTAAATAACGTTACCGGGTTTACCGGCGGATCACGCGTCAACAGCGGAATGATGTTTATCACCCTGAAGCCACGTGGCGAACGTCACGAAACGGCGCAACAGGTGATCGACCGCCTGCGTGTCGCGCTTGCCAAAGAACCCGGCGCAAACCTGTTTCTGATGGCGGTGCAGGATATTCGCGTCGGTGGTCGTCAGGCTAATGCCAGCTACCAATACACATTGCTGTCCGACGATCTGGCGGCGCTGCGTGAGTGGGAACCGAAGATCCGTAAGGCGCTTGCCGCCCTGCCCCAACTGGCGGACGTCAACTCCGATCAGCAGGACAATGGCGCGGAGATGAATCTTATCTACGATCGCGACACCATGTCTCGTCTGGGGATCGACGTCGCAGCCGCCAACAGCCTGCTGAATAACGCCTTTGGTCAGCGACAAATTTCAACCATCTATCAGCCGATGAACCAGTACAAAGTGGTGATGGAGGTCGACAGGCGTTACACCCAGGACATTAGCGCGCTGGACAAAATGTTCGTCATCAACAATGACGGTAAGGCGATCCCGTTATCGTACTTTGCCAAATGGCAACCGGCGAATGCGCCGCTATCGGTAAATCATCAGGGATTATCTGCCGCCTCAACCGTGTCGTTTAACCTGCCAACAGGTTCTTCTTTATCTGAGGCGACAGAGGCCATCAACCGAACCATGACCCAGCTCGGCGTTCCCTCCACGGTTCGCGGCAGCTTTGCCGGTACGGCGCAGGTATTTCAGGACACCATGAACTCACAGGTGATCCTGATCATCGCCGCTATTGCCACGGTCTACATCGTGCTGGGCATGCTGTATGAAAGCTATGTTCACCCGCTGACCATTCTCTCCACGCTACCTTCAGCGGGCGTTGGGGCTTTGCTGGCGCTGGAGCTGTTCAATGCCCCGTTCAGCCTAATCGCCCTGATAGGGATCATGCTATTAATTGGCATTGTAAAGAAAAACGCCATCATGATGGTCGATTTTGCGCTGGAAGCGCAGAGAAATGGCAATTTGCAGCCGGAAGAAGCGATTTTCCAGGCCTGCCTGCTGCGTTTTCGCCCAATAATGATGACCACGCTGGCGGCCCTGTTTGGTGCGCTGCCGCTGGTATTATCCGCAGGTGACGGCTCTGAACTGCGTCAACCACTGGGGATAACCATTGTTGGCGGGCTGTTTGTCAGTCAGCTACTGACACTGTACACCACTCCGGTGGTCTATCTCTTTTTCGACCGTCTGCGTCTGCGTTTTTCGCGTAAAAACAGCAAACCGGTAGCAGAGTTATGACAGAACTTCCCGACAGCACCCGCTGGCAACTTTGGATTGTGGCATTTGGCTTTTTTATGCAGTCGCTGGATACCACCATCGTCAACACCGCGCTTCCCTCGATGGCCAAAAGCCTCGGGGAAAGCCCACTGCATATGCACATGGTCATTGTGTCGTATGTGCTTACCGTTGCCGTAATGCTCCCCGCCAGCGGCTGGCTGGCTGATAAAATCGGTGTGCGCAATATATTCTTCACCGCTATCATTCTGTTTACGCTGGGATCGCTTTTTTGCGCCTGGTCCGGAACGCTGAATGAACTGGTGATGGCTCGCGTGTTACAAGGTGTAGGCGGCGCGATGATGGTGCCGGTCGGCAGGTTGACGGTGATGAAAATCGTCCCACGCGAGCAATACATGGCGGCAATGACATTCGTCACCTTGCCCGGTCAGATTGGTCCACTTCTGGGCCCGGCATTAGGCGGTATTCTGGTTGAGTACGCCTCCTGGCACTGGATCTTTTTGATTAACATTCCGGTAGGCATTGTCGGGGCAATAGCGACGTTAATGCTGATGCCCAACTACACCATGCAAACTCGCCGTTTCGACCTTTCTGGATTCATGATGCTGGCTGTCGGCATGGCGGTACTCACCTTAGCGCTTGATGGTAGTAAGGGAACCGGCATTTCCCACATCACGCTGGCAGCACTGGTTATCTGTGGAGTACTGGCGATCCTGCTGTATCTGAAACACGCCCACAACAACCCTCGTGCACTGTTTAGCCTGCACCTGTTTCGTACACACACCTTCTCGTTAGGCCTGTTTGGCAGCTTTGCCGGGCGGATTGGTAGCGGGATGTTACCGTTCATGACCCCGGTATTCCTGCAGATTGGATTGGGCTTTTCGCCATTTCATGCCGGTTTGATGATGATCCCGATGGTGCTGGGCAGTATGGGAATGAAACGCATCGTGGTGCAGGTCGTCAACCGGTTTGGTTACCGTCGCGTACTGGTCACCACCACGCTTGGCCTGTCGATGGTCAGCTTGTTGCTGATGAGCACCGCGTTACTCGGTTGGTATTACGCCCTGCCGTTCATACTGTTCTTACAGGGAATGGTCAATTCTACCCGCTTCTCCTCAATGAACACGCTGACGCTAAAAGACCTGCCGGATGACCTCGCGAGCAGCGGCAACAGCCTGCTGTCGATGATCATGCAACTGTCGATGAGTATCGGGGTAACCATCGCCGGTCTGTTGTTAGGCATGTTCGGGCAGCAACATATCGCCATCGACAGCGCGTCTACGCATACCGTCTTTATGTATACCTGGCTGTGCATTGCGTTCCTTATCGCACTGCCCGCCATCATTTTTGCCCGCGTGCCGGACGACACGCAGACCAACGCGGTGATTTCACGGCGCAAAAGGAGTACCTGATGAAGTTCTGGCGGCCCGGTATCACCGGCAAACTGTTTCTGGCGATTTTCGCCACCTGCATTGTGTTGCTGATCAGCATGCACTGGGCCGTACGCATAAGCTTCGAACGCGGTTTTATCGACTATATTAAGCACGGTAACGAACAGCGGCTGCAAATGTTGAGTGATGCGCTCGGCGAACAGTATGAACAACATGGCAACTGGCGATTTTTGCGCAATAACGATCGGTTTGTTTTTCAGATCCTACGTTCTTTTGAACACGACAACGACGATGATAAACCGGGTCCAGGTATGCCGCCGCACGGCTGGCGTACACAGTTTTGGGTTGTCGATCAAAATGCCCACGTACTGGTCGGCCCGCGGGCTCCGGTTCCCCGCGACGGTATGCGCCATCCCATCCGCGTCAACGGTAGCGAAGTGGGTGCTGTGATTGCCTCTCCGGTGGAGCGCTTAACGCGTAATACCGATATCAATTTCGACATGCAGCAAAGACGTTCCAGCTGGCTTATCGTTGCGCTCTCCACGATCCTGGCGGCGCTGGCAACATTTACGCTGGCGCGTAGCCTGCTGGCCCCGGTCAAACGGCTGGTGGAAGGCACGCACAAACTTGCGGCTGGTGATTTCACCACTCGCGTTGCGCCGACCAGTACGGATGAGCTGGGTAAACTGGCGCTGGACTTTAACCAGCTCGCCAGTACGCTGGAAAAAAACCAGCAGATGCGCCGTGACTTTATGGCCGATATTTCTCATGAACTGCGCACGCCGCTGGCAGTTTTGCGCGGCGAACTCGAAGCCATCCAGGATGGTGTACGTCAGTTCACGCCGGATTCGGTAGCCTCACTGCAGGCCGAAGTCGGTACGCTCACCAAACTGGTAGACGATCTCCATCAGCTTTCTATGTCTGATGAAGGTGCGCTGGCCTATCAGAAAACCTCGCTGGACCTGATCCCTCTGCTGGAAGTGGCCAGCGGCGCGTTTCGTGAACGTTTTGCCAGCCGTGGACTGACGATCCAACTTTCACTCCCGGACAGCATGACAGTCTTTGGCGACAGGGATCGCCTGATGCAACTGTTTAACAACCTACTGGAAAACAGCCTGCGCTACACCGACAGCGGTGGCGGTCTGCATATCAGCGCCGAACAGCGCGAGCGGATGGTGTTATTAACCTTCGCCGATTCCGCCCCCGGCGTTAGCGACGAACAGCTACAGAAACTGTTTGAACGTTTTTACCGCACCGAAGGGTCCCGTAACCGGGCCAGCGGAGGGTCCGGGCTGGGGCTGGCAATTTGCGTCAACATCGTCCAGGCGCATAATGGTCTGATCCGCGCCGCCCATTCGCCTTTTGGCGGGGTTAGCATTACAGTAGAATTACCGCTGGAACGCGATTTACAGAGAGATGTATGACTGAGTTACCCATTGATGAAAACACGCCGCGTATTCTGATCGTGGAAGACGAACCCAAGCTGGGGCAACTGCTAATCGACTACCTGCGTGCGGCAAGCTATGCCCCTACGCTCATCAATCACGGTGATCTGGTGTTGCCTTACGTACGCCAGACGCCGCCCGATCTGATCTTGTTAGATCTGATGTTGCCAGGTACCGACGGTCTGACTCTGTGTCGGGAGATTCGTCGTTTCTCGGAAGTCCCCATCATGATGGTGACCGCCAAAATCGAAGAGATTGACCGCCTGCTGGGGCTGGAGATCGGCGCCGATGACTACATTTGTAAACCGTACAGCCCGCGGGAAGTCGTCGCGCGAGTGAAAACGATCCTGCGCCGTTGCAAGCCGCAGCGCGAACTGCAACAAATGGATGCAGACAGCCCGCTGATTGTCGATGAAGGTCGTTTTCAGGCGTCCTGGCGTGGGAAAATGCTCGACTTAACACCCGCCGAATTCCGCTTACTCAAAACGCTGTCGCATGAACCGGGAAAAGTATTCTCTCGCGAACAGTTGCTTAATCATCTCTACGACGATTACCGCGTGGTTACCGACCGCACTATCGACAGCCATATCAAGAACCTGCGCCGTAAACTGGAATCGCTTGATACAGAGCAGTCGTTTATCCGCGCGGTCTATGGCGTAGGATATCGCTGGGAAGCCGATGCCTGCCGGATTGCGTAATCTGCCAGAAGTCAAAAAGGCCGGGTAAGGCGAAACGCCCACCCGGCACAATAACTTTACCTACCCGTCACGCAGCGATACAATGCCCGCCCTTAATATGGGGGCACTCCCCCAACCGCTTCATTCAGTGAAGCGAGTCTGACCTGTCATCAGAACGAGAAAACTATGTTTAAACCGGAACTCCTTTCCCCGGCGGGAACGCTGAAAAATATGCGTTACGCTTTCGCCTATGGCGCAGATGCTGTGTATGCGGGCCAACCGCGTTACTCTCTGCGTGTACGCAACAACGAATTCAACCACGAAAACCTGCAGCTCGGCATTAATGAAGCCCATGAACTGGGTAAAAAATTCTATGTGGTGGTTAACATTGCCCCGCATAACGCCAAGCTGAAAACCTTCATTCGTGACCTGAAACCCGTTGTGGAAATGGGGCCGGATGCGCTGATCATGTCCGATCCAGGGCTTATCATGCTGGTGCGCGAAAACTTTCCGGAGATGGACATTCACCTTTCAGTACAGGCTAACGCCGTAAACTGGGCAACGGTGAAATTCTGGAAGCAGATGGGGCTGACCCGCGTGATCCTGTCTCGCGAACTGTCGCTGGAAGAAATTGAAGAGATCCGCACCCAGGTTCCGGATATGGAGCTTGAAATCTTCGTGCACGGTGCGCTGTGCATGGCCTACTCCGGCCGTTGCCTGCTCTCCGGCTACATCAACAAACGCGACCCTAACCAGGGTACCTGTACCAATGCCTGCCGCTGGGAATACAACGTGCAGGAAGGGAAAGAAGATGTAGTGGGTAATATCGTACACAAATATGAACCCATACCGGTACAAAACGTGGAACCGACGCTTGGGATCGGCGCGCCTACGGACAAAGTGTTTATGATTGAAGAAGCCCAGCGTCCGGGTGAATACATGACCGCGTTCGAAGACGAACACGGTACTTACATCATGAACTCAAAAGATTTACGCGCAATTGCCCACGTTGAACGCCTGACCCAGATGGGCGTGCATTCGCTGAAAATCGAAGGCCGTACCAAGTCTTACTATTACTGCGCCCGTACCGCACAGGTCTATCGTAAAGCCATTGACGATGCTGCAGCCGGTAAACCGTTCGATCCGCAACTGCTGGAAACACTGGAAGGCCTGGCGCACCGTGGTTATACCGAAGGATTCCTGCGCCGCCATACGCATGACGACTATCAGAACTACGAATACGGTTTTTCTGTTTCCGAACGTCAGCAGTTTGTCGGCGAATTCACCGGCGAACGCAAAGGCGATCTGGCCGCTGTGCTGGTGAAAAACAAATTCACCGTTGGTGACAGTCTGGAGTTGATGACGCCGCAGGGTAACGTCAATTTCACCCTTGAGCAGATGGAAAACGCGAAAGGCGAAGCTATGCCAGTTGCGCCTGGTGATGGTTATACCGTATGGATGCCCGTACCGCAGGATATCGATCTGAATTATGCATTGTTGATGCGTAATTTTGCCGGTGAGTCTACGCGCAACCCGCATGCTAAGTAGTTAATTACGGTTATTTTTCAGCGTTCGGAAGATTCTTAGAAATCGATCACATACCGTTTCGTTCATTAAGGGTATTATCCCCTCCGCTGAAAAACATAACCCATAAATGCTAGCTGTACCAGGAACCACCTCCTTAGCCTGCGTAATCTCCCTTACGCAGGCTTATTTTTTGCCTGCCGTTTATACTCTCCGAGTCCCCCCAATTCAAATCACTACTTTCAGGCGAAAAAAAACCGGGCATTACACCCGGTTTATCATGTAATTAGAAATTAATGGGCAGCTTCTGGCTTGTGCTTTTGCGCACTCTGGAAACCATAGGTCAGCTCATTTTTTTCTTTGTCCAGTGCGACGGTAACCTGACCGCCATCCACCAGCGAACCAAACAGCAATTCGTTGGCCAATGGTTTTTTCAGGTTGTCCTGAACCACTCGCGTCATCGGACGTGCGCCCATTGCGCGGTCGTAGCCTTTTTCCGCCAGCCAGTTACGTGCTTCCTGACTCACTTCCAGAGAGACACCTTTCTGATCCAGTTGAACCTGCAGCTCGACAATAAATTTATCCACCACCTGATGAATCACCTCAGTAGAGAGATGATCGAACCAGATAATGTTGTCGAGGCGGTTACGGAATTCCGGCGTAAACACTTTTTTGATTTCGCCCATCGCATCAGTACTGTTGTCCTGATGAATAAGCCCAATCGATTTACGCTCAGTTTCACGTACCCCGGCGTTGGTCGTCATCACCAGCACCACGTTGCGGAAATCCGCTTTACGCCCGTTATTGTCGGTCAGCGTACCGTTATCCATCACCTGCAGCAGCAGGTTGAAGACGTCCGGGTGCGCTTTTTCGATTTCATCCAGCAACAGTACCGCATGAGGATGTTTAATCACCGCATCGGTCAGTAAACCACCCTGGTCAAAACCGACATAACCCGGAGGCGCACCAATCAGGCGGCTGACGGTGTGGCGCTCCATATATTCGGACATATCAAAACGCAGCAGCTCAATGCCGAGCGCTTTGGACAGTTGTACCGTGACCTCGGTCTTACCAACGCCAGTCGGCCCGGCAAACAGGAACGACCCGACCGGTTTATGCTCGTGTCCCAGACCAGCACGGCTCATTTTGATCGCTTCGGTCAGTGCTTCAATGGCTTTATCCTGCCCGAATACCAGCATTTTCAGACGGTTGCCCAGATTTTTCAGCGTATCACGATCGCTCTGCGAAACGCTCTTCTCCGGGATCCGCGCAATGCGGGCCACGACGGACTCGATATCTGCCACGTTGACGGTTTTCTTGCGCTTGCTGACCGGCATCAGACGCGCACGTGCGCCCGCTTCATCAATCACGTCAATCGCTTTATCCGGCAGATGACGATCGTTAATGTATTTCACCGCCAGTTCGACCGCTGCACGTACCGCTTTGGCGGTGTAGCGAACATCATGGTGCGCTTCGTACTTCGGTTTCAGACCGTTGATGATCTGCACGGTCTCTTCCACTGACGGCTCAGTGATATCGATTTTCTGGAAGCGACGTGCTAACGCACGGTCTTTCTCAAAGATATTGCTGAACTCCTGATAAGTGGTTGAACCTATCACACGGATTTTCCCGCTGGAGAGCAGCGGCTTGATCAGATTAGCCGCATCCACCTGGCCGCCCGATGCCGCACCCGCACCGATAATGGTGTGGATCTCATCGATAAACAGAATGCTGTTGGTATCCTGTTCCAGTTGTTTCAGCAGCGCCTTAAAGCGTTTTTCAAAATCGCCGCGGTACTTGGTACCAGCCAGCAGCGAACCGATATCCAGAGAGTAAAGGGTGCAATCAGCCATCACTTCCGGCACGTCGCCCTGGACGATACGCCAGGCGAGACCTTCGGCAATGGCGGTTTTACCGACACCAGACTCTCCCACCAGCAGCGGGTTGTTTTTTCTGCGACGGCACAGGACCTGAATGGCGCGCTCCAGCTCTTTGTCCCGGCCAATGAGCGGATCAATTCCGCCCACACGGGCAAGCTGGTTAAGGTTAGTCGTGAAGTTCTCCATACGGTCCTCCCCGCCAGCTTGCTCTTCGTTATTTGGCTGATTCCCGGAGTCAGAAGATTGACTCGGTTCGTCTTTACGCGTGCCATGAGAAATGAAATTCACCACGTCCAGGCGACTGACTTCATGCTTACGCAGCAGATAGGCCGCCTGTGACTCCTGCTCGCTGAAAATAGCGACCAGCACATTCGCGCCAGTCACTTCATTGCGCCCGGAGGACTGAACATGAAAGACAGCGCGTTGCAAAACACGCTGAAAACTCAACGTCGGCTGCGTGTCGCGCTCTTCTTCGCTGGCAGGCAATACGGGTGTGGTTTGTTCAATGAAGGCTTCGAGTTCCTGACGGAGCGCCACCAGATCCACAGAACACGCTTCCAGCGCTTCGCGGGCCGATGGGTTACTGAGCAACGCCAGTAACAAGTGCTCGACGGTCATAAACTCATGTCGGTGCTCGCGCGCTCTGGCGAAAGCCATGTTTAAACTGAGTTCCAGTTCTTGATTGAGCATAGGCACCTCCCCCAATATTTATGCCTGCATTCAGGCTTTTTCCAGCGTACACAGCAACGGATGCTCGTTTTCCCTCGCATATTTGTTCACCATCGCCACTTTGGTTTCAGCAACCTCGGCGGTAAATACGCCGCAGATGGCTTTACCTTGATAGTGAACAGCAAGCATCAGTTGCGTTGCACGTTCTACATCATAAGAAAAGAATTTTTGTAACACGTCAATAACAAACTCCATCGGAGTGTAATCATCATTGACTAATATCACTTTATACATAGATGGCGGTTTTAGCGCGTCGCGCAATTTGTCTTCCGCCAGCTGTTCGAAATCCAGCCAGTCGTTCGTCTTACCCATTGTCAGTCGTCATCTTCAGTTACGGTTACCGGCAGAATAACTTGCCGCTGACAAGAGCCTATGCGCACAATCAATCTACCTCAAGTATTAGATAACTATCATCTATCAGTGCCATCCGCGACATCTGTCACATATCCGACAATAGCGTTAACTGCTTCAAATTTTGATGCATTTTTACCCTATTCCACCTGCCTGGCGCTTGACGCCTCGCCTGATTTCTCTAAATTGTAGTTTCGAGAGTTGGCGAGGTTTTGAACAGCCCCCACTCCGCCACCGGTTCATTCCATCTTACTTATATAAGATTTACGAAGGATGTCGAAGTATGGAAACGGGTACTGTTAAGTGGTTCAACAATGCCAAAGGGTTTGGTTTCATCTGCCCCGAAGGCGGTGGTGAAGATATCTTCGCCCATTACTCCACCATTCAGATGGATGGTTACAGAACGCTAAAAGCCGGACAGTCTGTCCAGTTTGATGTCCACCAGGGGCCAAAAGGCAATCATGCCAGTCTTATCGTGCCCGTCATTGAAGCAGAAGCTGTCGCATAGCTCTTCTGTCTCATTGTGTACATCCCGCAGACAAAATGCCAGCCCCTAAGGCTGGCATTTTTATTTCTTATGCAATACAACGCGTTATTCTCGTGCCAGAGCATCAACGGGATCCAGACGCGCTGCATTACGGGCCGGAAGCCAGCCAAACAAAATTCCGGTGGCGGTTGAACACAGGAAAGCCGTTAGCAGCGCGACAGGAGAGAAACCAATTTCCCACCCGGGCAGGAACAGCTGTAACGTAAAGGCAATTAACATCGACAAACTGATGCCGAGCGCGCCGCCCACCAGACACACCAGCACAGCCTCAATTAAGAACTGTTGTAACACATCGCTGGCCCGCGCACCCACGGCCATCCGAATACCGATTTCACGCGTACGCTCTGTCACCGATACCAGCATAATGTTCATCACACCGATCCCGCCCACCACCAGCGAAATCACCGCCACCAGCGTCAGAAAGAGCTGTAATGTACGTGTGGTTTTTTCGGCGGTTTTCAAGATGCCATCCATGTTCCAGGTGAAGAAATCTTTTTTGCCATGACGCAGCGATAACAGACGGGTGAGTTGCTGCTCGGCCTGGGCGCTATCAAAACCCTCTTTTACCCGCACGGTAATAGAGTTTAACCACGATTGCCCCATGATCCGCCCTGACATGGTGCTGTATGGCAGCCAGACGCGCAGGATCTTGCTGCTGCCAAACATCGATTGTTTTTCTTCCGCGACGCCAATAACGGTGGCTGGCATATTTCCCACCAGAATAACCTCACCCACCACTTTTGCTTTGCTGGGGAACAACTGACGTCGGGTATTGCTGTCAAGCACCACCACCTGCGCCCTACCCGCCAGCTGTTCTGCATTAAAGGTGGCGCCTTCACTGAACGTCATGCCATAGACGTTGAAGTAATCACCGCTAACGCCGTTTGCGCTGGCGGCGACATCAATATTGCCATAGCGCAGGCGTAGGTTCTTCGATACCGCAGGCGTAACGGAACTGACCCAGGGTTGCTTCTGAATCGCGACTAGATCGTCATACTTCAGCGCCTGCTGATATTGTGGGTCGTCATCACCGAAATCTTTGCCCGGATAGATATCGATAGTATTCGTACCAATCGCCCGGATGTCTGCCAGCACCAGCTGTTTTGCCGCATCGCCCACCACCACAATCGACACCACCGAAGCGATACCGATGATAATACCCAGCATTGTGAGCAGTGTACGCATCTTGTTGGCGGCCATGGCCAGCCATGCCATGGTCAATGCTTCACGAAAACCGCTGACAAACTGGCTCCAGCCAGAAGCCGTCGTCACCGTTGGTTCATCAATATCACGTCCGGCAGTGGGCTTTTGTGGTGGTGGATTACGCACAATCTCGCCATCACGAATTTCAATGACGCGTTCTGCCTGGGCGGCAACCTGGCTGTCGTGCGTGACGATAATTACCGTATGCCCGCGATCGCGTAGCTGATGCAGAATAGCCATCACCTCTTCGCCGGAGTGGCTGTCCAACGCGCCAGTGGGTTCATCGGCCAGAATAACCTGACCACCGTTCATCAACGCACGCGCAATACTGACACGTTGCTGCTGACCACCGGAAAGCTGGGAAGGCTGATAATCAACCCGGTCGCCCAATCCCAGGCGCTGAAGTAATTCCTGAGCACGCGCCAGACGCTGCTTACGTTCAGTCCCGGCATACACCGCCGGGACCTCTACGTTTTGTGCCGCCGTTAAATGTGACAGCAAATGATAACGCTGGAAGATAAAGCCGAAATGCTCACGCCGCAGTTGCGCTAACGCATCGCTATCCAGTGTAGAAACATCCCGCCCCGCAACCCGATAGGTTCCACTGGTCGGCTTGTCCAGGCATCCCAGAATGTTCATCAGCGTCGATTTACCCGAGCCTGACGCCCCGACAATCGCCACCATTTCACCGGCCTGAATGCGTAAGGAAACGTCCTTTAATACCTCGACCTGTCCCTCGCCTGACGGGTAACTACGGCGGATATTGCTCAACTCAAGCAATGCCGTCATTGTGCTACTCCCGCTTTACCCTCACCGGTGATAACTTCATCACCCTCTTCCAACCCTTTCACAATCTCTACGTCGGTATCATTACGGGCACCGATGACCACCTCGCGCTCGCGGGTTTCACCATTGCGCAGCAGCCTGACGTTATAGCGGTTGTTGCCAATAGGATCGCCCAACGCCGACAGCGGGATCGTCAGTACATTTTTAACGTCTGTGAGCTGGATGTGCACCTGCGCGGTCATATCAAGGCGCAGGATCCCTTTCGGGTTAGGCACTTCGAAGCGGGCGTAGTAGAAAATGGCGTCATTCACCTTCTCAGGCGTCGGAAGGACATCTTTGAGCACGCCTTCATACCGTGTCTGCGGATCGCCCAGCACAGTGAACCAGGCTTTTTGGCCTGGCTGCAGGTGAATAACATCTGCCTCGGAGACCTGCGCTTTTACCAGCATGGTGCCCATATCTGCCAACGTCAAAATGTTGGGCGCTTGCTGGGCGGCAATCACGGTTTGCCCCTGGAGGGTGGTGATTTGCGTCACTTCACCCGCCATTGGCGCGACGATTCGCGTGTAATCGAGGTTCGTTTTTGCCGTATCAAGGGAAGCCTGATTACGCTTAATTTGTGCATCAATAGTGCCAATCTGTGCCTGCTTGACCGCCATTTCGGTCGCTGCCGTATCGAGATCCTGTTGCGAAACCGCCTGCGTTTTCGCCAGTTGTTGCTGACGAGAAAGCGTTACGCGCGCCAGTTTCCACTCAGCTTCGGCCTGTAAACGCTGAGCCCGCAGCTCCATGAGCGTCGCTTCTACTTCTTTGATTTGGTTTTGCGCCTGCTCAGGATCGATAACGCCGAGCAACTGATCTTTTTTAACTTTATCGCCGATGGCTACTGACAGCGTTTTTAACTGCCCACTCACTTGTGCACCGACATCAACTTTGCGTAACGCATCCAGTTTCCCGGTAGCCAGCACACTTTGCTGGAGATCGCCTGGACGTACAATTAACGTTTGATACTGTGGTAGTGGCGCATTAAGCGTTCGCCAAAGTGAAATCATCGCCACAATAATGATGATGGCGAGCAGAAAATAACGTTTTTTAATTTTTCCCTTGAGCTTCATAAATGTCCCAGTGTCCCCCAATACGCCTACCAGAGTGGAGTGATAACCATCAACGATAAATTAACAGACGTTGAAAAGTGCAAAGAATAACAGAGTTATTGATGAACCGTTAAGGTCCACTGTGCTGAAATTGGTATCAGAGTATCTATTGGATTGTTATTATGAGCCAGCTAACAGAAAGCACTTTTCATTCTTCCAGACCCGCCACAAGTTTTAGTCTTTTTTGTCGTCTGACAACCGGACAATGGCGGCCAGGTAAATTTTGGCATCAACGAAGCTTTCGCCGTAAGTTTGTATGGCGCTCATTGCTGATGCCACGATTAACACGTGAATGGATGGCTGAGCTGGCGCAATGGCCGGATCTCGAAAAAATTCTCGCGATCCAACCCCGTATACCGGTTCGCCTGCATCGCGCGTATCTCGCAGTAAACCTTGACCGTAAAACAAAACTCGATGCTGTGCGTTTTCATTACAATGTTATTCGCAACGCTTTTTCATCGACAGAATTTAATGATTATTTAAGTGCCGATGGGTTACAACTGGCACAAATTGAAGGCAAAGACAGCGCAATATACACCATTATAATGTCATCATTTATTGCCCTGGATAAAGAAGGTGAAAGTACCATTCTTGTCCGTAATAGTGAGGGCGAGACATTAGCAGAAATGACCTTCACCCTGTGCAACTATGAAGGGCGCAGCGCGCTTTTTATTGGTGGCTTGCAGGGGGGTAACCGATTAATGCCGCACGAAGAAATTCAAAAAGCGACAAAATCATGCCATGGTTTGTTTCCTAAACGTATTGTAATGGAAGCTATTTGTCGTTTTGCAGAACAATTGAATATTGAACAAGTACTGGCCGTCAGCAATGACCAGCATATTTTTCGCAGCCAGCGTTACCATGATAAAAACAAGGTTATTCTTTCTGACTACAATTCATTTTGGGAGTCAGTTGGCGGCGAATGTGACAGCAATGGCTACTATCATATTCCGCGTACGCTGGCGCGTAAAAGCGAAACAGATATTGCCAGTAAGAAGCGCGCGGAATATCGCCGCCGCTATCAGTTACTCGACAGTATCCACTCGCAGTTATCAGTCATGTTCCGCCGCTAATCCGCTCGCCCGCGTGCTAACCACAGCACGCGGGAGAACATTTTCCGCAGCAACGTTGGCACCGCTTCAACACCGCGTCGCCCCGCTTCCATCGCCACTTCAATCGCCAGATCCGGTTTTGACGAGCGATGGATCGCCTTCGCTATAATTTTCCGCATATTCATCGGCACATTTTCCGGTATTTGCGCCACCCGATGAAAAACGTCCGAGAACCCCTGGCGGTACATAAAGTGTTCCATATCCAGCGCAGGTAACATGGTCAAATGCTCGCGCTCTTCCTCTTTGTCATCGTTCAGCAGGCTGCGTACCGTGGCCGCATACTTTTTCCCCGCCTCATCGCCATCGACCAACACATGCCACTCAATTCCCATCCGGCGGGCAAACTTCACCAGGGGTTTAAGCCCTGACTGGGCAAATTCAATGACTTTAATCCCTTCGGCATCAAAGTGATGCCCACACTGACGAGCCAGTTCGTTAATGACCCATGTTTCTGTTTCTCCCTCCACCAACAGCCAGCAACGGGCAAACAGTGAAGACGCCCGATTAAAACGGATATGGAAGGCAATGCGCCGCCCATCTTCCGCATTGAGTCCTCCCGGTCCCAGTCGCCAGGCCGCGACGCGGGAAGATTCTCGAACCAAACGGACCACATGTTCAACGGGCGTAAGCGATAACAGTTCACCAGAGTTGGTCGTCGTCACCCGCTGTAGGGGAAGCAGATTCAACAGTTGCCAGGCAACAGACAACATAATGGGGTGTAAGCGCGTTTCAGGATCTTCTACCAGTAGCAACGGACGAGCATCTTTATCCAGTCTTAGCGACCCTTTGGCCTGTAACAGCGTAGAAAACAGTCCCAGCAGAATCACACGGTGCGTGCGCCCTCCGGGTTTATCAATCATACGGTTGATAATATCCAGATAACGCCAGCTGCGTTGCTCGTTGTTGGAGCGTCGGCGCATCAGACGATAGCGGGATTGACCGGAACCTTGTTCTGAAAAGTAGTGCTCCAGCAGTTGAACCATCGCCGAAAGCCCCTGGCGAATCTGCCCATCTGTCAGATTCTGCGGTCGGGTGGCCAACTCACGTGCCATAAAATCCAGTTGGCGTGCAGTCACTTCAACATCCGCGGAATCCGGCACCGTTCCATTACGGATGCGCCGCATAAAACGCGCATCACGTAAACGTAATACTGGCATCAAACGCACCAGATGACGCGCCTGATCGTTAATATTGTCGATGGGTAATGGGTGGCCTTCGCCATCAAGAAAACTGCGTAATGTCAGGACGCTGCCGTCATCAGCGCACTCGCCTTCCAGCCGATAAAATATACGGTGATAGTTATCATGGCACGGCGACCAGCACGCTTCTAACGGGCGATATCGACGCACACGATGGCGACCCGGTTGAGATTCACGAAATGTCAGGACAATATGCAGATGATGTTCCCGGCCCTGGATGTCACCCGGCGGGAACCAGAAATCTTCGCGGTTAAAGTGGTACAAATCCGACTCTGGCGACAACAGCAGGGTTAACGCATCCAGCAGGCTGGACTTACCCCACGCGTTTTCCCCAATCAGCACGTTGTTTTGCTCCAGCATCAACGACAGCCGATTAATACCACGAAACCCAACAATCTCAACGCGTTCGAGAATCATATAGCCTCCGGAAATGCTCACTTTTTCCTTCAAGTTATCAGGAGTATAACGGTAAGCGGGCGCTCAGAACACCCGATATCATCCGCAGATAAATCGAAAGAGTTAAGAATATTCTCTTTAAAAATTACTTTTGAATATAATTTCAGACGTCAATCATCAGACTTCTGATAACTGAACTATGCTTTATTCACCTGAACTCCAAAAAGGATTCGCATCACATTGCCTTAAATCAAATTTTTTTATTAATTTAAGTGGCGAAGGGATGAGATTTTTTTCTAGAATAAGCGCGTTTTAATCATCGTCCCTTTTAGCGATGAAATACCGGGATAGAAAAACTAACCCGGAACTTTTAATTGAGGTGGTTATGTTCAGGAAATTAGCAGCCGAATTCTTCGGCACGTTTTGGCTTGTTTTTGGCGGGTGTGGTAGTGCCGTTCTGGCCGCGGCTTTCCCGGAGTTAGGTATTGGGTTTGCCGGTGTCGCCCTGGCCTTTGGTCTGACAGTATTAACCATGGCATTCGCTGTGGGTCATATTTCAGGTGGCCATTTTAACCCAGCAGTGACATTCGGTTTATGGGCTGGTGGTCGCTTCCCGGCGAAAGACGTTATTGGTTATGTTATTGCTCAGGTTGTGGGCGGCATTGTAGCAGCAGCAGTACTTTATCTTATTGCCAGCGGCAAAGCCGGTTTTGATGCAGCAGCCAGTGGCTTCGCCTCAAACGGTTACGGTGAGCATTCACCTGGCGGGTATTCCATGCTTTCTGCCATCGTAATTGAAATCGTCCTGACCGCAGGTTTCTTATTAGTGATCCACGGTGCGACCGATAAACATGCTCCGGCAGGTTTTGCGCCAATTGCCATCGGTCTTGCATTAACGTTGATTCACCTGATCAGTATCCCGGTCACCAATACATCCGTAAACCCCGCTCGTAGTACTGCGGTTGCTATCTTCCAGGGTGGCTGGGCATTACAACAGCTTTGGTTATTCTGGGTTATGCCGATTATCGGCGGGATCGTCGGCGGTCTTATTTACCGCACCCTGCTGGAAAAACGCGATTAATCGCTAACAACAAGGCCTGATGAATTGTCAGGCCTTTTTTTCCTCGCTATATTTCCTTTTATTTGCAACTTTACTCCCCTCTTTGCTTTCAGTAGTGTGTATATCCGTCATACTTCAAGTTGCAGATGTGTTGACTGCGCTCGCTCCCCCCAGTTACGTACTTATGTACGCTCCCGGGGATTCACTCCCTTGCCGCCTTCCTGCAACTTGAATTATTTAGGTTATAGTTGTGCATTTCGTCTTACTTCTCAGCAAGGATCGGGGTTTCATGTTCTCAGGGCTGTTAATCATTCTGGTACCCCTTATTGTGGGTTACCTCATTCCGCTTCGACACAGAGCCGCATTAAAACTTATCAATCGGCTGTTGAGTTGGATCGTCTACCTTATTCTCTTTTTTATGGGGATCAGTCTGGCGTTTCTGGATAATCTCGCCAGTAATCTGTTATCCATTCTTTATTATTCTGCCGTTAGTGTGACGGTCATTCTGCTGTGTAATATCGCAGCGCTGCTGTGGCTGGAGCGCTCACTCCCCTGGCGACACAGCCACCAGCAAGAGAAGCTCCCCTCCCGGATCGCGATGGCGCTTGAGTCGCTACAGCTTTGCGGCGTCGTGGTGCTGGGTTTTCTGTTGGGTCTTAGCGGATTGTCGATGCTGCAACACGCGACCGAAGCCAGCGAATATACGCTGATCTTTTTATTATTCCTGGTCGGGATCCAACTGCGAAACAGCGGTATGACATTAAAGCAGATTGTACTGAACCGTCGGGGCATGATTGTTGCCGTGGTCGTGGTGGCCAGTTCTCTGCTGGGCGGCGTCATCAATGCGCTGATCCTCGGCCTGCCGTTGAAAACAGCACTGGCGATGGCATCGGGTTTTGGCTGGTATTCCCTGTCAGGCATTCTGTTGACCGAATCATTCGGTCCAGTCATTGGCAGCGCCGCCTTCTTTAACGACCTGGCGCGTGAGTTGATTGCCATTATGCTGATCCCTGGACTGGCGGTCCGCAGCCGTTCAACCGCATTGGGTCTTTGCGGGGCGACGTCAATGGATTTCACGCTGCCCGTGTTACAACGCAGTGGCGGTCTGGAGATGGTTCCCGCAGCCATTGTGCACGGCTTTATTCTGAGTCTGTTAGTGCCACTGTTAATGGCCTTTTTCTCCGCCTGATACACAGACAAATACCTCTCTGGCGGTAGTCAGCTACCGCCAAAATTGCGCTAAATCAATCTCCCTGCAAGTTGTAGCAGAAATCCCTTTAATCCCTTCGCGCGCAGGCATAACCTTAAACATGTATATCAAATATAACTTTAAAAGGTGTGACCATGTTTTGTGTGCAATGTGAACAAACCATCCGTACTCCGGCAGGAAACGGCTGCTCTTACGCGCAGGGTATGTGCGGTAAAACGGCTGAAACCTCCGATCTGCAGGATCTGCTGATTGCTGCCCTACAAGGTCTGTCTGCATGGGCTGTTAAAGCACGTGAATACGGCATCATCGACCATGAGGTTGATAACTTTGCGCCGCGTGCATTCTTCTCCACGCTGACCAACGTGAACTTCGATTCCCCGCGTATTGTTGGCTATGCTCGTGAAGCTATCGCCATGCGCGATGCACTGAAAGCGCAATGCCTGAACATTGATGCTAACGCAACTGTTGAAAACCCGATGGCCGACCTGCAACTGGTCAGCGACGATCTGGGCGACCTGCAACGTCAGGCCGCTGAATTCACCCCGAACAAAGACAAAGCGACCATCGGCGAGAATATCCTCGGCCTGCGTCTGCTGTGTCTGTACGGTCTGAAAGGTGCGGCAGCTTACATGGAGCACGCACACGTTCTCGGCCAGTACGACAACGATATCTACGCTCAGTACCACAAAATCATGGCGTGGCTGGGTACCTGGCCTTCCGATATGAATGCTCTGCTGGAGTGTTCAATGGAAATCGGCCAGATGAACTTTAAAGTGATGAGCATTCTGGATGCCGGTGAAACCACGAAATACGGTCACCCGACCCCAACCCAGGTCAACGTGAAAGCAACCGAAGGTAAGTGCATTCTGATCTCCGGTCACGACCTGAAAGATTTGTACAACCTGCTTGAGCAGACTGAAGGCACCGGTGTTAACGTTTATACCCACGGTGAAATGCTGCCGGCGCACGGCTACCCGGAGCTGCGTAAGTTCAAACACCTGATCGGTAACTACGGCAGCGGCTGGCAGAACCAGCAGGTTGAATTTGCTCGCTTCCCTGGCCCAATCGTCATGACCTCTAACTGCATCATCGACCCAACCGTTGGCGCATATGATGACCGCATCTGGACCCGTAGCATCGTCGGTTGGCCGGGTGTGAGCCACCTCGAAGGTGATGACTTCGGTCCGGTTATTGCTCAGGCGCAGCAGATGGCTGGCTTCCCGTACAGCGAAATTCCGCATCTGATCACCGTTGGTTTCGGTCGTCAGACGCTGCTGGGTGCAGCTGATACCCTGATTGACCTGGTGAGCCGTGAAAAACTGCGTCACATCTTCCTGGTTGGCGGCTGCGACGGCGCACGTGGTGAACGTAACTACTTCACCGATTTCGCCACCAGCGTACCAGACGACTGCCTGATCCTGACTCTGGCCTGTGGTAAATACCGTTTCAACAAACTGGAATTCGGCGATATCGAAGGTCTGCCGCGTCTGGTCGATGCCGGTCAGTGTAACGATGCCTACTCTGCCATTATCCTGGCGGTCACGCTGGCGGAGAAACTGGGTTGTGGCGTGAACGATCTGCCGCTGTCTCTGGTGCTCTCATGGTTCGAACAGAAAGCGATTGTTATTCTGCTGACCCTGCTGTCGCTGGGCGTGAAAAACATCGTGACTGGCCCGACTGCGCCTGGCTTCTTCACGCCAGATCTGCTGGCAGTTCTCAACGAGAAATTTGGTCTGCGTTCCGTGACCACCGTTGAAGAAGACATGAAGCAACTGCTGAGCGCGTAAGGAGTAAAGAATGACAATGCCAACTCATCAGTGCCCATGGCGGATGCAGGTTCATCACATCCATCAGGAAACGCCGGATGTATGGACAATTTCGTTGCTGTGCCACGACTATTATCCGTACCGCGCCGGGCAGTATGCACTGGTCAGCGTACGTAATTCAGCGGACACGCTGCGTGCTTACACCATTTCTTCAACGCCGGGCGTTAGCGAATACATTACGCTGACCATCCGCCGCATTGACGAGGGTGCAGGTTCGCAGTGGCTGACCCGTGACGTGAAGCGCGGCGACTACATCTGGCTGTCCGATGCCATGGGTGAATTTACCTGTGAAGATAAAGCAGAAGACAAGTTCCTGATGCTGGCTGCCGGCTGTGGCGTAACGCCAATCATGTCGATGCGTCGCTGGTTGGCGAAGTACCGTCCACAAGCCGACGTGCAGGTGATTTTCAACGTTCGCTCGCCAGAAGATGTCATCTTTGCCGATGAATGGCGTGAATATCCGGTGACATTAGTCGCTGAAAACAATGCCACTCAGGGTTTTGTTTCCGGCCGACTGACCACCGAACTGCTGAAGAACGTCCCGGATCTGACCTCGCGTACCGTGATGACCTGTGGCCCGGCACCGTATATGGATCTGGTCGAAAAAGAAGTGAAAGCGCTTGGCGTAACACGCTTCTTTAAAGAGCAGTTCTTCACACCTGTTGCCGAAGCCGCCACCAGTGGTCTGAAATTCACCAAGCTGCAACCCGCACAAGAGTTCTATGCGCCGGTGGGCACGACGCTACTGGAAGCACTGGAAAGCAACAAGGTTCCGGTCGTTGCCGCATGCCGTGCAGGCGTTTGCGGCTGCTGCAAAACCAAAGTGGTTGACGGTAACTACACGGTCAGCAGCACCATGACGCTGACCGATGCGGAAATTGCGGAAGGTTACGTTCTGGCTTGTTCCTGTCATCCGCAGGGTGATCTGGTACTTGCGTAAAGAGTCATTGCCGGATGGCATACTTATCCGGCCTACAAGAACCGTTGTAGGCCGGACGGAGTATTAATACCGTCATCCGGTCATTTATCACCGCCAGGCTGAATTGCCGCCCAGGGCATATTTTCCCGCGCCCAGGAACGCCACCGCCATCGCGCCAACAAAAAAGTACACCAGACTTTCAATCGCCCATGCACCGGTTTTATCCAGTGTCCAGGTTTCGCCCATCCCGACCATCAGCCATGCCACAACCATCGTAAACGCCAGCCCTAATGCCGCCGGGCGTGTCAGGATCCCAAGAATAATCAGACACGGCGCTACAACCTCTCCCAGCAGAACGCCGTACGCAATAAAGCCCGGGAAACCTTTCGCTATCAGCATGCCGCTGATGCCATCAATACCCGCGAACAGTTTATGCAGCCCATGAAACAGCATCAGTCCACCGACAGCAAGGCGTAACAAAAACTTGCCAAAATCTTCGTGAGCCAGTACCCGGTTAACTGTATTTAATAGTTTTATAACCATTTGAATTTATTCCTTGTTTCACCATGTGCAATTAACAAACTACGCTTAATACAGATTAAATGAAACCTGCCGGAAATAAGGGGTAATGAGAAGCATAACGATTATCTTCATCTAAACTTGTAACCGGTATCACATTAGAGGAGAAGGAAAACCATGAAACAAACGGTTGCCGCTTTTATTGCTAAAACACTCGAACAAGCTGGCGTTAAACGTATTTGGGGTGTGACGGGCGACTCGCTCAATGGCCTTAGTGACAGTCTGAATCGTATGGGAACGATTGACTGGATGCCAACCCGCCATGAAGAGGTTGCCGCTTTTGCCGCAGGCGCAGAAGCCCAACTGACCGGTGAGCTGGCCGTCTGTGCCGGCTCATGCGGACCGGGAAACCTGCACCTGATTAACGGCCTGTTTGATTGCCACCGCAACCATGTCCCGGTGCTGGCGATTGCCGCGCATATTCCCTCCAGTGAGATAGGCAGTGGTTATTTTCAGGAGACCCACCCGCAGGAGTTGTTCCGCGAATGTAGCCACTATTGCGAGCTGGTTTCCAGCCCTGAGCAGATCCCCCAGGTGCTGGCTATAGCTATGCGTAAAGCGGTGCTCAACCGTGGCGTCTCCGTGGTGGTTTTACCCGGTGACGTCGCGCTAAAACCTGCCCCTGAAAGCGCCACCACGCACTGGTATCATGCGCCGCTCCCGGTAGTCACCCCGGAAGAGGAAGAACTGAGAAAACTGGCGCAACTGCTGCGCTACTCCAGCAATATCGCCCTGATGTGCGGCAGCGGCTGCGCCGGTGCGCATAAAGAGCTGGTTGAGTTTGCGGCTAAAATCAAAGCCCCGATTGTTCACGCTCTGCGTGGGAAAGAGCATGTTGAGTACGACAACCCGTACGACGTGGGTATGACCGGGTTAATTGGCTTTTCATCCGGCTTCCATACCATGATGAATGCCGACACGCTGGTTTTGCTCGGCACCCAGTTCCCCTATCGCCCGTTCTACCCCTCTGATGCCAAAATTATTCAGATTGATATCAATCCCGCAAGCATTGGCGCACACAGCAAAGTGGATATGGCGCTGGTAGGCGATATTAAATCCACCCTCCGCGCCCTGCTGCCGTTGGTGGAAGAAAAAACCGAGCGACAGTTCCTGGATAAAGCGCTGGAACACTATCGCGAGGCGCGTAAAGGGCTGGATGATTTAGCCAAACCCAGTGATAAAGCCATTCACCCGCAGTATCTGGCACAGCAAATCAGCCACTTTGCCGCTGACGACGCCATCTTCACCTGCGACGTGGGCACGCCAACGGTTTGGGCGGCACGCTATCTGAAAATGAACGGCAAACGCCGCCTGATTGGATCGTTTAACCACGGGTCGATGGCTAATGCCATGCCGCAGGCACTCGGCGCACAAGCGACCGAACCGGGACGCCAGGTTGTGGCAATGTGCGGTGACGGCGGCTTTAGCATGCTGATGGGCGATTTTCTGTCGGTGGTACAAATGAAGTTACCGGTGAAGATTATTGTCTTCAACAACAGCGTGCTGGGATTTGTGGCGATGGAGATGAAGGCTGGTGGTTATCTGACTGACGGCACCGAACTGCACGACACGAATTTCGCGCGGATTGCCGAGGCCTGTGGCATCACGGGCATTCGCGTGGAGAAATCCTCAGAGGTTGATGAGGCGCTGCAACGCGCCATGTCAATCGATGGTCCGGTTCTGGTCGATGTCGTTGTGGCGAAAGAAGAGCTGGCAATCCCGCCGCAGATCAAGCTCGAACAAGCCAAAGGTTTTAGCCTGTATATGCTGCGCGCAATCATCAGCGGACGCGGTGATGAAGTGATCGAACTGGCGAAAACTAACTGGCTCAGGTAAAACATCCTTATTAAACCACACACAAAATCATTCATGATGCATCAAGGCGGCAAGCCCGAAAATCCCCAGGAGCATAGGAATACTATGTGACTGGGGTTTGAGGGTGAGGCCAACGCCGAGGCAGCTTGAAGGATGAAGTGTAATAAGGAGATACCATGATTGATTTACGCAGTGATACCGTCACCCGACCCAGTCGCGCCATGCTCGAAGAGATGATGGCCGCCCCGGTCGGGGACGACGTCTACGGTGATGATCCTACCGTTAATGCCCTCCAGCAATACGCGGCCGAGCTTTCTGGCAAAGAAGCCGCAATTTTCTTACCTACCGGTACTCAGGCGAACCTGGTGGCCCTGCTCAGCCATTGTCAGCGCGGCGAAGAGTATATCGCCGGTCAGGGCGCGCATAACTATCTCTACGAAGCGGGTGGCGCAGCGGTGCTTGGTAGCATTCAACCGCAACCCATTGATGCCGCTCCGGATGGCTCCCTGCCGCTGGACAAAGTTGCAGCAAAAATCAAAGCAGACGATATCCATTTTGCCCGCACCCGTCTGCTCAGCCTGGAAAACACGCATAACGGCAAAGTGCTGCCACGCGAGTATCTGAAAGAGGCCTGGGAATTCACCCGGGAGCGCAATCTTGCCCTGCACGTCGACGGCGCGCGTATTTTTAACGCCATCGTCGCCTATGGCTGTGAGCTTAAAGATGTCACGCAATACTGCGACTCGTTCACCATTTGTCTTTCCAAAGGTCTGGGAACGCCGGTAGGCTCGCTGCTGGTCGGCAGCCACGAGTACATCAAGCGTGCCATTCGCTGGCGCAAAATGACCGGCGGCGGAATGCGCCAGGCGGGTATTCTGGCGGCGGCCGGACTGTATGCGCTGAAAAATAACGTGGCGCGTTTGCAGGAAGACCATGACAACGCCGCCTGGATGGCGGAGCAACTGCGCGAAGCAGGGGCGGACGTCATGCGCCACGACACCAACATGCTGTTTGTTCGCGTTGGCGAAGAGCACGCTGCCGCGCTGGGTGAATATATGAAAGCACAGGGTGTGCTGATTAACGCCTCGCCGATTGTGCGCCTGGTGATGCATCTGGACGTATCGCGTGAACAACTTACCGAAGTCGTCGCCCACTGGCGCGCTTTTTTAACCCGCTAAGGAGATGGGCGTGCCGCAACGGATTTTGGTTCTTGGCGCCAGTGGTTACATTGGTCAGCATCTGGTACAGGCGCTCAGCCAGCAAGGGCATCAGGTGCTGGCTGCGGCACGCCGCATTGAACGGCTGGAAAAGCAGCAACTGGCCCACGTCAGTTGCCATAAGGTCGATTTAAACTGGCCAGAAAACCTTACGCCGTTGCTGACCGGCGTTGATACGGTTTATTACCTGGTCCATGGCATGGGTGAAGGCGGTGATTTTATCGCCCACGAACGTCAGGTGGCGATGAACGTGCGCGATGCGCTGCGTAATACACCGGTCAATCAGCTTATTTTCCTGAGCTCATTACAGGCTCCCCGGCATGAACAATCCGATCATCTGCGTGCGCGACAGATAACCGCAGATACTCTGCGTGAATCGGGCGTGCCAATGACGGAATTGCGTGCGGGCATTATCGTGGGGGCAGGTTCTGCTGCCTTTGAAGTAATGCGCGATATGGTTTACAACCTGCCGGTTCTCACCCCTCCACGCTGGGTACGCTCGCGTACCACGCCTATCGCGCTGGAGAATTTAATGTACTACCTGGTGGCGCTATTGGACCATCCCACACAACATCACCGCGTACTCGAAGCCGCCGGGCCGCAGGTGTTGAGCTATCAGGAACAGTTCGAGCATTTTATGGCGGTCAGCGGTAAACATCGCCTGCTCATCCCCATCCCCTTTCCTACCCGCTGGATTTCGGTCTGGTTTTTAAACGTCATTACGTCAGTGCCGCCAACCACGGCCAAAGCGCTGATCCAGGGCTTAAAACACGACCTGCTGGCCGATGACACCGAACTACGTGCGCTGATCCCGCAAAAGCTGATTGCCTTTGATGACGCGGTGCGCAGCACGTTGAAGGAAGAAGAGAAGCTGGTCAACTCCAGCGACTGGGGTTACGACGCACAGGCGTTTGCCCGCTGGCGTCCTGAATATGGCTATTTTGCCAAACAGGCTGGCTTTAGCGTCGAAACCTCCGCCAGCAAAAAAGCGTTGTGGCAGGTCGTGAACCGGCTCGGCGGCAAAGAAGGCTACTTCTTTGGCAACATTTTGTGGAAAACGCGTGCGGCGTTAGATCTGCTGGTCGGCCATAAGCTGGCAAAAGGCCGACCACAACACCCGCTATTACAGGTTGGCGATACTGTCGATAGCTGGAAAGTTATCATTGTTGAACCCGAGAAACAGCTGACGCTGCTGTTTGGAATGAAAGCGCCTGGTTTGGGTCGCCTGAGCTTCACACTGGAAGATAAAGGCGATCACCGACGCATTGATGTACGCGCCTGGTGGCATCCGCACGGCATGCCTGGCCTCTTCTACTGGCTGTTGATGATTCCCGCCCACCTGTTCATTTTCAGGGGGATGGCGAAGCGTATAGCCAAACTTGCAGAACAAATCACAGACTAATGCGAAAAAGAGACTGTATTCTTTCATGTTTCCCATTGCATACAGACGTAATTCACGGAAGAATGCGCACGACGTTTTTTAAACACAGTGGATTGATATGAAGGTACTGGTTACCGGAGCCACCAGCGGCTTAGGCCGAAACGCGGTTGAGTTTTTATGCAGCAGAGGCGTCAGCGTCAGAGCGACCGGTCGCAACGAAGCGATGGGCAAACTGCTGGAAAAAATGGGCGCAGAATTTGTGCATGCCGATTTGACCGAGCTGGTTTCTTCGCAGGCAAAAGTGATGCTTGCCGGCATCGACACGCTGTGGCACTGCTCCAGTTTTACCTCACCGTGGGGAACTCAGGAAGCCTTCGATCTGGCTAACGTTCGCGCAACTCGCCGTCTGGGCGAGTGGGCCGTGGCCTGGGGCGTGCGTAACTTCATTCATATCTCCTCGCCGTCGCTCTATTTTGATTATCATCACCATCGCGATATCAAAGAGGACTTTCGTCCGCACCGCTTCGCCAATGAATTTGCCCGCAGCAAAGCGGCTGGCGAAGACGTGATCGCGTTGCTGGCACAGGCCAACCCGCAGACCCGTTTTACGGTATTGCGTCCACAAAGCCTGTTCGGACCACACGATAAGGTCTTTATCCCGCGCCTAGCCCATATGATGTACCACTATGGCAGTATCCTGTTGCCGCACGGCGGAAGTGCGCTGGTAGATATGACCTACTACGAAAATGCAGTGCACGCGATGTGGCTGGCAAGTCAGCAAGTCTGCGATAAGCTGCCGTCAGGTCGCGCGTACAACATTACCAACGGCGAGCATCGCACTCTGCGCAGCATTGTGCAGAAGCTCATCGACGAGCTGAATATTGATTGTCGGATCCGCTCCGTTCCCTACCCGATGCTGGACATGATTGCCCGCAGCATGGAGCGTTTAGGCAATAAATCGGCAAAAGAGCCAAAGCTGACGCATTACGGCGTCTCGAAGCTGAATTTTGATTTTACGCTGGATACTACCCGCGCTCAGGAAGAGCTGGGTTATCAGCCCATTGTGACGCTGGATGCAGGGATTGAACGTACCGCGGCCTGGCTGCGCGACCACGGTAAGCTGCCGCGTTAACCATTGCCGGATGGCGGCGCAAGCGCCTTATCCGGCCTACAAAAAACCAGCCCAAATTAGCCGTAGGCCTGATAAGCGAAGCGCCATCAGGCATTGGTGTTCTACGTTAACCCTGCCCGTATTTTTCCAGTAACGCTTCGGCAATCGCCTGAGTTTCTGCATCCGCCACGCCGTTCCACAGTGTCGGGCGGAAGTGCATCTGGAAGGCCATAATCACCCGCTGCTGTTCACGAGACGTCATATCAGATTTTATCTCATAGCCGTAACGCGACAGCAGATCGAGTAAAGATTCGGTTGCAACCGGCGTATGAGGCGCTCGCCCGGCAAGATAAAATGCCACGCGCTGAGTGTCCGGCCACGCGCCAATGCCCTGTTCGGCCAACACTTTCCATGGGAAAAGCGGTCCGGGATCGTCCTTTCGTTGCGGGGCGATGTCCGCATGGGCTACCACGTTCTGCGGTTTGATGTCGTAGCGGGCGATAATATCTTTCGCCAATGGGATCAGCGCCTGAATCTGCGCGGGCTCAAACGGCGCAAAATATTTTATCCCTGCCGATTTTTGCCAGCCGCGGTTTTCCAGCTCAATGCCAATTGAGGTATCGTTAATACGCGTAGCGCCACGCCAGAAGCTAATCCCCGCATGCCAGGCCAGATCTTTTTCCGGCACCAGTTGCCAGATACGCGGTTTGCCGTGGTAGAGCGGCGGCACAGCCGGGATCAGATAGTGCGAGCTGACGTTTTTATCGGTCAGCGTAGCCAGAGAAGAATCAAAATCATCCGCCGTGTAATGGATAACCAGCACTTTAATACGCGGGTAAGCAGCCTGCGCCTGACGGCGGGTATCTAACTGATATCCTTCTTTGTCGACAATCCCTTTTTCGCCAGCGCATCCCACCAGCAACAGCGTAAATGCCAGCAGCCACAACAGACGCTTCATCGGCGGGTTTTCACCGCCGTGCCGCTGACGCTCACCATCAGCATACTGCCGTCTTTGCCCACGGTTTCGTAATCAATATCAATACCGACCACCGCGTCAGCACCCAGCGCTTTCGCCTGTTCGCCCAACTCCTGGAAAGCAATTTCACGCGCTTTACGCAGCTCTTTTTCATACGCGCCGGAGCGACCGCCGACAATATCGCGAATGCCGGCGAAAAAATCGCGGAAGATATTCGCGCCTAAAATGGCTTCGCCAGTAACAACACCGCAGTATTCCACGATGCTCTGCCCTTCCAGCGTAGGGGTAGTCGAAAACTGCATGGTTAATCTCCTTTTTGCGCTAAGAGCACGATCTCAAAAGCATTATCGAACCGATCCACTATCATTGAAAGGATATATTCTATCAACGTAGAACACTAATAGTAGAAAGCTAATAAGGAAATCATTATGCGCTACTCGAAACTCTCTCTGCTGGTTCCCTGTGCACTCCTTCTCAGCGCCTGTACTACCGTGGCGCCGGTTTATAAAGATAACGGCGCGCGTAGCGGTTCATGCGTAGAAGGTGGGCCAGACAGCGTGGCTCAACAATTCTATGATTACCGTATTCAGCATCGAAACAACGATCTTACCGCCCTGCGCCCATACCTCAGCGACAACCTGGCAAAACTGCTGAACGATGCCAGCCGTGATAACGCGCATCGCGCTCTGTTTAACAGCGATCCGTTTTCCAGTCGTGCCACATTACCAGATAGCGCCAGCGTCGCCAGCGCATCAACCATTCCGAATAGCGATGCACGCAACATTCCGCTACGCGTAGAGCTGAAACAGGGTGACCAGAGCTGGCGCGATGAAGTGCTGATGATCCGCGAAGGCCAGTGCTGGGTGATCGATGATGTGCGTTATCTGGGCGGCAGCGTACACGCGCCAGCCGGGACGTTGCGCCAGTCTGTCGAAAACCGCTAACTGCCCCATTCACCGTCAAAATCATAAACCCCTTAAATTGTCTGGCATTCTGCATAGAATGCCGACAATTATTCTTGCCCACTGGTAGCCCCGCTATTTTGTGCTATGTTTAGATAAGAATGCGGTTTGCATTTAACTTTTAACGCATAAATATTGCATAACTATTCTGTCAAAGGTAGTATCTGCGGCTTCAATAGCTATCAGACTGCCAGTATCGAGTGTCAATGAGTATTCAATTAAACGGCATTAACTGCTTCTACGGCGCACATCAGGCGCTGTTCGATATCACGCTGGATTGCCCTCAGGGTGAAACACTGGTGTTACTTGGCCCAAGTGGAGCCGGGAAAAGCTCGCTACTGCGCGTACTCAACCTGCTTGAGATGCCGCGCTCGGGCACGCTCTCTATTGCGGGTAACCGTTTCGACTTCACGAAAACCCCGTCAGATAAAGCCATTCGGGATCTGCGTCAAAACGTGGGCATGGTCTTTCAGCAATATAATCTTTGGCCGCATCTCACGGTGGTGCAGAACCTGATTGAAGCGCCCTGCCGCGTACTCGGTCTGACAAAAGAGCAGGCGATGGCGCGCGCCGAGAAACTGCTGGAACGTCTGCGCCTGAAGCCATACAGCGATCGCTATCCGCTGCATCTCTCCGGTGGCCAGCAGCAGCGTGTGGCTATTGCCCGCGCATTGATGATGGAGCCACAGGTATTGCTGTTTGATGAGCCTACCGCAGCGCTTGATCCGGAAATTACCGCCCAAATCGTCAGCATCATTCGTGAGCTGGCAGAAACCAATATTACTCAGGTGATCGTCACCCACGAAGTGGAAGTTGCTCGTAAAACGGCCAGTCGCGTGGTGTACATGGAAAACGGTCATATCGTCGAGTTTGGGGATGCGAGCTGCTTTGCCAACCCGCAAACCGAAGCGTTTAAAAACTATCTTTCTCACTAAGATTCGGGACAATACAATGAAAAAAGTTCTGATTGCCGCGCTAATCGCAGGTTTTAGCCTTTCCGCTACCGCAGCCCAAACCATTCGTTTCGCCACCGAAGCGTCTTATCCTCCATTTGAATCGATCGATGCTAACAACAAGATCGTAGGCTTTGACGTTGATCTGGCGAATGCGCTGTGTAAAGAGATTGACGCCACATGTACCTTCACCAATCAGGCCTTCGACAGCCTGATCCCGAGCCTGAAATTCCGTCGTTTTGACGCGGTGATGGCCGGTATGGACATCACGCCTGAACGTGAAAAACAGGTTCTGTTCACCACCCCGTATTACGACAACTCTGCGCTGTTTGTTGGCCAACAGGGTAAATACACCAGCATTGAGCAGCTGAAAGGCAAAAAAGTCGGTGTTCAAAACGGTACTACGCACCAGAAATTCATCATGGATAAACATCCGGAAGTGACTACCGTGCCGTATGACAGTTATCAGAATGCCAAACTCGATCTGCAAAACGGTCGTATTGACGGCGTCTTTGGTGATACCGCTGTAGTAACGGAATGGCTGAAAGACAATCCGAAACTGGCCGCGGTTGGCGACAAAGTCACGGATAAAGATTACTTCGGTACCGGTCTGGGCATTGCTGTGCGCCAGGGTAATACCGAGCTGCAGCAGAAATTTAACGCTGCGCTGGAAAAAGTGAAGAAAGATGGGACTTACGAGACCATCTACAACAAATGGTTCCAGAAGTAATATTTGATGAATGAATTTTTTCCTTTAGCAAGCGCCGCCGGGATGACCGTCGGCCTTGCCGTTTGTGCGCTGATCATCGGCCTCGCGCTCGCCATGTTTTTTGCCGTCTGGGAGTCAGTAAAATGGCGTCCAGTGGCATTGGCGGGTTCGGCCCTGGTCACCATTCTGCGCGGGTTACCAGAAATTCTGGTGGTTCTGTTTATCTATTTCGGCTCCTCACAGTTGCTACTGACGCTGGCCGATGGCTTTACGATCAATCTCGGATTTGTACAAATTCCGGTGCAGATGCAGATCGAAAACTTCGACGTCAGCCCGTTCCTGTGCGGTGTGATTGCGCTGTCATTACTGTACGCCGCTTACGCGTCGCAAACGCTGCGTGGCGCGCTGAAGGCCGTACCACTCGGGCAATGGGAGTCAGGTCAGGCATTGGGTTTATCTAAAACCGCGATTTTCTTTCGCCTGGTGATGCCGCAAATGTGGCGTCACGCTCTGCCGGGGCTCGGTAACCAGTGGCTGGTATTGCTGAAAGATACCGCGCTGGTCAGCCTCATCAGCGTGAACGATCTGATGCTGCAAACCAAGAGTATTGCCACCCGTACCCAGGAACCCTTTACCTGGTACATTGTGGCGGCCGCTATTTACCTGGTGATTACGCTGGTGAGTCAGTACATTCTCAAACGCATTGACCTGCGCGCGACACGTTTTGAGCGGAGACCGGGCTGATGCTTGAGTATTTACCTGAATTGTTGAAAGGGCTGCATACCAGCCTGACGCTGACGGTCGCCTCCATCGTAGTTGCTCTGGTGTTGGCGCTGATTTTCACTGTCATCCTGACGCTTAAGACGCCGATTGTGGTCTGGCTGGTTCGCGCCTATATCACGTTGTTTACCGGTACACCGCTGCTGGTACAAATTTTCCTGATCTACTACGGACCAGGGCAGTTCCCTGCGCTGCAGGAATATCCGGTGCTCTGGCATTTGCTGTCCGAACCGTGGCTGTGCGCGTTAATCGCGCTGTCCTTAAACAGTGCGGCCTATACCACGCAACTGTTTTACGGCGCTATCCGTGCAATCCCGGAAGGCCAGTGGCAGTCCTGTGGTGCGCTGGGGATGAGCAAGAAGGATACGCTGGCCATTCTGCTGCCGTACGCCTTTAAACGCGCCCTCTCCTCATATTCCAACGAAGTGGTGCTGGTCTTTAAAAGTACCTCACTGGCTTACACCATCACCCTGATGGAAGTTATGGGTTATAGCCAGCTGCTGTACGGTCGTACTTATGACGTGATGGTATTCGGTGCTGCGGGTGTGATTTACCTGATCGTCAACGGCTTGCTGACGCTGATGATGCGCTTAATCGAACGTAAAGCGCTGGCGTTTGAACAGCGTAATTAAGCCGAATAACTGCATAAACTGAAAAACACAAGACGGGCAAGTGTCACAATTGCCCGTCTTTTTTTATGCAATAAAAATATTTAATCATTTTTATTGCATATAAATTCATTAAATGGCATTGTTAATCCACGCCGCAGACACGGTAAATAATCATAAGATTGACAGACGGGAGTTCCACCATGAAAAAGTTAGTACTGGCCGCATTACTTGCTACTTTCGCCGCTGGCGCCTCAGCTGCAGATAAAATTAATTTCGGTGTATCAGCGACTTACCCGCCATTTGAGTCGCTGGACGCCAGCAATAAAATTGTCGGTTTTGACATCGATCTGGCGACGGCGCTGTGCAAACAAATGCAGGCTGACTGTACTTTCACCAATCACGCTTTTGACAGCCTGATCCCCGCGCTGAAATTCAAAAAATATGATGCGGTGATTTCCGGCATGGACATCACGCCTGAACGTAGCAAGCAGGTTTCCTTCACCCAGCCGTACTATGCCAACTCAGCGCTGGTAATTGCGAAGAAAGACACCTATAAAAGCTTTGATGATCTGAAAGGCAAACGTATTGGGATGGAAAACGGCACCACGCACCAGAAATACCTGCAGGACAAACATCCTGAAGTAAAAACCGTGGCCTACGACAGCTATCAGAATGCGATTATCGACCTGAAAAATGGCCGTATTGATGGCGTATTTGGCGACACTGCCGTCGTCAATGAGTGGCTGAAAACTAATCCACAGTTAGGTACTGCAACGGCAAAAGTCACCGATCCGCAATACTTTGGTACGGGTCTTGGTATTGCTGTTCGCCCGGATAACAAAGCCCTGCTGGAAAAACTGAACAGTGCGCTGGCGGCTATCAAAGCGGACGGCACGTACCAGAAAATCAGTGACCAGTGGTTCCCACAGTAACCTCAGTTTTATTTAAAAAGCCGCGACCAGCGGCTTTTTTATAGCTATTTTCCCATGCGGGATACAACGTGAACACCTGACCTCACCAACAATGTTGGCCACGCCATCAGTCCGTTGTGCTCATAGGGGTACAAAAAACAAAGCCCGGTTTCCCGGGCCTTGAAGACGCAAAACAGATCAGTTGTAAGCATTGAGCGTCCGCTGACACAGTGCCGAGCGAACGCAATCATCTTTGTTGAATCGAACGATCCCAATCATGTCATCTTCTTCGAAACGGGCCAGCGCATCGCTTAGCCCTGAACGAACATGAGCGGGGAGATCGCACTGGGTAATATCCCCATTCACAATCACCGTCACATTCTCTCCGAGTCGGGTCAAAAACATCTTCATTTGCGCAGCAGTCACATTCTGAGCCTCATCCAGAATAACAACAGCATTTTCAAATGTACGTCCCCGCATATACGCGAACGGCGCGATTTCTACCTTACCAATCTCAGGTCGCAGGCAATATTGCATAAAGGAGGCTCCCAGACGTTTTACCAGCACGTCATAAACCGGACGAAAATAGGGAGCGAACTTCTCGGAGACATCCCCAGGTAAGAAGCCGAGGTCTTCATCAGCTTGCAGAACTGGACGGGTTACAATGATCCTGTCCACATCTTTGTGGATCAGGGCTTCTGCTGCTTTCGCCGCGCTGATCCAGGTTTTACCACACCCGGCTTCACCGGTGGCGAAGATCAGCTGCTTGCTCTCGATAGCATTCAGGTAGTGCGCCTGAGCTTCATTTCGCGCCGTGATCGGTGTGGCGTCGCGGCTATCACGCGCCATACCAATCGCTTCTACGCCGCCCATCTGCACAAGCGAGGTGACCGATTCATCTTCGCGCTGTTTATGGCTACGCGAATCCCGCCTCAGCACACGTTTTGCTTCGCGACGAGCTTTGATCACTGCTTTTTGTCTTCCCATGGATAGCACCTTGAGTTGTAGGTATACATCACACGCGCCGTTGGCGGCACGATTATGCGCACGAACATCTGAGGGTTGGCTTCCTTGTAAGCCATTGCCTGCCTTCGGATAAGACGCCATACACGGCTACGCGCACCGTACAGGGTGTCAGTTACAAGGATAAGAAGTGAAAGGGAGAGAGATTTAACGGTGACGAGATGGCTACCGGAAGAGAAACGTCCGCGTAAGGGACTGCAATAACGTTGAAAAACATGTCCAGTACAGGACTTTTCCATTCGCGATCTCCATAGTGAACGACTATCACCGCCGGGAACTACCGCTATTACTTATAATTACATCATAACCCTTCGTTAATGCAACAATATTTTTACTTATTGTTAACTTAATTTCATCTTATCGCCAGCAACAGTCTCTTGCAGAGAGATGACAGAATTATTTCAGTCGCCGCCGATCATGAAAAATAATTTTTTCATTCATCAGAGTGTCAGGAAATGCCCCGCCGCACTGCGGGGCACAATCATCATGCTTCGAGCAGGGCCTGTCCCAGATAATGGTCTGCAGTTTTGACGCCCGGCAAGGCAAAGAAGTATCCCCCACCAATAGGTTTGACATACTCCTCAAGCGCTTCACCGTTCAGGCGTTTCTGCACCGTCAAAAACCCTTTTTCCAGGTCGTGCTGATAGCAAACAAACAACAGTCCCATATCCAGTTGACCAGAATTGGTCACGCCGAGCGAATAGCTGTAGCCACGGCGCATCATCAAACTGGAGTCAGTCTCTTTGGTGCGCGGATTTGCCAGACGGATATGGCTGTCGAGTGCAATTACCTCGCCTTCGGGATCGTTGGCGTAATCCGGCACATCATGCTCATGCTGCATACCCAGCGGTGCGCCGGTATGTTTATCGCGGCCGAAAATCGTTTGCTGCTCTTTAAGCGGCGTACGGTCCCAGAATTCCACGCGGAACTGGATGAGCCTGACGGCCTGATAGCTACCATCTTGTGCCCATGCCGGTTCCCCCTGCTCCGCAGTGACCCACACCACGTTTTGCATCAGCGTTGCATTGGCTGCGTCGGGATTCGCGGTTCCATCCTTAAATCCCAGCAAATTGACAGGTGTCTCTTTACCTTTACTGCGTGCGGCGTGGTCGGAAATAAACCCTTCCCGCTTCCAGCGCACGCTGAGCAGATCAGGCGTGTGCTTAATGATATCGCGCAGCGCATGGATAACGGTGTCCTGCGTGTTGGCGCAAATCTGCAACAGCAAATCGCCATGACATAACGCTGCATCCAGTGAGTCATTCGGAAAACGCGTCATTTTTTGCAGTTTTTTCGGCATCTGTGCTTTCAGACCATAGCGATCATCAAACAGTGAAGATCCAACCGACAGCGTCATCGTCAGATTATCCGGCGCTATGTATGCCCCAAGAATACCGGAATCCATTGGCGGTAAACGTGGATTCGGCGTTTCTGGCGCCGGCCCACCGGTGGTTAGAAACGCAAACCGGCTGGTTAGTAAACGAAACAGACGCTCAAGATCAGCCTTATCACTGGCGAGCACATCAAACGCCACCAGCATCATTGAGGCTTGCTGCGGCGTCAGGATCCCGGCCTGGTGCTGGCCATAAAACGGTTGTTGTTCACTGCGCGCATCAGGTGACAGTGTTCCCGGCGCGCTTTGCGTTTTTTGCGCGTGAGCGACCGGGCATCCACCCGCCAGCGCCAGCGCCCCACCCAGGGCGCCCATCCCTTTCAGTAAACGTCGGCGTGACGGTTCGCTCACGCCGTTTTCATTATCTTGCTGCATAGTGCTTAATCCAGACCCAGAACACCGCGTAATTGCGACAAGTCTTCCGCCAGCGTCGTGATTGGCCCTTTCAGCGCATTGCGATCGGCATCGGTCAGTTTGTCATAGGTTTCAAAACCGTCTTTGGTACGGTACTTGCTCAGAATGGTATCGACTTTTTTGAAGTTCGCATCCACCTTCGCCAGCAGTTCAGCATTGGATTTTTGTAATTGAGGACGCAGGAGATCGACAATTTTCTGCGCACCATCGACGTTAGCCTGGAAATCCCACAGATCGGTATGGCTGTAGCGATCTTCTTCCCCACTGATTTTGCTGGCAGCAACTTCTTCAATCAGCCCTGCTGCTCCGCCAACCACTTTAGACGGTGGGAAAGCCAGCTCGCTAATACGCGTTTGCAGGTCAAGAACATCACTGTTTAATTGGTCGGCGTACTTGTCCATACCTTTAGTGGTATTGTCGCCAAACAGCGCTTTCTCCAGGCGGTGGAAGCCGGTGAATTTCGGATCGGCGGCTTTTTGCTCATAATCATCTTCACGCGCATCAATGCTGCCGTCGAGATCGGAGAACAATTCGGCAATTGGCTCAATACGCTCATAATGCTGACGGGTTGGCGCATACAGCGATTTGGCTTTCTCCAGATCGCCTGCTTTAATGGCATCCGTGAAGGCTTTCGTGCCTGTCACCAGTTGCGCGGTTTCTGCCGTTACATAGGCTTTGTATTCAGTAATTGCACCACTCAGGCTCAGCAGAGCGTCGCTGTGCGCGGCATCTGCCGTTGCAGTCCCCTTCACGATCAGCTTGCCTTTCGGGTTGGTCAGCAGACCGCAGGTCATATCATATTCACCCGGCTGCAGATTAGCCGTCATTTTCTGGCTAAAGCCTGGTGCAATGTTTTCGCGCTCTTCAACCACCATAACGCCTTTAAGAATTTCCCACTCCAGCGCTTTCTGGCTGTGGTTCTGGATGATGAACTGCGTTTTCCCGGCGTTAACCGTGATGGTCATCGGCTCACACTGTTTGTCGTTAACCGTGACTTTCACCTGCGGAATATCGGCGGCTTGTGCAGAAAAAGCGGATGCAAACAGCGCGGCAATACCCAACTGCAGCGCACTACGGCGAAAATTAAACGTCATAACCTATCCCTATAAATAAGTATATTGTAACTAAAAAGTATTCTGCATCGCGTTTTTATCAAGGTGCGGTACGCGATGCCGTAGTGCCTGAACGCGGCGGTAGTGCAAACATAATCAACGCCGGAATCAGGTAGATAAACCAGACAGCAACTTCACTAACACTTGGCGCTTCCTGATAACCGAAGACCCCTTCCATCAATGTGCCAAACAGCGAATGCGTTGACAGAACGCTGCTCATATCAAACGCCACGTCCTGGAAATGATTCCATAACCCGGCTTCGTGGAATGCACGAATGGCCCCTGCAGCAAGGCCTGCGGCAACCAACAAAATGAACAGGCTGGTCCATTTAAAGAAAGCCCCGAGATTGAGGCGAATCCCACCGAGATAAATCAGATAACCCAGTACCACCGCGGTAGCCAGTCCCAGCATCGCACCTAGCGGTGGCCAAATACCCACATCCTGCTGAAATGCCGCCAGCAGGAAGAAGACAGACTCCAGCCCTTCACGGGCAACGGCAAAAAAGACCATCATCACCAGCGCCCAGCCATGATGATTGCCTTTCTGTAACGCGTTATCGACAGCCTGTTCCAGTTGTACTTTGACGTTGCGCGATACTTTACGCATCCAGAAGACCATCCAGGTCAGGATCACCACGGCAATGAGCGCCACGATGCCTTCAAACAGCTCCTGTTCTTTTTGCGGAAATTCACCGGTGGTTTCGTTGATGAAAATGCCTAACGCCAGGCACAACGCCGCCGCCAGCAACACACCAATCCACATCACGCCAATCCAGCGGCCACGCTGAGTCCGTTTCAGGTAGCTGGCAATCAGGCTGACAATCAGCGCGGCCTCTAACCCTTCGCGCAACATAATTAGAAATGGAACAAACATGCGAAGTACCCTTTAACGTTATTCTCAGTCAACTGATGAAAAGAAAAGTAAATTACAGTGATAGTGATTATCATTACAGCAAAGAAAAACTCAAGCAGAATGTTTTGAGAATGATGACTGAATGTAAAAGGTTAGGTAGGTAACGGTTATGACGGTTTTACGACCGGGTCAATAAAAAAGCCCGCACACGGCGGGCTTGAGGACAGAGGCTGATTATTCTTCCTGCAAACGCGACGGCGGTGCTGAATGATAATGCGCATCAGCCTCGGCAAAACGTTTCTGCATTGCTGCTGATGGCGCTTTCCCCCACAGACTGAAGACCACAATCCCGATGCTGCCGAACACGAAGCCCGGGATGATTTCATACAGGCCCAACCAGGCAAACTGCTTCCAGACGATAACCGTCACTGCACCAATGACCATCCCTGCCAGTGCGCCGTTACGGGTCATACGCGACCACATTACGGAGAACAGAACAACCGGACCAAAGGCAGCACCAAAGCCAGCCCAGGCGTAGCTCACCAGGCCGAGCACACGGTTCTCTGGGTTTGCCGCCAGCGCGATGGACACCAGCGCCACGACCAGCACCATGATACGCCCAATCCATACCAGCTCTTTCTGGCTGGCATTTTTACGCAGGAACGCTTTGTACAAATCTTCGGTAATCGCACTGGAGCATACCAGCAGTTGGCAGCTCAGCGTCGACATCACCGCCGCAAGGATCGCAGACAACAGAATACCGGCAATCCATGGATTGAACAGGATCTGCGCCAGTTCAATAAACACACGCTCAGCATTCTGGTTCACGGCACCCGCCAACGACGGGTTGTTATTGAAGTAAGCAATGCCGAAGAACCCAACGGCAACCGCGCCAGCCAGACACAGGATCATCCAGGTCATACTAATGCGACGTGCGTGGACAATGCTATGGTGAGAATCTGCCGCCATAAAGCGCGCCAGAATATGCGGCTGACCGAAATAACCCAGTCCCCATCCCATCAGGGAAATGATGGCAACAAAGTTAAGCCCTTTGAACATATCCACGTTCTCAATGCTCTTTTGTTTAATCACTTCCAGCGAATCATCAAACCCACCCACGCCAATAATAACCATCACCGGCGTCAGGATCAGGGCGAAGATCATCAGGCTGGCCTGGACGGTATCGGTCCAGCTTACTGCCAGGAAACCACCGATAAAGGTGTAAATGATCGTCGCGGCCGCGCCCGCCCACAGCGCGGTTTCGTAGCTCATACCAAAGGTGCTTTCGAATAAACGCGCCCCTGCCACAATACCTGAAGCACAATAGATGGTGAAAAACAGCAGGATAACCAGTGCTGAGATAATTCGCAGGATACGACTTTTATCTTCAAAACGGCCGGTAAAATAATCCGGCAACGTTAGCGCGTTGTTATTGTATTCGGTGTGTACACGTAAACGCCCGGCCACCAGTTTCCAGTTAATCCATGCCCCTAATACCAGACCGATAGCGATCCAACTTTCTGAAATCCCCGACAGGAAAATCGCGCCAGGCAGCCCCATCAGCAGCCAGCCGCTCATGTCAGATGCCCCGGCGGACAACGCCGTTACGAACGGACCCAGACTGCGTCCACCCAGAATATAATCGTCAAAGTTTTTGGTCGAACGCCAAGCAATAAACCCTATCAATATCATGCCGAAAATATAGACACAGAATGTCACTAACATCGGTGTGCTAATAGCCATCAAAACTCTCCAAAATTATGTATCAGCAATGCCGTGGCTTGCCGTTTTATTACCCTGCCGGAACGTGGCAAAGATATCTATGTTGACCAGGGCGACCGTATCCTGCCGGAAGCGATGGTTATTCACAATCGATTTAACACACCATTTACATCAAATTTGATCCAGAGTAGATAGCATTTTTCTGTAGGTTGCACTCTCTCACATTTTTTTCGGTTGCACCTTTTAAAAGTGTTAACTACCGCAGAGAAAAAGATTTTGTAATTTTTACAGCCCACATCATAAAACTCACATTTATTAACATTTCATTCATTTCCAAGCTTGCAAACCAAGTCACATTTAACACGGTTGCACAAAGTTGCAACATAGTGGATATTTCTCGGTAACTATCAGACCCGTATTTCAGTACAACAGGAGTAAACGGCATGGGAACCACCACGATGGGGGTTAAGCTGGACGACGCTACGCGCGAGCGGATTAAAACAGCAGCATCACGAATCGATCGCACGCCACATTGGCTGATCAAACAAGCCATCTTTAATTATCTCGAAAGACTGGAAAATGACGACGCGCTTCCTGAACTACCGGCCCTGCTGGCGGGTGCCGCGAATGAGGGTGAGGAGCCAACCACGCCGCAGAATGAAGCGCACCAGCCTTTCCTTGAATTTGCCGAGCAGATCCTGCCGCAGTCAGTTTCCCGCGCAGCAATCACCGCCGCGTACCGCCGCGCCGAAACCGACGCAGTGCCGATGCTGATGGAGCAGGCTCGTCTGCCGCAACCCATCGCTGAGCAAGCGCACAAGCTGGCATACAGCCTGGCCGACAAACTGCGTAACCAGAAGACCGCCAGCGGCCGCGCAGGGATGGTTCAGGGTTTATTGCAGGAGTTCTCCCTTTCTTCACAGGAAGGCGTTGCGCTGATGTGTCTGGCGGAAGCCTTGCTGCGTATTCCTGATAAGGCAACCCGCGATGCGTTAATCCGCGACAAAATCAGCAACGGCAACTGGCAGTCGCACATTGGACGCAGCCCGTCACTTTTCGTCAACGCGGCGACCTGGGGGCTGTTGTTTACCGGTCGTCTGGTTTCTACGCATAATGAAGCCAGCCTTTCACGCTCACTCAACCGTATTATCGGCAAGAGCGGTGAACCACTGGTGCGTAAAGGCGTCGACATGGCAATGCGCTTGATGGGCGAGCAGTTTGTCACCGGAGAGACTATCGCCGAAGCGCTGGCTAACGCGCGTAAACTGGAAGAAAAAGGTTTCCGCTACTCTTATGACATGCTGGGTGAAGCGGCTCTAACCGCCGCTGATGCCCAGGCTTATATGGTTTCGTACCAACAGGCAATCCACGCCATTGGTAAAGCCTCAAATGGTCGCGGCATCTATGAAGGGCCGGGCATTTCTATCAAGCTGTCGGCGTTGCATCCGCGTTATAGCCGCGCGCAGTATGACCGCGTGATGGATGAACTCTATCCGCGTCTGAAGTCGCTTACTCTGCTGGCCCGCCAGTACGACATCGGTATCAATATTGATGCTGAAGAGGCAGACCGACTGGAGATCTCCCTCGATCTGCTGGAAAAACTGTGCTTTGAACCTGAGCTGGCGGGCTGGAACGGTATCGGTTTTGTTATCCAGGCCTACCAGAAGCGCTGTCCGTATGTCATTGATTATCTCATTGATCTGGCTACACGCAGCCGTCGCCGACTGATGATCCGCCTGGTCAAAGGCGCGTACTGGGATAGCGAAATCAAACGCGCACAGATGGACGGTCTGGAAGGCTATCCGGTTTACACCCGTAAGGTGTACACCGACGTTTCCTATCTGGCCTGTGCGAAAAAACTGCTTGCTGTACCGAATCTGATCTACCCACAGTTCGCCACCCACAACGCGCATACGCTGGCGGCCATTTATCAGTTAGCGGGTCAAAACTACTATCCAGGTCAGTATGAGTTCCAGTGTCTGCACGGTATGGGCGAACCGCTGTATGAACAGGTCACCGGCAAAGTCGCTGATGGCAAACTGAACCGCCCATGCCGCATTTATGCGCCCGTCGGTACGCACGAAACATTGCTGGCGTACCTGGTACGTCGTCTGCTGGAAAACGGTGCCAACACTTCATTCGTCAACCGTATTGCAGACACCACCCTGCCGCTGGACGAACTGGTTGCCGATCCAGTTGAAGCCGTTGAAAAACTGGCACAGCAGGAAGGTCAGGCCGGGCTGCCGCATCCGAAAATTGCCCTGCCGCGTGACCTGTACGGTAAAGGCCGCGAAAACTCAGGCGGGCTGGATTTAGCTAACGAACATCGTCTGGCCTCGCTGTCCTCTGCCCTGCTCAACAGCGCGCTGCAAAAATGGCACGCTAAGCCAATACTCGAACATCCGGTTGCTGACGGTGAAATGACGCCCGTCGTCAACCCGGCCGAACCGAAAGACATAGTCGGTTACGTGCGTGAAGCGACTCACAGCGAGGTGGAACAGGCATTACAGAACGCGGTAAATAACGCGCCGATCTGGTTCGCCACACCGCCACAAGAGCGCGCCGCTATTTTGCATCGCGCCGCCGTGCTGATGGAAGGTCAGATGCAGCAGTTGATTGGCATCCTGGTGCGAGAAGCGGGTAAAACCTTCAGCAACGCCATTGCGGAAGTACGCGAAGCGGTCGACTTCCTGCACTATTATGCCGGCCAGGTGCGCGATGACTTCGATAATGAAACCCATCGTCCGTTAGGCCCGGTGGTCTGTATCAGCCCATGGAACTTCCCGCTGGCTATTTTCACCGGACAGATTGCTGCCGCACTGGCGGCGGGCAATAGCGTGCTGGCGAAACCTGCGGAGCAAACCCCACTGATTGCCGCCCAGGGCATCGCGATTTTACTCGAAGCGGGAGTCCCGCCGGGCGTGGTGCAACTGTTGCCTGGTCAGGGTGAAACGGTCGGGGCGCAGCTCACTTCCGATGAGCGCGTTCGCGGCGTGATGTTTACCGGCTCCACGGAAGTCGCCACGCTGTTACAACGCAATATCGCGACTCGTCTCGATGCGCAGGGGCGTCCAATCCCGCTTATCGCCGAAACCGGTGGGATGAACGCCATGATCGTCGACTCCTCCGCATTGACGGAACAAGTCGTGGTCGACGTTCTGGCCTCTGCCTTTGACAGTGCCGGACAACGCTGCTCGGCACTGCGCGTCCTGTGCCTGCAGGATGATATTGCCGACCATACGCTGAAAATGCTGCGCGGCGCGATGTCGGAATGCCGCATGGGCAACCCGGGCCGCCTGACCACCGATATTGGACCGGTTATCGATGAAGAAGCCAAAGCCAATATTGAGCGCCATATTCAGGCCATGCGCGCCAAAGGGCGTCCGGTGTTCCAGGCCGTGCGCGAAAATAGCGACGATGCGCGGGAATGGCAAACCGGTACCTTTATCGCCCCGACGCTTATTGAGCTGGAAAGCTTCGATGAATTACAAAAAGAGGTGTTTGGTCCGGTACTGCATGTCGTGCGTTACACCCGTAACAATCTGGGCAGCCTGATTGAACAAATCAATGCCTCCGGCTACGGTCTGACGCTGGGCGTACACACCCGTATCGATGAAACCATCGCCCAGGTCACGGGCTCGGCACATGTGGGGAACCTGTATGTTAACCGCAATATGGTCGGCGCCGTCGTCGGAGTGCAACCATTCGGTGGCGAAGGCTTGTCAGGAACCGGGCCAAAAGCGGGTGGACCGCTGTATCTGTACCGCCTGCTGGCAAACCGACCGGAAAATGCGTTAGGCATTACCCTTGCCCGCCAGGATGCAGACTACCCGGTCGATGCGCAGCTTAAATCAGCGCTGATTCAACCGCTGGAAGCGCTCACCGCATGGGCAATCGATCGCCCGTCGCTGCATGCGCTCTGTCAGCAGTTTGGCGAACTGGCACAGGCCGGAACGCAACGCCTGCTGCCAGGACCCACCGGCGAGCGCAATACCTGGACGCTGTTGCCGCGCGAACGTGTGCTGTGTATCGCCGATGACGAACAGGATGCACTGGTACAGGTTGCCGCGGTGGCTTCCGTAGGTAGCTTAATCCTGTGGCCTGATGATGCATTCCATCGCGACCTGGCAAAAAGCCTGCCAACTGCGGTTTCCGGGCGTATTCAGTTTGCCAAAGCGGACAACATCACCTCGCAGCCGTTTGATGCCGTTATTTTCCACGGCGATTCCGATCAGCTTCGCGCACTGTGTGAATCAGTGGCGGCCCGCGAAGGGGCGATTGTTTCGGTCCAGGGCTTTGCCCGTGGCGAAAGCAATATTCTGCTGGAGAGGCTGTACATTGAACGTTCCCTGAGCGTCAATACTGCCGCTGCCGGGGGGAACGCCAGCCTGATGACAATCGGCTAAGGTTGTGGTTAATTAAGGCTCCGGCAACGGAGCCTTTTTTATGAAGCCAGAGGGAAGCATGAAACGAATTGTACTGACCTGTGCCGCACTGCTGCTAAGCAGTCACGCACTGGCGGATGACTGCGCCAACGCAAACAACCAAATTGAAATGAATACCTGCGCCGCTGAGCAGTATAAGACGGCCGACGCAAAGCTAAATGATACTTATCAGAATGCACTGAAGCGCGCCGCCCCCACCCAACGTGATTTACTGAAAAAAGCACAGGTCGCATGGATTACCCTGCGCGATGCAGACTGCGCATTGATCAGTTCAGGCACGGAAGGCGGCAGCATACAGTCGATGATCACCAGCCAGTGTTTAACGGACAAAACCAACGAGCGCGAAGCGTTTCTCGCCTCGCTCTTACAGTGCGAAGAGGGTGACTTAAGCTGCCCGTTACCGCCGGCAGGTTAACGCACGCGGATCCCTTCAATAATCATCCGCTGTACGCTCTCAACGGTTTGGTTAAAAAAGGCTTCATCACGCAGCGTTGCGCCCGTCACTGCCTCTACCTGTGGGGCAAAATCGGCGTAATGCTGGGTTGAAGCCCAAATCATAAAAATCAGATGATGCGGATCGACCGGCGCCAGCTTCCCGCTTTTAATCCACCCAGCAATCAGCGCAGATTTCTCATCAATCAGCGTTTTGAGATCGCCAGTTAATTCAGCCATCAACAACGGCGCGCCTGCCAGCATTTCCATACAAAATAGTCGCGATGCCTGGGGATAATCGCGGGACACTTCCAGTTTGAGTCGGATGTACTCTTTAATCGCCGCCAGTGGCGCAAAGTCCTCGCGAAAGGCCTTCAGCGGTGCCAGCCAGATATCGAGGATCTGGCGTAATACGGCAATATAGAGCACTTCTTTAGAAGGGTAGTAATAAAGCAGATTCGTTTTAGACACCCCCGCCAGTTCCGCAATCTGCTCCAGACGCGTGCCATGAATGCCATACTGGGAAAAGACATTTAATGCCGCGGTTAAGATAGCCTGGCGTTTTGCACTCACGGCCTGCGAGCGTTTACCTGTTTTTTTCTCTGCGCCTTGAGCCATGCACCCTCTCCTTGTTCTGAGGGCGCCAGCATAACAAATCGCACACTGAAACGTTAAATTAAAGCGACTCGGGCGGAGCCTCCTGCTGGACGGCTTTCTTCTTTTTGAACTTGAGTTCGCTGACCAGTACGCCAATGATAATGAATGCCGCCCCCAACAGAGCAAGCAGCGGCAGGCGTTCCCCTGCGAGTCGACCAAAAATCCCCGCCCATACAGGCTCACCGGTATAGATTACCGTTGCGCGTGTCGGCGAAACGCTGCGCTGCGCCCAGTTCATGGTGACCTGGATAATCGCACTGAAAATCCCCAGCCCCAGCGCCACCACCAGCAATCCGGTAGACATTGGCGGTACGGTCTCTCCGGCTGGTCCCATCGCAATAAACGCCACTATCGAAGCAGTTGCCAGTTGCACTACCGTTACCCGCCGTACATCCACTTTTCCCGCCCACGCGCTAATCAGGATAATTTCTGCCGCAATCGCCACCGCACCGGCGAGCGTGATCCACTCGCCTTCGCCTAAAGCCAGTAAATTGCCTCCCGGTCCGGCAAGAAAAATCAATCCGATAAAGGCCAGTACAATACCGACGCACGGCATCAGTCCGGGCATACGTCCCAGACACAGCCATTGTAAAAGCGGTACCAGTGGCACGTACATCGCAGTAATAAACGCCGATTTACTGCTGGGAATAAACTGTAGTCCCCAGGTTTGCAGACTATAGCCCAGCGCAATGGCGATACCGATTGCCACGCCTGCTTTGAATTCCAGCCACGTTAGCTTATGCAATGTGCGTAACGACAAAAGCGCGACCGCCAGCGCGGCGGTGGCAAAACGCACGCCGACAAAGAAAAAGGGACCGCTCAGCGTGACAGCATATTGCACAGCCAAAAACGTTCCGCCCCAGAACATGGTGATCACAATGAGGATCGCCTCCTGGGGTTTAACAGAGAAGGAATAACGAGAAAGTAATGACATGAGACACCCGATTATCTGAATGTCATTAGTCTGCGTTGCGTTTTGTTACAGTTCAACCTTGCAGACAAAAAAAACCGCCGGAACGACCCGGCGGCGGTGGCGACGTAACGTCTGTCTCTGAACACTCAGCCGTCACGATATCTCTAACAGACAGCCCGACAATTACGATTTGTTATTGCCGTGACTATTCTTGCCCCCTTTTTTTCCTGCTTCTGAAGCGCGTTGCGGGTCATTCTTGAAGTTGCCCCCGCTGTGCTGGCCACCTTTTCGACCTGCTTCTGATGCTCTTTCGCGGTCTTCCGCAAAGTTGCCGGAACCGCCCCGATGGTTTGCCATTACTGACCTCCGTCATTGATTAGCCATCATATTGCATAGGTACTGAGGAGTGATACCTCACGCAGCGCAAGGGCCGTGCCCTGATTTTTACTGCGTGGGATTAAGCATAGTGAAGAGTAGCCGGATAACCGGCGAACTGTAATATTCTGCAACAGGAATGGCCGCCAGATGTTAATAATCGCGGCATGAAATCAATAAGTCTTTCTTATGGCTACCAAATTCCGTTCGGTTAAAAATGTATCATTTTGCAACAAAAACAGTTGTTATAAAAATTGTTATAAATCAAAGAAGTGATTGTGAAATTTGCACTCCTGGCCGTACGTCATATCTTTAAAGGGAGGTAGCGAATCGCTACGGACACAGTTAACTCGAGGAGTAGTGTAAAATGGCAAAAGTTCTGGTGCTTTATTATTCCATGTACGGACACATTGAAACTATGGCCCATGCAGTCGCAGAAGGCGCAAATAAGGTAGATGGCGCGGAAGTGATTATTAAGCGCGTACCAGAGACCATGCAGCCTGAGATTTTCCTCAAGGCTGGCGGCAAAACCCAAAACGCACCAGTCGCCACCCCGCAAGAACTGGCTGATTACGACGCCATTATTTTTGGTACCCCGACACGCTTTGGCAATATGTCCGGCCAGATGCGCACCTTCCTCGACCAGACTGGCGGACTGTGGGCTTCTGGCGGCCTTTACGGCAAACTCGCCAGCGTATTCAGCTCAACAGGCACTGGCGGCGGTCAGGAACAAACCATTACATCAACCTGGACAACACTTGCCCACCATGGGATGGTGATTGTACCCATCGGTTATGCGGCGCAAGAACTGTTTGATGTCTCACAAGTTCGTGGAGGCACACCTTACGGCGCAACGACCATCGCCGGAGGCGACGGCTCTCGTCAGCCAAGTCAGGAAGAGTTATCTATCGCCCGCTATCAGGGTGAATATGTCGCGGGTCTGGCAGTAAAACTCAACGGCTAATCTTCAACAGGAGGATTCGAATGCCAACTCAAGAAGCGAAAGCTCATCACGTTGGTGAATGGGCAAGTCTGCGCAATACATCGCTGGAAATAGCCGAAGCCATTTTTGAAGTCGCGAATTATGACGAAAAACTGGCGGAAAAAATTTGGGAAGAAGGTAGCGACGAGGTACTCATCAAAGCCTTTGAAAAAACAGACAAAGATTCGCTCTTTTGGGGTGAACAGACTATCGAACGTAAAAACGTCTAGCGCTCAGACTCCCCCGCGAACACGGGGGAGTTTTTCTTTTACTTCGCCGCCTCATTCAGCACGCTGTCGAACTTATCTATCGGGCAAAAACCATCCGCATCTATCGGACATCCTTTCAGCTCAAGCGTTACGCGCTGCGCCGGGGATTTCAGCGTCAGAACGTCTGCATTACGCAACTGCTGCGAGCTCTGATACACATACTCGATTTTCATCAGATCACGATTTGCGTTGCTGTCATGCCAGCGCTGGAAGACAATCTTCCCGCCAATCGGCGTACGCTCGTTCTGATCGTGAAGCTGGTATGGTTTGAAATCCAGCGCGGTAAGCAGCGAAGCGATGTTTGAGTCATGTCCCACCAGCACAGTTATTTTCGGTGCTTTCGCGCGTTCAGTAACCAGCGCATTATCAATATATTTCACCAGCGGTTTGGCGACGTTCTGCGCCACTTCCGGGGAGGTGAACAGACTGTCCTGATAGCCGTTTTTCAGCTTCGACAGCACCTTCCATTGTTGATCGGATTTAATCTCGCCCCAGGCAACCTTGTCCATCGGGAAGCCTTCGTAATATTGCAAGGTGAAGGCATCAACCAGCGAATTCCCCACCTTCAGCGGCCCCGACACACCTGGCTCCTGCTGATACTTAGCACTGAATGTGTCTTTGGCATCGGTCAGAGAACACTGCTGTTTTTCTTTACAGGATGGAGAGTCTTTGTAGTCGGTCATTTGCTCAAGCAACTGATAGCTGTCTTTGAGCTGCATTTTGCTACGCTCTTTCTCCATGGCCTGTACGGCCTGCTGGCTGAAGGCGGCGGAATCATCGGTGATCACCGGATTAAAGGTGGGATCCATGGTGCCCATTTTTTCCTGATGATGGACCGGAACATCGCAACCAGGGAAAGCACCAGTGACAAAAAACTGCGCCGTAGCAACAGTGCGCTGCAGGCTGTTAGCATAGGTATAAACCGTATCCGGTGCCGGACATTCGCCCGATTTCACCATCCCCTGCTCTGCCAGCCACTCTCGCATATAGTGACCCATATAGATTTCCAGCACACCGCCTTTGGTGGTGAGTTGTCCGCCGGGGACATCCCATTCTGGCCATTGTTTGGGAGTAGACTGCTCAAGAACGCTGCCGTTATTGGCTAAAGGTGCGCGTAAGTTATGCCGACTCATCATCAATACTTGTTGAAGCTGATAGCCTTCCGGCGCGGTCTGCGCCTGCGCGGCGGTGGACAGTAATACAGCCCCTGCCACAGCGGCGGCGATTAACGATTTATTCATCCCTACGACCTCTTGTTGTTATCAATCACCACAGAGTGTGACAGATATATGACATTTTTCCGGGAACGCTTTCGCAAAAATGGGGCATCTACCGTGTCGTTTGGATGCCAAACTCCGTCTGAAGTTTGCGCACACCAAGTGGGGTAAAGGTAACGTGGCGGCTGCCTGTCTGCGTTTTTATCCATTGCTTTTCAATCAACCAGCGCAGCAGCGATGCGCCAAGCACGCCGCCGGGATGATAACGTCGTTCGCTCCAGTCCAGACAACCACAGGTTAATTTCCGCCGGGATGAGCCAGCAGTGAGGACAATCCCCATCAGCGCCAGCTTTTCCTGTCCAAGTAACGTCAGCGTTTCGCCATCCGGCGTTAACCACTGGCGGGAAACCAGCGTATCGAACAGCCTTACCGCCACCTCTCCAGCCAGATGATCGTAGCAAGTTCGGGCATGCCGCAAGCTTAGCGGCGTAGTAATTTTTCGTGGTACGGATGTGCTCCACGCCACGCCCATCAGGCGCTCCAGCAGTTCGGCGATATCGGGACTCGCAAGGCGAAAATAACGATGCCTGCCCTGCGCAAGCGCCACAACAAAGCGTTGTTCGCACAGACGCGCCAGATGCGCGCTGGCGGTCGACGCAGACACATCCGCCACAGCGCTAAGTTCGGTTGCAGTCCAGGCGCGCCCATCCATCAGGGCGCACAGCATACGCGAGCGCGACTTATCGGCCATTGCCGCCGCAGTAAGCGCCATTCTCGACTCCAGATCGTCCTCTTCTTCATTTAACACCACTGATGCCATAACGCCCCCTTTGACCCTAAATAGCTGAATGAACGATGCCATGAGAGCGCCCTAAAGTCACTGCACAGGTCACGCCGCTCGCAGCATCATCTCTACGCCAAGCCCGATCAGACAAAACAGAAAACAGCGTTTAAACACGAGCGGAGAAATAACTCTTCGAACACGGGTTCCTATCCACTGGCCAATAAGTGCAGGAACAATGGCCAAAGCCGACAAACTTAGGGATTGTACGGGCAGCGCGTTGTGCCACCACAAGCCCAGTGCTAACGCCAGTGTCGAAAACGTAAAAGAGATCCCAAGCGCCTGTACCAGTTCATCCTTTTCAAAGCCCAAAGACTGGATCCATGGCACGGCGGGCATGACAAATACCCCCGTTCCCCCCGTCAATAAACCGGTCACGAATCCAATGACAAGGGAAAAGGGTTTTTCACGCTGCGGGGCCACCGCAATTTTCTTTCCCGCCAGCGTCCAGAGGGCATAGGCAACCAGTGCCATGCCAAGCGCAAACTGGGTCCGGGTTGTGTCGCCCCCGGTGATCCAGACACTGGCAAGCAAAGTGGCAATCACCACCGCCAGCAGCATAGGCCACAGCCGTTTGAGCAATTGACGCGTATTTCCGCCACCGCCAAACTGAAACAGATTACTGATCAGCGAAGGCAACAGCAGCATGGCCGCCGCCGCAACCGGTGAAATAAGCGATCCGAGGATCCCCATCGCCACGGTGGGCAGCCCCATACCGGTGACACCTTTCACCATCCCGGCGAGGACAAACGTGACGGTAATCATCATCACCAGGGAGGATTCAAATGCGTATACATTGGCCATTCTTTATTTTCCCACAAAAAAAGATAAGCCAGGTTAAACGCGACTATGAATACTTGCTTCGTCGGGTGACGAAATATGCCATCCAATTATTCGCAGATAATCACTTCGCTGCGGATATTACGTGCACAATATAAGGTTCCGTCTGTCAGATACAATTGATGAAAGCGCGTGTTATCTGGGATGTTGTGTAAAAGGGAACGCTCAGTATCAATGAACTCTCGTTGTATCCGATAATGAACCGCATCATCAGTTTCAAAGGAAACGTATTCCCGTTTGGTATAGGGTTTACTTTTTAATTTCACATACACAATGTATTGCACCGTACTGAATGTCAGTCCAGTTTTTGCAGCAATCTCTTTCAGATTTAGTGGTTCAGAAGACGTATAGAGAGTTTGTACCTGCTCAATACGTTTTTGATTGTAGGCGGATACCCGCAGGCTGAGTTTCAGTCGATACGCCATATTGCGCACAACCGTAATATTAGTGCGAAGCATCCCCGCAATCTGCTCCGTCGTGAGAACGCCTGCGTTTTCACGCAGGACGGCCAGACTCTCTTTATTCCACCTGAATGCCATATAGTGTTTCTCTTTGTATCGCGTTCATCGGGCGGCCAGTCGCGCAAACGTTGCATCTAACTCAGGCGGTTTCCGCATCCCCTGGTGTAATTCCAGTACACGACCGTCCCTGTCAATTAACACAGAGGTTGGCGTGCCGATGACCTGATAGCGCTCCTGGGAAATCTTAAGCTGATCGCGGAGTACCGGGTAAGAAACCTGATGTTTCGCCAGTAAGTTATCTATGTCAACCGTCGCCGGATCGGTATTCACGGCCACGACCACAACGTTATCGCCCCACTTTTTACTTAGCGCTTCCAGCGCGTCCATTTCTGCAAGACAGCCACCGCATCCCGCCGACCAAAAGTTTAGATAAACAGCCTTTCCACGCCAGCGTTCAAGCCCTGCTTCTCCCCCCTGCAGGTCGAATGTTGCCAGCGCCGGGGCTTGCTGCCCAACCACCAACTTCTCTTCTTTACATCCACTAATCAGAACCAAAATGGCGAAAGTTAATACGTTAATCCAGCGCATGTTGATTCGCCTCCTCACCCTGATATTTGCCATGCTGCAAACGGATAATACGATCGGCAAATAACCCAAGCGCCGGATTATGCGTCACCATCACAATCGTGCGCCCCTGCCGATGCAGGTCAGTGAGTAGATCCAACACCCGCTGTTCATTCTCTTCGTCAAGGTTACCCGTAGGTTCATCGGCAAAAATCACCGGCGGCTCATTGACCAGCGCCCGGGCAATGCACACCCGTTGCTGCTCTCCCCCAGAAAGTTGACTCGGCAGGTGCGTCACTCGATGCCCAAGACCGACTTGTTCCAGAACCTTCCTGGCCGCCGCTTCATCTACCACGCTATGGTAGTGTTGCGCCAGCATGATATTCTCCAGCGCGGTTAAAAACGGGATCAGATGAAACTGCTGGAATACCAACCCTATTTTCTCAGCACGAAAACGGCGACGCCCCTCTTCATCCAGTGCGGCAGCATCAATCCCATCTAAAAACACCTGACCTTCTGTCGCGGTGTCCAGGCAGGTCAGAATATTCATCAGTGTCGTTTTACCCGAACCAGAAGCGCCCATAATCGCGACAAACTCCCCCTGCACTATTTGCAGGTTAATGTCATCTAAGGCGGTAACATCGCCGAACCGTTTATATAAATGGCGGGTTTCAATCGCCATTGACGGGGTCTGCACAACGGACATTGCGTTACTCTCCTTTCAACACTTTTGCGGGTTCGACGCTAACCGCGCGACGGACCGGAACAATCGCCGCCAGAATGGCGACCAGTAAAGATAATGTCAGGGTGATGGGCAGCACTGGCCAGCGTAGCGCTATTGCGGCATTGAATACGGTCAGTCCCAGTAGTTGGGCCAACATGTACCCTAAGATCCACCCACAAACCACTGCAGCCAGCGCGATAATGCAGGTTTCAAGGAGAATTTGCCGGACAATATCACCGTTGCTGGCCCCCAACGCTTTTTGCAGCGCAAATTCCCTGGCCCGCTCACCCACAATGGCCATCAACGTGGTATTCACGCACAAAGATGACAGCGCAAGGATCACAACCGATACCAGCCCCATTAACCCTTTTATTTTATCCAGTACCTGTCCTTCTGATGCGGAGACTTTCCGTATAGGACGGATCTCCAGATCCGGGTATTGAGCCTGCAATCGGCTGGCATAGTTTTCCACCTGACCGACATCGTTACTGACACTCAGCAGCCCATGGCTGATTTTATCGGGCTGATGCAACCACGCCTGCGCCACATCAATACTCACAATTAGCATGTTATCTGTCGCATCACCGGCTTCAACAATGCCTTTTATCTGTAAGTTTTTGCGCTGATTGTGATCCACCAGGATGATGTTATCGCCCGGTTGGACGTTAAGACGCTCAGCCAATTTGACGCCAATCATCGCATTGCGATCGTCAAAGCTAACACCAATCCAACTCCCCTGAACCTGCCAGTACGGTACCAGCTTTTGCAAGGATTCAAACCACACGCCGACAATCACCACCTTCTCCAGCTCGGTACGCGCCATACCGTAAAGCCAAGGACTGGCTCCGTGAACCAGGCCTTGCGGTGCCTGATCTAAAATAGTCTGCAACGCTTGCTGCGGCATGCTGGAGCCATGGCCTGGCCCGATGTAGAAATTTGCGCCAAAGGTCCGCAATTCTTCACTCATTTTGGTATTGATGTCGAACCACACCGCAGATAGCGCGGTCACAATGGTCGCCCCGACCATCAATGCGGCAAATACTACGCTAACTCGCTGAAAACGCAGACGCAGCGCCCGCCATACCAGCAACCAGAGCATGGTACGTTTAGCGGCCATACAGCACCTCCACAGGATACAGGCGGGCAATACGGCGGGCCGGGAACCAGGTGCCAATCAGGGCAATCAGGACCGCAATAACCAATACACATGGCACCACAATCCAGGCAAAATTCAATGGCGCATCAAATAGCATCAGGCCAATCGCTTTCGCCATTCCCCATCCAGCAACACATCCCAATGCCCCACCGGCCAGTCCACTGGACGCGGCTTCAAGATAGAACAACAGCATGATTTGCCACTGATGCGCGCCAAGCGCCTTCATCAGGCCGATCTCTTTAGCGCGCTCCATAATGGTGCTGGTCATCAGTGACGCGATTCCCATAGCCGAAGCTGCCAGTGCTGCGACGGTCACGACGGCCATCAGCAACTGAATTTTATCGATTACAACCCCCTCAGATGCAGCAACCTGCCACACAGGGCGAACTTCTGCACCGGAAATAGCCTCCTCCAGTTGATGAGCAATGGACGAGACATAGGCCGTGCAGTACCAAAGGTCGTACTCTTCAGCATTCAGTGCATCGAGATTTTCACGCGCCCGACGCGACAACTCATTTTCCGGCACCGTCAGCGCCGAGACACGAATGGCCTGCACTTTGCCGGGTAAACCCAGCAACGTTTGCGCCGTGCTCAACGGCATAACCAGTTGGTTATCCTCATCCCCGCCGCTGGAGAGGATGCCGCTGACGGTCACATTCAACGTTGTATTGCTGGTACGGATCACCAGTTGATCGCCTGGCTTCCAGCCCGTTTGTCGCGCCAACGCATGCCCTACCAGTGTTTGAGGAGCATCACCAGCAGGCTCTTGCGGCCAGTGGCCTGTCACTTGCCAGAACGGGCTTACCGTTTTTTGCCCCGTCTCAAACCCTTCTTCATCTGGAATATCTACCGGTTGGCTGAAGAAGGTGCCGAGAATACGTACTTCTTTGCCGTTAACGTCGACATCACCGCCAAGCATAGGGGCAAAGCCGACAATGTTGTTGCGCCAGAAGATATCCTTAATGTTGGGGAGTTCCGCTTCATCAAGGAAATCCTGTCCTGATAGTGGATTACTGTTTTCACTGAAAAGTGCAGGCAGCGCCGCCTGTCCGGCAGGTTCAATCAAAATATTGGCACCATAGGACTTCAATTCTCTGGACATTTTATCGCCAATATCAATCGACACCGCCAGCAGGGCGGAGATAAGGCTGGACGCAAGAAAGACGGTCATAATAGCCAGCCCCTTGCGTCGGAGATTACGCCCCCAGGATTGTCGTAACATTCTCCACAGCATTTTGTTACTCCTCCCTCAATTCAGCAGGGACGAACTGTTCCGGAGTTTTACGGAAGCGATCGTAATTGGCCTCGGACGAGAAAAACCAGGTTTTGCCACCATAGCTGTATTTGTAGTCAGCAGAAGTATTGGTCAATGTGGAACCATCAACCGGGTCGGTCACCTTGATGGTCATGACCGTCGAGAAGTAATTCACGCCAGCAGCCAGCTCTTTACCTGGGATCACCAGCTCTTTCTCATCATTACGCCAGTTTTCAATTGGCACCGGATTGCAACCACCAGGTTTACCAATCGAAGGAATGAAAATGTGTACCCCGCATGCCACGCAGATAACCTGATTACCTTCCATCACGTAACCCTGATCGCCACACAGTAGACAGGCATCAAAAACCACCCCCAAACGCAACTTGTCGGGATAGCGGTTAATCACGAAAAAACGTACCGCTTTACCATCATCGGCCACCCAAACAAAGCGGTGCAGCTTGCCATCACGGAGTCGTTCTATTGGCAGATGAACCATGCCATCACTGGCAAGTTGTACCGGAATGGCTTCTGACAACTGCGGCGGTTGAGAGGCGACTTTTTCCCACCACAGTTGCCCGGCGATCACCACCACCGCACAACCTAACGTGACCAGCCAAAGACGAAATGCATTTCGACGATGCGCCAGCGCCAGTCGATAAGCAATCGGCTCATCGGCTTTACGCGTCTGGCGGATCGCGTGTAACAACGCCGGTACCCAGCACAGTGCCAGAGCAAGTAATAAGGCGGCCCCCAACCAGTTATACATCGCCGCGTTGTTTGTCACTTTGGCCACGAAACTCAATAGCGATTTCGCCAGCGGTAGCACCTGCAGTTTCATTAACAGCAGCAACAAATTACCGCTTAATGGCAGCCAAATCATGACCATCAGAATCAGCGTCAACGGCCAGTAGAGTCCACGAATACGACGCAACAGCATGGCGCTCAGTACCCCCGCCAGGCAGAGGATCGCAAATGCCAATAGCATTGCCGTCAGATTCAACAGCAGATCGGTATTTAGCACATGGGTGCTGGTTAATCCGCCGAGATTGGGATCCAAAGCCCAATGTCGGGCTGCGCCAAACACCAAAATCCCTTGCCACAGGTAGCGAATGCGCTTTGATACCCACCAGAAGCTCAACACAAACAGCAGCGTAATCATCACTTCTGTGCCAACCAGCAACAATTGCACTGGCTGCGAGCCGCGGAGGGTAAGTCCCACCAGCACGCCAAGGATTAAGCCTGTGAATAAGGTCCAGACGAGTGGGCGCAATGAAGGGGGATCGATGCGACTCCAGAGAACCCCGGAGAGCAGCGCAATGCAGAAAAAAACCTGTAGCGTCGTGACAAAAAAATAACTCATAACATCGACTCTGTACGGCGGATTGAATGATGTAACTATCCAGGTACATCGATAATTTAGAGCCTGCCCATCAGGGGGATAAGTTCGCGGTCAGTTAAGACATGAGCAGCGCAAAACAAATCGTGGGTACACTTCGTACGTAAGATTGTGAGCACTGCCCGGTCCAAAATGGCAAATCAAGCAGCCTGATGGAAAAGCGCTTAGTTCAGGCCGACGTATTTAAATTCATAACTCACATCAAATGGTTTCCACCAGCGACCAACGCCGGTCTCACTGTCTGTATGACGGTGCATACCTGCTTTTGACGGCGGTTCGATGTGATAGGTCACTTTATAGTTACCCACCCCCATCATTTTGATGTTCGCACCGTAATGAGGGCCATCGCTGGCAACCATCGGCATGAACGTACCTTCTTGTTTTTCACCCGTATCACTGTTAATCAAGGTGTAACTGATAGTCAGATAAGGGATCCATTCGCCTGCGCCAAAACCATTTTTACTGCCTTCCACGGCATGAATATCCGCCTCAAGGTGAATATCGGCTTTTGCTGCCGGTAATCCCATGCCACGCGGTTCCATATCGATTGGCTGCAGGTACACAGCGGCCAGTTCCATCTCATTCATGGTGACAGGCTCGCCTGCCGGATACTCCTTAAAGGCAAACGCTGCCGGAGCAGTGAAAATACCGGCCATCACTGCACTGGCAATCAGGGTTTTCTTCATGGTCATCAGACATATCCTCTCGTCTCAAATAACATCTATAGATTAGTTTTTATCGTTTCCCCAGGAACAGTGCTTTTCCGCCGCATCACCCACAGCGCCACCAGCGCCGCAAGTAGCAATATGGCCTGCGGTAATAACGTTTCCACGTAGGGATAAATTCCCAACCAACTGATTTCAGGGAAGCCGTTAATCAACGTTGGCTGGAACAGCTTACCTTCCACCAGTTCCAGAACCCCTTTGCCCGCAAATACAAAGGCCATCAGGTACATAAAACTGCCGGTAAACATAAAGAACGGCTTCAAAGGCAGGCGTACAACCGAGTAGCGCATGATGAGCCAGGCGACCAGCAGAACAACACAGCCGATAACAAAACCTGCCGCAATCGCCATATGCCCAGAAATATCATTCGCATCCCCGATCAGGGCGTAGTAAAACAGCACGGTCTCCGCCCCTTCGCGGTAAACCGCCAGGAAGCTGGTAAGCCACAGTCCAACCAGTGAACCACGGGAAAGTGAGTGGGACAGTTTCCCTTCCAGCCATGCTTTCCAGTGGCGAGCCTCGACTTTAGACAGTAACCAGTAGCTCATGAAGAACAGCATGACGACGGCAATCAGCATCGTTACGCCTTCCAGCAGTTCTCGGCTGGCGCCGGAATTCGTGAACAGGAGTTGGAATATCACAGCGGTAATAACGCTTGCGATTAACGCGACAATCACCGACTGGCGAATTAACGGAAGCTTATCCTGGTGATTGTTTTTCACCATATAAGCCACGATGGCCGCCACAATAAGCAGGGCCTCCAGTCCTTCGCGCACGATAATCATCAGGCTGTAGAGCAGCAGGCTCCACTGGGTTTCTTCTCCTTCCCCCAACATCACCACTGCTTTTTGTAAATCCTGTTCCAGTGCGCTGGCTTCAGCGTTGAGTCTTTCCACTGGCTGACCCGCTTTCATCAGACTAACCAGACGCGTGAAGTAAGCCTCCAGCGAGGTTTTAAATGCCGAATCGCGAGAACCGATTTTGTTTTCCATACCGCTAGCTTCAAAGCGGTCAAAATAACTGTCTTGCACATCCAGAATGGCATTCTTCGCATCGCCCTCCTGGTAACGGGCAATCGCTTTCTGAATACTTTGATGGATACCCAACGAGACGGCAGCCCAGTCTGCGCGGGCTATATCATCCTGTGCCGTGGGCGTATTCCCCGTGTTTTGCACCGCCGTAACCTGCTGTTCGTCACGGGTAGTAGGCAGACCAGGCAGAAGATCCTCAATATCCTGTAACAACGTCGTGACCTGATAAGAGACATCATTAAGGCGATCCGGCTCTGCGGTGAGCGCAATCAACGCAGAAAATTGCTGGTTAATCGCAGCAGCGTCTTTTGCCGATCGATTCTGTCTGACCGACATTTCCATCTCTGAGTTTTTAAAACCCTGATAGTGCGCTTGTTGAACGTTCTGGCTGGCTACGCTTAAATTCCCGGCCTGATAGTTATTTACTGCCTGAGCCAACAAATCGTCGATAACGCGAAAACTTTCTTGCCAGTGTACGGCGATATCTGTCCTGGAAAACGCATTGTGCTGCTCTTCGGCAACCAGGCGATGTCCGCCATCTAACACAGGTTCAACTTCGCGCAGCGAGGCTTTGAGCCAGTCGATTTTAGACTGCACGTCAGAGAGCGATTTTTTTTCGCCAATCATGCGACGAATCTCACCAAAAGCGCTTTCCATCTCATAACTTTTGCTGGCGGAAATGTTGATTCGAATAGGACCTTCAAGGTTTTCAAATACCTCAAAGTAAGCCATTTGCACCGTTCGCCGCGCTTCATCAGTTTGTTGCTGAGAGTAAAGTTCTGCTGTTTTATCAAGACGTTGTTCAATATCCTCAATTAACGGAGCATAGTTTGTTGCGGCCCATACATGAAGGCTTACAAGCAAGCTACACAAAGTGGTCAGCAGGAAAACACAGAACTTACGCACGGTACGCATCCCGTAAAATACAAATGATAATTATTATCATTATCGATTTTGGCTTGCGTTGTACATGACCTGGATCATAAAAATGTCAATAGGTAACAAGTTATGTAAATTTATCTCATGAAAATGTGATGAATACGAAATTGAGACATTCGGGATTTATTAATGATGCCGTCAATACAGGAGAATTTATCGGTGATATGGAATTGAGTTGCCCCATACTCACTGACGCAAATGAGGCCGGCAATGAGTATGAAGATAAACGTTATTTAAAACAAAAGCGATCAGGGAACTATTATATCAGGACCACGAGTAATCCGTTGTAAAAAACGGCCGTAACCCTGTTCGCCTGTCCAGTAGTTGATGCTTCTCTCAACCCCATTCGATGTCAGGGTCGCACCAGAAATACCATCTACTGTATATTCATCGATATTCTGTGGTTTCTCCTGAGTTATTCTTAGTGCTGGCATCCAGTTATTATCAACCACTTTTTTACCCGGCCATTGCTTGCGCCAACTCTCATCTTCCACTCTGGCTCCCAAAAAAGGAGTTTCCCGCTGCTGATAGTAATACAGGTTTTTAACCGTACGTCCGTCTGGGTCAAGAGCCAGAAAGGCATACATCATTGACTTCGCGCCCTTACCGAAAACAGGGAGTATAATTTGTTGAATTTTATTGCTTTTATCTTTTACAAGATATACATCTGCAATCGTACAGCGCTGATGGATCTTCGCGGGATCATGTTCCGGAGCGAGTTTTTTACATCCCTGCGTCTGGACGTCATCAGCTACCCATTCACCGGAATCCAGATTAACCTTACGCGCTAAAATATAACGTTGATACAAATTGTTAATTGTTTTTTTATCCTGCGCATCTGATTTCAACAGGCCTGAAGCATGCAGAATAGCGGCATGTTTCTCTTCACCGGTAGGTTCAGCGAGTTCCCCCTGATACATCATAAACCAGACAATAGCAGCAATAAAAATAAGGATACAAAAAAACATCATTGATATAACAATAACTTTACCCTTGCGCATTATTCTTTAATCCCTGCGAGAAATAAGATATTTAAAACACCATCAGATATGCCATTACCTTTGTGGATTTGCAACTACAGAAAAAATCAAAAATATATAACTATTAGTATATAATTTCAGGATCCAATATCAGAACAACATGTTTTTCTTACCTTTTTATCGTAAAAAAATGCCGGGTTTCCCCGGCATCAGAATCAGACGTTTTTTGCCCACCAGAGGCGTAGCTTCATTCCCCAGTAACTGGTCCAGCCGCTGGTTGTCGACACCACGCGACCGTGCGACATCACGACCAGCGTTGGCGTGACGCTGATGTCCCAGCTGCGGGAGATGGTCCCGTCGGCATCGTTGATGACGGGAAAGTCTACGCCTTTACGCGCCAGCCAGCGCGTCACCTCCGCCTCATTACCAGAACGCAGCGCAATGGTTATCACGTTCTCGCCTTCTGAGTACAGTCTGGCGACTTCCGGTGTAGTGAACCGACACACGCCGCACCAGCTCGCCCAGAAATAGATCAGCACTGGATCCTCTTTGCTGAGCGAGGCCAGCGTAACGTTTTCACCATCCAGCGTCTGCAAAGGCGTACTGTCAAACGCTACGGGAAGCTGGGGCGCTCGCCAGGCATCCATCAACAACATCGCCCCGGCGAATAACACCAGTAAGATCAGTCCTTCGCGCAGCCAGCGGCGCAGTTTACTGACCATTTGCGGCCGCCAGTTTTTCTTTGACCACCTCTTCCAGTGTTTCCCACGGTACTGCACCCGGGATCAGCTCATCGCCAATAATCGTTGCAGGCGTGCCTCGCACACCGACCAGACGTGCCAGTTGCAAGTTGGTGCTCAGCGTCTCCTCACTTTGTGCATCCAGCGTCACAGGGCTGGCAGCGGCTTTCTCCTGTGCCTGTTTAATACTCACTGCCGTGTGGTAGCCCTTCTTCTGCATCAGTTTCTCATGTAACGCCAGAAACTGCTGCGGATGCTCACGCCAGGTCGTCAGCGCGGTTCGCGCCGACAGAATCGAACTCTCCCCTTTAAACGGCAGCGGTTTAATCACCACCGCCACATCAGGATATTTCTGTACAATTTTTTCCAGCATCGGATCCAATTGCTTGCAGTATGGGCAGTTGTAATCGGTGAAGTTTATCAGGGTCAGTTTTGCCTGCTTTGCGCCAATCCGCGGGCTGTTGGGATCGTTAAACAGGGCTTCCTGAATTAATGCTTCAATTTGCTTTTCCTGTTCCGGGGTAAACGGTGCAGGTTCTTTCGCCACGCTGACGGCAGAAAACAGGGTTAGCAGCAGGACAATCATCATTTTCATGGGTTCACTCCTTTGGCATCGGCCAGTGTATTCAGCAGCGCATCGCGGGTTAACAACGTCGGCAATGCCTGACCTTGCGGCAAACCGGGACCATAAATTTGGTTGAACGGCACAGCAACCTGGCCGCGTTTTTTCAGGAATTCGGTGATCGCTTCAGAGGGCAGCGTCCAGTCACCCCGCAGAGCCACCACATCGGGTTGTTGCAGTGCAGTCTGGACATCTTCTTTTTGTAGAACATTGAATTTATTGACTTTACAGGTAATACACCAGTCAGCCGTCACATCTACAACTACGCGCTTATGCTGAGCCAGTGCATCTTCAATGGCCTGCTCGCTCAGCGGTTGCCAGTTCACACTCTCTTTGGCTGTACTTTGGCTTGCGAACCCCAGGTGCGGGAGCAGCAATGTTGCCAGCCAAATAGCCGAGCCAAGCATCATCACGCCAAGAAGACGCCGCAAGATATTCATCCAACGCCCCGGACGCGGCAGACGCAGCGCCAGACCCGGACGCAGTGCCACCAGCAACCATGGCAAACTCATCCCCAGCCCGAGCGCGAGGAACAGCCCCCATAGCGTCGGCAGCGAGGCGGTCAACGCCACCGCCACTGCCGTCCCCAGGAACGGCGCACTGCACGGCGTGGCAAGCAACGTCGCAAACGCGCCCTGCCAGAAATGCCCTGACAAGCCGTTACCGCCGCGAGTTGCCAGTATGGTGGTCATTGCTGAAGGAAGGCGAAATTCAAACAGCCCAAACAGGCTGGCGCTGAACGTCAGCATCACCAGCATCATAAAGCCGATAAACCACGGACTCTGGAACTGGATCCCCCAACCAAGCGCCTGATTGGTCAGGCGCAGCACCGTCATCAGCAGCGCGAGAGCCATAAAAGAGACCAGGATCCCAGCCACCGATGCCAGAAACTGGCGGCGAACCTGAAGACGGCTTTTCTCCTCAACCAGTAAAATCGAGCCCAGCTTCATGCCCAGAACCGGTAAAACGCAGGGCATCAGGTTGAGAATCAAACCGCCCAATAACGCCATAAGCGCCACTTGCCACAGCGGGAGTGAAGCGTTTTCAATAACCGGGGCTTCGCCAATCGTAAGACGACTTTCCTGGGCAACGCCGTTATCAGCCAGAACCAGTGTAAGTTGTTTACCACGAAGATTCGGCGCCCCTTCCCCCCAGCTGTCATGAACCGGAACCGTTGCCCGTAGTATTTCGCCCTCTACGCGGATTTGCGGCATACCAAAATCCGCATCATCAACGGTGTCCAGGTACAGGCCTGGCGCAGACCAGCCCCCCGCACGACGAGCCTCAACCACCAGATCTCCGGCTCGCGCCCCGGCACTAAGCGCATCGGTCAGCCCGCTGGCCAGCGGTATCTGCCCCATCGCTTGCGCATAGTCATGAGCAAAAGACGGGGCCTGGACGCTCGGCGTCACGGAAAAGGGAAAATCCGTTAACAGGCAGACATTGCTGCAGGTTGATAGGGTCAATACACCGTTAAGGGTGGCTGGCGTTGTGCCACGTACGACCATCGGGAAGGTGACATTATCGTGATATCCCTGGGTGGTGATATTGGCGACCTCAAAACGAGCAGGGGTTGGCCAGAACCAGTCGACCGCAGGCATTTCCTCTTTCCAGGCGATAGCAGGCGCAACGCCTCCCTCACCCGGCGATCGCCAGTAGGTTTTCCAGCCATCCTCCAGTTTAACATCGAGCAGCAGACGGGTTTCACCGTCAGCTGCTGTATCGGCACGTAACCGCACACAGGCGTGATTGTTATCGGGTGAACGCAGCCAGCCGATATCAGCCGCCCAGGATACGGGCAGCCATAGCAATAACAGACAGAGCAGTGCCTGCCTGAAAACAGTCATCATAGTTTTTCTCCGTGAATAATTATCTAACAGTCAGCAACGGCTGCGCTGTCATTCACGGAAGACACAAAATCGGAGATGAACCCTAAGTGTGGGCGGCGAGATAGCGCGCGGAGGGAAAAAAGGTAGGCGAAATGCCCGCACGGGTGCCAACAGCGACAGGAGCAAACATAGCACCAGAATCGCGCCTTCAAACAATACTGGCGGTGCAGCCAGCAATGATTTTGCGCTCAGCTCACAAGGCGTAACGGGCGAAGCTTCATCGGTATCGGCCTGGGCGCTCGCGACAACAGCAGTGGTCGTGGTGTTCATCTGCAACGCGTGCAGACCCGCCATGCGCTGCGCGGTGCATACCATCACCACAACACATGCCAGGCAGAGGAACCACCATCCCATCCGTTGACGTTTCGCCATTATACCCTCACTGATTGACGCGAGTTATCTTAGTCACTGGCGAGGTTTTGGCAACCTTTACCCTGTAAAGTTATGTCGGCAGAGGCCGGTCAATTCTCATTCCGCCCCAGCGCGCTGCCCAGAAATGATAATTAATATTGTTAATTAATTTCATTATTGCAAAATAATGACGCTAATAAAACAAAGCTAAGAATATCACGGGGTTTATTATTTACTATTCACAAAGCGTCCCTACAAGTATTTCACCACTGCCATGAAATTGAATGACAAGTATGCCAGTAGATATGCCTGCGTAAATGAAAGTAAGGGCCAGCACATTTTCGGATAAATATTGTATTATAACTTACCGCCATGAACATTATGTTCATCATCAAAACAATTGTTTGTTAAATGTTATTTAGAGTATATGGAAATGAAAAAAATCTTACTTCCTCTTCTAGGCCTGATTTTTACTGTGAGCGTTCAGGCAGCAACATTTACCGATGGCAAGGAATATATTTCACTTGAAAAGCCAGTTGCGTCAGCGCCCGCTGCGCTTAAGTTCTTTTCATTTTATTGCCCTTCATGCTACCAATACGATGAAGTTCTGGAAGTCACTGATAATGTGAAAAAAGCATTACCTACTGATGTCAAACTTACTGACTATCACGTTGATTTCTTAGGTCCGTTGGGGCCGGAGATGACGCACGCGTGGTCTGTCGCTATGCTGTTAAACGTGGAAGATAAAGTAAAACCTTTACTGTTTGATGCCGTGCAGAAAAAACAAACTGTTAAAACAGCAGATGATATTCGCAATGTATTTATCCGCGCTGGTGTCAGTGCAAATGACTATGATGCTGCATGGAATAGCTTTGCCGTAAAATCATTAACGGCGAAGCAACAGGAGTTGGCTAAAGCGGTAGACCTGAAAGGTGTACCGGCTATCTTTATCAAGGGTAAATATATGATTAACCCGAAAGGATTAAAATCAGATAACGTTAACGCTTTTGTCCAGAACTACGCTGATACCGTTCGTTTTCTTTTTTCCAGACCTTGATAAGCCGTTAATATTACTGACGCACCACCAACAGGAGCCAGAGCCTGTTCTGGCTCCTGTTGCTACAGGCAGACATTGTTGACTGTCAGCTGTCATATACGCTGGCAGAACCTTATTCAGAGGCGTAATCCTTCAAAACAGTGGCAACACGTATTCTGTAGTATGAAAAAATCAACTGTTTACCCTCCTGTTGTGCGGCCTGATGCCTGACGTTGCATTTCCACCTGCGCACTGCATCCTCATCCTCCCACCATGAAAGTGACAGCATTTTCCCGGGCGTATTAATGCTCTGAAATCGTTCGATAGAAATAAACCCAGGGATCTCTGCCAACAACAGCTTCAGCTCTGAGGCCAGTTGAAGATATCGCTCTCCAGCCTGAGGATGCACATCTGCTTCAAAAATAACGGCGATCATTCAGTATCTCTCCCTTGTTAATTTCAGCCACTCTATTACTGGATAAAATGCGATGCTTCGCTCAACAACGAACAGTCTGGTGAAAAGGGAAAATGTGAGTATGACAGGTAAATAAACAAGCAGGCTCACCGCATTATCCGGTGACCCTTTTATGACCTGCGCCCCCCTTTTTCATGGTTGGCATTCGCGCCTATCGGGATTACCCTAAACTTAACGGTGATACCTTTTGAGAGGGATTGCCTTCTTCATGTGTTGATTTACACGAGAGAACGCTATGGAATTAAAGGATTATTACGCCATTATGGGCGTGAAGCCGACAGACGATCTCAAGACAATCAAGACCGCCTACCGTCGTCTCGCGCGAAAATACCATCCCGATGTCAGCAAAGAACCCGACGCTGAAGCTCGTTTTAAAGAAGTTGCCGAAGCCTGGGAAGTACTGAGCGATGAACAGCGCCGCGCCGAATACGACCAGCTGTGGCAGCATCGCAACGACCCGCAGTTTAATCGTCAGTTCCAGCAAGGAGAAGGTCAAAGCTACAGCGCTGAAGATTTCGACGATATCTTCTCTTCAATTTTTGGCCAGCACGCACATCAGTCACGGCAGCGCCACGCCAGTCGCGGGCATGATATTGAAATCGAGGTCGCCGTTTTCCTCGAAGAAACCCTTGCTGAGCATAGCCGCACCATCAGTTACAACCTGCCGGTATACAATGCGTTTGGCATGATCGAGCGGGAAATCCCCAAAACCCTCAACGTTAAGATCCCGGCCGGTGTCGGCAATGGGCAGCGCATTCGCCTGAAAGGTCAGGGAACCCCTGGTGAAAACGGTGGCCCGAACGGTGATTTGTGGCTGGTGATTCATATCGCGCCGCATCCGCTGTTTGATATTGTTAATCAGGATCTGGAAGTTGTCGTTCCGCTTGCCCCATGGGAAGCCGCATTGGGCGCAAAAGTAACTGTACCAACACTCAAAGAGAGTATTTTGCTGACCATCCCCGCAGGAAGCCAGGCTGGACAGCGATTACGTATCAAAGGCAAAGGTCTGGTCGGTAAAAAACAGACTGGCGACCTGTACGCGGTCATCAAAATCGTGATGCCGCCGAAACCTGACGACAACAGCGCCGCCTTGTGGCAACAGCTGGCGGATGCGCAGAAGTCCTTTGATCCGCGCAAAGAGTGGGGGAAAGCATAATGGCTAACGTGACCGTTACCTTTACCATTACCGAGTTTTGTCTGCATACCGGTGTTTCTGCAGAAGAACTGAATGAAATTGTCGGTTTAGGGGTAATCGAACCCCGTGAAGATGAGACCTTTGATGACCATGCACTGACCGTGGTGCAACGCGCACTGCGTCTGCGCCATGAACTGGCGCTTGACTGGCCAGGAATTGCCGTCGCACTGACGTTGCTCGAGGAGAACGCGCAACTGCGGCAGGAAAACCGCTTTTTGCGCCAACGCTTGTCCCGATTTATTAGCCATCCGTGAATATGTTAAGTGTGCGGCGATGAGCCGCACTTACAGGTAAGCAGCGCATCGAGTTGCTGATGATCTGAACTTGCCTCCCCCAGGGAAACACTACTGGACTAACCTGGATTCAGTTAAGGCTTTTACAGGTCATGAAGACATCATGACCATGCCTTCAGCCACGGCAATATGGAAAGACTTTAGATGTGTAGTTAAATTGCAGCGTATAGCACGACAAGGAAAAGCCTGGGATCGGGGTAAGCAAGTGTTCGAATGTGACATGAGGGGATGGGCGAATATTGCCAGGCGATTCTAATGCTTCAAAAGCAAAAAGGGGTCACCTTTCGGTAACCCCTTTTCATGTTTGGCGGAAGCGTAGAGATTCGAACTCTAGAACCCTTTCGGGTCGCCGGTTTTCAAGACCGGTGCCTTCAACCGCTCGGCCACGCTTCCAATGAGGCGCACTATAAACATCCCGAACGGACCTGTAAAGCACCAATGTGTTCGTTTGCCTGAAAAACAGCCAAAATGTTGTTAATCGACTTAAATAACAACAAATTGACCGTTTATTCAGCACAAATCCGGGCTACTGCTGTTTAATGTTTTTTGATGTACATATCTTTGGTGAAGTAATTACCGCGGTTATCCGGTGCAAATCCGCCTACCCACGGCTTTACCAGGTGTGTGCGGACATAGTGGTAAACCGGAATCGCCGGTACATCCTCGCCTAACACATCTTCCGCCTGCTGGTAATATTTCCCGCGCTCTGGCAAAGAACGGGCTTTTGCCGCATTACGCATCGCTTCATCGTAGGCTGGATTACTGTATCGGGTGGTATTTTCACTATCGCCTGTGCGGAAAATATTGAGGAAGCTCGACGCATCGTCGTAATCCGCTATCCATGCATAGCGTACGACGTCAAAATTGCCGGTGTGCATGGTATCCAGCATCGTTTTCCATTCCTGGTTCTGCAGTTTTGCCTCAACGCCAAGATTTTTCTTCCACATTGACGAGGCGGCAATCGCGATTCGCTGATGCGTTTCGAAAGTGTTGTAGAGCAGATTTAATGTAAGCGGATGCTCAGGACCGTAGCCCGCTTCCGCCAGCAGTTTTTTTGCCTCGGCAATGCGTTTGTCGAGTGGCCATGATGCGTAGTCTGGCGCGTGTAATTTTACCCCGCCAATTTCAGGCTGGCTGATAACCCACGCCGCACGTTGTCCCTGCCCCATCACCTTTTGCGCAATGATGTCTTTATCTAACGCCATATTTAGCGCCCGACGCACGCGCGGGTCGTTAAACGGCGCACGCGTGGTATTAAACTGATAATAATAGGTTGAAAGCTGAGGTGAGACATGGAGTTCATCACCCATCGTCTTTTTCAATTGAGCAAACTGATTGACCGGAACACTAAAAACAATATCGATTTCCCCGGCTTTGTAACGGTTAACGTCTGCAGCCTCTGAACTGATGGGCAAATACGTCACTTTATTAATGACCGTGTGCTGATCGTCCCAGTAATGCGGGTTGCGCACGGCAACAATCCGCTCGTTGACGACCCACTGCGACAACTTATACGCACCACTGCTGACAAAGTGCTCCGGACGAGTCCACTTATCGCCAAAGCGGCCAATCAGCACTTTATCCAGCGGGACCAGTGATGGGTGCGCCAGCATCGCTAAAAATGCCGCTGTCGGCTGCGTCAGGGTAATTTCCAGCGTGGTGTCATTCAGTGCCTTGACCCCAAGCGTCGCGGGATCTTTTTTCCCCTGAGCAATATCAACCGCATTTGCGACATGTATATTGCCCAGATAAGAGGCATAGGGTGAGGTAGTTTGCGGTGAAACCAGGCGCTGCCAGCTCCAGACGACATCCTGTGCAGTAATAGCCGATCCATCTGACCAGGTTATGCCTGGACGTAAATGAAAGATCCAGACAGTGTTATCTTTATTCTCCCAGGAGGCAGCAAGACGGGGCGCAATAGTGCCATCCAGGTTTACGGCCACCAGTCCATCGAACATATCGCTGATTAAATTAAACTCAACGTTGCTTTCAACTTTATGCGGATCCAGTGAGGCTGGCTCACTGCCGTTATTTCTGACCAGTTCTTGTTGAGCTGCCAGTTCTGTGCCCGCGGGAACTGTCGCAGCGCTCGCCATGCCGTTGATAGACATCAAACAGACAGCCAACAGCGTAAACGTCAATATCTTCGATTTATGTTGAGTCATTCCCTTTACCTTATTGCTCTGTTTTATGTAAACACCGCTGTCACTGTCAGAGAGATTCGGAAATAACGCAATATTTTTCAGTTACCTGGGAGAGGTGGATCTGACATTTTTGCACTTATAGTGCTAACATCTGATTCGGGAGCTTTTGTTGAAATAATATGCTTAAGCCTGGCGGGTTAAAATGCGTAAAGATGGGTAAAACCGCTGTGTCATTCCCCTTGATTTCATTATCCTCCATCATTAATTACATCTGTCATAAGAGAGTGACTCATGGATCGTATTATTAGTTCTTCGCGCGATCGTACATCGCTACTCAGCACACATAAGGTGCTGCGTAATACCTATTTCCTGCTCAGCCTGACGCTGGCGTTTTCAGCGATCACCGCAACTGCCAGTACAGTACTGATGCTGCCATCTCCGGGTCTGATTCTGACGCTGGTTGGTATGTATGGTCTGATGTTCCTGACCTACAAAACGGCAGATAAACCAGTAGGTATTCTGTCTGCTTTCGCTTTCACCGGTTTCCTGGGTTACATCCTGGGACCGATTCTGAACACTTACCTGTCGGCAGGTATGGGTGACGTGATCGGTATGGCACTGGGTGGTACGGCGCTGGTCTTCTTCAGCTGCTCTGCGTATGTTCTGACCACGCGTAAAGACATGTCCTTCCTCGGCGGTATGCTGATGGCAGGTATCGTGGTGGTGCTGATTGGTATGGTTGCGAATATCTTCCTGCAACTGCCAGCGCTGCATCTGGCGATTAGCGCGGTGTTTATCCTGATTTCTTCAGGTGCCATCCTGTTTGAAACCAGCAACATCATCCGTGGTGGTGAAACCAACTACATCCGTGCAACCGTCAGCCTGTATGTATCGCTGTACAACATCTTCGTCAGCCTGCTTAGCATTCTGGGCTTCGCCAGCCGCGATTAAAATGACCACGTACATTATCCAGCCCCGCTTATGCGGGGCTTTCTTTTTTGGTAAACTGCCGCCAGTTTGACTAACGCAGTGAAGAATTATGTTGATCTTTGAAGGTAAAGAAATCAGTACTGATAGCGAAGGCTATTTAAAAGACACAACCGAATGGAGCGAACCGCTGGCAGTTGCCATTGCTGAAAACGAAGGAATTACGCTGTCAGTTGAACACTGGGAAGTAGTGCGCTTTGTGCGCGAGTTTTATCTGGAGTTTAATACCTCCCCCGCTATTCGTATGCTGGTCAAAGCGATGGCCAATAAGTTTGGCGAAGAGAAAGGCAACAGCCGTTATCTCTACCGCCTGTTCCCGAAAGGTCCGGCCAAGCAGGCAACCAAAATTGCAGGTCTGCCAAAACCGGTCAAATGTATTTAATAGCGGATACTAAATCCCGTTAACTCTTCGCCAGGCCGATGCGGTTCGCTGAGGACTCTGTCTACCCTGGCGCTACGCGGGCCCCCGGCTTTTAACCACTTCATCAGTTGTTCTACCTGCTCGCTGTCACCGCAGGCGACAACCTCTACGCTGCCGTCATCCATATTCTTCGCGTATCCGGTCAATCCCAGCCGTTGTGCTTCATGCTGGGTGGTGTAGCGAAATCCTACCCCCTGAACCCGGCCATAGACCCAGGCGATTATGCAGACTTTCGACATTGCGGTTCTCCTTATCATCACAGCGCGCGTTGCAAATACACGTAAAACTCAGGACAATGGCGCCCATTTCTTTGAATTGACAGAATAGTAAATTATGAGTGTACGTTTAGTGTTAGCCAAAGGGCGCGAAAAATCATTACTGCGCCGCCATCCGTGGGTATTTTCCGGTGCCGTCGCACGTATGGAAGGTAAAGCCAACCTCGGTGAAACCATCGATATTGTTGACCATCAGGGTAAATGGTTAGCACGCGGCGCGTACTCACCCGCGTCGCAGATCCGTGCACGCGTCTGGACATTTGACAAGTCTGAGTCCATCAATATTGATTTCTTCACCCGTCGTCTGCAGCAGGCGCAGACATGGCGTGACTGGCTGGCGAAAAAAGACGGTCTGGACAGCTATCGTCTGATCGCCGGAGAATCCGATGGTCTGCCGGGTGTCACCATTGACCGCTTCGGCAACTTCCTGGTGTTGCAGTTGCTCAGTGCGGGGGCTGAATACCAACGCGCCGCGCTGATTAGCGCTCTGCAAATTGTTTTCCCTGACTGCGCCATTTATGACCGTAGCGATGTAGCGGTGCGTAAAAAAGAAGGTATGGAGCTGACTCAAGGGCCAGTAACGGGCGAGCTTCCGCCAGCACTGCTGCCAATTGAAGAGCACGGAATGAAGCTGCTGGTTGATATTCAGCACGGACATAAAACCGGTTATTACCTCGATCAGCGTGACAGCCGCCTGGCCACGCGTCGTTACGTGGAAAACAAACGTGTCCTGAACTGTTTCTCTTATACCGGCGGCTTTGCTGTCTCAGCATTAATGGGCGGATGCCGTCAGGTGGTCAGCGTCGACACCTCCCAGGAAGCGCTCGATATTGCCCGCCAGAACGTAGAGCTGAACAAGCTGGATCTGAGCAAAGCTGAGTTTGTGCGTGATGACGTGTTCAAGTTGCTGCGCGCCTATCGCGATCGTGGTGAGAAATTTGATGTTATCGTGATGGACCCGCCGAAGTTTGTCGAAAACAAGAGCCAGTTGATGGGCGCCTGCCGTGGCTATAAAGACATCAATATGCTGGCAATTCAGTTGCTGAATCCGGGTGGCGTACTGCTGACATTCTCCTGCTCCGGATTGATGACCACCGATTTATTTCAGAAAATCATCGCCGATGCCGCAATAGATGCCGGGCGTGATGTACAATTTATAGAGCAGTTCCGTCAGGCCGCCGATCATCCTGTGATCGCTACCTACCCGGAAGGGCTGTATCTGAAAGGGTTTGCCTGTCGCATCATGTAACTTGAAAAGTGGAATATTACCCTTACATAGAGGGTATCTATTTCCCGGGAGGTGACTATGATTGCCAGCAAATTCGGTATCGGCCAGCAGGTCCGCCATTCCCTGTTAGGTTACCTCGGAGTGGTCGTGGATATCGACCCGGAATATTCGCTTGATGACCCGTCACCTGATGAGTTGGCGGTTAACGACGAACTTCGCGCCGCTCCCTGGTATCACGTGGTGATGGAAGACGATAATGGCCTGCCAGTACATACGTATCTGGCTGAAGCACAGTTGAGTAGCGAGCTACAGGAAGAACATCCAGAGCAACCATCGATGGATGAACTGGCACGGACAATCCGTAAACAGCTCCAGGCTCCACGCCTGCGCAACTGACAACATTTCTCCGGCCTACGACAAACACCGTTGTAGGCCGGATATACAATGCGCCATCCGGCAACAGTACAACCTTACTTCGCTAGTCCCAGTCTGGGGATTTCAATCGCCGGGCAACGATCCATCACTACTGCCAGGCCCGCATCGCGCGCCAGCACGGCAGCCTGCTCATTAATCACGCCAAGCTGCATCCACAAAGTCTTCGCACCAATAGCAATAGCCTCCTGTGCGACTCCCCATGCTGCTTCTGAGTTTCTAAAGACATCCACCATATCCACTTTCTCTGGTACGTCTGCCAGTGTCGCATAGCCCTGCTGCCCCAGCAGCGTTTTCCCGGCAACTTTAGGAGACACGGGGATAACGTGATAACCCTGATCGAGTAAATACTTCATCACCCGATAGCTCGGGCGATCGGGTTTATCGCTTGCTCCTACCAGCGCAATCGTACGGGTAGATGTCAAAATGCCAGCAATATCGGTCTCTTTCATCGTCTTCCTCCAGGCTGTTTTGCAAAGTGTACGACAAAGCTGACGTCGCAACCATTCATCCCATACTGGCGCATGAGAGCTAAACTAGAAAATATGTCTATATGTTAGTAAACATGATTGTCGAAAAATTTAGATACATCTTATACAGAAATCTTCTGGACAGGAGAACCTTATGAAAACCGGCATTGTGACAGCCCTGATTGCTCTGTTTTTGCCGGTAACCGTTTGTGCGACCTCTTTGCGCCTGTCTAATGATATTGACCTGCTGGTGCTGGACGGAAAAAAGGTGTCCAGCTCTTTACTGCGCGGTGCCGACAGTATTGAGCTGGAGAATGGTCGGCATCAGCTTGTCTTTCGCGTTGAGAAAACGATTCGTCTCTCCAGCCATGAAGAACGTCTGTATATTTCTCCTCCGCTGGTCATCAGTTTTGATACTCAGTTGGTTAGTCAGGTCAATTTTCATCTCCCCCGTCTGAACAACGAACGTGACGCAACGCATTTCGATGAAGCTCCCCGTGTGGAACTATTAGATGGCGATTCCATGCCCATTCCGGTCAAGCTGGATATTTTGTCGATTACCTCATCGGCAAAAATCGTGGATTATGAACTCGAGACTGAACGCTATAACAAATCGTCTAAGCATGCTTCACTCCCACAATTTGCCACTATGATGGCAGATGACAGCGCATTGCTCTCAGGGGTCTCTGAACTGGATCGGGTGCCGCCGCAGTCACAAACACTCACCGAACAGCGTTTGAAATATTGGTTTGGCCAGGCCGATGCGCAAACACGAAGTAATTTTCTGCAATGGGCAGAGAAACAGCCACCCTCATGACGTTTATGTTCACCTACGCATTTTTTTTGTCTTTCTCTTGCAGCGTCAAACGCTTCCAGTACTCTGTAATAAGGTTAACTTGGGAGCTGTACTATGGAACTGACGACTCGCACTTTACCGGCGCGTAAGCATATTGCGCTGGTTGCACATGATCACTGTAAACAGATGCTGATGAGCTGGGTGGAACGCCACCAGCCATTGTTAGAAAAGCATGTCCTCTATGCGACAGGCACGACAGGAAATCTCATTCAACGCGCGACCGGCATGGATGTCAACGCCATGCTTAGCGGTCCAATGGGCGGCGATCAGCAGGTCGGCGCACTGATCTCTGAAGGGAAAATTGATGTGTTGATCTTCTTCTGGGATCCACTCAACGCCGTGCCTCATGATCCGGATGTTAAAGCCCTTCTGCGCCTGGCCACAGTTTGGAATATTCCGGTTGCCACCAACGTATCTACCGCCGATTTTATTATCCAGTCGCCAAACTTCAACGATGCAACGGACATCCTGATCCCGGATTACGCCCGTTATCTGGCAGAGCGCCTCAAATAATCGCCAGACAGGCGGCCGCCGTCGCCGCCTGTTCTTCAGGGTTTTCTCGCTACCGGGACATCCAGTTGTTTTAGTTCATCAACAAAACAGGATGGCGCGTCTTTATTAAACAGCAACCACACCCGATGCCGGGCACGGGTAAGTGCCACGTAGAGCAACCTTCTCTCTTCTGCATCCGGAAAATCCTCGACCATTGGCAGTAATGCTTCTTCCATAATCGACTCACGGGCCGGGGCCGGAAAACCATCGTTGCCATCATGAAGCCCAACGACAATGACATAATCCGCCTGCTGTCCTTTACTGGCATGAATAGTCATAAAGTCCAGTTGTAGTTTGGGCCAGCGGGTCGCTGCTTTCTCAAGACTGGCAGGTTTGAGGTGGTGATATCGCGCCAGCACCAGTATGCGTTCTTCTGCTTTCGCAAAGCCGGATAGCTTATCCAACAGCGCATCCAGCTGACTTTCATCGAGCAGAGTGACGGCTTTCCTGTCGCCTGCTGTCAGGCTATTGAGCGGTTTTTTAAGCTGATGCGGGTTTTGCTGGATAAACCGATTGGCTATTTCGCCAATACGACTATTAAAACGGTATGTTGTATCCAGATCGCAGCGATCGCCCTCACCAAAGTGTTGCCGGAAGGCGGTAGTTAACGAAAGTTGTGCACCACTGAAACGGTAAATGGCCTGCCAGTCATCCCCTACGGCAAATAGCATGGTCTGTGAGTTTTGCTTGCGCAATGCGGCTAACAGGGCGGCGCGCTGTGGGGAGATATCCTGAAATTCATCAACCAGGATATGCTTCCAGGGGCTGATAAAGCGTCCCTTCTCCAGAATGACAATCGCCTGATGGATCAATCCAGAAAAATCGACGGCATTCTCTTCTTTCAGAGCACTCTTCCAGGCCTTGAGTAACGGCGCCATCAGCTTTATACGTTTGCTGAACAGGTCGCGGATCGCCTCCGGCGCATTGGCGATCATCTCCGCCTGTGCTCCACCATGTATACGCATCAGGCTAACCCAGCGATCCAGACGTGAGGCCAGACGACGTTGTAATTTTTCATCGTCCCAAAAATTGCCTTCTGGCACAGACCACTGCATTTCTTCTTCTAACCATTGTCGCCAGCCTTTAGCCTGAGCCTTTTTCTCACTGCACTGCTGACGCCAGGTTGTTATAAATAGTTTGTTGCGAGCGGCGGCATCATTTTCCAGCTTGCTCACTGTTGGAACTTTTTTGCTACCTTGCGAAATAATGTACAACGCCAGTGAATGGAACGTCCGTGCAGTGACGTCTTGCGTCTGCAGCCGTTCGCGAATGCGATCATCCATCTCCTGGGCTGCTTTGCGTCCAAACGCCAGCAACAGGATCTGTTCAGCCGCCGCCTCTCCTCGAGCAAGCAGCCAGCCCGCACGGGCGACCAATACGGATGTTTTGCCGCTTCCGGCCCCTGCAAGTACCAACAATGATTGCTCACCGTTCACTACCGCACGCGCCTGAGCAGGGTTCAACGGCGAAGATTCAATATGCTGGAAAAACTCAGCATACTCTTCCAGCATTGCATCGGTGTATGCCTGATTGTGCTGTAAGCGGCAGGCTTCAATGTCCTTTAACCATGCCTGGCATTGGTGCAACGCCTCACGGCAATTATCAAATTCTTCCAGTCGGTTGATCGGGAGCGGGAGCGCGGCAAAGGCACGGCGGATCTGCTGCTGCAGCCCTGACGTTTGTTCGCGCGTCAGCCATTTGTTATCACTGGTACGCGCCGCGATCGCATCCAGCTGTTGCTGTAAAACTCCCGCAGCGACGTCGCTCATCTCCTGGCTCCACTGCTGCCAGAGGATGTTCAGATGATGGTGGAAACGTTGGGTTTCCGCCCATTCAGTGCCGTGAAGGCGTACAACTTTATCATCAGAAAGCACAAATTCCAGCTCACCCCATACCAGGCCCCTTTTACAATGGATAGCCAGTAACTGATTGAATGGAATAAGATATTCATGACGGTCGCCAGAGACTTTAATGCCGGCATTGAGAATAACGGCCCGATCGTAAGGGTGTTGCGCCAGACGTTTTCCCAGAGAAGTTGCTTTCAGTTCCATAAGACTTACGCGGATCCACACGAAGAGGTTTGCTTATCAGTGTAACCGCCAGAGAAAACGTGCTCCAGCCCAAAAAAACGTTACAATTGCCAAACTCACAGAAAACCAGAGTTAACCGAGGGTTTATGCGTACTGTTCTGAATATTTTAAATTTTGTGCTTGGGGGATTCGCCACCACCTTAGCCTGGTTACTGGCGACGTTAGTCAGTATCGTGCTTATCTTCACACTACCCTTGACCCGCTCCTGCTGGGAAATCACACGCTTGTCGCTGTTCCCCTACGGTAATGAGGCGATTCACGTTGATGAACTCAACCCGGCGGGTAAAAACGTGCTTCTGAATACCGGCGGTACGCTGCTCAACATTTTCTGGCTGATTTTCTTCGGCTGGTGGCTGTGCCTGATGCATATTGTTTCCGGTATTGCCCAGTGCATTACGATTATTGGTATTCCGGTTGGTATTGCGAACTTTAAAATCGCCGCAATTGCACTCTGGCCCGTTGGTCGTCGCGTGGTTTCAGTCGAAGTTGCCCGTGCCGCACGCGAAGCCAACGCGCGTCGTCGCTTTGAATAATCGGAACTGATGGCCTTTATGTTAAGTCCACTGCTTAAACGCTATACCTGGAACAGCACCTGGCTGTACTACGTGCGGATTTTTATCGCGCTCTGCGGCACTACGGCGCTGCCGTGGTGGCTGGGTGACGTCAAACTGACCATCCCGCTCACGCTGGGCATGGTTGCTGCCGCGCTGACCGATCTGGACGATCGGCTCGCGGGCCGTCTGCGTAATTTGATTATTACGCTGATCTGCTTTTTCATTGCTTCGGCTTCCGTCGAATTGCTCTTCCCTTGGCCGTGGCTTTTCGCAATTGGATTAACGCTTTCCACCAGCGGCTTTATTTTGCTGGGGGGCTTAGGTCAGCGTTATGCGACCATCGCCTTTGGTGCATTACTGATCGCCATTTACACCATGCTGGGAACATCACTGTACGATCAGTGGTATCAGCAACCGATCCTGCTGCTTGCAGGCGCCATCTGGTATAACCTTCTGACGCTCATCGGTCACCTTCTGTTCCCGATTCGTCCACTGCAGGACAATCTGGCACGCAGCTACGAACAGTTGGCACACTACCTGGAGCTGAAATCCCGCCTTTTTGATCCCGACATTGAAGATGAAAGTCAGGCCCCCTTGTATGAGTTAGCGCTGGCCAATGGGCAACTGATGGCGACGCTGAACCAAACAAAAGTATCATTACTGACCCGTCTGCGCGGTGACCGCGGACAGCGAGGAACCCGCCGCACACTGCATTACTATTTTGTCGCGCAGGATATTCACGAACGCGCAAGTTCCTCACATATTCAGTACCAGACGCTACGCGACCATTTCCGTCACAGCGATGTGATGTTTCGTTTCCAACGACTAATGTCGATGCAGGGACAAGCCTGTACGCAACTGTCTCACTGCATTTTGCTACGCACCCCTTACCAGCACGATCCACACTTTGAGCGAGTCTTTACACATATAGATGCTGCCCTTGAGCGCATGCGTGCAAGCGGTGCCCCTGCAGATCTGCTCAATACGCTGGGATTCTTACTATCGAACCTGCGGGCTATCGATGCGCAACTGGCCACCATTGAGTCTGAACAGGCTCAGGTACTCTCGCGCAATGAGTCAGAAAATCAGCTTGCCGATGACAGTCCGCACGGATTCAGTGATATCTGGCTGCGTCTGAGTCGCAATTTTACGCCAGAGTCGGCGCTGTTTCGCCACGCGGTTCGCATGTCTCTGGTGCTCTGCGTCGGGTACGCCATTATCCAGATAACGGGCATGAACCATGGCTACTGGATCCTGCTGACCAGCCTGTTTGTCTGCCAGCCCAACTACAACGCCACACGACATCGTCTGGCGTTAAGGATTATCGGCACATTAGTCGGGATAGCGATTGGACTGCCCATCCTGTGGTTCGTCCCATCGCTGGAAGGGCAATTAATACTGCTGGTGATCACCGGCGTGCTCTTTTTTGCTTTCCGCAATGTTCAGTACGCACATGCCACAATGTTTATCACGCTGCTGGTATTGCTGTGCTTTAACCTGCTTGGTGAAGGGTTTGAAGTCGCACTGCCGCGCGTCATCGATACGCTGATTGGTTGTGCCATCGCATGGGCAGCCGTCAGTTTCATCTGGCCAGACTGGCGCTTTCGCAACCTGCCACGGGTGATTGAACGGGCGACCGATGCAAACTGTCGTTACCTTGATGCCATTCTCGAACAGTATCATCAGGGGCGAGACAATCGCCTGGCATACCGTATTGCGCGCCGCGATGCGCATAATCGTGATGCGGAGCTGGCATCCGTGGTGTCGAATATGTCGAGTGAACCGGATGTCACTGCCCAAACGCGCGAAACGGCATTCCGCTTGCTGTGCCTCAACCATACCTTTACCAGTTATATCTCGGCACTGGGCGCACACCGTGAACAGTTAACCAACCCGGACGTTCTGGCATTACTGGACGATGCCGTTTGCTATGTTGATGATGCACTTCATCATCAACCCGCTGACGAGCAGCGCGTATACCAGGCGCTTGAAGGACTGAAGCAACGGATTCAGCATCTTGAACCACGCCCGGACAGTAAAGAACCACTGGTCGTACAGCAAGTTGGCCTATTGATAGCGCTACTACCAGAAATCAGACGATTACAGCAGCAAATTGCCGCATTGCCGTCTAGTACACCGGTTCAGGCGTAAGAGAACTCACCCACTCCACAAGCTCCTGGCGACGAATCGCCGGGAGCGCCGCCTCATGAATTCCCCCAATTGCGCCTTCAAGGGCATAGAGTATTTTCACCGTCAGGGCGGGATTAACCTGTCGCAGTTTCAACCAGCACATTTTTGCCCCCAACATGCGTAATGTGCTTTCATCTTTTATACCTGCTTCATTCAGCAGGGTTTCCAGATGGAATGTCATGTTCGGCAGTCCACGCAGGCGATGCTGTGCAAAACGACTTTGCTTTTCTTTTAACGCCGCATCCAGTGAATACCGTGATAGCGACACCAGTTGTTGCTGGTTTTGCCACAGCGTATCGTTCACCTGATAATAATTGAGCACCACCGGACGTCCACGTTTTATAAATGTCAGCCAGACAGGGGAATGTTTTACACAGTACTGCGCACTCTGTTCACAGGCCCGAAGATATAACTCGCCACTGGCGACCATGGCGAATACCGTGTCCTCAACCGTCAGGCTATAACCCCCAAACAGCGATCGATAACGAATAGTCCCCAATGACGCCAGATATTCTTGTGATTTATAGATCCTTGCATAAGAAAGTTTTTTCATAAAAATCCTTTTAAATCATAACGTAATAAAATGATTTGCAGTAGCGGATCCGTTAATGACGAAAATAGGCAACTTATTCGCAAGGGGCAAGATGAATTTTGTTTTTCCCGTAACAACAACCAAAAACTGCGAACCTGTTTCAGAAAATAAGGTTGATCTTTGGTTATAGCAGGGTTACTGTATATCCATACAGTAACTCACAGGGCTGGATTGATTATGTACACTTCAGGCTATGCAAATCGTTCTTCGTCGTTCTCTTCCACAGCAAGCAAAATTGCGCGCGTGTCGTCAGAGCACACTACCGCTGGGCTTATCAGTGAAGTGGTCTATCGCGAGGACCAGCCCATGATGACGCAGCTCCTGCTGCTTCCCCTGCTTCAGCAATTAGGTCAGCAGTCGCGCTGGCAGCTGTGGCTGACGCCTCAGCAAAAACTAAGCCGGGAGTGGGTGCAGTCGGCCGGGCTTCCATTGACGAAAGTCATGCAAATTAGCCAACTCTCTCCCTGCAATACGCTGGAATCTATGGTTCGTGCGCTACGCACGGGTAACTACAGCGTCGTAATTGGCTGGCTGACGGAAGAATTAACCGAAGATGAACATGCCGAGCTGGTAAAAGCAGCAGATGAAGGCAATGCGATGGGATTTATCATGCGTCCTGTACGCGCTCAGACACTTGCGGGGAGACAGCATTCCGGGCTAAAAATTCACTCGAATTTGTATCATTAAGTAAAATTAGGATTTATCCTGGAATTTTTTTTCACCCTCAAATTCGGCTTTGAGCTTTAACACCTTTTTTGTGAGAACGCCTGTGTGAAGCGGTTTCCGCGATAGTAGCTGTACAATTAATCATCCACAAATGTTAAATATTGTGTATACAAGCCTTTTTTTTTCATATGCCTGACGGACTTCACACTTGTAAGTTTTCAACTACGTTGTAGACTTTACATCGCCAGGGGTGCTCGGCGTAAGCCGCAGATATCGGTAGAGTAACTATTGAACTGGTCCCCGGGTGAAGGATTTAACCGTGTTATCTCTCTGGAGATATTCATGGCGAATTTTGGATGATAACGAGGCGCATAAAATGAAAAAGACAGCTATCGCAATTGCAGTGGCACTGGCTGGTTTCGCTACCGTGGCGCAGGCCGCTCCGAAAGATAACACCTGGTATACTGGTGCTAAACTGGGTTGGTCCCAGTTCCATGACATCGGCAACAATCAGATCAACAACAACGGACCGACCCACGAAAGCCAACTGGGTGCTGGTGCGTTCGGTGGTTACCAGGTTAACCCGTACGTTGGTTTTGAAATGGGTTACGACTGGTTAGGTCGTATGCCGTACAAAGGCAACACTGAAAATGGCGCATTCAAAGCTCAGGGCGTTCAGCTGACCGCTAAACTGGGTTACCCAATCACTGACGATCTGGACGTTTATACCCGTCTGGGTGGTATGGTTTGGCGTGCAGATGCTAAAAACAACGACGGCTTCAAAGACCACGACACTGGTGTATCCCCAGTATTCGCTGGCGGCGTAGAGTATGCAATTACTCCTGAAATCGCTACCCGTCTGGAATACCAGTGGACCAACAACATCGGTGACGCGAACACCGTTGGTGGTCGTCCAGACAACGGTCTGTTGAGCGTTGGTGTTTCTTACCGTTTCGGCCAGCAGGAAGAAGCAGCTCCGGTAGTTGCTCCGGCTCCGGCTCCGGCTCCAGAAGTACAGACCAAACACTTCACTCTGAAGTCTGACGTTCTGTTCAACTTCAACAAAGCAACTCTGAAACCAGAAGGCCAGCAGGCTCTGGATCAGATGTACAGCCAGCTGAGCAACCTGGATCCGAAAGACGGTTCCGTCGTTGTTCTGGGCTTCACTGACCGCATCGGTTCTGACGCTTACAACCAGGGTCTGTCTGAGAAACGTGCTCAGTCTGTTGTTGATTACCTGATCTCTAAAGGTATTCCTTCTGACAAAATCTCCGCACGTGGTATGGGCGAATCCAACCCGGTTACCGGCAACACCTGTGACAACGTGAAAGCTCGCGCTGCGCTGATCGACTGCCTGGCTCCGGATCGTCGTGTTGAGATCGAAGTTAAAGGCATCAAAGACGTTGTAACTCAGCCTCAGGCTTAAGTTATCGTCTTATAAAAAAACCCCGCCTGGCGGGGTTTTTTTTCACCTACATATCATGCAAAAGCACAGACACGCTCCATATTGACGTTACCCGTACCCTACTCTTTACCCAGTAACGCCTGTAGATCCTGTTTCAATGTCGACATCTTGTTCGCATACTTTTCTTTATGTTCCGCATCTTCAATCAACTGCACAATCGTTTCTGAGAGCGTTTTACCACGTCGCTGCGCAAGCCCGGCTAAACGCTGCCAGACCATAAACTCCAGATCGATCGATTTCTTACGCGTATGCTGATGTTCTGCATTAAAGTGCCGCTTACGCCTCGCCCGGATCGTTTGCTTCATACGATTGAGCAGTGCTGGGTTCATGTATTCTTCAATCCAGACGTTGACCCGAACCGGTTCATTTTCGAGGGTTAGCAACAAATCAACGGCTTCTTTGGCAGCGCTGGCTTCCACATAGCGGGTAATCAACTCCCCCTCGCGATGCTTCTTCACCAGGTACTTCCATTTCCATCCGCTTTCAAGATTTTCAAGTTGTTGATATTTCATTGCGATCTCAATGTTACCGTGTAACTCTTATCAGAATATCAGCTTTTTCGGCATCTGAAGAAAAGAATATCCAGCCTGTGAACTGTCGCTCGTCATCACATTCGTTTAGCGGCGCTTTCCACGTGTGCAGTGCTGATGGTTACGGTATAATCTCGTTTTTTACAACAGACTAAAAAACATCAACTTTGACCATTACGAAACTTGCATGGCGTGATCTGGTTCCTGATACCGATAGCTATCAGGAAATATTTGCACAGCCGCACGTCACTGACGACACCGACACCTTACTCAGTGATACTCAGCCACGTTTACAATTCGCGCTAGAGCAACTTCTTCAGCACTGGGCTACGTCCTCGTTTATGCTGGTGAAAGCGCCCGAAGAGCTGGAGTATCTCAATCTTATTGCAACGGCTGCACGTACCTTGCATGCGGATGCCGATAAGTTAACCGGGGGGCATTACGATGTATCCGGCCACACTATTCGTTACCGCGCAGCAGAGAAAGCAGACGACAACTTTGCGACGTTAACTCAGGTGGTTAATGCTGACTGGGTTGAGGCCGAACAACTGTTTGGCTGTCTGCGCCAGTTCAATGGCGAAATTACGCTGCAACCGGGACTGGTCCATCAGGCCAACGGCGGTGTGCTGGTTATCTCATTGCGCACACTTCTGGCTCAGCCGTTGTTGTGGATGCGCCTGAAAGCCATTGTCAGCCACGAACGTTTTGACTGGGTGGCCTTTGATGAGTCTCGCCCCCTGCCAGTCTCCGTCCCTTCTATGCCGCTTAAACTGAAAGTGGTGTTGGTCGGCGAACGTGAATCGCTGGCAGACTTCCAGGAAATGGAACCAGAACTGGCAGAACAGGCTATCTACAGCGAATTTGAAGATAACTTGCAGATAGTGGATGCCGAAACCATGACACAGTGGTGTCAGTGGGTAACGCATACTGCCCGCCGCAACAATCTGCCCTATCCCGCTGCCGATGCCTGGCAGGTTCTCATCCGCGAAGCCGTTCGCTATACCGGCGAACAGGATACGCTGCCGCTTAATCCGCTATGGATCACCCGCCAGCTCAAAGAAGTGGCCCCTCTTTGCGACAGTGATACCTGCACTGCGGAGCAATTGAGCCTGATGCTTGCTCAGCGTGAATGGCGAGAAGGATTCCTCTCTGAACGGATGCAGGATGAGATCCTGCAAGAGCAGATCCTCATTGAAACGGAAGGCGAGCGTATTGGGCAAATAAACGCCCTGTCGGTGATTGAATTTCCAGGTCATCCCCGCGCATTTGGTGAACCTTCACGAATCAGTTGCGTCGTGCATATTGGCGATGGCGAATTTACCGATATTGAACGTAAAGCCGAGCTGGGCGGAAATATTCATGCCAAGGGTATGATGATTATGCAGGCGTTCCTGATGTCGGAACTCCAGCTTGAACAGCAAATACCGTTCTCTGCCTCTCTGACATTTGAGCAATCATACAGTGAAGTAGACGGTGACAGCGCCTCTATGGCAGAACTGTGTGCGCTAATAAGCGCCCTCGCTGACGTTCCCGTCAATCAAAGCATCGCGATAACCGGTTCTGTCGATCAGTTTGGTCGTGCTCAACCTGTCGGCGGTCTGAATGAGAAAATTGAAGGCTTCTTTGCCATCTGCCAGCAGCGTGAATTAACGGGGACTCAGGGTGTGATTATCCCTGCAGCCAACGTCAGACATCTGAGCCTGCCACCCGCACTGTTGCAGGCTGTTGAAGAAGAAAAATTCACTATCTGGGCAGTAGACGACGTGACCGATGCGCTGCCACTGCTATTAAATTTGGTGTGGGATGGAGAAGGTCAGACGACGCTGATGCAAACTATCCAGGAGCGTATTGCTGCGGCAACGCAACAGGAAGGCCGTCACCGTTTTCCATGGCCGCTACGTTGGCTGAATTGGATTATTCCGAACTGATCGGACTTGTTCAGCGTACACGTGTTAGCTATCCTGCGTGCTTCAATAAAATAAGGCTTACAGAGAACATGGTAGATAAACGCGAATCCTATACAAAAGAAGACCTTCTTGCCTCTGGTCGCGGTGAGCTGTTTGGTGCTAAAGGCCCACAACTGCCTGCACCAAGCATGCTGATGATGGATCGTGTCATCAAGATGACCGAAACCGGCGGCAACTTTGACAAAGGTTATGTGGAAGCTGAACTGGACATCAACCCGGACCTGTGGTTCTTCGGATGCCATTTTATCGGCGATCCGGTAATGCCAGGTTGCCTGGGTCTGGATGCCATGTGGCAGTTGGTTGGATTCTATCTCGGCTGGTTGGGCGGCGAAGGTAAAGGCCGTGCACTGGGCGTGGGCGAAGTGAAATTCACAGGTCAGGTTCTGCCGACCGCGAAGAAAGTCACTTACCGCATTCACTTCAAACGCATCGTTAACCGCCGCCTGATCATGGGTCTGGCTGATGGTGAAGTGCTGGTTGATGGTCGCCTGATCTACACCGCAAATGATCTGAAAGTGGGTCTGTTCCAGGACACCTCGGCGTTCTAATCGCAGACATCTGTAGGTCTGGCAGTGCGACATGGCCGAATGGCAGCGCACGTTATTTTGCCGGTCTACAAAAGGCGAAACCTCCGCTAAGCGGAGGTTTCTTTTATCTAAAGAGACAGAATCAGGCCATTAAAACCCTATCCCCCATGGCTTCTCGCCAGCCTCCCAGCCAGTATGACCTCTGATTCAGCGTCTGATAGGGACACATTTCTTTTGAGCGTCCGGCAATGCCGGCCTGATATCCACGTTGATGTGCCCGTTCCAGGCGATCTCGTTTTTGTCTCTTCATGCCTCGTTTCCCTCATTTTTAGGTCTGGTGGAAAAGAAAACAGTGATTACTAAGTGTGCAATCACACTAAACGAATACCCCTAAACATTAGACTCGTCAATGCGCAAAATTCACGCCAGTGTCATATTTGTGAGCTAGCTGGTAAATCATTTGTACAAAAATTCTCTGTCAGAACAGCTACCTCAACTGCTAAAAAAATAAAAAAAACCGCCTCTGGCGATGAGCCTGAGGCGGCATAATTTACAATTATTTAAGCTTATGGAATGCGTTTCAGCTCCTGGGCGATTGCCGTCGCTTCCTGACTCCAGGCGCTGGCCAGAACTTTCACCATTTCATCGTAGCCATCCTGCGTCTGTACAACTTCGATATGGAACGGACGCTTGATTAATTGCCCCTGGTGATTCAGCAACCATTCACCGCTGACAATCACTTTACCGTCGTAACGTCCGTGAAAGCCTGTCACCGTCACGTTAAGCGTATCCTGAGTGCTTCCCAACGGCTGAGATGCAACCACCCAACCAGGAAGTTGCATACTGAGATTTGCGACAAGGGTATTACGCAGTTGCTGATCCAGTGGGCTGGCCCAGAGATTGTTATTTGCTATCACATACTTCACGTCGCTGGTCTGGTACACCACACCATTCCCCGCCAGGTAATCAGGTACTGCAACCTGTTCAACCCACAACAGGCGATTGCCCTGATTAGCTGAACTTTGTCCCCCCCCTTGCGCAATGGGGAGCTGATAATAGCTTTTACTCTCTCCGCTGGAGCTACATGACGTCAGCCAGACCGCCATCATCACCACTAGCCACTTTTTCATTGTTTCGCCCTCTTCGGCTCTGGATCTTTTTTGTCCTTCGCTTCAAACACCAGCGCGTTGCTCTTGTCGTTCAGCGTTTTCAGAACCGGCTGCAGTTCACGCAGTACCTGATCAAGACGCTGCATATCTGCCACCATCTTGTTATAGGCCGCAGAACCCGGCTGGAAGCCCTGCATGCTGCGATTCAGTTCACGTAACGTATTCTGCATATCCGCAGGAAGCTGCTGCATCGACTGGCTGGACGTGATCTTATTCATGTTATCCAGCGTAGTTTGCAGATGCTTCATCGTGCGCTGGCTTTCCGACAGCGTATTGGTTGCCTGCTCAATCATCGGGTTCAGCGGCAGGCCATTAATCTTATCCAACGCTTCCATCAGACGTTGCTGAATCTGCGCCAGACCGCCACTCACTGTTGGGATAATTTGATAACCATTAAACTCGCGTACCCCTGTAATTGGCGGCTCTTTCGGGTAAAAGTCGAGATCGACATACAGCGCGCCGGTCACCAGGTTCCCCGTCTTCAATGAGCCTCTCAGCCCACGTTTGAGCAACTCAGCAAGATGAGCCCCCACATCGGTGTCTTCACCCAACTGCGCTTTCAGCCGTTCAGGTTCAATACGCACCAGAACAGGAATGCGGTAATCATTGTTAAATACCTGGCGCATATTTGGCGCGAAGAAAGGCACTTTACTTACTGTACCCAGGCGTATACCACGGAATTCCAACGGCGCACCCGGCTGCAGACCACGAATTGAATCCTTGAAGAACATCAGGTAATCAATGTGATCGGTATACAAGGAATCCTGAATACTTTTTTGATCGTCATACAGATTAAAAGAGGAATGCTGTTCAACCGGTTGGCCTTGCTCCAGCCCTTCCGGTACGTCAAAGCTTACCCCACCGCCAAACAGCGTCGTGAGCGAGCCCATTTCTACTCGCATACCTGCCGAAGTGAGATCGACGGCAATACCGCTGTCTTTCCAGAAACGGACATTACTGGTTACCAGTCGATCGTTTGGCGCATTGATGAAAAGCTGGTAGCTGATCGTGCGTTTTTGAGCATCAAACGTGCTGGTCTCAACCGAGCCCACGCGATATCCACGGAACAGCACCGGGTCACCCGGACTCAATTGACCGGCTTTTTTACTGTCCAGGATCACGCGGATCCCTTTCGCATCAGGCGGCGCCAGCGGTGGAGAATCGAGCAATTGGTAATTTTCCAGCTTGCTGCCTTTATTACCGGGTTGCAGCTCAATATATGCCCCGGACAACAGCGTTCCCAGGCCACTGATACCTTCACGCCCCACCTGCGGCTTCACAACCCAAAAAACAGAATCTTTATGCAGTAGCTTTTCCATACCGGAATTAAGACGCGCTTTAATCTCCACATGGGTCAGATCATCCGTCAGGGTTGCGCTCTCAACGATGCCGACGTCCACACTGCGGCTCTTAATCGTCGTTTTGCCCCCTTCAATACCTTCGGCATTGGTCGTAATCAACGTGACTTCCGGCCCCTGATGGCTGTAGTGGTAAAACAGAACCCATGCGCCAATGAGTGCAGTGACGATCGGGAATATCCACACGGGCGACCAGTTTTTTACCTTCTGCACTTTGGCTTCCCCACTTTTAGATTCCATGCTGTCAGGACTCCTCATGGCCTGGTTCTGGTTCACGGTCCCACGACAGACGCGGATCAAATGTCATCGCAGAAAACATTGTCATAATGACGACTAAAGCAAACATCAAAGCACCCATTGCAGGATAAATGTTCATTAACCCTCCCATGCGCACCAGCGCAGAGAGTACCGCAATAACAAAAACGTCGATCATTGACCAGCGACCGACAAATTCCACCACCTCATAAATCAGGTGCATACGTTCGCTGTCGCGTTTGCCATGCCCTTTGGCATCCCAACATAGCCAGGCAATGGCGATCATTTTTAAGGTCGGCACCATAATACTGGCGATAAAGATAACTGCAGCCACGGGATAAGAACCTTCGCTCCAGATTAAAACCACGCCCTCAAGAATGGTTGATGGCAGTTTTGACCCCAGCAGATCGGTGATCATAATCGGCAGAATATTGGCAGGAAGATAAAGCATGATCGACGTGAACAGTAATGCCAGTGTCCATTGCAAACTGTTTTTACGACGCACATAGCCTTTCGTTTGACAGCGCGGACACACCAGCTCATCAGCCGGAAGAATAGCCGTGCAACAGGAGCAGGAACGCAATCCTTGTCGGATACCAGGCACGCCAGGTTTTAAGACCTGTTTGATAGCCGGCATCGGCGCAATATCATCCCACAGCCAGCGACGATCGACACACTGGAATGCTCGTAACTGGAGAAGACAAAAGAAGCACCACGGGATGAAACTACTGCCCACACCGATATCGCCATAGGCCATTAGTTTAACAAAGCTCACCAGCACGCCCGCGAGGAAGATTTCGGCCATTCCCCAGCTTTTTAGCTGAAACAAAATGCGCGCCAGCCATGCTTTAAGCCGCTCGGGCATCTGAACCCGGTTTACCAGTAGCAGGATCGTCAGCAGACAAAAGGCCGGAACCAACTGAACGAATAAGATAAAGAAGGTGCCGAGACTGGCGTAATCTTCAGAAAAGAGCACGCTGGGAATTTGCAGCAACGTCACTTCACTACTCACCCCTGCGACGTTCATATTCACAAAGGGAAACAGGTTTGATAAAAGCAGCATGAACAATGCTGCTAACACATAGGCGGTAGGACGCTGCCGTGGCGCGTCCCACTCAACCGTTAACGTAGTGCCACATCGTGGACATGCCGCTTTCTGACCATGCTCAAGGCGAGGAAGCGCCACCAGCATGTCACACTGCGAGCACAAAATATGCTTCGCGGCATGGTGATGTTCGCACATAGGTGCTCCTTTAATTATGCGCCATTCTTCAAAGACTCAAGATACTCCCAGCGCTCAAAGGCTTGCTCAAGTTCTTGTTCCGCTTCGTTCAGATTAGCTAACACCTGTTGCGTTTGCTCGTGCGGCTGACTAAAAAACGCGGCGTCAGCAACCTGAGTCTGTAAGGCTTCCAGCTTAGCTTCCAGTTCTTCAAGCAGCGCAGGAAGCTGCTCCAGTTCGCGCTGTAGTTTATAGCTTAGTTTGCTGGTGCCACGTTTTACAATTTCTGCTTTAGGCGCAACAGTTTCCTCCGTTTTTTTCTCAACGGGTTGTTTAAACGCCACATACTGCGATTGCTGACTGCGCGCATCATGATAACCGCCGACATAACGACCAATTTTACCGCCGCCTTCGAAGATCCAGCATTCGGTCACGGTATTATCGACAAACTGACGGTCGTGGCTCACCAGCAATACGGTCCCCTGATAACCGTCAATCAACTCTTCGAGCAGTTCCAGCGTTTCGACGTCGAGATCGTTGGTGGGTTCATCGAGAATTAACAGATTGCTGGGTTTCAGGAACAAACGCGCCAATAACAGGCGATTACGTTCCCCGCCAGAGAGAGCACGTACTGGCGTCATCGCACGTTTCGGATGGAACAGGAAGTCCTGAAGATAGCCCAGCACATGGCGCGGCTTACCGTTCACCATCACCTCTTGCTTACCTTCAGCCAGGTTGTCCATCACGGTTTTATCGGGATCCAGTTCAGCACGGTGCTGGTCGAAATAGGCAACTTCCAGTTTCGTCCCGACGTGGATGCGACCACTGTCGGCCTGTAATTGTCCCAGCATCAGCTTCAGCAGCGTTGTTTTGCCGCAGCCGTTAGGCCCAATTAAGGCAATTTTGTCGCTGCGCTGCACCTGCGCGGAGAAATCTTTCACCAGCTGCTTCCCGTCAACCTGGTAATCAACATTCTCCATTTCGAAAACAATCTTGCCTGAGCGGCTCGCTTCTTCGACCTGCATCTTCGCTGTGCCCATCACTTCACGCCGCTCGCCACGCTCGCGACGCATGGCTTTCAGCGCACGCACGCGGCCTTCATTGCGGGTTCGACGCGCCTTAATACCTTGACGGATCCAGACTTCTTCCTGCGCCAGTTTGCGGTCAAATTCCGCGTTTTGTAACTCTTCTACGCGCAACGCTTCTTCTTTATCCAGCAGATACTGATCGTAGTTCCCCGGATAGGTCACCAGCTTGCCGCGGTCGAGATCGACAATGCGCGTCGCCATATTGCGAATAAATGAACGGTCGTGGGAGATGAAAATGATTGTCCCATTGAAGGTTTTCAGGAACCCTTCCAGCCAGTCGATGGTTTCAATATCCAGGTGGTTCGTCGGTTCATCCAGCAGCAGCACGCGCGGGTTGCTCACTAACGCGCGGCCCAGCGCCGCCTTACGTAGCCAGCCGCCGGAAAGCGATGCCAGCTCCATGTCTGCTTCCAGGCCAAGCTGTTCCAGTACTTCATTAATACGGTTTTCCAGCTGCCACAGATTATGGTGATCCAGCTGTTCCTGAACCTTCGCCAGTTCCTGGAGGTTTTTATCACTCGGATCGGTGATCACCAGATGCGAGATATCATGATAACGCTTGAGGTAAACCGCCTGTTCTGCAATCCCTTCGGCGACGAAATCGTAGACGCTACCCTGCACGTTGCGCGGCGGATCCTGCTGCAGACGCGCCACAACCAGATCCTGCTCATAAATAATACGCCCATCGTCAAGACCCTGCTCACGGTTCAGGATCTTCATCAGCGTCGATTTGCCCGCGCCGTTACGGCCTACCAGACAGACGCGTTCGTTATCCTCGATATGCAATTCTGCATTATCAAGAAGTGGCGAATCGCTGAACGACAGCCATGCGCCATGCATACTGATCAATGACATTTATTTTTCCTTTCAGGCTGCGGTAATCAGCCAGCAGTTGTGGATCTGGCGGTTACGGGCAAAGTCTAGGGAAAGCGTTTTTTGGGTAATTTCTTGTGCTTTCAATCCCAGTTCAGCCAGACCGTCGAGGTCCATACGGAATCCACGTTTGTTGTTGGAGAACATAATCGTGCCGTCTTTACGCAGCAGGCGTTTCAGATCTTTCATCAGCGCCAGATGATCGCGCTGCACATCGAACGAGTCTTCCATACGCTTAGAGTTAGAGAACGTCGGCGGATCAATGAAGATCAGATCAAACTGTTCATTGGCATCACGCAACCAGCCCAGGCAGTCGGCCTGAATCAAGCGGTGCGCACGTCCGCTTAACCCGTTCAGTCGCAGGTTACGCTCTGCCCATTCCAGATAGGTACGCGACATATCTACCGTTGTGGTGCTGCGCGCACCGCCCAATCCCGCATGTACGCTGGCGCTGCCGGTATAGGAGAACAGGTTAAGGAAGTCTTTCCCTTTGCTCATCTGCCCCAACATGCGGCGTGCAATACGGTGATCGAGGAACAGGCCGGTATCCAGATAATCGGTCAGGTTTACCCACAGGCGCGCGTTATACTCGCTCACCTCAATGAACTCGCCCTTCTCGTTCATTTTCTGGTATTGGTTCTTCCCTTTCTGGCGCTCACGGGTTTTCAGCACCAGTTTGTTTGGTGCGATTTCCAGTACCGACAGCGTTGCGGCGATAATGTCGAACAGGCGTTGACGTGCTTTCTGCGCATCAACCGTCTTCGGCGGCGCATATTCCTGAACCACGACCCAGTCACCATAGCGGTCCACTGCAACGTTGTATTCCGGCAGGTCAGCGTCATACAGGCGATAGCATTCAATCCCTTCCTGACGTGCCCATTTTTCCAATTTCTTAATATTCTTGCGCAGGCGGTTGGCATAATCTCCCGCCACCGTTGCAGGTTTGCTGTCAGCGGTCGTTTCTGCAACGTGATAGTTCTTCTGTACGCAATCCAGCGGACCATTTTTCGCTTTAAACTGTTTATCCGCACGCAATTGCAGGCTGCTGAGCAGATCCGGCGAGGCGCTGAACAGCGACAAATTCCAGCCGCCAAACTGGTTTTTCATCGTGCGTCCCAGCAGGCTGTGCAGAGCTATCAACGCCGGTTCGCTATCAAGACGTTCGCCGTATGGCGGGTTGCTGATAACCGTACCATACGGTCCTTTAGGCAGCGGGTTGCTCAGTTTAGCGACATCTTTAACGTCAAACGTCATCAGATCGGCAATACCGGCGCGGCGGGCATTACTGCGCGCTTTTTCAATTACCCGCGCATCGCTGTCAGATCCATAGAAGTGCGAGGTATAGTCCGCCAACCCTTTGCGTGCACGAACCTGTGCTTCGGCTTTGACTTCTTGCCAGACGACTTCATCGTGCTGCGCCCAACCATTGAAGCCCCAGTAGCCACGGTGCAGGCCCGGCGCGCGATCGGTTGCCCACATTGCGGCTTCAATCAGCAACGTACCGGAACCACACATCGGATCGAGCAGCGGCGTACCCGGCTGCCAGCCTGAACGCATCACAATGGCGGCCGCCAGCGTTTCTTTAATCGGCGCCTGACCAGCGCGATCGCGATAACCACGCTGATGCAGGCCGTCACCACTCAGATCGAGGGCGATGCTGGCGGTATCTTTGTTCAACCAGACGTTAATGCGCAGATCGGGTGATTCACGATCTACGTTCGGACGCGGCAGGTTTTTACGGGTAAAGGCATCGACAATCGCATCCTTTACTTTCAGTGCACCGTACTGACTATTACGAATCGTCTCGTTCAGGCCGCTAAAATGCACGGCAAAGGTGGCACCAGGATTAAATATCTCTGTCCAGTCGATTGCCTGAACGCCGAGGTACAGATCAAGATCGCTGTAGACCTTGCATTCTCCCATCGGCAGGATAATGCGCGAGGCCAGGCGGCTCCACATCAGGCTCTGGTAAACAAGCCGCGTGTCGCCCTTAAAATGGACCCCACCCTGAACGACCTGGCACTCCAGCGCGCCGAGGTTTTCCAGTTCAGTTTTTAACAGCTCTTCCAGCCCGCGGGCCGTACTGGCAAACAGAGAATTCATAATGTCACTTTTACTCCAAGAAAATTGCTGCGCATTATAGCTAATATGGGCTGTATGTCATAAAGTTGAAGGCTTATTTTCATTCGAGGGGCAGTACAGTGGTCACGTTAACCCGACTTTTTATCCATCCGGTTAAATCAATGCGCGGCATTGGGCTAACGCACGCCCTGGCAGATATCAGCGGCCTTGCCTTTGATCGCATATTTATGATCACTGAACCTGACGGAACGTTCATCACTGCCCGACAGTTCCCGCAAATGGTCCGCTTTACCCCTTCTCCTTTCCACGATGGACTGCATCTTACGGCGCCAGACGGCAGCAGCGCGTTAGTGCGCTTTGCCGACTTTGCCACCCAGGATGCGCCAACTGAAGTATGGGGAAATCATTTTACCGCGCGAGTAGCACCAGCGGATATCAATCGCTGGATCAGCGGTTTCTTTTCCCGTGATGTGCAGTTACGCTGGGTTGGCCCGCAACTGACGCGCCGGGTAAAGCGCCACGATGACGTTCCCTTATCCTTCGCCGACGGTTATCCCTATCTGCTGACCAATGAAGCATCACTACGCGATCTGCAACAGCGCTGTCCGGCAAGCGTCAAAATGGAACAGTTTCGCCCTAATCTGGTGATTTCAGGCGCTGGCGCCTGGGAAGAAGATACCTGGAAAGTGATTCGCATCGGCGACGTCATTTTTGATGTGGCAAAACCCTGTAGCCGCTGTATTTTCACTACCGTCAGCCCGGAAAAAGGCCAGAAACATCCGTCTGGCGAGCCACTGGCAACGCTGCAAACCTTCCGCACGGCGGCGGACAACGGTGATGTCGATTTCGGCCAGAATCTCATCGCCCGTAATAGCGGCGTAATTCGTGTAGGTGATGAAGTCGAAATACTGGCGACCCGACCCGCCCGGCTGTACAGCGCGGCGGAATCTGATGATACGGCTTTGCAACAACAACCCGATGCAACAGTGATGATTGACTGGCAGGGTCAAACGTTTCGCGGAAATAATCAGCAGGTATTGTTGGAACAGCTGGAAAACCAGGGGATCCGTGTTCCCTACTCGTGTCGTGCGGGAATTTGCGGATGCTGCCGGATTCGGCTGGTAGAAGGCGAAGTCAACCCACTGAAAAAATCAGCGATTGGCGATGACGGAACGATTCTTTGCTGCAGTTGTGTACCCAAGACAGCAATCAGGCTGGAAAGTTAGACCGCCTGCTCAAGGTTGAAACTGTCGACAATTGCCTGTGGTTTCAGTCTGTCATTCATGATTTTAATCGCATCGCCAAGTTGCATGGTGCGACCAGCGATGACCACTCCGGGCTGCGCAAGCAAACACAGTGCGGCATTTTCACCCGGCTCTACCACTAACAGATTTACCTGTTCTTCGGTATCGCTTAAATCCACACAGGCGGCGTCACCCACGGTTGGCGACCAGTTAATACCGTGCGCAACAAAGTGCCAGCTTTTTGGCATTTGCGGTTTAAGATACCGAATAGCCACCAGCGCATTTAGCACCAGTTCCGCTTTTTGTTCTTTAGCTAAATCCAGATAACGGCATTTTTCTTCGAAGGAGAAATAAAGCGCGGCGTCATCAACACAAAAACCAGATGGAGAAAAAGCATCAGGCGTGAGCATTTTACGCGCAAAACGCGAGCGGAATAACATGCCATTGGCTAAATCGAGCATCATACGATCGTGCTCTTCATTATAATACCAGCGCCAGTTATCGTCGGGTTTAATTCGCATCAGTTTCTCTCCTTTCCTTAATCATCGCCATTACGACAGTATCCTTTTGCCGCTTCGTTTATTGCCTTAATAATAAAAGCTCAGAATGTTTAAATAAGCAACAGTAAAGGAATATAAAACAACCAGGGCCAGAAATAAAGCCCTGGTTGTCGGATTAAGGCATAGATCAGATATTGCTGACGATTTCTTTAATCAACGGCGGACCTTTAAAAATAAAGCCCGAATAAATCTGCACGAGGCTTGCGCCGGCAGACATTTTTTCCCGCGCGGCAATCACCGAGTCGATCCCGCCAACACCAATAATTGGCAACTGCCCTTTTAATTCCTGAGACAACTGGCGAATAATTTCTGTACTTTTTAATTGCAATGGTCGCCCGCTCAGACCACCCATTTGATCGCAATTTTTCATTCCCTGAACGAGCGAACGATCGAGCGTGGTGTTAGTCGCAATTACGCCATCAATATTATGCCGAACTAAACTGTCAGCAACCTGGATCAGTTCTTCCACAGAAAGATCCGGCGCGATCTTTACCGCCACCGGCACATATTTATGGTGGATCGCTTGCAGATCGTTTTGCTTATTTTTAATAGCCGTCAGCAGATCGTCCAGAGCCTCGCCGTATTGCAGCGTACGTAATCCCGGCGTATTCGGTGAAGAGATATTAATCGCAATATAACCCGCATAAGCATAGACTTTTTCCATACAAATCAGATAGTCATCTTTGCCATTCTCTACTGGGGTATCTTTATTCTTGCCAATATTAATCCCCAGAATACCGTCAAAATGCGATTTTTTAACGTTCTCAACCAGGTTATCAACACCCAGGTTATTAAACCCCATACGGTTGATCAAACCTTCTGCATCGACCAGACGGAACAGACGCGGTTTATCGTTACCCGGCTGAGGACGCGGCGTCACGGTACCTATTTCAATTGAGCCAAATCCCATCGCGCCGAGCGCATCAATGCACTCCCCGTCTTTATCCAGTCCGGCAGCAAGCCCGAGCGGATTTTTAAACGTCAGCCCCATACAGGTAACCGGTTTTGCCGGTACTTTCTGGCGCACAAGCGCTTCAAGCGGTGTGCCGGTAATGCGACGTAATTGCTGGAATGTCAATTCATGAGCGCGCTCTGGATCGAGCTGAAAAAGGGCTTTACGAACGAAGGGGTAGTACATGAACTCTCCTGGATTCCCGGTGTGCAAACCGGGGGCGTATTATGTGCGATCGTGAGCAAAAAGGGAATTGACCTGCGGCAATAAATAGCAATCGTTTTCCTGGCCCCTGCCTTTTTATTCAATTTCCAACTTTTCTATCCCGTATAAATCATTTCGATAAACAAAATCTCTCTGCCAGACTGCATAAATTGTTATCAATGTTAACTAAAAGCAAACAATTGGTTATAAGCGGAGAATGAAATTATGCGCATCATCACTCTGGCGGGGAGCCCTCGCTTTCCTTCTCGCTCCAGTGCGTTACTGGAATATGCCCGAGAAAAACTCAACGGTCATGATGTCGAAGTCTTTCACTGGAACCTGCATAACTTTGCCCCGGAAGACCTAATCTATGCCCGTTTTGACAGTCCGGCGTTGAAGACATTTATTGAACAACTGCAAGATGCTGACGGGCTGATTGTCGCCACGCCGGTCTACAAAGCCGCTTACTCTGGCGCACTGAAAACGCTGCTCGATCTGCTCCCCGAGCGGGCGCTGGAAGGAAAAGTGGTGTTGCCGCTGGCGACCGGCGGCAGCGTGGCGCATTTACTGGCCGTCGATTACGCGCTGAAACCGGTACTGAGTGCGTTAAAAGCCCAGGAGATCCTGCACGGCGTATTTGCCGATGATTCGCAGGTCATCGATTATCAACATAAACCGCAGTTTACGCCCAACCTGCAGCAGCGCATGGATAGTGCGCTCGACACCTTCTGGCTGGCATTGCATCGTCGCGATATCCAACTCCCTCAACTGAATGCCCTGCGAGGTGCCGCCCATGCTTAATCTGCTCAAACGTCACACGTCGTGGTTCACACTGGCTGGGCTGCTGTCACTGTCAACGCTGGCGCACGCCGCAGAACCTGCGCCCGATGCTCTACGCATTGGTTATCAGAAAGGGAGCGTCAGCATGGTGTTGGCAAAAAGCCATCAATTGTTGGAGAAACGCTACCCGCAAACCAAAATCTCGTGGGTTGAGTTCCCTGCCGGGCCACAAATGCTGGAAGCGCTCAATATCGGCAGTATCGATCTCGGCAGTACGGGTGACATTCCACCCATTTTCGCCCAGGCCGCGGGGGCAGATCTGGTTTACGTGGGCGTTGAGCCCCCCAAACCGAAAGCTGAAGTGATTCTGGTGCCGAAAAATAGCCCGATCCAGAACGTCGCGCAGCTTAAAGGACATAAAGTCGCTTTCCAGAAAGGTTCCAGCGCCCACAATTTACTGCTCCGTGCACTGCAACAGGCTGGGCTGAAATTTACCGATATTCAACCGACTTATCTGACGCCAGCCGATGCGCGAGCGGCCTTCCAGCAAGGAAACGTTGATGCATGGGCTATCTGGGATCCCTACTATGCCGCCGCGTTATTGCAAGGTGATGTACGCGTGCTGAAAGACGGCTCAGACCTCAAGCAAACCGGTTCGTTTTATCTCGCCGCACGTCCTTATGCCGAAAAAAATGGCGCTTTTATTCTTGGCGTACTGAATACCTTTAGCCAGGCCGATGCGTTAACCCTCAGCCAGCGGCAGCAAAGCATTGCCCTGCTGGCTAAAACCATGGGCCTGCCTGAGCCGGTAATTGCCTCTTATCTGGATCACCGCCCGCCAACCACCATTACGCCCGTCAGCGACTCTGTTGCTGCGCTACAGCAACAAACCGCGGATCTGTTTTATGACAACCGCCTGGTGCCGAAAAAAATCGATATTCGCCAGCGTATCTGGCAACCCACTCAGCAGGCAGGAGAAAAATTATGAGTCTGAACATGTTCTGGTTTTTACCCACCCACGGTGACGGTCATTATCTTGGAACGGAAGAAGGTTCGCGCCCGGTCGATCACGGATATCTGCAACAAATTGCTCAAACGGCCGACCGTCTGGGGTTTACCGGCGTGCTGATCCCCACCGGTCGCTCCTGCGAAGATGCCTGGCTTGTCGCCGCCTCGATGATCCCGGTCACCCAGCGGTTAAAATTTTTGGTCGCGCTACGCCCAAGCGTCACCTCGCCGACGGTTGCCGCGCGTCAGGCAGCAACGCTCGACAGGCTTTCTAATGGTCGGGCGCTATTTAACCTGGTGACCGGCAGCGATCCGCAGGAGTTGGCTGGCGACGGCGTGTTCCTCGATCACACCGCGCGCTATGAAGCCTCTGGCGAATTTACTCAGGTCTGGCGACGCTTACTGCAAGGTGAAACCGTTGATTTCAAAGGCAAACATATTCATGTTCGCGGGGCAAAACTGTTCTTCCCGCCGATCCAGCAGCCACATCCTCCACTCTATTTCGGCGGCTCGTCTGATGTCGCACAAGATCTGGCTGCAGAACAGGTTGATCTCTACCTGACCTGGGGCGAACCGCCTGAACAGGTGAAACAGAAGATTGAACAGGTACGGGCCAAAGCAGCGGCACTCGGGCGCAAGATCCGCTTTGGTATTCGTCTGCATGTGATCGTACGGGAGACAACACAAGAGGCGTGGCAGGCAGCGGATCGTCTGATATCCCATCTGGATGACGACACCATCGCCAAAGCCCAGGCCGCCTTCTCAAAAACGGATTCGGTTGGTCAGCAGCGAATGGCTGCACTGCACAACGGTAAACGCGACAAACTGGAAATTAGCCCGAACCTGTGGGCAGGGGTAGGACTGGTGCGCGGTGGCGCAGGGACCGCACTGGTTGGGGATGGTCCTACGGTCGCAGCGCGTATTAACGAGTATGCCGCGCTGGGAATCGACAGCTTTGTGCTGTCCGGGTATCCGCATCTGGAAGAGGCATACAGAGTTGGTGAGCTGCTGTTCCCGCATCTGGATGTCGCGATACCAGAAATTCCGCAACCGCTGCGCCTGCAACAGCAAGGCGAAGCGGTGGCGAACGAATTCATCCCGCGCAAAGTCGCACAAAGCTAAGGAGCGGCTAATGGCAACACAGAAAAATAGGTGGTTATTGCGCCTCGCGCCCTGGTTTTTACCGGTAGGTCTGGTGGCGTTCTGGCAGCTCGCATCATCAATGGGCTGGCTGTCCAACCGCATCCTGCCCTCACCGGAGGGCGTGGTCGAAGCTTTCTGGACGCTTTCCGCCAGCGGCGAACTTTGGCAGCATCTGGCGATCAGCGCCTGGCGCGCGCTGATCGGATTCTCTATCGGTGGATCGATTGGCCTGACGCTGGGACTGATCAGCGGTCTTTCGCGTTGGGGAGAACGCCTGCTGGATACCTCGGTGCAGATGCTGCGTAACGTACCGCATCTGGCGCTGATCCCGCTGGTGATTTTGTGGTTCGGTATTGATGAATCCGCCAGGATCTTTCTCGTCGCCCTGGGCACGCTGTTCCCGATTTACATCAACACCTGGCACGGGATACGCAATATCGACCGCGGGCTGGTTGAAATGGCGCGCAGCTATGGGTTGTCTGGTTTTTCACTGTTTATTCATGTGATCCTCCCCGGCGCCCTGCCCTCGATTATGGTTGGGGTGCGTTTCGCTCTCGGGCTGATGTGGCTGACGCTTATCGTCGCAGAAACCATTTCAGCCAATGCCGGTATTGGCTACCTGGCGATGAACGCCCGCGAATTTCTACAAACCGATGTGGTCGTGGTGGCCATTATTCTCTATGCCCTGCTCGGCAAACTAGCCGATGTCAGTGCCCAACTGCTGGAGCGAATCTGGCTGCGCTGGAACCCGGCTTACCATGTGAAGGAGGCTACCATATGAACACCGCTCGCCTGAACCAGGGCACGCCGCTTTTGCTAAGCGCCGTAACGAAACAATACGCCGCCAATACGGTGCTCAATCAGTTAGATTTGCATATTCCGGCCGGACAGTTCGTTGCCGTCGTAGGCCGCAGTGGCGGAGGTAAAAGTACGTTGCTGCGCCTGCTGGCTGGACTGGAGTCGCCCACCTCTGGCGCATTACTCGCCGGAACCACCCCGCTGGCAGAGATTCAGGATGATACGCGAATGATGTTTCAGGATGCGCGTCTGCTGCCATGGAAGACGGTTATCGATAACGTCGGTCTGGGTCTGAAAGGTCACTGGCACAATGCGGCCCGAGATGCGCTGGCCGCCGTTGGACTGGAGAATCGTGCTCAGGAGTGGCCCGCAGCACTTTCTGGCGGACAAAAACAGCGCGTGGCTCTGGCGCGGGCATTAATTCATCGCCCCGGTCTGCTTCTGCTGGATGAACCCCTCGGCGCACTGGATGCCTTAACCCGCCTTGAAATGCAGGAGCTGATCGTCTCTTTATGGCAAGAGCACGGCTTTACCGTGCTGTTGGTCACCCATGACGTCAGTGAAGCGGTGGCAATGGCCGATCGCGTTTTGCTGATTGAGGATGGAAAAATCGGACTGGATTTAACGGTGGATATTGCGCGACCACGCCGGATTGGCTCTCTTCGTCTGACAGAACTGGAAGCCGAGGTGTTGAATCGGGTGATGCAGCGTGGCGAGGCAGAACAGTCAATCCGACTGCATGGATAAACATTCAGGACGTTGTAGGCCCGGTAAGCATGAGCGCCACCGGGCATTTTGCCGGATGACGGCGTTACCGCCTTATCCGGCCTACAAAACTACAGGTCAACGTCTCAGGCCAACGCTTTAGTAATTTTCTCGAACAGATCGCCCGACAGATTCTCCAGACCTTTCAGCTGTTCCAGCGCCGCACGCATCTTCGCCTGACGTTTTGCATCATAGCGTTTTAAACGAATCAACGGCTCAATCAGACGTGACGCCACCTGCGGGTTACGGCTGTTGAGCTCAGTCAGCATGTCCACCAGGAACTGGTAGCCGCTACCATCTTCCGCATGGAATGCCGCCGGGTTGCTGCCCGCGAAGGCACCAATCAGCGAACGGATGCGGTTCGGGTTACTCATACTAAAGGAACGATGCTTCAGCAGGCCGCGTACCGTTTCCAGCACATTTCTCGCCGGGCTGGTGGACTGCAGGATAAACCATTTATCCATCACCAGACCGTCGTGATGCCATTTGTCGTCGTATTCCTGCATCAGCGCGTCACGACACGGCAACTGTGCTGCGACCGCCGCAGACAGCGCCGCCAGCGCATCAGTCATGTTATTCGCTTCACGGTATTGCTTGCTTACCAGCGTGTCAGCCAGATGGGTTTCGCCAAAGGCCAGGAATCGCAGGCAGGCATTGCGCAGCGTACGTTTGCCAATATCGCCATGCTCTACGCGATACTCATCAAGATGATTAGCGTTATAGATGGCGAGGAATTCATCCGCCAGCTCGGCCGCCAGCGTGCGGGTTAACGCTTCGCGTACCTCGGCGATCGCCACCGGATCAATGATGTCGAACAGTTCGGCAATTTCATTTACTGAAGGCAGCGTCAGGATCTCTGCCGCCAGTGCCGGATCGATTTTCTCATCGAGCAGAATCGCGCGGAATGCATCGGCCACGTGGACCGGCAGCGACAGCGGTTGTCCCTGCTGATGACGGGCAACGTTGAGCTTAATATAGGTCGCCAGCAGGCTTTGCGCCGCATCCCAACGAGAGAAATCGTTACGCGCATGGCGCATCAGGAAGGTCAGTTGCTGATCGCTCCATTTATATTCCAGTTTCACCGGCGCGGAGAATTCGCACAGCAGCGCCGGAACCGGCTGGAAGTAGACGTTATCAAAGACAAACGTCTGCTCTGCCTGGGTCACGTTGAGTACGGAATTCACCGGGTGCCCGCCTTTTTGTAGCGGGATCACTTTCCCTTCGTTGTCATACAACTCAAGGGCAAAAGGAATATGCAAGGGCTGCTTTTCAGCCTGATCCGGCGTGGCTGGCGTACGCTGGCTGATAGTCAGTGTGTACTGTTCCGTTGCTGGATTGTAGTCATCTCGCACGGTCAGAATCGGCGTACCGGACTGGCTGTACCAGCGGCGGAAATGGGAGAGATCGACGTTCGACGCATCTTCCATCGCCTGCACGAAATCATCACAGGTCGCAGCGCTACCATCGTGACGCTCAAAGTACAGCTGCATCCCTTTCTGGAAGTTAGCCTCACCCAGCAGGGTGTGGATCATACGAATCACTTCCGCACCCTTCTCATATACGGTCAGGGTATAGAAGTTGTTCATTTCGATGACCATATCCGGACGGATAGGATGCGCCATCGGGCTGGCGTCCTCAGCAAACTGCAGGCCGCGCATGGTACGCACATTGCTGATACGGTTTACCGCACGTGAGCCAAGATCGGAACTGAATTCCTGATCGCGGAACACGGTTAACCCCTCTTTCAGGCTCAACTGGAACCAATCGCGACAGGTTACGCGGTTGCCGGTCCAGTTATGGAAATATTCGTGACCGATGACGCGCTCAATATCGAGGTAATCTTTGTCGGTGGCGGTATCGGTACGCGCCAGCACGTATTTGGAGTTAAAGATGTTCAGACCTTTATTCTCCATCGCGCCCATGTTGAAGAAATCCACGGCGACAATCATATAGATGTCGAGATCATATTCGAGGCCAAAGCGCTCTTCATCCCATTTCATGGAGTTTTTCAGCGAGGTCATCGCCCACGGCGCGCGGTCCAGGTTCCCACGATCGACATACAGTTCCAGCGCCACTTCACGCCCGGAGCGGGTGGTAAAGGTGTCGCGCAGCACGTCGAAATCACCTGCTACCAGCGCAAACAAATAGCACGGTTTCGGGAATGGATCCTGCCACTGCACCCAGTGGCGACCGTTTTCCAGTTCGCCCTGCGCAACACGGTTACCGTTGGAAAGCAGGAATGGATATCTGGTTTTATCGGCAATAATTTTGGTCGTAAAACGCGCCAGCACGTCCGGCCTGTCGAGATACCAGGTAATATGGCGAAAGCCTTCCGCTTCGCACTGGGTACACAGCGCGTCACCTGACTTGTAAAGCCCTTCCAGCGCGGTATTCGCCGCTGGGCTAATTTCATTCACGATACGCAGCGTAAAACGTTCCGGCAGTTGATTGATGACCAGAGCGCCCTCTTCTTCTTTATATGCTGTCCACGGTTCGTCATTCACGTGGATTGACATCAGGGTCAGATCTTCGCCATTCAGGCGCAGGGGCGCATCGGACGTGCCATGACGGACAGCCTGGCTCACTGCGGTGACCACGGTTTTTTCAGCATCCAGGTCAAAGGTCAAGTCAATATCAGTAATCTGGTAATCCGGCGCACGGTAGTCGTGGCGGTATTTGGCTTGTGGCTGTTGTGTCATAAAAAAACCTTTAGCATCTTTGGTAGAGTCTCGGCTTCAGTCTATTCCTGTTGCGTAAATCACGCTACGCAGAATGTTCATCTTTTCAGGCACAAACGCCCTTTTTGCTACATTTTTATAACACGCGGCACGAATTGCCCTCGACCAGAAAGACAGCTTATGGTGTGATCGGGGTTCAATAAATCGCTAAACAGGGTATACTCCAGCGGTTTTCTTAGTTGTTTATTGTACTAAACGCTCCCGTGAGAGGATGCTACTGCGCACCTATGACACAATTCGCTTCTCCTGTTCTGCACTCGCTGCTGGATACAGACGCTTATAAGTTGCATATGCAGCAAGCCGTTTTTCACCACTACTATGATGTACAAGTAGCGGCTGAATTTCGTTGCCGTGGCGATGACCTGCTCGGTATTTATGCCGATTCTATTCGCGAACAGGTGAATGCTATGCAGCACCTGCGACTGCAGGAGGACGAGTACCAGTGGCTCTCCGGCCTGCCTTTCTTCAAAGCTGATTACCTCACCTGGTTACGTGATTTCCGCTATAACCCGGAACAGGTTTGCGTCACCAATGACAACGGTAAGTTGAACATTCGCTTAACCGGGCCATGGCGCGAAGTGATCATGTGGGAAGTTCCGCTGTTAGCGGTGATAAGCGAGCTGGTACACCGTTATCGCTCGCCCGAATCAGGCGTCCCGCAGGCACTGGCTGAGCTGGAAAACAAATTAGCAGAATTCTCTGCTTTAACGAAAGATGTCGATATGTCCCGCTTCCATCTGATGGATTTCGGTACGCGTCGTCGTTTTTCACGTGAAGTCCAGCAGGCTATCGTTAAACGCCTGCAGCAAGAGCCGTGGTTTGTTGGCACCAGCAACTACGATCTTGCCCGTCGTTTGTCATTAACGCCGATGGGAACCCAGGCGCATGAATGGTTCCAGGCACACCAGCAAATCAGCCCTGAGCTTGCCACCAGCCAGCGCGTTGCCCTGGCCGCCTGGCTGAACGAATATCCCGACCAGCTCGGCATCGCCCTGACCGATTGCATCACCATGGACGCGTTTTTGCGCGACTTTGGCGTTGAGTTTGCGACCCGCTACCAGGGTTTGCGCCACGACTCTGGCGATCCGGTGGAATGGGGTGAGAAAGCCATCGCCCATTATGAAAAACTGGGCATTGACCCGCAAAGCAAAACGCTGGTGTTCTCCGATAACCTCGATCTGAATAAAGCGATTGAACTCTACCGCCACTTCTCTTCTCGCGTGAAGTTGAGCTTTGGTATCGGGACACGCCTGACGTGTAACATCCCCCAGGTTAAGCCGCTGAATATCGTTATCAAGCTGGTCGAATGTAACGGCAAACCGGTGGCGAAGTTATCTGACAGCCCGGGTAAAACCATCTGCCATGATAAAGCGTTTGTGCGCGCGCTGCGCAAAGCCTTCGATCTCCCGCATATTAAAAAAGCCAGCTAGTCCTTCCAGGGAGCCACTTTGGCTCCCTTTTCACGTTTATTTCCGAAATCTTTCACTCCAGCTACGAATTCTGCTTGTCTGATTGCAGATGCCAGGTAACATAGGTATCCCCCCCATTATGGGTGGACATGTGTTTATATATCCGACTATTAACAGAGAGAATATTATGAGCGTTGTGCCTGTAGCCGACGTACTCCAGGGCCGCGTAGCCGTTGACAGCGAAGTCACCGTGCGCGGATGGGTGCGTACCCGCCGAGATTCAAAAGCTGGCATCTCCTTCCTCGCCGTTTATGACGGTTCCTGCTTTGATCCTGTACAGGCCGTCATCAATAATTCTCTGCCCAATTACAATCAGGACGTACTGCGCCTGACGACGGGTTGTTCAGTTATCGTAACGGGTAAAGTCGTTGCATCACCTGGACAAGGACAGAGCTTTGAAATTCAGGCCACTGAAGTTGAAGTCGCGGGCTGGGTTGAAGATCCTGATACCTACCCAATGGCGGCTAAGCGTCACAGCATTGAGTATCTGCGTGAAGTGGCGCATATGCGTCCGCGCACCAATATGATTGGTGCGGTAGCGCGCGTACGTCATACGCTGGCGCAAGCGCTGCATCGCTTCTTCCACGAGCAGGGTTTCTTTTGGGTATCTACTCCGCTGATCACCGCTTCCGATACGGAAGGTGCGGGTGAAATGTTCCGTGTTTCTACGCTGGATCTGGAAAACCTGCCGCGTAACGATCAGGGTAAAGTCGATTTCGATAAAGACTTCTTTGGTAAGGAAGCATTCCTGACCGTTTCCGGTCAGTTGAACGGCGAAACCTATGCCTGCGCCCTGTCCAAAATTTATACCTTTGGACCGACTTTCCGTGCGGAAAACTCCAACACCAGCCGTCACCTCGCAGAGTTTTGGATGCTTGAGCCGGAAGTCGCTTTTGCCGATCTGAACGATGTTGCAGGTCTGGCTGAAGCAATGCTGAAATACGCGTTCAAAGCCGTACTGGAAGAACGTGCGGATGATATGAAGTTCTTCGCCGAACGTGTCGACAAAGACGCGGTATCACGCCTGGAACGTTTTATTGATGCTGACTTCGCGCAGGTGGATTACACCGATGCGGTAAGCATCCTGGAAAAATGCGGCAAACAGTTTGAAAACCCGGTTTACTGGGGTGTTGATCTGTCTTCTGAGCATGAACGCTATCTTGCCGAAGAACACTTTAAAGCGCCGGTGGTTGTTAAAAACTATCCGAAAGATATTAAGGCGTTTTATATGCGCCTTAACGACGACGGTAAAACCGTGGCGGCAATGGACGTGCTGGCACCGGGAATCGGTGAAATCATCGGTGGTTCTCAGCGTGAAGAGCGTCTGGACGTGCTGGATGCCCGTATGCTGGAGATGGGTCTGAACAAAGAAGATTACTGGTGGTATCGCGATCTGCGTCGCTACGGTACCGTTCCGCATTCCGGTTTTGGTTTGGGCTTTGAGCGTCTGATCGCTTATGTCACCGGCGTACAGAACGTCCGCGATGTTATTCCGTTCCCGCGTACACCGCGTAACGCCAGCTTCTAACGTTGTCGCTTTAATCATAAAGGCCAGCACTGCTGGCCTTTTTTCGCTCAGCGCATTGCTGTATTTGTCGCCTTAGATGGACTCTCATCCCGCACTAAACTCAACCCGTAAATTCCCCCTTCCTGTTACGCAATGTTTCACTGCAACATTTGAGAACAAAAAATAATCACTATTTTTATTGTGGATTAGCACTTCATGATCAAATAGAGCATTTATTACCCATTCGCACGGCATTCTGGACGGCCAAAATATGCATTTGTAAAAATGGTTCTTTTTTGCGGGGCTAGATAAAAATGTCGTTAGCAAAATTAAGTATAAGAAAATCATATAAATAGATAAAACTGAGCAAAATTCAATCGCAGGGACACCTGAAATTTGAAGTCGTTCACAAAGTTGCATAAAAATAACATTTTGTTACACATTTTTTCTTTTTGAAACTAAATCTTTATATTTGTAGCACTTTGAGAGTAGCGAAACGGTAGTTTGAATGGAAAGATGCCTGCAGACACATAAAGACACCAAACTCTCATCAATAGTTCCGTAAATTTTTATTGACGGAATTTATTGGCGGCAGTGGCAGGTGTCATATAAAAACCGATGAGGGTAATAAATAATGATGAAGCGCAATATTCTTGCAGTGGTTATCCCTGCTCTGCTGGTAGCCGGGGCAGCTAACGCTGCAGAAGTTTATAACAAAGATGGCAATAAAGTAGACATCTACGGTAAAGCTGTAGGTCTGCACTATTTTTCCAAGCACAACGGTGACAACGCCTACGCACCTAATGGCGATCAAACTTACGCCCGTCTTGGTTTCAAAGGGGAAACTCAGATTAACGACCAGCTGACCGGTTACGGCCAGTGGGAATACCAGTTCAGCGGCAATAACTCCGAAGGCGGTGACGACTCTCAGAATGGGAACAAAACCCGTCTGGCGTTTGCTGGTCTGAAATTCGGTGACGCAGGTTCCTTCGATTACGGTCGTAACTACGGCGTCGTATACGATGCACTGGGTTACACCGATATGCTGCCAGAATTCGGTGGCGATACTGCGGCTTCCGACCAGTTCTTCTCTCAGCGTAACGGTGGCCTCGCGACTTACCGTAACTCCAACTTCTTCGGTCTGGTTGAAGGCCTGAACTTCGCTGTTCAGTACCTGGGTAAAAACGAGCGTGATGACGTTCGTCGCTCTAATGGTGACGGCGTTGGCGGTTCTGTAAGCTACGAATTCGAAGGCTTCGGTATCGTCGGTGCATACGGCGCGGCTGACCGTACCGATGCCCAGCAAAACCCGCTTCTGCGCGGCCATGGCGACAAAGCTGAGCAGTGGGCTACCGGCGTGAAATACGATGCTAACAACATCTACCTGGCAGCGAACTACAGCGAAACCCGCAACGCAACCCGCATTTCTAACGGTTATGCGAACAAAACTGAAGACGTACTGTTAGTTGCTCAGTACCAGTTCGACTTCGGCCTGCGTCCGTCCCTCGCCTATACCAAATCTAAAGGTAAGGATATCGAAGGTATCGGTGACGTAGATCTGGTGAACTACTTCGAAGTGGGCGCGACTTACTACTTCAACAAAAACATGTCCACCTATGTTGATTACATCATCAACCAGATCGATTCTGACAACAAACTGGGCGTAGGCTCTGACGACACCGTTGCAGTGGGTATCGTTTACCAGTTCTAATAGCAGACCTCTTTGCTAAATGCCTAAAAAACAGGACTTCGGTCCTGTTTTTTTATATCCGCCAGCGGATTCTTGCGTCTTCAAAAAACACCCCTGCTTTTCGTCACTAACGGTTGGCATTTTGTAAATCTACCGTTAACCTGATAGCGGACTTCCCTTCTGTAACCACAATGGAACCTCGTCATGTTTGAGAACATTACCGCCGCTCCTGCCGACCCCATTTTGGGCCTGGCTGATTTGTTTCGTGCCGATGACCGCCCGGGGAAAATCAACCTCGGAATCGGTGTATATAAAGATGAGACAGGCAAAACGCCGGTACTGACCAGCGTTAAAAAAGCCGAGCAATATATCCTGGAAAATGAAACCACCAAAAACTATCTTGGCATTGACGGTATTCCAGAGTTTGGTCGCTGCACTCAGGAATTACTGTTTGGTAAAGAAAGTGCTCTGATTAATGAAAAACACGCGCGTACCGCACAGACCCCTGGTGGTACGGGTGCCCTGCGTGTGGCCGCTGATTTCCTGGCAAAAAACACCAGCGCAAAACGCGTGTGGGTCAGCAACCCAAGCTGGCCGAACCATAAGAGCGTATTTAATTCTGCTGGTCTGGAAGTGCGTGAATATAACTATTACGATGCTGCAAACCATTCACTGGACTTTGATGCGTTGCTGGCAAGCCTGGCTGAAGCACAAGCTGGCGACGTCGTATTATTCCACGGATGCTGCCACAATCCGACCGGTATCGATCCGACGCTGGAGCAGTGGCAAACGCTGGCTCAGCTGTCAGTCGAAAAAGGTTGGTTACCACTGTTCGACTTCGCCTACCAGGGCTTTGCGCGTGGTCTGGAAGAAGATGCAGAGGGTCTGCGTGCATTCGCCGCGCTGCATAAAGAGCTGATTGTCGCCAGCTCCTATTCCAAAAACTTTGGTCTGTACAATGAGCGCGTAGGTGCCTGTACACTGGTTGCAGCTGATGCTGAAACCGTTGACCGTGCCTTTAGCCAGATGAAATCGGTAATTCGTGCGAACTACTCCAACCCGCCAGCCCACGGTGCATCCGTAGTCGCCACAATTCTGAGCAACGATGCGCTGCGTGCCATCTGGGAACAGGAACTGACTGACATGCGCCAACGTATTCAGCGCATGCGTTTACTGTTTGTCAATACGCTGCAGGAGAAAGGTGCAAACCGCGACTTCAGCTTTATCATCAAACAGAACGGTATGTTCTCTTTCAGCGGCCTGACAAAAGAACAGGTTCTGCGTCTGCGTGAAGAGTTTGGTGTCTATGCCGTCGCTTCCGGACGTGTAAACGTCGCAGGAATGACGCCAGATAACATGGCACCGCTGTGCGAAGCGATTGTCGCAGTGCTGTAATTTATTGCGCATAAAAAGGCCGCAATCGCGGCCTTTTTATTTATCTGCGGTGTTACCAGACTGGCATTTCATCCTGCAGGAACGGGTTATGTAGCCGTTCGTTACCCAGCGTAGAAAGTGGGCCGTGACCCGGGATAAACGTCACGTCATCACCCAATGGTAAGAGTTTACGTTTAATCGAATCAATCAATTGGTTGTGATCCCCACGCGGGAAATCACTGCGCCCTACGCCACCTTTGAAAATCACGTCGCCTGAAATCAGTAACTTTGATTGTTCATCAAAGAAGACAACATGCCCTGGCGTGTGACCCGGGCAATGCAGCACCTGTAAGGTTACGTTGCCGACGCTAATCCGATCGCCTTCGTTTAGCCAGCGATCGGGCGTCAACGGCTCACAGTCACCCAGGCCAAAAATGCGGCTTTGCGCAGGCAGCCCCTGCAGCCAGAACTCATCTTCTTTTTCCGGCCCAATAACCGGTACACCGTAATGCTGTGCCAGTTCAGCCGCTGCCCCTACATGGTCAAGATGTCCATGGGTAAGCAGGATCTGCATGAGCGTCAAACCGCTGGCATCGACTTCCTGTTTGATTTTCTCGGCATCACCGCCGGGATCGACCAGTGCGGCCAGACGCGTCTGCTCACACCAGATTAGCGAGCAGTTCTGGGCGAATGCAGTGACCGGAATAATACGATAGTTCATACAGCTCCTGTTTCATTAAGCTTACGGATCACCAGTGCCGTGCAGGCCCGGTGTCGATATGCACAAAGTTACTGCTGGGGTAGTATCCTACACCACCTGCGCGCATAGATAACGCAGCTTTGCGAATATTGCTTAATGCGATACCTTCAATGTGGAAATCCATGGCCTGGCCTTTCGTGTGGTAGCTTTTCTTTGCCACACCACGACTACGTGCACGGAGTTCGTTATTAGTATCGATGGAACGATAGCCGGAGATCAGTTGTACGGGTTTACGCGTACCCAGCAATCCCTGCAGACGGAAGAGTTGATCAAACAATCCCGGGTCGATGGATTTCACTTTATTCGCCCGAAAGTCACGGAAAAAGTGATTAAGTTTTGCTAATTCGTCCTGAATATAGCCCCTGCCATCAAAAAACTCTGCTTTTATTGACTCACCGGTATGCAGGTTATTCAGAGTCAATATACGCGGACGTGGGGTGGAGAGTGTAGCAAACGCAGGCGTAGGCAGGATGGCAGCGCCGAGGGCAATGCCACCAAGCGCCAGCAGTTTGCGGCGATTAGCGTCAAATTTGTCCATGGTATTAAGGTCTACAGGTCAATGTTATCGTATGTATGCTCTAGCGCACGCGGGAAACCTTATCTGGCTAAGTAGTCCACGTCAAGGCTCCCAAACCCAGGAAATACGGGGCTTGCAGCCATCCTGCCCCGTTTTCGTCATAACTTACGACAATCATTTTCCTCGAACTGCTTCATTTATCTGATTAATTGCTCAGCTTTCGACATGATTTGTGCGCTGGATCGCGCTGTCTGATCGTAATTGTAAATATCTGTTCGATACTGCGTACGTCCATCGTTTCCCACAAAGGCAGTCAGATAGTACAGGTTGACCGGAATATTCTGGCGGATATTTACATACCGCGTATCCCCTTGCTTCAGGGCATCCGAGATGCGCGTATCATTCCAGCCAGCATCCTGCAGCAGCATATTCGCCAGTTCCGAGGCCTTATTCACGCGCACACAGCCAGAACTTAGCGCCCGAGTATCCTTCTGGAACAAATTATGGTTTGGCGTATCGTGCAGATAAATAGCGTCCGAACTCGGCATATTGAATTTATAGCGACCCAGCGAATTACGCGCGCCCGGTGCCTGCTGGAAGCGGAACGGCAGATTTGAGGCGGTGATTGTAGCCCAGTCAACCTGCCACGGATCTATCGTCTCTTTGCTGTTCCAGCCGCGCATTACAGTATACCCGTGACGCTCAAGGTACCCCGGATCGTTCCACAATTTAGGCAGAATATCTTTTCGGGCCAGCGTCGGCGGCACGTTCCACGGTGGATTTACAACCACATTATTCAACGCGCTGCTCATCATCGGCGTTTTACGATCGGGACGTCCGACAATAACACGGGAAGCCAGCACCTGATTTCCGTTCTGATAATAAACCAGCGAGTAGGCTGGGATGTTTACCATGATGCCGGTAGACAGATCGCTCGGCAGCAGGCGCAAACGCTGAATATTTAACGCCAGTACGCCCGCGCGTTGAGCAGGCGTCACGTTCAGCCAGTCACGCGTCGCAGGGCCAATCGTGCCATCGGCCCCCAGCCCCTGCCATGTCTGAAAACGTTTCACCGCGTCAACAAGTTCGCGATCGTAGGCGCTACGCCCTTCTTTGGCAGAAGTGCTGACACCGGCGTTCAGCATTCCGGTACGACGCAGAATTTCGCGCAGCGCCGGGATATCATTACTCCATTCACCGGGACGTAACGTCGTGGTGCTGGTTAACCGTGGCCAGGGTCGCGAATCCCCCACCAGCTTCAGCAACGACTCATGCATCGCAGCATACTGTGGATGCTGAGGTGTAAGGCTGGTGATAAATGAAGTTAGCTGACCGTTGTCCAGCGCTACCTGCCATTGGTTAACAACGGAGAGCGGTGGCGTTGCCAGTGCATAAGGCTTATCGCTGTAGAGCCAGCGGCTACCTTTGACGGGGATATTGGCAATAAAGTGCAGATAGCCCATCATCGCATCAGAAAGCACAGTATCACGTGCCAGGCCTGTGACTGCCGGGTCAGTCAGTAACGCAACCCAGGCGTTAAACTGCGGCTGAAACCCGGCAATCGCCACCTCGGCTAACTGTTGTTGAAAGGCTTTTACCGCATCACGATTTTCCCACATCGGTTTCATTTCGCGTGCGGCATACAGTAATTCCAGCTGGCTCATATAAACCGGCGTATAGCCTGCTGGTAGCTGAGATTGCAATTCAGCGCGGGCTTTGTCCACAGATGTGCCATTGGGCAGAGACTGAATTCCCGCCATCACACCTGTCGCGTAAGATTGTACCTGCGGTTGCGATAACGCTGTAGGCTGTTCGCTGACGGCCGCAGAGCTGTCGCCAGGAATCATTTCAGGCTCATCAGCCTGCGCGTTGAACAGTGGAGCGAATGTTACGGCCAGGCACAAACTGATTGCCGACAGCCGACGACCACACATTTTATTAAGCAACATCCCTTGCCCCCTGTTTTCTTTATCATACTTTGAGTAGCCAGACCGCCTGTATTCCCCATTACTCTCAAGGGAGCGGGCCTGTAAAACGCCAATACATTCTGAAGTATGACGAGCAAGCCCGGTGACGCGTTAGGCTTACCTTCAGTATATAAACATCAAATCATTTTTGCCTAACCTAATGTAAAGAAGTCTAAAGAAATTACACCAGGTATCATGTGCATATCGGAAAAGAAAAAGGCGGCTTTAGCGCCGCCTTTTTACTTAGCTTGCCTGCGAAGAGGCATCTTCTATCCCAGGTAAGGGCTCAGGTAACTGAGGGGCAAAACCACGCAGACCCACCACATGAACGTGTTCGGTGTTCTGGAAGACTTTACGCACCAGTTTGTAGGTTGTGCCTTTCTCCGGGCTGATATTTTCCGGCGCAGCAATAATCAGTTGCATCTGCAAACGCTCGCACAGTTCAAACAGGGTTGCGATGGAGCGGGCATCAAGTCGTGCGGCTTCATCAAGGAACAACAGGCGGCATGGCGAGATATCTTTCCCACGCAGTCTACGCCCTTCATCTTCCCAGCTTTGAACAACCATCACGAGGATTGACATCCCGGTACCGATCGCTTCCCCTGTGGACAGGGCGCCCGATTCGGCACGCAGCCAACCGTCAGAACCACGGTTAACCTCAACTTCCATTTCCAGGTAGTTGCGGTAGTCGAGCAGTTCTTCACCAATGGTTTGCGGCGTACGCTGTCCCATGTCAATCTGCGGATTCAGACGCTGATACAGCTTCGCCAGCGCTTCAGAGAAGGTCAGACGATTGCTGTTAAACAGATCCTGGTGCTGCTCATGCTGCTCGGAGAGTACGTCCAGCAAGGTGGCATGCGTCTCGCGTACGTTGACGTTCAGACGAACGCTGTTTACCTGGCCAAACGACACGCTTTGCAGACCCTGGTTCAACATACGAATACGGTTCTGTTCGCGCTGAATCGTCTTACGGATAATATTCGCCACGCTGCGAGAGCTGATCGCCAGCTTCTGTTCACGGGAGGTTAACTCTTCCGTCAGACGGCTCAATTCAATCTCCATCTGCTCGATGGCTTCAACCGGATCGTCGGTACGGATAATATCCTGGCGAATACGTTCACGCAGATGCTGGTAAACCGCAACAAAGAACTGAATTTTACGTTCTGGACGTTTTGGATCTTCAGACATGCGCAGCACATCGCGCAGATGTTCGTTATCCGCAACCGCCAGACGTAGCGCACCGAGCGCCTTATCCGACATCGAACGCAGTTCGTCACCGGAAAGATAGGCCAACTCGCGACGGTGCAGACGACGTTCCACACCGTTATCTTTCACCATCCGCATCACCGCACACCAGCCGGCTTTGGCGGTGACTACCTGCTCACGCATTTCATGGTAATCGCGCTCAAGCTTGCGCAGCTTGCGGGTCAGGTTTTCCATCTCCGCTTCGCAGAAGGTTAGCGCTTTTTCCAGTTGGTTGCGACGAGCGCGGTTATTACTGAGCTGCGCATGCAGTTCATCACGACGAATACGCGCACGCTCTTCGGCACCGCTGTCCGCACGAACGCCAATATCCTGCAGTTCACGTTGTAAATCGTTAAGCAGCTCTTTTTTGGTGTCATAAGAGCTTTTTAGCGATGCCATGACCTGGTTGTACTGGCTTAACTGTGCAGCATGACTGCGCAGCGCTTCACGAGCGCGGGTACGTTCGGCTTCCGCCTGTTCCAGGCGTTCACGTAATTTTTCGTTCAGATCGCTATTACCGCTCAGCATTTCGGCTGAGTCGGAATAACTAAAGTGCGCCCGACGCTGTACGACTTCAGTCAGCGCAAAAGCCTGCTGACGTGCGTCGCGCTGCATCTGCTGGGAATACGTATAGTCTTCCTTCAGCTGTTCAAACTGCTCAGGGTCATTTTGCAGAACTGAAACGATAGGTTCCAGTTTCGCCAACTGATTGCCATGTTGCTGTACAAAACGCGCGGCTTCCTGAGCTTCATCCAGACGTTCGCGAATTTCGTCCACGCGATCGGCCAGCGTGTCATCTGCCAGCAGATTCAAGCGCGGCAGCAGGCGGTTCAGCGCGGAGACGCCCTCTTTCGCCTGCTCAAACTGCATACGGCTTTGCTGATTATCATTTTCATGATTGGTCAGCGCACGTTCGAGTTCAACGCGACGGCTGTTCAGTTGGCGAATTTCCGCTTCCGGATCGGCTTCAAATGCCACCGACAGATGGCTGCCAATAAAGCGGCTAAACGCCTGGTGCAGACGTTGGGTTTTCTGGACGTCAAAGGAGAGCGTTGCAAAACGTTCAGACAGCCCTTCACGCTCGGCATGCAGGGTTTCGATACGGCTTTCGCGCGCAGCACGACCAAAAATCGGCACCGTCGGGAAGCGGGAATAACGCCACTGACGCTCGGCGGTTTTCACCACCACCGCTTTTTCAAGTTCATCGACGCTGAAAACGCTGTCATCAAACGACTGCGGATCCCCTTCGATGAAATAGAGGTCTTCCGGGCAATCCGTCAGCCCATCAAGTTGCTCAGTAATCAGTGACAGATCCGGCACCACGATGGCATGGCGCGAAGGACCGTACAGCGCAGAGAAGTACGGCGCATCTTCAAGGCTAACATCGTCATAGATTTCAGACAGCAGCACGCCGCCGAAGCGTTCCGCCAGCGCATTGAGGCGCTGATCTTCCGCCCCGCCCGGCTGACTTAAACGTTCAATCTCTTCATCAACCGCATTTTTGCGCGCGCCGACTTCATCACGCTCAACAATGGCTTCACGCTCGCGCTCCAGCAATTGTTGCAGATACTCAGTCACATCCTGGCTGGAGGTAAATTCTTCACCACACTGTTCGCTAAGCTGGTTCAGGCTATTTTGCGCGGCCAGCCAGACAGGCGCGCGTTTCATCAGATGCTGGATACGCGATTGCAGCTGCTCCTGCTCCTGACGCAGCGTCATACGCTGTTCGCTGGCAGACGAGACGCTGTCCGACAAGGCGGCGATACGCGCTTCCAGTTCCTGGTGCAGCGCTTCCAGCTCATCGATATCGAACTGTTTACCCTGACGCTTGCAGAATTCAGCCAGCAGACGCTCGGCTTCCTGCTGTTCGCGCAGACGCTGTTCCAGCTCGCTCAAACGCATGCGCAATGGCTGAACCTGTTCCGCCAGGTGGCGCTGTTCAACGCCTTCGCGCAGCAGCTCACGCGCCACGCTCCAGGCTTCACCACGCGCCAGCGGGCCGTTGATAGCCGCCACCAGTTGGTAAGCCTGTTCGAACTGGCTGTGCGCAGTTTGCGCCACGCTCATTTTTTGTTCCAGCGTCAGCAACTTCTCGGTCGCTTCCTGCTCTTTGGCCTGGAAGGTTTCCAGCCATTCAGCGGCGCTATCGGCGGTCAGATCCGGTAAGTGGCAAAGCTCTTTGGCTCGGCTCAGTGCCTGAATCGCCTGAGTGTACTGGATGGCGCGCGTTTGCTGGACGTCCAGCGCCTGCTGGTAATCGGCAAGCTGGCTTTTCAGCTCATCCACTTCCAGCTCGGCGGCTTCCGCACGGGCTTCATTCTCATCCTGACGATCGACAGCTTCTGCCACGACTTCATTTTGTTCTTCGAGACGGATCTGCAACTCTTCGAGATCCGCTTCGTAGCGTTCAATTTTTTCCTGCTGACGCAGTGCGGTTTGCACCAGATTCAGATGATCGCTCGCAGCCTGATAATCCGCTTCCAGATCGCCTTCCGCGCCGTTATGCTCGCCCAGTTCACGCGCCATATCCACATGCTTATACTGCTCTGCAGCCAGCTGCTGGCGCGAGGTATACAGTTCACGACGATATTCCAGCGCTTTGTCGAGGTGAATACGACGTTCATTAGCGTGGCGCATATAATCTGCCGCCACATAGTTAGTCGCTTCGCTGATCAAATGCTTAAACAGGTCACGATCTGACTGGGTGACGCGAATCGCTTCCAGCGTCATGCGGTTTTCACGCAGCGCCGCTTCCATATCCTGGAACGCTTTACGCACGCCGCTGTTTTCTGGCAGCAGGTAATCGCGCAGTGAGCGAGTAATGGCGCTGGAGATACCGCCGTACAGTGAGGCTTCAATCAGGCGATAGAATTTACTACGGTCGGAGGCAGAGCGCAGACGACGGGCAATGATGCCCAAATCGAACATCAACGAGTGATAATCGGTTATCGAGTTGAACTGCTTAAACTGCACGCCTTCCATCTCATCAAGCTTCTCTTTTAGCTCAGCAAGAGACAGCACGCGAGCCTGCCGTTCGTCCAACGTTTCCGTGACCAGTTGGGTTGGCTGCACCGACATCGGTAACCCCTGAATCGCAAATGGCTTGATGTCCACTTTACGATCGCGCCCGGCAACCTGCTGCAGACGCACGCCAACGACCACACGCTGATGGCGCGAGTTGAGCACGTCAAGCATCGAGTAACAGACACCTGCTTTCAGCTTTCCGTGCAGACCTTTATCGCGTGAGCCGCTGGTTGCACCGGCTTCGGTGGTATTACGAAAATGCAGCAAGGTTAAGTCCGGGATAAGCGCTGTAACGAATGCCGCCATGGTGGTGGATTTACCCGCCCCGTTCCCGCCCGACAGCGTGGTAACCAGCTCATCAAGGTCAAACGTACGGGCAAAAAAACCATTCCAGTTAATCAGCGTAAGTGAGCGAAATTTACCGCGTTCAATCATTATTCTTCTTCTCCACTGTCCGGCTGATTCTCTTCGGGCTCATCGTTGAGCTGCAGGCGGTTCTCGACCGGCATCGCTTCGCCATCACGAATTAAGCGACGCTGCGCTTCGCGCGGATCGTCACCGCTGCGCACGTCCGCGCCAAAGCGGAAGACTGATTCCGTAATACGGAATTTGCTGCTGTCGTGACCCATAAACCACACCATGCCTAAACGACGCAGGCGGTTAAGTGAAGAACGCACTTTTTCCTGGAGTTTCTGGCGATCAACGTCCGAACCGGTCGAACGGTTGTTCACCAGCTTCAGCAGTTTGGCTTCATCCGCCAGCGTTAGCAGCTCGTCGTACAGCTCTTGCTGAGTAAAAATCCCTTCGTTCGCCAGACGTTCCGGGCTGAGATAGAGATAGCAAAGAATTTTACCGACCATCATGTCCAGTTCAGACAGGACCGAACGGGGAATGAGCGTCGTTGAACGCGGACGAAGGTAGAAGAACCCTTCCGGCGCACGGATCAATTCCACGTTATAGCGGCTGTAAAACTCTTCAAAATATTCCTGAAAATCCATCAGGAAGGCATGATTATCCAGTTCATCCAGGCCGATATGACGACCCGAACGTAACGCGCTATCCAGCGCCGGAAATAACGGATTCGCCAGCGCCTGCGCCAGCTTGACCGGCATCACTTGTTCAATATTTGTCAATGACATGCGCCTGTACCTTGGCTCCGTAATCATTAATCGGCTGCCATTTGGCTGGCAGTCCGGTGAAGTCTGCTTGCGCTACGCCAAGACGTACCGCCTGATCGATAACAATACGCGCAACGTCGAAGTGACGCGCACGTGGATATTGCGCCAGATACTCGCGCACGACCAATCCGAGATCCAGTGGCGTTTGTCTGGATTTATAGATAGCCAACTGCTCTTCGATAATTGCCGCCAGCTGTTCGCGGATCTCGTTAAATTCTTCATATTCCAGATCGGCCGGGAGCTCACCGGTGACCTCTTCATCACGCAGCACCATCTCTTCGTCACGCATATCCAGCAGACGATCGGCATTGGCATAGGTCAACGCCCACGGATCGTCAAAATAGCTCTGGACAGACTGACGTAAACGCTGGGCAAAGACGCGATTTTTGTCCATATCAATAGCGGTACGGATAAACTTGTGCACGTGACGATCGTAGCCGATCCACAAATCGATGGATTGCTGACCCCAGCTGATAATACGGTCGAGCTTGCTTTGCAGGTCGAACACCAGCCGGTCGACGAAATGCAAATCGTCATGAGCCATCGTCGCGTCCTGAATGCGTAACAAGTTCGCCTGGAGCTTATCGCCTGCGGCTTCCAGCGTATCCTGCAGTTCACGCAGCGTACCAGACGTTTCAGACAGCAGCATTTCACAGCTGGAAATTGCCGCCCGCCAGTCTTTGTTTAGCAACTGTGCGATGTCGTCTTTTACCTGCTGCTGCTGTTCATCCATGATGCGCTGGGTCAGATCGATACTGTCGAAAATTTCCGCTACCGAATACTTCAATGGTGCATAGACGTTGCGGTGCCAGTGGAATTCATCACCACCTTCTGCGGCGGCATCTGCCGCGCGCTTCAGCTCACCAGCAACAATCGACAACTGCATCGACAAACGCAATGTAGAGAATTCGCGCTGACGAATATAGTAATCCGTGATGCCAATCCCCAGCGGCGTTAAACGATAAATAGCGTTACCTTCCGCCTGCTCGCTGGTAAAGCGGTTCAGCAGACGTTGACGTACCATGTCGTTAATCGCGTTATTGGCGCGAACACCGATGGTTTCGCTGGTTTGCTCAAACGCATCACTCACATGGCGGAACGCATCCACCAGCTCGCCTTCGCTCATCTCACCGTCAAGTCGCTCACCGTTCAGCGTGGCTACCGCCAGCAGGAACGAAAGTCTGTCTACCGGCAGAGAGATGGAGAAGTCATTTTTTCTGGCCCAGGCAACCAGTTCGGGGACTGTCTGGGAAAATTCACTCATAGGTTATCCTTGCATCTGCGGTTTGCGCGCGGTGACATGAATATAGCGGCCAAGGCTGATATACGGTTCCTGGCGGCAATAGCGCGTTTCTAACTCAAGTAACATTTCATAACCGTCACGCTGTTGATGCTTATCTCGCAGATAATCATGAAACACGCGCACGCCTGTCTTACCGGTTATCTGCCAACCGATCTCTTCCAGCCACTGGTAAACCTGTCCTGGTTCACGCGGATAGTCTGGTGAAAGCGTACGTTTTTTACGTTTTGGCATCCCAACCTGCACATAGTCGAAATTCCCTGCGACCATGTTGTGCATCAGCAGACCGTTAGCATTGTAGAACATTAACGATAACGCGCCGCCGGGACGTAATACCGACCACAGGGTTTGCAGCACGCAAACCGGTTCGGCCACCCATTCCAGCACAGCATGAAACAATATCAGATCAACCGGGCTTTCCAAATGCGCAGCAACATCCTGAGCGGCGCATTGTATGAAATGCATGTTTCCGCTCACACCTTTTGCCTCTGCTGCCTGTTGCGCACGGGAGATCATCTCACCGGACAGGTCACATAATGTCACGAAGTGACCGCGCTCCGCCATTTTGATGGCCGTTTGCCCTTCGCCCCCACCCGCATCCAGAATATGTAATTTCTGTTCACCGAGCGTGGGCAGTAAGCGATCCAAATCCTGCCAGAGAATAGCCTGTCTTAATTGACCTTTGGTGGTGCCGTAAATGTTACGGGAAAACTTCTCTGCAATGTCATCAAAATTGCGATCCCGCATCGGGCTCTCCACAGGCTGGCTTTAGGGTGACTAAGTAAAACCGCTATTTTGTCACACCCACGCCGAGAATGAACCTTCCTGGTGTAATATCGCTGCAGATCCCCTGCTATATGGTTAAAAAAGGAACCAAAAAGGATGCTTTTTACGCTGAAGAAAGTGATTGGCGGTATGATGCTGCCGCTTCCGTTGATGCTGCTTGTGATGGGCATCGGCCTGGGGTTAATCTGGTTTAGCCGCTTTCAGAAAACGGGGAAAGTGTGTATCAGCCTGAGTTGGCTCGCACTTTTACTGCTTAGCCTGCAACCTGTCGCCGATCGTCTGCTGAAACCGCTTGAGGATAGTTATCCAACCTGGCAGGGTACGCAAAAAGTGGAGTACATTGTGGTGTTGGGTGGCGGATATACGTGGAATCCGCAGTGGGCGCCAAGTTCAAACCTGATCAACAACAGCCTTCCACGTCTGAATGAAGGTATTCGCCTATGGCGCGCAAACCCGGGCTCGAAGCTTATCTTTACCGGCGCTGCCGCAAAAACCAATAATGTCAGCACGGCTGAAGCTGGCGCTCGCGTGGCGCAGTCGCTGGGCGTGCCCCGCAGCGAGATCATTACGCTGGACAAACCTAAAGATACCGAAGAAGAAGCGATAGCAGTAAAACAGGCCATTGGCGATACGCCGTTCCTGCTGGTGACATCCGCATCGCACTTACCGCGTGCGATGATTTTCTTCCAGCAGGCCGGACTGCATCCGTTGCCTGCACCCGCTAATCAACTGGCCATCGATTCACCACTCAATCCGTGGGAGCGAGCAATTCCTTCGCCTGTCTGGCTGATGCATAGCGATCGTGTTGGTTACGAAACGTTGGGGCGCATCTGGCAGTGGCTAAAAGGTTCAGGCGAGCCACGGCAGCAGTGATTTCGTTGCCAGGTCAAAGTTGGAACGATTAAAACGTCCGGTATTGACCAGTTGCGCAACCTCATCCCATAACACATACAGCCAGCGCCGCCAGATGAACGACTCCGCCACTGGCGCGCGCTGCAGGTATTGCCATAGCAGGCTTTCCGCCAGCGCATTATCCATTAAGCGGAACAGTTCATATTCCCTGGGCGCCCACAGCATCAACCCCGGCCCCACCATTGCCAGAAGCTGATCGCTACGGGCGTCTTTAAGCATGCTGCGTAAGCTGAAATTACCGTGGATCAGCACGCAGTTATCATTGAATCCTTCAAATAAAGCGGGCAAACACTCACGGGTACGAAACAGGATCCGTTTGTCCTGCATCGTCAGCCCGGTATTGTTGAACTGACTTAACGTAGTCCACAGCACCTCAACTCGCTGACGATACCAGGATGGCCAGATATTCTCTTGCGTGTTATCCACCATTCCCACACAGCCGCGGCTATCCTGTCGATGCCATGAAAGCAGACCTTCTACAATCTGATCCTTTAAATGTTCCCAGCGTTCGGGCGTTCTGGCTGGCGCTTCTACCGGCACACCGCGTAAACGCTCAAGCAACAGGACATCAGGGCCGGGATGCTCTTCGTGCGTTAAGACCCCATAAATGACTGGCATACGCACAGTCCCGCTACGTGCCAGCATGGTGGTTTTCCATGCTAACTGCTGCGCCATCCCCGGTGTGGTGAAACTTCTCGCCATCAGTGGCATCGGATTTCCCTGGCTGTCATACAGTGACCACAGGGCCGTATCCACTTTTTCATTTACGCATTCAATACGACTGAGTTTTTCACCCAGCAGATGGCTGAGTTCGGCACGCAACTGTTCCATTTCAGATTGCCCTCATTAATGCTACTGCTTTCATAATGAGCGTCGTGCAGACAGATGTCACCCGGATGAGATCAATTGATGAAAAGAAAAGTGGAGGGAAAGCGTAACGATACGACACTCCTCCCAAAAAATCGCATCACCGGGGGGAGTGTCATGAGAAAAACTAACGCATTTCAGCGCGAACGCGCTCAAGGTCTTCGGCAGTGTCTACGCCGGTTCCTGGGACTTCTTTTGCGACGGCAACGTGAATTTTCTCGCCGTACCACAGCACACGCAGTTGCTCCAGCATTTCAATATGCTCAAGCGGACTCGGCTGCCAGTTTACATAACGGCGAATAAATCCGGCGCGATAACCGTAAATGCCCAGGTGACGCAGGAAGGTATCGCCCACCGTTTCGAGGCTTTTGGAAAAACGGTCGCGATCCCATGGGATCGTCGCACGGGAAAAATAGAGAGCATAACCTTCGGCATCCAGCACAACTTTTACCGCATTCGGATTAAACGCCTCTTCCGCGCTGTGAATCGGGGCTGCAAGTGTCGCCATACCAACCTGGCGCTGCGCCAGATTCTCAGCGACCTGGCGAATAATGACCGCCGGGATCATCGGCTCATCACCCTGGACGTTCACAATAACGGTATCATCGCTAAAGCCACATTTCTCGACAACTTCCGCCAGTCGCTCCGTGCCAGACTGGTGATCGGCACGGGTCATGCACACTTCGCCACCCACCGCTTCTACCGCACGAGCGACATCTTCATGATCGGTGGCAACAATAATACGCTCAGCGCCAGATTCACGCGCACGTTCCAGGACATGCACAATCATGGGCTTGCCGTTGATATCCAGCAGCGGCTTACCCGGCAAACGTGTGGACGCATAACGCGCAGGAATAATGACCACAAAACTCATGATTTACTCTCATCAGCAGTCAGAACACGGGCTTCGGTTTCCAGCAAAACTGGAATGCCGTCGCGCAGTGGGAAAGCAAGGTTATCCAGTTTACAAATCAGTTCCTGTTTTTCCTGGTTAAACCAGAGTTTGCCATTGCATACCGGGCAGGCAATGATTTCAAGCAGACGATGATCCATAGTTCCTCCAGATGGACCGGATTGTGAATCCGTAAATATTAACATAATCAATTAAGAGGCTGGGTCTATTTCCCAACCGTGCCGAGATTCAGCAAATAAACCGTCCGGGCAATTCCCCAATGTCACTCGCGTCGCCTGCTGCCAGCGGGCAAAATCATCAATCGCCTGAAACAATCCTTTTTGCAGAGTAACCCCTGGTTTGATGCCATCCTGCAACCACAGCGAAATAACCTCCAGCACGCCGGTTTTACGGTGCATTTTGGCGTCCATGCGCCCAACTAACTGCCCGCGATGCAGCAGCGGCAAGACGAAATAACCATACTGACGTTTCGGCGCTGGCGTATAGCATTCCAGTCGGTAGCTAAAATCAAACAGCTGTTCTGCCCGTTTACGATCCCAGACCACCGGATCAAACGGGGATAAAACAGCGTTGTGGGTGGCAGTCAACTTTCCCGCCAGAGCAAGTTCCAGTTGCGGCTGAAGGTGGCTGTGCAACCACAAGGTGCCCAGCCCTTCTACATCAACAGGAATTATATGTCGCTGTTCCCTTCGCATATCGCACCAGTTTTTTAACGCCGGACGCTTCAGGCGATAGTAGTCCGCCAACCACTGCTCACGGAAAATACCCAAACTACGGGCGCTATTATCCAGCATCACAATTTCGGCTTCATCCTGCGACAGCCGGTCACGCTCGTCATTCCAATTAGGCATGACGCGATGCGTTAAATCATACACTCGCTGAAAATTACGCCGCTCCACCACCATCACTTTCCCGGATGTAAAAAGCCCTTCCAGATGCCGCTTTTGTGGTTTCCATTCCCACCAGCCGCTGGCGCCCTTACGCGGATGCTCGAAATCGGCTGAACGTACCGGCCCGTTATGCTGGATATGCTGTAACAGTTGCTCAATTTCATGAGCATGCTCTTTCATCCACGCCGCTTTGTATTTCCAGCCCATTTTTTCCGGAGCCAACATACGATGGCGTATCAGCGTAAAGTCGCTGCGCGGTAAAAAACAGGCTTCATGGGCCCAATACTCCATCAATTCGCCCTGCAGTAAGGACTCATCCAGCCATTGGGGGGAATAGTCACCCAAACGACTAAACAGCACCAGATAGGGACTGCGCGCCACAATATTGATGGTATCGATTTGCAGTAACGACATGCGCGAAATGGTGGGAAGAATATCTGCAGGCGTTGCCCGGCGGCGTGTTTTTTTCAGTAGCCCTTGGGCAGCAAGGTGAAGATGACGGGCATCCGTCAGAGTAAGACGCGGCAACGACATTTATGACCTCATAAATGATTCGCTGCCGCAGCGTGAATCAGTCAGCGAGTCAGCGAGTCAGCGAGATTAAGCTATCCAGCAACGCATCAGGCCGTTCGCCTGACAGATGTGCGTCAACGGGTAAATACCACCAGTTTTCATCGGCAAACGCACGACATTTCACGGCATCTTTTTCCGTCATCACCAGCGTTTGTCCTTCTGCTAACAACGCACTGACGTCACTGTAGGTCAGAGACTGATGGTCTGCCAGGGCGATACATTTCTGCGCTCTGGCTCCACACGCTTCCAGTGTGGCGAAAAAACGCGGAGGATGGCCGATGCCCGCCATAGCGACAATATTGGGCAGGAGCGCCACATCGCGGCGTTCGCCCGAGCGTAAATTAACCGCCAGTCCAGGTTCGAGTCGCATCGGGATTTCTCCTTGCTGCGCAATACCACCGTTCACAATAGTCGCATCTACCGATTTAAGGCGACCAGCGCGTTCCCGCATTGGGCCTGCAGGAAGCCACCAGCCGTTACCAAACCGACGCACACCGTCAATCACCACGATTTCCACATCACGAGCCAGACGATAGTGCTGTAACCCATCGTCTGTCACAATAATCTGCACGTCATGGTGAGCAAGGATCGCTTTTACCGCATCCGATCTTACCGGAGATACCGCTACGGGTACGCCGGTACGTTGAAAGATAAGCACAGGCTCATCACCCGCTTCTGCGGTAGTGGTGTCTGCCGTTAGCAATAGCGGATAAGTCACTGCTTTCCCGCCATAACCACGAGACACTACGCCCACACGAATACCGCGTTGCTGCAGCTGCTCAACCAGCCAAATCACTACCGGCGTTTTACCATTGCCGCCCGCGGTAAGATTGCCAACCACCACCACCGGTACTGGCGCACGCCATGCACGTTTAAGCCCAAGCTTGTAGCATAGGCGGATCCCGCCACTCACCAGGCCATACAGCCAGGAGAGTGGAAGTAACAGTCGCCATAGTGGCGACTCACCCGACCAGATTCGCGCGATCATTGACCAAATTGCATCTTATGTAATTGTGCATAAACCCCACGCTGCTCAAGCAGTTCGCTATGGGTTCCGCGTTCGACAATCAGACCATCCTCCACCACGATGATCTCGTCTGCCTGTTCAATGGTAGAAAGGCGGTGAGCAATAACCAGAGAGGTACGGTTTTTCTGTAGCTCATCCAGCGCAGACTGAATCGCGCGTTCGGATTCGGTATCCAGCGCCGACGTAGCTTCATCGAGGATCAGGATCGGACTGTCGCGCAGCAAGGCGCGAGCGATGGCGATACGCTGGCGCTGACCACCTGAAAGCAGCACGCCGTTTTCGCCAATCACCGTATCCAGACCATCATCCATCTTGTTGATGAAATCCATGGCGTAGGCCATCTGTGCCGCTTTTTCGATCTGCTCGCGGCTGTACATATCGGTACGCGCGTAGGCGATGTTGTTGGCAACCGTATCATTGAACAGGTGAACGTTCTGCGATACCAGCGCCACCTGATCGCGCAGCGATGACAGGGTGTATTCACGCAGGTCGTGCCCATCCATCAGAATCTGCCCTTCATCAATATCGTAGAAGCGCGTGATCAGGCTGGCGATAGTGGATTTACCAGAACCCGAACGACCAACCAGGGCAACGGTTTTGCCCGCCGGAATATTCAGGTTGATGTTACGTAGCGCAGGAATGTCACGGCCCGGGTAGGTAAAGGTCACATTACGGAACTCCAGATCGCCAGAAGCGCGCTCAATGACGCGTTTACCTTCATCTTTCTCTTGTTCGCTATCCAGTATCGTAAATAAGGTCTGGCATGCCGCCATACCGCGCTGGAACTGCGCATTGACGTTAGTCAGTGACTTCAGTGGACGCATCAGGGCGATCATTGAAGAGAAGACAACGGTGATTGTCCCTGCCGTCAGGTTTTCCATCACGCTTGGGAAACTGGCCGCATATAACACGAAGGCCAGAGCCAGAGAAGCGATCAACTGGATGATAGGATCGGAGATAGAAGAGGCAGAAACCATCTTCATACCCTGCAGACGCATCTTGTTGCTGACTTTGTCAAAACGCTTGGTTTCAACTTCCTGACCACCAAAAATCAAAACTTCTTTGTGGCCTTTCAGCATCTGCTCCGCACTGGTCGTAACCTGCCCCATGGTGTTTTGCATGTTTTTACTGATGCTACGAAAGCGCTTGGAAACCACTCGGATTGCCACTGACACAATTGGCGCCAGCACAATCAGGATCAATGACAGCTGCCAACTGTAATAGAACATCATGATAAACAGGCCAATAATCGAGGCACCTTCACGTACTACGGTGATTAGCGCACCAGAAGATGATGACGCTACCTGCTCTGAATCATAGGTAATACGAGACAGCAGCGTACCGGTAGACTGTTTATCAAAAAAGGCGACAGGCATGCCCATCATATGACCAAACAGGCGGCGGCGCATGGTCATGACCACTTTGCCTGACACCCATGAAATACAGTAGCTGGAGACGTAGCTCGTAATACCGCGAACTATCATTAGCCCAATGACCACCAGAGGCATCCACAGCAGCACAGAGCGATCAGTTTTACCAAAACCATCATCCAGTAATGGCTTGAGGAGCGATAACATGAAGGTATCGCTGGCCGCGTTAAGGACTAACGCTATACCCGCCACGATCAGACCCGATTTAAAAGGCGCTATGGTTGGCCATAGTCGGCGAAACGTCTGCCACGTAGAGAGATCTTTATCGTTATGCATTCAAAAAACCAGCATTTGTTAGAATAGCCGCATATTCTACCCGTTATCCTCCAACACGCCAAACCACTGATGATACCAACGGGGTAAAATCTGATCCCGTAAGCTGCGTATGCGCCAACTTTTTTGATAAATATCTAGCGTGATTTGCCCCTGGTGGGGTGTGTCCAGCCACTGATAATTTTGTTGCCGGTAACGCTGTCGGACTTTCCATGACGGTAGACGCCAGGCATTGTAGCGGGATGCTGAGGCTATTGCGGCCTGTCCGCCAACGCGTTGAATCAGCGCCAATGAGGATGACGTGTTACTCCCGTGGTGTGGAACCTGCACAAACGTAGCCTGCAGATGCTGCCAGTAGTGACTTAGCATTTTTTGTTCAGCAGGGGATTCAATATCACCAGTCAGGAGAATACTCTGATGTCCGTCATCCACCTTTACCACACAGGAATGGTTATTCCCCTGCTCTTTATTTCCACTGACTGGCCAATGTGCACTAAATGTTAATCCCTGCCATTGCCAATGCTCCCCGCGAAAACAAGGGAGATGCCCATTCCAGCCCAACGGACTTCTGATCCACAGTGACGGCCAGGCTTGCTGTAGCGATTGCAACCCTCCACGGTGATCCAAATGCTCGTGACTTAGAATTACCCCTTGCGGTTCCAGGTTGTGCCAACGTAGCCAGGGAATAATCAGCTGTTGCGCGCTATCACCTTCAGGCCATGCCAGACCAGTATCATAAAGCAGTGCTTTACCATTACGCGCAATCACCATCGCCAGCCCCTGCCCGACGTCCAGCATATGTACCTGCCACAAATCAGCGCGGGGTGTCCTCCAGAACGGTCCACTCAATAACAAAAGCCCGGTAAAACAGGCAACCGGTAGCGTTTCCCAGGCATTTAATCGCCATGCAATAAGCATCAGCCATGGGGACAGTGCAAGCCATTGCCAACGCGCATCAATGTTGAGCCATCCATCCGGTAAGCTATTGAGACCCCAAAATAACAGCTCCAGAGAACGGTCAGCGAGATACCACAGCCCTGCCTCGATCATCACCTGACCGGTTAAATGCACGACCATACCCGCTAATATCAGAGGAACTGAAACAAATGTGACCAGCGGTACCGCAAATAAATTGGCCAGCAATGAGCTCAGGCTAACACCGTGAAATAATGCGATTTGGACAGGCAGAAGCAGTACCGTAATTCCCAGTTGAAGATGAGCAAGCGCCAGCACTGCACGTCCGATACGCGAGAGCGGCCAGCACGGCATCGGCATCCACTGAAACCAGAATAGCAGCGCCGCTACGGCGAAAGCAGACAGCCACAGACTTTGTGAAATCACCGCGACCGGATCTACTACCACAATTGCTGCCAGACAGGTAATCCAGACCGCCCAGCCACTCCACTGCCTGCCGCTTAGTTTTAGTGCCCCCCATACCATTAGCGCGATGACCGTGCGTAATGCCGGTGGTTGCAGCCCCGTCAGCCAGGCATAAAATGCAGCGCAGAGCACACCCCCGACTAGCGGAGCCTGCCAGCAGATCCAGCGTGCTGGCATAAAAAATTGTCCGCCTCGTATCAATCCGCCAGCGAGGAGTGCGGCAAAAGCAATATGCAGCCCGGAAATGGCCATCAAATGTGCTGTTCCGGTATCACGCATTATATTTTTTACCGCCTGCGATACAGACAAACGTTCCCCCATCCCCAGCCCCAGTATGACTTGCTGCCAGGGATAGGCGGCAAGCGTGGTTTTTAGCGAGGAGAGATAACGTGCACGCAGACTGCATTGCGGTGTAATCACTGAGGCCTGCAGAAATCGCCCCGTTAGCGGCTGATGCTGTGCCAATGCATAGCGCTGGCTATCAAATCCACCTTCATTCAGTTGCCCATGCACAGCGCGAACTTTCAGCATCATCGCCCATGTCTGACCTGCGCAAACATCGCCAGGTAAGTACTGTCCATACAGTACGACGCCAACGGCAGGAAAGATTCGTTTCCCCTGAAGGTGAGTGATTTGGCCGTAGTGCGTTGTCATATTGTCTGTTCCGGTTATCCTCACAATGGCTTGCTGGGTTTTCGCAGGCAGCGTATTACCGGCCCAGATAACCTCTTTCGCAGCCAGTATTCCCCACAGGAAAAACAGCAGGACTAATCCAGCGTAATGCATATATCGATGAGGAATGAGACAAAGCAGACACGCCAGACCAAATACCAAGCTGACACACAGCATGTCAGGTAATACGGGTAATACCGTCAGCGGGAGAATGCCGCATAACGCACACGTACTGATTGTTGTTAGTTTCATATGACACCTCCCTGTGACAGGGAGTGTGCAGGACAATTCAGCAGATGTCTGGCAACTATTTACCGGTAAACGAGGTGCGTTCCGATGTTATTTAACTGCAGATGTAACATACAAATATGTTGGGAGAGAGATTCCAGCACAGGGAGGTGAAAATGAAAAAAGCACCCATACAGGTGCTTTTCTCGGGGCTAAGTCTTGCTGAGGACTTAACCGTAAATATTGGCGCGATCGCGCAGTTCTTTACCCGGCTTAAAGTGCGGAACATATTTTCCTTCCAGATCCACTTTATCGCCAGTCTTCGGATTACGTCCGGTGCGTGGTGCGCGGTAATGCAAAGAAAAACTGCCGAAACCGCGGATTTCAATACGCTCGCCCTGCGCAAGAGTCGAGGCCATATGTTCCAGCATCTCTTTTACTGCATCTTCAACCGCTTTCGCGGGAATATGAGGTTGCTGGGTTGCAAGTCTTTCAATCAATTCTGACTTGGTCATGATTCCTCCGGTTCCTTAAAGGCAAAATTAGCTGCTGCATTGATTAAGGGCGGCCGTAGCCGCCCTTTGTCATTGATTACAGGACGAATCCTGTAATCTGTCAAGCTACTCGTCACCCTTTGTGCTGTTAACAGCACAAAGGATTTATACCCGTCATACTTCAAGTTGCATGTGCGGGTATAGAGTACTCGATATTACTCGCCTTTAGCTGCTTTGAAAGCTTCAGCCATTGCGTTGTTAGAGAAGTTTGCATCTTCCTGTTTGTTAACAGTTGCGATTGCATCTTTCTCATCAGCTTCGTCTTTAGCACGAACAGACAGGCTGATTGCACGGTTCTTACGATCAACGCCGGTGAATTTAGCTTCAACGTCGTCGCCTACGCTCAGAACCAGAGTTGCATCTTCAACGCGGTCGCGGGAAGCTTCAGAAGCGCGCAGGTAACCTTCAACGCCGTCAGCCAGTTCTACGGTTGCGCCTTTAGCGTCAACTGCAGTGACTTTACCGTTTACGATTGCGCCTTTCTTGTTCAGTGCAACCCAGTTGTTGAACGGATCTTCTGCGAGCTGTTTAACGCCCAGAGAGATACGCTCACGCTCTGCGTCAACCTGCAGAACAACTGCTGCGATTTCGTCGCCTTTTTTGTATTCACGAACTGCTTCTTCGCCTGCAACGTTCCAGGAGATGTCAGACAGGTGAACCAGGCCGTCGATGCCGCCGTCCAGGCCGATGAAGATACCGAAGTCAGTAATAGACTTGATTTTACCTTCAACACGGTCGCCCTTGTTGTGGGTTTCCGCGAACTGCTGCCATGGGTTGTTTTTGCACTGCTTCAGACCCAGGGAGATACGACGACGTTCTTCGTCGATATCCAGAACCATAACTTCCACTACGTCGCCAACGTTAACAACTTTGGACGGGTGGATGTTTTTGTTGGTCCAATCCATTTCGGAAACGTGAACCAGGCCTTCAACGCCTTCTTCGATTTCAACGAAGCAGCCGTAGTCGGTCAGGTTGGTCACGCGACCAGTCAGTTTGGTACCTTCCGGATAACGCTTAGCGATAGCTACCCATGGATCTTCGCCCAGCTGTTTCAGGCCCAGAGATACACGAGTACGCTCGCGGTCGAACTTCAACACTTTAACAGTGATTTCGTCGCCAACGTTTACGATTTCGCTCGGATGCTTAACGCGTTTCCATGCCATGTCGGTGATGTGCAGCAGGCCGTCAACGCCACCCAGATCAACGAATGCACCGTAGTCAGTGAGGTTCTTAACGATACCTTTAACTTCCATGCCTTCCTGCAGGTTTTCCAGCAGCTGATCGCGTTCTGCGCTGTTTTCGGATTCGATAACGGCACGACGGGAAACAACAACGTTGTTACGCTTCTGATCCAGCTTGATTACTTTGAATTCAAGCTCTTTGCCTTCCAGGTGCAGCGTGTCGCGGACCGGACGAACGTCTACCAGGGAACCCGGCAGGAACGCGCGAATACCATTCAGCTCAACAGTGAAGCCACCCTTGACTTTGCCATTGATAACACCAGTAACGGTTGCAGCTTCTTCGTAAGCTTTTTCCAGCGTGATCCAAGCTTCGTGACGTTTAGCTTTTTCACGGGACAGCAGGGTTTCACCGAAGCCGTCTTCTACTGCATCCAGAGCAACGTCAACTTCGTCACCAACCTGGATTTCCAGCTCGCCCTGGGCGTTTTTGAACTGCTCTGCCGGAATGGCGGACTCAGATTTCAGACCGGCGTCAACCAGTACTACGTCTTTGTCGATAGCAACAACAACACCACGAACGATGGAACCCGGGCGGGTTTCGATTTCTTTTAAGGATTCTTCAAACAGTTGAGCAAAAGATTCAGTCATGTTTAATCTTCAGGTTTCATATTTAACGTCCACCTGGCTCCATGCCGGATGGGGTTGTTTAACATACCCGCTGTCAATCCATTGCAACGGGGGTACTGCAAATTCGGTCGCACTTATGCGAGAGCCAGTTTTTGGCGCGCGTATTGTAACGCTTTTTCAATCACTTGCTCAATGCTTAATCGGGTTGAATCTAAAACTAAAGCATCAGCAGCGGGAACCAGCGGCGCTACAGCACGGTTACGATCGCGGTAATCACGTTCTTCGATCTCGGCCAAAAGGCGTTCAAAGTTAACACTAAAGCCTTTCTCCTGCAACTGTAGCATACGTCGATGCGCACGTTCTTGCGAGGAGGCGTCCAGAAAAATTTTTACTGGCGCATCAGGGAACACCACCGTGCCCATATCACGTCCGTCGGCAATCAGGCCGGGCGCTTCACGAAACGCGCGTTGGCGACGTAACAGCGCTTCGCGTACGCGAGGAAACGCAGCGACCTGAGAGGCGGCATTCGCCACTTCCTGGGTGCGGATTTCGCCGCTGACATCTTCGCCTTCCAGAATGACTTCCAGGTTGCCGTCCGTTGAGATAAAACGCACATCCAGGTGTGAGGCAAGCGGTACCAGAGCATCTTCAGAAGTGACATCAACATGGTGATGTAACGCTGCGAGCGCCAGTACGCGGTAGATCGCGCCTGAATCTAACAGATGCCACTGCAATGCTTCCGCCATTGCCTTGCACAAGGTGCCTTTTCCTGCACCACTTGGGCCATCAATGGTAATAACCGGGGCAATTGCCGTCATCTTTTTCTCCTTAAACGGGCATACGTTAACGTGAACGCCGCGCATTATACGCGCCAACGCTAATAATCGTTAACACAGAGTGTAAAAACCCGATTAGTCTGTAACGATATGAGGAAGAATTGCGCAATTATAGCGGGCTGGCGAGAAACCAGCCCGGAAGATGACACTGTTTTACTTTTTATCTGCAGCGATACGTTCACGCATATGCTGAGCACGATCGTCAGATGCCGGATGAGAATCCATCAGTGATTTTGCATGGCCTGCGTCCATCGTGGCAAACTTATCAAACGCAGTCACTAACCCTTGACGGTCAATACCGCGTTTTTTCAGCAAATCATAGGAAAAGTCATCCGCATCCGATTCCTGGCTACGGGAGAACGCTGAGTTAATCACACCTTCCGCCAGATCGCCCAACTGAGACTGGGAAAGCTGAGAAGCGACGCCGCTGGTCGCAGAAATAGCATCGCGCGCAGCGAGTGTGGCATACGCAGTCTGCATTGCTTTACGTGAGTGTCCTAAAGAAACATGGCCCAACTCATGACCCAGCACACCTTCAATCTCATTGTCGGTCATCTGGTCCATCAAACCCGAATAAACACGTACGCATCCATTCGCCATTGCCCAGGCATTGATATCACTGGTCATATAAACCTTATAGTTGACCGGCGTTCCATCAATGTTATTACCCAACGCTTTCGCAATTTTATTCAGACGCTTAGTGTATTTGCTTTTTGCGCCCGCTAGCTGGTTTTCGCTATCCATCTGCTTACATGAACTGTTAGAGAGAGATTTGACATCAGCGTCGGAAAGCGTCGCAGCTTTATAAGCCGCCATACCGGAACTGGCAACAAGGTCGCCATTTACGCCATTTTTACAACCTGCCAACAACGTAGCGGAAACCGCCAACGCCAAAAAGAGTGATTTATTTTTCATGCTAATCTTCCGATGATATTTATAATAAAAACAAATAAATAAGTTAAATCATCAACAAATTAGCATTAGTTGTAAGCGTAAAAACAGTGCGGTTACGGACACCGAAACGCCAGCCCAGGGACCGGCGTTTCGTGAGGATCAGGCAGGAGTACTAATACGGGCCAACTGTTCGAAATAATCCGGGAAGGTTTTGGCGGTGCATTTAGGGTCCAGAATGGTTACCGGCGTGTCAGACAACGCCACCAGCGAGAAACACATCGCCATACGGTGATCGTTATAGGTCGCAATATCCGCAAACTGCAGCTTAACCGGCGGAGTGATACGGATAAAATCATGCCCCTCTTCAACTTCCGCGCCCACTTTCCGCAACTCCGTTGCCATCGCAAACAGACGGTCGGTCTCTTTGACGCGCCAGTTGTAAATGTTCCGTAAAGTCGTTGTGCCCTTTGCAAACAACGCGGCGGTCGCAATGGTCATTGCCGCATCAGGAATATGGTTCATGTCCATATCGACAGCATTCAACTCACCGCGAGTACAGGCAATAAAATCATCACCCCATGTCACGGTCGCGCCCATTTTTTCCAGCACATCAGCAAAGCGAATATCACCCTGCATGCTATGACGCCCAATCCCGGTAACCTTCACCGTACCGCCTTTGATCGCGCCGGCCGCAAGAAAATACGAGGCCGATGAAGCGTCGCCTTCTACCAGATAGGCGCCCGGAGACTGGTACTGTTGGTTGCCCTGCACGACAAAACGTTGGTAGTTCTGGTTTTCAATGTCAACACCAAACGTTTTCATCAGGTTCAGTGTGATATCAATGTAAGGTTTGGATACCAGCTCACCTTTAATGGCGATCGTCGTGTCCTGCGGCGCCAGCGGCGCAGTCATCAGCAATGCAGTGAGGAACTGGCTGGATACGCTGCCGTCTACCTCAACTTGCCCTCCGGTGAAACCACCGCGCAGACGTAGAGGCGGATAATTTTCCTGCTCCAGGTATTCAATGTTGGCTCCGCCCTGGCGTAACGCATCAACCAGATGACCAATCGGGCGCTCTTTCATGCGCGGTTCGCCCGTCAGCACGATGTCATTGCTGCCCAGGCACAGCGCTGCGGCCAGCGGGCGCATTGCGGTTCCGGCATTGCCAAGGAACAGCTCTACAGCGCCTTCTGCATGCAGCGCGCCGCCGTTACCGATTATCTCGCAACGCGTGCGATCGGCAGAAAGGGTATAGCTAATCCCTAACGCATTCAGAGCATTAAGCATATGGCGGACATCATCGCTGTCCAGCAGGTTGGTCAGGACAGTGGTGCCATTTGCTAATGCAGCCAGCAGCAAAGCGCGGTTAGAAACACTTTTGGATCCAGGCAGATTGATGGTGCCATCCACCCGCGCAATGGGTTGTAACGTCAGGGATTCCATGAAACTCAACTCTCAAAAACAGACATAAAAACCCCACAGGCTGGCTGTGGGGATGAAAAGTACAGCAGATTAGCCGCGGCGGCGCTCGAAATCGACCATGAAATCGGTCAGTGCTTTTACGCCTTCCAGCGGCATAGCGTTATAGATTGAAGCCCGCATTCCGCCAACTACACGATGTCCCTTCAGTGCATGCAGACCGGCAGCAAACGACTCTTCCAGGAAAAGTTTATCCAGCGCGTTGTCAGCCAACTGGAACGGGACGTTCATGCGTGAACGGTTCGATTTCGCCACATCGTTGCGGTAGAAGTCGCTGTTATCAATCACGCCGTACAACAGTTCCGCTTTTTGCTGGTTAATTTTATCCATCGCGTTAACACCGCCCTGCTCTTTCAGCCATTTAAAAACCAGGCCAGACAGATACCAGGCAAAGGTCGGTGGCGTATTGAACATGGAGTCGTTGTCATTCAGCACGGTATAGTCGAGGATTGACGGGCAGGACACATGGGCCTTACCCAGCAAATCTTCACGTACGATGACAATGGTCAGCCCGGCCGGGCCGATGTTTTTCTGCGCCCCGGCGTAAATTACGCCATAACGACTAACGTCAAGCGGTGCGGAAAGAATGGTCGAGGACAGATCCGCCGTAACCACCACGTTGCTGGCAAAATTCGGCGTTTCATCAATCGCGATACCGTCGATGGTTTCGTTCGGACAATAGTGCAGATACGCCGCATTGTCAGAAAGCTGCCATTCACTCATCGGTTTAACAGCACGCAGTCCGTCAACGGTGACTTTGGCGTCGATAACATTTGGCGTGCAGTACTTTTTCGCTTCTTTAATTGCACTGGCGGCCCAGTAACCGGCATCGACGTAATCCGCCGTGGTTTTGTCACCCAGAATATTTAATGGGATACCCGCAAACTGCCCACGGCCACCGCCATGACAGAACAACACTTTATAGTTGGAGGGGATACTGAGAAGATCGCGAAAATCCTGCTCCGCTTCCTCTGCGACCTGGATGAACTCTTTGCCACGGTGGCTAATTTCCATCACCGACGTGCCAAGACCGTTCCAGTCGCGAAGATCCTGTTGAGCCAGTTTAAGTACTTCTGCCGGTAGCATTGCCGGACCTGAACTAAAATTGAAGACCTGAGCCATTTCCCCTCACCACGTTGTGTTGTTATCCGATCAACATCCTGTCGTTTACGATAATTCCTGTGACAGACATTGGGTATAAGTTATTCCTGTGGATATCGGTTTTATCATTCAGTGACACGCGCCGCAATGGGTAAAACTGGCCAGGGCAAAAATGAGCGGTGCATCACACAAAAGAATCTATCGGATTGACGGATAAAAACCGAGATTTTCGCTATCAGGAGGCGCATTTGGCCCAGCCAACCTTCGACCATTCTGGTTTTGCATAGCGCAGAGATATATAAAGAAAGAAGCCCCCTTCCCTTCAGCAGATAGTCCGCAGACATTCGACTGAACACGCTACGGTGTGAATCAAATGCTTTATTTACGCCCAGGCTCGGGCGGCGATAGCGCCATTCATTGAAAACCCGTATCATTGCGCGCTTTCCGTACGACAAAAGTGATTTTCATGACGCAAACATTTATACCCGGCAAAGATGCCGCACTGGAAGATTCCATCGCTCGCTTCCAGCAAAAATTACTCGACCTCGGTTTTCAAATTGAAGAAGCCTCGTGGTTGAATCCCGTTCCTAACGTCTGGTCTGTGCATATTCGCGACAAAGAATGCGCGCTGTGCTTTACCAACGGTAAAGGTGCGACGAAAAAAGCGGCGCTGGCCTCCGCACTGGGCGAATATTTTGAGCGTCTGTCCACGAATTACTTCTTTGCGGATTTCTGGCTGGGCGACACCATCGCTAACGGCCCGTTCGTACATTACCCGAACGAAAAATGGTTCCCACTGACAGAAGATGATGACGTACCTGAAGGTTTGCTGGATGCGCGTCTGCGTGCATTCTACGATCCAGACAATGAACTGACCGGTAGCATGCTTATCGATCTGCAATCCGGCAATGAAGAACGCGGCGTTTGCGGCCTGCCGTTTACCCGTCAGTCAGATAATCAGACCGTTTACATTCCGATGAACATTATCGGTAATCTGTACGTATCTAACGGTATGTCTGCGGGTAACACACCGAATGAAGCCCGCGTTCAGGGGCTGTCTGAAGTTTTTGAGCGCTATGTGAAAAACCGCATTATCGCGGAAAGCATCAGCCTGCCGGAAATTCCGGCCGAAGTGATGGCGCGTTACCCGGCAGTCGTTGAATCCATTGCAAAGCTGGAAGCCGAAGGATTCCCAATCTTCGCATACGACGGCTCGCTGGGCGGCAAATACCCGGTTATCTGCGTTGTACTGTTCAACCCGGCTAACGGTACCTGTTTTGCCTCTTTCGGCGCGCACCCGGATTTCGGTGTTGCACTGGAGCGTACCGTCACTGAACTGTTGCAGGGCCGTGGCCTGAAAGATCTTGATGTCTTCACTCCCCCAACCTTCGACGATGAAGAAGTGGCTGAGCACACTAACCTCGAAACGCACTTCATCGATTCCAGCGGTCTGATCTCCTGGGATCTGTTCAAGCAAGATGCCGATTACCCGTTCGTTGACTGGAATTTCTCCGGCACAACGGAAGAAGAGTTCGCAACCCTGATGGCCATCTTCAAAGCGGAAGATAAGGAAGTCTACATCGCCGACTACGAGCATCTGAGCGTTTACGCTTGCCGCATTATCGTCCCGGGCATGTCTGACATCTACCCTGCAGAAGATTTGTGGTTAGCCAACAACAGCATGGCAGCGCACCTGCGTGAGACCATTCTCTCTCTGCCAGGCAGCGAATGGGAAAAAGAAGACTACCTCAACCTGCTCGCACAGCTGGATGAAGAAGGATTTGACGACTTCACTCGCGTACGTGAGCTGCTGGGTTTGGCGACCGGTGCGGATAATGGCTGGTATACCCTGCGCATTGGCGAGCTCAAAGTAATGCTGGCTCTGGCGGGTGGTGACCTTGAGCAGGCACTGATCTGGACGGAATGGACAATGGAATTTAATGCATCCGTCTTTAGTGCTGAACGCGCAAACTATTACCGTTGCCTGCAAACTCTGCTGCTGCTCTCTCAGGAAGAAGATCGTCAGCCGCTGCAGTATCTTAACGCATTTGTTCGTATGTACGGTGCAGAGGCAGTTGAAGCAGCAAGTGCAGCAATGAGCGGAGAAGCGCCATTCTACGGATTACAAACGGTTGATAGCGATCTGCGGGCTTTCCCGGCACATCAGTCTCTGCTGAAAGCCTATGAGAAGCTGCAACGCGCGAAAGCAGCACACTGGTCAAAATAGTGGCAAACAGCCCGCGTTGAGTAGGCTAAACGTATTGTCTGGGCTATATTACGGGGCGCTTTAAGCGCCCTGTTTTTTTATTTTTGTGTACTCAAAAATAATTGTAAAAACAAGGTTAAATATTAGTAGTTGATATTAAAATTTTTGGTTTATTAATATCGCTATTTATCTCAATTACTCCATTTTAATTAACCGTCCGACTGGAGGCATAAAGAAAAATTTCAACTCACTTTATAATTTTTAAAATTTATTTTTACATTGATAATCAACAAGTTACACCGTAATCGCATAAAAACCATGCGTCTTACGGGCCTATAAGCCAGGCGAGATATGATCTATATCAAATTCTCATCTATAATGCTTTGTTAGTATCTCGTCGCCGACTTAATAAAGAGAGAGTTAGTGTGAAAGCTGACAACCCTTTTGATCTTATACTTCCTGCTGCTATGGCCAAAGTTGCCGAAGAAGCAGGCGTCTATAAAGCAACGAAACATCCGCTTAAGACGTTCTATCTGGCAATTACTGCCGGTGTGTTCATTTCAATTGCCTTTGTTTTCTATATCACTGCCACAACCGGTACCGGCACAATGCCTTTCGGCATGGCAAAGCTGGTGGGTGGTATCTGCTTTTCCCTGGGGCTGATCCTTTGCGTTGTCTGCGGCGCTGACCTCTTCACTTCAACCGTACTGATTGTCGTCGCTAAAGCCAGTGGTCGTATTACCTGGGGTCAGTTAGCGAAGAACTGGCTTAACGTTTATGTCGGTAACCTGATTGGTGCGCTGATTTTTGTGTTACTCATGTGGCTTTCTGGCGAGTATATGACCGCCAACGGCGCGTGGGGACTCAACGTCCTGCAAACTGCCGACCACAAAGTGCACCATACTTTTGTTGAAGCTGTAAGCCTTGGTATTCTGGCTAACCTAATGGTGTGCCTGGCGGTATGGATGAGCTACTCTGGCCGCAGCCTGATGGACAAAGCGTTTATCATGGTATTACCGGTCGCAATGTTTGTTGCCAGCGGTTTTGAGCACAGTATCGCAAACATGTTTATGATCCCTATGGGTATCGTAATACGCGATTTCGCCACCCCGGAATTCTGGACCGCTGTCGGTTCTTCTCCGGAGAATTTTTCTCACCTGACCGTGATGAATTTCATCACCGATAACCTGATTCCGGTTACGATCGGTAACATTATCGGCGGCGGTTTGTTGGTCGGGTTGACATACTGGGTCATTTACCTGCGTGGTAACGATCATCATTAATCTGTTGATGCTCATTACACGCAGTAAATAAAAAATCCACTTAAGAAGGTAGGTGTTACATGTCCGAGCTTAATGAAAAGTTAGCCACAGCCTGGGAAGGTTTTACCAAAGGTGATTGGCAGAATGAAGTAAACGTCCGTGACTTCATTCAGAAAAACTACACTCCGTATGAGGGTGACGAGTCCTTCCTGGCTGGCGCAACTGAAGCGACCACTGCACTGTGGGACAGCGTAATGGAAGGCGTTAAACAGGAAAACCGCACTCACGCGCCTGTTGACTTTGACACCTCCGTTGCTTCTACCATCACTTCTCACGACGCTGGCTACATCAACAAAGCGCTTGAGAAAATTGTTGGTCTGCAAACTGAAGCTCCGCTGAAACGTGCGATTATCCCGTTTGGCGGTATCAAAATGGTTGAAGGTTCCTGCAAAGCGTACAATCGCGAACTGGACCCGATGCTGAAAAAAATCTTCACCGAATACCGTAAAACCCACAACCAGGGTGTATTCGATGTTTATACCAAAGACATTCTGAACTGCCGTAAATCCGGTGTTCTGACTGGTCTGCCAGATGCGTATGGCCGTGGCCGTATCATCGGTGACTACCGTCGCGTTGCGCTGTACGGTATCGACTACCTGATGAAAGACAAATACGCTCAGTTCGTCTCTCTGCAGTCCGATCTGGAAAATGGCGTAAACCTGGAAGCAACTATCCGTCTGCGTGAAGAAATTGCTGAACAGCACCGCGCTCTGGGTCAGATCAAAGAAATGGCTGCTAAATATGGCTGCGATATCTCTGGTCCGGCTACCAACGCTCAGGAAGCTATCCAGTGGACTTACTTCGGCTACCTGGCCGCGGTTAAATCTCAGAACGGCGCAGCAATGTCCTTCGGTCGCGTATCCACCTTCCTGGATGCTTACATCGAACGTGATATCAAAGCAGGCAAAATCACCGAGCAAGACGCACAGGAAATGATCGACCACCTGGTCATGAAACTGCGTATGGTTCGCTTCCTGCGTACTCCTGAATATGATGAACTGTTCTCCGGTGACCCGATTTGGGCAACTGAATCAATCGGTGGTATGGGCGTTGATGGCCGTACTCTGGTTACCAAAAACAGCTTCCGCTTCCTGAACACCCTGTACACCATGGGTCCTTCTCCGGAGCCGAACATCACCGTTCTGTGGTCTGAAAAACTGCCTCTGAACTTCAAGAAATTCGCCGCTAAAGTGTCCATCGACACCTCTTCTCTGCAGTACGAGAACGATGACCTGATGCGTCCGGACTTCAACAACGACGACTACGCTATCGCTTGCTGCGTAAGCCCGATGGTTGTTGGTAAACAAATGCAGTTCTTCGGTGCGCGTGCAAACCTGGCGAAAACCATGCTGTACGCAATCAACGGTGGCGTTGATGAAAAACTGAAAATGCAGGTTGGTCCTAAATCTGAACCGATCAAAGGCGACGTTCTGAACTTCGACGAAGTTATGGACCGCATGGATCACTTCATGGACTGGCTGGCTAAACAGTACGTCACTGCACTGAACGTTATTCACTACATGCACGACAAGTACAGCTACGAAGCCTCTCTGATGGCGCTGCACGACCGTGACGTTATCCGCACCATGGCGTGTGGTATCGCTGGTCTGTCCGTTGCTGCTGACTCCCTGTCTGCAATCAAATATGCGAAAGTTAAACCGATTCGTGACGAAGACGGTCTGGCTATCGACTTCGAAATCGAAGGCGAATACCCGCAGTTTGGTAACAACGACTCTCGCGTTGATGACATGGCGGTTGACCTGGTAGAACGTTTCATGAAGAAAATTCAGAAACTGACTACTTACCGTAACGCTATCCCGACTCAGTCTGTTCTGACCATCACCTCTAACGTGGTTTATGGTAAGAAAACTGGTAACACCCCAGATGGTCGCCGTGCTGGCGCGCCGTTCGGACCGGGTGCTAACCCAATGCACGGTCGTGACCAGAAAGGTGCTGTTGCCTCTCTGACCTCCGTTGCTAAACTGCCGTTTGCTTACGCTAAAGATGGTATCTCTTACACCTTCTCTATCGTTCCGAACGCGCTGGGTAAAGACGACGAAGTTCGTAAGACCAACCTGGCAGGTCTGATGGATGGTTACTTCCATCACGAAGCGTCCATCGAAGGTGGTCAGCACCTGAACGTGAACGTCATGAACCGTGAAATGCTGCTGGACGCGATGGAACATCCGGAAAAATATCCGCAGCTGACCATCCGTGTTTCTGGCTACGCAGTACGTTTTAACTCCCTGACTAAAGAACAGCAGCAGGACGTTATTACTCGTACCTTCACTCAGACCATGTAATTGGTTTTGACTGAAATCGTACTTTAAAAAGCGTACAATAAAGGCTCCACGTAAGTGGGGCCTTTTTAATAGCCTGCTTTGTCAGCTATCTATACTTATATACTCGATGGATTTCGAGTTGCATTGAGGCAGCAACGGAGTGAATCCCCTGGAACGTACAGAAGTACGTGACTGGGGTGAGCGAAGGAAGCTAACAAAGATGCAGCTTGAAAGACGAAAAGTATGGATATCAGCCAAAACAGACTCGACACAGTTAATAACTGTGCACTAACACTGGCCCCGGATGGGCCACACCTGGAGAAACACCGCAATGTCAGTTATTGGTCGCATTCACTCCTTTGAATCCTGTGGCACTGTAGATGGCCCGGGCATCCGTTTTATTACCTTCTTCCAGGGCTGCCTGATGCGCTGCCTGTACTGCCACAACCGTGACACATGGGATACGCACGGCGGTAAAGAAGTCACCGTCGATGAATTAATGAAAGAAGTCGTGACCTATCGTCACTTTATGAACGCATCCGGTGGTGGCGTAACGGCATCCGGCGGAGAGGCCATTCTCCAGGCTGAATTCGTCCGTGACTGGTTCCGCGCCTGTAAGAAAGAAGGGATTCATACCTGCCTGGATACCAACGGTTTTGTTCGCCGTTACGATCCAGTGATTGATGAACTGCTGGAAGTCACCGACCTGGTGATGCTCGATCTCAAACAGATGAACGATGAAATCCACCAGAACCTGGTCGGCGTATCTAACCATCGTACGCTGGAGTTCGCTCGTTATCTGTCTAACAAAGACATCAAAGTGTGGATCCGCTACGTTGTCGTGCCTGGCTGGTCCGATGATGATGATTCAGCACACCGTTTGGGTGAATTTACCCGTGATATGGGCAATGTCGAAAAAATTGAACTGCTGCCATACCACGAACTTGGCAAACACAAATGGGTGGCAATGGGTGAAGAGTACAAACTCGACGGCGTTAAGCCGCCGAAAAAAGAGACCATGGAGCGTGTGAAAGGTATCCTTGAGCAGTATGGTCACAAAGTGATGTACTAAGCTTTGTGGTGGGTAACGAACCTGTTACCCACCCCATTTCCCCTTAACGCCCTCTCCTTGCCAGCAGCGGGAAAATCAATCCCAGCCCAACCAGCACAAACGGCGTCACAATGTTCAACGTGAGCTGGAATGTCCACTCTGGAGTAAAGGCTTCCATTTTCGGAAAGATCCCCGTGAGGCAAGCAAACGCAGTAAACGCAAAACACCAAATTCCCACCGTCATCGCCAGAGAGCGGTTACGAATGAAGACATATTCCGGTTTATATTTCTGCGCCAAACGAATAACGGCAATAAATGCCACAAACACCCACAGATAGCGCAGAGGCATCACCACTGAATTCAGATTCAGTAGCCATTTATACAAATTGTTCATGTCTCCGATACCCAGCGTTGGCAACATAATCAAAATGGCCACCAGCACCAGTGTCAGAATATAGCCATTCACCGGTGTACCAGAGGCATTGGTTTTACACAGGCTTTCAGGAATATATTTGCGATCAGCATCGCCCAGTAAAACTTTAAGCGGAGCATCAATAGAAAACACCAAAGCCGCAATTTGACCTAACGTGTTGGCAACTGCATAAATAACCATCAATGTGTTACCCATGCCGTAATACTCCCCGAGTTTCTGGAAAGCGTAATACTGGCCATTAGTCATTAAGTCATCAGGAATATGCTGAGAGTCAAACATCATCCCCATTGCCAGAGAACCCAGGATCGCGCACACCGCCACCATAACCGCCAGAACTAACATCCCTTTCGGGAACTCTTTGCCAGGGTTACGCGTCTGGTTAACGTATGGAGAGATTTTCTCCGCGCCACCGACCGCAAAGACCAGCATCGAGATCGTTGTAATATAGGTAAAATCGATGTGCGGGATAAAAGATTCCCAGGTGATATTGGTTGTGGCGATTTGCACATCAGTAATCGCCGGGGCGGTGACGGCCATTACGACATACAGAATGGACATCACAAACATCGCAATCCCCGCAACCGATCCAACGATTTTAAGCGATTTCATGCCACGGGATGCAACCCACATGAAAAAGACAAACAGCGCTAACGTCAGCCCCTGCAACGCCACCACGGTATACTCTTTAATCAGCGAACCATCGCCTTTCAGCGCCCACCCCAGCGCAATCAGAATAGCCTGTGGCTTTTGCGCCAGATAAGGGATATGCACCACCCAATAGGTCCACGCTGCGAGATAAGCCAGTCCCGGTCCCATTGTGTGTTTAATCCATGTACTAACCCCACCCTTACCGTCTTTAAACGTGGAGCCAAGTTGTCCGACAATCAGTGCATAAGGGATAAAATAGAGGGCGAAAATAAATATCCATGAAGAAACAACCACCAATCCCTGATTAGCATAGTTGTTTACAACGTTGCCGAATCCCCATACGGTAATAAAAGACATTAATGCGATGTTGTACCACCGCAATTGTTTTTCCTGCACACTTGCCATTGGCGATCCTTCGTAGACGCTATTTTTGATAATCAATAGATGAAGCGAGGGATTATGCGCGGTAAAATGGCCAAGCGGAAACGGCAGAATGTAAAACTATAATCTTCTGCACATTTTATTTTCAGGAAAGAATAGCGATGATTAAATAAAACAGGCTCCCATAAAGTATACATAAACAACATGTATGGGAACCTGTTTTTATCCTGTTAAATCAAATCAGATATGCGCCACAGAATTCGGTGTATGCCCTGTCTTACGCAGCAGCATCAGTAAATAAATAAACGATACGCTGGCAATCATGATAAACAGTAAACTGTCAGAATAATTTTGCATCAGCATGGCGGTAAATGACGGCCCAAGCAGGCTACCCACGGTATAGCTTAATAACAATGCCTGGTTCATAGCGACCAACTGATGATGTTCTACTTTCTCGCAGGCCCAGGCCATCGCAACCGGATAAAGGGTGAAACCTGCCGCGCCCAGCATAAACAATGCAGGTGCCATTGCCGCCTGATTCAGCATAGCGATACTCCCGACGATCACCACAAAGACCTGAACGCGCAAAACCAGCAAGCGACCTAACTTATCGGCCAGACGACCAATTGGCCATTGTCCCAGAATACCTGCACTGACCAGTACCGCCATCCAGAAACCAATGCTGGCATTGCTGACACCCTGATGGTTGAGGTACAGCGGCATCAGGCCATACAGCGACCCCAGCACAATCCCGGAAATAATGCAGCCATTCACGCCCAGACGCGCCTGGCGAAGCTTCAGCATAGAGACAATGGGGGTTGACTGTTGTTCATCACCCTGCTGATTCACAATGCGGGTAAAGAGCAACGGTAATACTCCGGCAAGGATAGTGCCGGTCACCCACGGCAGAACATTCATTAATTCTGTCGAGACTTTACTGACCAATAATTGTCCTAAAAACGTCCCTACGTAATAGACCATCATATAGGCGGCAAGTAAGCGTCCACGGTTACGCGACGTCCCGCTGCACATCAACGCACTTTCCACCACCACCCAGATCATGGCACAACCGATACCCGCAATAAAACGCCAGGTCATCCAGCTCCAAAAACCTACCATGACGCCCAGTCCGACACAGCCCGCAGCAAAAATAAGCGAGGCGATGTAATAGCTGCGGTTAAAACCGAGGTGTTTAATTAAGTACCCGGTCAGTAACGTCCCAACCAGATTTCCGGTGAAATAGGACGAACTGACCACTCCTACCTGCCAGGTTGGCAGATTTTCATGGGCGAGCCAAAGCGGGACGAGCGTGTTTAACACGGCGATCGCCAGGGTCAACAGAAGCAGCCCGCACAGCAATAGCATAACGGGACGGGTATAGGTGGACATGAATAAAAACCGTGAGGAAGTTCAAATTTCATGCGCATCATGCCACTGCAAAAAACATTGTCAATCGGCGCAATCAGGGGCCTGAGGCGCTTTCAGGGGGATCGATTCGTATTACTGATTCTTAATGCGGATTGATAAAAAATGGGAAATTACATCTATTTGTTTTAATTGATCTAAAACAAAATTGCCCCGCTACGTTCAGTCGAAAAAATTCATGGATAATAGGCATCTTTTATTTGTGGGATGACCATATTAACGCCTTATCCGACCTACACGTTCAGTACTGTAATGTGTAGGCCGGACAAGCGCGATGCCATTCGGCATTTTCAGGTTAGCTGGCGACCGCCATGCCGACCGTCATATGCAGACCATAGAACACGCCGCGGCCAATCAGCTCACCGACTAACAGCAGAATAAACGCGACGGAAAGCAGCGGTATTGCCGGCTGGTAACCTTTCACCTGCGGAACAATCCAGCAGCACAACGCTAAAGCCAGTGCCACAATCCGCCATGCCATCAGCGAACCGTAATCGGGCACCAGCGCAGATGCCTGCTGAATTGAGCTGTGGATTGTCGCCAGCTCGGCGCCCTGCATCACGGACATGATGCCGCTCACAACCAGCGCAAGCACTGAAATAGCAGGCAACAGTCGCATCGCCCAGCCGTCAATTCCGGCAACGCGTAATAGCAGATATCCCAGCAGCGGACCTCCCATGAACAGCGTCAGGAAGAACCCAACCGGCGTCCAGACACTATACCAGGTAGGCACCGTATCAATAGTGTTATATACGCGCACCATCATCCAGACAAAAACTACGCCCAGCACCATGGTGAGAACTAACCACAGATTGCGTAATGCTGGTGACATTTTTTTCAACACCGCCAGTAACCAGCCAATACCACCAACGGCAAAGAAGATCGAGCCGCTGGCGATTTCGTTACTTAGCGCGGAAGAACCGACACGGTTGAGGGAGTTAAACGCCCGCATCGGTGAGCCCAGATGAAGCATGGAAGCAATAAAACCGATGCCCATCAATACCCACAGGCCAAACATGCAGGCAATCACACGCTGTTGTGAATCAGGGCGTAAGTCCCCTTTCATCAGCGCCAGCGCCAGAACGATAAAGCCACCCACAACACACTGCCCGAAAACAGTGAAGATCATCAGCGGCCATTCATGCCATCCACTTCCCATCTTACACCTCCTTCGGATTAGCCAGATAACCCGTGGTATCCCCGGTAGGGCGGCTATTGGCATTTGGTTTGATGACGATGCTCGGTTTGGTAAAGTGCGCGCCAGGGAGCGGCGCTACCGCGGCCAGGGTGCCGTGTTTTTTACGCAGTTCCTCTATCGGGCCGAAGTCCAGCGCACGCAGCGGGCAGGATTCGACACAGATGGGTTTCTTACCCTCAGCAACGCGTTCATGACAGCCATCGCACTTGGTCATGTGTCCTTTGGCGGCATTGTATTGCGGCGCGCCATACGGGCAGGCCATGTGGCAATAGCGACAGCCAATGCACACATCTTCATCCACGACCACAAAACCATCTTCACGTTTGTGCATCGCGCCGCTTGGACACACCTTGGTACAGGCCGGGTCTTCACAGTGGTTGCACGCAATGGAGAGGTAGTAGGCGAAAACGTTCTGGTGCCAGACACCGTTATCTTCCTGCCAGTCACCGCCGGCGTATTCGTAAATACGGCGGAAACTGACGTCCGGCGTTAAATTTTTGAAGTCTTTGCAGGCCAGTTCGCAAGTTTTGCAACCGGTGCAACGGCTGGAATCAATAAAAAATCCATACTGGGTTGTCATCGGTTACTCCTTACACCTTTTCAACCTGAACAAGGTTCGTATGTGATGGGTTCCCCTTAGCGAGAGGAGAAGGTCGCTGGGTCGTCAGCACGTTAATACAACCGCCCTGATCCACGCGTTTCACATCCGGGTCATACCAAGCGCCCTCACCCAGCGCTACTACGCCAGGCATCATACGTGGGGTAACTTTAGCCTCAATATGCACTTCGCCACGGTCGTTAAAGATACGTACCTTGTCACCGTTGTTAATACCACGTCGTTGTGCATCCATCGGGTTAATCCACATTTCCTGGCGACAGGACGTCAACGTTGCCATAGGTCGAGTGGACGCGAGATTTATAATGGAAGCCCGTTAATTGCAGAGGGAATTTTTCCACCAGTGGATCGTTTAAGCTTTCAAAGCCCGGAGTATAAATCGGTAATGGATCGATCACATCGCCTTCCGGCAGTTCCCAGGTTGCAGCGATTTCTGCCAGCGCTTGAGAATAAATTTCAATCTTACCTGACGGCGTGGTAAGCGGATTGGCTTTGGGGTCCTCACGAAATGCTTTATACGCCACGTGATGTCCTTCAGGATCACGCTGCTTAAAGATGCCCTGCTTACGGAACTCTTCAAATGTCGGCAGTTCCGGTATAGCCTTGCGCGACTGTTCATACAGATGACGCATCCACTCTTCCTGAGTACGGCCTTCCGTGAACTGTTGCTCGACGCCAAGGCGTTTCGCCAGCTCGCTGGTCATTTGGTAGATAGTCTTGCATTCAAAGCGTGGTTTGATCGCCTGATCGGTGAAAATCACGTAGGACATATTCCCGCAAGATGCATCCAGCGCGAAGTCCATCTGCTCAGAGGCCGTGCAGTCCGGCAGCAGAATATCGGCATATTTCGCCGAGGAGGTCATATGACAATCGATAACGACGATCATTTCACACTTCTTATCATCCTGCAGGATTTCATGCGTGCGGTTGATATCAGAGTGCTGGTTAATCAGGCAGTTACCGGCATAGTTCCAGATCATCTTAATCGGAACATCGAGCTTATCCTTACCACGAACACCGTCGCGCAGCGCCGTCATTTCCGGACCACGCTCAATCGCATCCGTCCACATAAACATTGAGATACTGGTTTCGACGGGGTTTTCCAACGTTGGCATACGCTCAAACGGTAAATCGTATGATCCCTCACGTGCACCGCTGTTGCCGCCGTTAATACCAACGTTGCCGGTCAGAATGGCCAACATCGAAATGGCACGGGTCGCAATCTCACCGTTGGCGTGACGCTGCGGCCCCCAACCCTGGCTAATGTAGGCGGGTTTCGCGCTACCAATTTCACGCGCCAACTTAACAATTCGATCAGCAGGAATACCGGTTATCTGCGCAGCCCATTCCGGGGTCTTCGCGATACCGTCTTTACCCTGACCGAGAATATACGCCTTATAATGACCGTTCTTCGGCGCGCCCGCCGGGAGAGTTTTTTCGTCATAGCCCACGCAGTACTTATCGAGGAACGGTTGATCAACCATATTCTCGCTGATCAGTACATAGGCAATACCGTTAACCAGTGCTGCATCTGTACCCGGTCGAATGGGAATCCATTCATCTTCACGACCCGCGCCGGTATCCGTGTAGCGGGGATCGATTATGATCATGCGGGCATTGGATTTCTGCCGCGCCTGTTCAAGGTAGTAGGTCACCCCACCACCGCTCATACGAGTTTCACCTGGGTTATTACCAAACAGGACAACGAGCTTACTGTTTTCAATGTCAGACGGGCTGTTACCGTCAGCCCATCCGCCATAGGTATAGTTCAGTCCTGCCGCGATTTGCGCAGAAGAATAATCCCCATAGTGGTTCAGGTAACCGCCGCAACAGTTCATTAAACGTGCCACCAGCGTTTTACCCGGCGGCCATGAGCGCGTCATCGTGCCGCCCAGCGTGCCGGTGCCGTAGTTCAGATAGATAGACTCGTTACCGTAGTCTTTAATCAGACGCTGCATATTGCTGGCGATGATATCGTAGGCTTCATCCCAACTGATGCGCTCAAATTTACCTTCGCCGCGTTTGCCGACACGCTTCATTGGGTATTTCAGACGATCGGGATTATAGACGCGACGGCGCATAGAGCGCCCACGCAGACAGGCGCGTACCTGGTGCAGACCGTCATAGTTGTCATCACCGGTGTTGTCGGTTTCGACATACTTTATTTCACCGTCTACCACATGCATACGCAGCGGACAGCGGCTACCACAGTTCACCGTACACGCGCTCCAGATCACTTTCTCATTAATCTGTGTTGGATTGAGGGCTTCTGCGGCATTTGCGATACGGGTAAATGGCAGGGTAAACGCGCTACTGGCCACCGCCAGTCCGCCTATCGCCGTCGTTTTCACCAGACCGCGGCGACTAACCTCAGCTGCCAGTACGGCATCGGGGATCTTAGTTTTCATAGTGGCTCACTCTGCTGCTCACAATAAACAAAAAGGGAATGTTCGTTGTATAGTCGTTTATATATCGATACTATCGTTATACAGACCGTTATATATCGAATTTATGCAAAGACAGAGATAAATACTGACTTTCATTCGAAGGCAGTATTACCACTAATGGAGTAAGGGTTATTGTCCGGCATCAAACGGGCGTAAAAAAAGCGCCCTGAGGCGCTTTTTTAGCAAGGAAAAATGACTTAACCGATGAATTCCAGGCCATTCATGTACGGACGTAATACTTCCGGTACCTGAATACGGCCATCAGCTTGCTGGTAGTTTTCCATAACGGCAACCAGCGTACGTCCCACTGCCAGACCAGAGCCGTTCAGTGTATGCACTAAACGTGTTTTCTTGTCAGATTTGCTACGACAACGCGCCTGCATGCGACGAGCCTGGAAATCCCACACATTGGAGCAGGAGGAAATTTCACGATAGGTATTCTGTGCAGGGATCCACACTTCCAGATCGTAGGTTTTGCATGCGCCGAAGCCCATGTCGCCTGTGCACAGGATGATCTTGCGATACGGCAGCCCCAGCAGTTGCAGGACCTTCTCAGCATGGCCGGTCATCTCTTCCAGCGCGTCCATCGAATCTTCCGGACGAACAATCTGCACCATCTCGACTTTATCGAACTGGTGCATACGGATCAGACCACGAGTGTCACGACCGTAAGAACCCGCTTCGGAACGGAAGCACGGCGTATGCGCAGTCATTTTGATCGGCAGCGCATCTTCGTCGATGATTTCGTCGCGTACCAGGTTGGTCAGCGGCACTTCCGCCGTTGGGATCAGCGCATAGTTGCTGCTGTCAGCTTCTTCATCCAGCGGACGCGTATGGAACAAGTCACCAGCAAATTTCGGCAGTTGGCCAGTGCCGTACAGCGTGTCATGGTTAACCAGATACGGGACGTAGTTTTCGCTGTAACCATGCTGCTCAGTGTGCAGATCCAGCATAAACTGAGACAGCGCACGGTGCATACGCGCGATCTGCCCTTTCATGACAACAAAACGAGAGCCGGTCAGTTTAACCGCAGCGGCGAAATCAAGACCCGTGTGCATTTCACCCAAGGTAACGTGATCGCGCACTTCGAAATCGAACTCGCGCGGTGTACCCCAGCGGCTGACTTCAACGTTGTCATTTTCATCTTTACCCACCGGAACTTCGTCCGCTGGCAGGTTAGGAATGGTCAGCGCAATATCGCGGATCTCGGCCTGTAAGGTATCAAGTTCAGCTTTCGCGGCATCCAGCTCTTCGCCCAGTTTGTTCACTTCCAGACGTAAAGACTCGATATCTTCCCCGCGCGCTTTTGCCTGGCCGATGGATTTCGATCGAGAGTTACGCTCTGCCTGCAGGTTTTCAGTTTGTACCTGCAGAACTTTACGACGCTCTTCAAGAGCGCGCAGCTTATCTACATCCAGCTTAAAGCCCCGGCTTGCCAGTTTTTCTGCGACTGCGTCTGGCTCATTACGCAGCAGATTGGGATCGAGCATGCTTATCCTGTGCTTATCGAATTAAAATAGGAGAAAGTGACCACAGCCTGCGGTCACAGGGATACATCGACAACATTACCGCAACAATAACACTAACGGTAGCGTTTTATAGGGCTATTTTGATCCTGTCCGGCGAGCCAGGCGAGCTTTTCGCCAATCTTGCCTTCAAGACCTCTGTTTGTCGGGTGATAATAGCGCGTTTGTGCCATTTCCTGCGGGAAGTACTCTTCTCCGGCAGCATAGGCATTTGGCTCATCATGAGCGTAACGATATTCCTGACCGTAGCCCATCTCTTTCATCAGCTTCGTCGGCGCATTACGCAGGTGGACAGGCACGTCGTAATCCGGACGTTCCCGGGCATCAGCCAGCGCGGCTTTAAAGGCGGTGTAAACCGCATTACTCTTCGGCGCACAGGCCAGATAAACAATCGCCTGAGCAATCGCGCGTTCACCTTCCGCTGGCCCCACGCGGGTAAAGCAATCCCATGCGGAAATCGCCACCTGCATGGCGCGAGGATCGGCATTGCCTACATCTTCAGAGGCAATCGCCAGACAACGACGGGCAACGTACAGCGGATCGCCGCCAGCGGTGATGATACGCGCATACCAATAAAGCGCCGCATCCGGAGCGCTTCCGCGAACTGACTTGTGTAATGCGGAGATGAGATCGTAAAAACGATCGCCTTTATTATCGAAACGCGCGCTGCGTTCACCAGCAATTTCAGTGAGCAACTCTGCTTTCAATACGCGCTTGCCGGAATCATCAACTTCGGCCATATCGGCCATCATTTCCAGCGTATTCAGCGCCCGGCGCGCATCACCATTAACCAGTTCGGCAATCGCCCGACGCGTCTCCGGCGGCAGTACGATATCCTGGCCGCCGTAACCCCGCGCTTTGTCTGACATCGCCTGGTCCAGCACCTGTTCAATATCGTCGGTGGTTAATGATTTCAGTAAGTAAACGCGTGCGCGTGACAGCAGCGCCGAGTTCAGCTCAAACGAGGGGTTTTCAGTGGTCGCGCCAATAAACGTGATGGTACCGTCTTCAATATGCGGTAAAAACGCATCCTGTTGGCTTTTATTAAAACGGTGAACTTCGTCCACAAACAGGATCGTACGCCGGCCAGCGTTACGGTTCTGACGCGCACGCTCAATCGCTTCACGAATTTCTTTTACACCAGACGTAACCGCCGAAATACGTTCAACATCGGCGTTGGCGTAACGGGCAATCACTTCGGCAAGCGTGGTTTTGCCCGTCCCCGGCGGCCCCCATAAAATCATGGAGTGCAGGTGCCCGGCCTCAATAGCACGTGGCAAAGGTTTGCCCGCAGCCAGCAGATGCTGCTGGCCGATATACTGCGCTAAATTTTCTGGCCGCATACGCGCGGCCAGTGGCTGAAAAGTATTATCAGAAAAGTCGAGCGACAGATTGCTCACTCACACGCCTCTACTTACGTTGATCGTCAACCGTTACACCTTGCGGCGGGGTAAAGGTGAATTTGGAAGGTTCGATCGCACCATTCTGCTGAGATTTCAGCTGATACCTGCTGCGCTGATCGTCTTGTTCAATGGCGCTAAACTGGTGGATCGTCCCGTCACGCCCAACATTGATCGTAAACTGCTTCAGGTTACCGCTGCTGGTTTTAGGTGTCAGCACGAAATCATCGCCGTTTTGCTTAATGTTGTACTGCTGCCAGTCGCTGGCCTGGTTACGCGCGATCAGCATGAACGGCGTATTGCCCGTGGCGTCTTTCAGCCAGGTCGCCGTCGCCTGTTCAACAAACGGGTTAAAGAACCACAGCGTTTTCCCATCGGAAACCAGGATGCTTTCGTCAGGCTGTGTCATATGCCAGTTAAACAGATTCGGACGTTTAACCCATAAATCACCCTGGCCTTCCTGCACCGCTGCGCCGCTACCATCCGTTACCTTCTGGGTAAAACTGGCGTGGAAGCTGCTGACTTTATCCAGACGGCTTTTCAGGTCGCTGGCGGCGTCAGCCCAAACGCTGCTCACCACAAAGCTCGACAGTAATGCACAGGTGATTGCGATTCTTTTCATCGTTATTCCTCAAAATACGTCACTCCCAACGGGGAGCTCCTTCTGCTATCCATTTCAGGCCAAAAATCAGCATGAGGAAAGTAGAAAATACTGAATTACTTAACTTTGCAATCAATCAAAGGGCGGTGGAGCCAGCACTTCACGATTGCCATTATGTCCCTGCTCACTGACAATTCCCTGCGCTTCCATCTGTTCAATGATGCGCGCCGCACGGTTATAGCCAATGCGGAACTGGCGCTGGACGCCTGAGATGGAGGCTTTGCGCTTCTGGGTAACAAAATTCACCGCCTGATCGAACAGCGGATCCAGCTCTTCCCCACCGTCAAAACCACCACCACCACCTTCACTCTCGGTGTCTGAGGTGATGCCTTCCACGTACTGTGGACGACCACGCGCTTTCCAGTCCTGCACGACCGCGTGAACTTCCTCATCGCGCACAAAAGCACCATGTACACGCACTGGAATCGTTGAGTTTGGCGCAGAATAGAGCATATCACCCATGCCTAGCAGGGATTCAGCCCCCCCCTGATCAAGAATGGTACGAGAGTCAATCTTACTCGACACAGTAAACGCTATACGCGTCGGGATATTTGCTTTGATAAGCCCAGTGATAACGTCAACCGACGGACGCTGGGTTGCCAGCACCAGGTGGATACCTGCCGCACGCGCTTTTTGCGCCAGACGGGCAATCAGTTCTTCCACTTTTTTACCGACAGTCATCATCAGGTCAGCAAATTCATCGACCAGAACCACAATATACGGCTCTTTTTTCAGCACCGGATGGGTGACATCCATGCTATCGCCTGGTTTCCAGTACGGATCCGGGATTGGACGTCCCATACGATCTGCTTCCGCAATCTTCTCGTTGTAGCCCGCAAGGTTACGCACTCCCAGCGCTGACATCAGCTTATAGCGGCGTTCCATTTCATTAACGCTCCAGCGCAAGGCATTGGCTGCGTCTTTCATATCCGTAACGACTTCAGTCAGCAGATGCGGGATACCTTCATAAACCGACAGCTCGAGCATTTTCGGGTCGATCATGATAAAGCGAACATCTTCCGGCTGCGCCTTGTAGAGCATGCTGAGGATCATGGCGTTGACCCCAACAGATTTACCCGACCCCGTGGTACCTGCCACCAACAGATGCGGCATCTTGGCCAAATCGGCAGTCACAGGTTCACCAGCAATGTCCTTGCCGAGAACGACAGTAAGCGGTGACGGATTATCACGGAATTTCGCGTTATCCAGTACTTCACGCAGATAGACGGTCTGGCGTTTTTTGTTCGGTAACTCCAGTCCGACATACGGTTTACCTGGAATAACCTCCACTACACGAACTGCTGCGGTTGATAGCGAGCGCGCCAGATCTCGGGAAAGGTTAGAAATACGCGCAGCTTTAACACCCGGTGCCAGATTTAGCTCAAAACGGGTAATCACCGGTCCGGGCGAGTAGTTCACCACATCGGCTTTAATACGGAAATCAGCCAGACGCGCTTCCACCAGACGCGCCATTTGCTCCAGCGCGAATGTATCTATTGGCTCAACTTCCGCCGGTGGTGGGGTGAGCAGATCCAGCGATGGCAGCAGTGTCGTCGGACGCTGTACAGGGCGGCTGTCGCCATTACGCATCAATAACGGATGGATCAGGCTTTCCTGCGGCGGCGGTGTGACAGGCTGCGGCGGCTGCTGATAGTGCTGCTGCGGTGCGACAGGCTGCGGTGGCTGCTGATAATGCTGCTGCGGTGCAACAGGCTGCGGCGGCTGCTGATAATACTGCTGCGGTGCAACAGGCTGCGGCGGCTGCTGGTAATGCTGCTGCGGTGCGACAGGCTGTTGATACTGTGGCGCAGGTTCCGGCATCACGCTGGGGGTAAACAGCGGCTCATGCGGCCCCTCATCCACTAACGCTTTCATTGGTGAGAATTCAAAATCATCAAGCGAGAATGGATTCGCCCCGGCAGGCTGTGCGCCGGAATAACGTTGCTGTTGGGAAGAAGCGAACTGACGCGCCAGTTTCGCTTCTGCGGCTGAATCTTCGTCATCAGTGTGATTGGTATCATCCTGATACTCTTCGCCATAGCGGTGCTGCTGCGACTGGGCAAACTGACGCGCCAGCTCATCCTGCTGCATTGCATCAATTTCATCGTCACTGTATTGCGCGTCCGAATCAAGCTGCTCTTCGCGCGCTTTCTCTTCCGCCATACGTTGTGACGGCAACTTAATGCCATATGAAGCCAACTCACGGCGTGTCGGGACACGCACACGATTAGGGCGCGGCAGTTGAGGGCCAATTCCCTCTTTCACCTGCGGACGCGGCGCACCGCCACCCGCAAGGCTAAAGACAGGCGCTACGGCAGCGGCTCCCGCTCCCAAAGCGGCACTTTTTACACCTGCGGCCAGAGGCGCAACGGCAGCAACAGACTCAACGGGAGGTATGGATGCTGTTGGCATAGACGGTGCAGCGGGTTTCACCCGCTCAGGCTCTTGCACGGGTTCTGGAATCGGCTGATACCAGGCAGCTAGCTGCTCACGCTCACGCGCGCGTTTTTCTTCCACTTCTTCAAAATAGTAGAGCGGTGGACGTGCTGGCTTCACCTCTTCAACGACAGGCTCAGGCTCGGCGACCGACGGCTGTTCCACCACGGGCTGCTGATGAACCACGGGTTGTTGCTGCACGGTGTCTTGATGATAGACAGGCTGCGGTTCAAGCGGCGCACTCTGCTGGTAAACCGGTTCTGGTTGCCAGGCGGGCTCCACCACTGGCTCAGGTGCTTGCCACGGCATTGCCGGTTGCGGCATCGTCGGCTGTTCATAGCCAGCTTCGGCAACTGGCGGTACAGAATATGGCATCTGCGGTTCAACCGGGGCAGGTTGCTGCCAGGGTTCATAAGGCTGAACCGGCGGCTGCGCGTACTGAACGGGCTGTGGGTAACCTTCCGGCGCTGGCGCGATAACCGCTTCACCGGTTTGCGGAGCCGGTGCGGATTGCCATGCCACAGCAGGAGTGGGTTGCTCTAAAACGGTTCCCGGTACTGACGCAGGTTGCAACAGCGGGTCGACTGGCGCACTCCAGGCCTGAGTTGTCGCAGTGGCAGTGGCGGCCGCCGCCGCGGTGACCGGCTCAGTCACTGAATGGCCGTTTAATAGCGGGTCGAATTCATCGTATTCAGGCAATGCGGCACGATTGCCAGAGAACAACACATCATCAGGATCGGCTACAACGCCACGCGCGCTGTATTCAATTTCGTCTTCATCATCCATGCGCTTGCCGGAGAACAGCGCGGCATCAGTGTGACGCCCAAGTGGATTGGTGAACTTCTCTGCCAGCCGTTTACGGCGCGCTAACGCTCCGCGCAGAATACGTGCCCGTCGAGATTCATGTGGGGTGCCATCAACGGCGTCGACCGACTCTTCATCATCTTCATATTCTTCGTCATCAACCCAGGTATCATCGCGACGAGTACGATTGCTGGCAAATGTCAGAATATTCAGTAACCAGCCACCCAGTTTTTCGGCAATGCTCACCCATGACCAGCCCGTAAACAGCGTTAAACCCGCGGCCCAGATACATAACAGCGCAAGCGTACCGCCACTGCTGTGCAGCAGGGGTTGCAGCGTAGTACTGAGCAGGCTGCCAATAACGCCGCCAGAGGCAAAATACCAGATGTCATCGGCATTGATTGCGGCAAGCCCGCAAGAGGTGAGGATCAGCGCCAGAACGCCAATAATACGCAGCGATACGGCGAAGTAATCGACGTATTCGTCGCTGGCCTGATGTCGCCAGGCAAACCAGCAGCCACCGACGATTATCACGGGGATAGTGTAAGCCATGACACCAAAAATGAAGAACAGCGTATCCGCCAGCCATGCTCCGGGTATTCCGCCCAGATTATGGATAGGCTCGTGCCATGCGGTTTGCGACCAACTGGGGTCCGAAGGGTTAAAGCTGAGTAATGCTGCCATCAACCAGACGGCAAAAAGGGCAATAAGAATCAGCAACGCTTCCAGAAGTCGGCGCCCGCTGCTTAACTTCGTCAATGTGACGTCTTTGTCTTCAGTGTATTCCTGGCTCAAAAACGGCTCTCCAGGTTTCAGGCTTTTCCTGCCCGATGCTAAAACGGACAACAGCACCGGGTTACCCCGGCACTGTTGCTGTATGGATTAACAGGAGTGTAATCAAACTGCGTCGATTTTGCACCTGTTCCGTGTTAGCGCGTCTTAATTACCAGACGATTGCTCTGTTTGACTTCTTCCATTACCACGTAAGTACGTGTGTCATTCACGCCAGGCAGACGCAGCAGGGTTTCCCCCAGCAGCTTACGGTATGCCGACATATCCGGTACGCGTGTTTTCAGCAGATAGTCGAAATCACCGGAAACCAAATGACACTCTTGAATTTCTTCAAGTTTTTGTACTGCAGAGTTAAATTGCTCAAACACATCCGGGGCGCCACGATTCAGAGTAATCTCAACAAAAACCAGAAGTGATGCATCCAGATAATGCGGGTTTAACAGCGCTGTATAGCCCTGAATAAAACCCTGTCTTTCCAACCGACGCACACGCTCAAGGCAGGGCGTTGGAGAAAGTCCCACTCGTTTTGAAAGCTCGACGTTAGAAATACGCCCATCCTTTTGCAGCTCATTAAGAATGTTACGATCGATACGGTCGAGATCTTTGCCAGGGCGCTTCTTACTATCTACCATTATTATTGTCTCTCTGTATTCCTTCCCTACTCCTGCCTGACTCTATTAACATCACTGTTCAGAGTCGCTACCCATCACAATAAACCGCAACCCAGAGGGATTTACGGTGCGCAATGCCTGGGTTTATGGTGAGAAGACCGTTGCCTGTCGGCGGCTATCGACATCACGAATTGCATCTGTCCACACCATGCGTAGATTTCACTAACCCGGTAAACATGGTATCTACATGCATGATTATGCAGCATATACATGACACAGTTTTTTCTTCCTTGAATGTTTTCGCAAAACAGCAGGTGATTGTCAAAGCAAAACATCGATTTTTAGTACAACATGCCAGTTATTCATTGGGAGTGATGGAAAATCGTCATTTTATCACCTTATAACTGACCGATTTTAAGTAGAAATCATTATATCTCCGTCATAGTTCACGTCGCCTGTGCGTTGGCTTCACGCGGGCCCCCAACTCGAATAAATTAGAGAGGCGCATTACCCTCAATTTTGCCCATCATCGGTTTCCGCTATTACACATATTGTTAACAAAATCGCCATACTCTTTTTTTACGACTGCAAATTCCCTACAATCCTGCCCATTGCCTACCAACAACTATGGGGATCTCATGGGCACGACCAAACACAGTAAACTTCTTATTCTGGGTTCAGGCCCTGCGGGCTATACCGCCGCCGTCTACGCTGCGCGTGCAAACCTGCAGCCGGTGCTGATTACCGGTATGGAAAAAGGTGGTCAGTTGACCACGACAACAGAAGTGGAGAACTGGCCTGGCGATCCAAACGATCTCACTGGCCCGCTGCTGATGGAGCGCATGCACGAGCACGCAACGAAATTTGAAACGGAGATCATCTTCGATCACATCAGCAAGGTAGATCTGCAAAACCGCCCTTTCCGTCTCACCGGAGACAGTGGCGAGTACACCTGTGACGCACTGATCATCGCCACTGGTGCTTCAGCACGCTATCTGGGCTTACCTTCAGAAGAAGCCTTTAAAGGCCGCGGCGTCTCCGCCTGCGCAACCTGCGACGGTTTCTTCTATCGTAACCAAAAAGTTGCGGTGATCGGCGGCGGCAACACCGCTGTGGAAGAAGCGTTGTACCTGGCGAATATCGCCTCCGAAGTTCACTTGATTCACCGCCGCGACAGTTTCCGTGCTGAGAAAATCCTCATCAAACGTTTGATGGATAAAGTTGAAAACGGCAACATCGTGCTGCACACGCATCGCACACTGGAAGAAGTGACTGGCGATCAAATGGGTGTAACCGGATTGCGTCTGCGCGATACGCAAAATACTGACAACGTTGAATCTCTCGACGTCGCCGGATTGTTTGTCGCCATCGGCCACAGCCCGAACACGGCTATTTTCGATGGTCAACTTGAACTGGAAAACGGCTATATCAAAGTTCAGTCCGGTATTCACGGCAATGCGACACAAACCAGCATTCCTGGTGTGTTCGCTGCCGGTGACGTGATGGACCATATTTATCGTCAGGCGATTACCTCAGCTGGCACAGGTTGTATGGCCGCCCTTGACGCTGAACGTTATCTCGACGGTCTGGCGGACGCCTGCAAATAGTTTTTACAAATCAGTAACAAAAGTAAAAAAGGCGACTATAAGTCGCCTTTATTTTTGCCCCGTTGTAACATTGTCCTGCCCAAAAATTCCAATAACTCACCTGCTAAGCGTGCAATGAATAAAACCCGTCAAAAAGAGCTTACCCGCTGGTTAAAACAGCAAAGTGTCATTTCTCAACGCTGGCTGAATATTTCACGCCTGTTGGGGTTCGTGAGTGGCCTGTTAATTGTCGCTCAGGCCTGGCTCATGGCTCGGATTCTGCAGCACATGATCATGGAAAATATTCCCCGTGAAGCGCTGCTGTTCCCTTTCGTCGTGCTGGTCTTGATTTTTATCCTGCGGGCGTGGGTTGTCTGGTTACGTGAGCGAATAGGGTTTCACGCGGGTCAACATATTCGTTTTGAGATTCGTCGCCAGGTTCTGGACCGTCTGCAACAGGCGGGGCCAGCATGGATACAGGGGAAGCCTGCCGGAAGCTGGGCCACGCTGATTCTGGAACAGATTGACGATATGCATGACTACTATGCGCGTTATTTGCCGCAAATGGCGCTTGCGGTATGCGTCCCGCTATTGATTGTGGCTGCCGTTTTCCCGTCAAACTGGGTTGCAGCCCTTATCCTGCTGGGAACCGCACCACTGATCCCTCTGTTTATGGCAATGGTCGGTATGGGCGCTGCCGATGCCAACCGGCGTAACTTTCAGGCACTTGCCCGACTCAGCGGTCATTTCCTCGATCGCTTGCGCGGCATGGAAACACTGAGAATTTTTGGTCGCGGCGAAGCGGAGACGGAAAGCATCCGGGCTGCATCGCAGGATTTCCGTCAGCGCACGATGGAAGTGCTTCGCCTTGCATTCCTGTCTTCGGGCGTGCTGGAGTTTTTCACTTCGCTCTCTATTGCCCTGGTAGCCGTGTACTTCGGTTTTTCTTATCTCGGCGAGCTTGATTTCGGCCACTACGGAACCGGCGTCACGCTGGCGGCAGGTTTCCTGGCGCTGATTCTGGCACCGGAATTTTTCCAGCCGCTGCGCGATCTGGGGACGTTTTACCATGCCAAGGCGCAAGCGGTAGGCGCTGCCGACAGCCTGAAAACCTTTATGGAAACCCCGCTCGCGCATCCTGAGCGTGGCGATATTGAGCTGGCAACCAAAGACGCGGTTTCAATTGAAGCCGAAGATCTGATCATCACCTCACCCGAAGGCAAAGTCCTGGCTGGTCCGCTTAACTTCTCCCTACCCGCAGGCCAGCGCGCGGTGCTGGTTGGGCGTAGTGGTTCCGGTAAGAGCTCGTTGCTGAATGTCCTGTCCGGTTTTCTCTCGTATCAGGGCTCATTGCGTATTAATGGCTTCGAACTTCGTGACTTGTCGCCTGATGCCTGGCGTAAACAACTCTCATGGGTCGGGCAAAACCCGCAGCTTCCGGCTGCTACATTGCGCGAAAATGTGCTGCTGGCATGCCCTGATGCCAGCGAAGAACAGCTACAGGCCGCGCTTGATAGCGCCTGGGTCAGTGAGTTTTTACCGCTGCTTCCTCAGGGTGTGGATACCCCTGTGGGCGACCAGGCAGGCCGACTTTCTGTCGGGCAAGCGCAGCGTGTTGCCGTTGCCCGTGCCTTACTCAACCCGTGTCAGTTACTGCTGCTCGACGAACCCGCAGCCAGTCTTGATGCTCACAGCGAACAACGTGTGATGCAGGCGTTGAATGCGGCATCGCGCCGCCAGACCACGCTGATGGTTACGCACCAGTTGGAAGATCTTGCCGACTGGGACGCTATCTGGGTCATGCAAGACGGTCAGATTGTCGAACAAGGTACCTACGCGCAACTTAGCGCAGCCAGCGGGGCTTTTGCGACATTACTGGCTCACCGTCAGGAGGACATCTAAATGCGCGCTTTGCTACCCTATCTGACGCTGTATAAACGTCATAAATGGATGTTAACACTGGGGATCGTTCTGGCGATCGTTACATTATTGGCAAGCATTGGTTTACTGACGCTTTCAGGCTGGTTCCTGTCTGCTTCGGCCGTTGCCGGTGTCACCGGGATTTACAGTTTTAACTACATGCTTCCGGCGGCTGGCGTTCGCGGGGCGGCAATTACCCGAACCGCAGGTCGTTATTTCGAACGACTGGTCAGTCACGACGCGACGTTTCGTGTATTGCAGCATCTGCGTATTTACACCTTCAGCAAATTGCTGCCGCTCTCCCCTGCCGGGCTCGCCCGATACGGCCAGGGCGAACTGCTCAACCGCGTTGTGGCGGATGTCGACACGCTCGATCATCTCTATTTACGCGTGCTCTCCCCGCTGGTTGGCGCGTTTGTCGTTATTGTAGTAGTCACGCTAGGGTTGAGCGTTCTCGATCTCACGCTCGCCATCACCCTTGGCGGTATTATGCTGCTGACTCTGTTTATCTTGCCTCCGTTGTTTTACCAGGCGGGTAAAAGCACCGGGCAGAACCTGACGCATCTGCGCGGGCAATATCGCCAGCAGTTGACCTCCTGGTTACAGGGTCAGGCTGAGCTGACCATTTTTGGCGCCAGTGAACGCTACCGCGCTCAAATGGAAGCCACCGAGCTGCAATGGCATGAAGCCCAGCGTCGTCAGTCCGAATTAACGGCCTTATCTCAGGCTGTCATGCTGCTGATTGGCGCTCTGGCTGTGGTGATGATGTTATGGATGGCTTCAGGTGGCGTAGGCGGAAACACTCAACCAGGCGCACTGATAGCGTTGTTTGTGTTCTGCGCGCTGGCTGCTTTCGAAGCGCTGGCCCCTGTTACCGGCGCATTTCAGCATCTCGGCCAGGTGATTGCTTCAGCACTACGTATTACCGAACTGACAGAACAACAACCAGAAGTCACCTTCCCGGATACGGAAGCTACCGTTTCGCAACAGATTACTCTGACATTGCGTGAGGTGTCTTTCAGCTATCCAGGGCAAACACAAAAAGCTCTGGACACCCTTTCTTTGCTCGCTAAACCTGGTGAACACATTGCGATTCTGGGTCGGACAGGCTGTGGGAAATCAACGTTACTGCAATTATTGACCCGTGCATGGGATCCACAACACGGCGAAATCCTGATTAACGATCGTCCGATTTCAACGCTGAACGAAGCCGCATTGCGCCAATGCATCAGCGTCGTACCACAGCGAGTGCATCTGTTCAGTGCGACATTGCGCGATAACCTGCTGCTGGCTGCGCCACACGCCAGCGATGAAGCGTTATCCGGGATGCTGTGTCGTGTCGGTCTGGAAAAACTGCTTGAAGGTGATGGTCTCAATGCCTGGCTGGGTGAAGGCGGTCGTCAGCTTTCAGGCGGAGAGCTACGCCGTTTGGCTATCGCGCGAGCTTTGCTGCACGATGCGCCGCTGATGCTTCTGGATGAACCTACTGAAGGTCTGGATGCGACAACGGAAAGCCAAATGCTTGAATTGATTAACGATGTGATGCGCAATAAAACCGTACTCATGGTCACACATCGCCTGCGCGGACTGTCGCGATTTAATCAAATAATAGTGATGGACAACGGACGCATAATTGAGCAAGGTAATCACGCAGATCTGTTAGCCAGGCAGGGGCGTTATTACCAGTTTAAGCAACGTCTGTAAGCTATTATTGAACGATCCAACTCGCGTAGTGGAGTTTTGCTGTCATGCGCCTGGTGCAACTGTCCCGCCATTCTATCGCCTTCCCCTCACCGGAAGGCGCTTTACGCGAGCCTAACGGTTTGTTGGCGCTGGGGGGCGATCTCAGCCCTGCCCGCCTGCTAATGGCCTACCAGCGCGGTATTTTCCCGTGGTTTTCTCCTGGCGACCCTATCCTCTGGTGGTCGCCCGACCCACGCGCCATTCTCTGGCCTGATAAATTTCACATAAGTCGCAGCATGAAGCGCTTTCATAAAAATTCGCCTTATCGCGTGACGCTCAATTACGCGTTTGGTCAGGTCATTGAAGGATGTGCAAACGACCGGGAAGAAGGCACCTGGATAACGCATGATGTCGTGGATGCCTATCATCGGCTGCATGAACTTGGACATGCGCACTCTATTGAAGTATGGCGGCAAAATGAATTAGTCGGCGGGATGTACGGCGTTGCGCAAGGTACTCTTTTCTGCGGTGAATCGATGTTCAGTCGCCAGGAAAATGCCTCCAAAACCGCACTGCTTGTTTTTTGCGCTGAATTTATCCGTCAGGGCGGAAAATTAATTGATTGTCAGGTGTTAAATACCCATACCGCGTCGCTGGGAGCCATTGAGACTCCGCGCAGGGACTACCTTGAACATTTAAGCAGGCTACGCCAGCAGCGCCTACCGAGCCACTTCTGGGTGCCCAGGACGTTATTTTCGCCTCAGGAGTGAATGTTTTCGGCACATTTTTTGTCGGGGTGTTATAATTGGTGCCGCAGAGTCGGTTTAGCCCATTACCCCGCCGCCGTTAAGGAACAGTTCGCGTCAGGCAACGCCTATCGTTTATCTCATCGTTCCCTTACACGTTGCGCTTTTAGTGCGGCTTTGTTGTGTGCGGTTAGAGTAATGCGCCAAACCCGATTTGCTGCGTTTTAAACGCACAAATCTTTACTTATTAAAAGAACTTCGGCATTATCTTGCCGGTTCAAATTACGGTAGTGATACCCCAGAGGATTAGATGGCCAAAGAAGACAATATTGAAATGCAGGGTACCGTTCTCGATACGTTACCTAATACCATGTTCCGCGTAGAGTTAGAAAACGGTCACGTGGTTACTGCACACATCTCCGGTAAAATGCGTAAAAACTATATCCGCATCCTGACGGGCGACAAAGTGACTGTTGAACTAACCCCGTACGACCTGAGCAAAGGCCGCATTGTCTTCCGTAGTCGCTGATTGTTTTAACGCCCGAATGGCGTCCAGATAATAAAAGGTCGGTTTAACCGGCCTTTTTTGTGGACTGATATTACGTATTTAATCCTCGATCATTCGTGCATATTCTTCCGTGAGGAAATCCACCAATGCACGAACCGACGGCAATAACCCCCTGCGCGATGGAAAAACCGCGTGAATGATCTCTCGCTTTGGTTCCCAACCGTCGAGTAATGCCACCAGCTCGCCTGCGGCTAATTGATCTTTGACCATCAACTGCGGAAGTTGCACAACTCCCACACCGGCAACGGCAGCTTCACGTAGCGCCAGCATATCGGTGGTGATCATTCGTGGCGTGAAATGTACCTCCGCACGAGCTTCCTGCGGGCCAAATAACTCCCAACGATGCACATGTTTACCCGAGGCCAGGCTTAACCCCGGCCAGCGAGTCAATTCAGCCGGAGAATGTAGCGCGCCCATTTTCTCGATTAGCTGCGGACTGGCATACAAACGATGCCCCCTGTCCGCCAGCACCCGCATCACCAGGTCGCTATCTTCAAATGGTCGAGGCCTGACACGAATCGCCACGTCCAGACCTTCTCCAACGACGTCAACACGGCGGTTCGTGGCCTCGAGTTGCACAGATACATCAGGGTAACGCGCCATAAAACGGGCAAGCATGGGTCCGATATGCACGTGCAGCAACGTAACCGGGCACGTCAGCTTCACAATTCCACGCGGTTCAACCTGTAGCGCAGCAATGGCATCCTGCGCTGCCTGCGCTTCCACCAGCATTGCCTTACAGTGTTCGTAGAACGTTTGCCCAACTTCAGTAACATTAAACTGCCGGGTGGTTCGCTGAATCAATCGCACCCCCAGCCTCTCCTCCAGTTGTGCAATTCGGCGGCTCAGCTTTGATTTCGGTTCATCAAGCGCCCGACCCGCCGCCGCGAATCCTCCTTCCTCTACAACATGCACAAACCATGCAAAATCATTGAGATCTGGCTTCGTCATCTAATTGTCCTATTTATGAGACAGTGAGAATTATTTTAGCTACTACTCAGCTCGCTGTCATGAATATAAGCTTATTCACATCAAGATAACGCCACTGAGGAGACACAAATGAAACACGTAACAGGCGTCTACACCGCACCTCGCCCGCACTGGGTTGGCGATGGATTTCCGGTTCGCTCGATGTTTTCTTACCAGTCTCATGCTGAGCAACTAAGTCCGTTCCTGCTGCTGGATTACGCCGGTCCACATACGTTTACGCCGGGTAACGAAAAACGTGGCGTGGGCGAACACCCTCACCGTGGTTTCGAAACGGTGACCATCGTTTACAGCGGTGAAGTTGAACATCGTGACTCAACCGGTCGCGGTGGGATTATCGGCCCAGGCGACGTGCAATGGATGACTGCAGGTGCAGGCATTTTACACGAAGAATTCCATTCTCCGGAATTTACCCGGAAGGGTGGCGAGCTGGAAATGGTGCAACTTTGGGTCAACCTACCAGCGAAAGACAAAATGGCCGTACCCGGATATCAGGGCATTAGTAGTGATGTTATCCCTACTGTCGCGCTGCCAGATGACGCCGGCACTCTCCGTGTCATTGCGGGCAGCTATCAGGAAACAAAAGGTCCGGCACATACCTTTTCGCCGCTGAATGTCTGGGATATGCGTCTGCAGCGTAATCATCAGTTCACGCTGTCTCAGCCGGAAGGATGGAGCACCGCGCTGGTCGTACTGAAAGGCAACATTACCGTAAACGGCACCACGCCCGTCAGCGAGGCACAGCTGGTGGTGTTAAGCCAGCAGGGTAAAACATTGCATATTGAAGCCAGTAGCGATGCCAGCGTATTGCTGTTGTCAGGCGAACCGTTGAATGAGCCGATTGTGGGTTACGGTCCGTTTGTCATGAACACGAAACAAGAGATCGCAGAAGCCGTACGCGATTTTAACTCCGGCCGCTTTGGCCAAATCTGAATCAAAGGAGAATACTATGTCCAGCCCTGCAAACTTTAATGGTTCACGCCCGGTCATTGATGTAAATGATTCCGTTATGCTGCTTATCGATCACCAGAGCGGACTTTTCCAAACCGTAGGCGATATGCCAATGCCAGGCTGCCGCGCTGGCTAAAATGGCCTCCCTGGCGAAGATGCCGGTGATTACCACCGCATCAGTACCGCAGGGACCGAACGGCCCGTTGATCCCTGAGATCCACGCCAATGCGCCTCATGCTCAATACGTGGCGCGTAAAGGCGAAATCAACGCCTGGGATAACGAAGACTTCGTGAAAGCGGTCAAAGCAACAGGTCGTAAGACGCTGATTATCGCCGGTACCATCACCAGTGTTTGCATGGCTTTCCCAGCCATCAGCGCGGTTGCGGAAGGCTACAAAGTTTTCGCAGTGATCGACGCTTCCGGTACTTACAGCAAAATGGCGCAGGAAATTACCCTGGCACGTGTCGTTCAGGCTGGCGTAGTTCCGATGGATACCGCCGCCGTTGCTTCTGAACTGCAGGGAACATGGAACCGTGAAGATGCAGCAGAGTGGGCAGAAGTGTACACGAAAGTATTCCCGGCATATCAGTTGCTGATTGAGAGCTACAGCAAAGCCCAGGAAGTCGTCACCAACGGTGAAAAACTGGACTCTCAGCGCTAATCCTCTCCCCCACGCCTGTCCGGGTGGGGAATATGTACATTGCGTGACCAAACGAATATGAACATGTAAATTCTGCTTGACCGTTTTAGCGCAACTCCCTATAGTAGCGCCCCGTTGCCCCCCATGTGGTCAGGCAGCAATACAATATGGTGAGGTGTCCGAGTGGCTGAAGGAGCACGCCTGGAAAGTGTGTATACGGCAACGTATCCGGGGTTCGAATCCCCGCCTCACCGCCATATTCGAGAAAGAGCTCGTACGCAAGTACGGGCTTTTTTTTCGTATGTTGCATTTGCCGGATGCGGTGCAAGCACATTATCCGGCCTACGAATGACGAACAACCTGTAGGCCTGATAAGCAAAGCGCCATCAGGCATGCCATTTATCGCCGAGTAAGCAGCGTCAACACTTCGTAGTGTGCTGTGTGCGGAAACATATCGAAAAGCTGGACGCGTTCAATGCGATACCCTGGCAACTCACGAATATCCTTCGCCATGGTTTGCGCATTACAGCTGGAATAAATGATAAAACGCGGTGCCATGTGGGAAAGAAAATCACACAGCGGTTTGCCAATTCCCCGACGCGGTGGATTCACCAACACCAGGTCCGGTACTTCGCCCTGAGCGGTAGCAAACTGGGTTGAGTCCAGCGCCTGAAAATGCAGGTTCTGTAACCCAAGCTCCTGCGCAGACTGTTTCGCGCAGGTAATCGCCTCTGGCGCGATTTCAATCCCCGTCAGTTTCATTTGCGGTGTAGCACAGTGCAGACCAAAACCCCCAACGCCGCAAAACAGATCCCACATGTGATTAACCGGAAGCTGACGCACCCAGTCGCGCGCCGTGGCATACAACTGTCCTGCCACCACCGGGTTAGTCTGGAAGAAACTCTGCGGGCGGATCCACAACGGTACATCGTTAAAGCGTTCCGCCAGCGCCTGTTGTTCCGTCAGGAAGATTTCTGTCTCCCCTTCCATAATCGCCATATGCACCGGCTGAATATTGGCAGTGATTACTTTCAACTGTGGGAGTTGTGCCTGCAGCCAGGGCAGCGCCGCGCGCAGCTGTGCCAGTTTTGCTTCAGAACGCAGGACAAAACGCAGCATTATACCGCCATCAAACTGGCTTTCCGTTAACAGCAGATACTTCAGCTCCCCGCGTTTACGCGCCACGTTATAGGGCGTCAGCCCCGCGCGGGCGATAAACGGTTTGAGAGTGGCAAACACGGGCGCAAAAGACTCAGGATAAAGCGGGCAGTCGCACAAATCCTCCGGCGTACCGTCACGATGCAGCATGCCCAACAGCGGTTTCTCCACGCTGCCGCTAACCACCATTTTAGCTTTATTACGAAAAGCGCTTTCCGGGCCGCTGACCGGCGCGCACCATTCTCCGACCGGATAATCGGCCAGCAGATTTTGCAAATCGGCTGTTTTGGCGAAGAGTTGATCGGCGACAGGCTGTGCTATCCACTGACAGGAGCGACAGCGTTCGGCGTCATAAAGTGCGCACTGCATACAAAAACCTACAAATTAACCGGGGGCCAAAATTATACACGTTATTGCAAGCGGAAGAACCGCCTGCTGGACGCAGGAACAAAAAGCAGTAGCAACACCAGCATATCCGGCAATTTTTGCATCACCAGCGTATGCAGGATTTCGCGTCTGGACTCCCCCGCAATACTGAACAGTTCCGGATATCCGTAGCCCAGCGAAGCTGCCCACAGATAGACGCTGGCGATAATCTGGGTCAGCAGATAGATCCAGCGGGCCCAGCTCCGTCCTTTGACCAGCGAAAATGCGCAGAAAATTTCGATAAACAGCAGCACCAGACTGCCCAGAAATACCAGCGTCAAATTCCAGGTCTGCACACTGCGATGAATAAACTCACTGGTTCCACGAAACCCAAGCGTATTAAAAATCATCAACAGATCGAGACAGCGGATCATAATGATAGCCAGCGCCGCCACCTGCACCAAAGCAGGGACGTTTAAGCGGGCATGTGATGTGGATGATTTCTTAAAAAATCCCAACGCGTCGTCTTCCATGAAAACGGCGCAACCACCACAGCTGCGCCGTATAGACAGATTGGCAGATTTTAGTTTTTTCAGCCGCGTCTTGCACGTTGGATATCGCGTATCCGTTGTTTTTCTGTTCGCGCCATCAGATACCACGCGATAAATCCGATAATTCCTACCACGCCAAGGATCAGCGTCGCCAGTGCGTTGATCTCCGGGTTAACCCCCATACGTACGCTGGAGAACACCAACATCGGTAACGTTGTGGCCCCAGGACCAGAGACAAAGCTGGCGATAACCAAATCATCCAGCGATAGCGTAAAGGCCAGTAACCAACCGGAAATGACCGCCGGCATAATCATCGGCAGCGTAATGACGAAAAAGACCTTCAGCGGCGTCGCGCCGAGATCCATCGCCGCTTCCTCAATGGAGTGATCCAGTTCGCGCAAACGTGAGGAAATCACCACCGCTACATACGCCGTACAGAAGGTGACGTGCGCCAGCCAGATGGTCAACATACCGCGATCCGCTGGCCAGCCAATGGCGTGCGCCAGCGCCACAAACAGGAGCAGCAGCGACAAACCGGTAATGACATCCGGCATAACCAGCGGTGCGGTGATCATAAAGGCAAAACCATTCGAACCACGAAAACGGCCAAAACGCACCATCACCACGGCAGCTATGGTGCCGAGGATCGCCGCCATCGTCGCAGCACAGGCAGCAATCGTTAAACTCATGCCGACGGCACTCATCATTGCAGTATCGTGGAAAAGTTCACCGTACCAGCGTGTTGACCACCCCGCCCACACCGTCACCAGCTTGGAGCTGTTAAACGAATAGATAACTAACATCAGCATGGGGGCGTACAGAAACGTAAACCCCACGACCAGGATAAAGATCCGCCACGGCGAGCGGACAACCGGTAAGTTATTCATCCGTGTTCCCCCACGCTTTTCTGCTGATACTTATGGAACCACATGATTGGCACAATCAGTAACAGCAACATGATGATGGCAACCGCAGACGCCACCGGCCAGTCACGGTTATTGAAAAACTCCTGCCATAGTACGCGGCCGATCATAATGCTGTCCGGCCCCCCAAGCAGTTCCGGAATAACAAATTCCCCTACCGCCGGGATAAACACCAGCATTGAGCCAGCGATAATCCCGCCTTTGGTCAACGGCACGATCACGCTAAAGAAGGTTTTTAATGGTCGGGCACCTAAATCCAGCGCAGCTTCCACCAGCGAATAGTCAATGCGCGTCAGTGCGGTATAAATCGGCAGCACCATAAAGGGCAAATAGGCATAAACAATGCCAATATAAACCGCCAGGTTGGTATGCAGGATCGTCAATGGCTGATCGATAACGCCCAGCCACATCAGGAAGTTGTTCAGCACCCCGTTATTTTTCAGGATCCCCATCCAGGCGTACACGCGAATCAAGAAAGAGGTCCAGGAAGGCAGGATCACCAGCAACAGCAAAATATTGCGCGTCGAGGGTTTGCTGTGCGCCACCGCCCACGCTAGTGGATACCCCAACAACAGACAGCAGATCGTCGAAATCCCCGCTACCTGCAAAGACTGCAGGTAAGCATCGAAATAGAGCGGGTCATCCGTCAACTGCAGGAAGTTACCTAAATTGAGCGTAATAGATAGCTGACCATCGGCCCATGCCACAAGGTCAGTGTACGGCGGTATCGCCCGTGCCATTTCTGACAGGCTAATCTTGAAGACAATCAGAAACGGCAATAAAAACAGGAGAACCAGCCACACATACGGCAACGCGATCACCAGCTTGCGACCATGTTTCATTTGCAACTGCGACATATACAGCGTGAAACGGCTCGCTTTTTCGGCACGTGCCGGAGGTTCAAGTGTACTCATCTTTACTCCTTAAACCGTCAACACCACACAGCTGTCCGCATCCCAACACAAACGTACCTCGTCACCCCAGGTTGGTAACCCTTTACGATAACGATGCTCATTTTGTAGCTGGGCGCTCAACATCTGACCGCTTTTCAAACGTACGTGGTACACCGACAAATCACCCAGATAGGCAATGTGCACCACTTCGCCTACCGCGAAGTTATAACCCTCTGGCGGAGGCGCTTCGCAGAGCATGATTTTTTCCGGACGCAGCGCAACATACACCGGGACGTTATCGACAACAGAAGCATCGGCGTCCACTTTCAGCGGATGCACCAGTCCTGGAGACTCAATCACCAGACCATCTTCCTGACGTTCTTTCAGCAGTCCCTCAAAAACGTTTACCGAACCGATAAACTCTGCGCTGTAACGCGTGGTCGGATGCTCGTAGATCTCTTCTGGCTCACCAATCTGGACAAATTTTCCACGATTCATGATCGCAATACGACCCGCCATCGTCATGGCTTCTTCCTGATCGTGCGTCACCATCACGCAGGTCACACCGACGCGTTCCAGGATATCCACTACCTCCAGTTGCATGCGGTCTCGGAGTTTTTTATCCAGCGCCCCCATTGGTTCATCCAGCAGCAGCAGCTTTGGACGTTTTGCCAGGCTGCGCGCCAGTGCCACGCGCTGACGCTGGCCGCCAGAAAGCTGATGTGGTTTGCGTTTAGCGAACTCCTGCATATGCACGAGTCCCAGCATCTCATTCACCCGACTGGCGATTTCAGCCTTCGGCAGTTTGTCCTGCTTGAGACCAAAGGCAATGTTCTGCTCGACAGTCATATGCGGAAACAAGGCGTAGGACTGAAACATCATATTAATTGGACGCAGATAAGGCGGGACATGCGCCAGATCGACACCGTCCAGCATGATTTGCCCGGTAGTCGGCAGCTCAAACCCCGCCAGCATGCGCAACAGGGTTGATTTACCACAACCGGACGCACCCAGCAGGGCAAATATTTCGCCTTTGTAGATAGTGAGATTGACGTCATCGACGGCGTGCTGACCGTCAAATGACTTCGTCAGGTTGCGAATTTCAAGCAGCGGGGTCAGCGCCTTGCGGATTTTCGCTTGTGGGCGTGGGGTTGCATCATTCACTCAAGTGCTCTCCGGCATAAATAAAGAAACAGTGCAAATAACGCACCTTATTGGTGCGTATTGCCGGGTTTTGTGTGTTCGGGATCGCGACATCCCCGGCAGGCACAAGCACCGCCGGGTCATGTCCCGAACATCGGGTTATTTCCCGCTTTTCACCTTCGTCCAGGCACGGGTGCGTACACGATCGATCTTCGGATCCTGTACTTTCAGTGTGAACAGTTTGGCGCGCACGTCCGCTGGCGGATAGATACCCGGGTTATCACGAACTTCCGGGCTAACCAGAGCCGTCGCTTCTTTGTTCGCATTGGCGTAGAACACGTGGTCGGAAATATGCGCAATCACATCAGGGCGCAGCAGGTAATTAAGGAACTGGTAGGCTTCGTCTTTGTTTTTCGCATCTGCAGGCATCGCGAACACATCAAAGAACGCCATCGCCCCCTCTTTGGGAATCGAGAAGGAGATATTGACGCCATTTTTCGCTTCTTTCGCACGGTTTGCCGCCTGCCATACATCCCCTGCCCAGCCAATCGCTACACAGGTATCTCCATTTGCCAGATCGTTAATGTATTGCGAGGAGTGGAAATAACGGATATTCGGACGCAGTTTCAACAACAAATCGGTTGCCGGCCCGGTGTAATCATCCGCTTTGGTACTGTTTGGATCTTTACCCAAATAGTTCAGCACAGTAGCAAACACTTCTTCAGGCGCATCGAGGAAAGAGACACCGCAGCTTTTGAGTTTTTCCAGATTCTCCGGTTTGAGGATCAAATCCCAGCTGTTAACCGGCGCATCCGCCCCCAGCACCGCTTTAACTTTATCTACGTTGTAGCCAATACCGGTGGTTGCCCACATATACGGCATAGCAAACTTATTGTCTGGATCGTGTTTACCCACCAGTTTCAGCAGTTCAGGATCAAGGTTTTTCCAGCCTGGCAGTTTGCTCTTGTCCAGGGGCTGGAAAACGCCCGCGGTCAGTTGCCGTTCGAGGAAACTGGCTGACGGGACAACGAGGTCAAAACCGGTGCTGCCAGCCATGAGCTTACCTTCCAACACCTCATTGGAGTCAAATACATCATAAATGACTTTAATACCGGTCTCTTTCTCAAAATTAGCCACCGTGTCCGGAGCAATATAGTCAGACCAGTTATAAATATGCAGTGTTTTTTGTTCAGCAGCGAGCGTGCCAGCAGAGATGGCCATCAGAGCACCTGCAACCAGGCCTGATAACCATTTTTTATTTAAGGCGGTCATAATCTCTTTCCTTCTGAAAGTTCGTTAACAAACGAACAAAAAAGTCACACTCTAATGATATGCAAGAAACGTGCATATTATTTCATGCGGCATCAATGAAAGAGAGGTCTCTCTCCCCGCCGCTATTGCTCGCTGATATCCGCTGACTTATTCAACATGCATACAGCTACAGATAGCTCATAATAGGCAAATTGAACGGTGGCGTTTACAAGCCTTGCAAGAATAACTTTAGCCAGGATTCGAGGATATAGCCCAGATAAAAAAACGTCTTTTATCAATTTTTTATGCAGTTTTTGTCTATGACGTAAAGCGGAAGGGGCGGAACCGAAGTGAATAATTCTTTAAGAAAAGGTTAAATGCAGAATAAAAACGTGAAATACGCAACCGCTCTGGCAGCGGCTGCGCTATAAATACCCAAAATCAGGAACGATTAATGGAGGAAATGAACCTCTGCATTGCCGTTTTGCCCGTCTTCTTCGGCATTAAACAACAATTGATGTGCCCCGGCTTCAAGGATCACCATCGATATCTGTTCTTCGCTCTGACGCACAAAACATTCAAACTGTTCAAACGTCACACCCGGCATCACGGATAAAGACTGGCAAACCACCAGTTTTGGCAGATTATCATCCTGCATATCCAGAAAGGCTTTTACCGTCAGTGAGCTGGCATTGATAGCGGATAGATCGGCGGCCAGCGGCAGCAGCGCTGAAGGTCTGACTTCCGCCATCGCGGAAAATAGAATGACGTTATCCACCAGATCAATTTTTGCATCAAAAATGCCATCGAAGTTCTGCATGTGCGGTAGATGCAACGCCTGACAGGTATCACATTCAAAAAAACTCATGCCCAGGTCGTCGAGCCATTGACGCAACGTATCCAGAGTGGGAACGACCAGTGATGTCATAATAATGTGCGACCTCTATTGATGAAAAAATTACCGGCACAGCTTACGCAAAAAGACCGTGTCATACCACGATCGCTATCGATATTGCGTTTAGCCGCCGATTTTAAGACAAAATTCAGGAGTAGCATGACGCTCGATCCACTGGATCATTCGCGCAGCAATATCTATCCCTGTGGTTTTCTCCACGCCTTCCAGCCCTGGAGAGGCGTTGACCTCCATAACCAGCGGTCCGCGTTCTGCACGCAGAATATCGACGCCAGCAACATCAAGCCCCATCGTGCGGGCGGCTTTAAGCGCAATGTCCCTTTCCTGCAGCGTGATATTGGCAATCGTGGCAACTCCGCCGCGATGCAAATTAGAACGAAAATCGCCCTCTTTGGCCCGCCGCTCAATAGCCGCGACCACCTCATCACCCACAACGAAACAGCGAATATCTCGCCCCTTCGCCTCTTCGATATATTCCTGGACCAGAATATGGGCATTCAGACCACGAAATGCATCCACTACGCTCTCTGCGGCCTGGCGCGTTTCGGCCAATACCACACCGATCCCTTGAGTCCCCTCCACCAGCTTCACCACCAGCGGCGCACCGCCGACCATATCAATCATATCGCTGGTATCATCCGGCGAGTGGGCTATTCCGGTAATGGGCAGGTCAATTCCCTGTCGCGCCAACAGTTGTAACGAGCGCAGCTTATCGCGTGCGCGGGTAATCGCTACTGACTCATTCAGCGGATAGCTACCCAGCATCTCAAACTGACGTAATGCCGCCGTACCGTAGAAGGTAATAGCTGAGCCAATTCTTGGAATGACCGCGTCAAAATGGGGAAGCTGGCGGCCTTTATAATGGATAGAAGACGCTGCCGGGCTAATGTTCATATAGCAAGAAAGGGGATCGATAATTTCTACCAGGTGACCGCGTTGCATCGCTGCTTCACGCAGGCGTTTGCAAGAATAGAGCGTTCCATCCCGGGACAAAATGGCAATTTTCACCCTGCACCTCTCTAAAAGACCTGGTAAAAGCTGGCGTATCATACACCGGGTTAAACGCTTTAGCGCGTCGCCCACCCCTGTTTATGTAAATATTCCAGGATAAAGGGACGGCTTTCTTTAATGATGGTGCGGCGAATGTGATCGCTCCAGGTATCGCGACGCGTGTTGCTGCCACGGGTCAGATAGTATTGCGCAAGCTGTTCATCATATTGCGACAAAATATCCTGATCGAGCGGCTGATACTGGTTTTCATGCACCACCAGTGTTGCTGGCAGCCGGGGCTTGATGTCCGGGTTATCCGCAGGCCAGCCGAGACACAGACCAAACAGTGGCAAAACATGCTTCGGCAGCGTCAGTAATTCCGTTACCGGCTCAATATTGTTGCGCAGACCGCCAATGAACACACCGCCAAGTCCCAGCGATTCAGCCGCTGTCAGCGCATTTTGCGCCATCATCGCCGTATCAACCACGCCAAGCAACAGTTGCTCAGCCAGCCCCAGTTGCGCATCGGGGCAAATCTGCAAATGGCGATTAAAATCGGCGCAAAAAACCCAGAACTCGGCGGCCTGTGCGACATGCTTTTGTCCGCCGGATAAGGTCACCAGGGACTCCCGCAGACTTTGATCGGTAATACGAATTATCGTCGTGCACTGCAAAAAACTTGAACTTGATGTCCCTTGAGCGGCAGCAATGATCGCCTCACGCTGTGCGTCCGAAATACTTTCATCGGTGAAATGGCGAATGGAACGGTGGCTGCGAAGTAAATCAATGGTTGGCGTCATCTTTTTTTTCTCTGGCTGAATGGGAAGAAGCGTCGGGAGCACGCGACATCAGCTGCGGTGCCAACAGTTGCGCAATGCGCAACATCAACACCACCGCGGCGGGAAGCATTAACAGTACACCCAGAAATATCATTACCACACAGGCCAATGGCCCGTTCAGCGGTGCGGGTAAGGTGAGATAATCGTTAAGCGACAGCAGCGCCAGCGATAACAAAACCATCCCGATGATTTCCAGAATCAATACGCTTTTGGGTAACACGCCCACTGTGCGCATAGGTGCCTCCCGATAAATGGCGCTTAGTGTAAAACGTTCCGACAGCCCATGTTTAACAAAAATGCGGATTAAAAAACGAAGGCATAGACTAAGGATATCAAAGCAACAGGCTGAACCTGCTTTCCATCCGTCACAAATCGCGGCATCATAACAACATTCGCCATCCGGCCTGATAAGTTCGAGGAGATAGAGATGTTTGCCGTTATTTTTGGTCGCCCAGGGTGCCCGTATTGCGTGCGCGCAAAAGAATTAGCAGAAAAATTAAGCAATGAGCATGACGATTTTAACTTCCGCTACATTGATATCCATGCCGAAGGTATTACTAAAGCAGATCTGGAAAAAACGGTAGGAAAGCCAGTTGAGACCGTTCCGCAGATTTTCGTTGATCAACAACACATCGGCGGCTGCACGGATTTTGAAGCGTGGGCAAAAGAGAATATGAATCTGTTCGCCTGATAGCTGTTTCTACGCCCTCCGCTGGAGGGCGTAATCAGTTTTTTTTCCGCCGCTGACGCTGGTTGAATAAGCTACTGATAAATAAAAAACACAATGCCCCAAGCGCACACCAAAACACTGCACTGAACAGCCATGCCAGCTCTTGCCACAGTGAACGCGTCGGCATAAAAACGAACCGCATCAGTAACAAGCAGCACGGCGCTGCCAGTATTGCACCAAGAAGGGGTTTGAGCACCTCGCGACGGTGGGAGAAAAAGCTTGCCACAGCGCCAGGCAGTATAAAAAACAATAACCCGACCTCAGGATGCCCAGCCGCTCTAAATGCGCCTTTCATATTCAGCGTTAATGAAAGACACACTACAATAAAGAGCACAAAGCAGCAGATCGCACCCGCCCAACTTTGCTTATGTTTCAATCGTTCCTCCTGACATCTTCTCTATCGAACACTCTTTTCGCCCGCAGGCGTCCAGTCAGATAAAGTTACTCGGCATTCCATGCCAAAAACACACCCACACGATTCTTATAGCCGTTGATACGTAATGAGATTAAACTAGCCGCATATATTGTCGTGCTGCATTATTTGGGGCTGTGTACGATGCTGTCGCCCCTTAATATCTGGCAAAAACATTAGCGTAAATTGCCATTTCTTTCAATAGCTTACTAGTAAACAAGAAGTTAGCCTCCGTGAATATAAACGTCGCAGATTTGTTAAATGGGAATTACATCCTGTTATTATTTGTGGTCCTGGCTCTGGGCCTGTGTCTGGGTAAATTACGCCTGGGTTCAGTCCAACTCGGTAATTCCATTGGCGTTTTAGTGGTCTCCCTATTATTAGGTCAGCAGCACTTTAGTATTAACACTGACGCATTAAATCTTGGCTTTATGCTGTTTATTTTTTGTGTCGGGGTGGAAGCCGGTCCCAACTTTTTTTCGATTTTTTTTCGGGATGGGAAAAATTACCTGATGCTTGCACTGGTGATGGTCGGTAGCGCGCTGCTGATCGCCCTGGGACTGGGTAAGCTATTTGGCTGGGATATCGGCCTGACGGCAGGCATGTTGGCTGGTTCAATGACGTCTACGCCCGTTCTGGTCGGCGCGGGCGATACGTTGCGCCATTCAGGGATGGAAGGTACACAGCTATCCACCGCCCTTGATAACCTGAGTCTGGGTTACGCACTCACCTATTTAATTGGGTTGGTCAGTCTGATTGTGGGTGCGCGCTATCTGCCAAAACTGCAGCATCAGGATCTGCAAACCAGCGCCCAACAAATTGCGCGTGAGCGCGGGCTGGACACTGACGCCAACCGTAAGGTTTATCTACCGGTGATCCGCGCCTACCGTGTCGGTCCAGAGCTGGTTGCATGGGCTGACGGGAAAAATCTGCGCGAGCTGGGCATCTACCGCCAGACTGGTTGTTATATTGAACGTATCCGCCGCAACGGTATTCTGGCCAACCCGGACGGTGACGCAGTGCTGCAAATGGGCGATGAAATTGCCTTAGTGGGCTATCCGGATGCACATGCTCGCCTCGACCCCAGCTTCCGTAACGGTAAAGAGGTGTTCGATCGCGATCTGCTCGATATGCGTATCGTCACCGAAGAGATTGTGGTGAAAAACCACAATGCCGTAGGTCGTCGTCTGGCCCAGTTGAAGCTGACTGACCATGGCTGCTTCCTGAACCGCGTGATCCGCAGCCAGATCGAAATGCCCATTGACGACAACGTCGTACTTAATAAAGGCGATGTATTACAGGTCAGTGGCGATGCGCGCCGTGTGAAAACCATTGCCGATCGTATCGGCTTTATTTCCATTCACAGCCAGGTCACCGATCTGCTTGCTTTCTGCGCATTCTTTATCATCGGCCTGATGATCGGGATGATCACTTTCCAGTTCAGTAATTTCAGCTTTGGCATTGGAAATGCGGCTGGACTGTTGTTCGCCGGGATCATGCTGGGCTTCCTGCGTGCTAACCATCCAACGTTTGGCTACATTCCTCAAGGTGCGCTGAACATGGTCAAAGAGTTTGGCCTGATGGTCTTTATGGCTGGTGTCGGTTTAAGCGCAGGTAGCGGCATTGGTAATGGCCTCGGCGCAGTGGGTGGCCAGATGCTGATTTCGGGTCTGATTGTCAGCCTGGTTCCAGTGATCATCTGTTTCTTGTTTGGAGCTTATGTATTGCGCATGAACCGGGCCCTGCTGTTCGGGGCGATGATGGGGGCGCGTACCTGTGCGCCAGCAATGGAAATCATCAGCGATACCGCGCGCAGCAACATTCCTGCTTTAGGCTATGCGGGCACATACGCGATTGCTAACGTTCTGTTGACGCTGGCGGGGACACTCATCGTCATCATCTGGCCCGGCATCGGTTAGAACTGTTTTTTGCTTTTAATGAAAATTTTTTGCAGGTAAGCAGAACTTTTCTTAAAGGCGTCAGTCATAACTATTGCCACTGCTTTTCTTTGATGTCCCCAATTTGTGGAGCCCATCAACCCCGCCGTTTTGGTTCAAGGTTGATGGGTTTTTTGTTGCCTGGATTTTAACTCCCTCCTCCCCCGAAATTCCGCCCAAAATTTGCAGCACGCCGGTTATGGCACATACTTTTACTCGGTGCTAAATGGTGATGGGGGTTGCTATGTTACTCGCAGGCAAAGTCGCGGTGATCTTCGGCGGCAGCGGGGCTATTGGTAGTGCGGTTGCGCAGACCATGGCGCGCGAAGGTGCCCATGTGTACCTGAGCGCACGCCGTCAGGAAAAGCTTGATTGGGCAGCCAGTCGCCTGCGAATGGCGGGTGGTACTGTCGATACGTTTATCACCGATGTGCTCGACGAGCACGACACCTCAACACAAGTTACCCGCCTGGTACAGCAAATCGGTGGAATTGATGTGGTGGTTAACGCGACCGGCTTTATGCATGAACAGGGCAAGCGCATCGAGGCATTAGCCCTCTCTGAGTTTATGAGCGGTATCACTCCTTTCCTCTCGGCACAGTTCAATATCGCAAAATCCGTAACGCCGCACATGGGCGGCAATCGAGCGGGCGTCATTCTCACCGTTGTCGCGCCCGCGGCCCCGATGGCAATGCCTGGGCATTTGGGGCACATCGTCGGCTGTGCGGGAACAGAGGCTTTTATTAAAGCGCTAGCCAGCGAACTGGGGCCGGCAAATGTTCGAGTCGTCGGCGTGCGCTCACATGCGATTGTGGACGCGGTAGCGGCCGGTTCCTATACCGGGGAGATTTTCACCGCTAAAGCGCAATCAATGGGTTTAACCGTCGATCAATGGTTAGCGGGCGCGGCGCAAGGCACCATGCTCGGACGCCTGCCTACGCTTGCACAAATCGCTGAGGTTACAGCCTTTCTGGCTTCAGACCATGCCGGAGCAATGACCGCTACGGTGGTAAATATTACCGGGGGCGCAACCGTAAGCTAATTTACCCGCTCTTTCACGCCGTGCGCTGCTGCGAGCTTTTTTTTGCACTCGTGCGGGAACACAATGCTATGCCACACATAATAACCAACGCGCTCACCAGATGATATGAATGCAGAGTGACGTGCATAAACATCACGCTAAATAATCCGCCACTCAGTGGAATCAAGTGTGAATAGATCTCTCCGCGCGTTGCGCCAATGGCGCTAATCCCTTTGTTCCATAACAGATATGACAGCCAGGAAGGAAAAATAACAAGGTATGCCAGCCCAGTAATAACACCTGTATTTGCATAGCTATTCCAGCCCGGCATACCATTGCGTATCAACGCCAGAGCCAGTACCGGAATAAGTACAATCGCACCTAACAACGCGCTCACGGCAACAAATGCGTTTCCCTTCACCTCACACGGTTTAACGCGTAGAAAGGCACAATAAACAGCCCAACTCAGCGCTGACCCCATGGTCCAGACATCGCCCCGATTGAGATGTTCCAATACCTGTGCGTGCATCAACCCGCCTTGCGACACCAGCCAGATAACACCAACGGTACTCAGGAGCACACCTGCTATATTTCGCGCAGAGATCCGCTCTTTAAAAAAGAACTTATTGATTAACAGAACGAGTGCCGGTGTGGTGGACATATAAATCGCGGCATTGAGCGAGGTTGTATATTGCAGGCCGATATATAACGTTAAGGGGAAAAGAACCTGACCACAAAGCGCGAGGAAGACGATAGTACCAAAGGATTTTCTCATCGCTGGCCACTGCATGGCGATCTGTCGGAAATAAAGCGCTATCAATAGCAATGCGGTAAATACCCAGCGTGCTGCTGATAAAACGATGGGATTAACTTCGGCAACCAATATATGGCCGACCACATAGTTGCCGCCCCAAAAACAGGCAGCCAGACTGAGTAAAAGATAGGGCATATTTGCGCCTTATTGTCAGTTGTACGGTATGACCACAAGGCTACGGCGGCGTGAGAATGAATGCTAATATAACGTTTTTATCCATCTGCATAGATTAAAACTATGAAATTTACGCTAAGGCAACTTGAGTTTTACATCGCACTTGCAGAAACATTACAAATTTCCAAAGCTGCTGCGCGCTGCCATATTTCTCAGTCATCAATGACCATTGCCATGCGGAATCTGGAAGAATCATTAGACGTGCAGCTATTTGTACGTTACCCCAAAGGCGTGAAGCTCACCGCCGAGGGCGAGCGCTTTCTGGCACATGCCTGCAACATCATCAACAGTAGCCACTCGGCTGTTGACGCCCTGCATGACAGGAGTGAAATTCTCACCGGCACGGTGCGCATAGGCATTGCCGAAACGCTCTCAGCCTATCTCATCCCGGATATACTCAACGATCTTGAACGACGTTTCCCTTTGCTGGAGATCGTATTTTATGAAGCTACTGCACCGGAACTGGTACAGGCGCTACGGGAACAAAAGGTCGATTTTTGCCTGCTTCTGACCTCAAATATCAGCCATGATAACGACCTTGAGATCGAAACATTCATTCGTTCACTGCGCCGCCTGTGGACGTCTATTGGGCATCCGCTACAGAGTCGGGCATCGATCCGTTTAATAGACGTCGAAAAGCTACCATTTTTACTGCTGGAAACCGATAAGTACCCTGACGTAATCATCGATTACTGGCAGCAGCGTGGCTATACGCCCAATATCAGTTTTCGCAGCAACTCTTTTGAAGCAATAAGAAGCCTGGTTGCAAAAGGCAGAGGAATAACCATTTTATCCGACCTGGTGTATCGCCCGTGGTCACTGGATGGTCTGCGCGTCATGCACAGAACGATTGATGATTTTATTACTTATATGGATGTCGGGACGGTAAAAAAAACCGCCCGGCCGTTGACGCCAGAGGCGATGAAAGTCATTGATTTTTTACGTCAGGCCGTTACCCGCCTCGACAAACCATTTTGATGATTTCATCTCTGATGTAATCCGGCAATGCGCTCCACCATCACCAGAATATCTTCCCGCGAGAGCGGTTTTTTGTCTGTGACAAAATGCAGCGTCATCCCTTCAATAAATGCATCCAGCGCTCGTGCGGTTACCGGCTCGAACCACTGCTCCAGCGTTTGTTGGCTGCGTAGCATCCAGTTTTGCATCACTGTTTTTAGCGCCGGTTTACGGCTGGCGAAGGCATATAACTGATACATAAGCTCCATGTTGTCAGGCGTTGTGACCTGAGAGCTATAGATCATATCGGTAATCGCATGGCAGGCCTGTGGCGCATTTTCAACACCGGCAAAAAATGCCTGATATTGCACAGACATGGTGTCAGCAAAACGCTCGAATGCCTCCATTAAAAGCTCATCTATTCCCGAAAAGTAATAGGTCATTGAGCCCAGCGGCACCTCGGCAATCATGGCGATTTTCCGGTGTGTAACCCCATGAACACCATGGATTATAACCGCATCCAGCGTGGCCTGGACTATTTTATCCCGTCGTTGTGGGTCGTTCGCGCGTCGCACTGCCTTACCTCTTCTTGCATTTGTGTACAAATGTACACAACCTTGCTAATGTTGTCTTCTTCCCTCTTTTCTTTGGCTCGAATTCATGACTGGCATCTCATCACGCAAGGCCTTAAGACGTCGCACCTGGGCGCTGTTCACGTTCTTCTTTTTACCAGGATTATTAATGGCCTCCTGGGCAACGCGTACCCCTGCCATCAGAGATATTCTCTCCATCTCTACCGCCGAAATGGGTGCGGTGCTGTTTGGACTCTCAATTGGTTCGATGAGTGGCATTCTTTGTTCGGCCTGGCTGGTGAAACGATTTGGCACACGCAACGTCATCCGCGCCACCATGTCATGCGCGGTTCTGGGAATGACAATTCTCAGCCTCGCATTATGGTTGCATTCCGCCTGGCTGTTTGCGTTTGGTCTGTGCGTGTTTGGCGCCAGTTTTGGCGCGGCAGAAGTGGCTATCAACGTCGAAGGTGCAGCGGTTGAGCGTGAAATGAACAAAACTGTTCTGCCGATGATGCATGGTTTCTACAGCCTTGGAACGCTGGCTGGCGCAGGTGTTGGCATGGTACTTACCGCCGTCAGCGTCCCCGCGACAGCACATATTCTGCTGGCGGCGATGGTGGCTATTACCCCTATTTTTATCGCTATTAAGGCTATCCCCGACGGCACAGGTAAGAATGCTACTGACGGTTCGCACGCCGTTGAAAAAGGGTTGCCATTCTATCGCGATATGCAGTTGCTGCTGATTGGCGTCGTGGTGCTCGCAATGGCATTTGCCGAAGGTTCCGCCAACGACTGGCTTCCATTACTGATGGTTGATGGACATGGATTTAGCCCGACATCCGGATCGCTGATTTATGCCGGCTTTACGCTCGGTATGACCGTCGGGCGCTTCACCGGTGGCTGGTTCATCGACCGCTACAGCCGTGTGGCAGTAGTACGCGCCAGTGCACTGATGGGCGCGCTCGGTATCAGCCTGATCATTTTTGTCGACAGCTCATGGGTGGCAGGTGTCTCGGTGATCCTTTGGGGGCTAGGGGCTTCTCTCGGCTTCCCGCTGACCATTTCAGCCGCCAGCGATACCGGCCCTGATGCGCCAACCCGCGTGAGCGTTGTTGCGACTACTGGCTATCTGGCATTCCTGGTAGGTCCGCCGCTGCTGGGCTATTTGGGTGAACACTATGGCCTGCGCAGCGCCATGTTGGTTGTGCTGGCGCTGGTGCTTGTCGCAGCCATCGTAGCGAAGGCTGTGGCTAAACCGGATGTCAAAAATACCACTGTGATGGAGAACGGCTAATGGGTATCAAGTTAATTGCAGTAGACATGGACGGTACGTTTTTAAGTGACCAAAAGACCTATAACCGCGAGCGGTTTATGGCGCAGTACCGTCAAATGAAAGCACAAGGGATCCGCTTTGTAGTCGCCAGCGGCAATCAGTATTACCAGTTGATCTCTTTTTTTCCCGAACTGGCCAATGAAATCTCATTTGTGGCGGAAAACGGTGGCTGGGTGGTCAGCGAAGGGGAAGATATTTTTAACGGTGAACTGGCAAAAGACGATTTCCAGACCATCGTAGAATATCTGCTGACCCGTGCAGACGTTGATATTATCGCCTGTGGTAAAAACAGCGCCTACACCCTGAAGCAGTACAGCGATGAGCATAAATCCATCTCTGCCATGTATTATCACCGTCTTGAATTTGTCGATAACTTCGACAATATCAACGATGTATTCTTCAAATTTGGCCTGAATATCTCCGACGATCGCATTCCCCAGGTGCAGGCCGATCTTCATGAGGCGATTGGCGACATTATGGTACCAGTGCATACCGGATACGGCAGTATCGATTTAATTATTCCGGGTGTTCATAAAGCCAACGGCCTACGCCTGCTGCAACAACGCTGGAATATTACCAACGATGAGGTTGTCGTGTTTGGCGATGGCGGAAATGATATCGAGATGCTGCGCCAGGCAGGATTTAGTTTTGCAATGGCCAACGCCCATGAGCCGGTTATCCAGGCGGCGAAATATCGCGCGGGTTCGAATAACGAAGAGGGCGTGCTGGATATTATCGACCGCGTGTTAAACAATGAAGCACCGTTTACACATTAACGCCTCAGCACAGACGGCAACAAAATGATGGCATGATCTATTCATAATCCGCCTCAAATTAACCCACTGGATTATTACTTCCAGTGAATATTTCAGGTGAGCAGATTATGAAGAAAAGTGTACTGATGGCAACAGTGTTGCTGGGATTTGCAGGAACAGCATTTGCACAGAATGTTACCGTTGATGTACCAAGCGGATACAAAGTAGTGGTTGTTCCTTCTTCCGTCAATGTTCCGCAGGCGGTCAGTGTCGCTACTGCCCCGCAAACGGTTTATGTTGCTCCGGCAGCCACTCCAGCCCCTGTTTACCGCGCACATCCGTATGCGCGTCATGTTGCCAGCGTAGGTGAAGGGATGGTCATTGAGCATCAGATTGATGACCATCACTAATGATTGCAAAGCCCGGAAACCGGGCTTTAACCTTCCCGGGAATTCCCTACCCGCTTATCTTTCAGAAAGATAACCATCAGAATCAGCCACAGCACACCGCTGGCCAGATTAAACAGACTGAACAAGCCGTTTCCACCCAGCAGATAAGCATGTTTGCTCAGCTCAATACCAACGGTAAATATCAGCATTTGCAGCATACCCATTGCTGCTGAAACTGTCCCTTTGCTCATTTCACTGGCAAACAGCGTCAGGCGCACCAACCCGGCATTCGCCACGCCAATGCCAAATGCATAAAGACTTAAACCTGCCGTCATCCACAGATACGCATGAGAAGAAACAACCGTGGCCGCGGCGGCAATGATCAATCCCACGGAGATTGGCCAGCCCCCCATGATGATCAGCGAGCGCACCGTGCGGCGGGATGTCAGACGCGCCAGCACCAGGTTACCTGCAATCAGTGCACCAAAAATCGGCACCTGCAGCAGGCCATATTCGTAGCTGCTGAGATGTTCGCCACTGATAATAATGATCGGGGACTGCGCAATCCACGCCAGCAATGGCAGACTGACAAAGCCCAATGCCAGTGCGCCTGCGACAAAACGCACATTCTTTAGCACCAGCTTATAATCTTTGCCCAACTCTTTGATAGAAAGCTTCTCGCCCAGACGGGTAGCCGTTTCCGGCATCGCGCGCTGCAGGCCAAAAAAGGCAATTGCAGCCAGCGCGGCAAACAGGACAAACATGCCTTCCCACGGAAGGACATGTACCCAGGCGGCCCCAACCAACGGTCCCAAAAGCGGTGCAATCAATGCTACGTTTGCCATTAGCGCAGTGATTTTAATGCACACCGCTTCTTCAAAGGACTCCTGAATTGCGGCGTAACCTACCGCGCCAATAAAGCACAGGCTAATCCCTTGTAAAAAACGCAGGAAAGTAAATTGCTCAATATTTTGTGCAAACAGCGTTGCTAGGCAGGTCACAATGAACCAAACCACCCCGGTTAACATCACCGGACGACGACCAACACGGTCCGACAGCGGCCCTAACAACCACTGTAAAAACATGCCGCCTGCCAGATAAGCGGTCATGGACGTTGGAACCCAATCTAAACCGGCCTGATATTGCTCCACCACCGCCAACATTCCGGGTTGGATCATATCGTTACCGATATATGTAGAGAATTCGTAAAGCACCAGACAGAGAGGGAAAAGTAATGCCTGACGCCCCAAGCGGGCGCCTGAAGATAAACGGTTCTGCATGCAATCTCTTAACAAATGAAAAAACGCGCAAAGTGTAATAAATGCGCCTTACTGGTGATAGTGAATTATGTGATTTGAAAGCAAAATGCGCACATTTTTACACTCAATTGCACGATAGCTTTTTGTTTTAAGGTTAATTTAAGTTGAGACCGCTATCATGCTCAATAAGCCTCATTAATTGTCTTAAAAAGAGTCAGTTAACAGACAAATAGGACAAGACCGCTTTTTATCGCCTGAAAGCAATTTTATGATCCCCAATATGGGCCTTTTTAACGATTACATTGAGTCTGGATGTTATGCTGGAAAATCTGAACAACTCGCTTTTTTACCTGATCAACGCCACGCCGGACTCTGCGCAATGGACGATCTCGCTCGCCATTTTTATTGCCAAAGATCTGATTAGCATCGTACCGCTACTGGCGATCATTCTCTGGCTTTGGGGGCCGCAAAACCGCGTGACCATCCAGCGCCAGTTGGTCATAAAAATGGCGATTGCGCTGGCAGTCGGCTTGACCATTTCATGGATCATGGGACATTTATTCCCTCACGACCGGCCATTCGTCAATCATATCGGCTACAACTTCCTGCACCATGCTGCAGATGACTCTTTCCCGAGCGACCACGGTACGGTTATCTTTACCTTCGCGTTGGCCTTCCTGTTCTGGCACCGCCTGTGGTCCGGAGCACTGTTGATGGTCGTCGCCGTGGCGATTGCCTGGTCGCGTGTTTACCTCGGCGTACACTGGCCGCTGGATATGCTGGGGGGGTTACTGGCAGGTCTGATCGGCTGCCTGAGCGCCCAGATGATCTGGCAACGATTCGGCACAACCCTGTACCACGGTTTGCAGACCTGCTATCGCACCTGTTTTGCCCTGCCTATTCGTAAAGGCTGGGTACGTGACTAACCCACGGTAAAGAGAGTAGTATTAAGCGCGAAACTGAGCACGTATTCTACTCTCCAGGGGAACTATGGAAACTCGACGCGACGAGCGTATTGGTCAATTACTGCAGGCGCTAAAACGCAGCGATAAATTACACCTTAAAGAAGCCGCGACACTGCTGGGTGTATCAGAAATGACCATTCGTCGCGATCTGAATAATAACACGGCCCCGGTCGTACTGCTTGGGGGCTATATTGTTCTGGAACCCCGTAGCGCCAGCCACTATTTAATCAGCGATCAAAAATCCCGCCTGGTTGATGAAAAACGCCGGGCTGCGCAACAGGCAGCCAGCCTCGTCCAGGCGCATCAGACCGTTTTCTTCGACTGCGGAACAACAACGCCGTGGATCATTGAAGCGATCGATAATGAATTACCGTTCACCGCAATCTGCTATTCACTGAATACGTTTCTGGTGTTACAGGAGAAACCACAGTGCCGCGTCATTTTATGTGGCGGCGAATTCCATGCCAGTAATGCTATTTTCAAGCCACTCGATTTCCAGGAAACCCTGAATAACGTCTGCCCGGATATCGCTTTTTATTCCGCAGCCGGCGTGCATATCGATAAAGGCGCAACCTGTTTTAACCTTGAGGAATTACCGGTTAAACACTGGGCGATGTCGATGGCGCAGTACCATGTTCTGGTGGTCGATCACAGCAAGTTTGGGAAAGTGCGTCCCGCGAGGATGGGCGAATTAAAACGCTTTGATACCATCATCAGCGATAACCGCCCGGATGATGCGTTTGTCGAGTATGCCAAAGCGCAGCATATCAAATTGATGTACTAAATTTGTGCCGGATGACGGTGCTTTCATATCGTCATCCGGCATCAGCGATTAAGAGAACCAGCCACCAAACCACTGGTGGAATTTCATCATAACGAAGTCCCACATCCGGCTAAAGAATCCCCCCTCGTCCACCGCTTCCATCACCATCAACGGACGCTGTTCAATAGATTTTCCGTTCAACTGGAAGTCGATTGTCCCCACAACCTGGCCCTTCTTCAGTGGCGCGGTCAGTTGTGGCTCTGTCAGGGTAAAGCTCGCCTTCAGGTTTTTCAGCTGACCGCGCGGAATGGTCACAGACCCACCTTCCCCAGCGCCCAGATTGACTTCACTCTTATCGCCAAACCAGACTCGTTGGGTAACAAAGGTGGCGTCCGGTTTAATCGGCGTAACGGTTTCAAAGAAGCGGAAACCCCATGTCAGCAACTTTTCGGATTCATTAAAGCGAATACGATCGGTTTTTGCCCCCAGCACCACGGAGATCAAACGCATATCGCCCTGTGTCGCGGATGCAACCAGGTTATAACCGGCTCCCGCCGTGGTGCCCGTTTTCATACCATCCACATTCAGGTTGGTACTCCACAGCAGGCGGTTACGGTTAGGCTGGCGAATTTTATTAAAGGTAAACTCTTTCTCTTTATGGATGGCGTACTCTTCCGGCACATCGTGGATTAACGCTTTACCCAACAATGCCATATCACGCGCGGTACTGAACTGCCCTGCTGCATCCAGACCATGTACTGTCTGGAAAGTCGTGTTGGTCAATCCCAGTTTTTGCGCATAGCCGTTCATCAAACCGATAAACGATTCCTGGCTGCCGGCAACATAATCAGCGAGCGCAATACAGGCGTCATTACCAGACTGAATGATCACGCCTTTGTTCAGATCGGACACCGCAACCTGATCGCCAGGCTTGAGGAACATCACCGAAGAGCCGCGCAGGGCCGGATTCCCGGTCGCCCAGGCATCTTTCCCGACGGTAACCATGTCATTCAGATTAATTTTCCCGGCTTTTAGCGCCTGACCGACCACATAGCTGGTCATAATCTTGGTCAGACTGGCGGGATCCAGTTTCTCATCGGCATTACCTTCCGCCAGCACTTTGCCGCTGGCGTAATCCATTAAGATCCACGCACGTGCGTCAACGCTCGGCGGGGCCGTTGGTTGTTCCGCCGCCTGTACGGTCGGCGCCAAAAGGATTAAGAGTGCTGAACCTGCAGCAAGGCTGCGTAGGGAAGAGAAGTATTGCGTCATAAATGCCACCCGAGTATCCATTCCAAAAAACCACGTCATACCACACCGTGTTTACACAAAACCGGCCAAGTTGCCTCAGCCAACCATACAGAAAAGTTCTGATGGATGACGTGTAAAATAAGTGCGGTGAGTAATAACGCACTAACGAGCTTAAAGAAACCGTAAGTTGGTAAAGTTTTTAAAGTTTATGCAATAACGCCGCGCTGCGCTGCTCTCATCACGATTTTTTTGCGCCTTGTTGCGTAAATATTAGGTTTACCCCACCATGTGAGCGAGTCAGATAGAGAATGCAGCCATAAAGCTGCTCAATTAATTTGCGGGGTTACTATGATTACACTGTGGGGTCGCAATAATTCGACCAACGTAAAAAAAGTATTGTGGACACTCGAAGAACTGGAACTGCCGTATAGCCAAATTCTGGCTGGGGGACAGCATGGCGTAAATCATGACGCAGACTATCTGGCGATGAACCCTAACGGACTGGTTCCACTGCTACGCGATGACGAAACAGACGTATTGCTGTGGGAATCCAATACCATTGTCCGCTACCTGGCGGCCCAGTACGGGCAAAAACGACTGTGGGTTGACGCTCCGGCGAAACGTGCCGAGGGTGAAAAATGGATGGACTGGGCTAACCAGACGCTGAGCCCTGCACATCGGGTTATCTTATTTGGTCTGGTCAGAACCCCTGCCGATCAACGCGATCAGGCAGCCATCGAGGCCGGTGCGAAGGTCTGCGATAACCTGTTTGCCATTCTCGACAACGCGCTGGCCGACCGGGCGTGGTTTTCTGGCGCTGAATTTGGCACTGCGGACATCGCCGTCGCACCGTTCATCTATAACCTGTTTAATGTCGGCCTGAGCTGGACGCCACGCCCTCACCTGGAACGTTGGTATCAACAGCTCACCGAGCGCCCGGCATTCCAGAAAGTCGTGATGATCCCGGTCAGCTAATCCTGTCAGGGACTCACTTTCAGCAATTCCCCGTCGGACTCGTCGGTTAATACATACAAATAACCGTCTGGTCCGACGCGCACATCGCGGATTCGCTGCCCTCTGTCATGCAAAATACGCCCGTCTTCCGTCACAGTATTACCTTTCACGCTTAACACAATCACCCCCTGTTCTTTCAGCGCACCAATAAACAGTTTGTGTCTCCACTGTGGGAACGTATCGTGATTATAAAAGGCCATCCCACTGACAGCAGGTGATTTTTCCCAGTAAAAGATAGGCTGCTCGGTGCCCGCCACAATTGAGCCTTTTGCTTCGGGGATGTTGAAACCACTGTAGTTAACACCCCATGTCGCGATTGGCCATCCATAGTTTTTGCCTTTCCCGGGGATATTGATCTCATCTCCGCCACGCGGGCCATGCTCATTGAGCCACAACGCATCGCTCCAGGGATTCATCGCCATCCCCTGCGGATTGCGGATGCCATACGACCATATTTCAGCCCGCGCGCCAGTCTGGTTCACAAACGGGTTATCCGGTGGAATTTTGCCCTCGTCTGTTAGTCGAACCACTTTGCCCTGTAATTTATCCAGTTCCTGAGCGGTTATGCGCTGGTTATTCTCGCCAAGGCCTATAAACAAATAACCTTTGCCATCAAATACCATACGCCCGCCAAAATGATTCCCGGTTGATAACTTAGGCATTTGGCGGAACACCGTCCGGAAGCCCTGCAGGTGTTTACGATCGTCACTTAACCGCCCGTAGCCTACTGCTGTTCCGGCTTTCCCTTCACTGTCAGCTTCCGCGAAGCTTAGCCACACCCGCCGGGATTGGGCAAAATCCGGTGCCAACGCCACATCAAGCAGTCCCCCCTGACCATTCGCCCAGACTTTGGGTACGCCAGTCAGCGGGTCGGAAAGCCCCTTATCAGGTTGCCAGAGCCTAAGTTGCCCTCCTCTGAGCGTAATCAGCATACTGCGATTATCGGGTAAAAAGGCCAGCGACCACGGGTGGTCGAGTTTGGTTTGCAGGATCTCCACCTTGACGGCAGCGGCATAGGGGGAAAGCAACGCCAGTGAGGCAACACAGAGAAAGAGTCGACGCATAGCACCTCCTTAATGGCTCTGCTTAAAGCGTAGCCAGCAAGGGGAATTATCCCGCCACTTTTACATAATCTTAACGAAAAGGGGGAGCGCCCTCCCCCTGGTTCAGATGTGTTCCAGCGTTGAATAAGCTTGCAAACTCTGGATACTCAGCGTCAGCGTTGTCAGGCAGTTTTCCAGTTTCTCTGCATTAACGGCAATAAAGTTCGGACAATCATGATGTCCACTCATCAGACAAACAGCGGTGGCGGCTAACGCCCCTTCAGCACGACGAAGGGCATTCCACTCTTCCTGATCAAGATGCATACCGTGGAGCTGTGATTGATCGTGCAATTCGCGATTCAGTTCAAAAAAGTTATCACGCAGACGATCGCTCTCGCTGACTGACATATAGCCTTTCGCTTTTCTCAACTGCAGATAAGCGGCAAGTTCGATACGGGCGTTTATCAATTTGTTGAGAAGATCGGTTCTCAGTCTGTCAACAACCATACCTTGTTCCTCCTCTTTCCAACTATGGTGCAACTTAATAGTATGGTTATTTTTTGAACAAAGTCGTGTCCAGGATCAATCCATCACTTAAAATTAACATAATTTACAAATAATCTTTAATTCCGCGCCCGGCAGGCCGCTGATGATTTGAGATTGCGATACAATTTTTGTTCAGAACTCTGTAGAATCCCTGCCCTGAATATTCCAATAACTGAACACTTTTTACGCTATGAGCAATGTAACCCACCAGCCGAAAATCGGCTTTGTCTCCCTCGGCTGCCCGAAAAACCTTGTCGATTCTGAGCGCATCCTGACCGAACTTCGTACCGAAGGCTATGATGTCGTACCAAGCTACGACGACGCGGATATGGTCATCGTTAACACCTGCGGCTTTATCGACAGCGCAGTTCAGGAGTCACTGGAAGCCATTGGCGAAGCGCTGAACGAAAACGGCAAGGTGATCGTCACTGGCTGTCTGGGCGCGAAAGTCGATCAGATCCGTGAGGTCCACCCGAAGGTACTGGAAATTACCGGACCGCACAGCTACGAACAGGTTCTGGAGCACGTTCACCACTATGTTCCCAAACCAAAGCATAATCCTTTCCTGAGCCTGGTTCCTGAACAGGGCGTCAAGCTAACGCCGCGCCATTATGCCTATCTGAAGATTTCTGAAGGCTGTAACCACCGCTGTACGTTCTGCATTATTCCGTCGATGCGTGGCGATCTGGTGAGCCGTCCGATTGGCGATGTTCTCAGCGAGGCTAAACGTCTGGTCGATGCGGGCGTGAAAGAGATTCTGGTGATCTCCCAGGATACTTCTGCTTACGGTGTGGATGTGAAGCATCGTACCGGTTTCCATAACGGCGAGCCCGTTAAAACCAGCATGGTTGACCTGTGCGAACAGTTGTCAAAACTGGGGATCTGGACCCGTCTGCATTACGTCTACCCGTACCCGCACGTTGATGATGTGATCCCGCTGATGGCGGAAGGGAAAATCCTGCCGTATCTGGACATCCCACTGCAGCATGCAAGCCCGCGAATTCTTAAACTGATGAAACGCCCAGGCTCTGTGGACCGACAGCTGGCACGTATTAAACAGTGGCGTGAAATCTGCCCTGAACTGACCCTGCGTTCAACGTTTATTGTTGGCTTCCCGGGCGAAACCGAAGAAGACTTCCAGATGCTGCTCGATTTCCTGAAAGAAGCGCGTCTGGACCGCGTCGGCTGCTTTAAATACAGCCCGGTAGAAGGTGCAGGAGCCAACGATCTGCCAGATCAAATCCCGGAAGAGGTAAAAGAAGAACGCTGGAACCGCTTTATGCAGCTGCAGCAGCAGATCTCTGCTGAACGTTTGCAGGAGAAAGTGGGCCGCGAAATTCTGGTCATCGTGGACGAAGTTGACGAAGAAGGCGCGATTGGTCGAAGTATGGCTGATGCCCCTGAAATCGACGGTGCGGTGTACCTGAATGGCGAAACCAACGTGAAGCCTGGCGATATCCTCCGCGTGAAAGTCGAAAACGCAGATGAATACGATCTGTGGGGCACTCGCGTTTAATAAGCGTAACTCAACCGTAGGCCGGATAAGGCGTTACGCCGCATCCGGCAACGCCTGATGACGACGCCAGCGCGTCTTATCAGGCCTTGTATTATCCTTTGATCTTCGGATCCAGCGCGTCGCGCAACCCATCCCCCAGCAGGTTAAACGCCAGCACGGTCAGGAATATCGCCACCGCCGGGAAAATCGCCACGTGCGGCGCGATCACCATATCAGCCCGCGCTTCATTGAGCATGGCCCCCCATTCTGGCGTCGGCGGCTGTGCCCCTAAACCGAGGAAGGACAGGCTCGCGGCAGAGATAATCGACGTGCCGATTCGCATAGTAAAAAAGACCACGATCGATGAAACCGTCCCCGGCAGGATATGGTTAAAAATGATGGTCGCGTCACTGGCACCAATGCTGCGTGCTGACTCAATAAATGTTTGTTGCTTGAGAACCAACGTATTGCCACGAACCAGTCGCGCAAAAGCCGGAATGGAAAACACCGCAACCGCAATAATCACGTTCGCAATGCCGCTGCCCAGCACGGCGACCACTGCTATTGCCAGCAAAATCCCTGGAAAGGCAAACAGCACATCACAGATACGCATAATCAGCCGATCCCACCAGCCTTCGTAATATCCAGCCAGCAGACCCAGTACCGTGCCAATCGCCGCGCCAATAAAGACGGCAAAGACCCCGGCCGCCAGAGAAATTTGTGCGCCAACCAGTACGCGGCTAAAAATATCCCGCCCAAGCGAGTCAACGCCAAACCAGTGCAGCATCGAGGGACCATCATTCAGTCGGTCATAATCGAAGTAGTTCTCGGCATCAAATGGCGTCAACCAGCGAGCAAAAATCGCCACCGCGATCAGGACCAGGACAAATACACCCGCAATCATCGCCATGCGCTGGCGGCGAAAACGACGCCAGAACTCATGCCACGGCGTGCGTATCTGCTCTGGCTTAACAAGGGGCATTGCATTCAAAATCGCCTGTCGGCGCCAGTTAAAAAATCGCATCCTTACTTGTACCTGATAGCCGGGTTAATGGCGGCGTAAAGCACATCCACCACTAAGTTGATAAGAATAAACTCCAGAGAAAACAACAGCACCTCGGCCTGGATCACCGGGTAGTCGCGCATTTCAACTGAGTCGACCAACAATCGCCCAAGACCAGGCCAGTTGAACACCTTCTCAACCACAATAGAACCGCCCAACAAAAAGCCAAACTGCAACCCCATCATGGTGACCACCGGGATCATCGCATTACGCAAGCCATGTTTTAATACCACCCAGGTTTCACTCACCCCTTTGGCCCGCGCGGTACGCATATAGTCTTCACTGAGCACATCGACGAACGATGCGCGAGTAAACCGGGCTAACACCGCGGCCACCGCCGCACCCAGCGTAATTGACGGAAGGATATAGTGCAGCCAGGTGTCAGCGCCAACGGTGGGCAACCAGCCAAGCTCAACGGAGAATATCTGCATGAGCAGCATGCCAAGCGCAAAGGCCGGGAAAGAGATCCCGGTTACTGCCAGCGTCATACTCAACCTGTCAGGCCAGCGGTTGCGCCAAACGGCGGCAATGATCCCCGCCGTCATACCAAACAAAACCGCCCACGCCATACTGGCGATCGTCAGCCATAGCGACGGCATAAAACGACTGGCTATCTCTTCTGAAACCGGACGACGAGAAACCATCGAGGTCCCGAAGTCACCTTGCAACACGTTGGTCATGTAATGCCAGAACTGAATATGCAGCGGCTGGTCCAGACCCAACTGCGTACGCACCAGTTCAATCACCTCGGCGTCGGCTTCCGGTCCGGCAATCAGCCGCGCCGGATCGCCGGGTAGCAGGTGAACAAATAAAAATACCAGCACCGCCACAATTAACAGCGTCGGAATCAACCCCAGCAGGCGCTTGAAAACATAGTTGAGCATCAGACTCCCTTCGCCGGCCCCGTCCATGCAGGGCCGAATGAATAGCTTATTTCAAATCCGCGTCATCAAAACTAAACCCGGTGTCGGGCATGATCCAGAATCCGGTCAAATTCGTACTGTGCGCCGAGATCAGTTTCTCCACCACCAGCGGGATCCACGGCGACTCTTTCCAGATGATATCCTGCGCGTCCTTGTACAGCTTCGCTTTCTGCGCCGGATCGTTGGTTTGCAAGGCCGCCGCTAAATCACTGTCCACCTGCTTATTGCTGTAGAACGCGGTATTAAACAAGGTTGGCGGCCAGTTCTGTGACGCAAACAGCGGCGACAACGCCCAGTCCGCTTCGCCTGTAGACGCCGACCAGCCGGTGTAGAACATCCGTACCCCGCTTTCTTTCTGCGCCTTACCCTCGACTTCCGCCGCCCGCTGCCCGGCATCCATCGCCGTCACCTGAGCCTTCACGCCCACCTGCGCCAGTTGCTGCTGGGTAAATTGCAGCACTTTCTGCGCGGTGCTGTGGTTATGGGATGACCACAGCGTGGTGGTAAAGCCGTTGGGATAACCCGCTTCTTTCAGCAATTGGCGTGCTTTTGCCGGATCGTAAGGCCACGGCGTGTAGCTTTGCGCATAGGCTATTGATGGCGGAAGAACGCCCGTTGCCGGCGTGGCGTAACCGGCAAAAGCCACTTTCACCAGCGCCTGACGGTTGATGGCATAATTCAACGCCTCGCGCACCTTCGGATTATCGAACGGTTTTTGCGTGACGTTCATGCTGATATAACGCTGCATAATAGACGGGCTGGCGACCAGTTCCAGGTTTTTATTCTTCGCCAGTAACGCCGCCTGCTCGTACGGAATAGGGAAAGCAAACTGCGCTTCCCCGGTTTGCAGCATTGCCGCACGCGTGTTGTTGTCCGTTACCGGACGCCAGGTAATCGTATCCAGCTTTGGCAACCCTTGCTGCCAGTAACCCGCGAACTTCTTAACCTTCACAAAATCCGTCTGATTCCAGGTATCAAGCTGATATGGCCCCGTCCCTACCGGATGAAAGCCTATCTCTTTCCCGTATTTCTCCAGCGCAGCCGGAGATATCATCGCCGTAGCCGGATGCGCCAGAATATTGATAAAGGCAGAGAATGGCTGCTTCAGCGTAATCTTCACCGTAGCAGGATCAACCACCTCGGTTTTATCGATATTCTTATACAGGTTATAGCGTTTAAGGTGATTTTCCGGATTACTGGCGCGATCAAGGTTGGCTTTTACCGCAGCCGCATTGAAGTCAGTCCCATCCTGAAACTTCACGCCCTGTCGCAGTTTAACGGTGTACGTCAGGCCATCATCAGAAACGGTATAGCTTTCCGCCAACACATTTTTCAGCTTCATCTCTTTATCAAGGCCGAACAGCCCCTGATAAAACGACTTCGCTACCGCCTGCGACAACGTGTCGTTCGCGTCATAGGGGTCAAGCGTGGTGAAATTAGACCCTACAGCAACCACCACATCTTTGGCGGCCCAGCCAGGCGATGCGGCCAGCGCAGAGGCCACTCCCACAGCAACCAGCCATTTCCGAGCAACAATTTTTGTCATGTTATTCTCCTTAAACCCTGCCTGCCTGTCATAAACGCGAAAGCGCACTTTCCGCTGGCACGCGCGCAACGTAATGCCCCGGTTCCACTAACTGTAGTGAAACCGGGGGGATCTCTTCACCGCGTTTGCGGATATTACTGGGGATATCATCCGACAACAGCACGCGCTGTGGTCTTTGATGCGATGGATCGGCAACCGGGACTGCCGCCATAAGTTTTCGCGTGTAGGGATGCTGTGGATTTTCAAACACCGCCCGTCGGGTGCCGATCTCAACAATCTGCCCCAGGTACATCACCGCCACGCGGTGACTAATACGCTCCACCACCGCCATATCGTGGGAAATAAACAGGTACGCAATACCCATTTCCCGCTGTAGGTCGAGCAACAGATTAATAATTTGCCCGCGAATCGAGACATCCAGTGCCGAGACGGACTCATCGGCAATAATCACTTTAGGATTGAGCGCCAACGCCCGGGCTATACAGATACGCTGACGCTGACCACCGGAAAATTCGTGCGGATAGCGCCAGGCGTGCTCAGGTAGCAACCCGACACGCTCGAGCAACCATGCGACCCGTTTTGTCGCCGCATCGCCTTGCAACAAACCGTGCACCCGCAGTGGCTCTAAGATGGAATATCCCACCGTCTGTCGGGGGTCGAGCGACGCATAAGGGTCCTGGAAGATAAACTGGATATCCCGACGCAGCGGCTGCAACTTGCTGGCGGCCAGGGTATCAATGCGTTGTCCCTTGAAGAAAATCTCCCCGCGCTGGGACTCCACCAGACGCAACAATGCCCGCCCGGTCGTTGATTTACCACACCCCGACTCGCCTACCAGTGAAAGCGTTTCGCCGGGCCAGAGATCAAAACTGACGTTTTCCACCGCATGCACCTCGCGGGTCACGCGATTAAGGATGCCGCTACGCAGGGGAAAACGTGTCACCAGGTTGCGAACCCGCAGAATCGGCTCTCCCTCAACTACCGTGTCCTGCTCGGTTTGAGGTTCAACATGATGAGGATCGTGCAGAGAAATAAGCGGGAAGCGTCGCGGAAGGTCATGCCCGCGCATCTCCCCAAGTTGCGGCACTGCTGCCAACAGCGCTTGAGTGTAAGGATGCTGCGGAGCATGAAAAATCTGCTCAACGCTGCCCGTTTCGACCGCTTCACCCTGGTACATCACCAGCACCCGGTCAGCGATATCTGCCACCACGCCCATATCGTGGGTGATAAAAATAACGCCCATCGACATCTCTTGCTGCAGCACTTTTATCAGTTGCAGGATCTGTGCCTGAATCGTGACGTCCAGCGCGGTGGTCGGCTCATCGGCAATCAACACCGCAGGGCGACACGACAGCGCCATGGCGATCATCACCCGCTGGCGCATACCGCCGGAAAGCTGGTGTGGATAACGCGATAAAATCGCCTTCGCCTCGGGGATACGCACCTGATCGAGCATTCGCTTCGCTTCTACCATCGCCTCTTCGTGACTGGCACCCTGGTGCAAGCGGATAGACTCGGCAATTTGCTCGCCGACGGTAAACACCGGGTTAAGCGATGTCATAGGCTCCTGGAAGATCATCGCGATATCCGCGCCACGCACATGGCGCATCTGGGCTGCGCTCTGCTCGCCGAGTTCAATCACCTGCCGATTACGCCGCCGTAGCAGCATCGCATCACAGCTTACCTCGCCGCCCGCCTGTTCAATCAGACGCATCAGCGACAAGGCCGTTACCGATTTTCCGGAACCGGACTCGCCAACAATCGCCAGCGTTTCGCCACGCTTCAGGCGAAATGACAGATTGCGCACAGCGCTAACGCGTTGCTGCTCCTGTTCAAAGGCAATATTCAGGTTGCTGACGGACAGCACATCACGGGCATCAAGCTCATCACTGTGTGGCAACGGTATCTCCTTTTTCCCGATAAATACCAGTGGTGGGCGTGTCGCCTGCGTATCCCCAGGCGCGGTACATGCCTTCGCTGTTAAACGGCAAAGCCACATTCCCTTCATGATCGATAGCAATTAATCCACCGCTGCCGCCCAGCGCCGGTAATTTTTCCATCACCACGCGTTCACACGCCTCTGATAAACTCAGGCCGCCATAATCCATCAATGCCGCAATGTCATAGGCCGCCAGCGCGCGAATAAAAACTTCACCTGTTCCGGTGCAGGAGACGGCCACACTTGCGTTATTGGCATAACAGCCTGCGCCGACCAGCGGACTATCCCCCACCCGACCCGGTAATTTGTTGGTCATCCCGCCAGTCGATGTTGCTGCCGCCAGATTGCCAAACATATCCAGCGCAACCGCACCCACGGTACCCATTTTATTGTTTTCATCCAGCGGGGTCGCACTGTGATCCAGCACCGTTTGACCCGCTGCTTGCGCCGCCAGCAGCTGTGCATAGCGTTCTGGCGTCGAGAAAATATCCGCCGAAACGCGCTCCATACCCTGGGCAATGGCAAAATTTTCTGCCCCTTCACCAATCATCATGACGTGGGGGCTGTGTTCCATCACCAGGCGCGCCGCGAGGATCGGGTTGCGCAGATGACTGACTCCGGCGACAGCACCCGCTTGCAGGGTATTACCATCCATGACGCAGGCATCCAGTTCATGGGTCTCATCACGGGTATACACAGCACCAATTCCGGCGTTAAACAAAGGGCACTCTTCCAGTAGGCGCACAGCCTCAGTGACAACATCCAGCGCGCTTCGGCCCGCTTCTAGCATACGTTGACCGGTTTCAACGATATCTGACAGCGCCTGTATATAACGCAACTCCTGCTCCTGGCTTAGCTCAGCGCGGGTTATTGCCCCAGCGCCGCCGTGAATTGCAATGACTGCTTTGCCCATTTTTTTCATCCATTAAGGTGGCAGGTAACGGGGTTATAAATATCAGAATTTCTGTGAGTTATTGATTCGATTTTTGAATATAGAAAGATGCAGACGTCATGTAAAGGTAAAGGCCCGCCCCTCACACTTCTTCGCATCAGGTCATGCAGCAGTGTTCAACAAACAGGAGATTCCTCGACGTTATTGAATAAATGAATTCAACCGATCGGTAATCTGTTTTTTTGCATAAAACACAAAGCGTTCAACAGACGGCATACATGCGGCCCAGTTCTCTTTGGTTAACCCCAGATATTCCGCACGCGCAGCCTGCAACGTGGCGGCATGTTCAGTGGGCAATTGCGGTATCAGCCAGGACGCAGCCTCATCTTTAGCGACAATATTGCCCGTAACCACGCTATACCAGATGCGTGCCAGAGCAAGGATAATATTCCGCTCGTCCCCTTCTAAATCGGCCGGTTTCTGCCACATATCAAGGATATGTCGAAATGTTTGTACGATATCGCTAAAAGGGATGACATTGAATAATCTCTCAGCGGGTTCACCGAACAACGGTACGCTGGCACGCCGGGCCTGGGTCAGCAGAATGGAAAGGTCGGGATCCACCTGCGCCGGTTCATACACACCAGCGCAGATATCTTCACGCAACCATTCACCAAACTGCATCTCTCTCGCCGGTGGAAATCGCCACGGTACAATCTGCGAGAACAGTACAACGGTCACTTCCAGCGCACGATACCGCACGCAGACGCCGGGAGGCGCAGAAATAGCCAGCAAATCCTGCATCAATTTTTTTCTTTGCTGCATATCCAGCGGTTGCCTGATGGTAACCAGTAAATCGATGTCGCTTTGGGGTTTTAATCCCCCTTCAACAGCAGATCCATACAAATGAATGGCAACGAGATTCCCCTGGAAAATCTGGCGGATGAGCGCACTGGCGGCATCCACCTGGCGTCGAATGGCGTCCGGGATATTATGAGTCATTTAGCCCCCAGGGAAAAAAGAGCGGAAATAGTGAGTTTATACGGCATTTTTCCTGTCGCGCTATCCTCTGGCAGAAAACCGTTATCAGATCCGATCCTAAGCCTGAGGTGGCATACTGTCCGCGTCCATTTTCTGACATAATAACCGGATTCGATTTTGCCCCGCAGGAGTCTTCACATGGAATTTACCGCCGGACTGATGCCGCTTGAAACGGCTCTCTCTCAGATGCTTTCGCGCATTACCCCACTCACCGCCGTCGAAACGCTGCCCCTGGTTCAATGCTTTGGTCGTATTCTGGCGACCGACATCGTCTCCCCGATTGATGTCCCTGGATTCGATAACTCTGCAATGGATGGTTATGCGGTGCGTTTGGCCGATCTGCAATCCGGCCAGCCGCTCTCCGTTGCAGGTAAAGCCTTTGCCGGTCAGCCTTTCCATGGCGAGTGGCCTGCGGGAACCTGCATCCGTATTATGACCGGTGCCCCGGTTCCTGTCGGTTGCGAAGCGGTAGTGATGCAGGAACAAACGGAACAAACTGACGATGGTATTCGTTTTACCGCCGACGTCCGCAGCGGACAAAATATTCGTCTGCGCGGTGAAGATATTGCCAACGGCGCGGTGGTATTTCCCGCCGGGACTCGCCTGACCACCGCCGAGCTTCCCGTGCTGGCTTCGCTCGGTATTGCCGATGTCCCCGTCGTGCGCAAAGTCCGCGTGGCGTTGTTCTCCACCGGTGATGAACTGCAACTGCCGGGTCAGCCGCTGGGCGACGGACAGATTTATGATACTAACCGTCTGACCGTACATCTGATGCTGCAGCAGTTGGGCTGCGAGGTGATCAACTTAGGGATTATTCGTGACGATCCCAACGCGCTGCGCGCCGCGTTTATCGAAGCCGACAGCCAGGCCGACGTCGTTATCAGTTCCGGTGGTGTTTCTGTTGGCGAAGCGGATTACACCAAAACCATTCTGGAAGAACTGGGAGAAATTGCCTTCTGGAAATTGGCCATCAAACCCGGTAAACCGTTCGCCTTTGGCAAACTGAGCAACAGCTGGTTTTGCGGCCTGCCGGGTAACCCGGTGTCAGCGGCCCTCACCTTTTATCAACTGGTCCAACCGCTACTGGCGAAACTCAGCGGTAACACCGCCTGCGGACTGCCGCCACGCCAGCGCGTGCGCACCGCATCACGTCTGAAGAAAACGCCTGGCCGTCTGGATTTTCAGCGCGGTGTATTACAGCGTACCGCAGAAGGCGAACTGGAAGTCACCACTACCGGACATCAGGGCTCGCATATTTTTAGCTCCTTTAGCCTGGGCAACTGTTTTATCGTGCTGGAACGCGACCGTGGTAACGTCGAAGCCGGAGAATGGGTTGAGGTCGAGCCGTTTAACGCACTGTTTGGAGGCCTGTAATGGCAGAACTCAGCGACCAGGAGATGATGCGCTATAACCGGCAAATCATTCTGCGCGACTTCGATTTCGAAGGTCAGGAAGCGCTCAAGGAGGCGCGGGTACTGGTCGTTGGTCTGGGAGGGCTGGGATGCGCGGCAACTCAGTATCTGGCGGGCGCGGGCATCGGACATTTAACCCTGCTCGACTTTGACACGGTCTCCGTGTCGAATCTCCAGCGCCAGACGCTGCACAGCGATGCGACCGTTGGACAGCCGAAAGTGCTCTCCGCCCGCGACGCCCTGGCGCGAATCAACCCCTATATCGCCATTACGCCAGTGAATGCGCTGCTGGACGAGAGCGAGATTCACTCGCTTATCGCCGAACACGATTTGGTGCTGGACTGTACGGATAACGTCAGCATCCGCAATCAGCTGAATGCAGGATGCTTTGCCGCCGGGGTTCCGCTGGTTTCCGGTGCGGCAATTCGCATGGAAGGGCAAATTACCGTCTTTACGTATCAGGAAGGCGAGCCCTGCTACCGTTGCCTGAGCCGTCTGTTCGGTGAAAACGCCCTGACCTGCGTCGAGGCAGGCGTGATGGCCCCGCTAATCGGCGTGATCGGATCGTTACAGGCGATGGAAGCCATTAAGCTGCTGGCAAGCTATGGTAAACCGGCGTCTGGAAAAATCGTCATGTACGACGCCATGACCTGCCAGTTTCGCGAAATGAAGCTGATGCGTAATCCGGGGTGCGAGGTTTGTAGTCGGTAAAAAAGTCGGGTGGCGGCTTCGCCTTACCCGACCTACAACGGCTCGAACGTAGGCCGGGTAAGCGTTAGCGCCACCCAGCAACAGCATCAGATCGACGTGCGACCAAATGCGCTCTGCCAGTCGTGCTCAAACTTCGCCACGGCAGCATCAACGGCTGGAGAGCTAATCATCTGCTGAGCGACATCCAGCGGCAGCGTGATGGACTCACAGCCGACCAGCAGGCAATCCAGCGCCTGACGCGGCGTTTTGAAACTGGCTGCCAGCACTTTGGCGTGCGGGGCATGCATTTTCAATAAGGCCTGCAGATCGGTCACCGTCTGAATGCCGTCGCCCCCCTGAGCGTCCACGCGGTTAACGTATGGCGCAACATATTCGGCGCCAGCCAGCGCAGCTAAAAGCCCCTGAGCAGCACCGTAAACCGCGGTCCCCAGCGTCGGGATGCCCTCTTCTTTCAGCAATTTAATTGCTGCCAGACCCTCTGCCGTGACCGGCACTTTCACGACGATATCCGCGATGATTGCCCGCAGCTTACGCGCATCGCTGACCATCCCTTCGGCGGTGGTCGCCATTACCTGTGCAAACAGGCGGCCCTGCCCGCCCATCGCGTCCTGCAGTTGCGGCAGCAACACGTCCAGCGTCTGCTTACCTGCCGCCACAATGCTAGGGTTAGTGGTCACCCCTGCCAACGGAAAAACACGCGCCAGCGCTTTTACCGCGGCAACATCAGACGTATCTAAATAGAGTTCCATCACCTTTCCTCAAACGAATAATTAGCATGAATAAAAGGTAGCACGGCGAAACCTCGCGGTTAGTTGACGCACGTCAATATAATTTTCATTCGAAAGTAATTTAATCTTTATACGAAAGAAAAGAGGCCGCTTATGATTTTCAATATCCAGCGCTATTCCACGCATGATGGTCCAGGTATCCGCACTGTGGTGTTCCTTAAGGGATGCTCACTGGGTTGTCGGTGGTGCCAGAATCCGGAAAGCCGCGCCCGGACGCGGGATCTGCTCTATGACGCACGTCTGTGCCTTGATGGTTGCGATCTTTGTGCTCAGGCGGCACCGGAGGTGATTGAGCGGGCACTGAGCGGGTTGCTGATTCATCGCGAAAAACTGACCGATGATGCTCTGACGGCGCTGACCCACTGCTGCCCTACCCAGGCGCTGACCGTCTGCGGAGAGGTAAAAAGCGTGGATGACATCATGACGACCGTATTGCGGGATAAACCGTTTTACGACCGCAGCGGAGGGGGACTCACGCTTTCCGGCGGCGAACCGTTTATGCAGCCAGAGCTGGCGGCTGAATTGTTCCAGGCCAGCCACGAAGCAGGCATTCATACGGTAGTAGAAACCTGTTTGCATGTTCCCTGGAAGTATATTGAGCCGTCATTACCCTACGTTGATCTGTTCCTGGCCGATTTAAAGCATGTCGCCGACGCGCCGTTTAAACAGTGGACCGATGGCAACGCCTCTCGCGTGCTGGAAAACCTGAAAAAACTGGCCGCCGCCGGTAAAAAAATAATTATCCGCGTCCCGCTGATTCAGGGATTCAACGCTGACGAAGCAGCTATTCAGGCCATTACCGATTTTGCCGCCGACGAACTCCACGTCGGAGAGATCCATTTTTTGCCCTACCACACGCTGGGCATCAACAAGTACAACTTACTCAATCAACCCTACAACGCCCCGGATAAACCGCTTGATGCGCCTGCGCTGCTCGAATTTGCCCAGCAGTACGCCAGCCTTAAAGGTTTAACCGCGACCCTACGAGGATAATCGCCATGACTACTCTGAAACTGGACACACTCAGCGATCGTATCAAAGCGCATAAAACGGCCCTGATCCACATCGTGAAACCGCCGGTTTGTACCGAGCGCGCGCAGCACTATACCGAGATGTACCAACAGCATCTGGATAAACCCATCCCGGTACGCCGTGCGCTGGCACTGGCTCATCACCTGGCGGAACGCACTATCTGGATCAAGCATGACGAGTTGATCATCGGTAACCAGGCAAGCGAAGTACGCGCCGCGCCAATCTTCCCGGAATACACCGTCTCCTGGATTGAAAAAGAGATCGATGATCTCGCCGACAGGCCCGGTGCAGGCTTCGCGGTTAGCGAAGAGAACAAGCGCGTATTGCATGAGGTGTGCCCATGGTGGCGCGGTCAGACCGTACAGGACCGCTGCTACGGCATGTTTACCGACGAACAAAAAGGGCTGCTGGAAACCGGCATTATCAAAGCTGAAGGTAATATGACCTCCGGCGACGCACACCTGGCGGTGAACTTCCCGCTGCTGCTGGAAAAAGGTCTCGACGGCCTGCGCCACAAAGTCGATGAACGTCGTTCCCGCATTAATCTGACTTGTCTGGAAGACCTCCATGGCGATCAGTTCCTGAAAGCGATTGATATCGTGCTGGAGGCCGTCAGCCTGCACATTGAGCGCTTTGCCGCGCTGGCGCGTAAAATGGCGTCCACAGAAACGCGCGCCAGCCGCCGTGATGAACTGCTGACCATGGCGGAAAACTGCGATGTCATCGCCCATGAGCCGCCAAAAACGTTCTGGCAGGCGCTGCAGTTGTGCTACTTCATCCAGTTGATCCTGCAAATTGAATCGAACGGTCACTCCGTATCGTTTGGCCGCATGGATCAGTACCTCTATCCGTTCTACCGTCGTGACGTAGAACTAAACCAGAGTCTCGATCGTGAGCACGCCATTGAGCTGTTGCACAGCTGCTGGCTGAAATTGCTGGAAGTAAACAAAATTCGCTCTGGCTCCCACTCGAAAGCCTCAGCAGGCAGCCCGCTGTATCAGAACGTGACCATCGGTGGCCAGAACCTGGTCAACGGTCAGGCGATAGATGCCGTCAACCCGCTCTCCTATGCCATTCTGGAATCCTGTGGCCGACTGCGCTCTACCCAGCCGAACCTCAGCGTGCGTTATCATGCGGGGATGAGTAATGACTTCCTGGATGCCTGCGTGCAGGTGATCCGCTGCGGCTTCGGGATGCCAGCCTTTAACAACGATGAAATCGTCATTCCGGAATTCATTAAGCTGGGCATTGAACCGCAGGACGCCTATGACTATGCAGCTATTGGTTGCATTGAAACCGCCGTTGGCGGCAAATGGGGCTACCGCTGCACGGGTATGAGCTTTATTAACTTTGCCCGCGTGATGCTGGCGGCGCTGGAAGGCGGACGCGATGCCACCAGCGGCAAAGTATTCCTGCCGCAGGAAAAAGCGCTTTCAGTCGGCAACTTTAATAATTTCGATGAAGTGATGGAGGCCTGGGATACGCAGATCCGCTACTACACGCGCAAATCCATCGAAATAGAGTATGTCGTCGACACCATGCTGGAAGAAAACGTACACGATATTCTGTGCTCTGCGCTGGTAGATGATTGTATTGAGCGCGCGAAGAGCATTAAGCAAGGCGGCGCGAAGTATGACTGGGTATCCGGTCTGCAGGTGGGTATCGCCAACCTCGGCAACAGCCTGGCAGCAGTGAAGAAACTGGTCTTTGAACAGGGGACTATCGGCCAACAACAACTGGCCGCCGCGCTGGCTGATGATTTTGATGGTCTGACCCACGAGCAGTTGCGTCAACGCCTGATCAACGGCGCGCCAAAGTACGGCAACGATGACGATAGCGTTGATGCGCTGCTGGCTCGCGCTTATCAGACCTACATTGACGAACTTAAGCAGTATCACAACCCGCGTTACGGCCGTGGTCCGGTTGGCGGCAACTACTATGCCGGGACCTCGTCTATCTCCGCAAACGTACCATTCGGCGCGGCAACGATGGCAACGCCGGATGGCCGTAAAGCGCATACTCCGCTGGCAGAAGGTGCCAGCCCGGCCTCCGGTACGGACCATCTCGGTCCAACGGCGGTAATTGGCTCTGTAGGTAAACTGCCTACCGGCTCAATCCTCGGCGGCGTACTGTTAAACCAGAAGCTGAACCCGGCTACGCTGGAAAATGAGTCTGATAAACAGAAGCTGATGATTCTGCTGCGTACCTTCTTTGAAGAGCACAAAGGCTGGCATATTCAGTACAACATCGTTTCTCGTGAAACGCTGCTGGAAGCCAAAAAACACCCGGATCAGTACCGTGACCTGGTGGTGCGTGTCGCGGGTTATTCCGCCTTCTTCACCGCGCTGTCTCCGGATGCGCAGGACGATATCATCGCGCGCACTGAACATATGCTGTAACCCCCTCCCGCCCGGTGGCACTATGCTTACCGGGCCTACATACTCTCCCTTTAGCCGGGTAAGGCGAAGCTGCCACCCGGCCTTTTACTTTCATTCGAAATTAAATTTGTGCTACAGGTCACATTGTTATTAGAATGTTTCTGGTTGCAGTTATAAGCCAGGAGCATATATGACCATCAACGTTATCGTCACCGATATGGACGGAACGTTTCTCGACGACGCCAAGCAATACGATCGCGAACGCTTTATGGCGCAGTACCAGGAACTGAAAAAAAGAGACATTGAATTTGTCGTGGCCAGCGGCAATCAGTACTACCAGCTTATCTCCTTCTTCCCCGAGCTGAAAAATGAGATCTCCTTTGTTGCCGAAAATGGAGCATTGGTATTCGAACATGGTAAGCAACTGTTTCACGGCGAGCTGACCCGCCACGAATCCCGCATTGTCATTGGCGAACTGCTCAAAGATAAGCAGCTCAACTTTGTGGCCTGTGGACTGCAAAGCGCCTACGTGAGCGAAAATGCCCCAGAGTCCTTTGTCGCATTGATGGCAAAACACTACCATCGCCTGAAACCCGTAAAGGATTACCAGGATATCGACGATGTGCTGTTCAAGTTCTCGCTGAATTTACCTGACCAACAGATCCCATTAGTTATCGATCACCTTCATTCTGCTCTCGACGGCATTATGAAGCCCGTCACCAGCGGCTTTGGGTTTATCGACCTGATCATTCCCGGCTTACATAAAGCCAACGGGATCAGCCGTCTGTTAAAACGCTGGAACCTGTCACCACAAAACGTGGTCGCCATTGGCGACAGCGGCAACGACGCGGAAATGTTGAAAATGGCGCACTACTCTTTCGCCATGGCTAATGCAGCCGAGAACATCAAATTTATTGCCCGCTATCAGACCGACGATAATAACCATCAAGGCGCGCTGAACGTGATTCAGGCGGTGCTGGATAACACTTCGCCTTTTAACGCCTGATCCTGCCAACCGGAGTACTTGCTCCGGTTCTCACCGTTTTTGCATTCCGTGCACACCATCAAGTTTTTAAACTTGCATTAACTTATTTTTAACTTATATTGCACTTGTAAGTTATATAAGTTTCAAATGAAAGTTATGCGAGGTGGTTATGGCTTTTACTTTTACCAGCGACACATTGCCCGCCGATCACAAAGCGGCAATCCGTCAGATGAAACAGCAACTGCGGGTACAGCTTGGGGATGTTCAGTTGGTCTTCAATCAACTGAGCGATGCCATTGCCACCCGCGTGGCGGAAATCAACGCCCTCAAAGCGCAAGGCTCCCCGGTATGGCCGGTGTTGTCCTATACGGATATCAAAGCGGGTCGCGTGAGTGCAGAGCAGCGTGAAGAAATTAAGCGTCGCGGATGCGCGGTCATTAAGGGGCATTTCCCCCGCGAACAGGCGCTGGCATGGGATCTGTCGATGCTCGATTACCTGGATCGCAACCATTTTGATGACGTCTACAAAGGGCCGGGCGATAACTTCTTCGGCACCCTGAGCGCATCGCGACCTGAAATCTACCCCATTTACTGGTCCCAGGCGCAGATGCAGGCCCGCCAGAGTGAAGAAATGGCCAATGCACAGTCGTTCCTCAATCGCCTTTGGACATTTTCAAGCGAAGGTAAACAATGGTTTAACCCGGATGTCAGCGTTATCTACCCTGACCGTATACGCCGCCGTCCGCCGGGAACCACGTCCAAAGGGTTGGGCGCGCATACGGATTCCGGCGCGCTGGAACGCTGGCTGCTGCCTGCGTATCAGCGGGTATTTGCTCATGTTTTCAATGGTAAACTGGACGATTACGATCCGTGGCAGGCAGCGCATCGCACCGAAGTAGAAGAGTACACGGTGGATAACACCACCAAATGTTCAGTGTTCCGTACCTTCCAGGGTTGGACAGCACTGTCCGATATGCTGCCAGGTCAGGGATTGTTGCACGTGGTCCCTATTCCAGAAGCGATGGCATATGTGCTGTTACGCCCATTGCTTGACGATGTGCCGGAAGATGAACTGTGCGGCGTCGCGCCCGGCAGAGTCCTGCCGATTTCCGCGCAATGGCATCCACTGCTGATTGAAGCGCTAACCAGCATTCCACAGCTGGAAGCCGGAGACTCAGTATGGTGGCATTGTGATGTCATTCACGCCGTCGCGCCGGTAGAAAATCAACAGGGTTGGGGCAACGTGATGTACATCCCTGCCGCACCGATGTGCGAAAAGAATCTGGCCTATGCTCACAAAGTGAAAGCCGCGCTGGAAAAAGGCGCGTCGCCGGGTGATTTCCCGCGCGAGGATTATGAAACGAACTGGGAAGGACGCTTCACGCTGGAGGATTTGAATATCCACGGTAAACGCGCGCTGGGGATGGAATAATCCTTCCCCTTTCATCGCTTTTAAAATAGTCCGGTTTTCTTCATTATATGATAAAAACCGGGTATTTTTTTATTCTACTGAAATTGCTGCCAGTTTCCATTTATCCTTTTCTTTGAGCATAGTAACGTTAATCTCGCCAGACTCTCCGTTTTTAAACTCTACGCTTCCAGACAAAGAACCAACATCATTTACTACATTGGAACTATCGAAACTGTATTCACTAATATCATCAAAATGAACAGACTCGGTTACAAGCTTAAAATCCTCGCTGTTCATTTTTCTTTGCAAAGAAGAAGAGCTTGCCTGATAAGCCTGAATATATTTTCCATCACGGAGCAAATCTATCTCTGTTCGCGCAGCATCCTTCAAATCACCCATCGTGGAAAAAAGGAAAGTGCCAAGGCCGATAAAAATAATCAGTGCGGCAATCACCGCTCCCGCAATAACAAATTTCCTTTTCTTCTTGTCTGCTAACAGACCACGAACCTGCCATCCCGCATCACGAACAATATCAAAAATAGGATCGGTAATTTCCGTTGATACAAATTTATAGCCATCAATTTTACCGAAGCTACCATCTTCTTTTTTACCCCAGGATCCCCCAGCAGAAAACTCAAGGCGTTTCCCGATCTGGACAGATTTGCTTAATCTGAACCCACCCAAATCTGCATCCCACTCCACATCGGTCGTTTTTTCACGATAAGTAATTTGCTTTTTGCTTTCATTGAAAAACAGTCTTAACTCATATTGTTTTTGCAATCCGTATTGACTGAAATAATCTATCCACTCAGCATCTTCGATATTCCAGGATGCAACAATATCATCACCATCTTCACGTAAAATGAAAGGATGCTCGTTGCTGTTGTTTAAATTTAGTAAGTTTAATTTAAGATTGGCTAAAGAGAGTGGTTCCATCTGACTCATTTTCTTTCCTTGCATAGGTCGTTATGGAAAGTATCTTAGCCACAATTGTGGCTAAGATTAATCAGTAGAACTTTTTTTCAGAAAAGTGCGGGGAGAGAGACTTATTCGATGCCTTTACTTCGCAGGTAATCTTCGTAGTTGCCGGTGAAGTCGATCACGCGTTCCGGCGTAATTTCAATCACGCGGGTTGCCAGGGAACTGACGAACTCACGGTCGTGAGAAACAAAGATCAGCGTGCCCTGGTACATTTCCAGCGCCATGTTCAGCGACTCGATAGATTCCATATCCAGGTGGTTGGTTGGTTCATCCATCACCAGAATATTCGGTTTCTGCATCATCAGCTTACCGAACAGCATGCGTCCTTTTTCACCACCGGAGAGCACTTTTGCAGGTTTCTTGATATCGTCCTGGCTGAACAGCAGACGACCGAGGAAGCTGCGCACAACCTGCTCATCGTCGCCTTCTTGTTTCCACTGGCTCATCCATTCGAAAACGGTCAGATCGTTTTCAAACTCGTATTCATGATCCTGCGCGTAGTAACCAACCTGGGCGTTTTCAGACCACTTAACGGTACCGTTGTCCGGCTGCAAATCGCCAACCAACGTTTTCAGCATGGTGGATTTACCCACGCCGTTGGCACCAATGATGGCAACCTTCTCCCCCACTTCCAGCAGCAGGTTGAAGTTTTTAAACAGCGGGCCTTCATCAAAACCTTTCGCCAGCGCTTCCACTTCCAGCGCGTTACGGAACAGTTTCTTATCCTGCTCGAAACGGATGAACGGGTTCTGACGGCTGGAGGCTTTCACTTCATCGAGCTTGATCTTATCAATCTGACGCGCACGAGAGGTCGCCTGACGAGATTTAGATGCGTTGGCGCTAAAGCGGCTGACGAAGGATTGCAGATCGGCAATCTGTGCTTTCTTCTTGGCGTTATCGGCCAGCAGACGTTCACGCGCCTGGGTTGCCGCCGTCATGTATTCATCGTAGTTACCCGGATAAACACGCAGTTCGCCATAGTCCAGATCCGCCATGTGTGTACAGACCATGTTCAGGAAGTGACGGTCGTGCGAAATGATGATCATGGTACTGTCACGCTCGTTCAGCGTCTGCTCCAGCCAGCGAATGGTGTCGATATCCAGGTTGTTGGTTGGTTCGTCGAGCAGCAGAATGTCCGGGTTAGAGAACAGCGCCTGTGCCAGAAGCACACGCAGTTTCCAGCCGGGCGCGACTTCGCTCATCGGGCCGTAATGCTGCTCTACCGGAATACCGACGCCCAGCAGCAGTTCACCCGCACGCGCTTCCGCAGAGTAGCCGTCCATTTCGCCGTACTGAACTTCAAGGTCAGCCACTTTATAGCCGTCTTCTTCGCTCATCTCGGCCAGAGCGTAGATACGGTCGCGCTCCTGCTTCACTTCCCACAGTTCAGCGTGCCCCATAATTACTGTGTCGAGAACAGTGAACTCTTCAAAGGCGAATTGATCCTGACGCAACTTACCGATGCGCTCATTCGGATCGAGGGAAACGTTGCCCAGCGTCGGTTCGAGGTCGCCGCCGAGAATTTTCATAAAGGTGGATTTACCGCTACCGTTCGCGCCAATCAGGCCGTAACGATTGCCGCCGCCAAATTTGACGGAAATATTTTCAAACAGCGGCTTACTGCCGAACTGCATAGTGACGTTGCTGGAAACTAACACTGGCGTATCCTGAAAGAGAAAGAAATATGTGACAAACCGCTTATTATGCCATAACTCTGCAATAAGATCGCGCCGTTCATGCAGCACAGATAAAGTGAAAGCAAAAGGAAAAAAATGTGATTTAGTACACATCCGAATTCCTTGTTGCTCAGAATGCACATATAATGCCTGCCCAACACTACATAAATCTCAACCCACTAGCCTGCCTGGCACTGAATCTCGCATACATGAACATGAATATGAAATTAACAACGCTTTTCGCGGCGGCACTCGCAATAGTTGGTTTTTGTAACACCGCTTCTGCCGTCACGTACCCGCTGCCTACCGATGGCAGCCGTTTGATTGGCCAGAACCAGGTCATCACGATTCCTGAAGGCAACACCCAACCGCTGGAATATTTTGCGGCAGAGTATCAGATGGGTCTGTCTAACATGCTGGAAGCTAACCCGGGCGTGGATACCTTCCTGCCGAAAGGCGGCACCGTGCTGAACATTCCTCAGCAGTTGATCCTGCCGGATACCGTGCATGAAGGTATTGTGATTAACAGCGCCGAAATGCGTCTGTACTACTACCCGAAAGGTACTAACACCGTCATCGTTCTGCCTATCGGTATCGGCCAGTTAGGTAAAGACACCCCTATCAACTGGACCACCAAAGTTGAACGTAAGAAAGCGGGTCCAACCTGGACGCCAACCGCGAAAATGCATGCGGAATACCGCGCTGCGGGCGAACCGCTGCCAGCCGTTGTTCCGGCAGGTCCGGATAACCCGATGGGTCTGTACGCGCTGTATATCGGTCGCCTGTACGCCATCCACGGCACCAATGCTAACTTCGGCGTCGGCTTACGCGTCAGCCACGGCTGCGTGCGTCTGCGTAACGATGACATCAAGTTCCTGTTTGAAAATGTGCCGGTCGGTACTCGCGTCCAGTTTATCGATGAGCCGGTAAAAGCCACTACCGAACCAGACGGCAGCCGTTACATCGAGGTACATAACCCGCTGTCTACGACTGAAGCACAGTTTGAAGGCGGGGAAATCGTACCAATTACGCTGAATAAGAGCATTACCAGCATCACCGGTCAGTCTGACGTCGATCAGGCCGTCGTTGAGCAGGCGGTACAGAACCGTTCTGGTATGCCGGTTCGTCTGAACTAATCGGCTATACATGCCCGATGGCGCTACGCTTATCGGGCCTACCAGCACTGTAGGCCGGATTAGGCGCCAGCCGCCATCCGGCACACCACATCAATTACATCATCAACAGCAAGCCATATCCCACCAACGCCGCCCATATCAGCATCGGCACCGAATACAGATGAAAACGCCACCAGATGCGTCGGTCATTTGCCATGCGTAAAGCAATCAGATTCGCCAGCGACCCCGGCAACAGGCCAAACCCTCCGATATTAACTGCCCAGGCCAACAATAGCGTCGGCGGAACATAGTTGAGCAACAAAATCGTGCTGGGAACGTTACTGATAAACTGCGACAAGCCGATTGCCGTCAACCACAGCCCCGGTGCTGAAAGCGTGCCAATCTGACTGGTTATTCCGTGTAACACCGGCAACTGCGTCAGCAAATGCACATCAATAAACATCGCCATAAACACTAACAGCAACGTCCAGTCAACGCTGAGGATCACACGGCGAGCCAGTACCATGAACCCCGCGGCGACGATCGCCAGGCCCCACAGCTCTTGTTTTAACTCCAGTGCCGTCAGGAAGATGATATACAACGCCAGACAGCTCCACACCAGACGCGGTTGCCAGTCAGGCGCGGACGTACCGGTGTGATAATGCAATGCTTTATTCGGGAAACTGAACCAGCACAGTACCACCAGCGTCAGCATCATGGTCCCCGCAAGCGGCGCCATTTGCGAGGTAAACGCAGCAAATGACAAGCCAGAACGCCCCCACATCAGAATGTTTTGCGGGTTACCTATTGGCGTGAGCAACGATCCGGCGTTAACCGCCAGCGCCTCAAAGATAATCAGGCGATTCACCGGAATAGCACACAATTTTTTCAGGGTGATCGTCAGCGGAACAACAATAAACAGCGCCACATCATTGGTCAGAAACGTCGACAGCAGCGCCGCCGCCAGCACCATAAATATCGCCAGTTGGCGTTCTGTGTTGAAGCGGCGAGTCATCTTGCGCCCTAACACATCAAAATAGCCGCTGAGCTCGACGCCTTTGGTCAGTAACATCAGACCGCTAAGCGTAATAATCGTGTGCCAGTCAATGGCTCCCGGCCACAGCCGGGGCGCAAATGGCGTGAAAAGGCTCAGTGCAACCCCAACAATGATTAACAGTTGGAAAAAGCGATCGCGCTGTAAGGCGCGTAGCAAAGGGAAACTCATTCAGAGCCTGTTCCTTGCTGTTGCGTAAACCGGCTAAAAGCCTCCAGTGTTTCCTTACTGACGTGATGCTCCATTCCTTCCGCGTCGCGACGGGCAATTTCCGGGCTGATACCTAACATCAACAGGAAATTCTCCACAATCTGATGACGCTCCCGACTCTCCTGAGCTAATCGCTCACCTTCTGCGGTTAAAAACACGCCCCGCCAGGGGATCATTTCAATCAACCCAACGGAGGCAAGGCGCTTAAGCATTTTGGCAACCGTCGGCTGGGAAACCCCAAGCCGCGCGGCCATATCTACCTGGCGTGCTTCACCCACCTCGATAATGAGATCGGAAATCAGCTCTACGTAGTCATCAATCAGCTCACGGCGATGCGCCTCCCGGACCTGACGAAATCCTTCAACGTGTTCTTCGACATTCACCAATTGCGTCACTTTTTTTGTTGTTGGCATACCTGCGCGACGACTCATTCTGCTTCCTCGTTACTGTGACGCGTTAACGGCATCTGATTAGAGAACGCTCATTGTAAACCAGAGTTGCGTGGGCACAAAAAATTAACGTTTTAGCAATAGCTATATAATATAGCCTGTGCTATATCTGTATATAATAAAGACATCCCTCAAGGACTGATGGGATCGTGAAGTCAGGAGGTTTACATGAATGAATTTAAGAGGTGTATACGCGTGTTTAGCCACTCTCCCTTTAAAGTACGGTTGATGCTGATCTCTATGCTGTGTGACATGATTAACAGCAAACCAGAGAAGGATAAACCTTCAGAAAAATAATGCGGCGTCGCGGTACGCCGCTTCATTTTCCTGCCGTCATCCGGGTACGGTGGTGGTTTTCGTCTCAATAACCCTTCTTTTTGTCAGTTTTGCCACGTCCCTCGCAAAACAATTTCTTTGTAGTAGTTGACCTTCTCTTGCGCACACTCTATCTTTTCGCAGCCCTGCGTATATTGCGGCTCGCGGATGCGGACCCATTCCCTCTTCTCGCTCTCTCAGGCAGGCATGACCCTTTGCGCCAGGGGTAGCACATGGCGTTTTTGTAACAGTGGCATATGAATTTAACCCTCAAAGATTCAATCATTGCTCGTAGCCGGGCGATTAGTCCGTGGACTGGCCTCTATTTCTTACAGTCTTTGCTGATCAACCTTGCGCTGGGCTATCCGCTTAGCCTGCTCTATAGCGTTGCTTTCACCTGTATATTAATGCTGATGTGGCGTAGCGCGCCGCGCGCGCAGAAAGCACTGATTGGCCTTTGCTCGCTGATTGCGGCAATGTACTTTCCGTTCGGCCAGGCTTACGGCTCGCCAAACTTTAATACGTTGTTAGCGCTGCACTCGACCAACATGGAAGAGTCGACCGAAATCCTGACCATCTTCCCCTGGTACAACTACCTGGTTGGCGTGTTTATTTTTGCGCTCGGCGTTATCGCCGTACGGCGTAAAAAAGACGAGCAGAAACGTCGCTGGAACAAGTACGACAGCCTGTGCTTGCTGTTCAGCATCGTTGCATTCTTTGTTACTCCGGTACAAAACCTGGCATGGGGCGGCGTTTTCAAGTTAAAAGATACCGGTTACCCGGTTTTCCGCTTTGCCAAGGACGTTATCGTCAATAACAACGAAGTGCTTGATGAGCAAGAGCGTATGGCGAAGCTGTCGAGCGTCAAAGACAGCTGGACAGTCACCGCCGTGAAGCCGAAGTATCACACCTATGTTGTGGTGATCGGTGAAAGCGCCCGTCGTGATGCGTTAGGCGCGTTTGGCGGTCACTGGGATAACACGCCGTTTTCCAGCACCGTTAATGGCTACATTTTTGCTGATTACATTGCCGCCAGTGGTTCTACGCAAAAATCGCTCGGCTTAACGCTAAATCGGGTCGTCGATAATAAGCCTCAGTTCCAGGATAACTTTGTCACGCTGGCCAACCGCGCTGGGTTCCAGACGTGGTGGTTTTCCAATCAGGGGCAGATCGGTGAATACGATACGGCAATCGCCAGCATTGCGAAGCGAGCAGATGAAGTTCAGTTCCTGAAAAACGGTGATTTCGAAGCGGACAAAAACACCCGTGACGAAGCGCTGTTGAAAATGACCGCCCAGGTGCTGGCCACCGAACGCACCCAGCCGCAACTGATTGTACTGCATTTAATGGGTTCTCACCCGCAGGCCTGCGACCGTACACAAGGAAAATATGAGACTTTCGTCCAGTCCAAGGAGACCTCCTGTTACCTGTACACCATGACGCAGACGGATGACCTGCTGCGCCAGCTTTACGAGCAGTTGCGTAACAGCGGCAGTAGCTTCTCGATGGTCTATTTCTCCGATCATGGCCTCGCCTTTAAAGAGCGCGGAAAAGAGGTGCAGTACCTGGCGCATGACGACCAGTTCCAACAGAACTTCCAGGTGCCCTTTATGGTACTGTCCAGCGATGATAAAGCGCATCGGGTGATTAAAGCCCGCCGCTCCGCCAATGATTTCCTGAGTTTTTTCTCACAGTGGACGGGGATCAGCGCGAAGGAAATTATCAACAGCTACCGCTTTATCTCTGAGAAAAAAGCCGGGCCAGTGTATATCACCAACTTTAAATTGCAGAAGGTGGACTACAACCATTTGGGCACTGATATCTTCGAGACCAAATCTCGTTAACAGCTCATAATTGCAGGCAAAAAAAATCCGCCCCTGGAGGCGGATTTTTTATATCACCGAAGTGATTAGAAGCGGTAACCAACACCCGCGATCCAGGTACCTACGTCAACGCTACGAATACGGCTCTGCTCGTAAGAGAAGTCCAGAGCAACGTTTTCGATCGGGTTGAACTGCACACCGGCACCGTAAGAGAAACCGTAGTCGCTGGTGTCGTGTTTGTCAGCAGGCGTTGCTGCATCCTGGAATTTACCGTAGCCAACACCTACAACACCGTAGACGCTTGCCCAGTCATTCAGACGGTAAGCCGGACCTGCAGTGATGCCGTAGTATTGGGTTTTGTTGTAATCGCCAAACGAGTCGGTACGATCTTTTTCAGTGTAAGTGAAGGAACCGATCACGCCCAGCGGGCTGTTGTCCTGCTCGTAACGATACTTCAGGTTGAAACCGTTCATTTTGTTCGCTGCGCCCTGAGCATCGCTCTGAGCGTAACCACCAGTAACGGTAGAAGTAGCAGCTACAGCGGTACCTGCGGAGAAAGCCAGAACAGCGGCCAGTGCTGAAAGACATGCAATTTTTTTCATAACCACCTCAAATGTGCTTCAAGTAAATCTTAAGTTTTAAATATACCAAAAACTGATGGGAAACTCTTTGCGATTCGCGATGTCTAACGAAGCTTTTCATGTAACAGAACGTTTCATAAACCCGCTATCTCTTTCAATTAACATCACTTTTCTAATGATTTATGCCATTATTGCGCGCACAACACGGCACATTCATCCAGATAATTCCTAATCGCGCAGATTATTAATCCATCGTTTTCATGCCATTGTACGGATCTCAGTAATTTTTTTTTCAACGAATACTCAACCAGCCGAGCGTATTTCCATTACACTCGCTGTTTTACTTTTCTATACACAAACTCACGCGCATCGCAGCAAATCTGCGGCGTCCCGCGGGGCAAGGTGTGTAACCATCATTTGACAGGAGAAAGGATGCCGGGGTCGTCACGTAAAGCGCCAGTCTGGTTGCCTATTTTGGTTTTGCTGATAGCTATGTCCTCGATTCAAAGCGGTGCATCGCTGGCGAAATCGCTGTTCCCTCTCGTCGGTGCGCCAGGCGTTACCGCCCTGCGCCTCGCACTGGGAACGCTCATCCTTATCGCATTCTTTAAACCCTGGCGTTTACGTTTTGCCAAAGAGCAACGTCTTCCCCTGCTGTTTTATGGTTTGTCTCTGGGTGGGATGAACTATCTCTTTTACCTGTCAATTCAGACTGTACCGCTGGGTATTGCCGTAGCGCTGGAATTTACCGGCCCGCTCGCGGTGGCATTATTTTCCTCCCGCCGCCCGGTGGATTTTATCTGGGTTGCGCTGGCCGTGCTCGGACTGTGGTTCCTGCTACCGTTAGGTCAGGATGTTTCTCACGTTGATTTAACCGGTGCCGCGCTGGCATTAGGTGCTGGCGCCTGTTGGGCTATCTATATTCTTACCGGGCAACGCGCAGGCGAAGAGCATGGCCCGGCAACGGTCGCAGTTGGCTCATTAATCGCAGCGCTGGTTTTCGTGCCGATTGGCGTCATTCAGGCAGGCGATGCGCTGTGGCACTGGTCTATTCTCCCGTTGGGCTTAGCGGTAGCAGTCCTCTCTACTGCGCTCCCCTATTCGCTGGAAATGATCGCATTAACGCGACTGCCTACACGTACCTTTGGGACACTGATGAGCATGGAGCCTGCACTGGCTGCAGTGTCTGGAATGATTTTCCTCGGGGAAACGCTGACGTTTATCCAGACGCTGGCTCTGGGAGCGATTATTGCTGCGTCCATGGGCTCTACGCTCACCATCCGTAAGGACCCGCAAATTAAGCAAATTGACGTGAATTAACCTGCCAATATTCTGCATGGTTTGCATAATCATGCAGAATATCTTGTTATCTATCCCCACTATTATTATCGCCCTCTACCTCCCTGTTGAAGCACGCTATTTATGCTGAGGCATAGCATTAACACAATAATAACAATACGCTGTGCTAAAATAATTTATTACATTGATTTATATCGATATTTTATATTTTCATTCGCCTCGCTATTAAAGCAATAGGCAACACCAGAAAAATAAAACTGAAATTAGCGCTATACTTATCCTCGTTGAAGATTTGGGACGTAAACATCAAGAGGATATGAGATTATGAGTACTGCAAAACTGGTAAAAACAAAAGCATCAGCCCTCCTTTATACCCGTAACGATGTAACCGACAGCGATAAAAAAGCGACCGTTGAACTGCTGAATCAGCAGGTGATCCAATTCATCGACCTGTCATTGATCACCAAACAGGCACACTGGAATATGCGCGGCGCAAACTTCATTGCCGTACATGAAATGCTGGATGGTTTCCGGACAGCACTGACCGATCACCTCGATACCATGGCTGAGCGTGCCGTACAGTTAGGCGGTGTGGCGCTGGGGACAACGCAGGTTATTAACAGCAAAACGCCACTGAAAAGCTACCCGCTGGATATCCATAACGTACAGGACCACTTAAAAGAGCTGGCCGAACGTTATGCCGTGGTTGCTAACAGCGTACGTAAAGCGATAAGTGAAGCAAAAGATGAGGATACAGCAGATATCTTCACTGCGGCCTCCCGTGACCTCGACAAATTCTTGTGGTTTATCGAAGCGAACATCGAATAACAGACATATAAGAAATACCTATATTACCCTCGCATTTGCGGGGGTTTTGCACTTCTATGGTGCACAACATTGATCATTCGTCACTCCAAAGTAAATTATTTGTAATAATCACCTCACACAATCGTTAACGAAAGATTGTTTTATCAACAATTTTTACGCTAAATAGTCATACCGTTTGCACCGCGCCCGTCATGCACCAAATGAGTGCCCTGAAACGGTGCAAACAGCCCGCTTTGCCCTACTTATTGTGCAACAAAATGAGACGCCCTCTTGTTAAAACAATGAGTTGCAAAATTGGCACGATTCTTTCATTAAGCCATATGTTCTCGCAGGGGATCGCCCCGTGGATATAAAAGGAAATCCTATGAAGTCTGTATTAAAAGTTTCACTGGCTGCACTTACCCTGGCTTTTGCGGTGTCCTCCCATGCCGCAGATAAGAAACTGGTTGTCGCAACCGACACCGCCTTTGTTCCCTTTGAATTCAAACAGGGTGACAAATACGTTGGTTTTGATGTGGATCTGTGGGCTGCCGTCGCCAAAGAACTAAAGCTGGATTATGAACTGAAACCAATGGATTTCAGCGGCATCATCCCGGCTCTGCAAACCAAAAACGTCGATTTGGCGCTGGCAGGTATCACTATTACCGAAGAGCGTAAAAAAGCCATCGACTTCTCTGACGGCTACTACAAAAGCGGCCTGTTAGTGATGGTCAAAGCGAACAATAACGATGTGAAAAGCGTAAAAGATCTGGACGGTAAAGTCGTCGCAGTGAAGGGCGGCACCGGTTCCGTTGATTACGCAAAAGCGAACATCAAAACTAAAGACCTGCGTCAGTTCCCGAACATCGATAACGCGTATATGGAACTGGGTACCAACCGCGCAGACGCCGTACTGCACGATACACCAAACATTCTGTATTTCATCAAGACTGCGGGCAACGGTCAGTTCAAAGCTGTAGGTGATTCCCTGGAAGCCCAGCAGTACGGTATCGCCTTCCCGAAAGGCAGCGATGAACTGCGTGAGAAAGTGAACGGCGCGCTGAAAACGCTGAAAGAGAACGGTACTTACAACGAAATCTACAAAAAATGGTTCGGTACTGAACCTAAATAATAATCTACAGCACAGGCCCGGTAGCGTGATGCTTGCCGGGTCTACGCCAGCATTTTTGAGACCTGTAGGCCGGATAAGTACATCCGGTAAAACGGGCAATTGACTCTTTTCACCACGGTAACAGGAACGACATATGCAGTTTGACTGGAGTGCCATCTGGCCCGCCATCCCGCTTTTGATAGAAGGCGCCAAAATGACCCTGTGGATTTCAATCCTCGGTCTGGCTGGCGGTCTGATTATCGGGCTTGCAGCAGGTTTTGCGCGTACTTTCGGCGGTTGGATAGCCAACCACGTAGCGCTGGTGTTTATCGAAGTCATCCGCGGTACGCCAATCGTTGTACAGGTGATGTTTATCTACTTCGCCCTGCCAATGGCGTTTAACGATTTGCGTATTGACCCCTTCAGCGCCGCTGTTGTCACCATCATGATTAACTCCGGTGCCTATATCGCGGAAATCACGCGTGGCGCGGTACTCTCAATCCACAAAGGATTCAGCGAGGCTGGCCTGGCGCTTGGACTTTCACGCACGGAGACCATCCGCCACGTAATTTTACCTCTCGCGCTGCGTCGTATGCTGCCACCGCTGGGCAACCAGTGGATCATCAGCATCAAAGATACCTCGCTGTTTATCGTCATTGGCGTCGCTGAACTGACGCGTCAGGGTCAGGAAATCATTGCTGGTAACTTCCGCGCCCTGGAAATCTGGAGCGCCGTTGCAGTGTTCTATCTGATCATTACGCTGGTGCTGAGCTTCATTCTGCGTCGTCTGGAAAGAAGGATGAAAATCCTGTGATTGAATTTAAAAACGTTTCTAAGCACTTTGGTCCAACCCAGGTGCTACACAACATCGATCTGAATATTAAACAAGGTGAAGTCGTGGTGATTATCGGGCCATCTGGCTCCGGTAAATCTACCCTGCTGCGCTGCATTAACAAGCTGGAAGAAATTACCTCCGGTGACCTGATTGTTGACGGTCTGAAAGTGAACGATCCGAAGGTAGACGAGCGGTTAATCCGCCAGGAAGCCGGGATGGTGTTTCAGCAGTTCTACCTGTTCCCGCATCTGACGGCGCTGGAAAACGTCATGTTTGGGCCGCAGCGCGTACGCGGGGCAAATAAAGAACAGGCCGAGAAACTGGCGAAAGAACTGCTGGCGAAAGTGGGTCTGGCCGAGCGCGCCCATCACTACCCTTCTGAGCTGTCCGGCGGTCAACAACAGCGTGTGGCTATCGCCCGTGCGCTGGCGGTGAAGCCGAAAATGATGCTGTTTGATGAGCCAACCTCAGCGCTGGATCCGGAACTGCGCCACGAAGTTCTGAAAGTTATGCAGGATCTGGCGGAAGAAGGAATGACCATGGTGATTGTGACCCACGAAATCGGTTTTGCCGAAAAAGTGGCTTCACGCCTGATTTTCATTGATAAGGGAAGAATTGCCGAAGACGGTAATCCGCAGGCCCTGATTGAAAATCCGCCCAGCCAACGCTTACAGGAATTCTTGCAGCACGTTTCCTGATAGCCCTGCCTCCCTTCGCCCGAAGGGAGGTTTTTCACCAGAATCCTCTCATTTCAATTCTCTCCCGCCCTGACATCTATACTTATCCTTTTGAATTTATTTTCTCATGGGAGGAGTGATGCGCGGGATCCTGTTCATCATTGTTTGTCTGTTGAGTCTTCCGACCCAGGCGGTGACGATTCCTGGCGTCACCACGCCAACGTCAACCAACGCGCAAACCACACCGGCGAAAGAGCCGGATATTGAACAGAAAAAGGCGGCTTACGGCGCCCTGGCCGATGTGCTGGAAAATGACGCCTCGCGTCAGGAGCTGATCGGCCAGTTACGCAAAGTGGCCACTGCCCCTCCTGCCGAGCCGGTGCCGACCATTGTCCCGCCCACGTTAACGGAAGAAAAAACGGTACTGGAAAACGTCACGGATGTCACCCGCCACTACGGTGAAGCCCTCTCCAGCCGCTTTGCCCAGCTTTATCGCAATATTACCGATGCCCCGCATAAGATCTTTAACCCGCAAACATTCACCAATGCCCTGACGCATTTTTTAATGCTGGCGGTGTCAGTGTTCGGTTTTTTCTGGCTGGTTCGCCTGTGCGCGCTGCCGCTGTATCGCAAAATGGGACAATGGGCACGACGCAAAAACCGTGAGCGCAGCAACTGGCTCCAGCTTCCGGCGATGATCGTTGGCGCATTCGTTATCGATTTGCTTCTACTGGCGCTCACCTTGTTTGTCGGGCAGATACTGAGCGACAAAATGAACGCCGGCAGTCGCACCATCGCCTTTCAGCAAAGCCTGTTTCTCAATGCCTTCGCCCTGATTGAATTCTTCAAGGCCATTTTGCGCCTGATATTTTGCCCGGCGGTGACCGAGCTGCGCCCGTTTAACATTCAGGATGCAGGCGCACGCTACTGGAATCGCCGTTTGAGTTCATTGAGCAGCCTGATTGGCTACGGGCTTATCGTTGCCGTACCCATTATTTCGAATCAGGTTAATGTGCAGGTCGGCGCGATGGCAAACGTCATCATCATGCTGTGCATTACGCTGTGGGCGCTGTACCTGATTTTCAGAAACAAGAATGAGATTACCCAGCACTTACAGAATCTTGCCGCACGCTCTTTAGCTTTCTTTAGCCTGTTTATCCGTGCTTTTGCGCTGATATGGCATTGGCTGGCCAGCGCCTACTTCATTGTGCTGTTTTTCTTCTCGCTGTTTGATCCAGGCAACAGCCTGAAATTCATGATGGGCGCCACGCTGCGCAGCCTGGTGATCATCGGGATAGCCGCCTTTGTATCCGGCATGTTATCCCGCTGGATTGCCAAAACCATTACCCTGTCGCCGCACACGCAGCGCAGCTATCCGGAATTACAAAAGCGGCTAAATGGCTGGCTGTCAACGGCGTTAAGCGTGGCCAGGATCCTGACAGTGTGCGTCGCGGTCATGCTGCTACTCAACGCCTGGGGACTGTTCGACTTCTGGAACTGGCTGCATTACGGCGCAGGCGAAAAAACGGTGGATATCCTGATCCGTATCGCGCTGATTTTATTCTTCTCCGCCATCGGCTGGACGATCCTCGCCAGCCTGATTGAAAATCGTCTGGCTTCCGATATTCATGGTCGCCCGTTACCCAGCGCGCGTACTCGCACCCTGCTGACGCTGTTTCGCAACGCACTGGCGGTGATCATCAGCACGATCACTATCATGATTGTACTGTCCGAAATTGGCGTCAATATCGCCCCTTTACTGGCTGGTGCCGGAGCGTTGGGGCTGGCTATCTCTTTCGGCTCACAAACGTTGGTAAAAGATATTATTACCGGGATCTTTATTCAGTTCGAGAATGGCATGAACACCGGCGATCTGGTGACCATCGGTCCACTCACCGGCACGGTAGAACGGATGTCCATCCGCTCAGTGGGCGTGCGTCAGGACACCGGGGCGTACCATATCATCCCGTGGTCATCGATAACGACCTTCGCCAATTTTGTGCGTGGCATTGGATCGGTCGTCGCCAATTACGATGTAGACCGCCATGAGGATGCGGATAAAGCGAATCAGGCATTGAAAGACGCGGTTGCTGCGGTGATGGAAAAAGAAGATATCCGCGGGCTTATCATTGGCGAGCCGTCGTTTGCCGGGATTGTGGGGTTAACCAATACGGCCTTCACGCTGCGGGTTTCGTTTACCACCTTGCCGCTGAAGCAGTGGACGGTACGTTTTGCGCTCGACAGCCAGGTGAAAAAATACTTCGATCTGGCCAACGTACGCGCTCCGGTACAGACCTATCAGGTCTTGCCTGCACCGGTGCATGGCCCAACCCCTGCGGCAAGCGAACCGCTGCCGCCAGCCGAGCCCACGCTTTAGCGTTGACGCGCCATAAAACGACGACGCTGATCGTTATCCATAAAGGTCCAGGCAATAAAGCGGCTCTGCTTTTGTCCCTGGGCCATCTCTTTCTTGACCACTTTCACCGCGCCCGCATCGGTTAACGCGTGATATAGCGGAGGCAAATTCTCGCCGCGCGAAACCAGCGTGGTGAACCACATTACCTGGCGACCAAAGGCCTGGCTTTCGGCGATCATTTTCTTGATGAACGCCACTTCCCCCCCTTCGCACCACAGCTCCTGCTGCTGGCCGCCAAAGTTCAGCGCATCATCTTTGTCCTGGCCCAGATTGCGGCGTTTGCGCTCGCTTCCTGCGCGGGCTGAGGCCGCAGAATCATGGAATGGCGGGTTACACAATGTGGCTTCATACTGCTCATTTTTGTGAATGATACCGTTGAAGATTGCCGAAGCATCTTTCTGACGACGCAGACGAATAGCACGGGTTAAGCCAGGGTTGCCATTGATGATTGCCTGAGCGCTGTTAAACGCTTCGCTACTGCTCTCACTGCCCGTGAATCGCCAGCCGTATTCATGCACGCCGATCAGCGGATAAATACAGTTTGCCCCTACGCCTATATCCAGGATGCTCGCATTTGCAGGGATGGTTCCGGTGGTTTCACCCAACAGGTCGGCCAGATGGTGAATGTAGTCCGCACGACCCGGAACCGGTGGGCAAAGAAAACCTTCCGGGATATCCCAGTTTGCCACCGCATAATAATGCGCCAGCAGTGCTTTATTGAGCGCCTTAACTGCCTGCGGATTGGCGAAATCAACACTCTGCTCGCCGCCGGGCGTGAGGGTGAGAAATTGCGTCAGCTCGGGGGTAACCTGGCATAACGTCGCAAGATCATAACGGCCATTGTGGCGGTTGCGTGGATGTAATCCCGGTTTCTGGGGGGGCATAGCATTCTCCTTTTAACAGCGGCGTAAGATACCCGCATAACGCCACGGGGTAAACATACACAGCAGGGAAATTTCATTTTTTATACGAATTGCATCGTTCAAAAAATAGCCTGTTGTTGGTCGATTTTTTGCGGCAAATGCCCTGCAATGACGACCTAAACTTATCAGGCACGATCTGTTGTTTCTCAGAGGATATCATCATGAAGAAATGCCTCACATTCCTTGCCGCTACCATACTTACCGGCATGACATTTGCGACTTTTGCTGCCCAGCCCAATGCCAGTCCTGCCAACGGTCCACTACAAGCCTCCGGTACGATTTCCGTGAGCGGAGCATCAAGCCTGGATGACCTCGAAGGTAAGCTGGCAGAAAAAGCCAAAGAGCAAGGCGCGAAAGGTTTTGTGGTTAATTCCGCTGGCGGTAAAAATCAGATGTACGGTACAGCAACTATTTATAAGTAACTCTCACTCAGCTCAACTGCATTCGCCCTGAATGCAGTTTGCTGTCCTTTCTTTCTGAAATCCCCTGCATGAACTGTAACCGCCATGTTGGAATTTTGAATTCAATGTAAATAAATGTATTTATTTTTGAAGTAATGAATGCTAAAACGTCACACTTATTGATAATGCTTATCAAAATTATTATCAATTACGCATTTCATTCAGGCGAGGCCTGCAGGGTATAACGTCCACAGAGATGTCCCTTCGTTTGAGTGAAACCTTCTACTCAAAAATAATAAGTCATTCATTAACATGGATAAAAATCGCAACTTGCCGTCCAGTAGTTTTCATTCACTGACTTTTTTTGCCGGTCTGTGCATTGGCCTGTCTCCGGCAGCCCAGGCTGTAGCCGCAGGCGATCAGGATAAAAAACAAGAAGATACGTTGGTCGTTGAAGCGGCCAAACCTTCGCTGTACGCCCCAACACAGTCTGCCGACCCTAAATTCTCCCGCCCGGTGGCGGATACCACTCGCACCATGACGGTCATTTCTGAGCAGGTTATTAAGGATCAGGGAGCAACCAATCTTACTGATGCGTTGAAAAACGTGCCGGGTGTTGGCGCATTTTTTGCGGGTGAAAATGGTAACTCCACCACCGGCGATGCGGTGTATATGCGAGGTGCTGACACCTCAAACAGCATTTATATCGACGGTATTCGTGATATTGGTAGCGTCACGCGTGACACCTTCAATACGGAACAGGTTGAAGTGATTAAAGGCCCTTCCGGTACCGACTATGGTCGCAGTGCCCCCACTGGCTCCATCAATATGATCAGCAAGCAGCCGCGCACCGATTCAGGTATTGATGCCTCAGCCAGCGTCGGTAGCGCCTGGTTTCGCCGGGGAACGCTGGATATCAATCAGGTCATCGGTGACACCACCGCAGTACGCTTAAACCTGATGGGTGAAAAAACACATGATGCCGGTCGCGATAATGTGCAGAATGAACGTTACGGCGTGGCCCCCTCTCTCGCTTTTGGCTTAGGCACCGAGAACCGACTGTATCTGAACTATCTACACGTTACTCAACACAACACACCGGATGGCGGTGTCCCCACCATCGGCTTGCCGGGATATTCAGCGCCTTCCGCAGGGACGTCTGCACTGAATCATTCAGGAAAAGTGGATACGCATAATTTCTACGGTACAAACTCGGATTACGACGATTCGACGACCGATACCGCGACGATGCGTTTTGAACATGACCTGAACGACAGCACCACGATTCGCAACACCACCCGCTGGTCGCGCATTAAACAGGATTATCTGATGACGGCGGTAATGGGCGGCGCATCTAACATCACCCAACCCACCAGCAGCGTCGACACCTGGACCTGGTCACGCCTGGCAAATACCAAAGATGTCAGCAATAAAATCCTGACCAACCAGACCAACCTGACCTCAAAGTTTTACACGGGATCCATCGGTCATGACATCAGCACCGGTGTGGAGCTGACGCGCGAAACGCAAACCAACTATGGCGTAGTCCCGATCACCCCGCCGCCGGTCAATATTTACTCACCGAACAGCAACGTGAACATTGGTGGATTATCCCGTAATGGCGCCAACGCCAACGGCCAGACCGATACCTTCGGTATTTACGCCTTCGATACTCTGCAAATTACGCGTGATATTGAACTGAACGGTGGTATTCGTCTGGATAATTATCGTACCGAGTATGACAGCGCCACCGCGTGCGGTGCTTCTGGCCGTGGTGCAGTTACATGTCCGACAGGCGTCGCCAAAGGTTCTCCGATTACGACCGTGGATACTGCCAAATCAGGCAATCTGGTGAACTGGAAAGCGGGCGCGCTGTATCACCTGACCGATAACGGCAATGTCTACATTAACTATGCCGTTTCTCAGCAACCGCCGGGCGGCAGTAACTTTGCCCTTGCACAGGGCGGAAGCGGTAACAGCGCCAACCGGACCGATTTTAAACCGCAGAAAGCGAAAACCAGCGAGATCGGCACCAAATGGGAGGTGCTGGATAAGCGCCTGCTGTTAACCGCCGCGATTTTCCGTACGGATATTGAAAATGAAGTAGAGCAGAACGACGACGGAACATATTCCCAGTACGGGGAGAAACGCGTTGAAGGCTACGAACTCTCTGTAGCTGGCAACATCACTCCCGCATGGCAGGTTATTGGGGGATACACCCAGCAACGCGCCACGATCCACAGCGGCAAAAACGTTGCTCAGGATGGTTCTTCTTCCCTGCCCTATACGCCGGAACATGCCTTCACGCTGTGGAGCCAGTATCAGGCTACCGATGATATTTCCGTTGGCGCGGGCGCACGTTACGTGGGCAGTATGCATCGCGGCTCGGACGGCGCCGTGGGTACGCCATCTTATACTGAAGGCTACTGGGTTGCGGATGCCAAGTTAGGCTATCGCGTAAACCGCAATCTCGATTTCCAGCTGAACGTCTATAACCTGTTCGACACCGATTATGTATCCTCCATTAACAAGAGTGGATACCGTTATCATCCGGGCGAGCCAAGAACTTTCCTGCTCACTGCCAATATGCATTTCTGATCCATCGCGTGGGGCGTAAGCCCCACTTTCAGGAGAAACACTGATGATGTACCACATTCCCGGCGTACTGTCGGCGCAGGATGTCGCCTGGTTTCGCGAACAACTGGACGCTGCCGACTGGGTTGATGGCCGCGCAACCACCGGCACTCAGGGCGCGCAGGTAAAAAACAACCAGCAGGTGGATACGCAAAGTGAGCGTTACGGCATTTTGCAACAGGCGGTACAGACTGCGGTAAATAACAGCCCGCTTTTCTTCGCCGCAGCATTACCGAAAACGCTCTCCACACCGCTGTTTAATCGCTACCAGAACAACGAAACCTACGGTTTTCACGTTGATGGCGCGGTGCGTAGTCACCCGGAAAACGGCTGGATGCGCACAGACCTTTCCGCCACCTTATTCCTCAGTAATCCCGACGATTATGCGGGAGGAGAGCTGCTGGTCAATGACACCTACGGCCAGCATGCGGTGAAACTTCCGGCAGGCGATCTGGTGCTTTACCCTTCCAGCACCCTACATTGCGTCACGCCAGTAACCCATGGCGTTCGTGTGGCATCCTTTATGTGGGTACAATCGATGATCCGTGACGACAAGAATCGCGCCATGCTGTTTGAACTGGATAAAAACATTCAGTCCCTGAAGGCACGTCATGGGGAAAGTAGCGAGATCCTGTCATTACTCAATCTCTACCATAACCTGCTGCGCGAATGGTCTGAAATCTGATACCGCTGATGCGTGGTCGTTTTTCGCCCATCACATTCGCTATACTTATTCTGTAGACATCAACAGGAGGTACATATGGCATCCGGATGGGCAAATGACGACGCTGTTAACGAACAGATCAACAATACGATTGAAGATGCTGTTGCCCGCGCCCGCGGTGAGTTACCGACGGGGGAAAGTCTGCATGAATGTGAAGAATGTGGCAATCCTATCCCGCAGGCGCGCCGTGAAGCGGTACCCGGCGTGCGCTTGTGCATCTCCTGCCAGCAGGATAAAGATTCACATAACTCCGCATTTTCAGGATATAATCGCAGAGGTTCGAAAGACAGCCAGCTACGTTGACTCATCTTTACCAAAAGTTTCAGCGCATACGATTTCCTTTACGAGCACGCTTTTTCACTCGCGGTGTAGCAAAATGTGCCGTTGTCACTTTCTCTGTAAAGCGCTATGACAAGAACTGTAAATCCCTCTTCTGAATTTATTAATATTCAATAAGTTATTTGTCATTCAATTTTTTTGATTGATGTCGTCAATTCTATTCGATTTTCTCTCACCGAAAAAAACGTGATACTTCTCACATCGACAGAACAACGTGTGCTGAACAGAACATCGACTAACCGAATAAACCTGCGAGAGAAAAATCATGAAAAACATTAAATTTGCTGTTGCTGCTATCGCCCTGTCTACCCTGTCATTTGGTGTTTTCGCTGCTGAGCCGGTTACCTCCACTCAGGCGCAAAGCATGAATAAAATGGGTGTGGTATCTGCTGATGGCGCCACCACGCTGGACGGCCTGGAAGCAAAACTGGCTGAAAAAGCAGCTGCTGCTGGTGCAAGTGGTTACAGCATCACCTCCGCTGTCGGCAACGACAAAATGAGCGGCACCGCGGTTATCTACAAATAACCAACAGAATTCCTGTACGACCCAATGCTCCAACCCTCATTGACCCTGTTTGTTACCCTTTGTTTGCCCGTCCGCCACTGGACGGGCTTTTTTTTGCTTAGTATTCCAGCCGTTGACGGAATTCCTGCAACACGGCGTCCGGCATGCCTATTTGCAGGGCCGCCTCGCAAATCGCCTGCCAGCTTCCGGTATCCAGCGGAATACCTTTTTCCAGCCGTTCCTCGCGAGTATTCACTTCCCACTCCCCTGGCAACAGGATCGGGGAATCTTCAGCATGCGGGGACGCTTTCACCCATTCAGCAAATGCCGCAACCTGGTTGTCACAGTCCGGCGCGCCAAACAGTTCCGGATTCATAATAATTGTGGTCATACAGTTAATAATGGCGTCTGCGCTGTTCTGCAAACTGGCTTCGTGGGTCGTTTTACCGCCAGAAAGCGCACCGCCCATGATTTCACACATTGCCGCCAGCGCGTAGCCTTTATGCTGGGCAAAGGTGAGCAGCGAGCCCAATGGCGATTCCTGCATAACGGCAGGATCGGTAGTAGGAGCCCCCTGAGCATCAATCAGACAGCCCGGCGCAACCGGCTCACCTTTGTGCCACGCCACGCGCGTTTTGCCAAAAGCGATGGCGCTGGTCGCATAGTCCAGCAGCAACGGGAAATCATTTTTACGTGGAAACACAACGCAGAAAGGGTTGGTGCCAAAACGGCTATCACGACCATGGAACGGGGCAACCATCGGGATCCCCACCACATTCACAAAGTGTATAGAGACAAAGCCCGCCGCCGCACACTGCTCCGCCCAGTAGCCAATGCGCCCAATGTGGTGAGAATTATGCAGTGCTACCGCAGCAATTCCATACTGCTGTGCTTTCTCAATCCCCAGCGCGATAGCTTCATGCGCGGCTACCTGACCAAATGCGCAATCCCCATCCAGCGTAACCACTGCACCCGCATCTTTGACCACTTTGGCATGACGATTGATCTGCAGATGTCCCTGCGAGAATGAGCGAATGTAGCTTGGGATCATCCCGATACCGTGTGAATCATGCCCGGCGAGGTTTGAGGCTATCAGATGATCGGCCACCAACTGCGCCTCCTGCTCGTCACTCCCCATCTGTCGGAAAACGGCCTGAATAAACGCATGTAGCGTTGGCGCGTGAAAGCGATGTCCACTGTCCATTGTTATCTCCTGTTGTGTTGCGTGTTTGTTGTGTTTCTTATTTTTCAACAAACTATGCTGCGCTACGGTCGCCAGGAGGTCAATAATCGTGCAGAAATTTCACGTTGCAGAGGGTGCAGGACAGGAACGACTGACGGGCCAGATGACAGGCCCGTCGGGATGAAGAAAGGGTCAGAAGCTTTGATCGACGCGAGCAAGCCCGTCTGCCAGCGTGGCGGATTCTCCGGTGGCCACCAGACAGCAGGCCATCTGAATTTTCAATGAGGCCGGTATCGGCTCGCTTCCGGCCAGACAGCGTTCTATCCAGCGGGCAGTGGTTTCCGGATCTTTTGCTACCGGCAGTGGGACTGGCTCGTCAGGCATCTCACTCTGGCGGTCCTGTAGCACGCGCACTCCCGTCGGGTCTATCAGGCTTATCTGCGGACAGCGCTGCGGGTTGGCGTACACCTCGCCTTCGGTACCGTGCATCAGCAGACCACGGCCACCGATGTCGCCAAAAAATTTCGCCACTCGCGAGACATATTCAGGATGAGAAACACTGGCAAGACGCAGCGCGGCATCTTCTGCAAACGGCGTGGCCAACTTCGCCAGCGTATGTGCACTGTTGCGCACGCCCATGCGCCAGCGCATCGCCAGTTGCTTATCCAGAGGCGGACACAGTGCGCGCACCGGAATAAATACCGGTTCATGACCATCCAGTTTTGCCTGTGCCTGGCCGGCATGCAGCGTGGGCATGATCCCCATCAGCTCAAAAATGGTTTCTGTCAGCACGCGGGTAGGATCCTCGCTGACGCCGTGCACCACCACCGGGAAGCCCAGCTTATGCAATAAGATAGCCAGCAGCGGCGTCAGATTGGCCTGCTTGCGCGCGCCATTGTAGCTGGGAATGACAATGGGCATGGGTTTGGCAACCGGCGGCGTCAGGCGAATGGTATGGTTTTGCATCGCTTCGTAAAAGCCCAGCATTTCCGCTTCTCCCTCGCCTTTAATGCGCAACGCAATCAGCACGCCGCCCATTTCAAGATCCGGTACATCGCCATTCAGCATATGGGTATACAGTCCGCGAGCAGTATCCTGGTCCAGGTCACGCGCGTGATTTTTACCTCGCCCAATCTCTTTGATGATTTTGCGGTAATCCATCGATAACTCCTTTCCTGTTGCTCGCATCGTTAACGCCGACGGCGGCGCGTGGGTTTCGCTTTTTCTTTTGGTTTTACTATAACGTCTGGCACAGCAGGCTGCTCTATCGGAAAAATGGGTAACGCATTCAGTAAACGCTTGCCATAGTTTTTGGTCAACAACCGCTTATCGTAGATCACAACTTCACCCCAGCAGCCATGGCTACGAATGAGTCGCCCCACCTGCTGGATCAAATTGAACGACGCTGCTGGTAAGCTTTGCACCTCAAAAGGGTAGCGGTTCAGGCTTTTCAGCCACTCGCCCTCAGTGACCACTACCGGACTATCGATGGGCGGAAACGCGATTTTGTGAATATGTACCTGGGTCAGCAATTCGCCTTTCAAATCCAGACCTTCGGCAAAAGATTGCAGTCCAACCAGTACACTGCGTTCACCGTTTTCCACCCGCTTTCGGTGTAACTCCACCAGACGATAGCGCGGCTGGTCGCCCTGTACCAGCAGCAGCAAGCGCAGATCGGTAACGTGCTCAAGAAAACGCTGCATCGCCCGTCCGCTGGCAAAAAGCACCAACATGCCCTGATGCTTTTTACTTTCCAGTTGCTCGCGGAAATAGGCGGCCATTTCCGCGATATGCTGCTCTTCGTTATCAATTAACGGTTCGTAGCGCATCTGCGGAATGACGATTTTGCCCTGTTCAACGTGGTTAAACGGTGAGTCCAGTGCAACAAAGCGGTCTCCCGCTTTTTCTTTCAGACCGCTCATCTCCTGCAGACGCGAGAAGCTATTGAGAGAACGCAGCGTGGCAGAGGTGACAATAATATGCGGTACGCTACGCCACAGCAGTCTTTCGAGCTGATCGCTCACGCGGATCCCCACGCAGTGAAACCAGACGTGGATCTGTCCGTCACGCACCTCGCGCGTCGCCCATTTACTCACCGGCGCGCCTGACGACTGTGCCAGCGACGCCAGACGCCACAATTTGCTTTGCGCCTCGAACATGCCCAATGCCCGGTTCATCTGCAAAATAACCCGATGCAGACGCACAATATCGTGGGTACCGGTTTTTTCACTGAGATCGTTGAGGAACAGTTCTGCCAGGCCGCGCAGCATTTCCGTCAGTTTCGCCAGCCGCTGGCAGATCTCCATCACTTCACCAGGCAGTTCTCCCATTGCAAAGCGGTGTTCCGCTTCCTGGGTAGCGGGCATATAGAGATTGAGGATGTTATTAAGTGAAGCAATCAGTTCATACAGCTCTTCACAGTGACCGTTCAACCGCTCGGCATTCGCCAGCGGCGGCGTGGTTTTCGGGCGGAACTGCTCCATGCAGGTCGCCACTAATTTGCAAAACAGATCCAGCTGGAGCCGATACCAGGGGGCGCTGATTTCTGCGCTCATTTCCAGCGCATCGCGTGCGACGTCCGGCAGATGGTGACCCTCATCAAGGACCAGCAGCAGGTTTTTCGGCTCCGGCAAAACGGCTTCGCTTTCCATTGCCGCCATCACCAGCGCGTGGTTGGCTACCACCACTTCGGCTTCCTGAATCTCGCGGCGGGCGACAAAAAAAGGGCATTCACGATAGTAGTGACAGTTGCGATTCAGACAGCTGGCTTTATCGGTGCTCAGACGCTGCCAGAGTCCGTCGTCAATGGCGATATCGGTGTGATCGCGCAGTCCGTCCCATTTATAGCTGTCGAGATCGCCTTTCAACCTGGCGCAGCGCTTTTGTTCTTCCTGATTATTTGGCGTCAGGTCATCGTCGAGAAAGGCCAGCAGATCCTGTTGATTGGGTTCGGTACTGGCCAGCGCGGCCAAATTGCGCGGGCAGACATAACGACCACGACCAAAAGCAGCGGTAAAACGCAGATCGGGGATGATTTTACGCAGCAACGGCAGGTCTTTGCTGTAGATCTGATCCTGCAACGCAACGTTAGCGGTACTGACCACCAGCGTTTTTTGTTCTTCACGCGCAATGGCAATACCGGGGATCAGGTACGACAGGGTTTTCCCCACCCCGGTCGGCGCTTCAATCGCCAGATGCCGCCCTTCTTCACCTGCCAGCGTTTTCGCAACGTCAGCAATCATCTGCCGCTGCGGCGCACGGGGGATAAAGTCGGGGATCTGTTCCTGAAGCGCCTTATACCAGGCGGCGATTTGCGCTTTTAACGCGGCCGTTAGTGCCATGAGAAAACCTGAAATACTGTATAAACAGCCACTATTGTGGCACATTTCAGTCCCTGGATGTACCTTTTTCCCCCATTCTGGAAAGCGCTTCGCAATTCATTTTTCCTGGCCGGACGGCTGTTCGGGTCCTGTCCGGCCAATAATTCGCTAACGCTTAATAGTATCCCAACAGCTTCCACCACAGCATGCCCACGACAAAAATGATAATCACATTCGCCGTCACCACGCAGAGGTTGATTTTGTAAAAGCGCGGACGTTCAAAATAACCCTGGGCAAAATAAATGGGGCCAGGTCCACCACCGTACTCGGTATTCCCCCACATCAGGTTACTAAAGATACCGAAGCAAATAGCCACCATCATCGGCGGCGCGCCTGCTGCGATCGCCGTGGCCGCGAAAGGGGCATACAGTGCAGCGACATGCCCGGTCGCCGTAGCGAAGAGATAATGGACGTAAATGTAAAGGATCCCCAACACAATAAACGATTCGATCGCGCCAAAACCCTGAATACCGCTGCCTAATTTTATGGTCATCCATTTAATAAAGCCCAGATCGGCAAGCCCTGTCGCCAGACTAATAATGACGCTAAACCAGATCACCGTATCCCAGGCCGCATGGTCATTAAGCAAACTTTTCCAGCTAACAGCGCCCGAGGCAAACAGATACGCAGCTAATCCCAGCCCGACAGATGTGGCAGACAATCCCGTAATCAAGCTGGTACCCCAGCCAACCAGCGCCAGCACAAAACCAAACGCGACCTTTTTCTCGTTGCTGCTCATCGAACCGAGCTCACCGAGGGCCTGTTTGCCCATCGCTTTCGCCTCCGGCGTACGCTTAAGCTCGGGATCCAATAATTTATAGACCAGTAGCGGCATCAGGCAGAAACAGACCATCGCAGGGACCACTGCGGAAATAAACCATCCACCCCAGGTTATCTCTATTCCTAATGACGATTTCGCCAAACTCGCTACCAGCGGATTCGCCGCCATCCCGGTGAGAAATATTGCCCCGGTAATCGGCGTAAACTGGAAGCACACCATGGTTAAGAAATCGCCGATACGCTTGCCCGTTGCCCCTGGTGCGGAACCCAAGACATCATTGATGGAACGAGTGATAGGGAAAATAATCCCCCCGGAACGCGCGGTTACGGATGGCATCGCCGGGGCCATAATCAGATCGGAAACCCCCAGTGAGTAAGCGATACCCAGGCTACTGCCACCAAAGAGCGATAACATTTTATACGCAATACGTTTCCCCAATCCCGAGGTTACAAAACCAAGAGACAAGACGTAGGCACAGAAAATGAGCCATACCGTACCGGATGCAAAACCTGACAATGCTTTTGCCTCTGGCAAGGTTTTGGTAAAAATGACCACGCAAAGTGCAATCAACATCACCGCCCCCGAAGGGAGCGGCTGGGTAAGGATCGCGGCAATGGTCGCGGCAAATATCGCGAACATATGCCAGGCCTGAGGCGTCAGACCATCAGGTACGGGATAAAACCAAACGATCGCGCCTATCGCCAGCGGTATCAGGAACGACAGAATGGATTTTCCCGCGACAGAATTCGTTGACATAAAAATATCCTTATTCCGTTAGCCCAAGAGCGTTCATTTCCGCGACATATATCTCGCTAATACCTGATCCACCATTGCTGGCGCCATTCCAAGGTAATTTGCCGGGTCGGTCAGTTCTTCAATCAACTGCGGGTCAAGTCGTTCCGAGACAGATGGCATCGCATTCAGCACATCCGCCAGTCGTCCCCCTTGTTCATTGACGATACGACAGGCGTCGTACACGACGTCATGCGCATCCTGACGACCGATATACGGCGCCAGTCCCATCATGACCGCTTCAGCCACAATCAGTCCGTTGGTCATGCCGAGGTTACGTTTCATCGCCGCTTCATCAACCACCAGCCCCGCCAGCATAAAGTTAGCCTGATGCAATGCCCCGGCGCTGAGGACGAAACTTTCCGGGATAGCAATCCATTCGGCATGCCACGGCCCGGTTGCACGCTCCAGATCCTGCACCATTGCATCAAGCATCAGCCCTGCCTGTTGGCGAACGCCTTTGGCACAGGCCAGCATTAACTCGCTGGAAATAGGGTTGCGTTTCTGCGGCATAGTACTGCTGGCGCCGCGCCCTTTAACAAACGGCTCATACAACTCACCAAACTCGTTTGCTGCCAGCAGCATTACGTCGTAGGCAATCTTGCCCAGCGACCCGGTAATCACCGCTAACAGATTCACCGCTTCGGCAAAACCATCACGCGCAACATGCCATGTGGACGTAGGGACATTCAGCCCAAGTTCTTCCATCATCGCTTTTTGTACCGCCAGCCCTTTATCCCCCAGCGATGCCAGCGTACCGGCTGCACCCGCAAATTCGCCGACCAATACACGAGGACGCGCCTGAGTCAGACGTTCCGCGTGACGTTCAAACATATCCAGCCAGATGGCTGTTTTATAACCAAAGGTTACGGGCAGAGCCTGCTGCAAATGGGTTCTCCCGGCCATCGGCGTATCACGGTAACGGCGTGAGAGATCGGCAAGCGTCGCACGAAGCTTGTCCATATCGGTTTCAATTAACGCGAATGCATCACGAATTTGCAGAACTACCGCGGTGTCCATGATGTCCTGCGTGGTTGCGCCCCAGTGCACATAGCCGCCGGACTCGCCAGCCTGTTTAGAAATCTGGTGCACCAGCGGTAGGATCGGATAACCCACGATTTCGGTTTCATGGCGTAATAAATCAAAATCGAGCGTATCGGCATTACATTTTTCAGCAATTTCCTGCGCCGCAGCCTCGGGTATCACACCGCAGCGTGCCTGGGCTTTGGCTAATGCCACTTCCACTTCCACGTATTTGCGTACCAGCTCGCGATCGTCAAACACCGCGCGCATCGCTGGTGTGCCGAAAGAATCCCTGAACAGAACAGAATCAAGTACATTCGAAGCCATAAATCCCCCTGGAAAATCTGATAGTGATAAGATGCGTGTTTACGGTGGTTTGTTAGATATTCAAACGCCGCCACAATGTCCAGACATAATAAAATGTCCGTACATTTGAATGTACGGACATTTATAGTATTCATAAGAAATGTAGGGAATAGTCCGTACAAATTTTCGTGATAAAGATCACTAATATTTTGATGAAACCGCGATGAAAGAATCTCTGTACAAGCGAATAGCACGTGAACTGGCGCAGCAAATTTCGGTGGGGACCTTTGCCCCCGGCTCGCTGTTTCCAACGGAAATGGAACTGTGCGAAACATGGCAGGTCAGCCGCCACACCATGCGTGAGGCGTTAAGGGAATTAACAGAACAGGGGCTGATTTCACGGCGTAAAGGCGCGGGAACTCGCGTTTGCGAACCTAAGACTAACGGTGTCAATCACCCGCTATCGCATCTTGAGGATCTGTTGCTGCTGGCCAAAAACAATCTGCGCGTCATCAAGAAAATCGATGAGATTGTGGCAGACATCGAGTTGTCCCAGATGATTGGCTGCCCGCCAGGTTCCCGCTGGCTGCACATTGCCAGCACTCGCGAAGATGCGCAAAACCCCGACGCGCCAATCTGCTGGACGGACAGCTATGCCAGCACGGATTACGCCAAGCTGCGCACCTACATCCGTGACGATCCACACTCATTAATCAGCGATTTGATCGAAACGCATTACGGCATCAAAAGCCATGAGGTGCATCAGACTATTACGGCTGTCGGTGTGCCCAAAAAGGTGGCAAAGATCCTTAACGTAGCGCCTGATTCGCCAGCAATGAGAATTGTGCGTCGTTATCTGGACAGGGACGGGAAAGTATTTGAGACGACGATTTCGATTCACCCGGCAGGACGATATACCTGCTCAATCGTGCTGAAATCGCAAAGTTCGGGGGAGTGATTGACCTGTCCGGCCTACACCCTGTGTAGACCGGATAGCGTGTTTATACTGCCAGACAGCAAGGTGAATTACTGGGCGGAAGACGGTTTGCGCGGACGGCGCGGCGGACGAGGCTTATCACCTGCCGGTTTGCCTTCGCCGCTACGCGGCTTCGCTTTTGGCGCACCGCCATCCTGACGACGCGGCTGCTGGCCACGCCCTGCTCCACCCTGACCGCGACCGCCACCGCCGCCGCCACGCTGCTGGCGACCGTTCTGGATCGGCTCGGCTTTGATGGAGGGGTCCGGCTCGTAGCCTGGCGTTGCAATACGCGGGATCTCTTTTTTCAGCAACTTCTCGATGTCACGCAGCAACTTGTGTTCATCGACGCACACCAGAGACAACGCTTCGCCGGTAGCTGCGGCACGCCCGGTACGGCCAATACGGTGCACGTAATCTTCCGGGACGTTTGGCAGCTCGTAGTTCACCACGTGTGGCAACTCTTCGATATCGAGGCCACGCGCGGCAATATCGGTCGCCACCAGCACGCGAATATCCCCGGATTTAAAATCGGCCAGCGCACGGGTACGCGCTCCCTGAGATTTGTTACCGTGGATCGCCGCGCTGCGGATACCGTCTTTATTCAGCTGTTCAGCCAGATGATTCGCACCGTGTTTGGTACGGGTAAACACCAGCACCTGCTGCCAGTTGCCCTGACCAATCATCTGCGACAACAGCTCACGTTTACGTTTTTTATCCACGAAATGAACGTGCTGAGTCACCTGCTCTGAGGCGGTATTACGGCGCGCCACTTCGATTTCCAGCGGGTTGTGCAGCAGCTTTTCGGCCAGCGACTTAATATCGTCAGAGAACGTTGCTGAGAACAGCAGGTTCTGGCGTTTTGCCGGCAGCTTCGCCAGAACGCGACGAATGTCGTGAATAAAGCCCATATCCAGCATGCGGTCAGCTTCATCGAGTACCAGGATCTCAACCTGATCCAGTTTCACCGCATTCTGGTGTTCCAGATCGAGCAAACGACCAGGTGTGGCAATCAGTACATCCACACCACCGCGCAGCTTCATCATCTGCGGGTTAATACTGACGCCGCCGAAGACCACCAGCGAGCGGATGTTCAGATACTTACTGTAATCACGTACGTTTTCGCCAATTTGAGCAGCCAGTTCGCGGGTTGGCGTGAGGATCAGCGCACGCACCGGGCGACGGCTTTTACCATGCGGCTGATGGGTAATCAGGTGCTGCAACAGCGGCAGGGTAAAACCTGCCGTTTTCCCCGTACCGGTCTGGGCGCTGGCCATCAGATCGCGGCCTTCCAGCACGGCAGGGATCGCCTGTTGCTGAATAGGGGTAGGTTCACGGTAACCCTGTTCGGCAACGGCACGTAAAATTTCAGGGTTTAAACCAAGGGAATCAAAAGACATAACAACTCCGAACCGCCCTGACCGTTACCGGTGTCGTTTTCAGGGAGATACATACAATAGAGATGACAAAAACCACAATGTCATGAAGGGGCGGAGTGTAGCAGTTTTTGTGATGTGCCGCATAAATTATCCCTGCGAGGAAAATAACGATCCGGACTGGACAAGGTTGCACATCAGTCATAATCTTAATCAATCGATTGATTAAGATCAGGTCATGCTATGAATACACCCACCATGACAACCAAAGGTGAACAGGCGAAGAACCAGCTCATTGCCGCAGCATTGGCGCAATTCGGCGAGTATGGTCTGCACGCCACGACGCGCGATATCGCTGCACAGGCCGGGCAAAACATTGCGGCTATCACCTACTATTTTGGCTCAAAAGAGGATTTATATCTCGCCTGCGCCCAGTGGATTGCCGATTTTATCGGCTCACAGTTTCGTCCGCACGCTGAAGAGGCCGAGCGTTTATTCGCTCAGCCAGAACCGGATCGTGGCGCGATGCGCGAACTGATCCTGCGCGCCTGCAAAAATATGATCATGCTGTTAACCCAGGACGACACCGTTAACCTGAGCAAATTTATCTCGCGTGAACAGCTTTCCCCCACTGCGGCTTATCAACTGGTGCACGACCAGGTTATCAATCCGCTGCATACACACCTGACGCGCCTGATTGCCGCCTATACCGGCGGCGATGCCAACGATACCCAAATGATTCTGCATACCCACGCCATCCTCGGCGAGGTGCTGGCTTTTCGTCTGGGGAAAGAAACCATTCTGTTGCGTACGGGTTGGTCACAATTTGATGAGGATAAAACCGCGCTGATTGACCAAACGATCACCTGTCACATCGATCTTATTCTGCAAGGTTTAACGCAAAGGAGTCTGGAGTCATGAAAAAACCTGTCGTTCTCGGGCTGGTTATCGCGGCCCTCGTTGCCGTGATTGCCGGTGGAACGTGGTGGTATCAGAGTCGGCAAGATAATGGCCTGACGCTGTACGGCAATGTCGATATCCGTAGCGTCAACCTGAGTTTTCGCGTCGGCGGCAGACTGGCCTCGCTGGCGGTTGATGAAGGCGATGCGATTACCGCCGGTCAGGTGCTGGGCGAACTGGACCGCGCACCGTATGAAAACGCATTAATGCAGGCCAAAGCCAATGTTGCCGCCGCCCAGGCGCAATACGATCTGATGCTGGCCGGGTATCGCGCTGAAGAGATCGCCCAGGCGGCAGCGGCCGTCAAACAGGCACAGGCTGCCTATGATTACGCACAGAACTTTTATAATCGACAGGTCGGATTGTGGAAAAGCCGCACCATCTCCGCTAACGATCTGGAAAACGCGCGTTCATCTCGCGATCAGGCGTTAGCTTCACTGAAATCCGCACAGGATAAACTCAGCCAATATCGCAGCGGTAATCGTGTGCAGGACATCGAGCAGGCAAAAGCCACGCTCGAACAAGCTCAGGCCGAGCTGGCACAGGCAGAGCTTAATTTGCATGACACCACGCTGACCTCGCCGTCTGACGGTACGCTGCTTACCCGTGCAGTCGAACCCGGCAGTATGCTAAGCGCAGGCGGTACGGTACTGACGCTGTCGCTCACGCGTCCGGTATGGGTCCGCGCCTACGTTGACGAACGCAATCTGAGCCAGGCGCAGCCAGGACGTGAGATCCTGCTCTATACCGACGGCCGCCCGGACAAACCGTATCATGGCAAAATCGGCTTTGTGTCACCAACCGCCGAATTTACGCCGAAAACGGTCGAGACCCCTGATCTGCGCACCGATCTGGTGTATCGCCTGCGAATTGTCGTAACCGACGCGGACGATGCGCTGCGTCAGGGAATGCCGGTGACGATCAAATTCAGTGACGAGGCACGGCATGAATGATGCCGTTATTACGCTCAAAGGGCTGACTAAAAACTTTGCCGGAATGGAAAAACCGGCCGTTGCCCCGCTCGACTGCACCGTACATGCAGGCTACGTGACCGGACTTGTCGGGCCGGACGGCGCGGGGAAAACCACGTTGATGCGCATGCTGGCGGGATTGTTAAAACCCGATGCCGGAAGTGCTGCGGTGATTGGCTTTGACCCTATCAAGGACGACAGCGCGCTGCATGCGGTACTGGGCTATATGCCGCAGAAATTTGGCCTGTATGAAGATTTAACCGTCATGGAGAACCTCAATCTCTATGCTGATTTGCGTAGCGTCACCGGCGAAGCGCGAGAAAAAACCTTTGCCCGCCTGCTGGAATTTACCTCGCTGGGGCCATTTACCGGACGACTGGCCGGCAAACTTTCCGGTGGGATGAAGCAGAAGCTCGGGCTGGCCTGTACGCTGGTCGGCGAACCCAAAGTGCTGCTGCTGGATGAACCGGGTGTCGGTGTGGACCCCATCTCCCGTCGTGAACTGTGGCAAATGGTTCATGAGCTGGCCGGGGATGGCATGTTGATCCTCTGGAGCACCTCGTATCTGGATGAAGCAGAGCAGTGCCGTGATGTGCTGCTGATGAACGAAGGCGAATTGTTGTATCAGGGTGAGCCGACGCGACTGACGCAAACCATGGCGGGCCGCAGTTTCCTGATGAGCAGTCCGCAGGAAAATAACCGTCGATTGCTGCAGCGGGCATTAAAACTACCGCAGGTCAGCGACGGGATGATTCAGGGGAAATCGGTACGCTTAATCCTGAAAAAAGCAGCCACTGCGGACGATATTCGTCGGGCAGACGGCATGCCGGAGATTAACATCAGCGAAACGACTCCCCGCTTTGAGGATGCCTTTATCGATTTACTCGGCGGAGCCGGGACATCGGAATCGCCACTGGGCGCTATCCTGCATACGGTTGAAGGCACGCCTGGCGAAACGGTGATCGAAGCCAAAGCGCTGACCAAGAAGTTTGGCGATTTTGCCGCGACCGACCACGTAGACTTTTCCGTACAGCGTGGTGAGATTTTTGGCCTGCTAGGGCCCAACGGTGCCGGTAAATCCACCACCTTTAAAATGATGTGCGGCCTGCTGGTTCCCACCTCCGGCAAAGCACTGGTGCTGGACATGGATCTGAAAGTCAGCTCCGGCAAAGCACGCCAGCATCTGGGCTATATGGCGCAAAAATTCTCCCTGTACGGCAACCTGACCGTTGAGCAGAACCTGCGCTTTTTCTCCGGCGTCTACGGTCTGCGCGGTCGGGCGCAGAAGGAGAAAATCGATCGTATGAGCGAGGCATTTGGCCTGAAGAGTATCGCGTCTCACGCCACCGACGATCTGCCGCTGGGCTTTAAGCAGCGCCTGGCACTGGCCTGCTCGCTGATGCATGAACCCGATATCCTGTTCCTCGATGAACCCACTTCCGGAGTCGATCCCCTCACCCGTCGGGAGTTCTGGCTGCATATCAACAGCATGGTGGAAAAAGGCGTCACGGTGATGGTGACCACCCACTTTATGGATGAGGCGGAATACTGTGACCGTATCGGGCTGGTGTATCGTGGCAAACTGATTGCCAGCGGCACGCCTGATGACCTGAAAGCACAAGCAGCCGATAGCGACACGCCGGACCCAACGATGGAACAGGCGTTTATCACGCTAATCAATGACTGGGATAAGGAGCACGCGCATGAGTAACTCCGCTCTCTCCTGGCGTCGCGTACGCGCACTGTGCGTGAAAGAAACCCGCCAGATCGTCCGCGATCCCAGCAGTTGGCTGATTGCCGTCGTGATCCCGCTGCTGCTGCTGTTTATCTTCGGCTACGGGATCAACCTCGACTCCAGCAAGCTGCGGGTAGGGATTTTGCTCGAACAGCAAAGCGAGGAGGCGCTGGATTTTACCCATACCATGACCAGCTCGCCGTATATTGACGCTACCATCAGCGATAACCGTCAGGAATTGATTGAGAAAATGCAGGCCGGGCGCATTCGCGGGCTGGCGGTGATCCCGGTGGATTTTGCCCAGCAGATGGCGCGACCCAACGACGTGGCGCCGCTCCAGGTGATCACCGACGGCAGCGAACCGAATACCGCCAACTTTGTACAGGGTTATGTCGAAGGTATCTGGCAGATCTGGCAACAACAGCGGGCGGAAGACCGGGGAGAATCATTCAAGCCCTTGATCGACGTGCAGACCCGCTACTGGTTTAACCCGGCGGCCATCAGCCAGCACTTTATTATTCCCGGGGCGGTAACCATCATCATGACGGTGATTGGCGCGATCCTCACCTCATTAGTGGTGGCGCGCGAATGGGAACGCGGAACCATGGAGGCGCTGCTGTCTACCGAAGTCACCCGCGTCGAGCTGCTGCTGTGCAAACTGATCCCCTATTATTTCCTCGGCATGCTGGCGATGCTGCTGTGTATGCTGGTGTCGGTATTTATTCTTGGCGTGCCCTATCGCGGCTCGCTGCTGATCCTGTTTTTCATTACCAGCCTGTTTCTGCTCAGTACGCTTGGCATGGGGTTGCTTATTTCCACCATCACCCGCAACCAGTTTAACGCCGCGCAGGTCGCGCTGAACGCCGCTTTCCTGCCCTCGATTATGCTGTCAGGTTTTATCTTCCAGATAGACAGCATGCCCGCGATTATCCGGGCGGTAACCTACATTATTCCGGCGCGTTATTTCGTCAGCACCCTGCAAAGCCTGTTTCTGGCGGGAAATATTCCAGTGGTGCTGATTATTAACGTGCTGTTTTTAATCGCTTCGGCGGTAATGTTTATTGGCCTGACGTGGCTAAAAACCAAACGTCGGCTGGATTAAGGGGACGGGCATGTTTCATCGCTTATGGACGTTAATTCGTAAAGAGCTGCAATCGCTGCTACGCGAACCGCAGACGCGAGCCATTCTGATTTTACCGGTGCTGATTCAGGTGATCCTGTTCCCGTTTGCGGCAACGCTGGAAGTGACCAACGCCACTATCGCTATCTATAACGAAGACAACGGTAAACATTCGGTGGAGTTAACCCAACGCTTCGCCCGCGCCAGCGCCTTTACCCATATTCTGCTGCTAAAAAGTCCCCAGGAAATCCAACCCACCATCGACACGCAAAAAGCACTGCTACTGGTGCGCTTCCCGGCAGACTTCTCGCGTAATCTGGATACTTTCCAGCAGGCACCCATGCAGCTAATTCTCGATGGGCGCAACTCCAACAGCGCGCAGATTGCCGCAAATTATCTGCAGCAGATCGTTAAGACGTATCAGCAGGAGTTGATGGACGGCAAGCCGAAACCAAACAACAGCGAGCTGGTCGTGCGTAACTGGTACAACCCGAATCTGGATTACAAATGGTTCGTGGTTCCGTCGCTGATCGCCATGATCACCACTATCGGCGTAATGATCGTCACCTCGCTCTCGGTTGCTCGCGAGCGCGAGCAAGGCACGCTGGATCAACTGCTGGTTTCCCCGCTTACCACCTGGCAGATTTTCATCGGTAAAGCGGTGCCGGCACTGATTGTTGCCACCTTTCAGGCCACCATCGTACTGGCAATCGGCATCTGGGCCTATCACATCCCGTTTGCCGGTTCACTGGGGCTGTTCTACTTCACGATGGTGATTTACGGACTGTCGCTGGTGGGATTTGGCTTGCTGATTTCGTCACTGTGCGCGACACAGCAGCAGGCATTTATCGGCGTCTTTGTCTTTATGATGCCGGCGATTTTGCTGTCCGGATATGTCTCTCCGGTCGAAAATATGCCTGTGTGGTTGCAGAATCTGACATGGATAAACCCGATCCGTCACTTTACGGACATCACAAAACAGATTTACCTGAAGGATGCGAGTCTGCAGATTGTCTTGGGAAGTTTGTGGTCGCTATTGGTGATAGCGGCCACAACAGGCTCAGCGGCGTATGCGATGTTTAGACGCAAAGTGATGTAACTTTTTGTCTTTCGCCAACAGCGAGACCACTGCGGGTCCGGCAAGGATCGCCAGCCCCGCCAGCGCCAGTAACACGTTGTTTTGCAGCACACGCGACAGTAACCACAGTACGATCATTGCCGCACCGAAATACCACGTGGTCGTCAGCTCTTCCAGCACGTCAGCCACATCACGCCAGCGCTGTTCATGGTGACGTTGCAATGCCAGCATTAAGATAACCGTTACGCCATACACGACGCATAATCCCAGGCCGACGTGCACCAGCTTGCCGCTCATCCAGCCCATTACCAGCAACGCCACTACCAGTAAATGCAACACAATCTGCCAGCAACTTAGACCCGTTGCGACACGAACACGTTGTTGCCACCTCATGGCTTTTCTCCTGAAGGATTTTTAACTAATTATTCAGAGTACCGGACTTTACGGAAAATTCCGCAACACCGCATCTTTTTGTGACGGCGACTACACTATTTATTTCGCCACAGAATTCGCGATACGGTCAAACCCCCCATCCCGAAGGATGATGGAGAGAGTCAGGAAAGTGACGCCAACGGGAGAATCATGAGCGAATCAGCAGACCGATTTTCATTCAATGTGCTCACCATTAACACTCACAAGGGTTTCACCGCCTTTAACAGACGCTTTATTTTGCCCGAGCTGCGGGATGCCGTCAGGGCAGTTGGCGCAGATATTGTGTGCCTGCAGGAAGTGCTGGGCGCTCACGACGTACACTCACTGCAGATAGAAAACTGGCCGGATACCAGCCATTACGAGTTTCTGGCCGACACCATGTGGCGCGATTTCGCCTACGGGCGCAATGCCGTGTATTCACAGGGGCATCACGGCAACGCCGTGCTATCGCGCTACCCCATTGAGCATTATGAAAACCGTGATGTATCCGTTGGCACGAGTGAAAAACGCGGTGTGCTTTACTGTCGCATTATGCCGCCGATGCTTTCCCGCCCGATTCATGTGATGTGCGTCCACCTCGGTTTGCGTGAAGCCCATCGCCAGGCACAGCTCAGCATGCTGGCAAATTGGGTCAATGCCCTGCCCAACGCGGATCCCGTGGTGGTTGCTGGCGATTTTAACGACTGGCGACAACAGGCAAATTATCCGTTGAAGAGCCAGGCCGGCCTTGACGAGATTTTTACCCGCGCTCACGGTCGCCCGGCGCGAACATTTCCGGTGCAGTTTCCCCTGCTGCGTCTGGACAGGATCTATGTGAAAAACGCGAATGCCAGTACCCCAACGACGCTGGCGCTGCGTCACTGGCGACATTTGTCCGATCATGCCCCCCTGAGCGCGGAGATTCGTGTATGAAAACTGGCTGGCGTGAAGGCAATCAAATTCAGCTACTGGAAAATGGCGATCAGTACTATCCCGCCGTATTTCACGCGATTGAGCACGCGGAGCAAAAAATCATTCTGGAGACCTTTATCTGGTTTGAAGATGCGGTCGGGAAACAGCTACATGCCGCACTGCTCGCTGCCGCACACCGCGGGATCGCCGCAGAGGTGTTGCTGGACGGCTACGGCTCACCGGATCTAAGCGACAGCTTTGTCGAAGAGTTAACCGCGGCGGGTATTGTTTTCCGTTATTACGATCCGCGCCCACGCCTGTTCGGGATGCGCACCAATCTGTTTCGCCGGATGCATCGCAAAATTGTGGTCATTGACGATCGCGTCGCCTTCGTCGGCGGTATTAATTACTCCGCCGAACACATGTCTGACTACGGGCCGGAAGCCAAGCAAGATTACGCCGTGCGTGTTGAAGGTCCGATTGTGGTTGATATTCTGACATTCGCGCTGGAAAACCTGCCGGGACAAAGCGCCGTACGCCGCTGGTGGCGACGGCATCACCGGGCAGTCGAAAATCATCGCCCCGGTGAAGCGCAGGCGCTGTTCGTCTGGCGTGATAACGAGGAACATCGCGATGATATTGAACGCCATTATTTGAAAATGCTCGCGCAGGCAAAGCGGGAAGTGATTATTGCCAATGCCTATTTCTTCCCCGGTTATCGTCTGTTGCATGCCCTGCGTAAAGCGGCACGACGCGGCGTACGGGTAAAACTCATCGTTCAGGGCGAGCCAGATATACCCATTGTGAAAGTGGGCGCCCGGCTGCTGTATAACTATCTGGTCAAAGGGGGCGTCCACGTCTACGAATATCACCGCAAGCCGCTGCATGGCAAAGTGGCGCTGATGGACGATCACTGGGCTACCGTCGGGTCCAGCAATCTTGACCCGCTCAGTCTGTCGCTAAATCTGGAAGCCAATCTCATTATTCATGACCGTGCTTTCAATCAGATCCTGCGCGACAACCTGAATCCCATTATTGCGCAGGACTGCCAGCGAGTTGATGAATCAATGTTACCCAGACGCACCTGGTGGAACCTGACCAAAAGCGTATTAGCATTTCACTTTTTACGCCACTTCCCGGCACTGGTCGGTTGGCTACCGGCACACACTCCGCGCCTGACTGAAGTGGAGCCGCCAGCACAACCCGCGATCGAAACACAAGATCGCATTCAAACCGAGGATGCAGGAGGAAAAACCTGATAGCGAAGTTGGACGAAAAAGCACGGGTAAAAAACGAGGAAGCGATGGCTAAATCACCGTGACTGTAGTGCCGGATGCGGCTTAACGCCTTATCCGGCCTACTTTCGTTACAAGACTGTAGGCCGGATAAGCGTGGCGCCATCCGGCAACAGAGAATTAACGACGATTACCGAAAATACGCAGCAGCATCAGGAACAGGTTGATGAAGTCCAGATACAGCGTTAACGCCCCAAGAATGGCGTATTTACGCAAGTTGGAACTGTCGCGCAGGTCAATTTGCTCACCGATATTTTTCAGCTTTTGCGTGTCATAGGCGGTCAGGCCGACAAACACAATCACCCCAATGTAGGTCACCGCCCACATCAGCGCTTCGCTCTTCAGCCAGAAGTTAACCAACGAGGCCAGAACGATACCAATTAATGCCATAAACAGCATGTTGCCGAAGCCGCTGAGATCGCGTTTGGTGGTGTAGCCGTACAAACTCATGATACCGAACATCCCGCCGGTGACCACAAAGGTACTGGCGATAGACGAATAGGTATAGACAATGAAAATGCTTGATAGCGTCAGACCGGTTAACGCCGAGTAGAGCATAAACAGCGTCGTTGCCATTCCAGCACTGAGCTTTTGCACCATGCCGGACAGGACAAATACCAGCGCCAGCTGTGCAATGATCAGCCCAAAGAAGGTAATTTTGCTGGAAAAGACAAACATCATCACCGCAGGCGTATTCGCCGCGTACCATGCAATAAACGCCGTCAGTAACAACCCACAGGTCATCCAGCCGTAGACCTGCGCCATGTAGGTTTGCAGGCCGGAACGGGCCTGCACAATAGAATCGGATCGTGGGAATCGGTCCATGACAATCTCCTGAGTCAGTATGTGCCTAAACCAATTGTACTCTACCAGCGTTTTGCTGCTTGCTTATCGCTGTCGCGGGCGTCGACCCAGCGTTCACCTTCTGGCGTGGCTTCGCGTTTCCAGAACGGCGCACGCGTTTTCAGGTAATCCATAATGAATTGCCCGGCATCAAACGCGCTACTACGATGTGCACTGGTCACACCGACAAAAACAATTTCATCGCCCGGCCACAGTTCGCCAATACGATGGATCACCGTTACCCGGCCCAGCGGCCAGCGCGAACGCGCTTCGTCGACGATTTCCGCCAGCGCTTTTTCAGTCATCCCTGGATAGTGTTCCAGCGTTAACGCCTTAACGCTGTCACCGAGATTGTGATTGCGGACTTTACCGGTGAAAGTGACTACCGCGCCGTCTTCATCGCGCCCGGCAAGCCAGGGGTACTCGTCACCTACGCTAAATGGCGCATGGCCAACAACAATTCGCGTTTCAGCCATTTTAGCCTCCGGTTACCGGCGGGAAGAAAGCGACTTCATCACCCGCGTTAAGAGGATGATCAAAACTGACCAGCGTCTGGTTTACCGCCGCCAGCAGCTTACCGTCTTCCAGTGCCAGCGCCCAGCGATCGCCTTTGCCCGCCAGATGCTGGCGCAGCGCTTCTACCGTTGGAAATTCAGCCGTCATTTCTAGCGCATCGGTGTTGACCAGTTCGCGTACCTGAGCAAAGAAGAGAACCTTAATCATGTGCATCCACCTTAAAATCCCCCGACTTGCCGCCGCTTTTTGCCAGCAAACGCACCGGACCAATCACCATATCCTTTTGCACCGCTTTGCACATATCGTAAATGGTCAACGCCGCTACGGAGGCAGCCGTTAACGCTTCCATTTCAACGCCGGTTTTACCGGTCAGGCGACACAGCGTTTCAATGCGTACGCGATTGTGCTCCGGCTCGGCGTGAAGATTGACTTCGACCTTGCTCAGCATCAGTGGGTGACACAGCGGGATAAGATCCCAGGTACGTTTGGCGGCCTGAATACCCGCAATACGCGCCGTGGCGAATACATCACCCTTATGGTGGCTGCCATCGATAATCATCGCCAGCGTTTCGCTACGCATGGTCACGAATGCTTCAGCACGCGCCTCGCGTACGGTTTCCGCTTTGGCGGAGACATCCACCATATGCGCTTCGCCAGCGGCGTTAATATGAGTCAGTTGCGACATACTTATTTCTTCAAATGTGGGTGGAAATTACACGGACGCGTACGGGCATCAAGCTGCGGCGCAATGATATTCTCCCAGGCGGTACGACACGCTTTGGTCGACCCCGGCATGGCGAAAATCAGCGTTTTATTGGCCACCCCGGCAACCGCTCGAGACTGCAGCGTCGCGGTACCAATCTCTTCAAACGACAGCATACGGAAGACTTCGCCAAACCCTTCAACTTCTCTGTCAAACAGCGGCAGCAGCGCTTCCGGTGCCTGGTCCCCTTCGGTTAACCCAGTGCCGCCGGTAATGAGCACCACTTGCACATCGTCACTGGCAATCCAGGCTGAAACCTGAGCGCGAATCGCATAGCGGTTCTCTTTGACAATCGCCTTATCAACAATCTGATGACCCGCCTCCAGCGCCGAGTCGCGCAGATAATGGCCGGAGGTGTCATCTTCTTCGCCACGACGGTTGGAAACAGTAAGAATAGCAATGCGTGTCGGGATAAATTCAGCGCTTACCTGACTCATGAGAAACTCCTTTTAGCGATCAGCCGCCAATGTAAGATAAGTTTTGCGTAATACCGGTATTGTTCTGATGCAGGAAATGGGTCTGCTTTTTCTCCAGCAACGCGGCAGAGATACGTTCTTCAAGCGCAGCCTGCTGGGCGTCGTCGGTCAGCAAATCACGCAAGTTCACCCCGCCCTCACCAAATAAACACAGATGAAGTTTGCCGACGGATGAAACACGCAGGCGATTGCAGGTGGCGCAGAAGTCTTTCTCATAAGGCATGATCAGACCAATTTCACCGGCATAGTCAGGATGACAGAAAACCTGAGCCGGACCGTCGCTGCGCTGGCGTAACTGGTGGATCCAGCCGCGCTTAAGCAGTTCATCGCGCAGTACCTGCCCGGAGATATGGTGTTTGCGGAAGAGAGAGCTGCCCTCGCCCGTTTCCATCAGTTCAATAAAACGTAGCTGAATCGGCCGTGGTTGAACCCAGGCGAGGAAGGTGTCCAGTTGATGATGGTTTACGTCGCGCATCAGCACGGTGTTGACTTTCACTTTTTCAAAACCGGCATCGAAGGCGGCGTCAATCCCCGCCATCACCTGCTGAAACTTATCCTGCCCGGTAATGGCGTGAAACTGACGGGCATCCAGGCTGTCGACGCTGACGTTGAGTGCCGTCAGCCCCGCATCGCGCCATGCAGCAGCATCGCGCGCCAGACGATAACCATTGGTGGTTACCGCAATCTGACGGATAGCGTCGTTTTCACGTACGGCAGAAATAATGTCGGTAAAATCGCGACGCAGTGACGGTTCGCCACCTGTCAGACGCACTTTTTCCGTTCCCAGGCTGGCGAACGCACGCGTGACGCGGCGAATTTCATCAACGGTCAAAAAGCCGTTATTAGTCACACCACCTGGCTTATAGCCATCTGGCAGACAGTAAGTGCAACGAAAGTTACACACATCGGTAATCGACAAACGCAAGTAGTAAAACTTACGCGCGAATGCATCGGTAAGTTGAGAGCCCATGTACACCTTTCCAAATACGGGAGGCGAAGTCATTTCTTCCTGCGCCCTGGTGACAATCGTATTCACGTATCGTCACGGCCAAAGCACCGTATCATTTGACCCAGGTGCAGAGGCTAGAGTGTTTATACTCGTCATGCTTCGAGTACATTGTGGTTATGCCGATACTAGCGTGTAAATGACACTTTTGCCATGTACACTTTCGCTGTATAAATATGTATATAGCGGCATGATCGTGCAATTTCGCTACAGAATAAGCAAAAACCATCGTTTTGCATTGATATACATCATCTTGCTATCAGGTGGATGTCGTCAGAAAGGGGTAGATCGCAGAAAATTATTTTCTGCAGATGGCGACTGGATAATTGCTGAAAACACGCTATTTACGTTACTGTAACGCCGATCAATTGATATCAGGAATAACTATGCGCACTCGTACGCTGGCAGATCTGGATCGCGTTGTCGCTCTCGGCGGAGGGCATGGATTAGGACGCGTTCTGTCGTCACTTTCTTCTTTAGGTTCACGCCTGACGGGCATCGTCACGACCACCGATAACGGCGGTTCCACGGGGCGAATTCGCCGTTCAGAAGGCGGTATTGCCTGGGGAGACATGCGGAACTGCCTCAACCAGTTAATTACCCAACCAAGCGTCGCATCGGCGATGTTTGAGTATCGTTTTGGCGGTAATGGCGAACTTTCCGGCCATAACCTCGGAAATCTGATGTTAAAGGCGCTCGATCACCTCAGCGTGCGGCCTCTGGAAGCCATCAATTTAATTCGTAGCCTGCTAAAAGTTGATGCACATTTAATTCCCATGTCAGAACTACCGGTGGACCTGATGGCGCTCGACGATCAGGGACATGAAGTGTATGGCGAAGTAAATATCGACCAGCTCACTACCCTGCCGCAAGAATTAATGCTCTCACCTAAAGTCCCCACCACGCGGGAGGCGGTTGAGGCTATCGCCGAAGCGGATTTGATTCTGATAGGACCTGGCAGTTTTTACACCAGCCTGATGCCGATTCTGTTACTCGATGAAATGTCACAGGCATTACGTCGCACACCGGCACCAATGGTTTATATCGGCAATCTGGGACGCGAACTCAGCCTGCCAGCCGCCAGCCTGACGCTTGCCGATAAGCTGGCCATCATTGAGCAATATGTTGGTAAGAAGGTGATTGATGCGGTGATTGTCGGACCAAAAGTCGATGTTTCGGCCATGACCGACCGCATTGTGATTCAGGATGAACTGGAGGCCAGCGATATTCCCTACCGTCATGACCGTCAATTGCTGCATAGCGCGCTGGAGAAAGCGGTGCAGGCGTTAGGTTGAACGTATTTGCCTGATGCGCTGCGCTTATCAGGCCTACAAACACGATCTACCCTGTAGGCCGGATAAAGGGTTTACCCCGCCATCCGGCTACGCGTTAAGACGCCGCGATAAACAGCTCGCGCAGTTGATGCAACTGGTCGCGGATCGTCGCGGCCTCTTCGAACTCAAGGTTCTGGGCATGCTGCATCATCTGACCTTCTAACTCGTGAATCTTCTGCTGCAGCGCTTTCGGCGTCATGTCCAGCTCAACAACCTCGGATTTCGCCCCGGCACGCGACTTCCCTTTACCTTTCGCTTTGGTCTTCGCAATATTCTGCCCCAGCGCCAGAATATCGACCACTTTCTTGTTCAGCCCCTGTGGCGTAATACCGTGCTCTTCGTTATACAGTTGCTGTTTCTCGCGACGACGTTCGGTTTCACCAATGGCCTTCGCCATCGATGCGGTAATTTTATCGCCGTAGAGAATCGCTTTACCGTTGATGTTACGCGCCGCTCGACCTATGGTCTGGATAAGCGATCGTTCCGAACGCAGGAACCCTTCTTTGTCCGCATCCAGAATCGCCACCAGAGAGACCTCAGGCATGTCCAGGCCTTCTCGCAACAGGTTGATACCAACCAGCACGTCAAACTCGCCCAGGCGCAAATCACGAATGATTTCCATACGTTCCACGGTATCGATGTCGGAGTGCAGATAGCGCACCCGCTCGCCGTGTTCTTCGAGGTATTCGGTGAGATCCTCCGCCATGCGTTTGGTGAGCGTTGTGACCAGCACACGTTCGTTAATCGCCGCACGGGTGCGGATCTCCGACAGCAGATCGTCAACCTGCGTCGCCACCGGGCGCACCTCAATGACCGGATCCAGCAGGCCGGTCGGTCGTACCACCTGATCGACAACTTCATCACCGGATTTCTCCAGCTCATAGTTGCCCGGCGTCGCCGAAACGTAGATAGTTTGCGGAGCCAGCGCCTCGAACTCTTCAAATTTGAGCGGACGGTTATCCAGCGCCGACGGCAGACGGAATCCGTATTCGACCAGGGTTTCTTTACGCGCCCGATCACCGCGATACATGCCACCAATTTGCGGAATCGTAACGTGGGATTCATCCACCACCAGCAGGCCATCGGCAGGCAGGTAATCAAACAGCGTCGGCGGCGGCTCGCCAGGGCCGCGCCCGGACAGATAGCGGGAGTAGTTTTCAATCCCCGAGCAGTAACCCAGCTCGTTCATCATTTCCAGATCGAACTGGGTACGCTGACTTAAGCGCTGTTCTTCCAGCAGTTTGTTATTTGCCAACAGGACTTTACGCCGCTCCGCCAGCTCGACTTTAATTTCTTCCATTGCCTGCACGATACGTTCGCGCGGCGTCACGTAGTGGGTTTTCGGGTAAATGGTGAAGCGCGAAATAGTGGATTCAACCTGCCCGGTTAGCGGGTCGAACAGCGACAAGCGCTCAACTTCTTCATCAAACAGTTCAACACGCAGCGCGATATCGTCAGATTCGGCCGGAAAGATGTCGATCACCTCACCACGCACGCGGAACGTCCCGCGCTGGAATGCCTGATCGTTACGCGTGTATTGCAGTTCAGCAAGCCGGCGCAGGATCGCGCGCTGGTCGATAATCATCCCCACCGTCAGATGCAACATCATCTTCAGATACAGATCCGGATCGCCCAGACCATAGATCGCGGAAACAGAGGCCACCACCACCACATCCCGCCGTTCAAGCAGGGCTTTGGTCGCCGACAAACGCATCTGTTCAATGTGTTCGTTTACCGACGCATCTTTCTCGATAAAAGTATCAGAGCTCGGGACATAAGCCTCCGGCTGATAATAGTCGTAGTAGGAGACGAAATATTCCACTGCGTTATCCGGGAAGAACTCTTTCATCTCGCCGTACAACTGGGCTGCGAGGGTTTTGTTAGGGGCCAGCACCATCGTCGGACGCTGTAAATCCGCAATCACGTTGGCAATAGTGAATGTTTTCCCCGACCCCGTCACCCCGAGCAGCGTCTGATGCGCCAGACCATCCTCCAGCCCTTCTTCCAGGCGACGAATCGCCTCAGGCTGATCGCCAGAGGGTTTAAAAGCGGAATTCAGTTTGAACGGTTTACTCATGAGCAGCTACCTGAAGCAATGGGCGGGCAGGTGTGTAATTTTACTCGCAGTAGTATATTTTGCCAGTAAAATATACTGGATGAAAAAACAGTAACGCACCAGAATATTTCTGTTACGCCATCAGAATGCCCGTCAGAGCAGGCTAAAATTTTGGCACTGGCGAGATAAAACACCAGTAAAAATGTGTTATCCCCAAACCAATGACTTTTTTAACATTTGTCAAGACGGCAGATGAAAGTTTTATGGCAACGCATGACACTTCCGCGACAGCCATTGCTTTTATCTAACATTCTGTATTTCAATAACTATTCTCTCGAGCCGTCTTTCGCATCAATTTAGTCGCAGGCCGCGTCTTCTCTCGCTTACATTGTGTTTTCTAACTCTAATACACAAGGTTATCCACAGGAATAGTGGATAACTGCCTCCAGCCCGTGCTGACTGCCGCCTGGCAAAAACACCGACTTGCTCTTTTCGGGTGGGATAAAAAAAAATTATCGCCATTTTTTTATATTTATCAGCCAACGGAGCCCTGGAGGCTGTCGAGATCTTGCTCGCATTTTCACCATTTACCTGCCTGCACCATCCCGACGCGACCAGGCACTGGCAATGTGCGCAAAATTAACCCGGATCGTTAAAAACCAGACATCGCTGCCGATGGATCACGCTATCCCGCTGTTTTTCGCGCATTTCCCATTTGTGGCAAGAGATTTGCAATTTTCTTCTGCTCCCCGGTCTGTCGGGCGGATAACTTCATGATGGAGAAAACCTATGTTGAGTCTTCGCGCAGTGAATCACTATTACGGTAACCAGCACACGCTATGGGATGTGGATCTCGACCTGCAGCCCGGCAAGTGCACCGGTGTGCTGGGACTTCCGGGGATGGGGAAAACGACGCTGGCCAATTGCATCGTCGGCAATTTACCGATTGAGAGCGGAACCATGTTCTGGCATCAGGCTGGCGCACCACCTTGCGATCTGCTTCAGATTCCGGCGGCAAAGCGCATTGCACTAGGTATTAACTGTGTATCACAGGAGCGGCGAATTTTTTCGCAGCTGACGGTAGAGGAAAATCTGCACATTGCGCGCCAGGCGGTTGAGGAAAGCGAAGCAATGAACAGCAGCGATATTTACCGCCTGTTTCCACAGCTGTTTGTACTGCGTCAGGCCAAAGGGGTGGCATTGTCGGAGGAAAATCAGCACCAGCTTGCACTCGCCAGCGCGCTGGTTACACGCCCACGCCTGCTAATCCTCGATGAGCCTACGCGAGGAACGGGCCAGGCGTATATCCACAAGCTGGGGAACCTGATTGTGAGGCTAAGCCAGGAGTTGGGCATCGCCATAATGCTCGCAGAGCAAAGCCTGCCGTTTATTCGTCGGGTCGCTGATTGCTATTGCCTGTTACATCGCGGACGCAATGTGGCCCAGGGACAACTGGCGCAGCTCAGCGACCCGTTTCTTAACGACTGGATGGCGCCAGAGGCAAAACGCTAAGGTCGAGATAGTGCCCTGTCGTTGCGCGTTCTGGCTCGTCCTCCAGCCATGGGATTTCCCCCAGCAGCGGAGCCGGAATCGCGCGTTTCAGCGTTGCCATATATTCAGCATGGCGTTTCCCTGGCGGAGTCACATCATTGGCGACCCACCCCGCCAGCGTCAACCCAGCCTGTTGTACTGCTTGCGCAGTCAGAATGGCATGGTTGATGCAGCCAAGCTTGACGCCAACCACCATAATCACCGGCAGTTGTTCTGCTTGTACCCAGTCAGAAAAACTCAGCGTGGGTGAAAGCGGCGTAAACCAACCGCCAGCGCCTTCCACCAGCACCCAGTCAGCCTGTTCTTCAAGCAAGCGTAAACCCGCAGACATCACTGAGGCCTGAATAGGGCGACCTTCGTCAGCGCTGATGATATGCGGTGACGTGGGTTCGGCAAAGGTATAGGGATTGATTGCCGTATAGTGCACTGCCACAGCGCTGTTGCGCTGTAATGCCAGAGCATCGCTATTACGCAGACCCTCAGCCGTTATTTCACTACCGGACGCCACGGGCTTATAGCCGACCGTTCGATAACCCAATTGTCCCGCGGCCTGCAGGAGCGCACAGCTGGCAATTGTTTTACCAACCTCAGTGTCCGTCCCGGTGACAAAATACGTTCTGGTCACGTTGAATTACTCCTAAAAAAAGTTGATACGTCAGCGGGTATTTTCCCTGTACAGAGGGCCAGGCTAACTGTAACTGCTGCAGCTGTGAACGGGTCAGTACGCGCTGTTCGCGTCCATCATGGAGATGCGTCGCACCGATCCCTTTGAGCGAGCGCATGGCGCTCAACGCATCGTCAAACCACAGTGTCACCGGATGAAGCTGATACTCGGCGTCCCAGCCATGCAGAGCCTTTTCAAGTTGCTCCACGGGCAAGAAACGGTTGGTGTGCTCCCGGTCATCTACCGCTTGCCACGCCCGGCGTAATTCCGGCATCGAGCCGTGTGCCAGGGTACTAAACGCCACCGTGCCTCCGGGGCGCACAACCCGGCAAAGCTCACTTAACGCGCCGTGTAAATCGCTGCACCACTGCACCGCCAGATTGCTCCAGGCCAGGTCAAAAGTGGCAGCGTTTTGAGGGATGGCTTCAATATCCGCCAGCAGATAGTGGTGGGCGGCATTTTGCCGCTGTGCCTCTGCCAGCATTTGTTCAGAAAGATCCAGTGCGCTGACTTCGCTTCCCTGCTCACGCCAGTAGCGACTCATGCGCCCTGGGCCGCACCCCGCATCCAGTACCCGTGCATAATCCCGTTCACCAAGCAGCGCCAGCAAGGCGTCGGCGCTTTGGCACTGTAGCCCGGCATGTTGTTCATAGTGGGAAGCGGCGCGTCCAAATGCAGCAGCAATGGCCTGCTTATTGACCTGCGCCATGCAGCACCTCCAGCAAGCGGTCGATATCCTGGCATTCATGCGCCTGCGTCAGCGTCAGCCGTAATCTGGCGGTGCCGACCGGTACCGTAGGAGGCCGGATGGCGGTCACCCAACAACCTTGGGCGCGTAAAACCTCCGCCAGTTGCAGTGCTTTATGGTTATCGCCCACGATCAATGGCTGGATGGCACTGTCTGAGTTTGCCAGCGTGAAATCCGCAATATCCAGGCCAGCACGAAAACGTTGGATCAACATGGCCAGTTTTTCCCGGCGTTCATCGCCCTCACGACTGCGGATCACTGCCAGCGCGGCACGCAATGCCTGCGCCTGAGCAGGCGGCATGCTGGTGCTGTAAATCAGATGACGGGCAAACTGCAGCAGATAATCGGCCACGCTGTCTGAACACAGGATTGCCGCGCCGCTGACGCCAAATCCTTTCCCGAAGGTCACCACTAACAGCTCAGGTTTCACCTGCTGTCGGAAGCATGAGCCACGCCCTTCCTCACCGCTAACGCCTATACCGTGGGCATCATCCACCAGCAACCACGCATTCTGGTGCTGCGCCTCAGCGTGAATTTCCGCCAGCGGTGCGCTGTCGCCATCCATGCTGAACACGCCTTCGGTCACCACCAACTGCTGCCCCGGACAGGGGGCAGACAGTAGACGAGCCAAATGTTGCGGGTCGTTATGGGTAAAACGGCGTAACACGGCGGGACTCAGACTGGCCGCTTCCAGCAACGACGCATGGCTGAGGCGGTCGGCGACAATCCGGTCATCTTTTCCCATCAACGCTGTGATCACCGCCTGGTTGGCGGCGAAACCGGAAATGAACAGCAATGCTCGTGAATAACCCAGCCATTGCGCCAGTTCGTCTTCCAGCGCCTGATGGGCGATGGAATAGCCGCTAACATGGCCTGAACCCCCGCTGCCGACGCCAAAACGTTCAGCCCCCTGCTGCCAGGCACAGACTATCTGCGGATGGTGACTCAACCCCAGATAATCGTTACTGGAAAAATTCAGATACTGACGCCCCTCGGCCAACAACCAGCGCCCTGCCCCCTGTGTCACCACATAGCGGCGACGCAGAGCATCAGCAGAACGACGCAAAGTGAGCGCATCGTCAATTTTTTGCTGCCAGGTCATACGGTTGCCGCGTTGTAGTAGTCGTCGGTATCCGGGGTACGCAGCGCCTGCTCCAGACGTTGCTGCTGTTCGTTATCGCCCGCCAGTACCGCCGTTTGCTGCGGATTCAGACCGAGTTTGCGGAATAAAAGCAGATCTTTGTCTTCGTTCGGGTTGGGTGTAGTGAGCAGTTTGCAGCCGTAGAAAATCGAGTTGGCCCCGGCCATAAAACACATTGCCTGGGTCTGTTCGTTCATCTGCTCGCGCCCGGCAGAAAGACGCACGTACGAGGTCGGCATCATGATGCGCGCGACAGCGATAGTACGAATAAAATCAAACGCATCCACATCGTCGTTATCGGCAAGCGGCGTACCCTTTACTTTCACCAACATGTTAATGGGGACGCTTTCCGGCGGTGTGGGTAGGTTCGCCAACTGCAGTAATAAACCGGCACGATCGGTAACCGTTTCCCCTAACCCCACGATACCGCCAGAGCAGACTTTAATCCCCGCCTCACGCACTTTATCCAGCGTATCCAGGCGCTCCTGATACGAACGGGTGGTAATGATATTGCCGTAAAATTCCGGCGAGGTGTCGAGGTTGTGGTTGTAGTAGTCCAGACCCGCATTGGCCAGGCGCTGGGCCTGAGATTCGTCCAGCGTGCCCAGCGTCATACAGGCTTCCAGCCCCAGTTCTTTCACGCCCTGAACCATTTGTTCTAGGTACGGCATATCGCGTTCGTGCGGGTTCTTCCACGCTGCGCCCATGCAAAACCGCGTTGAACCTGCCTGCTTCGCCTTACGTGCAGAGTCCAGAACCTGTTCAACTTCCATCAAACGTTCCGTTTCCAGTCCGGTTTTATAGCGGGAACTTTGCGGGCAGTATTTGCAGTCTTCCGGGCAAGCACCGGTCTTAATCGACAGCAGCGTACTGACCTGAACCTGCCGCGGATCGAAATGCTGACGATGAACCTGCTGCGCTTCAAACAACAGATCCAATAGCGGTTTTTCAAATAATTCGGTGACTTGCGACATTGTCCAGCGAGAAGAATGAGCCATATTGGTATACGTTTCGTTGTTAGTTTGGTGTAGACTCGTAAACCTAAATCTTTTTAATTTGGTTTACAAGTCGATTATGACAACGGACGATCTTGCGTTTGACCAACGCCATATCTGGCACCCTTACACCTCCATGACCTCCCCGCTACCGGTTTATCCGGTGGCCAGTGCCGAAGGTTGTGAACTGATATTAGCCAACGGTGAGCGGCTGATTGACGGTATGTCATCCTGGTGGGCGGCAATCCACGGTTACAATCACCCGCAGCTGAATGCCGCGATGAAAACGCAGATTGATGCCATGTCGCACGTGATGTTTGGCGGCATTACCCATGCCCCGGCTATTGCGCTGTGTCGCCAGTTGGTGGCGATGACGCCCGAGGCGCTGGAGTGCGTTTTTCTCGCGGATTCTGGTTCGGTCGCCGTGGAAGTTGCGATGAAAATGGCGCTGCAATACTGGCAGGCCAAAGGTGAATCCCGTCAGCGTTTCCTGACGTTTCGTAACGGTTATCACGGCGATACTTTCGGCGCAATGTCGGTCTGCGATCCCGACAACTCGATGCACAGTCTGTGGAAGGGTTATCTGCCGGAGAACCTGTTTGCGCCCGCCCCGCAAAGCCGCATGGGCGGCGAGTGGGACGAACTGGATATGGTACCGTTCGCCCGCCTGATGGCCGCACATCGCCACGAAATTGCGGCGGTGATCCTTGAACCAATCGTACAAGGCGCTGGCGGCATGCGCATGTACCATCCTGAGTGGTTAAAGCGCATCCGTAAGATGTGTGACCGTGAAGGTATCCTGTTGATTGCCGATGAAGTCGCCACCGGATTTGGTCGCACCGGCAAAATGTTTGCCTGTGAACACGCCGATATCACCCCGGATATTTTGTGCCTTGGCAAAGCGTTAACCGGCGGGACAATGACCCTTTCCGCGACTCTGACCACCCGCCAGGTCGCGGAAACCATCAGCAACGGTGAAGCCGGATGTTTTATGCACGGCCCGACTTTCATGGGCAATCCACTGGCCTGCGCCGTCGCCTCCGCCAGCCTGTCGTTACTCGAAACCGGCGAGTGGCGCTCGCAGGTAGCGAACATAGAAGCGCAGCTGCGGGCAGAGCTCGCCCCGGCGGCTGATTCCCGTTGGGTCGCCGACGTGCGCGTGCTTGGTGCCATCGGCGTCATCGAAACCACACATCCGGTGAATATGGCCGCGTTACAGAAGTTCTTTGTCGAACAGGGCGTGTGGGTAAGACCGTTTGGTAAGCTCATTTATCTGATGCCGCCGTACATCATCAAGCCCGAACAATTGCGTCGTCTGACCCAGGCCGTCAACGAGGCTGTGCGCAATGCAACATTTTTTAGCGATTAATCGGCGGTAAGCTCTACGGTTTCTGGCTACACTTTTTGGCTAACGAGAGGAGTCAGCATGAAACTAATCAGTAACGATCTGCGCGATGGCGAAAAGCTTCCTCATCGCCACGTCTTTAACGGCATGGGATATGACGGGGATAATATTTCCCCGCATCTGGCATGGGATGATGTGCCCGCCGGGACTAAAAGCTTTGTCGTGACCTGTTACGATCCTGATGCGCCAACCGGCTCCGGCTGGTGGCACTGGGTGGTGGTAAATCTGCCTGCTGATACCCGCGTACTACCGCAAGGGTACAGCTCGGGTCTGGTTGCGCTACCGGATGGCGTGATTCAGACCCGTACGGATTTTGGTAAAGCCGGTTATGGTGGCGCAGCGCCGCCGAAAGGGGAAACCCATCGCTATATCTTTACGGTTCATGCGCTGGATGTGGAGCGTCTTGATGTCGATGAAGGCGCCAGCGGCGCGATGGTTGGATTTAACGTCCATTTCCACTCGCTCGCCAGCGCCTCAATTACGGCGATGTTTAGCTAACCTCCGTGCCGGATGGCAACGCTAACGCGTTTTATCCGGCCTACGAGCTGGTTTGTAGGCCGGATAAGCGCCAGCGCCATCCGGCATTTTTACAGAAACTCCGGAACTAAATGCAGCAACGCGCCCTGCGCTAACAGTTCGGTCGCGCACTCGATATCCGGGGCAAAAAAACGGTCCTGTGTATAGTGGGCAACCTGCTCACGTAGCGTCTGGCGCGCCTGCTCCAGCAGCGGGCTTGAGGTTAACCCTTCACGCAGGTCAATCCCCTGACACGCCGCCAGCCACTCTACGGCAATCACGCCGCGCGTATTCGCCGCCATCTCCCACAGTCTGCGGCCCGCCGCTGGCGCCATTGAGACATGATCTTCCTGGTTGGCGGACGTCGGTAAACTGTCTACGCTGTGCGGATGCGCCAGCGCTTTGTTCTCGCTCGCCAGTGCGGCCGCGGTGACCTGGGCAATCATAAAGCCGGAGTTCACCCCACCGTTTTTCACCAAAAACGGCGGCAGTTGCGACATGTGTTTATCCATCATTAACGCAATGCGTCGCTCCGACAACGAGCCGATTTCCGCAATCGCCAGCGCCAGATTATCTGCCGCCATAGCCACCGGTTCAGCATGGAAGTTGCCGCCAGAAATGACATCACCCTCTTCGGCAAATACCAGCGGGTTGTCGGAAACCGCATTGGCTTCGACCAGCAGAACATCCATCACCTGGCGCATTTGCGTCAGACACGCCCCCATCACCTGCGGCTGGCAGCGCAGAGAATACGGATCCTGCACTTTCTCACAGTTATGATGCGACTGCGAAAGCGCGCTGGTGTCAGTTAATACGTGACGATACAGCGTCGCGGCATCAATCTGCCCACGCTGTCCTCGTGCGGCATGAATACGGGCATCAAACGGACGACGAGAGCCCAGCACGGCTTCGGTGGTCAGCGCCCCGCACACCGTTGCAGACGCGAACAGCTCCTGAGCTTCAATTAATCCGCGCAGCGCAAAGGCGGTGGACGCCTGAGTTCCGTTGAGCAGCGCCAGCCCTTCTTTCGCCTCCAGCGTAATCGGCTCCAGCCCGGCCTTTTTCAGCGCTTCGGTCGCCGGGAGCCATTCCCCCTGCCAGCGCGCCTTCCCTTCTCCGAGCAGCGTCAAAGACATATGCGCCAGCGGCGCCAGGTCACCCGATGCCCCCACTGAGCCTTTCGCCGGGATCAGTGGATACACCTCGGCATTCACCAGCGCAATCAGCGCTTCAATCACGCTCAGGCGAATACCGGAAAAACCGCGCGCCAGGCTGTTGATTTTCAGCACCATAATCAGACGCACCATCGCGTCGTCCAGCGCCTCGCCGACACCTGCCGCATGGGAAAGCACCAGCGAGCGCTGCAAATTTTGCAAATCTTCCGTGGCGATACGGGTCTGGGCCAGCAGGCCAAAGCCGGTATTAATGCCATACGCCGTACGGCCTTCAGCGACAATATTATTGACGCAGGCGACGCTGGCGTTGATAGCATCAATCGCGGCAGCATCGAGGCTCAGTTTGACCGGCTGCTGCCAGATGTCGCGTAGTTGCACAAAGCTCAGATGACCCGGTGTTAATGTCATGGTGTTCATATCAGCGTTTCTCCTGCGTCGCAGCAATCATCGGCAAATTCAGCCCTTCTTCGACGGCGCATTCCACCGCAATGTCATATCCGGCGTCGGCGTGACGCATCACCCCGGTCGCCGGATCGTTGTGTAAGACCCGGGCGATACGCGCCGCGGCTTCATCGGTACCATCACACACAATCACCATCCCGGCATGCTGGGAGAAGCCCATTCCTACCCCGCCACCGTGGTGCAGCGACACCCAGGTCGCGCCGCTGGCGGTATTAAGCAGCGCATTCAACAGCGGCCAGTCGGATACGGCGTCTGAACCGTCGCGCATAGCTTCGGTTTCGCGGTTCGGGCTGGCAACGGAGCCAGAGTCCAGATGGTCACGGCCAATAACAATCGGCGCGGACACTTCACCGCTACGTACCATTTCGTTAAACGCCAGCCCCAGCTTTTGCCGCCATTCCAGCCCGACCCAGCAGATACGCGCCGGTAAACCCTGGAAATTAATCCGCTCACGCGCCATATCCAGCCAGTGGTGCAGATGCTTATCGTCAGCCACGATCTCTTTCACTTTGGCATCGGTTTTATAAATATCCTGCGGATCGCCGGAAAGCGCCACCCAACGGAACGGGCCAATGCCGCGACAGAACAACGGTCGAATGTAAGCAGGTACGAAGCCGGGGAAATCAAAAGCGTTTTCCACGCCCATCTCTTTGGCCATCTGGCGAATGTTATTGCCGTAATCAAACGTCGGCACGCCCATTTTGCTAAACGCCAGCATCGCCTCAACGTGCGTTGCCATGGAGCGTTTCGCCGCCTGCACCGTGCCCTGCGGATCGGACACCGCTTTTGCCTGATACTCATCCCAGCTCCAGCCGGACGGCAGATAACCGTGCAGCGGATCGTGGGCGCTGGTCTGGTCGGTGACCATATCCGGGCGCACACCGCGCTTCACCAGTTCCGGCACAACGTCGGCGGCGTTAGCACACAGCGCAATGGAGACCGCTTTACCCTCGCGAGTGTATTTGTCGATACGCGCCAGCGCATCGTCAAGCGATGTCGCCTGCTCGTCGACGTAACGGGTACGCAGACGGAAATCGATTCGGCTTTGCTGGCATTCAATGTTCAGCGAACACGCCCCCGCAAGCGTAGCGGCTAACGGTTGCGCCCCGCCCATACCGCCCAGTCCGGCGGTCAGTACCCAGCGCCCGCTCAGGTTACCCTGATAATGCTGACGCCCGGCTTCAACAAAGGTTTCATAAGTCCCCTGCACGATGCCCTGGCTGCCGATGTAGATCCAGCTCCCGGCGGTCATCTGGCCGTACATCGCCAGCCCTTTGGCATCCAGTTCATTAAAGTGTTCCCAGGTAGCCCAATGTGGCACCAGGTTGGAGTTGGCAATCAGCACGCGCGGTGCGTTGTCGTGAGTTTTAAATACGCCTACCGGTTTTCCGGACTGGACCAGCAGCGTCTCATCGGTCTCCAGTTTGGTCAGCGCGTTGATGATGGCGTCATAGCATTCCCAGTCCCGCGCGGCGCGGCCAATCCCGCCGTAAACCACCAGCTCATGCGGATTTTCCGCCACATCGGGATCCAGATTATTCATTAACATGCGCAGCGGCGCTTCGGTCAGCCAGCTTTTGGCCGTTAAGGTGGTGCCGCGTGGGGCACGAATATCCTGCTGACGATATTTGCTATGGGACATGACAGAAAACTCCTCGCGAACGTCGGATAGATAAGTAACATATACTTGTCTATACAAGTCACCGCAAGGATGATTTTAACAATTAAGATACATTTTTATTATATTGCGTCAGCAATCACGGTTTTCATCTCCTGTATCAGGACATAAACCGCCCTTGCAGGCGATAGCGGGAACCCGGGAACAGCAAACGGGCATGAGAGACAATAGAAGACGCAGACCAGGTCTTGCGGCGGATCAGCAGGCAGGGATCGTGTTCTTTGATATTCAGCAGCGCGCACTCTTCAGCGCTGGCACGTACCGCTTCAACAATATGCTCACCTTCCGTTAAAGGGGCTATCAGCGACAGGTAAGCGTGCGGCGTAGTCTGGCTGTAATCCTGCGCCAGGTACTCCGGCACAATTTCGGCATTCACGCAGCGATCTTCAATCTGTACCGGCAGATCGTTCTCGTAGTGCACCATGACAGAATGAAAAATAGAGGTGCCTTCTTTGACGTTTAATACCAAAGCCTGCTGCGCGTTTGCCCGGGTTCTTTCCAGCGTCAGCACTTCGCACCGGTGCTGATGCTGACGGGCGTTGATTTCATCCGCGATGCTGCGAATTTCAAACAGCGCGGACTGACCTTTTGGCTCGGCGACAAACGTCCCCACGCCCTGCAAACGCACCAGTAAACCTTCATCCGTTAACTCACGCAGCGCCCGGTTGATGGTCATGCGGCTGAAACCATACTGCGCCACCAGCTCTGCCTCAGACGGAATGCGATCGTGAGGTTGCCAGATACCGCTGGCAATTTTTTCGCTGATCTCCTGTTTGACCTTTTCGTAAAAAGGAGCCGGAGCAGAACGGGATGGGAGCATGCGTGAGCCTTCCTTAAGCTGAAAATGTGAGTGGGTACAGTTTACAGGCATTACCCGAACCTGATAAGCGCTACGCCATCAGGTATGTCAGTGCCACCAGTGGGCGATTTGCCAGCCTAATCGCGCCGCAACCCGCGCAGCCCTGCCATCATCATCAAAACGCGGGTTAAACTCAACCATATCTACCGCCTGGAGTTTACCGCTGCGACAAAGAGGTTCAATCAGCCCCAACAACGTCGCCAGCGGGACACCCAACGCGGCAGGCGCGGATACGGCGGGCATTTCCCACACCGGCAGCACGTCGAGGTCGATTGTCAGATAGATGACATCCATGTTTGCAACAAATTGCGCCAGCTGCGCCTGCGCCGTATCACAATGCAGATCTTCGACCACGGTAACCCCCAGCCGTTGCGCTTCATCCCACAGCGCCTGGGTATTCGCTGCCCGACTGACGCCAACGCAGGCGTAATGAAATTCACGCTGCTGTTGCTCACAGAGGTGCGCCAGTTGACGAAACGGCGTACCGGAAGTGGGTTGTTCGGCGTAGCGTAGGTCCAGGTGCGCATCGAGGTTAACAATCCCCACTTTTGCCTGCGGGAAGGCATCCAACACCCCTGCACCATGCGCAAATGCCGTTTCATGTCCCCCGCCCAACACGAAGGTGCGCATCTCCGCCTGCAGGCAACGCTGCACCGCTGTACGCAGCGCCTGCTGAGCACCTTCAAGGTCGGGAGCCTGGGCCACAATGTTTCCCAAATCGACCAACCGTTGATGACCCGCGTGACTGGCTAAATTGGCCAGTGCTTTACGCAGCGCGTCCGGCGCTCCGGCGGCTCCCGTGCGTCCCTGATTACGTTTAACGCCTTCGTCGCAGGCAAACCCGAGCAACGCTATCTGCTCGCGATACATTTCTGGGCTAAACGTCGGGCTCTGGGTGATAGTCTGAAACAGGCGCAGCGCATTCGGCGATTCGGCCCGGTCATCACGTCCCTGCCACAGCGCAGGAGAAGCGGGTTGCCAGTTGGTCATGATGGTTGCCCTTTAAATACACGTTGATAGATTGGGTTGCGACCAGGTTCATAGAGAATTTCGACCGGGAGTTCGGCATCCCACACCACAAAGTCGGCCACAAACCCAGCTTTCAGTTGACCGTGAGTGGCATGACGCCCCAGCGCGCGGGCAGCATGACGGGTTACCCCCGCCCATGCCTCTTCCGGCGTTAAGCCAAACTGTACACAGGCCATATTCATCGCCCAGTGCAGGCTAATAAACGGGCTGGTGCCGGGGTTGTAGTCGGTCGCCACCGCCATCGGAACCTGATACTGACGTAATAACTCGACTGGCGGACGCTGTTTCTCTTTGAGGAAATAAAAAGCGCCGGGCAATAGCACACCGACCGTACCGCTTTGGCTCATCGCCGCCACGCCCGCTTCATCCAGATATTCAATGTGATCGGCGGATAAGCCGTGATAGCGGCTTACCAACTGCGCCCCGCCCAGTAATGACAGTTGTTCGACATGACCTTTAACCGGGATACCCAACGCCTGCGCGGCCTGAAAGACGCGTTCGCTCTGCGCCAGCGTAAAGCCCACGGTTTCACAGAACAGGTCAACGGTTTCAAATAAACCCTGTTCCCACAACTGCGGCAAAATAGTCTCGCAAACCAGCGTAATGTAGCTATCGGGATCATCGCGATACTGCGCCGGTGTGGCATGTGCAGCTAACAGCGTTGGGCTTATTTCGACGGTATTTTCTGCCGCCAGCGCAGCCACGACGCGTAAAATTTTCTCTTCTGTCGTCAAATCCAGGCCGTAGCCCGATTTGATTTCCAGCAACGTAACGCCTTCTTTGATCAACCGTTCCATTCGCCCCTGCGCCAGCTGTAAGAGCTGCTCATCGGAGGCGCTGCGCGTCGCCGACACTGTGGCATTGATCCCGCCCCCCTGGGCGCTGATCTGTTGGTATGAAACGCCGTTTAGCCGCTGTTCCCATTCACCTGCACGACTGCCGCCAAACACCAGGTGCGTATGGCAGTCAATCAGACCCGGCGTAATCAGCCGGCCCTGCATATCAAAAGTATTGTCATGTGTGAGATATAACGATGATTCCGGGACGATATCGCGAATCTTGCCCTGGCGGACGATCAGCGCATGACCATCCACCAGCCCATACGGGGTATCACGTTCAGGATCCATGGTCGCCAGGCGGACATTACGCCAGATAGCATCATCAGGGAAAAATTGCTGCATTCGACTCACCACTTGTCATAGGTTGTATAGACATTTATTTTGCATCCTGTGGATGTTGTCAACCTGAAGGACCAAAATTGTTATCTAATTGTGATATAAGGACTCTCTACACCCGAGATTGCTGCTATAAAAAACAACTTTTTACCTTTTCACCTTCCCGTTTCGCTCAACTTAGTATAAAAAAGCAGGCTTCAATGGATAACTTTCAAAGCCCGGAGCAACCTGTGAACATTTCATCAGTTTCCCGTCTGGCGCTGGCTATGGCTTTTGGCGTGACGCTGACTGCCTGTAGCTCTACACCGCCCGATCAAATTCCTTCCGATCAGACCGCGCCAGGAACGTCTATGCGCCCGATTCTGTCGGCCAATGAAGCGAAAAATTTCGTTGCTGCGCACTATTTTTCCGCGCTGACGCCAAACACTGCGCCGTGGAGCCCTTCTTCAATTTCTCTGCCTGCACAACCTGACTTCGTCGTTGGCCCGGCAGGCACTCAGGGCGTAACCCATACCAGCATTCAGGCTGCGGTGGATGCGGCAATCATCAAACGTACGAACAAACGTCAGTACATCGCGATTATGCCAGGTGAGTATCAGGGCACGGTCTACATCCCGGCAGCAACGGGAAGCCTGACGCTGTACGGTATGGGCGAAAAACCGCTGGATGTGAAAATTGGCCAGGCTATTGATGGCGAAATGAGCACCGCGGACTGGCGTCATACGGTGAACCCAGGCGGTAAATATATGCCGGGTAAACCTGCGTGGTATATGTATGATAATTGCCAGAACAAGCGCGGCACCAACATCGGCGTGATGTGTTCTGCTGTCGTCTGGTCACAGAATAACGGCCTGCAATTGCAGAACCTGACCATCGAAAATAACCTCGGTGACAGCGTTGATGCGGGTAACCACCCGGCCGTTGCACTGCGTACCGATGGCGATAAAGTGCAGATCAACAAGGTTAACATTCTGGGTCGCCAGAATACGTTTTTCGTGACCAACAGCGGCGTACAAAACCGTCTGGAAAGCGATCGTCAACCGCGTACGCTGGTAACCAACAGCTACATTGAAGGCGATGTGGATATTGTTTCTGGTCGCGGCGCGGTGGTATTCGATAACACCGATTTCCGCGTAGTAAACTCCCGCACCCAGCAGGAAGCGTACGTGTTTGCACCGGCCACCCTGTCCAACATCTACTACGGTTTCCTCGCCACTAATAGCCGCTTTACTGCAGCAGGCGATGGCGTAGCGCAGTTGGGTCGCTCGCTGGATGTCGATTCGAACACTAACGGTCAGGTCGTTATCCGTGACAGCGTGATTAACGAAGGCTTTAACATGGCAAAACCATGGGCTGACAGCGTTATCGCAAAACGCCCGTTTGCCGGGAACACTGGTGCGGAAGATGACAAAGGTGAAATTCAGCGCAACCTGAACGACACCAATTTCAACCGCATGTGGGAATACAACAACCGCGGTATCGGTAGCAAAGTGGTCGCAGAACCGAAGCAGTAACAGCGAAAAGGGATGGCTTACCGCCATCCCTGAACATGCCTATCTACTTATTGCACCAACACTGCCCGGTTGCTGTAAAGGCGGTTGAGTTCTTTTCTGCTGAGTCCGCGTTCTGAAGTCTTGCTATCTGCAGGCTGTGGAGCGACAGCTTTATCAGTTAACGCAACTTCAGGATTAGAAATTTTGACAGTTTTAGGTTCACTCGGCCATTCAGATGGCCTATTATCTAGATAATAATCACCATCCTCCTTGAGAGGTTTTATTACACTCATGACATCTCCAGATTTTATAATTGAAAAAATATCCTTCATTCTTTTTATTTCTTGAATCTTTATATCATTTTTCCCACCATTTTTTAGTGTTGGAGTTCTCATATTGAGAACTGTATTAAAATCGCAATTCCTGTTCAGGAACTCATCCAGTGGAATATGTTCCGGGAGACCTATATCACGAGTTCTTGTCACTGCGAAGCGCGCATAAGACCGATGTTTCAGCGGAGGGAGCGTTATATTTTTTTCTTCAGGTAATGCTCGACTCACTGCCTCAAAAATACTTTCTTTTTTAGCTTTTTTATACTTCTTGGCCACTAGCTGGAATGAGCCATCGCCGTAATCCAGTATGGAAATCTTCTTATGGCCTTTATTACTTACTTTTTTAATATCGTCAAACATTTTTTCTCGTTCTTTCTCCGAGTAACTTTCTGGGACTTCAATGAGGTCTATTTCTTTTTTACATACAGATTTTACAAATTCAATAAGTGCAGAAATCTCAATTTCAGCTTTCACATCCGCTGATGAATGTTGCACAGTATTACGTATGAACGCCTTAAGCGTGGACATAGTATCCCGGTCATCCAGGTCATCCAGGTCATCCAGGGAGGGCTCCTGGCGTTTAATTTTGTCGATATTCTGGCTATTTTCTACTACTTTTTCATTTTTTTGAATATAAGTTTCATTGCTGTTGCTGACAAGCGAACGGGAGGACTCCTGTAGACGGCGGATTTCCCGGCCACTCATCGTTTTGCTAATTACATTATTTTCTTGCAATGATTGAGACGGCTCCAGGGTTCGCTGCGGCAACTCCTGAGAAATATTCTCACTTACCGGTGACAACACTGATTTTACAGAAACTGCCGCTGTGGGTTTATCCGCACCCGTTTGAGGTAGTGAAGCATTATCATCCTGTACAAGAGCATCAATCATATCATCAATATCATCTCTGGGTTTCTCCACATCCGACAGAAAGTCACTTAGCGCGTTATCACCAGATGCGGAAGCGCTACCCGGTAATGAGTCCGAGTACTTTTCTCCAAAATATTGATTAAATTTATTTTCGAAATAAGAGTTAGTTTCAATCATTTTAAAGTCAAAATAGGAGTCATCGTCAGGATTATCACAGTTATATTTGTCATCTTGATAAACTTCTAACAAACCGCTGTTCTTCAATCTAAAATTATTAATTATTTCAACAAATTGATTTTCATTCACCTCCATTTCTTCAAGTATTGAATCATCATATTTATAAAATTTTGATTCAATATTCACCTCACTAATATCATTATTTTTAATAACTTCCTGCGCAATACGACCAGCAGGAACAACAACATCAAGTAATATTCTTGAATTGTTAACATTGGTTTTTACTTTCTCTTGCCACATAAATTTATCTTTAAAACTTGTCGTTTCATTAATAACTGGGTAATTAAATTTATTTCCCACATCAATAGTAACTTCTGCACTATATCTTTTTTTAACAAATAATTCATTTAATGGTAAATCAACTCCATTTTTAAATTTTATAGATGTTAGCCCCTTTGAACGGAAACCTTCAACGTCGGGAGATAATAGCGATTTTATTTGTACGGTTGATTCATCCTTCAATAGATAAGGAGCACCTGAGTCTACCCTGGATGCAACAAATAAAAGATCTGCCATAAAACGAAGAAAAATCCCGCCTTCACTCTTCAACTCAATATAATTTTTTGCAAGAATATTTCTAACTTCATTCTCATTACTTTTGCAAAACTCAGAAATAACTTTGCTTGAAAAGTTATTGCCATTATTTTTATATTCTTCAAAAACACCCGGAAACTCATTGACAATGGTCATTAATCTCGGATCAAGACCTTTAGTCTCACTATTGATAATGGGAATTCTATTACCAGAATTGATACTGGTAATATTCTCCTGACCTGGATTATTTTCATTTTCCGCTATTTGCGGTTTAAAATAGCTTTCGATTTTGCTAGTAGTACTATCTATCAGCTTTTGCTGAGATATACGTCCAACTTGCTCGCGAAAATCATCCAATTCCGATAGCGTCATGCTTCTGATATAATCAAATCTGTTTTCATTTATTAATGCATCAATATGCTCGATAAAACCTTCATGTGAAGAATGGGTTGTTTTTGCCTCCTCTACTTGCTTAAAATGCTCATAAAAATGAGAAGCAGCTAACCCTCTATCATATTTCTTATAACTACAACCTGGGATAGTATAAATCTTACCATTCACCCCCGGAATGTTAAGGTCCCCACTGCCAGATATTGGTTTATATTCTGTTGCAAGTTCATCGAGCTTACCATTGGAGTCATAAAAATATTTAACTTGTACACGTAATTCTTTATCACCCCCATTGTTTTGCATTTCCAACTTAGTAACATACATACCGTTTTCAGTAAACTCAACATCTTTAAATGGGATATTCATTTTTTTAAAAATTGACTTTTGCTCTTTAATTTCTTCAAGCAACTGTTTTTTTTCTGCTCTATCAGAGGTTTTCCAGGCCATTTCCTCAAGAGTATTTACATTTTTTAACGTATATACTTTATTATTAAAGGTGATTTTAAACTCAGGAGTATTCGGCCCCACAGGGACAGTCGATACATTTGATGCAAGGGTTTCATTACCGGAATGTAACTCAACAATCGGTTTATCTTCTGCAGACTTACTGAATTGACTCACTGCAGCTTCAGTTGCCAGTTCAGATTCACTAGCTGGCCCCATTTCCTCTTCGTTTGACAACATATCGATAGAAAAATTTTTCTCAACTTGCTCACTGGTTTGATCTATTACTGCATCGGGTGCCAACGGATCAATAACCGAGCCTTCCGCTACAGACTCACTGGATTGACTCACTGCGGCTTCAGTTGCCTGCGTATCAACAATATGCTCACTCGCTTCAGGCTGACTGGGTTGCCCTACTGTAACGTTAGTTTTTGCATTTTGCGGTAAATCACTAGCCCATTTTAGAAACTCATTAATCCTTTTTGCTTGTTTCTCAGTTGCGCGACATTGTTCTTTAGATTCTTTATTCTGATGATGGCTTAACGCCGTTCCGTTTACAGATGCTAATTTATCGTCATTAAGCGAGTTGATCTCTCTAAGCGCATGAGATGAAAATGTAAAATTAGCACCTTTTATATCGACCATTTTTTCTATTGACGAAAGCAAATACTTCAACTGACTTTCTCTGGTAATTGCCAGATGATGATATTTTCTGGCTAACTCCCTGTTGCCCGATGTATGTTCTTTACTTGAATACGAGGCATACTTATCCCACGCCATAGCAGATTCTTGTTGTAAAAAAAGAACTTTATCTTTCGGCGATAAGTCATGGTAGTATGACCTCACGACAGAGAAGTCTTTTATAGCATCTTTAACTGCAAAAGACTCAATGTGGTTATCCAGCCAGGCAATTTGCTGTCTTGAACTTTCTCGCTCATATTTGTTTTTAAGTTCGTGAAGCCCAGATATCTTGCTATCTCTCAATTCCCTGAGTGTATCAATACCTTTCTGAGAAAACTCATACTCTACATTATTTTTTTTAAGGCACTCTGCAACCATACTCGCCATACTACCGGGTTCTGCTCCGGTGATATTTTTCAACTCTATTTTAAGTGAGATAATTTCTTTACGATATGCTTTATTTTTTAACAGATTCAACTGTCTGGCTAGTTTACCAATCTCTTGTCCGTATTCTAAAGTTTTGGCATCATCATCCGTGATGCCATTATGCTCCAGATGATTGAGTAACTCCTTTTCCTTTCGTTTCAGTTCACTCTTAATTTTTTTAGGGTTTAGCGATGCCAGTTCCTCCAGACTGGAAATAGCACCCTTGATATTTTCCGCTCTCACTCTCGAAGAGACCGTCTTAACATCTTGTATTCCGCTAAAATCATTACTGTTCACCATGTTACCCAGAACTGTTCGATAGTCAGAATTGGCGTAAACAGTATTAATATACAGCTTGAATTTCTCACCATTATAAATCGTCGGAAGATATTTCGCCGCATCAGCTTTAGATATAAACTTGAGACGTCCTTCTTTAACCAAATTCTCAATAACGGCACAACGGAGTTTATCTTTTTCTGTCCAGCCTTCCATGGATTCTGCAGGCCAGTCCGCACACAGTGCATCTATCCCTTTCGCGTAGTGTTTTTTAGCCATAGACCGCGTTAGAGCCTGAGAATCTGCATGGCGTTTACTTTGTTGTAGCGATTCCCAATTTCTACCATTAGAGTTACGGAACATTAAATTGATATTATTCTGCAAATGATACAATTTATCTTTTCCAAAAGACTCCTTAGCATCAGCATCTGTTCCTATACCTATAACCCTGGCAGGAACACCACTGCCAAACTCATGAACAAGAGATTTTACATATTCACTGACTTTATTCTCTTGAAAAGATTTTGATGTATCCATAAGTGTGGGGAAGTGTGTCTGTAACGATTCTTTTCCATATAATACACCGAGAGGAAGTTCATTTTTTTCGTTAAGAATGATATTCTGGTTCTTCTCACGGATAAATAACTTTAAATTCGCAATATTGTTTGATTTGTCAAAAGTGCTATATTCCGCCTCAGGTTCCTGCCAGGCAATTATATTACCCCATGAAATGTTCTTACCGTTATATTGAATTCCTTTAGCACTGATTAATTTATTTCCTGTACTATCGGTGGCACTATCAGCAATGAGTATCATTCTTTCTTTTCTGTCTAACGTTCTGGCAAATGTAGTCCCCCCATCCTTCTCTACCAATGAATATTGGACCAGAGGGTTACCAACATGTTTAGCAGGCACATGTAAGTTAAGGGTTCCCTTGCCATCACCGCTGCCAGAAACAAGGGTCAGGGTTCCCATGACACTAACCTGCGCTTTTAGAGGCACGTTAACAGTGGCCGTAGTTTCACTATTAGGTCGACAATCAGAAATACGTTGAACGGTGTGAAATGTTTCAGCTCTGGAAAGTTTTTGGTCTGATGAATTAGATACAGATTTAATGTTATCCCTAAAGTTGCCTACCGTTTTGTTTCTGTATAATTGTTTCGGAATTGAGTTTTGTGCTTCAGGTACAGTGCTCCATTGGCTTCCGGTATTCAATACATCAATTGTACTCATATTATTCCCCCAGAATATAATCCATTTAACTATCACCACTTTGAATAAATCACAGCAAGCATATATGCAGGATCTATTTCTTCACTCTGTAGAATCTCATATATTTTGAATGGAAAATTTCAAAAAACGCTCCATTTTCCGGAAAATTTTATTACGCAAGAATTCAGTGATGTTTAATGCAGAAAAAAGGAAGAAACGTAAACCGTCAGCAGAAACGCGAGTACGGCTGACTGTAGAAGGGGATCAAACAGGCAGAAACAGCAAAAGTATTCGCAATCAATCTTACAGATAGCGACGCCCGCTGACGGGCGTCGCTGTTGTTAGTACGCGTTAATCACCACCCACATCGGACCTTGCCCTACCGCGTAGCGACCTTTCTCCGTCAACAGGCCTTGTTCGCCTGCAATCTCATACACCGCGATATGGTGCGATTTTTGCCCGGCGGCGATCAGGTATTTCCCACTGTGGTCGATATTAAAACCGCGCGGCTGGGTTTCGGTCGGCTGGAAGCCTTCTTTCGTCAGCACGCTCCCATCTTCTGAGACGCTAAACACCGTAATCAGACTGGCGGTACGGTCACAGGCATACAGATGACGACCATCTGGCGTAATATGGATATCTGCCGCCCAGCGGGTATCAGAGAAATCAGCAGGCATCATATCCAGCGTCTGCACACACTCAATTTTGCCATACGGATCTTTCAGTTCCCAGACGTCAACGGAGCTGTTCAACTCATTCACGCAGTAGGCATATTGCTGATTCGGATGGAATGCCATATGGCGCGGGCCTGCGCCTTCAACGGTAGTCACTTCCGCCGGCTCCTGCGCGACCAGATGACCATCATCGCTTACGTCAAACAGGCAGATACGATCCTGTTTCAACGCCGGAACCCATAGGGTACGGTTATCCGGTGAGATGTTGGCCGAGTGGCAGCCGTCCAGACCTTCAACCACGTCTACCAGCTCTACCGGCAGACCATCATCCAGACGGGTAACGCTCACGCTGCCCGCGTTATAAGAGCCAACAAACACAAAACGCCCCTGATGATCGGTAGAAATATGCGTCGGGCTCCCCGGCAGCGCAGACTCTGCCGCGAAAGTCAGCGCACCGTCATCAGGCGCAATACGGTAAGCCAGCACGCGAAACTCCGGGCGCACGCCAACATAGAGGTAGCGCTTATCCGGGCTGACGACCATCGGCTGTACCTGACCCGGCACATCAACCACCTGCGTCAGCGTCAGAGACCCCTCGTGATTCAGGCTCCAGACGTGAATTTGCTGACTCTCAGGGCTGGCGGTATAAACGGTTTGCTTCATGAAAACTCCTTTGCTTTTGGCAGGTGGCTGCAATTGCCTGACACACGCCTAAGGTAGACGCTTTTAACGGTGAATGCTTAATTAAGGCTCAGAATTTTGTCCGGCTCCCGTCTCGGTGTACCATTCCAGCAGACAAAATTCTCAACCTTAATCTGGAAAAACCTATGACCGCACGCGTGATTGCCCTGGATTTAGACGGTACCCTGTTGACCCCGAAGAAAACCTTGCTGCCCTCCTCTCTCGAAGCGCTCGCGCGCGCCAGAGAAGCAGGCTACCAACTTATCATTGTCACGGGTCGCCATCACGTTGCTATTCATCCTTTTTATCAGGCACTGGCGCTGGATACACCTGCAATTTGCTGCAACGGTACCTACTTGTATGATTATCAGGCGAAAAAGGTGCTGGAATCCGATCCCCTCCCGGTTAACCAGGCGTTGCAACTGATCGATATGCTGAATGAACATCAGATCCACGGGCTGATGTATGTGGATGAAGCCATGCTGTATGAGCGCCCAACCGGGCATGTGGTGCGTACCGCTAACTGGGCGCAAACCCTGCCGCCGGAACAGCGCCCGACCTTCACCCAGGTACCTTCACTGGCGCAGGCGGCGCATGACGTCAACGCCGTGTGGAAATTTGCCCTGACTGACGAAGATATTCCAAAGCTGCAGCAGTTTGGTAAACATGTTGAACAGCAACTGGGGCTGGAGTGTGAGTGGTCCTGGCATGATCAGGTTGACGTGGCCCGTAAAGGCAACAGCAAAGGACGACGCCTTGCCCAGTGGATTGAAGCCCAGGGCGGATCAATGGAAAACGTGATCGCCTTTGGTGATAACTTCAACGATATCAGTATGCTGAAAGCCGCAGGTACCGGCGTAGCGATGGGCAATGCCGATGATGCGGTCAAAGCCCGCGCCAACATCGTGATTGGTGACAACACCACCGACAGCATCGCGAAATTTATCTACTCGCACCTGCTGTAATCAGGCGGTAATCGACACGCTCTTAATTTGGGCGTACAGCCACAGGCCAGGCTTGATACCCAGTTCATCCCTGGCCCATGGGCTAATTCTCGCCCACAGCGTTTTCCCGCCGACCTCAAGCTGTACTTCCACCTGACCGTTATCGTCATAGCACTGCGCGACTTTCGCCCGCAGCACGTTACGAATACTGGTCTGCTGCGGCGGTTGGAGCACCAGTGAAACATCTGATGCCTGAATACGAATACGCAGCGCGGTTTGCAGTGGTTGATCCAGCTTATTGACCCACAGATGCTGATCGCCGAGCGCCAGCGCGGTCATCGCATAGTGTGGATGATGTTCCAGTACGCTGACTTTCAGAATGCTGCTTTGCTGTTCCTTCGGCAGCCAGGGGTGCATCACGCTGCTGCCCCAGACGTCCTCCAGCGAACCAAACGCTTTCACCTGCCCGTTTTCCAGCACCATCACTTTGTCCGCCAGGTGCAAAATTTCATCGAGCGAGTGACTGACATACAGCATCGGAATATTAATTTCACGCGCCAGGCGTTGCAGGTAAGGCAGCAGTTCGCGCTTACGCGGAATGTCCAGCGAGGCGAGCGGCTCATCAAGCAACAGCAATTCCGGTGCAGTAAGCAGCGCCCGACCGATGGCGACACGTTGTTTTTCACCACCAGAAAGGCCGCCGGGTAGACGGTCGAGCAAAGGCTCAATACCCAACAACGCCACCAGCTTATCAAACTGTCCGGCCATGCTTTTCGCCATACCGTAACGCAGATTGCCGCGTACTTTATAATGCGGGAACAGACGCGCATCCTGAAAAACATAGCCCACCCGGCGTTTTTCAGGCGTCAGGCAGATACCGTTTTCAACGTCATTCAGTACCCGACCGTTGAGCACAATGCGCCCGGACTGTGGTTGGGTCAGACCACTGATAGCATTAATCAGCGACGTTTTGCCCGCGCCAGAGACACCAAAAATAGCGGTAATACCGCTGGCTGGCAGCGTTTCGTTGAGCGTCAGGCAGTGGGTTCCCAGCGTCTGGGAGAAATTAAGTTCCAGCATGATTATCGCCCCGTCCGCTCACGGCTAATTCGCGCCAGCCACTCAGAAATGAGCAGCGAAATCAGCGCCAGCACGATAGAAATAATGCATAACCTTGCCGCCGCGCTTTCGCCACCAGGCGTCTGGATGAGGGTGTACATCGCCGAAGGAATGGTGCGCGTTTCGCCTGGGATATTAGAAACAAAAGTAATGGTTGCGCCGAATTCCCCGAGTGAACGCGCGAACGCCAGCACCGTACCGACAATAATACCGGGCAGCATCAGCGGTAAGGTAATGGTCATGAATACGCGCCAACGCCCGGCTCCCAGCGTGCGGGCCGCCTGCTCCAGCTTGACGTCAACACCTTCCAGCGCCAGACGAATAGCCCGCACCATAAGAGGAAAAGACATCACCGCCGCGGCCAGTACCGCACCGCGCCAGCTAAAGGCAAAGGTGATGCCAAACCAGTCATACAGCCATTCGCCAATGAATCCGCGCCGCCCCATAGCCACTAGCAACAGGTACCCCACCACAACCGGTGGCAGTACCAGCGGCAAGTGCAGTACGCTGTCGAGCAACGCTTTGCCCGGGAACTTACAGCGTACCAGTAGCCAGGCAAAGAAGATCCCAAACGGCAGGCTAAACAACACGGCCAGGGAAGAAACTTTCAGGCTCAGTAAGACGGCCTGCCATTCAGGATCGGTCAGTATCATTACTTGGTCGTAAATCCATAACGTTTGAAGATTTCAGAAGCCTGCGGTCCTTTCAGGTAATCATAGAACGCGCTGACCGTTGCGTTGGAGTGGCCATCAACAACCGCGATAGGGTATTCCACTTTTTTATGTGAGTCTTCCGGGAAGGTCGCCACAACTTTTACGCCTTTGCTGGCGACGGCATCAGAACCATAGACAATGCCCAGCGGGGCTTCGTTGCGTTCAACCAGCGCCAATGCGCCACGAACATCTTCAGCCGGAGCCAGTTTCGGTGCCAGGGTATCCCATGCTCCCAGTTTTTGCAGCGCCTCTTTGGCATAAATGCCCGCCGGAACATGCTCCGGATCGCCAACGGCCAGACGTCCACCGTTCAACAAACTGGTCCAGTTGGTTTTGCTGTCGATAGTGAAGTCTTTCTGTGCACTGGCTTTCGGCGCGACAACGACCAGGCTGTTACCGAGCAGCGTTTTGCGCGTTGCGGTATCGATAGACTTTTTGTCTACCGCGTAATCCATCCACTTCTGATCGGCAGAAATAAACAGATCGGCCGGTGCGCCTGCTTCAATCTGGCGCGCCAGCGTGGAAGAAGAAGCAAAAGAAGAAACGACATCAACGTTCTTCTCTTTTTTATATTCTGCGGCAATATCCTGCATCGCGTTCGTTAACGACGCCGCTGCAAACACTGTGATTTTACCTTCATCCGCCAGTGCATGTCCGGCAACAGAAAGAGAAAGTGTTGCCCCTGCAAACAAGCGTAACCATGTACGTGCCATCTGTAACTCCTTTGAGTTTCGTTATGTAGGCGCAAATATAACGAGTAAATCAGGATTTTCCCAGCGGTTATTACTACCAATTAGAGGTTACACAAAGAAAATATCGGCAGGGAAAGCAGGATCTTGAGGAACTAACGCAGTTGGATAATGAGCAATAAAAAACGCCCGGCTAAGCGGGCGTTCGGGGAATCAATGGTTCTGTCTGGATTGGTCTTTCTGACCGATACCGGAAAAAATGTTGAACACTTCACCCAGTCCGTAAATCAGTCCCAGAATGATGGCCATTACCACAGGTACCATGATTACGGCGAATACCAGACTTTTCAATAACTCTAACATGGTCAACTCCAGATATAGTCCTTAGTTGTATTCTAACCACATAACACAGAAAAGCACTCCCCTTTTGTGCGGTCGACTTTGCTCAGGCGCGGTTTTCCGTCACAATACCCTTTTTTGCCAGGAGCTTGTTATGCAGGCCGAAATCCTACTTACACTGAAACTTCAGCAAAAACTGTTTGCCGATCCCCGCCGCATTTCTCTGCTTAAGCACATTGCGCTTTCCGGCTCCATCAGTCAGGGCGCGAAGGATGCAGGTATCAGTTATAAAAGCGCCTGGGACGCGATTAACGAAATGAACCAGCTTAGTGAGCAGACGCTGGTAGAGCGCGCCACCGGAGGCAAAGGCGGCGGCGGTGCAGTGTTAACCCGCTACGGCCAGCGCCTGATTCAGTTGTACGACCTGCTGGCGCAAATTCAGCAAAAAGCCTTCGATGTCCTCAGCGAGGACGATGCGGTTCCACTTAATAGTCTGCTGGCGGCCATCTCTCGTTTTTCACTGCAAACCAGCGCTCGTAACCAGTGGTTTGGCACAATAACCGCGCGCGACCACGACCAGGTTCAGCAGCATGTTGACGTCCTGCTGGCTGATGGCGCAACCCGGCTGAAAGTCGCGATTACCGCGCAGAGCGGTGAACGTCTGGGGCTTGATGAAGGCAAGGAAGTCTTGATCCTGTTGAAAGCGCCGTGGGTCGGAATTACCCAGGATGACGCTATCGCTCAGGCCGCCGATAACCAATTGCAAGGCACCATCAGCCATATCGAACGCGGCGCGGAACAGTGCGAAGTATTGATGACGCTACCAGATGGTCAGACGCTGTGTGCGACCATTCCGACAGAAAATACCGCGACGCTGCACGAAGGCGCGAATGTCACGGCCTATTTCAACGCGGACAGAGTGATTATCGCAACGCTGTGCTGAGTGATTGACATCGGCCTGAAGAACACGTATCCCTGTTATTAATCGCTGCAAAAAATGGGATACAAAATGTCATCGTTGCAAATTTCGCAAGGCATGTTTCGTCTGAGTGATACCAAAACGCTTCAGTTGAATTCGTTGACGTTAAACGCGGGTGATAGCTGGGCGTTTGTGGGGTCTAACGGCAGCGGAAAATCCGCACTGGCGCGTGCGCTCGCCGGAGAATTACCGTTACTAAAAGGCGAACGCCACAGCCAGTTCACGCGTATAACCCGTCTCTCCTTTGAGCAACTACAAAAGCTGGTCAGCGACGAATGGCAGCGTAACAACACCGATCTTCTGAGCCCAGGCGAAGACGATACCGGGCGTACTACTGCGGAAATTATTCAGGATGAGGTCAGCGATCCTGCTCGCTGTGCCGCCCTGGCACAGCAGTTTGGTATTACCTCACTGCTCAGCAGACGTTTCAAATACCTTTCCACCGGCGAAACGCGGAAAACTCTGCTCTGTCAGGCACTGATGTCTGAACCCGATTTGCTGATCCTTGATGAACCGTTTGACGGACTGGATGTGGCTTCACGTTGCCAGTTGGCAGAGCTGCTCGCAGCGTTACATCAGGCCGGTTTTACGTTAGTGCTGGTGTTAAACCGCTTCGATGAAATTCCCGAGTTCGTGCAGTTTGCCGGCGTGCTGGCCGATTGCACATTGACAGAAACTGGTGAAAAAACGGGTCTTCTGCAACAAGCGTTAATCGCCCAACTTGCCCATAGTGAACGACTTGATGGTATTACCCTGCCCGAACCGGATGAGCCTTCCGTACGTCGCATATTGTCTGAGAACGAACCGCGGATTATGCTCAACGACGGGGTCGTTTCCTATAATGATCGCCCGATTCTTCATCATCTGAGCTGGCGGGTAAACCCAGGGGAACACTGGCAGATTGTCGGTCCAAACGGTGCGGGAAAATCAACGCTGCTCAGTTTAATCACCGGCGATCATCCGCAGGGCTATAGTAATGATTTGACGCTGTTTGGCCGTCGTCGGGGTAGCGGTGAAACTATCTGGGATATCAAAAAACACATCGGTTACGTCAGCAGCAGCCTGCATCTGGATTACCGGGTAAGCACTACGGTGCGCAACGTCATTCTCTCAGGCTACTTCGATTCCATCGGTATTTATCAGGCCGTATCAGACAGACAACACAAGCTGGTACAACAGTGGCTGGATATTCTGGGAATGGATAAACGCACTGCAGACGCCCCTTTCCACAGCCTTTCCTGGGGACAACAGCGGCTGGCGCTGATTGTGCGCGCGCTGGTTAAACACCCTACGCTATTGATCCTTGATGAACCCTTGCAAGGCCTGGACCCGCTAAACCGCCAATTGATCCGCCGCTTCGTTGATGTTCTGATCGGTGAAGGTGAAACCCAACTGCTGTTTGTTTCCCACCATGCTGAAGATGCACCCGCCTGCATTACCCACCGACTGGAGTTTGTGCCCGAAGGCGATATCTACGCCTATCAACAAACATCACTGCGTTAATTTTCATGCCTGGGCGCGCTAATGCGCCCTTTTTTAAGCCTGATTTTTCAGATAAAAGCTGCAATCATTGAATAACACAATGATTTAAAATCAAAAAATGCAATTCAGACGTTGAGAATCGGCATGTGTAAACGATTCCACTAATTTATTCCATGTCACACTTTTCACAACTTTGTTATGCTATCTTCATTACATGATATAGGCATAACGGAGCGAATTATGAGAGTATTGGTTACAGGTGGTAGCGGTTACATTGGAAGCCACACTTGTGTGCAGTTGCTTAAGAATGGCCACGACGTCGTGATCCTTGATAACCTCTGCAACAGTAAGCGCAGCGTACTGCCCGTTATTGAGCGTTTAGGTGGAAAACATCCGACCTTCGTCGAAGGTGATATCCGTAACGAAGCGCTGATCACCGAAATCCTGCACGATCATGCCATCGATACGGTCATCCACTTTGCCGGTCTGAAGGCCGTCGGCGAATCCGTTGCTAAACCGCTGGAGTACTATGACAACAACGTCAACGGCACTCTGCGTCTGGTCAATGCGATGCGCGCCGCGAACGTGAAAAACTTCATATTCAGCTCCTCCGCCACAGTCTATGGCGATCAGCCGCAAATTCCTTACGTTGAAAGCTTCCCGACCGGTACACCACAAAGTCCGTACGGCAAAAGTAAGCTGATGGTGGAACAGATCCTGACCGATCTGCAAAAAGCACAACCTGAGTGGAGCATCGCGTTGTTACGCTATTTCAATCCGGTTGGCGCACATCCGTCAGGAGACATGGGCGAAGACCCGCAAGGCATCCCTAACAATCTGATGCCTTACATCGCGCAGGTTGCCGTGGGCCGCCGTGAGTCTCTGGCCATATTTGGTAATGACTACCCGACCGAAGACGGTACCGGCGTTCGAGATTACATCCACGTGATGGATCTTGCCGACGGTCACGTTGTCGCAATGGAAAAACTGGCGGGCAAACAGGGTGTGCATATTTACAACCTTGGCGCTGGCGTTGGTAGTAGTGTACTGGATGTGGTCAACGCCTTCAGCAAAGCCTGCGGTAAGCCAGTGAACTACCATTTTGCTCCGCGCCGCGACGGCGATCTGCCTGCCTACTGGGCCGATGCCAGCAAAGCAGACCGCGAACTTAACTGGCGCGTGACGCGTACACTGGATGAAATGGCACAAGATACCTGGCACTGGCAATCACGCCATCCACAGGGATATTCGGATTAAGGACCAATCATGACGCAATTCAATCCTGTCGATCATCCACATCGCCGTTTTAACCCGCTCACCGGGCAGTGGATCCTCGTTTCACCGCATCGCGCCAAACGCCCCTGGCAGGGGGCGCAGGAAACTCCGTCTAAGCAGGTACTGCCCGCGCATGATCCGGACTGCTTCCTGTGCGCGGGCAATACGCGCGTTACCGGTGACAAAAACCCGGATTACACCGGGACCTATGTCTTCACTAATGACTTTGCCGCGCTGATGTCTGATACCCCGGACGCGCCGGACAGTCACGATCCGTTGATGCGTTGCCAGAGCGCACGCGGTACCAGCCGCGTGATCTGCTTCTCGCCCGATCACAGTAAAACGCTGCCAGAGCTCAGCGTCCCTGCGCTAACAGAAATTGTACAGACGTGGCAGGAACAAACCGCAGAGTTAGGCAAAACCTATCCCTGGGTGCAGGTATTTGAGAATAAAGGCGCGGCGATGGGCTGCTCGAACCCGCACCCCCACGGACAAATTTGGGCCAACAGTTTCCTGCCCAACGAAGCCGAACGTGAAGATCGCCTACAGAAAGCGTACTTCACTGAACAGGGCACGCCAATGCTCGTTGATTACGTCCAGCGCGAACTGGCGGACGGCAGCCGTACGGTCGTAGAAACCGAGCACTGGCTGGCGGTTGTCCCTTACTGGGCTGCATGGCCGTTCGAAACGCTGCTGCTGCCGAAAGCGCATGTCCTGCGTATTACTGATTTGACCGACGAACAGCGTGCTGACCTGGCGCTGGCGTTGAAAAAACTGACCAGTCGTTATGACAACCTGTTCCAGTGCTCTTTCCCCTACTCTATGGGCTGGCACGGCGCGCCGTTTAACGGCGAAGAGAATGGTCACTGGCAGTTGCACGCACACTTTTACCCGCCGCTGCTGCGTTCCGCGACCGTACGTAAGTTTATGGTTGGTTACGAAATGCTGGCTGAAACCCAGCGCGACCTGACGGCAGAGCAAGCGGCTGAGCGACTGCGTGCGGTCAGCGACATCCATTTTCGCGAATCCGGAGTTTAAATAATGAGTCTGAAAGAAAAAACACAATCTCTGTTTGCAGAAACGTTTGGCTACCCTGCCACCCATACTATTCAGGCTCCGGGTCGCGTAAACCTGATAGGCGAACACACCGATTATAACGACGGCTTCGTTCTGCCCTGCGCCATCGACTATCAAACCGTCATCAGTTGTGCGCCGCGCGACGATAGAAAAGTTCGCGTGATCGCCGCTGATTACGACAATCAGATTGATGAGTTCTCCCTCGATGCGCCGATTATCGCCCACGATAGCCAGCAATGGTCGAACTACGTGCTTGGCGTGGTGAAGCATCTACAAAAACGCAGTAATGCCTTTGGCGGCGCGGATCTGGTGATCAGCGGTAATGTCCCGCAAGGCGCGGGCTTAAGCTCTTCCGCCTCGCTGGAAGTGGCTGTGGGCACCGTGTTCCAGCAGCTCTATCACCTGCCGCTCGACGGCGCGCAGATCGCCCTGAACGGCCAGGAAGCGGAAAACCAGTTTGTCGGCTGTAACTGCGGCATTATGGACCAGCTCATCTCCGCGCTGGGCAAGAAAGATCATGCGCTGCTGATCGACTGCCGTACGCTGGGCACCAAAGCCGTTTCCATGCCGGAAGGTGTGGCGGTGGTGATCATCAACAGTAACTTTAAACGTACGCTGGTTGGCAGTGAGTACAACACCCGTCGCGAACAGTGTGAAACCGGCGCGCGTTTCTTCCAGCAGCCAGCGCTGCGTGATGTCAGCCTTGAAGCGTTTAACGCCGTCGCCCACGAGCTGGATCCGATTGTCGCCAAACGCGTTCGCCACGTGATCACGGAAAATGCGCGTACCGTTGAAGCTGCGCAGGCGCTGGAAAAAGGCGACCTGCTGCGTATGGGCCAATTGATGGCGGAATCTCACGCTTCAATGCGCGATGACTTTGAAATTACCGTGCCGCAAATTGATACGCTGGTAGAGATTGTCAAAGCGACCATCGGCGATAAAGGCGGTGTACGCATGACCGGTGGCGGCTTCGGCGGCTGCATCGTGGCGCTGATCCCACAAGATTTGGTGCCTGCCGTGAAGCAGGCTGTCGCCGGGCAGTACGAAGCAAAAACCGGTATCAAAGAAACATTCTACGTCTGCAAACCCTCACAAGGAGCCGGACAATGTTAAACGAAATCCCCGTGCAGGCTCCGGACGGTCAGCCGTTTCGCCTGCTCACCCTGCGCAATGACGCAGGGATGGTGGTCACGCTGATGGACTGGGGCGCAACCCTGCTGTCTGCCCGTATTCCGCTCAGCGATGGTAGCGTGCGCGAAGCATTACTCGGTTGCGCCAGCCCGGAACAATACCCACAACAGGCCGCATTTTTGGGGGCCTCGATTGGCCGCTACGCTAACCGTATCGCCAACAGCCGCTATACTTTTGCCGGCGAAACCGTTGAATTAATACCAAGCCAGGGCGACAACCAGCTGCACGGCGGGCCGGACGGTTTCGACAAACGTCGCTGGCAGATAGTCAATCAGAATGACCGTCAGGTGCTGTTCGCCTTAACGTCTGACGATGGCGATCAGGGCTTTCCGGGTCACCTCTGCGCCACCGCGCAATATCGCCTGACCGATGATAACCGTATTTCGATTACCTACCGTGCGACAGTGGATAAACCCTGTCCGGTGAATCTGACGAATCACGTTTATTTCAACCTCGACGGCGACAAAACGGATGTCCGCCAGCACAAGCTGCAGATTCTGGCCGATACGTACCTGCCGGTTGATGAAATGGGTATCCCGCATGACGGACTGAAACCCGTGGCGGGCACCTCGTTCGATTTCCGTGCACCTAAACGCATCGACAGCGAGTTTCTGACCGATGACGATCAGCGCAAGGTGAAAGGTTACGATCACGCTTTCTTGTTACAGACGCAAGGCGATGCCCGCAAACCGGTCGCCATGGTCTGGTCCCAGGATGAAAAACTGCAAATGGAGGTCTACACCTCTGCCCCGGCATTGCAGTTCTATTCCGGTAACTTCCTCGGTGGTACGCCATCCCGTGGGCCTGACGCCTACGAAGACTGGCAAGGACTGGCGCTGGAAAGTGAGTTTCTGCCTGACAGCCCAAATCATCCGGAATGGCCGCAGCCAGACTGCTTCCTGCGACCGGGCGAAGAATACGCCAGCGTGACGGAATACCGGTTTATTCCTGCCTGATAGTTAACCGTGACGAGTCGATACCCGGCTCGTCATTTATCCCCACGCGAGATCCGCTCAAAACCACACCACTCAAAGACAAAATCGCAACCTTGAGTTCACAAGAACCTTACACTGTGCCGCTATTTTCGCTATGGTTATGCGTAAGCATTGCCGCTGACACTTTACGGCAATATAATGAGAATTATTATCATTCAATATGATTTATAGGAGTGAGTGTATGGCTGTAACTAAGCTGGTTCTGGTACGTCATGGTGAAAGTCAGTGGAACAACGAAAACCGCTTTACCGGTTGGTATGATGTTGACCTGTCTGAAAAAGGCGTGGGCGAAGCAAAAGCGGCAGGTAAACTGCTGAAAGAGGAAGGCTACAGCTTCGATTTTGCTTATACCTCTGTACTGAAACGTGCCATCCACACCCTGTGGAATGTCCTGGACGAACTGGATCAGGCCTGGCTGCCGGTTGAGAAATCCTGGAAACTGAACGAACGTCATTACGGCGCACTGCAGGGGTTGAACAAAGCCGAAACTGCTGAAAAATACGGTGACGAGCAGGTTAAGCAATGGCGTCGTGGCTTTGCGGTCACCCCACCGGAACTGACTAAAGATGACGAGCGCTATCCGGGTCACGATCCGCGTTATGCCAAACTGACCGACAAAGAACTTCCGGTCACCGAAAGCCTGGCACTGACTATCGATCGCGTTATCCCTTACTGGAATGAAACCATTCTGCCGCGCATGAAAAGCGGTGAGCGCGTCATTATTGCCGCTCACGGTAACTCCCTGCGTGCGCTGGTGAAATACCTGGATAACATGGGCGAAGATGAGATCCTCGAACTGAACATCCCGACCGGTGTACCGCTGGTGTATGAGTTCGACGAAAACTTCAAGCCGATCAAACATTACTATCTGGGTAACGCTGACGAGATCGCAGCAAAAGCTGCAGCGGTAGCCAACCAGGGTAAAGCGAAGTAATTTCATCAGGCCTACAAGCTTACTTGTAGGCCTGATTACTCTGTTTTTTATGTCACTTTACCAGCTGTAACGGACGTCCAGGCTACCGTTGAGATCGCCATAATCATTACGTCCCTTTTGCCCAGCAACCTGACCCGTGATGCTCCACTGGCTATTCAGATTCGCCTGAATACCTACTTTCACCTCGGCGCGATCTGCCGGAAGATCCTGCTTCACCTGCGCGCCATCAAACGAAACGGCAACATCATCGCTGGTGTGTAACCAGTTCACCTCCGCAAACGGCTGGATAACCGATGTGGTATTCTTGTGCAGCTTGCCATCTACCCGCAGTCCGAGGCGCGTGTTCCAGCTGTCACCGTTTTGTCCATCAATACGCGTTCCATTCTGCACAACCGCGTCCGCTTTATATTGTTGCCATGTCACCTGAGCCTGTGGCGTCAGGCTGACAGTGTTCAGGTTTTCAAGTCCGATGTCATACCGATAGCCCGTTTCCAGAGAAACAGCGCTGGCTGTCGAATCATAATCCTTTGAACCCACGTCGCCGTTATTTACGCTGTTATTGTAGAGGCCGTACTGGTACCAGCTATCCACATACAGCCCGCTATGGTCCTTCGCATCCGCAAACCAGGTGGCATAAGCCCCAAGATTGTAACCGGCTACGTTACCACTGGCAGAGAACTGGCTCCCATCCGCCCCTCGGTTACCGGTGCTGTCCGTATCGGCGTTGATATAGCTCACCATCAGCCCTGCTTTCAGGCTCTGCACGCTATCATCCCAGCTCAGTATATCGCCGCCAATCTGGAGCTGAGAATAGTTGTTGTCAATATCCACATGACCGTTTGCAGCCTGTGACGATGCATCACCTGCTTTAAAGCGCATCCACATACTGCCGTCATCGGTACGTAACTGGCTGCCTTCGCGGTCATAAAGGGTCTGCATTTGCAGATTACGCGCCATCCACTGGTTGCCGAGATAGGCGCCGATATCAGCGCGATACTGAGGGTCCACAGGGACGGCATTGCCACCGTCATCCGGATTAACCGGAGTGACATCGCCACCATCGTCAGGATTAACCGGGGTAACGGTCTGCGAGTGCAAATACCAGTCACCACCGTCCTGATACAAGCGGTATTCATACAATCCGACCTGAACCTGGTTGCCCTGGGTGAAGACGCCGTCAGACTGACCGCCGACATCTATCACCTCGATCCCCTGCGTGGTGAGGGCTCCGTCCCCGCCAGTATTAGTAACAAAGACAGTGGTCGTGCCTGCGGTATCGCCGGAAATGAGGAGCTTATCCGTCGGGGAGGCATCATCCCCCAGCTGTGTATTAAGGGAGAGCGTGCCATTATTACCGGTGTAATTGCCGTTAATTGTGAGGGTGTGACCGGTCTCATTGCTCTGACTGATGGCGATGTTGCCAGCATTCGAGACATCATCATTGATAACGCCGGAACCACCGAGGGTTGCCCCTGCAGCGACGCTGACAGAGCCGGAAGGTAGGTAGCCCATTAACTGCGAAGATGAGCCAGATACTGTGGGGACGCCGATAACGGCAGAATCAGCGAGCCAGAGGGTGCCTTCGTCGACAAGCGTGTCACCAGCGTAAGTGTTGTTACCGGTAAGCAGCAACGTACCCTGCCCGGTTTTTTGCAGGGACCCAATGCCCTGAATAGTGTTGCTCTCGGTACGGGAGGCTCCCGCGTCGAGGTCATAATCCAGGATCCCATTGTTGGTAATAACACCGGTTACGGCATTAACGATGGCGCCGGTTTTAATCAGCGTGGTGCCTTCAAGGATGGCATCACCTGATTCCAGCCAGAGCGTACCGCCGCTGTTGACGGTGGCATTGATGGCTGTCCCTTCCCCCGGTACCGGATTACCGTCAAGCACGTCACATCCACCATTCCCACCACAGACCTTCAGCGTTCCACCATCGTTTACCGTTGAACTTTCGGCAAGACCACCACCATAAACTATCTGCTTACCACCGTCATTAATGGTCGCATTAATAGACTCACCCGAATTAATCCATTCAGATCCCCAAGCGTTAATGACAGAATCCTCGGCTATTCCTGTTTTTTTAATTATATTCATTGCACCTGAGCTAATTGTCGTATGTTTTGCTATGCCCGTAACAGATTGGGTGCTATCGACCCCACTCAAAACAGTATCAATTGATATCCCGTCTTTTTTAACAGTCAATAAACCGCCACCCGTTATCCATACATTTTTCGCAGTATTGTCTGTAATATCAAATGCACCGCCTTCTTCATGGGTACCGGTAACGCTGGCGTCCGTTGATACATCCATATTCGCGTCAGAAAATAACTCGACGTCATTGACTATAGCGTCATCCGCTATATAGATAGAACCATCTTTAACCGTTACCCCTTCAGCTTCAGCCCCACCATCTATTCCAAGATAACCTGAATTAACCGTAATATCTGTTGCGGTAGAGCCATCATATACATAAAAAGAGGAATCATAGGTATTCAATATAATATTGTTAGCTAAGCCATTCGCAATACTGAATGTTGTCCCATCCCCATTCATACCTGAAACCGTTGCAGAAGTACTAGACTGAAATGAGGTATTTTCTGCTAATACTACATTTGTTGCTATTGCCGATCCGTTTGTATAAAAACGCCCGCCATCCGTAAAGGTAATATCAGTTGCCGTCCCTCCGTCATTTACAGAAACAGTTCCGCCATTACTCGTAATATTAGTAATACCCCCCCCATTCCAGACCGATATCCACCCGTCGAGAGTAACGGTCGCACCTGAAGATTGCCCAAAAACCTCCTGGCGTCCTCCCTCTATCGCGGTATCTGATGCGTTGCCATAAACTCTCTGAATATCACCCTGATTAAGAGTTTCACCGGTAACGGACTCACCGACCGCAACAGTCGGGGTGTAATCCGCCATCGCCGGACCAGAGAGTAACCCCAGCAGCGTGGCGATGCCTGCCGCCCTGGCCTGGCTTTTTATCTGACTGTCACCCTGTGCAAATTCAGAAGCCACGACATACATATTACGCGCGGTATTCCAGACGATGTTAAAGTTTTTATTCATATTCATCCCTCTATATTTATAAAAATCCCGGGGATATGATAACCCTGGATTTAATATATTTATTACAGGAATGATAAAATTAGGAATATATTTATATTCACCTTAGAAATATATTGAGTATATAAAATAAAATGAGCTTATTAATATTAATTAAAAAAACCGGCCTGATTCGCCGGTTTTAATAAGGGAGGAAGATAACTTTAACCGCGACGCGCCTTGACCGCATCCGCCAGCTGGCGCAGCACTGCATCGGTGTCTTCCCAACCAATGCAGGCATCAGTAATGCTTTTGCCGTAGGTCAGCGGCTCACCGCTATCCGGGTTCTGATTACCCTCGACCAGATGGCTTTCGATCATCACGCCAATAATCGCTTTTTCGCCGCCAGCGACTTGTCCACAAACGTCTTTCGCAACATCCATCTGCTTTTTGAACTGCTTGCTGGAGTTGGCATGGCTAAAGTCGATCATCACTTGCGCAGAGAGCCCTGCTTTAGTCAGACCTTCTTTCACGTCGGCAACGTGCTGAGCGCTGTAGTTCGGCTCTTTGCCGCCGCGCAGAATAATATGGCAATCGCCATTACCGCTGGTATTTACGATCGCCGAATGACCCCATTTGGTCACAGACAGGAAGCAGTGTGGCGCCCCTGCGGCGTTGATCGCATCAATCGCAACTTTGATCGTGCCATCGGTACCGTTTTTAAAACCAACCGGGCAAGACAGACCGGAGGCCAGCTCGCGGTGTACTTGAGACTCAGTGGTACGTGCCCCAATCGCGCCCCAACTCATCAGGTCGGCGAGGTATTGCGGCGTGATCATGTCGAGGAATTCACCCGCAGCCGGCAATCCGCTGTCGTTGATATCCAGCAGCAGCTTACGTGCAATGCGCAGGCCATCGTTGATCTGGAAGCTGTTGTCCATGTGCGGATCGTTGATCAGCCCCTTCCAGCCAACGGTGGTACGCGGCTTTTCAAAATAGACGCGCATGACGATTTCAAGCTCGTCTTTTAGCTCTTCACGCAGCGCTAACAAGCGAGCGGCATATTCTTTGGCGGCTGCCGGATCATGAATCGAACACGGCCCAATCACCACTAACAGGCGATCGTCGCTCCCTTTCAGAATTTTATGAATCGCCTTACGGGCGTGCGCCACCGTGTTTGCGGCATTTTCAGTAGCGGGGAATTTTTCCAGCAGTGCGACTGGCGGTAATAACTCGTTGATCTCTTTGATGCGTAAATCGTCGTTCTGATAATTCATGATTATTCCAGCGTTGCCATACTTATATAAATGAATGCAATCCCTCCAATCTATATCTTCAGTCATAAAGTGTAAACGGGGTTTTACAGTACGAACCGTGTTATCCCGGGATTACGCAAAAAAACGCAAGAATGTAGCGAATAATGAGATCCAAACCGCAAATTCCAACTGTAATTGCGGATTTTATTATTATTTTCAAAATTCTGTGCTGGCTATCGATGCACATTGTGGATTTTTACCCACTGTACTGTAAGGCAATGCCCAATATTTACGTGGCTGATAACGGGAGAATAGAAGCTCTCCTTTTTAATTTTATCCCCCCAAAAACGGTATGATGTCATACAGTAAAGGTGAGAATAACAAAGGGATGGCACAATGGCGCACTCACATACTCATACTTCCCCTGACCAGCCAAAGGATAATAACGCCCGTCGACTGCTGTTCGCCTTCTGCATTACAGCGGGGTTCATGCTGGTTGAAGTGGTGGGAGGGATACTCTCCGGCTCGCTGGCCTTGCTGGCTGACGCCGGGCATATGCTTACGGATGCAGCAGCACTGCTTTTCGCGCTGCTGGCCGTCCAGTTTTCCCGTCGCCCGCCTACAATACGCCACACTTTCGGCTGGCTGAGGCTCACGACGCTGGCTGCATTCGTTAATGCCATCGCATTGGTCGTTATCACCATTTTAATCGTCTGGGAGGCGATTGAGCGCTTCCAGACACCTCGTCCCGTGGCGGGCGGCATGATGATGGTTATTGCTGTCGCGGGTTTACTGGCCAATGTGCTTGCTTTTTGGGTTTTACATCGCGGCAGTGAAGAGAAAAACCTCAACGTCCGCGCCGCAGCGTTGCATGTAATGGGGGATTTACTCGGCTCGGTCGGGGCGATCATCGCTGCGCTGATTATTATCTGGACGGGCTGGACCCCTGCGGACCCTATTCTCTCTATTCTGGTTTCCGTACTGGTGCTGCGCAGTGCCTGGCGATTGTTAAAAGATAGCGTCAATGAATTGCTGGAGGGCGCACCTCATGCGCTGGATATCGCCGCCCTACAGCGACATCTCAGCCGGGATATTCCCGAAGTTCGCAATGTGCACCATGTCCACGTCTGGATGGTGGGTGAAAAGCCGGTCATGACGCTGCATGTGCAGGTGATCCCGCCGCACGATCATGATGCCCTGCTGGAACGTATTCAGCATTTCCTTATCCATCACTACCAGATTGAACACGCGACGATCCAGATGGAGTATCAGCCATGCAATGGGCCGGACTGCCACCTGTATCAGGGCGTGTCCGGCCATTCACATCATCACCATTTGTAGTGGCACAGTAAATTTGGCCACCTGATTAAAGGTGATATTCTCACCACAACATAAAACAGGTGACTTAATGAACAAGAAAACTAAACGTACTTTCACCCCTGAGTTCAGGCTGGAATGTGCACAGCTGATTGTTGATAAAGGCTACTCATATCGACAAGCCAGTGAAGCAATGAATGTTGGTTCTACCACGCTTGAGTCCTGGGTACGCCAGCTCAGACGAGAGCGCCAGGGGATTACGCCCACTGCCACGCCCATTACTCCAGACCAGCAACGTATCCGCGAGCTGGAAAAGCAGGTTCGCCGTCTGGAGGAACAAAATACGATATTAAAAAAGGCTACTGCGCTCTTGATGTCCGACTCGCTGAACGGTTCACGATAGTTGCCAGACTGAGTGACAGCCACACGGTTGTCAGCCTGTGCTCCGCGCTGGAAATACACCGCAGCAGTTACCGGTACTGGCGAAAACGACGCGATATGGTTAATCCGGTACACGTCAGGTTGTGCAGCGAAATACGTCGGGCGTGGAACCAGAGTCGGGGCTCTGCGGGGGCACGCACTCTGGCTGACATGCTGACCCAAAACGGCGTCGCGATGAGCCGTTACCGTGCCGGACGTCTGATGAAATATCTGAACCTGAGCAGTTATCAGCCCGGAAAACATCAGTACAAAAATGCCCGTCAGGAGCATACCTGCCTGCCGAATCTGCTCGAGCGTCAGTTCGCTGTGCCCGAACCAGACCGGGTGTGGTGCGGAGACATTACGTATCTCTGGGCAGGAAATCGCTGGTGCTATCTGGCGGTCGTCATGGATCTTTTTGCCCGCAGGGTTGTCGGCTGGAGTCTGTCAGTACATGCCGATACCGCACTGATAAGCAGTGCCCTGCGGATGGCCTATGAAACGCGTGGTCAACCGCGTGATGTCATGTTCCATAGCGACCAGGGAAGCCAATATACAGGTCTGAAATATCAGCAACTTCTCTGGCGTTACAGAATAAAACAAAGCGTCAGTCGACGGGGAAACTGCTGGGATAACAGTCCAATGGAACGCTTCTTCCGCAGTCTGAAAACAGAATGGGTGCCAGCACATGGTTATGCAGGCAAGGACGAGGCCCGGCAGCAAATTAATGATTACATACTGAACTACTACAACAGCGTCAGACCTCACCATTATAACGGTGGACTGACGCCGGAAGAGTCTGAGAACAGATACCATTTTTACTGTAAAACTGTGGCCAGTATTACTTGACCACTACACCTCGTTCACGCGCGCTGTTAATCCACATCCTGCTCCCGTTGAGGGCGATAACCGTCAGGATCATGTATTCCAGCGACATGGCATACACCCCTTGCAGGGCAAAGATCACCACGCTGATTACGTTGATGATTACCCACAGCAGCCAGTTTTCAACGTATTTGCGCGTCATCAGGATCATCGCCACAATCGATAGCACCATCATGCAGGAATCCCAGAACGGGAACGCATCGGGTTGCAACTCAGGCACAACAACCTGTAATCCTAATGCCTGCATAATGTTCACCGCAATGCGAGTCAGGAACGCAAACACCGGATCGATATAGACCGACATCAGGCCGATCGCTACCACGCAGGCCGCCAGCCAGCCCAGCGCTTTTGGTAACGGTAGCCAGCGAATTTTAAGTTCCGCTTCATGCTGGCTGGTTTGCCGGGACCAGGCGTACCAGCCGTAGATGTTGGCGGCAAAGAAAAAGACTTGCAGCAACAGGCTGGCATAAAGCTGGATCTGAAAGAAGATAATCGCAAACAGCGTGACGTTTATCAGGCCGAAGAAGTAATTGCTTATTTTCTCAAGGCTCGCCAGGCCAATACACAGCAACCCGGCGATCGTCCCCACAGCTTCGATCCACGACAGATCGTAACCGCCCGCGCCAATCGGAATATGTACCAGAATGTTCTGCGTGCTAAAAAAGTCCATCTTTTCCCCCAGAGCAAAAAAATTAATTAAGCTCGAAGTGTAGCCGCAAATTCCAACATGCGGTTTAACGGCAACAACGCCCCTTCTCGCAGCGCAGCATCAACATGTATCTCATGAGCCGCTCCGCCTTGTTCCAGGCCCTCAGCAATCGCCTTGAGGCCGTTCATCGCCATCCACGGACAATGCGCACAGCTGCGACAGGTTGCCCCCTCGCCAGCCGTCGGCGCTTCAAGCAATTCTTTATCCGGAACGGCCTGCTGCATTTTGTAAAAAATGCCCCGGTCAGTCGCCACAATCAGCTGCTTATGCGGTAACGATTTAGCTGCGGTGATGAGCTGGCTGGTTGAGCCAACCGCATCGGCCATATCAACGATAGACTGAGGGGACTCTGGGTGCACCAATATTGCGGCATCAGGGTAAAGCGCTTTCATACGCGATAAAGCCTGGGTTTTAAATTCGTCGTGAACAATACAGGCTCCCTGCCAACAGAGCACATCTGCGCCGGTCTGTTTTTGCACGTAGTTGCCCAGATGTCTGTCCGGGGCCCAGATGATTTTTTCACCTAAACTATCAAGGTGCTCAATAAGTTCTACCGCGATACTGGACGTGACAACCCAATCCGCACGTGCTTTTACGGCGGCTGAGGTATTGGCATAGACCACCACGGTGCGGTCCGGATGCGCGTCGCAAAATGCGCTGAACGCATCAATCGGACAGCCCAGATCTAATGAACATTCCGCCTGTAAGGTCGGCATCAGGATAGTCTTTTCCGGGCTGAGAATTTTGGCGGTTTCTCCCATAAACCTTACGCCCGCAACCAGCAGCGTAGAGGCAGAATGTTTTGCACCAAACCGCGCCATCTCCAGCGAATCTGAGATACAGCCACCGGTCTCTTCGGCCAACTGCTGAATTTCAGGGTCGGTGTAATAGTGCGCGACCATGACGGCATCACGCTCTTTCAGCAGACGTTTAATTTTCTCTCGATAAAATTGCTTTTCATCCGCACTCAGCAGCGCTGGCTTCGGCGGAAACGGATAAATTGCTGCTTCTGGATCAAACATCACGCTCATCTTGCTTTCTCGTTTTACTGGCTTAACGAAATAACCGATTAAAAGCGTGACGCACGCCATATTCGGTTAGAATTGTTTTGTATGCTAAACAAGATAGCGGATTGGTGTAGAAAAGTCACAAGAATTGCGTGTGATGCATGCCGAATGGCGACTGACGTCTTATCCGGCCTACATGAGTCGTGTCGTCTGTAGGGCTGATAAGCGAAACACATCCGGCAAGCAGGTTCGAATCTTATAAATCGCAGATAGCAAAAAAGCGCCTTTAGGGCGCTTTTTTACACTGGTGGGGCGTGCAGGATGACTCGCTTCGCTCGCCCTTCGGGCCGCCGCCGTAAACGGCTCCGTTGTCTCACTACGTTCGACTCGGACCTGCTGCAGGTTCGAATCAAAAATCCTGCGCATAGCAAAAAGGCGCCTTTAGGGCGCCTTTTTACACTGGTGGGGCGTGCAGGATTCGAACCTGCGACCAATTGATTAAAAGTCAACTGCTCTACCAACTGAGCTAACGCCCCCATATGGGGTTTACTGCTTTACTCTTTTCAGGAACCCACCACAATATTGGTGGGGCGTGCAGGATTCGAACCTGCGACCAATTGATTAAAAGTCAACTGCTCTACCAACTGAGCTAACGCCCCATTTGGGTGTTGCCTGAAAATTTTTTACTCGGAACCACCAAAATAGTGGTGGGGCGTGCAGGATGACTCGACTTCGTCTCGCCCTGACGGGCCGTTGCTAACGCAACGTTATCCTTCACGTTTAACACCTGAGTACGATGTTAAAGTTGGTGGGGCGTGCAGGATTCGAACCTGCGACCAATTGATTAAAAGTCAACTGCTCTACCAACTGAGCTAACGCCCCGAGTGGTGGGTGATGACGGGATCGAACCGCCGACCCCCTCCTTGTAAGGGAGGTGCTCTCCCAGCTGAGCTAATCACCCGATACTACGCTGGATACTACTTACTAACTGAGTTAGTGGTGGGTCGTGCAGGATGACTCGACTTCGTCTCGCCCTACGGGCCGTTGCTTACGCAACGTTATCCTTCACGTTTTACAATCGCGTTCCACCTTAGCGATTGGTGGGTCGTGCAGGATTCGAACCTGCGACCAATTGATTAAAAGTCAACTGCTCTACCAACTGAGCTAACGACCCACTTTTGCGCTGCTTTTGGTTTGTTTGATATCCCTTGGCAACGGCGGCATATATTACTGATTTCAGATTTTAGCGCAACAAAAATTTCGATGTAAATTACTCAACTGCTTAGGAATCACACGACGCGACCAGAAATAACACGATTTCTGGTCGCATGGTGTGCATTACATCGCGCCAAGGCGTTTTTGCGCTTGTTTCGCGCCATCAGTACCAGGGTATTTAGTGATAACCTGCTGATAAACCGCTTTCGCTTTTGCTGTGTCACCCTTGTCCTGCATGATGACGCCGACTTTGTACATCGCGTCTGCAGCCTTCGGTGATTTCGGGAAGTTTTTAACTACGGATGCAAAATAGAACGCTGCATCATCTTTTTTACCCTTGTTGTAATTCAACTGACCGAGCCAGTAATTCGCATTGGGCAGGTAAGTAGAATCCGGGTACTTTTTGATGAAGTTCTGAAATGCAACGATCGCATCATCCTGACGGGATTTATCCTGCACCAGGGCGATTGCCGCATTGTAATCAGTATTCGCATCGCCAGTTTGCGCCGGTGCGCCTGACGAAGCTGCAGCACCCGCATCGGGTGCCGGGGTTGCCGCCCCACTCTGATCGCCAGCCGCAGATTGCGCCGCAGGCGCGCTACCGCTGCCAAGATTATTCATCTGCAGCAATATCTGTTTTTGGCGTTCAACAACCTGATTCAGCTGATACTGACTTTCCTGAATTTGACCACGCAGGGCATCAATATCGGACTGATTATCGGAGAGTTGTTGCTGGAGTTGGGTTAAAAGCTGACTGTGAGCGTTAGAAATACGCTCGAGTTGAGTGACGCGGTCTTCGACCGAGCCAGAGCCGACACTACTGATTGGCGCCTGAGCAAAAGCGGCCCAGGGGGCCGCTATGCCAACCAGTAACGACAGACTCAACAGGTGATGTCTGAAGTTACTGCTCATGCAATTCTCTTAGTAAACCAGTACGGCGCGACGGTTTTTGGCGTAAGCCGCTTCGTCATGACCCAGTACTGCAGGTTTTTCTTTACCGTAAGAAACGATGGAGATCTGGTCAGCAGAAACGCCTTTACCCTGCAGGTACATCTTAACGGCGTTAGCACGACGTTCACCCAGGGAGATGTTGTACTCAGGCGTACCACGTTCGTCCGCATGACCTTCTACGGTGACTTTGTAAGACGGGTTGCTACGCAGGAAGTTAGCGTGCGCATCCAGCATTGCAGCGAAGTCAGAACGGATATCGTACTTATCCAGATCGAAATAAACGATGTTGTTCTGCTGCAGCTGTTGCATCTGCAGACGCGCTTGCTCTTCGGAGGACATGTTGCCGCTACCGTTTGCATCCATACCAGTGCCGGCACCCAGCATGCCTTCGCTGCCATCATTGCTGGCGTTCTTGTTAGAAGAACATGCCGCAATAGCCATAACAGGCAGAGCAATCATCAGCCCTTTCAGCACTTTGTTCAGTTGCATTTCAATGATTCCTTTATTAATCAATTATTTATTATCACAGATACGGCGACCAGGCAGGGAATTTAACCTGACCATCAGTTGCCGGAAGACGCGCTTTGAAACGCCCATCTGTAGAAACCAAATTCAGCACGGATCCCATCCCCTGAGAAGAGCTGTAGATTACCATAGTGCCGTTAGGTGCCAGACTTGGCGTTTCGTCCAGGAACGTTGACGACAGAACTTGTACGCCACCCGCTACCAGATCTTGTTTGGCAATGTGCTGCTGACCATTAGCCGAGCTTACCATTACCATAAACTTACCGTCGCTGCTGACATCAGCATCCTGGTTTTGTGAACCTTCCCAGGTAATACGCTGCGGAGCACCGCCGTTGACGTTAACTTTATACACCTGCGGACGACCGGCCTGGTCAGACGTAAAGGCCAGGTTTTGGCTGTCCGGGAACCAGGTAGGTTCCGTGTTGTTGCTACGACCATCAGTGACCTGACGGATCTGACCAGAACCGATGTCCATGACATACAGATTCAGGCTACCGGTTTTAGACAGGGCAAACGCCAGTTTGCTGCCATCCGGAGAAAACGCAGGTGCACCGTTGTGACGCGGGAACGAGGCAACCTGACGCACTGCGCCGTTGGACAACGTCTGAATAACCAGCGCTGAACGACCGCTTTCGAAGGTAACGTAGGCCAGTTTAGAACCGTCCGGAGACCACGCCGGAGACATCAGCGGCTGCGGAGAGCGGTGAACGACAAACTGGTTGTAACCATCGTAGTCAGACACACGTAATTCGTACGGGAACTGACCACCGTTCGTCTGAACAACATACGCGATACGAGTACGGAATGCGCCCTTAATACCAGTCAGTTTTTCAAAAACTTCGTCACTTGCGGTATGGCCCGCATAACGCAGCCACTGCTTGTTCACTTTATATGTGTTCTGTGCCAGTACGGTACCTGGTGCGCCACCGGTATCAACCAGTTGATATGCAACGCTATAGGAACCATCCGGGTTTGGCGTAACCTGGCCAACCACTACGGCATCAATACCCAGGGCAGACCATGCAGCAGGCTGAACTTCAGCCGCAGTCCCCGGCTGCTGCGGCAGGCGAGAACGGTCTAATGGGTTAAATTTACCGCTGTTACGCAGGTCAGCACCTACGATACCACCGATATCTTCAGGTGCGGCGCCCGGCCCTGCCCACTGGAACGGGACAACACCAATCGGGCGTGCCGAGTCCACCCCTTGGGTGATCTCGATACGTACTTCTGCATGCAGCACTGCTGCCCACAGCATCAGAAAACCAAATGCTACTCGTAATGCCTGCTTCATCATATCTCCCTTATCTGGACGGAACGCCCACGATAATTTAGCAGAATGTTAACAAACTCAAATACACAAAACTACCAGAACTCTGTCTCAACCTTAGACTGTTTCCCCCGATTCCTCAGGGGTCGTTATTACAGTTTAAAGTCCAGTTTGGCATCTTTTACTTTTTCATAAACAGCCTGGCTAGGCGGCTTAGGAATTCTGGCTGTTTTCGCAGCCGTCAGCGCAGCCTGGCACAATGCCGGATCCCCGCCCTCTTCGGTCACATCCAGTAGCAGACCATCAGGCGCTAACTTGATATGTAATACGCAGGATTTACCCGCATACAAATCGGCGCCATACAGACGACTCTGAATCGCATTACGAATTTGAGATGCGTAAGCACTGATATCAGCGCCAGATGCACCGCCATTTGCACCACTTGTACCACTATCTTTCGCCGGTTGGCCGTTTCCTTTCGCTCCACCGCCCGATTTCGGTGCATTCTTACCGGAGCTTAAGTCACCTAATAAGTCGTCAACACCCGAAGCGGCAGCGGCTTTTTCGGCAGCGGCTTTTTTCGCAGCAGCGGCTTTATCTGCCGCAGCTTTCTTATCGGCAGCAGCTTTCTCGGCTGCAGCCTTTTTATCTGCTGCAGCTTTTTCAGCAGCAGCTTTCTTGTCAGCGGCAGCCTTTTCAGCAGCGGCAGCTTTCGCGGCGGCGGCTTTTTCTGCTTTCTCAGCGGCAGCTTTCTCGGCTGCTGCTTGCTTAGCGGCTTCAGCTTGAGCTTTCTTCGCAGCGTCCGCGGCTGCCTTAGCAGCTTGTGCTTCGGCAACCTTCTTAGCATCGGCAGCCGCTTTTGCAGCTTCCGCCTCAGCTTTCTTCTGTGCATCAGCAGCGGCTTTCTTCGCGGCATCTGCCGCTTGTTTCGCCTGAGCATCTGCTTTAGCTTTCGCATCTGCAGCAGCCTTCGCCGCAGCCTCTTCAGCCTGCTTCTGTTGCTCCTGTGCTTTCGCCGCAGCGGCTTCAGCCTGTTTCTGCTGTTCCGCCTGCTCGCGCACTTTTTCCTGCGCCGCTAAACGTTCTTTCTCCAGCTGTTTCAGACGCTCTTGCTCTGCCGCCTGCTTCTCACGAAGCTCCTCGGCCTGCTGCTGCGCCTGTTTCTCACGCTGTTCTTCTGCACGTTTCGCACTTGCCTGCTGTTGTTGCTGCCTGTCGTACTGTTGAACAACAGCACCAGGATCGACCATAACGGCGTCGATGGACGAACCGCCACCGCCGCCGGCTGAAGCATCAATGTGCTCATCGAACGAACTCCAGATCAGCGCTGCAAATAAAATGACATGCAGCACCGCTGAAATAATTATCGCCCTTTTGAGCTTGTCGTTTTGTTCGGTTGCCTTTGACACTCTCGGTTCCCAAAAAACTGTTCGCCTGTTACGCGCTATCTTTCAAGCCAGCAATACGCAGTCATCAGATTGGCTGCGTCATCAAGCCAACCGATTTAACGCCTGCACTGTGTAACAAGTTCAGCGCTTTAATTATTTCATCATAAGGCACGTCTTTCGCACCACCGATTAAAAATACCGTTTTCGGATTGGTCTGCAGGCGGCTCTTCGCTTCCGCGATAACCTGCTCCGGCGGCAGCTGATCCATCCTGTCTTTTTCAACCACCACGCTGTATTGCCCAACACCGGAAACTTCAATAATGACCGGTGGCTCGTCGTTACTGCTGACGGCTTGCGATTCAGTCGCATCCGGCAGGTCGACTTCCACACTCTGCGTAATGATCGGCGCGGTTGCCATAAAGATCAGCAACAGCACCAGCAGTACGTCGAGCAACGGTACAATATTGATTTCAGACTTAAGTTCGCGACGACCTCGTCCACGCGTTCTGGCCATGGTTTACCCCTTGTTACTCTCGCTAACGGTAAACGCCTGGCGGTGCAGAATCGCGGTGAACTCTTCCATAAAGTTGTCGTAATTCAGTTCCAGCTTGTTCACGCGCTGATTCAGTCGGTTGTAAGCCATAACCGCCGGAATTGCCGCAAACAGACCGATGGCCGTTGCAATCAACGCTTCCGCGATACCCGGTGCAACCATTTGCAGCGTCGCCTGTTTTACCGCGCCCAGCGCGATAAATGCGTGCATGATCCCCCAAACGGTACCGAACAGACCGATATACGGGCTGATGGAGCCGACAGTGCCGAGGAATGGAATATGCGTTTCCAGCGTTTCCAGTTCACGGTTCATCGAGATACGCATCGCACGGGATGCCCCCTCAACGACCGCTTCCGGCGCATGACTATTCGCCCTATGCAGACGCGCAAATTCTTTGAATCCGCTGTAGAAAATTTGCTCTGAACCCGCCAGATTATCACGACGCCCCTGGCTTTCCTGGTACAGGCGCGACAATTCAATGCCGGACCAGAACTTGTCTTCAAACGCTTCGGCTTCACGTGAAGCAGCATTAAGAATACGGGTCCGCTGGATAATAATGGCCCAGGATGCGATTGAGAAACCAATCAAAATCAACATGATAAGTTTAACCAGAAGGCTTGCCTTCAGGAACAAATCAAGGATATTCATGTCAGTCACTGCTTAAACTCCGCGACAATAGACTTGGGAAGCGCACGAGGCTTCATTTTGAGTGGATCAACGCAAACAATCAGAACTTCGGCTTCATTCAGCACGACGTTCTCTGCGTTGACAATGCGTTGCGTGAAAACCAATGAGGTGCCACGCATTGACGTAATTTCGGTTTGGACTTCGAGCATATCGTCAAGCCGGGCAGGCGCAAAATACTCCAGGGTCATCTTGCGCACCACAAAGGCTACACGTTCGGCCAACAGAACCTGCTGACTAAAGTGATGATGACGCAGCATCTCTGTGCGTGCTCTTTCATAAAAAGCGACGTAGCTGGCGTGATAAACCACCCCACCGGCATCGGTGTCTTCATAATAGACACGAACCGGCCATCGAAAAATATACTTATTCATTCTTACTGCCTCTTTGTTGGCTTCGCCCACTCACACCGGTCGCTTAACGTTGTAAGCGCCTGGTGACTCGCGTTCTTGCCGCCGCGATGCATCAAGAATGTCGTTGTATATCGCGCTGTCTTCACTTTACATCCCGGTAATGCAATTAGGTTAGTGCTTTCAAACTTCGCTACTATACGCGCGGGAATGGTGCTTTGGAATGGGGGAAAGTAAACGGAGAGTAAAAAATTATGGGCTTATGCAAGCCCATAAATATTTAAGGATGTTTCTTATTCAAAAGAAGAAGAAAATCAGACCAACAACGAGGACGATATCTGCGATCAGCGGACAGAAGATGCCCTGCCAGTGTACGGCGCGAGGACGAAAGCCAACGCCGTGAATGATGCCTGCGCAGACCGCCCACATCAGCAGAAAACCATGCCAGATTTCAAGCGTACTGGTTTTGGCCGCGAAACGTGACGGATCCCAGAATATGCAGCCGGCCAACACGATTGCCAGCACAAAGGAAAGCGCCCGCAAGGGGCGCTTGTCCATCGCGTTGTATACCATCGCGATAATGTTGATCATCAACTGTCTTCTTGTCCGGCCTTGCCTGATTCAACGTGCTCAAGCGCCAGCGCTGTGATTATCCCAAATGCACAGGCAAGAAGCGTTCCCAAAATCCATGCGAAATACCACATTTTAAGCTCCTTACTTAGTACAGAGAGTGGGTGTTGCTTTCAATATCTTCTTTGGTGATGCGACCAAACATCTTCCAGTAACACCAGCCGGTGTACAGCAGAATGATCGGTACGAACACACAAGCTACATACGTCATCAGATTCAGCGTCAGCTGACTGGACGTTGCATCCCACATGGTCAGACTCGCATTCATCATGGTGCTGGATGGCATCACAAACGGGAACATCGCGATACCGGCAGTCAGGATGATGCAGGCTAACGTCAGCGAGGAGAAGATGAACGCCCAGGCCCCTTTCTCCATACGGGAAGTCAGAATAGTCAGCAGCGGCAGAACCACGCCCAACGCCGGAACCAGCCACAGAATAGGTGCATTGTTAAAGTTCACCATCCATGCGCCCGCTTCACGCGCCACTTCTTTGGTCATCGGGTTAGAGGCGGCGTGGTGATCCAGTGCGGAAGTCACAACATAACCATCAATACCGTAAATAACCCAAACGCCGGCCAGTGCGAAGCAAACCAGAGTCACCAGCGCCGCAACCTGTGAGGTGGTACGTGCACGCAGGTGTAGTTCGCCTACGGTACGCATCTGCAGATAGGTTGCGCCCTGAGTGATGATCATCCCTACGCTCACAACCCCTGCCAGCAGACCAAACGGATTCAGCAACTGGAAGAAGTTACCGGTGTAGTACAAGCGCATGTACTCATCCATGTGGAACGGAACACCTTGCAGCAGGTTGCCAAACGCAACACCGATAACCAGCGGCGGCACGAAGCTACCGATGAAGATGCCCCAGTCCCACATGTTGCGCCAGCGCATGTCTTCGATCTTGGAGCGGTAATCAAAACCGACCGGACGGAAGAACAAAGACGCCAGTACCAGGATCATCGCCACATAGAAACCGGAGAACGCAGCGGCATACACCATCGGCCAGGCAGCGAACAGTGCGCCACCCGCGGTGATGAGCCAAACCTGGTTACCGTCCCAGTGCGGGGCGATGGAGTTAATCATAATTCGACGCTCGGTATCATTACGACCGAGGAAACGGGTGAGCATGCCCACCCCCATGTCGAAGCCATCAGTGACCGCAAAACCAATCAGCAGAATGCCAACCAGCAGCCACCAGATAAAACGCAATACTTCATAATCGATCATTTGACGACTCCTGTCTTAGCGTGCCGGCTGAGAAGTCACAGTGGACTGCTCGTAGTGATAACGACCGGTTTTCAGGCTACTCGGCCCAAGGCGTGCGAACTTGAACATCAGATACAGTTCAGCCACCAGGAACAGGGTATACAGGCCGCAAATCAACAGCATCGAGAAGATGAGGTCGCCAGCGGTCAGCGAAGAGTTCGCTACGGCTGTTGGTAACACTTCACCAATCGCCCACGGTTGACGACCGTACTCTGCGACAAACCAACCGGATTCAATAGCAATCCACGGCAGCGGAATCGCATACAGCGCGGTGCGCAGCAGCCATTTTTTCTCGCCGATACGATTACGAATCACGGTCCAGAAGGACACAGCAATGATAGCCAGCATCAGGATGCCGCACGCCACCATAATACGGAATGCGAAGTACAGCGGTGCAACACGAGGGATAGAGTCTTTCGTGGCTTGCTGAATTTGCGCTTCGGTCGCGTCGGTGACGTTGTCCGTGTAGCGTTTCAGCAGCAGACCATAGCCCAGATCTTTCTTCATGCTGTTGAACTGGTCGCGAACAGCCTGATCGGTAGAACCTGCACGCAGTTCTTCCAGCAGTTGATACGCTTTCATCCCGTTACGGATACGCTCTTCGTGCTGCACCATCAGATCTTTCAGACCAATGACCGGTGTATCAACGGAGCGGGTAGCGATGATGCCCAGGGCATAAGGAATTTGAATCGCAAAATGGTTTTCCTGCGCATCCTGGTCCGGAATACCGAACAGCGTAAAGGATGCCGGTGCAGGTTGGGTTTCCCACTCGGCTTCAATAGCAGCAAGTTTGGTTTTCTGCACGTCGCCCATTTCGTAACCAGATTCATCACCCAGAACGATAACAGACAGAATGGCAGCCATACCAAAGCTGGCAGCGATAGCAAAAGAACGTTTAGCAAACGCGAAGTCACGGCCGCGCAGCATATAGTAGGAGCTGATACCCAGAACGAACATCGCGCCACAAACATAACCAGAAGCCACAGTGTGAACAAATTTCACCTGAGCAACCGGGTTGAGCACCAGTTCAGAGAAGCTCAGCATCTCCATACGCATGGTTTCAAAGTTGAAATCCGCAGCGATTGGGTTTTGCATCCAGCCGTTCGCAACCAGAATCCACAGTGCGGACAGGTTTGAACCTAAGGCCACCAGCCAGGTGACGCACATATGCTGGACTTTACCCAAACGGTCCCAGCCGAAGAAGAACAGACCTACAAAGGTGGATTCGAGGAAGAAGGCCATCAAACCTTCAATCGCCAGCGGCGCACCGAAAATATCCCCTACATAGTGGGAATAGTAAGACCAGTTAGTCCCGAACTGGAACTCCATGGTCAGACCGGTTGCCACACCCAGAGCGAAGTTGATACCAAACAACTTGCCCCAGAACTTGGTCATATCTTTATAAATCTGTTTGCCGGAAAGGACGTAGACCGTTTCCATGATGGCCAACAAGAACGCCATACCGAGCGTCAGTGGCACAAACAGGAAGTGGTACATCGCGGTCAAGGCAAACTGTAAGCGCGACAGTTCGACTATATCTAACATCATGACTCCTTGCTCATCGCATGAAGACTCCGAGAGTGAACCCCGTTAGAAAGGGTCACACGCATGCCCCAATACAAATTTATTTGCTTCCTTCCCCCGCTGCTCTTTCTTCTCATTTGAAGAAAGGACAATGATGAAAGGTTACAAACATGTTAATAAAACACTCAAATTGATCCCGCAATTATATTACGCCGTAAAATCCTTACAATAAACAGGTTTTTATCGAGGTAAATTTGCATTTTTCGATAGTGATCAATTTATAGCTAATTTATCACCTTCAGACCAATTTGATCTGCAGCAATTTAACCTCATTTGGTGATGTTTACCAAGTTTTAAACATTGATTTAAATCAATTTTCAATTTAAATGTTAATAGTGTTTATCGCTAGCGTGACTAGTGAACGCCATGTTAACGATATGTTTTTCAATGAGTAATTGCCGTTACTACAAATGATAGGATATTTATTTAAATCTACACGATCTTTTAACCAGTCTGGGGGACAAAATTATGGACAGATAAAGAGTCACTATTGCTGGGTAGCTCACAGTTTTTTGTTTAGCAAGTCCTGTAATCATTATTTAATACAAATCATTCATTTTAATTTTACTTATAATTAACACCACAATGTAACTATCTCAACTGGAAGCGAAGCGGCAAGCATTGACCGACGCCCTGAGGTTTGGCGATCTCCCTGCAGAGACCCGCCGTTTCGCTTAAATCATCACTGTAAGTTATCACTCCCACCACAACATCGCTTCTATGCCAAAGAATATATATATTCCGAACAATTCATTATCATTTTTATCTTAAATTTAACAAAAAAAATTACGACATATAAGATTAATAAATAAAAAACCGTTATGCCGTTCACAAGTTATTTAGCGAATACCATTTTCGAAATTATTAAAAACACCCCTGACAAAGCCTGCGCCACAAAATAAGATTTCGATCACAAACATGGCAAGTGGTTTATTAGGTAATTCGCTAATAAATAAAATAACCAATGGAAATTAATTTATAACACATTGATTTAAATGAATTTTTATGAAGGCAAAATATAACAATCATTTTGCGCAGGATATTTTGAAAATAGATCAATTGCTTCCTTTTCCGCTTCCACAGAAACTCCAACCCTATTAAAAGGTTGTCAAAACCCATGCTCTAAATATTAGAAAACAATTTTCACTTATTGACCATCAGCCCTACAGAGGATTACCCATGAAGAAATCTACACTTGTTATTGGCGTCATCGGTGCTGACTGCCATGCAGTAGGCAATAAAGTTCTGGATCGCGTTTTTACTGCTCATGATTTTCACGTAATCAACCTCGGGGTGATGGTGAGCCAGGATGAATATATTGATGCCGCGATTGAAACAGGCGCTGATGCCATCGTGGTGTCTTCCATCTACGGCCACGGCGACATTGACTGCCTCGGCTTGCGTGAGCGCTGTATTGAACGTGGCCTCGGCGACATCCTGTTGTACGTCGGCGGCAACCTGGTCGTCGGAAAACATGACTTCGCCGATGTCGAAGTGAAATTTAAAGAGATGGGGTTTAACCGCGTCTTCGCACCGAGCCACGACCTGGAAGATGTCTGTGCGCTTATCACTAATGATATTCACCAACACAATGGCCTCGAGCAGCGTTGCCTGGAAGAGGCCATCTGATGCAAACAGTTTCTGTCGATATCGGCTCGACATGGACCAAGGCAGCCCTCTTCGCCCATGAAGGTGGGGAATTAACCCTGGTAAACCATGTCCTGACCCCAACCACCACACATCATCTGGCAGACGGTTTTTTTGCCAGCCTGAATCAGGTGCTGAACGTTGCCGATGCTCGCCCGTTACTGAAAAGTGGTGAAGTGCAGTTGAAATACTCCTCCTCGGCCAAAGGTGGACTCGCCGTGGCAGCAATGGGGCTGGTGCCTTCCATTACGCTGGAATCGGCAAAAGTTACCGCCCATTCGGCAGGAGCGAAAATCGCGCAATATTATTCGTACAAACTGAACCGTCATGACATCCAGGAACTGGAATCTGCACCGCCAGATATTCTGTTGTTTACCGGCGGTACAGACGGCGGCGAAGAAAGCTACGGCCTGGCGAATGCGCACGCGCTGGCAGGTTCAAAGCTTGATTGCGCCATTATCTACGCCGGAAACCGGGACATTCAGGACGAAATACAAACGATTCTGGGACACAAAGATCTGACCACGGTAGACAACATTCTGCCGGATCTCGATCACCCGAATCCGTTTGCCGCGCGCCAGGCGATTTGCGATGTGTTCTTGTCACGCATTGTCAAAGGTAAAGGTCTGGACGTCATTGTTGGCGAAACAGGCGAAGAGCCAATGCCGACGCCATGGACGGTCTATGAGTTAGTCAAAGCCATTAGCGATTACGACAACGCATGGAAGGAGTTCATGCTGATTGATATGGGTGGCGCCACCACGGATGTCTATTCAGCCAGCGCGAATACCCTCTCCCCCGATACGGTCCTGCATGGTGTCCCTGAACCGTTCGTCAAACGTACCGTTGAAGGTGATTTGGGCATGCGCGTTTCCGCCGTCGTGGTGGGAGAAAGCACGCAGGATATGGTGAAAGTTGTTTTCGCCCAACAACCACAACGTGAGGAAGCGTTTTATCGCTACCTGCGCCATCTGGTTGGGCAGCCGGACTACCTGCCGGTCAACGAGGAAGAGAAATATTTCGACACTTTGTTAGCCGGTTTGTGCGTGGGCTATGCCACTGAGCGCCACGCGGGCACTAAGAAGCAGGTTTGCACCTGCGTCGGTAACGTGGATTTACAGATGGGTCGCGATCTCACCACCGTACGCAAAGTCGTCGGTTCAGGGGGATGGCTCTCTCGCGCCAGCCAGTTCGATATCCATAACTGGCTTAAATACCGGGAGCTGGACGACCAGGGTAAAAGAATTCTGTTACCGAATCAGTTTGAGTATTACCGCGATTCAAATGGCCTGCTCCCGCTACTGGCAAACGTCGCCAGGCTGTACCCGCAAGCCGCTGCTCGCACCAGCATTCAGTGTTTAACCCTACAAAACTAAAGGCAGCTACGAATGGAACTTCGAAATAAAAAATTGACCCACGACGAATTCATGACCGAAAGGCACCAGGTGTTGCAAACCTGGGAAACCGGCAAAGACGTTGAGAAATTCGAAGATGGCGTGAAGTACCAGCAATCAATTCCAGATTCAAAACGCTTCTCCCTCGCGCTGTTGAAGGCCGATCAAGAAGGTAAAACGCTGAGCCAGCCGCGTGCAGGCGTCGCACTCATGGATGAACATATTGAGCTGCTTAAAACATTGCAGGAAGAATGTGACCTCCTGCCAAGTACCATCGATGCCTATACCCGTCTGAACCGCTATGAAGAAGCAGCTGTCGGGATCCAAAAATCTATCGAGGCGGGCACCTCCAAACTGAATGGTTTACCCGTCGTCAATCATGGGGTTGCTGCCTGCCGCCGTATGACTGAGTCGCTGGAAAAACCAATCCAGGTCCGCCACGGAACGCCGGATGCGCGCCTGCTGGCTGAAATCGCCATGGCCAGTGGCTTTACCAGCTACGAAGGTGGCGGTATCTCCTACAACATCCCTTACGCCAAACGCGTCACCCTGGAAAAATCCATTCGCGACTGGCAGTACTGCGACCGTCTGATGGGTCTGTACGAAGAGAACGGCATTCGCATCAACCGTGAGCCGTTTGGCCCGCTGACCGGTACCCTGATCCCGCCGTTTATGTCCCACTCGGTGGCGATTATTGAAGGTCTGCTGGCGCTGGAACAAGGCGTGAAATCCATTACCGTCGGCTACGGCCAGGTCGGTAGCCTGACGCAGGATATCGCCGCCATTCAGGCGCTGCGTGAACTGTCCCACGAATACTTCCATAACCACGGCTTCGACGATTACGAACTGAGTACCGTTTTCCACCAGTGGATGGGCGGATTCCCGGAAGATGAAGCGAAAGCCTTCTCCGTTATCGCCTGGGGTGCGGCGGTTGCCGGTATGTCCGGTGCCACGAAAGTCATTACCAAAAGCCCGCACGAAGCGTTCGGTATCCCAACGGCTGCAGCCAACGCCCAGGGTCTGAAAGCGTCACGCCAGATGCTCAACATGGTCAGCGACCAGAAATTCCCGCAATGCGCTGCCGTCGAGCAGGAAGTCGAACTGATTAAGAGTGAAGTCCGCGCAGTACTGAAAAAAGTCTTCGAACTGGGTAATGGCGACATTGCGCGCGGTACAGTGCTGGCCTTTGAAGCTGGCGTACTGGATGTGCCGTTCGCACCTGCCGCCTGCAATGCGGGCAAAATTCTGCCGGTGCGCGATAACACAGGCGCCATCCGTATTCTCGAAGCCGGTGCGGTTCCACTGCCGAAAGATATTCTCGCCCTGCACCACGACTATGTCGCAGAGCGCGCACATTTTGAAGGCCGCAAGCCTTCTTTCCAGATGGTCATTGATGACATCAACGCCGTATCCCACAGTAAATTAATAGGAAGACCATAATGAAAATCAAAAAGGCCCTTTTCACCGCTGGCTACTCCTCATTTTATTTTGACGATCAGCAGGCCATCAAAAATGGCGCCGGTCATGACGGGTTTATCTATACCGGCGATCCGGTAACACCTGGATTTACCTCTGTTCGTCAGGCGGGTGAATGCGTTTCCGTGCAACTGATTCTGGAAAATGGCGCGGTAGCGGTGGGCGATTGCGCAGCGGTGCAATATTCAGGTGCAGGTGGCCGTGATCCGCTATTCCTGGCAGAAAATTTCATTCCGTTCCTCAACGATCACATCAAACCGCTGCTGGAAGGCCGTGACGTTGATGCGTTCCTGCCAAACGCCCGTTTCTTTGATCAACTGCGTATTGACGGTCATCTGCTGCATACCGCCGTCCGCTATGGTCTGTCTCAGGCGCTGCTCGACGCGGCAGCGCTGGCTACCGGTCGTCTGAAAACTGAAGTGGTTTGCGATGAATGGCAACTGCCGTGCGTGCCGGAAGCCATTCCATTATTTGGTCAGAGCGGCGACGACCGTTATATCGCCGTTGACAAAATGATCCTCAAAGGGGTGGACGTCCTGCCGCATGCGCTGATCAACAACGTGGAAGAGAAACTGGGCTTTAAAGGCGAAAAACTGCGTGAGTATGTACGTTGGTTGTCCGACCGCATTTTAAGCCTGCGCACCAGCGAACGTTATCACCCAACGCTGCATATTGATGTGTACGGCACGATCGGTTTGATCTTCGATATGGATCCCGTGCGCTGCGCCGAATACATCGCCAGCCTGGAAGCCGAAGCACAGGGCCTGCCGCTGTATATCGAAGGGCCAGTAGATGCGGGTAACAAGCCGGATCAGATCCGCATGTTGACTGCCATCACCAAAGAACTGACCCGTCTGGGTTCCGGCGTGAAAATTGTCGCCGACGAATGGTGTAACACCTATCAGGATATCGTGGACTTTACCGATGCGGGCAGCTGCCACATGGTACAGATCAAAACCCCTGATCTTGGCGGTATTCACAACATCGTTGATGCGGTTCTGTATTGCAACAAACACGCCATGGAAGCTTATCAGGGCGGTACTTGTAACGAAACCGAGATCAGTGCCCGCACCTGCGTACACGTGGCGCTTGCCGCGCGTCCGATGCGTATGCTGGTTAAACCGGGTATGGGTTTCGATGAAGGTCTCAACATCGTGTTTAACGAGATGAATCGCACCATCGCGTTGTTGCAAACTAAGGATTAAGAGATGGCACGCACATTTAAGATCTTATCGCCGACGGCTATCCTGGGTTATGGCTTCCCGGAAGAAAGTTTTCGTAAAGCCATGGAAGAGTCACCGGATCTTATTGCTGTTGACGCAGGTTCCTCCGATCCTGGCCCCCACTACCTGGGGGCAGGTAAACCCTTTACCGACAGAGCCGGGGTAAAACGCGATCTGCGCTATATGATCGTGGCGGGCGTTAAGAACAACATCCCGGTCGTGATCGGTACCGCCGGTGGTTCTGGTGCCGCTCCGCATCTGGAGTGGTGTCGCCAGATAATCCATGAGATTGCCCAGGAAGAAAAACTGTCCTTCTCAATGGCGCTGATCCCGTCTGATGTCGACAAAGAAATCGTTCATCAGGCGCTGGATAACGGCAAAATCACCGCGCTCGATTTTGTGCCTGAACTGACTCACGAGGCGATTGAAGAGAGTACCTACATCGTCGCGCAGATGGGTGTCGAACCTTTCCAGCGTGCGCTGAAAGCGGGGGCACAGGTTGTTCTGGGCGGACGCGCTTACGATCCAGCCTGCTTCGCGGCGCTGCCGATTATGCAAGGCTTTGATGAAGGTCTGGCGCTGCACTGCGGTAAGATCCTTGAGTGTGCTGCCATTGCAGCAACCCCCGGCTCCGGCTCAGATTGTGCGATGGGCATTATCGACGACAACGGCTTTACGCTGAAGGCGTTCAATCCCAAGCGTAAGTTCACTGAAACGTCTGCTGCGGCGCACACCCTGTATGAGAAGTCCGATCCGTACTTCCTGCCGGGACCGGGCGGTGTGCTGAACCTGAAAGCGTGCACCTTTGCCCAGGTTAACGAGGGCGAAGTGTATGTCAGCGGTTCACGTCATGAAGAAACACCGTATGCGTTGAAACTGGAAGGCGCGCGTCAGGTTGGCTTCCGCTGCCTGACCATCGCCGGAACGCGCGACCCGATTATGATTGCCGGAATTGACACCATTCTCGAAGAGGTACAGGCAAGCGTAGCACGTAACCTCTCCCTGAATGACGACAGCATCCGCATGACGTTCCACCTGTACGGGAAGAACGGCGTGATGGGCAACCATGAACCGATGAAAACCGCGGGTCATGAACTGGGGATTTTACTGGACGTCGTTGCGCCGACGCAGGATATCGCCAACAGCGTTTGCTCGCTGGTGCGCTCTACCCTGTTGCACTACGGCTATGAAAATCGTATTGCCACGGCGGGCAACCTCGCTTTCCCATTCTCGCCATCTGATATTCAGAGTGGGCCGGTGTATGAGTTCTCGATCTATCACCTGATTGAAGCCAGCGATGCACTGCGGTTTGATTTCCACATTGAGCAGGTGACGCCAGAAGGAGTTCAGGCATGAAACACTCAATTTGTTCACTGGCGCAGGTCATTCGCTCAAAAAATGCCGGACCGTACGAACTGGTTTTAGATATTTTGTTTAAAACCCGGGAAGACTATCAGCGCGTAAAACGCTCAGAGCAATTAACTCCGCAACTTATTGCTGGGTTATATAATGTCGAACCTGACTTTATTCACAATATTGTGTGGTTCGATCCGGCAAATGCCGTAAAAATTGTCATGCCGCGCGATATTATTTCCGGCAATGTCGGTGACAATGATGTTTATGGCGCGCAGCAACACGCACCATTATTAAGTATTGAATTCGATCTGTAACAAAAAAACACAATAACAGCCATTGGAGCACAGAGTTCAGCTGTATCACAGTGCTTCGAATATTCATGCGGTTGGTCACAACAGGCGTGCGCCTGAGCTGCTGTCCAGGCTCAGGCACACGCCACCCTACATTATTCCAATTACCAGCCTTTATCCGATGGAGTACACATGAAGAAAATAAGTTTAACCAAGATGATCATATTAGGCCTGATACTCGGCATGATTGCCGGGGTGGCCATTAATAATATGGCCGCGGCTGAAACAGCAAAATCATATGCACAGGATATTTCCATTTTCACCACTATATTCCTACGTATGGTGAAGATGATTATTGCGCCATTGGTTATTTCAACTCTGGTTGTCGGTATTGCCAAGATGGGCGATGCCAAAACGCTGGGTCGTATATTTTCTAAAACCTTTTTCCTGTTTATTTGTGCCTCACTGCTATCGATCGCCTTGGGTCTGGTTATCGTTAATATCTTCCAGCCGGGCGCAGGTATCAATTTTGTTGCTCATGACGCAGGCGCTGTTGCCGCCGTTAAGTCTGAACCCTTCACGCTGAAAGTCTTTATCTCACATGCCGTACCAACCAGTATCGTTGACGCGATGGCGCGTAACGAAATCCTGCAGATCGTGGTGTTCTCCATTTTCCTCGGTTGCAGCCTGGCCGCTATTGGTGAAAAAGCCGAGCCTATCGTTAAGGTTCTGGATTCGCTGGTACACGTGATGCTGAAGCTGACAGGCTACGTCATGCTGTTTGCCCCACTGACTGTTTTTGCCGCTATTTCAGGTTTGATTGCCGAACGTGGTCTGGGTGTGATGGTCAGCGCCGGGATCTTCATGGGTGAATTCTACCTGACGCTGGGTATGCTGTGGGCAATTCTGATTGGCCTGTCAACCATGATAGTCGGGCCTTGCATCGCGCGTTTGACCAAATCAATCTTCGAGCCTGCACTGCTGGCCTTTACGACCTCCAGTTCTGAAGCAGCCTTCCCGGGCACGCTGGATAAACTGGAAAAATTCGGCGTTTCCTCAAAAATTGCCAGCTTCGTTCTGCCGATCGGTTACTCCTTTAACCTCGTAGGCTCCATGGCCTATTGCTCCTTTGCCACCGTCTTTATTGCCCAGGCGTGCAACATTGAGTTGAGCATGGGCGAGCAAATTACCATGCTGTTAATTCTGATGCTGACCTCTAAAGGGATGGCGGGTGTACCGCGTGCCTCGATGGTTGTTATCGCCGCGACCCTGAACCAGTTCAACATTCCGGAAGCCGGTTTGATCCTGCTGATGGGCGTCGATCCGTTCCTCGATATGGGTCGTTCCGCCACCAACGTCATGAGTAATGCCATGGGCGCTGCCATTGTAGGTCGCTGGGAAGGTGAACACTTTGGTTCAGGCTGCCGCGGAACAGCGCCAGTCAAAACACCGGAGCAAGACCGCCCGGTCACCGAAACAGAAGTCGCGTTGTCCTGATACCTCGTTATTGCCGGATGGCGCTTGCGCTTATCCGGCCTACATAACGTTTAATTATCCGTAGGCCGGATCAGGCGGTACGCCGCCATCCGGCGCATGATAAGTACCCCAACAGGAAAGCACCATGACTAAAACTCTACTCGGCGTGAGTCTCTTTTCTTTCAGCGTCTTGTTTAGCGCTACCTCATTCGCGCAAACCGCGCCGGACTACGCCAGACTGATAGAACAGGCGCATCAAAAGTACAAAAGTAACAATGATGGAAAAGTCGCCGACTACATCCCTGCCCTGGCGAGCTACAGCCCAAATAATTTTGCCATCACTATTGCTACGGTGGACGGAAAAATCTACCAGGTTGGCGATGTTAACAAACCCTTTCCCATGGAATCCCTGAGTAAAGTCTTCACCATGGCGCTCGCCATGGAACAGCACGGTCCTCAGGTAGTGCTGGATAAACTCGGGGCCAATGCCACTGGCATGCCATTTAATTCCGGTTTAGCGGTTGAACTGACCAAAGGTGCGCCGGAAAACCCGCTGGTAAACGCCGGAGCCATGAGCACCGTTAGTCTGATTGAAGCCAAAGACAAAACCGATCGCTGGAACAAAATCCTCGACAACCTGAACGTCTGGGCCGATGCCACGCTCACGGTTAATGAGCCGGTTTACAAATCTGAAATGGAGACCAACCAGCACAATCAGGCGCTGGCGAAGCTGATGGAATCCTATAACAGCTTCTATGGCAACACCGATGACGCCGTCGAAATTTATACCCGTCAGTGCTCGGTGGATATCACCGTTGAGCAACTGGCCAAAATGGGTGCCGTACTGGCGAACAAAGGGAAATCGCCGTTCAACGGCAAGCAGTTGCTGAATGAAAAATATGTTCCGCAAGTGCTGGCGGAAATGGCGATTGCCGGACTGTACGACGGCAGCGGTAAATGGCTGTACACCGTTGGCATTCCGGCGAAAAGCGGCGTCGGCGGCGGCATGGTTGCCGTCGTCCCAGGCGAATATGCGATTGCGGTCTATTCTCCGCCGCTTGATGAAGCCGGAAACAGCGTTCGTGCCCAGAAAACTATCGAATATGTCGCCGAAGCGACAAAAGCCAACGTCTTTTTAGCCAAATAACTTTACGCCGGATGGCACATTGCTTATCCGGCAAACAATACGAAGAGGTGAGAAGTAAACATGTCTAAACCATTTGTCTGGCAGGAACTCTTTGTTCAGAGTAAAGATAATACCGAGTATGAATTACTGAGTAACCAGCACGTAACGGTAACGGAGTTAGACGGAGAGGAAGTGATTAAGGTAGCGCCTGAAGCGTTAACCTTATTAGCACAGCAGGCATTTTATGAGGCTTCATTTTTTCTGCGCGCCGGACATTTGAAACAGATAGCCAGCATTTTGCACGACCCGCAGGCCAGCGGTAACGATAAGTACGTCGCATTACAACTGCTGCGCAACGCTGAGGTTTCGGCCAAAGGCGTCCTGCCTAACTGTCAGGACACCGGGACGGCAACCATTGTGGCCTGCAAAGGACAACATGTCTGGACAGGCGGCGATGACGCCGAAGCTTTGAGCAAAGGCGTATATACCACCTTCACCGAAAACAATCTGCGTTACTCGCAAAATGCCCCGCTGGACATGTATACCGAGGTCAATACCCAGACAAACCTGCCAGCGCAAATCGACATCAGCGCCACGCCGGGTAATGAGTATAAATTCCTGTTCGTCAACAAAGGCGGTGGTTCTGCCAATAAGGCGGCGCTATTCCAGGAAACCAAATCCATTCTGCAGCCGGAAAAGCTCACAGCCTTCCTGATCGAAAAAATGAAATCGCTGGGTACCGCCGCTTGCCCGCCGTACCACATCGCTTTCGTGGTTGGGGGCTTGTCCGCCGATCAGGCGCTGAAGACAGCCAAACTGGCATCAACCAAATATTACGATAACCTGCCCACCAGCGGGAACGAGCTGGGTCAGGCGTTCCGCGATACAGCACTGGAAGCCGAACTGCTCAATGCCAGCCGCGAGTTTGGCATCGGCGCGCAGTTTGGCGGCAAATACTTTGCCCACGATATTCGCGTAATTCGCTTACCGCGCCACGGCGGCTCCTGCCCTATCGCCATGGCCCTCTCCTGTTCTGCCGACCGCAACATCAAAGCCAAAATTAACAAACACGGTATCTGGCTGGAGAAACTCGAGCATAACCCGGGCAAATTTATCCCTGATTCACAGCGGGTGGAAAATGGCGCCCAGACAGTTCAACTGGATCTGAACCGTCCGTTACGCGAAATCCTGCATGACCTTTCCGCCCTGCCCATCGGGACTCGTTTGTCGTTAAGCGGCCCAATTGTTGTTGCCCGAGATATCGCCCACGCAAACATCAAAGCGCGCCTGGATAACGGCGAACCGATGCCGGAATACATGAAAAAACATATCGTTTATTACGCCGGCCCCGCCAAAACCCCCGAAAACCAGGCCTGCGGTTCAATGGGGCCGACAACCGGCGGACGCATGGATGGGTACGTCGATGCTTTCCAGGCACAAGGCGGAAGTCTCATTATGCTCACCAAGGGTAACCGCAGTCAGCAGGTCACTGATGCCTGTCACAAACACGGTGGATTTAGCCTCGGCAGCATTGGCGGCGCAGCGGCTCTGCTGGCCCAGCAGTATGTGAAGAGCCTGCAGTGCCTTGAGTATCCCGAACTGGGCATGGAAGCGGTGTGGATGATGGAAGTTAAAAATATGCCTGCGTTCGTATTAGTAGATGACAAAGGCAATAACTTCTTCAGTCAGTTTGAGCAGCAGCATCGCTGCGCAACCTGCCCGGCAGGACATTAAGGAGCTATCATGGAAGCGCGAGCCAACAATGACCGACATCGCCAGCGTCAGCAGAAGCTGAAAGCGCAGGTTGATACCCGCGTGGCGGCGGCAACGGAGAAGAAAGGGATTCTGATTGTCTTCACCGGCAATGGTAAAGGAAAATCTACCGCAGCCTTCGGCACGGCGACACGCGCGGTTGGTCACGGAAAAACCGTTGGCGTCGCGCAGTTTATTAAAGGCCAGTGGGATAATGGCGAGTACAACACACTGCACCCTCTCGGCGTGGAGTTTCATATTATGGGTACCGGTTTTACCTGGGAAACCCAGAACCGGGAAGCCGATATCGAGGCGGCCACCGCTGTGTGGCAGGAAAGTAAGCGCATGCTGGCTGATGCGCATTACGATCTGGTCGTACTGGACGAACTCACCTATATGTTGGCTTATCACTATCTGGATACGCAGGAGGTAATCAGCGCCATCGAAAATCGCCCTGCCGACCAGAGCGTGATCGTCACCGGGCGCGGTTGCCATGCGCTGTTACTTGAACTTGCCGATACGGTCAGCGAGCTTCGCCCGGTTAAACACGCTTTTGATAGCGGCATTCAGGCACAGCCAGGGATCGACTGGTAATCGCTCTTTTGCCGGGTAAGGCGTTTACGCCGCATCCGGCGATTTACCCAAAACCGATACGCTTATCGGGCCTATGGTGAACACCGAAACCTGTAGGCCTGATAAGGCGCAAGCCGCCATCAGGCAGCCGACATCACGGATTTATTTAGCAACCAGTTGCGGAAGATCTCCAAATGAAGGGACTCTGATTTTTCCTCCCGCCACGTCATGATAAATCGATTCCCGGTACGCATTGGAACATCGCAAGGAATCACCATATCCCCACTATCCAGATCGTGCTGAATGGCAAAACGGGGGAGCAATGCGACGCCAAGATTGGAACGTACCGCCGCAATCAGCATCGACAACAGATCAAATCGCGGACCTTTATTCACCAGCGGACTGCTGACATCGGACAGCGCAAACCATTCCTGCCAGCCTTTGATGCGGGTACTTTGATGCAACAGCGGGTATTCGTTCAGCAGTTCATCGACGGACAGCTTCCGGTCCGGTTCAGCAAGCAAGCAACGGCTGCACACTGGCAGAATTTCCTCTTCGAACAGGTACTCGACCCCCGACCACGGCGAGTAAAAATCTTCCCGCATGATCGCTGCGTCATATTCCCGGTTAAGAAAATCACCAATATTCGCCAGAGAATGAATATTAACGATAATATCAGGATTGAGTTTATTGAACTCACGCAGGTTTGGGATCAGCCAGTGCGTACTGAACGTCGGGTTAACCGCCAGTTCGATCACTTGTACGGTCGGCTGCCATGTCATGATCGTCGTCGTATCTCGTTCAAGCTTGTTCAGTGTTTCTTTAACAATAGTTAAATAGTGTTTGCCTGCCGCATTTAAAAAAATGCGCTTTTTGGCATGATTAAATAGCGCTGTATTAAGAAAATCCTCTAGCGCATTCACCTGGCGGAAAACAGCACTTTGTGTTAAAGCCAGCTCTTCAGCTGCCCGGGTATAACTTTCGTGACGCGCAACCACTTCAAAAGTTACCAGCAACTCCGTTTTGGGTATTTTTCCTCTCATAACCTCTTCCATATGCAGCGTACAAAAATAGTTTAATTTATAAAAAATAATTCATATCACCCGAATAAACATCGAGTGTTATATTTTATTTCAGGCATTGATGTCATTGATCCAATCCATGATTTGTTCATACTGATGGCGGATAAATATTAACCAATAATACTCAAGCACAACAATAAACACAATTTAATTAAGGTTAAATTCAGACACATAGCGCCAATAAGTTCTTAATAATTTTTCAAGTCATCTTGTTTATTGTGGAAAAAACTTTGCGAGATTAATCAATATTATCCTTGTGATAATTTAGGAAAATTCAGCGTTATAACTTACAGGCAAACGACTGCTTTTAATCATTCTCCGGAGTGGTTCTGCCTTTTTTTGTTAGACGTGATAAAGGACACAATGTGAAAACTTTCGGAAAGGTCTGGCTCGTTGGCGCAGGTCCCGGTGATATTTCATTACTCACCCTCAAAGCAGTGATGTGCATTAAACAAGCAGATGTCATTATTTACGACAGGTTGGTCAATCCTAAGATTCTGGAATGGGCATCCGCTGACTGTGAGCTTATCAATGTCGGTAAGAATCCGGGATTTCATTGTGTGCCACAGGATGAAATCAACGCGCTTCTCGTTCAGTATGCCCAGACGCATCACAATATCGTGCGCTTAAAAGGTGGCGATCCCTACGTATTTGGTCGTGGGGCCGAAGAAGTTGAAGGGCTTATTGAGCCGGGGATCCCTTTTGAAGTCGTCCCCGGTATCAGTTCAACCATTGGGGGATTAACCTGTGCCGGGATCCCGGTAACACATCGCGATTACGCCTCTGGTTTTCACGTGGTGACCGGTCATACACGCGAAGGCAACCAGCAGCAGGACTGGCGTCAACTGGCGAAACTTAACGGTACATTGGTTATCGTTATGGGTATTGCGAATCTGGCGTTTATTTGTGAAGAACTGTTGATGGGTGGGAAACCGGCGGAGACGCCCGCGGCCATCATCATGTCCGCGACCCGGGAGAATCAGCGCCGGCTGACCTGTACCCTCGGCTCGTTACTGAGCAATGCGCAGGAAGCCAACATTACGCCGCCTGCACTGATCGTCATTGGCGATGTCGTCACGCTGAGCGATCGTCTGTCTTTTATTCCTGCCGCTATCGACCTCCCTGAACATCTTTACTGCGAGAGTCTGGCGTGACGAAAAGACTGGGGTGATGTTTGATGCGCCGCCCGGAAAACGCGACAAAAATAGCTGGTTTGTGCGTACTGAAGTTTCCGGGCGATACTGTCTATTGAATGAACCGGATCGTGTAATAACTCCCCCGCCTTTTGCATTTTTTTCTGACTCACCCATGTTTTAAAGTTAACGCCCTGGCGCTTCTTAAAAAATCGGCTGAAATAATTTGCACTTAAACAGACATGTGCCGCCACAGACTCCAGAGATAAGTCACTATACAGGTTATCATCAATATAACGCAGTGCCGCCAGTAGTTTTTTCTCATGACGAGAAAGCTCCGTTAAATAGTGCCGGACGTTACTTGCCGGTTTATCGAATACCACTTCAGATTGTTTTTTTTGCACCTCAAAATTGTTAATAATAAAATGCAATAAATTAGCCGATGCCACCAACGTATTATTATCAACCGCAACAAGCTGATCCCACTCGGCTTTTATTTGAGGATCACACATCCATCGTGATTCATCTTCAACAATGATGGTTTTATATTCCTGGTACTTAGCCCGAACCTGACCACAGATAATAAAACCATGCAGATTCTCCTCATAAATTAATGGTATGGAGAACAGACTTAGCCCTGCATGGCAGTTGAATATTCTGGGCTTACACTGTTTCAGTGCCTCAAAAACACACTGTTTATCGCACGTTTGGCAACCAACACTGTAGCGTTTATTCGATCTCATCAGCTTACAGAATGAATTAAAATTATGGCAATCAGAGAGAGCTCTGCCTGTAACATCAACGACTACCGTTGCTAACCCCGTCGCATTGGAGAAGACTTCTGCTATAGAGAAAAAACATGGTAAGTAATCATCCTGAATTTTCAGCGACACGCCATCCTCCAACCTTAATATGATTAAAGGCGGTAATATGCAAAATCCAGGCAAAAGAAAGAATGATGCTCGCCGCAAAAAATAATCTCATTTGTGAAGATGATTGTGATCAAATTGCATGATGCGGGATGACAGAAAATAAAAAAGGCCATCATCAGATGGCCAACCATGTCGAAATTAGACCAGCCCTTGACCATGCAGAAAGTCAGGGCTGTATTTTTATGGCTTACTTAATAACGGTTTTCAGTGCTTCGCCGATATCGGCCAGGCTGCGAACGGTTTTCACGCCTGCAGCTTCAAGAGCCGCGAATTTCTCATCCGCTGTACCTTTACCGCCGGCGATGATGGCACCAGCGTGACCCATACGCTTACCTTTCGGCGCTGTGACGCCCGCGATGTAGCCAACCACCGGCTTGGTGACGTGATCTTTAATGTACGCAGCCGCTTCTTCTTCCGCGCTACCGCCGATCTCACCGATCATGACGATCGCTTCAGTCTGCGGATCTTCCTGGAACAGCTTCAGGATGTCGATGAAGTTAGAGCCCGGGATCGGGTCGCCGCCGATGCCAACACAGGTAGACTGGCCGAAACCGTAGTCGGTAGTCTGCTTAACTGCTTCATAGGTCAGGGTACCGGAACGGGAAACGATGCCCACTTTGCCCGGCTTGTGAATGTGGCCCGGCATGATGCCGATTTTACATTCGCCCGGGGTGATAACGCCTGGGCAGTTCGGGCCGATCATGCGCACGCCAGCTTCATCCAGCTTCACTTTCACGGTCAGCATATCCAGCGTTGGGATACCTTCGGTGATGGTGATAATCAGTTTGATACCAGCATCGATTGCTTCCAGAATGGAATCTTTGCAGAACGGTGCCGGAACGTAGATAACTGTGGCGGTTGCGCCCGTCGCTTCTACAGCTTCACGCACGGTGTTGAACACCGGCAGGCCCAGGTGCGTGGTGCCGCCTTTACCTGGCGTTACGCCGCCAACCATCTGCGTACCGTAAGCAATCGCTTGTTCGGAGTGGAATGTCCCCTGGCTACCGGTGAAGCCCTGGCAGATAACCTTGGTATCTTTATTAATTAAAACTGACATTATTTCCCCTCCACTGCGGCAACAACCTGCTGAGCTGCATCCGTCAGACTTTTCGCTGCAATAATATTCAGGCCGCTATCAGCCAGTTTTTTCGCGCCGAGTTCAGCGTTGTTACCTTCCAGACGTACCACGACCGGAACGTTTACACCTACTTCTGCTACCGCGCCGATGATACCGTCAGCGATCAGGTCGCAACGTACAATACCGCCGAAGATGTTAACCAGTACGGCTTTAACATTGTCATCAGAGAGGATAATTTTGAACGCTTCGGTCACGCGCTCTTTGGTCGCGCCGCCGCCCACGTCAAGGAAGTTAGCCGGTTCGCCACCGTGCAGCTTAACAATGTCCATGGTACCCATTGCCAGGCCCGCACCGTTAACCATACAACCGATGTTGCCGTCGAGCGCTACGTAGTTCAGTTCCCACTGCGCAGCCTGCGCTTCACGCGGATCTTCCTGAGACTGGTCGCGCATTTCGCGCAGGTCAGCCTGGCGGAACAGCGCGTTGCCGTCAGCGCCCAGTTTGCCGTCGAGGCAGATCAGGTCACCCTGTTTGGTGACAACCAGCGGGTTGATTTCGATCAGCGCCAGGTCGCGCTCCAGGAAGATAGTCGCCAGACCCATGAAGATCTTGGTGAACTGCTGAACCTGTTTACCTTCCAGACCCAGTTTGAACGCCAGCTCACGTCCCTGGTAAGGCATTGGGCCTGCCAGCGGATCGAGTGCCACTTTGTGGATCAGATGCGGGGTCTCTTCCGCTACTTTTTCGATTTCCACGCCGCCTTCGGTAGAGGCCATGAAGACCACGCGACGGGAGCTACGGTCAACAACTGCGCCGAGGTAAAGTTCTTTACCGATGTCGGTCGCTGCTTCAACCAGAATCTGATTTACCGGTTGACCATGGGCGTCTGTCTGGTAAGTAACCAGACGTTTACCCAGCCAGTGTTCAGCAAAAGCGCGAATGTCTTCTTTGCTGTTCACAACCTTCACACCGCCCGCTTTACCGCGGCCACCAGCGTGAACCTGACATTTCACTACCCACGGGCCAGCGCCGATTTTTGAAGCGGCTTCTTCTGCTTCACGCGGAGTAGTACAGGCATAACCCACCGGTGCCGGTAAGCCATAGCGGGCAAAAAGTTGTTTTGCCTGATATTCATGTAAGTTCATGTGTTCTGTCCATCCTTCAGGTAATCGTTATCTTTTACCCGTAGGTCTGATAAGCATCCAGACCTACGGGGCAGGTGATACTCTTATTAACTACACGTCCAGCAGCAGACGCGTTGGATCTTCCAGCAACTCTTTAATGGTTACCAGGAAGCCTACTGACTCACGACCATCGATCAGACGGTGGTCATAAGACAGCGCCAGATACATCATCGGCAGGATTTCAACCTTGCCGTCTACCGCCATCGGCCTGTCTTTGATGGCATGCATACCCAGGATGGCGCTCTGCGGTGGGTTGATGATCGGCGTGGACATCAGGGAACCGAACACACCACCGTTAGTGATGGTGAAGTTACCGCCCGTCAGATCTTCAACCGTCAGCTTGCCGTCGCGACCTTTGACTGCCAGTTCTTTAATATTTTTCTCGATGTCTGCCATACCCAGCAGATCCACATCGCGCAGGACCGGCGTTACCAGACCACGTGGCGTGGAGACCGCCATGCTGACATCAAAGTAGTTGTGATAAACCACGTCATCGCCGTCGATGGACGCGTTCACTTCCGGATAGCGTTTCAGCGCTTCAACAACCGCTTTCACGTAGAAAGACATAAAGCCCAGACGGATACCGTGGCGTTTCTCGAACGCATCACCGTATTGCTTACGCAGGTCCATGATTGGCTTCATGTTGACTTCGTTAAACGTGGTCAGCATCGCGGTGGAATTTTTCGCTTCCAGCAGACGCTCAGCTACGCGTTTGCGCAGACGGGTCATCGGAACACGTTTTTCACCACGCGCGCCCAGTTGAGCCTGTGGCGCAGGCGCAGCGGCCGGCGCTTTGGCTTCGGCTTTCGCCGCCGGTGCTTTAGCCAGATGCTTTTCAACATCTTCACGCGTAATACGACCGCCGACACCAGTGCCGTTGATAGCGCTGGCTTCGAGGTTATGCTCACCCAGCAGGCGACGGATCGCCGGACTCAGGGCATCGTTGTTCTGCTCAGCAAGAGACGCCTGCTGGCGCTGTGCCGGAGTAGAATCTTTTTCTTCAGACTTAGCGCTGGTTTCTTTACCGGTGCTGTTGCCTTCACGCAGGCGACCAAGGATCTGGCGAGAAGTGACGGTTGTCCCTTCCTCTTCCAGAACCGCATCAAGAATACCGTCCGCTGATGCCGGTACTTCCAGTACCACTTTGTCAGTTTCGATTTCTACCAGTACTTCATCACGACGTACTGCATCGCCCGGTTTTTTGTGCCAGGTTGCAACCGTTGCATCCGCTACGGATTCAGGCAGGTCGGGAACAAGAATATCTACGCTACTCATTATTTATCCTTTATTTAATCGACGTTCAGCGCGTCATTAACCAGATCTTGTTGCTGCTTCTGGTGAACGGACATATATCCTACTGCCGGAGAGGCAGAGGCCGGGCGACCTGCATAACGCAGAGCTGACCCAAATGGAATTACTTCACGGAAATGATGCTGGCTGCAGTACCATGCGCCCTGGTTGAGCGGCTCTTCCTGGCACCAGACAAAATCATGTACATGAGCAAACGGTTTCAGCGCTTCCTGCACCGCTTTATGCGGGAACGGATAGAGCTGTTCGATGCGCACAATGGCAACATCTTTTTGGCCATTCTTGCGGCGTTGCTCCAGCAGGTCGTAATAAACCTTACCAGAACACATCACGACGCGCTTCACGCCTTTCGGATCAAGTTCATCGACTTCGCCAATGGCTGGCAGGAAGGTGCCATTTGCCAGTTCGTCCAGCGTAGACACCGCCAGCGGATGACGCAGCAGCGACTTCGGTGACATCACCACCAGCGGACGACGCATCCCACGCAGCGCCTGACGACGCAGCATGTGGTAAACCTGTGCCGGGGTGGACGGGACGCAAACCTGCATGTTTTGCTCAGCGCAAAGTTGCAGATAACGTTCCAGACGTGCAGAGGAGTGCTCCGGACCCTGACCTTCATAGCCGTGCGGCAGCAGCATAACCAGACCGCACATACGGCCCCACTTCTGCTCGCCGGAAGAGATGAACTGGTCGATAACCACCTGCGCACCGTTGGCAAAGTCGCCGAACTGCGCTTCCCAGATGGTCAGCGTGCGTGGCTCTGCCGTGGCATAACCATACTCGAACGCCAGTACCGCTTCTTCAGACAGCACGGAGTCCCATACGCGGAACGTGCCCTGACCGTTATGCACATGCTGCAGCGGCGTGTAAGTTGAACCGTTCGCCTGGTTATGAATCACCGCGTGGCGGTGGAAGAAGGTTCCGCGACCGGAGTCTTCACCCGACAAACGTACCGGAATGCCTTCGTCAACCAGCGTGGCATAAGCCAGATTCTCTGCGCCACCCCAGTCGAACAGCTTCTCGCCTGCGGCCATGGCCTGACGGTCACCGTAAATTTTGGCGACGCGCGACTGCATTTCAACGGCTTCAGGCACGGTGCTGATGCGTTTTGCCAGCTCCTGCAGACGCTTCATTTCAACCTTGTTCGGGTAGTTTTCGTCCCACTCGTGGTTGAGGTATGGCGACCAGGTGAAGGAGTGCATGTTCATTGGACGCCACTCTTTCACCACGCATTCGCCAGCATCCAGTGCGTCACGATACAGATTGACCATTTCGGTCGCATCTTCCAGCGTCGCGACTTTGTCCGCTTCCAGCTTGTCAGCGTAGATTTTACGCGGGGTCGGATGCTTTTTGATTTTCTGATACATCAGCGGCTGAGTTGCGCTCGGCTCGTCGGCTTCGTTGTGGCCGTGACGGCGGTAGCACACCAGATCGATGAACACATCGCGTTTGAAGGTGTTACGGAAATCCAGCGCCAGACGCGTCACGAAAGCGACCGCTTCCGGGTCATCCGCATTAACGTGGAAAATCGGCGCCTGAACCATCTTACCGATGTCGGTGCAGTACGGAGTAGAACGCGCATCCAGCGGGTTAGAGGTCGTAAAGCCCACCTGGTTGTTGATGACGATACGCACGGTACCGCCCACTTCATAACCACGCGCTTTCGACATGTTCAGGGTTTCCTGAACCACGCCCTGCCCGGTTACCGCCGCATCACCGTGAATGGTAATTGGCAGCACTTTATTGCTGCTTGGCTCGTCCAGACGATCCAGACGTGCACGTACGGAGCCGATAACCACCGGGCTAACGATTTCCAGGTGCGACGGGTTAAACGCCAGCGCCAGGTGCACCAGACCGCCTTCGGTTTCGATATCCGACGAGAAGCCCATGTGGTACTTCACGTCACCGGTGCCGAGGTGTTCTTTATGTTTGCCCGCAAATTCGTCGAACAGTTCCTGCGGGCGTTTGCCCAGTACGTTAACCAGAACGTTCAGGCGACCACGGTGCGCCATACCCAGCACCACTTCACGGGTACCGCTGTTGCCGGCGTGGCGGATCATCTCTTTGAGCATTGGGATTAACGCATCTCCACCTTCCAGCGAGAAGCGTTTTGCGCCCGGGAACTTCGCACCCAGGTAGCGTTCCAGACCTTCCGCTGCCGTCAGTTCGCTGAGGAAGCGTTTCTTCTCTTCACTACTGAACGCGGCACGGCCAGACTCAATACGCTGTTGAAGCCAGCGTTTTTCTTCGGTGCTGGTGATGTGCATATACTCGGCGCCAATCGGGCCGCAGTAGGTTTGTTTCAGCGCGACAACCAGGTCGCTCAGCTTCATCGTGTCTTTGCCGCCGGCAAAAGAACCTACGTTAAAGCTTTCCTGGAAATCCGCATCGGTCAGATCGTGGAAGGACGGATCCAGATCTGCCACATTTTCTTGCTGCCACAGTCCCAGCGGATCGAGATTCGCATGCTGATGACCGCGGAAACGGTAGGCGTTAATGAGCTGCAGGACTTTAACCTGCTTCACATTGGCATCAGGGTCGGAAATAGAAGAAGAGTAACGTGGGGTAATCAACGCCTGCCGACGGAAATAATCACGTGTTTTTGAGTGGAGTTGATCCGGTTTGACTCCGGTACCAGGTAACTGCTGGAACGTCGAACGCCAGTTAGCATCTACCGAGTCAGGGTCGGTTAAGAAGTCTTCATAGAGCTGTTCTATCCAGCTCTGGTTAGAACCAGAGAGGTAAGAAGAGTCCAACCAGGCTTTCAAAGCGCTGTTCTGCATCGTGATCCCTTAAGCATCTTTTCTGCTTATTTAATACTCTAAATAGATCACGTTTCAGGAAGGCGGCAAGCTTGCGAATCCCTGGGAGCTTACATCCAGTAAGTGACCGGGGTGAGCAAGCGCAGCCAACGCACATGCAACGTGATCTATGACGAGTATTTCGCCGTGGATACTACCACGCACACCGATGTGCGTGCCGGGGTTCACTTGTTGCGGACTGTCGTGTTTTCTGCGTCCGCTAAGGAACCTTTAAAAACTGTCTAATAATCTTCGCTGTTCAGGCTACGATTATTGCTATCAATGTGGCAGTTTTTAGAGGTTTCCTGCACTACCGGGGAATCACTTCCCCGGCAACAACAACTATTTATGCACTACGTTTGAGCAACATCGACTTAATATGGCCGATGGCGCGCGTCGGGTTCAGCCCTTTAGGACATACGCTGACGCAGTTCATGATGCTATGGCAGCGGAATACGCTGAAAGCGTCACTTAAACCTTCCAGGCGGCTGTCGGTCTCGGTATCGCGGCTATCAATTAAGAAGCGATACGCGGCCAGCAGGCCTGCCGGGCCAATAAACTTGTCCGGGTTCCACCAGAATGATGGGCAGGACGTTGAGCAGCATGCACACAAAATACATTCATACAGCCCATCGAGCTTCTCACGCTGCTCAGGCATTTGTAAATGCTCACGAGCCGGCGGATTTTTCCCATTATTCAACAAGTAAGGTTTAATCTTCTCATACTGTGCGTAGAATTGCCCCATGTCTACCACCAAATCGCGCACAACCGGTAAGCCCGGCAGCGGGCGAATGACAATTTTCTTGCCCGGCTGATTCAGCGCAGAAATAGGTGTGATACAGGCCAGTCCATTTTTACCGTTCATGTTCAGACCGTCGGAGCCGCAGACCCCTTCACGGCAGGAACGGCGAAACGACAGCGATGGGTCTTTTTCTTTCAGCTGCATCAACGCATCCAGCAGCATCATGTCGCGCCCTTCTTCCGCCTCCAGGGTGTAATCCTGCATGTGCGGAGCGTCGTCAACATCCGGGTTATAGCGATAAACTGAAAACTCGAGTTTCATTGTCCTGTCTCCGCATTAATAAGTACGAATCTTCGGCGGGAATGCCGGGCGCAGCTTCGGTTCCATATTGACCTGACGTCGTGTCATGGATTCCGATTCTGGCAGGTACAGGGAATGGCACAGCCAGTTTTCATCATCACGTTCCGGGAAGTCGAAGCGGCTATGCGCGCCACGGCTTTCAGTACGGAAGTTTGCAGATACTGCGGTGGCGTACGCGGTCTCCATCAGGTTGTCCAGCTCCAGGCACTCAACGCGCTGGGTGTTGAACTCGCTGGAGGTATCGTCCAGACGGGCATTTTTCAGACGCTCGCGAATCGCTTTCAGCTCTTCCAGACCTTTCGCCATCGCATCGCCTTCGCGGAATACCGAGAAGTTATGCTGCATACATTCTTGCAGCGCTTTGCGAATGGCCACCGGGTCTTCACCGTTGCGGTTACCGTTCCAGCGGTTCAGACGCGCCAGAGAAGCATCGATTTCATCTTCGGTCGCATCCAGCAGGTCACCCTGCTCGGCGATAGATTCTTGCAGATGCAAACCCACCGCACGACCAAACACCACCAGGTCCAGCAGCGAGTTGCCGCCCAGGCGGTTGGCGCCGTGAACGGATACGCAGGCAATTTCACCTACTGCGAACAGCCCAGGGATCACCACATCTTCGCCCTGCTCGTTTACGGTCAACGCCTGGCCGGTGACTTTGGTCGGAATACCGCCCATCATATAGTGGCAGGTTGGGATAACCGGGATCGGCTCTTTCACCGGATCAACGTGAGCGAAGGTGCGAGACAGTTCGAGAATGCCCGGCAGACGGGATTCCAGTACTTCTTTACCCAGGTGGTCGAGTTTCAGCTTGGCGTGCGGACCCCATGGGCCGTCGCAACCGCGACCTTCACGGATTTCGATCATGATGGAACGCGCCACCACGTCACGACCCGCCAGGTCTTTCGCGTTCGGCGCATAACGCTCCATAAAGCGCTCGCCGTGTTTGTTCAGCAGGTAGCCACCTTCACCACGGCAACCCTCTGTTACCAGAACACCCGCACCGGCGATACCGGTTGGGTGGAACTGCCACATTTCCATATCCTGCACCGGCACACCAGCGCGGATAGCCATACCCACACCGTCACCGGTGTTGATGTGGGCATTAGTAGTGGACTGATAAATACGGCCAGCACCGCCGGTCGCCAGCACGGTGGCGCGGGCTTTGAAGTAAACCACTTCACCGGTTTCGATACACAGCGCGGTACAACCGACAATCGCGCCATCAGCATTTTTTACCAGATCCAGCGCATACCACTCGGAGAAGATGGTGGTGTGGTTTTTCAGGTTCTGCTGGTACAGCGTGTGCAACAGCGCATGACCGGTACGGTCTGCCGCCGCTGCGGTACGTGCCGCCTGCTCACCGCCGAAGTTCTTCGACTGGCCGCCAAACGGACGTTGATAAATGGTGCCATTATCGAGGCGAGAGAACGGCAGCCCCATGTGATCCAGCTCCAGAATCGCTTCCGGACCGGTTTTACACATATATTCAATAGCGTCCTGGTCACCAATGTAGTCCGACCCTTTGACAGTGTCGTACATGTGCCATTCCCAGTTATCTTCATGGGTATTACCGAGCGCCACGGTGATGCCACCCTGCGCAGATACGGTATGGGAACGGGTTGGGAACACTTTGGAGAGCAGTGCACAGGTCTGACCGCTCTGGGAAATTTGCAGCGCCGCGCGCATACCTGCGCCGCCGGCACCAATCACAACAGCATCAAATTCTCTGACTGGCAGTTTCATTACACACCCCACACCACAACAAATCCATAAATGACGTAAACCACCAGCGCAACGACGATAGCCAGTTGCAGAATCAGGCGCACAGCCAGAGGTTTAACGTAGTCGGTCAACACCTGCCACATGCCGATCCAGGCATGAATCAAGATGGAGAAAAGTACCAGCAGGGTGAAGACTTTGGTGAATGCCGATGAGAAGAAACCGGTCCAGATTTCAAACGTCAGCTCGCCGCTGGTGGCGAAGAAGCCGACCATATAGATGATGTATAACGTCAGAACGATAGCGGTAGCACGAACCAGAATGAAGTCATGTACGCCATTGCGTCCTAATGCGGAGGCGTTGCTTACCATACGAGGACTCCTGCGAGAAGTGAAAGCACGACAATAATAACGAAACAAATTTTGGCGGAGCGTGTCCCTGCTTCGAGGGTTTCTTCGATATAGCCAAAATCCATTAACAGATGGCGAATGCCCATAACGGCGTGATAGGCCAGCGCAATCAGGATCCCCCACAGAATTAACTCCACAAAGAAGTTATTCATAATGGATGACGCGGTGAGGAAACCTTCAGGGGAGGAAAGGCTGGTACCCAATAACCACAACAGAATCCCGACCGCCACGAAGGTGATCACTCCGGATACGCGATGGAGAATGGACGCTATCGCCGTGATTGGGAACCGGATCGTTTGTAGATCCAGATTGACAGGTCTTTGTTTTTTCACATTTCTTATCATGAATAACGCCCACATGCTGTTCTTATTATTCCCTTTGGACTTCGGGTACAGAAGATGAAGACACCTGTAGCCTGAAAGACGACGGGATTTCCTTCCTCCGGTCTGCGTGCGGGTCAGACAGCGTCCTTACTATAACTACGCGTCATATAAAACACTGCTTCCAGATGCTAAAACGACACGTTACAACGCTGGTTGGCTCGGGATTGCAGGTTATTCCGGAGACCTGGCGGCAGTATAGGACGTTCACAAAATCATTACAATTAACCTACATATAGTTTGTCGGGTTTTATCCCGAACAGTGACATAGGTCACGATAACAACATTATTTTAATTTTTAATCATCTGATTTGACAATCATTAAACAAAGTTGTTACAAACGACACCAGAAAAAGCATATAATGCGTAAAAGTTATGGGGTCACTCTTTCACCGGAGATTTAGTTATGCAACAGTGTGGAAGTATTGACCAATACCGTCAGGACAGTTATTAGTGATAGACAGGTTTAATAATTCGGATTGCTAAGTTCTTGATTTGCAGTTTATTCGCCATGAAAAGACCGTTTTACCTGCAAGCGCCCATAGCTCTGTACCCAGGTCACCCCCTCTTTCGCAGAGCGGCGAGCCAAATAACAAACTGGTAACGGTTCATTGATGTACGAAGGCAAATGTGAGTTCCGGCAGTCTTAAGCAATAAGGCGCTAAGGAGACCGTAAATGGCTGATACTAAAGCAAAAATCACTCTAAATGGTGACGCTGCTATTGAACTGGATGTGCTGAAAGGTACGCTCGGTCAAGATGTTATTGATATTCGTAGTCTCGGTTCAAAAGGGATGTTCACTTTTGACCCAGGTTTCACCTCTACCGCATCCTGCGAATCCAAAATTACGTTCATCGATGGTGACGAAGGTATTTTGCTGCATCGCGGCTTCCCGATTGACCAGTTGGCGACCGAGTCCAACTATCTGGAAGTGTGTTATATCCTGCTATACGGTGAAAAACCGTCACAGGAAGAGTACGACGAGTTCAAAACCACGGTCACTCGCCATACCATGATCCACGAGCAGATCACTCGTCTGTTCCACGGTTTCCGCCGCGACTCTCACCCGATGGCCGTTATGTGCGGTGTAACCGGGGCGCTGGCTGCGTTCTACCACGATTCGCTGGATGTGAATAATCCGCGTCACCGCGAAATCGCCGCTTTCCGTCTGCTGTCCAAAATGCCGACCATGGCCGCGATGTGCTACAAATACTCCATCGGACAGCCGTTCGTATACCCGCGTAACGACCTCTCCTACGCCGGTAACTTCCTGAACATGATGTTCTCCACGCCGTGCGAAAAATACGAAGTGAATCCGATTCTGGAACGCGCCATGGACCGTATCCTGATCCTGCACGCCGACCACGAACAGAACGCCTCAACGTCTACCGTACGTACCGCGGGTTCTTCTGGCGCTAACCCGTTTGCCTGCATCGCTGCCGGTATTGCTTCCCTGTGGGGACCGGCGCACGGCGGCGCAAACGAAGCTGCGCTGAAAATGCTGGAAGAAATCAGCTCCGTTAAACACATTCCGGAATTTGTTCGCCGCGCGAAAGACAAGAATGATTCTTTCCGCCTGATGGGCTTTGGTCACCGTGTTTATAAAAACTATGACCCGCGCGCCACCGTGATGCGTGAAACCTGTCACGAAGTGCTGAAAGAGCTGGGCACCAAAGACGATCTGCTGGAAGTGGCCATGGAGCTTGAGCACATTGCGCTCAACGACCCGTACTTCATCGAGAAGAAACTCTACCCGAACGTCGACTTCTACTCCGGCATCATCCTGAAAGCGATGGGCATTCCGTCTTCTATGTTCACCGTTATCTTCGCCATGGCGCGCACCGTTGGCTGGATTGCGCACTGGAACGAAATGCACACCGATGGCATGAAGATCGCGCGTCCACGTCAGCTGTACACCGGCTACGACAAGCGTGATTTTAAGTCTGATATTAAGCGTTAATTGTCTGCCGGATAGCGTTAGCGCCTGTCCGGCTTACAGCAATCAACTCTCCCAGGCCGGACAAGGCGTTGAAGCCAGAGTCCGGCCTGTTTTTATTGATCCACATTATTTTATTCTCATCACGCTTTCTCTATGATTTACTGAGAATTCCGTCATTTAACTCAGGAGCATGGGATGCCTGTTTTACAGTGGAGCCTGTTGTTTCTGCTATCGCTCCTTCTTTCCCTGTTCTTCCTGTTGATACATCTCCCAGGCGCATTGCTGCTCGGTTCGATGATCGTCGGTATCATTTTCAGTATGCGCGGGATCTCCCTGCACCCTCCCCGCTGCACATTTCTTGCCGCGCAGGCCGTTCTCGGCTGTATGATTGCGCAAAACCTCACAGGATCTATTTTAACCACGCTTGCGGCACACTGGCCGATGGTAATTGTCATCCTGCTGGTAACCCTCATTAGCAGCGCGGTAATCGGCTGGCTGCTGGTTCGCTACAGCAATCTACCAGGGAACACCGGCGCGTGGGGTTCATCACCTGGTGGGGCAGCCGCGATGGTTGCGATGGCGCAGGATTATGGCGCTGACATCCGCCTGGTTGCCTTTATGCAGTATCTGCGGGTACTGTTGGTGGTCGGCGCTGCCGCGCTGGTAACCCGATTTGTCATGGGCGATCAGGCGCAAACGGTCGGTCAGCAAATCGTCTGGTTTCCACCACTGAGTATTAATCTGTTGAGCACCATCTTGCTGGCCGCAGTTGCCGGTATAGCCGGGCGCTTACTGCGTATTCCCTCTGGCGTCATGCTCCTGCCGATGCTGGCGGGCGCACTGCTGAACGCAGGTGGTGTGATGGTAATTGAACTGCCGGAATGGCTATTGGCGATAGCGTATATGGCCATCGGCTGGCAAATCGGCCTGGGTTTTGACAAGCAGATCTTTTTAATGGCGCTGCGCCCTTTGCCGCAGATCCTGTTGTCCATTTTTTCACTGATGGCGATCTGCGCCGCTATGGCCTGGGGTCTGGCGCATTACATGCAAATCGATTTTCTCACCGCCTATCTGGCGACCAGCCCAGGTGGCGTGGATTCCGTCGCGGTAATTGCCGCAGGCAGCCACGCCGATATGGCGCTAATCATGGCAATGCAAACCCTGCGGCTGTTCAGTATCTTATTGACCGGTCCGGCGGTGGCGCGGTTTATCTCAGCGCATGCTCCAAGACAGCCTACCTAATGCTGGCAGCCCGGACACCAGTAAAACGGTCGCGAGGAAAGTGTCGTTTTCTCGATGATCCCACCACAGCGCTCACAGGCTTCTCCGTCCCGGTGAAAAACCTTAAAGCGAAACAGCGCCCCGTGATGCTTGTTCTCATCCGCCAGCCCACGGGTGTTGTAGGACAGACGAGGAATATCAAGCAGCGCATGCGCCAGTGCATCCAACTGTTCATCGCTAATCTGTGACGCTTTATGTTGCCCGGTCAACCCCACCTGCCAGAGAATTTCTACCCGCAGATAGTTACCTAATCCCGCGAGAAATGCCTGATCCAACAACAGACCGGAAAACTGGCGATTACGAAAACGGGATGAAAGCAGACGTGCTTTAACGTCATCGGGCGTTAAACGTACATCCAGTACGTCAGGCCCAACCCGCTGCAGGAACGGATGGGTGGTAAGCTGCTCTGGCGTCAGCATCTCGATATCAGACGCGCTATACAGCAGGATAGTTTTATCCTCTGTTTGCAGCCTGACGCGCAGCACCCGCGTGGTTTGCGGAATGTTGCCGGTATTGACCACTCGCCACACGCCGTAAAGCTGATTGTGGCTGTACAGCGTCAGACCATTGGAAAAATGGGTCAGCAAGGCTTTACCCCGCGTTTCAAGCTGGGTAACACTCTGCCCGATGAGTTGGGATTGATACGGTTTTAACTGCTCAAAGGCAAACCAGACATCCGTCAGGGGTTTGCCTTTGACTGCCGCCTCCAGGTTATCCGCCGCGCGGCGGATCTCCGGGCCTTCAGGCATAATACTGTCCTTTGTTAATGTGTTGCGCCGCCCGTCACTGCGATATCGCTGTCCACCTGCAATGCAGTGTCAATGGCAATTTCCAGCGCCCGGCGTACCGTTTCGCTCGCCATACTTGGCGCTCCGGGGTGCGCGGCGGCCTGTTGTGGCAGATAAGGAATATGGATAAAACCGCCCTTCACTGCCGGGGCGTCGCGTAGTTTATGCAGCAGGCCATACATCACGTGGTTACACACGAAAGTGCCAGCGGTCTGGGAAACCGAGGCCGGAATTCCCGCGTTGCGCATCGCCATAACCATCGCTTTGATCGGCAGCGTGCTAAACCATGCCGCTGGACCATCGGCTACAATCGGCACATCTACCGGCTGTTGCCCCTGATTATCCGCAATACGCGCATCGTCAACGTTAATCGCCACGCGTTCCACGGTGATATCCGTGCGGCCACCCGCCTGCCCCACCGCCAGAACCAGCGATGGCGACAGCGCGTCAATCGCGCCATTGAGTACGGCAAGAGACTCGCCAAAGACGCACGGCAGTTGGCGGGCAACGACGCGGCATCCACCGATGATAGCATTATCGAGTCCCGTGACCACTTCCCAGGAAGGGTTAACTGATTCGCCGCCAAAAGGTTCAAATCCCGTGATGAGTACTGTTTTCATCCTGTCACCTTACAAGAACATCAGGAAATACATCAGGAACACGTTAACCAGCAACAGCAGTATCCCGGTTGGCACCTGCGCCTTAATCACCGCGTTTTTGTCCGGCAGCTCCAGTAGCGCAGCAGGGACAATGTTAAAGTTCGCCGCCATCGGTGTCATCAATGTCCCGCAATAACCGGAAAACATGCCAATAGCCGCCATCACCGCGGGATTACCACCATGCTGCAACACAAGAATCGGAATACCGATTCCGGCGGTCACAATCGGGAAAGCAGCAAATGCGTTCCCCATGACCATCGTCAACAGCGCCATACCGATGGTGTACACCGCCACGGCGATAAAGCGGCTATCTACCGCGAGGTATTCCTGGGTCAGATACGATATACCACTGCCCACCCCTGCAGCCGTAAACAGCAGCCCGAGCGTCGCCAGAATTTGCGGCAGGATGAACGCCCAGCCGATGGAATCCAGCAGACGACGGGCTTCCTGAATGGGCTGATGGACGCGCTCATGGGTCATTTTTATCGCCATTGCCAGACCAATCAGCGAACCTGCGGTCATCGAAAAGAGCGTGACCAGTGTGGCGTGATTCCCTGGCCCAAACAGCGCATCCTGCAAGCCCGGAATATGATTAAACATCAGTACACCGATAACGGTCACCACCGGAATAGCCAGCGCCGGGAAAAACAGGCGATTACCCAGTCGACTGGCGCTTTCTTCACGCTGTTGTTGTGTACGCTGATGGTAGCTGCCCAGCTTCACGCCGCCAAACCCGGCAATCAGCGCCAAGACGACCACCGCAATGCCGACCGCAATATGTACCGTACGTTTGTCGCCAAACAGCGAGTACGTCCAGTCGCCAAGCAGGAACAGCACACCATACAGTCCCCAAAACAGCCCCGTGCTCAGACGGCGTGGGTTCGCTTTGTCCTGCCATGACATCACCGCCACAATCAACAGTACCGCACCCGCCAGCCAGTAGAGATAGCTTTGCTGAAAATTCATTGCGCTGCTCCTTTCGCTGCCGCATTGGCTTTCGCCACCTCACGCTGCAGATAGTTATCCAGACGCCACAAGCGCGTACCGTGGATCAAGAAGGCGCAAATTGCCGTTGGGATCCCCCACAAAGCAATATGCAGTGGCTCGGTCTGGATCCCACCGGACTCCAGCATAAAGTTGTGCATGAAAATGATTGCCCCAAAGGCAACGAAGATGTCTTCACCGAAAAACAGACCAACGTTGTCAGTCGCCGCAGACATTGCACGCAGGCGATAACGCACGGCCCCCGGCAATTCCCCGTGGTTTTTCTCCGCTGCTCCTTCAGCCATCGGGGCTAATAACGGACGTACCATCTGAGGATGCCCACCCAGGCTGGTCAAGCCCAGCGCGGCGGTCGCTTCACGAATAAACAGATAGACAATGAGCAGACGACCACTGGTGGCGCTGCGGATTTTCGCGATCCACGCCTGGGCACGCTCTTTCAGACCGTGACGTTCCAGCAGACCAATGACTGCCAGCGGAATCAGCAGTATAAACGGCAGGTTGCGGGTGTTGAGAAAGCCTTCACCCAGCTTTTCGAGAATAGTGGCGATTGGCATATGCGCTGCCAGCCCGGTGACGATCCCGGCAACGATAACCACCAATACCGGGTTAAAACGTAAAAGAAATCCGACCACGATGACGGCGATACCCGCCAATGGCCAGAGAGAAATAGCCTCTCCCATAATTAAATCCTTTATGTTGTTGTGTAATATCTTATTGTTTTGTATAAATAAACTTACGCGCTAATTTGAATATTGCAGGCATTAAAGGCGCTGCGCAAACGACGGGCAAAAGCGAGTGCGTGCTCACCATCCCCGTGAATGCATACCGTCTGCGCGGTTACGCTTGCCCATGTTCCACTGTGACTTTTTACTCTCCCGGACTGCACCATTTCTAACGTTTGCGCCAGCGCCTGCTCTTCGTCTTCGATCAGTGCACCTGGCTGACTACGCGGAACCAGACTACCATCAGCCTGATACCCCCGATCTGCAAAAACCTCCTGACGCGTCACCAGGCCATAATGTTCTCCGGCACGGATCAACTCACTTCCCGCCAGCCCTACCAGTATCAATGACGGATCGCAGGCATAAACCGCTCTGGCTATCGCATCGGCCAGCACAGGATCTTTTGCGGCCTGGTTATAAAGCATGCCGTGCGGTTTGACATGACGCATCACGCCGCCCTCAGCGCGCGTGATGGTCGCCAGCGCACCAATTTGATACAGCGTTTGCGCATAAACCGTTTCCACAGGCAGGGTCATGGCGCTACGACCAAAATTTTCCCGATCCGGAAAGCTCGGATGCGCGCCTATTGCCACGCCATTTTTTAGCGCTTCGCGCACGCTTAAGAGCATGGTCTGCGCATCACCGGCGTGAAACCCACAGGCAATATTGGCCGATGACACCAGTTGGAGTAGCATCGCGTCGTTCGCACAGCCTTCGCCGAGATCTGCATTCAAATCAATTTTCATCGTTAAGTCGCCATGCTAATTGTTCCAGATAGCGCTGCTGATCGTGACGCGCCTTCAACGCCTCTTCCAGCGAGCACTGAACAAAGTGAATCGGTTGTCCAAGAGGGATCTGCGCAAGGTGATACATATCCGCCTCGATGATACAGGCGATACGCGGATATCCGCCCGTGGTCTGGGCATCGTTCATCAGTACAATTGGCTGCCCATTATGCGGGACCTGTACCACGCCGGGGAGCAAACCGTGTGACAACATCTCGCGGTCTGTCGCGCGTGTCAGTGGCTGCCCCTGCAGGCGATACCCCATACGGTTACTCTGTGGGCTCAGTCGCCACGGCGATCGCCAGAACGATGCCTGCGATGCCTCGTCAAATTCCTGATATTCAGGTCCGGGCAGCGCACGAATGTGGTTGCCCCACATCAACTGTTTTACCCCTTGTGGGCCATTGAATTGTCGTGTTGAAACGCCAATCGCCAACTTATCGCCATCACGTAACAAACGTCCTTCAAACCCGCCAATACCAACTTTCAAATCGGTACTGCGCGATCCCATAACGTCGGGAACATCAATACCGCCCGCCACCGCCAGGTAGCTGCGCATACCATGATGCGGGTGTTTTAATGCCAGGCGTTGTCCGGCTTTAACCGGCAACCGCCAACCGCTCCATACCGGAGTACGATCCAAATGCGCTTCGCATCCCGCGCCGGTCAAGGCAAACCAACCATCCGCGTCAAACTCCACCACCAGCTGACCCAACGTGACTTCCAGCGCGGCAGCATTCGCATCATTTCCTACCAGCAGATTAGCGACGTTCAATGCCGGTTTGTCCAACGCGCCGCAGTGACTTATCCCTGACTGACGAAAGCCATGACGCCCCCCATCCTGTACGGAGGTGTACAGGCCAGCACGAATGATGTTTAACATACGCCCTCCTTCTGCGGGACAAAACGTACAGTATCTCCAGCCCGTAACAGGATCGGCTCCTCGCGCTGCGGATCAAAAAGCTTAACGGCGGTACGTCCTATCAATTGCCACCCGCCGGGCGTTGCAATCGGGTAGATACCGGTTTGTGACCCGCCGATCCCCACCGCGCCTGCCGGAACAAGTAAGCGCGGTTCGGCTCGTCTTGGTGTATGCAATGGTTCCGGTAAGCTCCCAAGATAGGGAAATCCCGGCTGAAACCCTAAAAACCAGACGACATAATCAACTGACGCATGCAATTCAACGACCTGCTTGTCGCTCAAACCACTGTGCCGGGCGACTTCGGCCAGATCGGGCCCGTATTCGCCACCATAGATAACGGGGATTTCGACAAAGCGCGAATCCGGCTCCATCGCCTCGCTCTCTTCCCACCAACGTTGCAGACGTTCAATGGCATCCAGCGCCAGCGTCTGCGGGGAATTCAGGATCACCGTGATATTGTTCATTCCCGGAATGGCTTCAAGTACATTCGGAGCATCAGCCAGACGCTGGGCCAGACGCCAGATGCGTTTCTGAGTTGCCAGCGTAATCGGCGGTTCCAGCTCCAGAACCACCGCGGTTTCACCTAACAGATAACAACGTGCTCGCTGCACTTTCGTCCCTCTTTATCAGGCTGGGTTAGGGATGTCGACGAACGTCACATCCAGATCGGTATTTTCATTCAGCCATTCGCTCAATGCACGAATACCGCCGCGTTCGGTAGCATGGTGACCGGCAGCATAGAAATGCAGTCCCTGCTCGCGGGCAGAGTGAATAGTTTGTTCAGAAACTTCCCCGGTAATAAAGGCATCAACACCAAAGCGGGCTGCGCTATCAATGAAACTTTGACCGCCCCCGGTACACCAGGCAACACGCTGAACGTTTTCAGGCCCGGTATCACCGCACCATAACGGTTTACGTCCCAGACGCGCTTCAATCCAGGATGCCAGTTCCAGCCCAGGAACCGGCATGGAGAGTTCCCCCCACGGTACCAGAGGCTCTATCTCCCCCATCACCGTGATCCCCAATAGCGTGGCCAGCTGTGCGTTATTCCCCAGTTCGGGGTGGGCATCCAACGGCAGATGCCAGCCATACAGGTTGATGTCATTTTCCAGCAGCGTTTTCAGACGCCGGCGCTTCATGCCACGAATAACCGGAGATTCGCCTTTCCAGAAATAACCATGATGAACGATGACCGCATCGGCCCCAAGGCGAACAGCCTCATCCAGTAATGCCTGGCTTGCGGTTACGCCGGTCACGATTTTTTGCACCGTTTCTTTGCCCTCAACCTGCAAACCATTCGGTGCATAGTCGCTTATGGCTGCGCTGTTCAGCTTGTCGTTAATCAGTTGTTCCAGCTCGGTGTTTTTCATCATCGTCCTCGTTGTCATAAATTCTGCCTGCCCAATCAGCAACACAGCTTCAGTTAAAATAGCGTCCTCATCTCCGTTCGTCGATAGCCATTTCGCTGACACATCAAGAAACAATCACGCGGCCTGTAAACGTAAATTGCTTACCACCATGAGATTTTATTCATGTATATTTATGCAATCAGACAGCATATTGCAAAAATAATCAGATCTGTATCAAAGTTACAACTTTAAGGAAACACACTCACACGGCACGTTCCTCCCGTCGTGAGGCATTTACTTCGAGAAAATAATGAATAAACAAGCATCTCAGCCGCGCGCGATTTATTACGTCGTCGCGCTGCAAATTTGGGAATACTTCAGTTTTTATGGCATGCGTGCACTGCTGATCCTGTATCTCACTAACCAGCTTAAGTACAACGATAATCATGCGTATGAACTGTTCAGTGCTTACTGTTCGCTGGTGTATGTCACGCCTATTCTCGGGGGATACCTGGCGGATAAAGTGCTCGGTAACCGCATGGCGGTAATGATTGGCGCATTTTTGATGGCAGTAGGACATCTGGTCCTGGGCGCCAGTGAAATGGCTCCGGCGTTTCTCTATTTATCTCTGGCCATTATTGTCTGTGGCTACGGTTTGTTTAAATCCAACATCAGTTGCCTGCTGGGTGAATTGTATAAACCAGAAGATCCGCGCCGTGACGGCGGGTTCTCTCTGCTCTATGCCGCCGGTAACATTGGTTCAATTATTGCCCCTATCGCCTGCGGCTATGTGCAGGAAGAGTACAGTTGGGCAATGGGCTTTGCGCTGGCCGCTATCGGTATGCTGGCCGGGCTGGTCATTTTCTTATGCGGGAATCGTCATTTCGCTCACACCACCGGCGTCAACAAAGCCGTGCTGTGTGCCAAATCGCTCATTCTGCCGAACTGGGCCTGGCTGCTGGTTCTGCTGGTCGCCGCACCGCTTTTAATTACCGTCCTGTTCTGGAAAGAGTGGTCCGTGTACGCGCTGATTGTCGCCACCGTCATTGGTTTGGCTGTTCTGGCAAAAATTTACCGTCAGGCGCAAACGCAGAAACAGCGTAAAGAGCTGGGGCTTATCGTCACGCTGACCTTCTTCAGCTTGTTGTTCTGGGCCTTTGCACAGCAGGGTGGTAGCTCCATCAGCCTGTATATCGACCGCTTTGTCAATCGCGACGTGATGGGATATTCAGTCCCTACTGCCATGTTTCAGTCGGTAAACGCCTTCGCCGTTATGTTGTGCGGTATCGTGCTGGCTTGGGTGGTCAAAGAAAGCGTGAGTGGCAATCGTACCGTTCGTATCTGGGGTAAGTTTGCTCTCGGTCTGGGGTTAATGAGTGCGGGTTTCTGTATTCTGACCTTAAGCGCCCGTTGGTCCGCAGCTTACGGCCACTCTTCCATGCCGCTGATGGTATTGGGGCTGGCGGTCATGGGCTTTGCCGAACTGTTTATCGACCCTGTCGCCATGTCACAAATTACACGCATTGAGATCCCAGGGGTAACCGGCGTATTAACCGGCATCTATATGCTGCTTTCCGGGGCCATTGCCAACTACCTGGCGGGTGTGATTGCCGACCAGACATCACAGGGCGCGTTTGATGCTTCCGGTGCTATCAACTATTCCATCAACGCCTATATTGATGTCTTTAGCGAAATTACCTGGGGCGCGCTGGCCTGTGTGGCGTTGGTGCTGATGATTTGGCTGTACCAGTCGCTTAAGTTCAGAAACCGTCCGCTGGCGGTAGAATCCTGAGTGTAAGGGCCCGATGATGTAATACTATTCGGGCCTGTTTTTTCGGGTAATTACGCATAACTTGCAGCGAGTTCCTCTTCAGTAAGCCCCGTCACTAGTAGTACCATTGCGCGATCTATTCCCTGCTCCAGCATAGTTTGCGCTATACGTAATGCAGCTTCTCGCTTTCCTACTTCTTTGCCTTGTTGTAGCCCTTGTTGTAAACCTTCCTGTAATCCATCTAACCGTAACCGCTCCGCAATAGTCATCAGCCTCTCCTTATGTTGGGGGATCCGTTGTGCCATCTCTTGCATAAACTCATTAAAGCGAGATTCATCGCCGGATCGTAGGATGTAATTAAACATCGCCTGCAGTTGCGTGTCATTAGCGCATCCGGTAAGTAGTAGCGTGGTCAGTTGCTCTACCAGCCCCATCAAATCCCGCTGACGGATATGTTTTTGCATTAATTCCAGCAGCGCCATTCGCCTGTGAGCCATGATCTCATCATCGGGTACCACCGTTATGTCTACCAACGGAAATGCGCTGGAATAAAGCTGTCTTGCCGCCACGGGGTCGCCAAAGGCATCCAGCCAGCACAATGAGTACGGATAGGGGCTTCGGCAGCCATGATAAAACAGCATCGGTATCACCAGCGGCAGTTCCTTGTGCCCTGCGTCCAGATGGCGCTGCATCGCCGCCAGCGCATAACGCAACAGACGAAAAGCCATATGTGGCTCGGCTGAACTTTGATGCTCTATCACCACATAGACATAACCGTCACCGTTGCGTGTGTGCAAAGACCAGAGCACGTCGGAGTAGCGCGAACGTAAATCCGCTTCAATAAAGCTTTCTGACTCCAGTTGCAGCGAATTCAAATCGCAAAGCATCCGCAGTTCAGCTGGCAGGTGAATGTCGAGAAAATCTCGTGCAGTTTCGGGATGATGTAAAAACGTTTTAAACACCGCATCATGCGGGGTGGAGGTCGTTGGCGTTGTCATTAATTTCCGTCATTTTCATTCAGATGACGGAAATTTACTGCTGAGAGAAAACTTGTGCAGCAGGGTATTCACGGTACTGAGCACACGCTTCAGCGCTAAAATCACCCGACTGCAACATGTTCATTCTGTTGGAAGGTATTACGCAAAATCCACCATGCCTTTACCCTTTATGCGCCGCCTCATAGGCTGCCAGCGTGGCTAACCTTGCCTGCTTATGATCGACAATCGGACGAGGATAGTTGAGTGTCACCTGCATTTTCTCCGCCCACGGCCACGGTTCGTGAATAGCTTTTCCCGGTACATCGCGTAATTCCGGTACCCATTGGCGGATAAAATCACCGTCACGGTCGAATTTCTCCCCCTGCGTGGTGGGGTTAAAAATACGGAAATACGGCGCAGCATCCGTTCCGGTAGAAGCAGCCCACTGCCAGCCACCATTATTCGCCGCCAGATCACCGTCGATCAGCTGTGACATAAAATACTGCTCGCCTTTTCGCCAGTCGATCAGCAGGTCTTTCACCAAAAAGCTAGCCGCGATCATGCGTAAACGATTATGCATCCACCCTGTGCCGTTAAGCTGGCGCATCGCCGCATCTACGATTGGATACCCTGTATTTCCCGTCTGCCATGCCTGAAGATGCGTCACGCTATTTTGCCATTGCACACGATCAGTCCAGCGAATAAAGGGCTGATGCCGACACAGTGCAGGATAGTACGTCAGTAGATGGCGGTAAAATTCGCGCCAGATGAGCTCGTTTAGCCAAACGCTCCCGGCGCCTCCCTCTAGCGCCTGCGGTTGCTCGACTAACAAACGGTGCAGACACTGGCGCGGTGATAACCCACCGGTGGCAAGGCTTGCCGACAACCGGCTGGTGCCTTCATTTGCCGGGAAATCACGTTGTTGCTCATATTCTGCCGCGCCCTGCTGGCAAAACTGACGTAATTGCGCGATAACCGATTTTTCTTCTACCGGGAAAAGCGCCACATCAAAATCCTGCTGTGGATAATTGAGCGTAATTGGCGTTGATGGGGGGGGAATTGCGCCGCTTTCGCGGGCTTTTGGTGCCGCAACACACTCCGGGATACTGTCTTTTAACCGCTTCAGCCAGGCATTTTTAAACGGTGTAAAGACTTTATACATCTCATGATTCCCGGTCATTACCGCGCCCGGTGCCAGGATTACGCTATCGTCAAAACCCTCACAGACCACCTGCGATAATGATTTTTCAACCTGAGCATCGCGCTGGCGTTCGTTGATTTCGTACTGATAGTTATAAAACAGTCGGCTAACGTCATGCTGTGCGCAGACATTTTTGACTATCTCTACGCTGGCTGTGAAATCCCCGACGTCATAAACCAGCAGCGGGATGCCTTTTTCTGCCAGCGCCGTTTGCAGCGCATTCAACTGCTTGCCGACAAACGCCGCCTGACGCGGTGACATATCATGCGCTTTCCACTGTGCGGGCGTGGCAATATATAACGCCAATACCCGTGCCGAACGATCCCGACATGCCGCTGCCAGCGCAAGATTGTCATGCAAACGTAAATCTCGCCGAAACCAGACCAGATGAGTGGTCATAAAACTCCCAAATAAAAATTAAGCTTTGCCGTGTAAACGCAGAATCGCAGGCCAGAGTTCAAAGTAACGTTGCCCGGACAACCAGCTGTTCGGGTGCTCCGTCATATAGTGTTGGAGGAGCATCAATGGCGCAAGCAGCGGCTGCATCTCACGTCGATAGTTATCGATTATTGAGGTCAGTTCCTGACGTTGACGAAGATTGAGCTGGTTACGGAAATAGCCCTGCACATGCATCAGGACATTGGTATGGTTGCGTCGGGTCGCGTTATTAAACAACAGATGAATCAACCGTAAACGGTACTCCGTATAAAAAGCATCGAGGCTTGCCCATTCGTGGATTGCGGCAACAAAAGGGCCGAGCTCACGATACTCCGGTTGGGAGTGTGCCAGTAACACCAGCTTGTAACGGGTGTGAAAATCAATCAATGCGCCACGTGATAATCCGCTCTGGCGCAGTCGGTGCAATTCATGCAAGGCATAAATACGTACCAGCGTATTCTCGTCAAACAGAAATTTATCGTTCGCTTCTGCGGTCAGACAGGCGCGGACACCAACAGGAACTCTCTTGCTCATCGCCACTCCTTATCCGTTACACAGGTAAGTGTAGACTGCGACGTATAAAAAAACCGCCACATTGCTGTTGGCGGTTTTTTTGAGCCTGAACGGTAACTTAGTAGAAATCGCAGGTGGCTTTTTCAGCCTGCTCCATCCACACCGGCTTATCACTGGTTTTCGACCAGACGCGATGCAGGTAGCTGTAAAAACGGGCACGGTCTTTCCAGAACAGCATGACCGGCAGCGCCAGAACACCAGCCAGTACGGCAAAGGTACGGCGCAAGAAAACAATGTGTGCTGGATATTCTTTATAAAAGTCCATAATCCTCTCCCATATATCTGCTCGGTGAATAGCACCGGAAAAATAAACTTGGTTAACTGATGAAAATAATACCGCCTTGTGTGTAATCTTGCTACTCATCCGACCACTTATTTTTATCTATTGATGCTTCGTTTAACGTAAATTCGTAATTAAGTTACATAAAGGTTAAATTAATACTAATCATTAGTTAAATAATGGTCTTTGCCATTTTTATACTTTTTTTACACCCCGCCCGCAGATTTTTGCGAAATCTTTGCAACCAAAAACCTACGCTCTGGTTATCACATTTATGCCACTGGAGGTGCACTGTGAGTGCAGGCGTGATAACCGGCATTGTGCTGGTCTTTTTGTTACTGGGTTATCTGGTGTATGCCTTGATTAATGCGGAGGCGTTCTGATGGCAGCGCAAGGATTTTTACTCATCGCCAGTTTCCTGCTGGTGCTGTTTGTTCTCGCCAGGCCGCTGGGCTTTGGGCTGGCGCGTCTTATCAACAACACATCCTTACCCGGCCTTGCCGGCGTTGAGCGTGTGCTGTGGCGTGGGCTGGGTATTTCGCAGCAGGAAATGACCTGGCTGCACTATTTGCTGGCGATCCTCGCACTTAATATCCTCGGCCTGCTGATACTGTTTGCGATGTTAATGGCGCAAAACCTGCTGCCGCTGAATCCACAACAGTTACCGGGGCTATCGTGGGATCTCGCGCTCAATACCGCTGTTAGTTTTGTGACCAACACCAACTGGCAGTCCTATGCGGGTGAAACCACTTTAAGCTACTTCAGCCAGATGGCCGGCCTGACCGTGCAGAATTTCCTGTCTGCGGCGACCGGTATTGCGGTGATCTTTGCCCTGGCTCGCGCCTTTACGCGCCAGAGTATGAACACGCTGGGCAACGCCTGGGTGGATCTGGTCCGCATTACGCTGTGGATATTGCTGCCGATTTCTCTGCTCATCGCGCTGTTTTTCATCCAACAAGGTGCGCTGCAAAACCTGCTGCCTTATCAGGCGATCACCACGCTCGAAGGGACAAAACAACTGCTACCGATGGGACCTGTCGCCTCACAAGAGGCCATTAAGATGCTCGGTACCAACGGCGGCGGCTTTTTTAATGCCAATTCCTCACATCCGTTTGAAAACCCAACCGCACTGACCAACCTGGTCCAGATGCTGGCAATCTTCTTAATTCCCACGGCGCTGTGTTTCGCCTTCGGCGACGTCGTGGGCGATCGCCGACAGGGACGCACCCTGCTGTGGGCTATGTCGCTTATTTTTGTTGTTTGCGTAGCGGTTGTAATGTGGGCCGAAGTGCAGGGTAACCCGCATCTGATGGCGTTTGGCGCAGACAGCAATATCAACATGGAAGGTAAAGAGAGCCGCTTTGGCGTGCTGGTCAGTAGTCTGTTTGCAGTCGTCACGACAGCCGCATCCTGTGGCGCAGTCATTGCTATGCACGACTCCTTCACTGCGCTGGGCGGCATGGTACCGATGTGGTTGATGCAGATTGGCGAAGTGGTCTTCGGCGGCGTGGGGTCTGGGCTGTACGGCATGCTGCTGTTCGTGCTGCTGGCGGTATTTATCGCCGGGTTAATGATTGGCCGCACACCAGAGTATCTGGGTAAAAAAATCGATGTCCGTGAAATGAAAATGACCGCGCTGGCGATTCTGGTTACCCCTGCGCTGGTTCTGCTTGGGACAGCGATAGCCATGATGAGCGATGCCGGGCGTAGCGCCATGCTCAATCCCGGGCCGCATGGTTTTAGCGAAGTGCTGTATGCCGTGTCGTCCGCCTCGAACAACAACGGTAGCGCCTTCGCCGGGTTAAGCGCCAACAGCCCGTTCTGGAACTGCCTGCTGGCCTTATGCATGTTCTTCGGCCGCTTCGGCGTCATTATCCCGGTGATGGCGATTGCCGGTTCACTTGTTGGTAAAAAGAGCCAGCCAGCAAGTCCCGGCACGCTACCTACCCACGGTGCGCTGTTTGTTGGGTTGTTGATCGGTACCGTGTTGCTGGTTGGCGCCCTCACCTTTGTTCCTGCGCTGGCGCTTGGCCCGGTAGCAGAATACCTCTCTTTACGTTGAGTGATGCGGAGCACATGACTATGAGTCGCAAGCAACTGGCGCTGTTCGAACCTTCTCTGGTCGCACAAGCGCTGATGGACGCCGTGAAAAAATTAAGTCCACATACTCAGTGGCGTAACCCGGTGATGTTTATCGTCTGGCTGGGCAGCCTGCTGACCACCCTGTTAACGGTGGCGATGGCGACAGGCCATATATCAGGTAATCCACTGTTTACCGGCGCGATAAGCCTCTGGCTGTGGGTGACTGTTCTGTTCGCTAACTTTGCGGAAGCGCTGGCTGAAGGGCGTAGTAAAGCGCAGGCCAACAGCCTGAAAGGGGTTAAAAAAACCGCCTTTGCCCGCAAACTTCGTGAACCGAAATATGGTGCGCAAATGGATCACGTGCCAGCCGAAGAGTTACGTAAAGGGGATATCGTGCTGGTGGAAGCTGGCGATATTATCCCGTGTGACGGCGAAGTTATCGAAGGCGGCGCGTCGGTAGATGAAAGCGCCATTACCGGTGAATCCGCGCCTGTAATCCGTGAATCCGGCGGCGATTTTGCCTCCGTCACTGGCGGGACACGCATTCTCTCGGACTGGCTGGTGATCGCGTGTAGCGTCAACCCCGGAGAAACATTCCTCGACCGAATGATTGCTATGGTCGAAGGCGCACAGCGGCGTAAAACGCCCAATGAAATCGCGCTGACGATCCTGCTGATTGCCCTGACTATCGTCTTTCTGCTGGCAACCGCCACGTTGTGGCCGTTCTCTGCCTGGGACGGCAGTGCAGTCAGCATCACGGTGCTGGTTGCCCTGTTGGTCTGTCTGATCCCCACCACGATCGGTGGTCTGCTCTCCGCGATTGGCGTCGCCGGGATGAGTCGCATGTTGGGTGCGAACGTCATTGCCACCAGCGGACGTGCAGTAGAAGCGGCTGGTGATGTGGACGTACTGCTGCTGGATAAAACCGGCACCATCACGCTGGGTAACCGTCAGGCTTCTGATTTTCTGCCCGCCCACGGCGTGGACGAAAAAACGCTGGCCGATGCCGCGCAGCTTTCATCACTGGCCGATGAAACACCGGAAGGTCGCAGCATCGTTGTCCTGGCTAAACAGCGCTTTAACCTGCGTATTCGTGACGTACAGTCGCTCCATGCCACCTTTGTGCCGTTTACCGCGCAGAGTCGGATGAGCGGTATCAACATCGACAACCGGATGATCCGCAAAGGCTCGGTTGATGCCATTCGTCGTCACGTCGAAGCTAACGGCGGCCACTTCCCTGCCGATGTGGAGCAGAAGGTCGAAAACGTTGCTCGCCTTGGCGCAACGCCGCTGGTGGTGGCCGAAGGCTCCCACGTACTGGGTGTGATTGCCCTGAAAGATATCGTAAAAGGTGGGATTAAAGAACGGTTTGCCCAACTGCGCAAAATGGGCATCAAAACAGTGATGATCACCGGCGATAACCGCCTGACTGCTGCTGCAATCGCCGCAGAGGCCGGTGTGGATGACTTCTTAGCCGAAGCCACACCGGAAGCCAAGCTGGCGCTAATTCGTCAGTATCAGGCAGAAGGTCGTCTGGTGGCGATGACCGGAGACGGAACTAACGACGCTCCAGCCCTTGCGCAGGCCGATGTTGCCGTTGCCATGAACTCCGGAACCCAGGCAGCGAAAGAAGCGGGCAATATGGTGGATCTCGACTCCAACCCCACCAAACTGATTGAAGTGGTGCACATTGGTAAACAGATGCTGATGACGCGTGGGTCGCTGACCACCTTTAGTATCGCCAACGACGTTGCGAAATATTTCGCCATCATCCCGGCTGCGTTCGCCGCAACTTACCCGCAGCTTAACGCACTGAACGTCATGCGACTGCATTCGCCGGATTCGGCGATCCTCAGCGCCGTCATCTTCAATGCGCTAGTCATCGTCTTCCTGATCCCACTGGCGCTGAAAGGCGTGAGCTATAAGCCGTTATCCGCTTCCGCGATGCTGCGCCGCAATTTGTGGATCTATGGTCTGGGTGGTCTGGTTGTGCCGTTTATCGGTATCAAAGTAATTGATTTACTGCTGACCCTGCTGGGTCTGGTGTGAGGTTTCAGATGAGTGGATTACGTCCTGCATTATCAACATTGCTTTTCCTGATGCTTATCACCGGCGGTGTTTATCCGCTGCTGACCACCGCGCTGGGGCAGTGGTGGTTCCCCCACCAGGCTAACGGTTCGCTTCTGCGTGAGGGTCAGATAATTCGCGGTTCTGCACTGATCGGGCAAAATTTTACCGCCGCGGGTTATTTTCATGGACGCCCCTCAGCCACAGCGGAAATGCCCTATAATCCAATGGCTTCAGGCGGCAGTAATCTGGCAGCCAGCAACCCGGAACTGGATAAACAGCTGCAAAGCCGGATTACCGCGCTGCGTGCCGCCAACCCGCAGGCAAATCCTGCCGTTCCGGTAGAGCTGGTAACAGCTTCCGCCAGCGGGCTGGATAACAACCTGACGCCAGCTGCGGTGGCCTGGCAAATCCCCCGCGTGGCGCAGGCTCGCAACCTCAGCGTTGAAGAGGTCACGCGCCTGGTTGCACAATACACGCAAAAGCCACTGGTCAGTTTTATCGGCCAGCCGGTAGTTAACCTGGTAGAACTTAATTTAGCGCTGGATAAGCACTGAGAAAAAGGACATGCATAGCGAACCCCTACGTCCTAACCCCGATCGCCTGCTGGAGCAGACCACCGCGCCGCACCGGGGAAAACTGAAAATTTTCTTCGGCGCCTGTGCGGGCGTGGGGAAAACCTGGGCCATGCTGGCGGAGGCCCAGCGACTGCGGTCGCAGGGGTTGGATGTGCTGATTGGCGTGGTGGAAACCCACGGGCGCAAGGAGACCGCCGCACTGCTTGACGGTCTCACCGTGCTGCCGTTGAAACGTCAGGCACACCGTGGGCGGCATATCAGCGAGTTCGATCTTGATGCCGCCCTCGCCCGCCGCCCGGCGCTGATTTTGATGGACGAACTGGCGCACAGCAATGCGCCAGGCTCACGCCACCCCCGCCGCTGGCAGGATATTGAAGAACTGCTGGAAGCCGGGATTGATGTTTTTACCACCGTTAACGTTCAGCACCTGGAAAGCCTGAATGATGTGGTCAGCGGCGTCACCGGTATTCAGGTACGCGAAACCGTTCCTGACCCGTTTTTCGATGCCGCTGACGACGTGGTACTGGTCGATCTCCCTCCCGACGATTTGCGTCAGCGCCTGAACGAAGGCAAGGTCTATATTGCCGGTCAGGCAGAGCGTGCAATCGAGCATTTCTTCCGCAAAGGTAATTTGATAGCGCTGCGCGAACTGGCTCTGCGACGCACCGCCGATCGGGTGGACGATCAGATGCGTGCCTGGCGGGGGCGTCCGGGAGAAGAAAAAGTCTGGCATACCCGCGATGCCATTTTACTGTGTATTGGACACAACACCGGCAGCGAGAAACTGGTGCGAGCGGCTGCACGCCTGGCGGCGCGTCTGGGTAGCGTCTGGCATGCGGTATATGTTGAAACACCTGCGCTACACCGGCTACCCGAAAAACGGCGGCGGGCAATCTTAAGCGCGCTGCGACTGGCACAGGAACTGGGGGCTGAAACGGCCACTCTCTCCGACCCTGCCGAAGATAAAGCGGTGATCCGCTATGCCCGTGAGCATAATCTGGGGAAAATTGTCCTCGGGCGTCCAACTACGCGTCGCTGGTGGCGCAGCGACTCCTTTGCTGACAAGCTGGCCCATCGCGCACCGGATCTCGATCTGATGATTGTAGCCCTCGATGAGCCCCCTGCACGCCCTGTGCTGCAAACCGCAGATAACCGCACCTTTAAGGATAAATGGCGGGTACAAATCCAGGGTTGTGTGGTCGCTGCTGCATTGTGTGCTGTTACGACATTGATTGCCATGCAGTGGTTGGTTGCATTTGACGCAGCCAACCTGGTGATGCTCTATCTACTGGGCGTGGTGGTGATCGCCCTGTTCTACGGGCGCTGGCCGTCGGTGGTGGCGACGTTTATCAACGTCGCCAGCTTTGATCTCTTCTTTATTGCGCCACGCGGCACGCTTGCCGTTTCCGACGTCCAGTACCTGCTTACCTTTGCCGTGATGCTAACGGTAGGTCTGGTTATCGGCAATCTGACCGCCGGGGTGCGTTATCAGGCCCGGGTTGCACGTTATCGTGAACAGCGTACGCGTCATTTGTATGAGATGTCGAAAGCACTGGCTGTAGGGCGCAGCCAACAGGATATCGCCGCCACCAGCGAACAGTTTATCGCTTCAACGTTTCAGGCCCGCAGCCAGGTTTTACTACCCGGCGAGAACGGTAAGCTGGCCCCTCTCACCCATCAACAGGGCATGACGCCCTGGGATGACGCTATTGCCCAATGGAGCTTTGATAAAGGGCAACCCGCCGGCGCAGGCACTGACACCTTACCCGGCGTGCCGTATCAAATTTTACCGTTAAAAAGCGCCGACAAAACGCATGGGCTGCTGGTCGTGGAACCGGGAAATTTACGCCAGTTGATGATCCCCGAACAGCAACGCCTGCTGGAAACCTTCACTTTACTGGTCGCCAGTGCGCTGGAACGCCTGACGCTAACCGCCAGCGAAGAGCAGGCCCGATTTGCCAGCGAGCGCGAAAGTATTCGCAACGCCCTGCTCGCCGCCCTTTCCCACGATTTACGCACACCGCTGACGGTGTTGTTCGGCCAGGCAGAAATCTTAACGCTGGATCTGGCAAGCGAAGGATCGCCGCATGCGCGTCAGGCCAGCGAAATTCGCCAGCACGTCCTGAATACGACCCGACTGGTTAATAACCTGCTGGATATGGCGCGAATACAGTCTGGCGGCTTTAATCTTAAGAAGGAGTGGTTAACGCTGGAAGAGGTGGTCGGCAGCGCCCTGCAGATGCTGGAGCCAGGTCTCTCTGCCCCGATAAATCTGTCGTTACCAGAACCGTTGACATTGATTCACGTCGATGGCCCGCTCTTTGAACGGGTGCTGATTAATCTGCTGGAAAATGCCGTCAAATACGCGGGCCCACAGGCGCAGATCGGTATTGATGCCAGCGTTGATGGCGAACACCTGCAACTGGACGTCTGGGATAATGGGCCGGGTGTTCCATCGGGTATGGAACAGCGCGTTTTTGACAAATTCTCCCGGGGAAATAAAGAGTCATCGGTGCCAGGCGTTGGGCTGGGGCTGGCAATTTGTCAGGCCATTGTAGACGTGCATGGCGGGACTATTTCTGTCCACAATCGCGCGCAGGGAGGAGCATGTTTTCGTGTTACACTGCCCCAGGAAATTCCCCCTGAACTTGAAGATTTTCATGAGGATATGTGACGAACGTACTGATTGTTGAAGATGAACAGGCCATTCGCCGCTTTCTACGCACCGCGCTGGAGGCCGATGGGCTACGTGTATTTGAAGCGGAAACGCTGCAACGTGGTCTGCTGGAAGCCGCCACGCGAAAACCCGATCTCATCATTCTCGATCTCGGCCTGCCGGATGGCGACGGCATTGATTTTATTCGCGACCTGCGTCAATGGAGCGCGATCCCGGTGATTGTGCTTTCAGCCCGCAGTGAGGAAAGCGATAAAATCGCCGCGCTGGATGCCGGAGCCGATGACTATCTCAGCAAACCTTTTGGTATTGGCGAGCTGCAGGCGCGATTGCGTGTGGCATTGCGTCGCCACGCCAGCGGGACGTCTCCCGAACCGGTCGTGCATTTTTCTAATGTTAAAGTGGATATCGCCGCCCGCCTCGTACACCGGGGTGACGAAGAAATTCATTTGACGCCGATTGAGTTTCGCCTGTTAGCGGTATTGCTGAATAACGCCGGGAAGGTGCTGACGCAACGTCAGTTATTGAATCAGGTTTGGGGACCAAACGCCGTCGAACACAGTCACTATCTGCGTATTTATATGGGACACCTGCGCCAGAAGCTGGAACTGGACCCGGCCCGCCCGCGTCATTTTCTGACCGAAACCGGGATTGGTTATCGGTTTATGCCGTGAATATGCACTGAATAAAAAAGCCGGATCAGCTGATACGCTATCCGGCTTTTTCATCATTCATACCGGATGACGACGCTAGCGTCTTATCCGGCAGGTGATTTATGCGTTTTTCAACACTTCGCTGACAATCTCGACCGCTTCTTTCTCGATCTGCTTGCGGTGTTCCTCACCGAGGAAGCTTTCGCAGTAGATCTTGTAAGCATCTTCGGTACCAGAAGGACGCGCAGCAAACCAGCCGTTATCGGTCATCACCTTCAGGCCGCCAATCGATGCGCCGTTGCCTGGCGCTGCCGTCAGACGCGCAGTGATCGGGTCGCCCGCCAGCGTGCTGGCGCTCACCATTTCCGGAGAGAGCTTAGACAACGCCGCTTTCTGCGCGGAGGTGGCCCCAGCCTGAATTCGGTTATAGCTCGGTGCGCCAAAGCGCGCCGCCAGTTCGTTGTAATGCTCTTGCGGGTTCTTGCCTGTCACTGCCGTAATTTCCGCTGCCAGCAGGCACATGATGATGCCATCTTTGTCGGTTGACCACGGTGTACCGTCGAAACGCAGGAAAGATGCCCCCGCGCTCTCTTCACCACCAAAGCCAAAGCTGCCGTCAAACAGACCGTCAACAAACCATTTAAAGCCAACCGGCACTTCGACCAGTTTACGCCCTAAATCATTCACTACACGGTCAATCATCGCCGATGACACCAGCGTCTTACCGACGGCAACGTCTTTGCCCCACTGCGGACGATGCTGGAACAGGTAGTTGATCGCTACCGCCAGATAGTGGTTCGGATTCATCAGTCCAGTCGGTGTTACGATACCGTGGCGGTCATAGTCCGGGTCATTGGCAAATGCCAAATCGAATTTGTCACGCAGCGCCAGCAGACCGGCCATCGCGCACTCGGAGGAACAGTCCATACGAATGGCGCCGTCTTTATCGAGATGCATAAAGCGGAAAGTCTGGTCGACCTGATCGTTAACGAGGGTCAGATTCAGGTTGTAGTGCTGAGCGATACGTTTCCAGTATTCGATACCGGAACCACCCAGTGGATCAACGCCCAGCGTCAGACCCGCTTTCTGGATTGCCGCCATATCGACGATATCTGCCAGCCCTTCCACGAAGGGTTGAACCAGGTCTTGTTCTTTAACATGACCGGACGCCAGCGCAGCATCCAGCGGAATACGCTTCACGCCTTTCAGACCATCAGCCAACAGTGCATTAGCCCTGTCTTCTACGACTTTGGTGACGTTGGTATCTGCCGGGCCACCGTTTGGCGGGTTGTATTTAATTCCGCCGTCTTCTGGTGGGTTATGGGACGGCGTGATCACAATGCCGTCAGCCAGCGGGCCGCCTTTTTTGTTATGGACCAGGATAGCGTTCGATACAGCAGGGGTTGGCGTAAAGCCGTTATTTTCCTGCACGATGACGTCAACGCCGTTCGCCGCCAGCACTTCCAGTACAGAGATAAAAGCCGGTTCAGACAGCGCGTGGGTATCCTTGCCCACATAGCACGGGCCAGTAATCCCGTTTTTCGCACGTTCTTCAGCAATCGCCTGGGCGATAGCCAGAATATGCGACTCGTTAAAACTATGACGACCTGCACTGCCGCGATGTCCGGACGTACCGAACTTAACAGCGTGCTCAGCGTTCCCTGCCGTTGGTTTCAGTACATAGTACTGTGCCGTCAGTTGGGCGACGTTAATCAAATCACTCTGTTGCGCAGGTTGACCTGCACGATTGTGGATTGCCATTGCCTGGTCCTTCTAATGCAAGGATTAAATTGTTCCGCAAACCTTTTCAATCAATTCCGCAGGGAATTGCATTGACTGCATGATGTGTTCAACCATGCTGCATTTACGGCCGGTATTAGTGTTGGTGATCACCCAGTACGGCGTGCCTGGCACGTGTTTCGGTTTGGTTTGATTACCATTTTTCAGCAGCGTCTGTTCATCAGCTGCAAAATAAACGCGCGTACGGCCATGCAACGATTCCGTTGCTTCGGCGAACGCGTTTTGATCCAGTGAATAGAGTGTAGACAGCACCAGCATAAAGCGATTTACTGCTTTCTTCTGTTCCGCGTATTCGTCGGACAGCAGCAGTTCACGCATCGCGCGCACTTTATCTTTTACGGGGTTAACCGGCTTGGCTTCCACGACAGGTTGCACAGCGCGGACTTCTTTGACTATCGGAGTGACAGGCTGTGATGCGGCGGAAAATTTCAACATACGCCGTAAAATGTCGGATGCGCTCTCGCCAATATGCTTGGTGTGGCTGGCAATATAGCTATAGAGTTCATCATCAACTTCAATCGTTTTCATCTTAATCCAGTGCAGTGTTTAGCTGAATACAAGTTGTCGGGGTAAACACACGTAGTGTAAAGGCAGATCCCAACAGCGGATAGCGTCAAGCCTGGTGGCCAGCAAAACTCAGAGTAACCGTAGTTGTTGCAGCCATGTGGCAGAATGGTCAACATGATACCCTAACCCGTGAGTGTGAAAAAAAGAACTTTGCCATGAAATTGAATATCCGAGCGCAATCTGCGCAAAACCTGCACAATAATTCTCCCATCGTCCTGGTTCACGGCCTGTTTGGCAGTCTGGATAACCTCGGGATCCTGGCACGCGATCTAGTAGCCGACCACGACATCATCCAGGTCGATATGCGAAACCATGGCCTCTCGCCCCGTTCGCCTGAGATGAATTATCCGGCTATGGCGCAAGATCTGCTGGATACGCTGGACGCCAGGCAGATCGAAAAAGCGATCTTTATTGGCCACTCGATGGGCGGTAAAGCCGTCATGGCGCTGACTGCGCTGGCTCCGGAACGTATCGAACGTCTTGTCGCCATCGACATTGCTCCCGTTGACTACCATGTTCGCCGCCACGATGAGATTTTTGCGGCAATCAATGCCGTAACCGATGCACAAGCGTCCTCACGCCAGCAGGCGGCAAGCGTCATGCGCCAGCACCTGCAAGAGGAAGGTGTTATCCAGTTTCTGCTGAAATCCTTTGTTGACGGCGAGTGGCGCTTTAACGTTCCCGTATTGTGGGATCAATATCCGCATATCGTCGGTTGGGAGACCATTCCGGCGTGGGAACACCCGGCGCTGTTTATCCCCGGCGGTAATTCACCTTATGTGACCGAAGCGTATCGCGAACAGCTGCTGGCGCAATTCCCGCAGGCCCGCGCACACGTTATTGCCGGCGCAGGCCATTGGGTACATGCGGAAAAACCCGATGCGGTGCTGCGCGCCATCCGTCGTTATCTGAGCGAGCAGGTTAACTGATTAAAAACTCAGCGTCCGCGCGTGATTACGCGCGTGGGCGTTGGCGCGCCTCCCCTGCTGATGTATTATGGCGCGCTATCCATCCGGGCGGACGCCTGGCTGATTGTTTCCCCGAAGTCACCAAGATCATGGCCAAAGAACAAACGGACCGTACGACATTAGATCTGTTCGCGCAGGAGCGTCGCCCGGGACGACCCAAAACTAATCCGCTCTCGCGTGATGAACAGTTACGTATTAACAAACGTAATCAGCTTAAACGCGACAAAGTTCGCGGGCTTAAGCGTGTCGAACTGAAACTGAACGCCGATGCCGTTGACGCTCTGAACGAGCTGGCCGAGGCACGCAACATGAGTCGCAGTGAACTCATCGAAGAGATGCTGATGAACCAACTCACCGCATTGCGCGGTCAGGCTTAGTCTGAATTTCTGCTCTAAATCATAAATCGTGTAGCACAGAGTGCAGTCCTGCGTGTTTGCTGTTTCCGCATGCCTGACTGTTCTGCTATGATTGCCCTTATCCGTGGGCAATGCGCCACCACCATTTCAATAAGTTTCAAGAGGTTATTTTACTCATGGCAATCACTGGCATCTTTTTCGGCAGCGACACCGGTAATACCGAAAATATCGCAAAAATGATTCAAAAACAGCTTGGTAAAGACGTTGCCGATGTACATGACATTGCAAAAAGCAGCAAAGAAGACCTGGAAGGGTATGACATTCTGCTGCTCGGCATCCCAACCTGGTACTACGGTGAAGCGCAGTGCGACTGGGACGACTTCTTCCCTACTCTCGAAGACATTGATTTTAACGGTAAACTGGTGGCATTGTTCGGCTGTGGCGACCAGGAAGATTACGCAGAATATTTCTGTGATGCGTTAGGCACCATCCGTGACATCATTGAGCCGCGCGGCGCCACCATCGTCGGCCACTGGCCAACGGCGGGTTACCATTTTGAAGCGTCTAAAGGTCTGGCAGATGACGACCACTTTGTCGGTCTGGCTATCGATGAAGATCGCCAGCCGGAACTGACCGCTGAACGCGTAGAAAAATGGGTTAAGCAGATCTCTGAAGAGCTGCACCTCGACGAAATCATCAATGCCTGATTTCGTGCGGCGTAGATATTCATCTGCGCCGCATCAATAGATAAAACCAATCAAAATAATTGCTACAAATTTGTAACTTTTTCGCCTGACCCTGTACAATGGCTGGATGCCAATCGGGTATTGCACAGTGTGTTTGTTGGTGATACCACGTTTTGATTAACAATATTTGCCAGAGACTTGCAGTTTTCATTTAGGCATGGCAGTTCTATAATGATACGCATTATCTCAAGTGCAATTTCTGTCACTTCTGTTAATGAAGTGAACCGTTTAGCTACAGGACAGATTCCGCATGACTGACAACAATACCGCATTAAAGAAGGCTGGCCTGAAAGTAACGCTTCCTCGTTTAAAGATTCTGGAAGTTCTTCAGGAACCGGATAACCATCACGTCAGTGCGGAAGACTTATACAAACGCCTGATCGACATGGGTGAAGAAATTGGTCTGGCGACCGTGTATCGCGTGCTGAACCAGTTTGATGATGCCGGTATCGTGACCCGCCATAATTTTGAAGGTGGTAAATCCGTCTTCGAACTGACTCAACAGCATCATCACGATCACCTGATTTGCCTTGACTGCGGCAAAGTGGTCGAGTTCAGCGATGACTCCATCGAAGCGCGTCAACGTGAGATTGCGGCTAAACATGGCATTCGTTTAACTAACCATAGCCTCTATCTGTACGGTCACTGCGCTGAAGGCGATTGCCGCGAAGATGAGCACGCGCACGACGGCAAGTAATGTAATGCTCTCTGAAAAGCCAACCATCCGGTTGGCTTTTTTTATGCGCGTTATCAGCGTGTTTCCCCTTCCCTCCACTCTTGTGTTGCTTTAATGTAAAAATCAATTGTCCCTTCCGGAGAGTCGAAATGGAACTTCGCCAGCTACGTTATTTTGTGCGCATTGTAGAAACCGGCAGCATGGGTAGCGCGGCGCTCGACCTCAGTATCGGTGTTTCGGCGCTCAGCCAGCAAATGACCCGCCTGGAAAACGAACTCGCCATACGTCTGCTGCAACGTACCTCGCGTGGCGTGACGCCCACCAGCGCTGGACTGGCATTTTACGCCCAGGCACAGCTGGCGCTCCGTCACGCAGACGATGCGATCCTCGCCGCACGGGAGGCCAGACTTTCCGGGCACGTCAGCGTCGGCATGGCCCCCAGTACTGCTTCCGTTCTTGGGATGCCTTTCATCAACGCCATGCGGGAAAGCTATAGTGATGTCCGCCTGCATGTGGTGGAAAGCCTCTCTGGTAACCTGGAACGAATGATTAATACCCGCCAGATTGATCTGGCGGTGGTATTTCAAAAAGAAAAGATCCTGCGCTGGAGCGCCAGACCGATTCTCGAAGAACGGCTATTTTTAATTGGTACTCATGCCCTACTGGCTGATATTACCGATGACAATATTGCTCCAGCCCAATTGGCACGTATTCCATTGATAATGCCAAGCCCAGGACATGGTCTGCGCGGCAGACTGGATGCTATCAGCCAGGAGCATGCGCTGAACATTGAGATCGCGACAGAAATTGACGGCCTGACGCTACTGATGCACGCCGTTCGCAGCGGAATCGGTGCAACACTTCAGCCCGGTGCGGCAATTTCCCATCTCGATAAAGAGACATTAAGAGTGATTGGCATCCATAATCCCATACTTAGCCGCCCCAACTTTTTGGTCAGCCTTTCTGACGATGAACTCACCCCAGCAGGTCTCGCTGCCCGTGTGGTACTAGCCAAAGTGATGCATCAACTGGTGGAATCTGGACACTGGCCAGGTGCGATCCTTTACAATAATTAAAGGGCTGTTTAGCATCACGTCATAGCGTCCACACAACTTACTCGTATACATTTTAATTACAAACTTAACAATTGGTTAAGTGGTAATGGAGTATGCGATGGTTGATGTTCTGGTGATTGGCGGCGGCAATGCTGCACTATGTGCCGCCTTAACCGCCCGGGAGCAAGGCGCTTCGGTACTGTTGCTTGAGGCAGCCCCGCGTGAATGGCGCGGAGGAAACTCCCAACACACGCGTAATTTACGCTGTATGCATGATGCGCCACAGGATGTACTGGTGGAGAGCTATCCAGAAGAGGAATTCTGGCAGGACCTCTGGCGTGTAACAGAAGGTAATACCAACGAGGTCCTGGCACGGCTGGTGATCCGTACCTCATCACAGTGTCGCGACTGGATGCGCCAGCACGGCGTTAACTTTCAACCTCCACTTTCTGGCGCTTTGCACGTGGCGCGAACCAATGCCTTTTTTATGGGCGGTGGGAAAGCCCTGGTGAATGCCTATTATCGCAGCGCAGAAAAGTTAGGCGTGCAAATCCGCTATAACACACCGGTGCAGGCGCTTGAACTGCACAACGGCGAGTTCGTGGCGGCGCTGGCTGGTGCAGAGCGCATTCCGGCAAAGACCTGCGTGCTTGCCGCTGGCGGGTTTGAATCTAACCGCGAATGGCTGAGAGAAGCCTGGGGTGAGAACGCCCGCGGTGAATGGCCTGCGGATAACTTCCTCATTCGCGGCACGCGCTTTAATCAGGGCGTACTGCTCAAATTTATGATCGATGCCGGCGCGGACATCATCGGCGACCCCTCCCAGTCACACTGCGTGGCGATTGATGCCCGGGCCCCCTTATATGACGGCGGGATTTGCACCCGCGTGGACTGTGTTTCGCTTGGCATCGTAGTGAACCGCGATGCAGAACGATTTTATGATGAAGGCGAGGATTTCTGGCCCAAACGTTATGCCATCTGGGGACGTCTGGTCGCCCACCAGCCCGGGCAAATTGGTTACTCCATTATCGACAGTAAAGCCATCGGTCACTTCATGCCCCCGGTTTTTCCTGGCGCACAGGCCACTACGTTAGCAGAGCTGGCACGTCAGTTAGGACTGGATACTGAGCGCTTTACCCATACTGTCATGCAGTACAACAGCGCCTGCCTGCCAGGCCACTTTGACCACACCACTCTTGATAACTGTGCAACACAAAATCTGACACCGGCAAAAACACATTGGGCGCGACCACTGGATACGCCACCTTACTATGGCTATGCCTTACGTCCGGGGATCACCTTCACCTACCTGGGGTTAAAGGTGAATGAACACGCCGCAGTGCATTTTGCCGGGCGTCCAAGTCGCAATCTGTTCGTCGCCGGGGAGATGATGGCGGGCAACGTGCTGGGCAAGGGCTACACCGCAGGCGTGGGCATGTCGATTGGGACCACCTTTGGCCGTATTGCCGGAAAAGAAGCCGCTCTGGCAGCACGTGAGGAGGCACATCATGAAACCGCTTGAGAAATTAATTATCGAAGCGAAAATGCTTACCGAGCCGGAAGCGGAAGTTGAACGAGTTATGCAAGTCTGCAATGCCTGCCGCTATTGCGAGGGTTTTTGCGCCGTGTTCCCGGCGATGACTCAGCGTCTGGAATTCGGTAAAGCGGATATCAACTATCTGGCCAACTTGTGCCATAACTGCGGCGCCTGCCTGCACGCGTGTCAATACGCACCGCCCCATGAATTTGCTATCAATGTGCCGAAAGCAATGGCAGAAGTAAGGCTGGAAACCTATCAGCACTACACGCAACCCGCCGCCTTTGGCGCGCTTTATCGTCGCGCAGGCGTCACCGTGACGCTGTCGCTGGTTTTCGGTCTGATCCTGTTTTTACTCCTCGCTATAGGTTTAACAGGCACGTTACTCCATCCCCCGCTGGCCGGAGATTTCTACCAAATTTTCCCGCATAACCTGCTGGCATGGATGTTTGGTTCAGTCTTTATTCTGGCGATGGGTCTGCTGATGGCGGGCGTTATCCGCTTCTGGCGGGAGATTTCTCCGGGGATGCCGCGTTCCTCTGACATTGCTGAAGCCTCTCATAATGCGCTGACGCTGAAATATCTCGATGGCGGGCACGGCAAAGGGTGTAACGAAGCAGATGATGCCTTCACCCTGATGCGCCGCCGTTTCCATCACTTCACCTTCTACGGTTTTCTGCTCTGCTTTGCCGCCACCGTGGTGGCAACGGGCTATCACTACTTTGCCGACATAGAAGCGCCCTATCCGTTCCTCAGCGTTCCGGTCATGCTGGGCACATTAGGCGGCATTGGCCTGGTTGTCGGCCCAGCGGGTTTGTTATGGCTGAACCTTAAGCGCTCACCGCTACATGGCGACGCACGGCAAAAACCGATGGATCGCGGTTTTATCCTGTTGCTGCTACTGACGAGTCTGACGGGCTTAGCGTTGTTGGCAGGCAGAGATACCTCAGGGATGGCTATTTTGCTTGCTATTCATCTTGGTGTCGTGATGGCGCTATTTCTGACCATCCCATACGGAAAATTTGCCCACGGATTTTACCGTTGTGCGGCATTACTCAAGTGGGCAATTGAGAAACGACGCTAAAATGCAAACGGGCGAAGAAATCTCTCCGCCCGTTCTTGTTCATACCACGTTTTATTTCGCCGTATTATTACTGCGAATTTCCTGCCAGACCTTATCACAATCGGCCTTAACGGATTGATCGTTACCCGTACGCGTTGCCTGGATACACTGCTGGTAATCCAGTACGCGCACGCTTTCTTCATTCGCAAACTGCTGGTGCTGTTTTTCTTTCTTCAGCACATTCAACACACTTTGGCAGGCTTCGATTTTCTCCGGCGAACCCTGCGCGGTATTGATACACGCGCTATAGGCTTCCTTAAGACGGCTATCTTCTTTCGGCGCGGGTGATTGCGCGCAGGCAACCAGCCCTGATGCCATGACGGCGATGAGTATCAGCTTTTTCATAACACATTCCTCAACAAAACGGCAGGCTTGCGGCCTGCCTCTGTCGGCATTAGAAGATGGTGAACGGAGCAATAACGATGAATTTCACGTCACGCTCATCCTGGAAGATGTTACCGTAACCACCGCCCCAGCTCGGAATATCTGAATGGTTGTCGTACTGGGTGAAGTGCAGTTTAAACATAGTGCCCTTCGCACGGCCATCCTGCAGGGTATAGACCGCATCCAGGCTGTAAGACGACTCTTCAATAGTACGATTTTTGTCGTAGTACGCATCCGGGTTGAGCTGCCAGGTAGCCGGTTTAGCATCCCACGCGTAAACGTATGATGCGCCCACTGCCCAGCCAGGCAGGTTCCAGTTTTTCAGGTCATACATCGCGCCGAAGAACACGGCCTTTTCACCGTTGGCGTTGAAGTCAGAGCGGTTATCCCACCAAACGTCCAGACGACCGTTTGAAGACGCATAGGTCGGGGTCATACGCTGCAGGAAGTAGCCCTGCTGCCCGTCAGCTTTAACCCAGGTCCCTTCCAGTCGCAGATCAACGACTTCTGCCACTTTGTAGCCGAAGGTCAGTGCCTGCAGCCAGGCCGTGCCATCATAAATGTCGTTAACTGTGCGGTCATCAACCTTATCGCGGGCACCGTAGAACTGGTAGCTGGTGGTAAACGGGTTACCGCCTAAATCAAATTTGTAGCTGGCTTTGGCGAAATACTGATCGACGTAGCCTTCAGACTGACCGAATGCTGCTTCCAACAGCAGGTTATTTTTGAAGTCATACTTTGCGCCGATTGAATGGAGGTAATCAACTTTGGTCTTTTTATCGGCCTGATAGAATTTATCGACTTCGGTGTGCCACGGTGCTTTATATTCGTTGGCCCACATATAGGAGAAGCTCAGCGCACCCGCATCGCCATAATCGAAGTTGGCACCGGCTTCAGCACCCTGATAGGTACCAGGCATAAAGCTCCAGTGTGGTGCCAGCAGAGTTTGCCCGGTTGGCTGAATATAACCAGCGCGCGCCCAGGTTGGGCCAAATTTGAATTTGGCTGCCGCTTTATACAGGCTAATCCCGCTCTTATCGCCGGAGTAATCTTCGTCATAGCCTTTATTTTTTGAAGAGAATGCGATTTCGTTTGGATGGCCGCTTTCGCTACTTTCGTTCATTTCAATAGCAGTGAATGCTGCGATATCAATACCAAACATATCGGCCGCATAACCGGACTGGAAGTCGAGGTTAGCGTTCCAGGTGGAGTGAGAAAGGTTGGTTTTGTATTTGTCGTGGTCGGTCACATCTTTACGGTCACGTTCACGCTGCCAGTAATAGATGCCGCCAGTTAAGGTAGAGTCATCAATAAAACCTTCGGCGTGAACCTGGGGAGCGACAACAAAACCCGACATTGCTGTGATACCGGCGATAGCCAGCGCCAGCGTACTACGTTTGCCACTAAACGTACGCATATGTTAATCCTCTTTGACATAAAAATGCTGCCGATAAAAGCGGACAGCGAAAAAGCAAAAATTAAAAAAGTAGCGCTGAGAAAACCTCATTGACTACAATGAATAGACTATTTTTCGCGACGCGAATTATCAATCTCTTTTTGTAACCAGTATGTAAGAACATGAGCAACCGCACATATTTCATTGCTTTCTGTTACATTTTCACTGGGAGTTAAAAAAGCGTTGAAAAATTGAAAAAAGGCTTGTTTTCCATAAAGATAAAATCGGTTTCAGTCCAGAGTGGCTGATAAAACAAGGTTTTTGTTAGAAAAATATAAACGGCAAAAACCATTCCTGAATAACAATTATTTCGCTGCGCAAATAGAGTCTGCTAACCATTTTCAGGCGAAAAAAAACGCCGCAGAGTGCGGCGTTTGAAAAGATGATGCGTAACGACGGTTTATTCGCCTACTTTAGCCCATGTATCGCGCAGACCCACGGTGCGGTTAAACACCAATTTGTCAGCTGTTGCGTAGCGGCTGTCGAGGCAGAAATACCCTTCACGCTCGAACTGGAACGCTTTACCAGCAACAGCGGCCTGTAGCGAAGGCTCACCGTAACCCTGCTTAATAACCAGCGATTCCGGGTTAATAACGGACAGGAAGTCTTCCGCTGCCCCCGGGTTTGGCACGCTAAACAGACGGTCGTACAGACGGATTTCAATCGGTAGCGCATGGGACGCGCTCACCCAGTGAATAACGCCTTTAACTTTACGACCATCGGCCGGATCTTTGCTCAGGGTGTCAGCATCGTAGGTGCAGAAAATGGTGGTGATCTTCCCTTCTGCATCTTTCTCGACACGCTCAGCTTTGATCACGTAAGCATTACGCAGACGGACTTCTTTACCCATCACCAGACGCTTGTACTGCTTGTTCGCTTCTTCGCGGAAATCGGCCCTGTCGATCCAGATTTCACCGCTGAACGGCACTTCACGGCTGCCCATTTCCGGCTTGCTCGGATGGTTAGGCATGGTGACCAGTTCGCTTTCGCCCTGCGGGTAGTTTTCGATAACCAGTTTCACCGGATCGATAACCGCCATCGCGCGCGGGGCGTTTTCGTTCAGATCTTCGCGGATACAGGATTCCAGAGAAGCGATCTCAATAGTGTTGTCCTGCTTGGTCACGCCAATGCGTTTGCAGAACTCACGGATCGCGGCAGCGGTGTAACCGCGACGACGCAGGCCAGAGATCGTCGGCATACGCGGATCGTCCCAGCCTTCAACGTGCTTGTCGGTCACAAGCAGGTTCAGCTTGCGCTTGGACATCACGGTGTATTCCAGATTCAGGCGCGAGAATTCGTACTGACGCGGATGAACCGGAATGGTGATGTTGTCCAGCACCCAGTCGTACAGACGACGGTTATCCTGGAACTCCAGCGTACACAGTGAATGCGTGATGCCTTCCAGCGCATCGCTGATGCAGTGGGTAAAGTCGTACATCGGGTAGATGCACCACTTATTGCCGGTCTGGTGGTGTTCAGCGAACTTAATACGGTACAGCACCGGATCGCGCATCACGATAAACGGCGAAGCCATATCGATTTTCGCACGCAGGCAGGCTTTACCTTCTTCAAAACCACCGGTACGCATTTTTTCAAACAGCGCGAGGTTTTCTTCAACGCTACGATCGCGGTACGGGCTGTTTTTGCCCGGCTGAGTCAACGTGCCACGGTATTCGCGAATTTCTTCCGCTGACAGTTCGTCAACGTACGCCAGGCCTTTATTAATAAGCTCTACCGCATAGGCGTGAAGCTGATCGAAGTAATCCGAAGAGTAGCGAATGTCGCCAGTCCAGTGGAAACCTAACCATTCAACGTCGTTTTTAATCGATTCAACGTACTCGATATCTTCTTTAACCGGGTTCGTATCATCAAAACGCAGGTTGCACTGGCCCTGGTAATCTTGCGCAATGCCAAAGTTCAGACAAATGGATTTCGCGTGGCCAATGTGCAGATAGCCATTTGGCTCCGGCGGAAAACGTGTATGGATAGTGGTGTGCTTACCACTGGCCAGATCTTCATCGATGATCTGACGAATAAAGTTACTCGGGCGGGCTTCAGCCTCACTCATCGTGGATTCCTCAAAGCGTAAACAACGTATAACGGAACATGATCTTATAAGCGACGTCAGGAGACAACTATTAGTTGCACAAAAAAGGTGTTTCAACAGGATATATGAGGGTATTTGCTGCAAAAAAAAGCGGCGGAGGAATCTCCCCCGCCGCTTAAGGCACTTAACTCACTTTACTCAGGAGCAGTTATTTACCTTTAATCTCATACAGCGGTGTCTGACCGGCAACCACATGACCTTCGGCTTTAATGACCAGCGCACCGAAATCATCGCTGTTGCTGCACACAACCGGGCTAATCATGGAACGTGCGTTGGCGTTCAGGTATTCCAGATCCATTTCCAGAATCGGTTGACCTGCTGCAACAACCGCACCTTCTTCAACCAGACGTTTAAAGCCTTTACCTTCCAGCGCCACGGTATCGATACCCATATGGACCACGATTTCCGCGCCTTTTTCCGTTTCCAGACAGAACGCATGGTTGGTGTTGAAGATTTTCACAATAGTACCCGCTGCCGGAGAAACCACGATTTTATCCGTTGGTTTTACCGCCACGCCGTCACCCACTGCTTTGCTGGCGAAGGCTTCATCAGGCACCTGCTCCAGTGCAACCACATCACCGGTAATCGGAGAAACCAGCGCTTCAATGGTGACCGCATTCGCGACAGCCTGCGGTTTTGCAATCGGGGCAGCCGCTGTCGGGGCATTGTCAGTAGACGCTGCCGCAACGGGGCCGCGTGCCACAACTTTCTTCATTTCGTCGCCGATAGATTCAGCTTTCGCGCCCACGATAACCTGAATAGTTTGTTTGTTCAGCTTAACCACACCCGATGCGCCTAAGCGTTTGCACATCGCATCATTGACGCGGGCAGAATCGCCAACGGTCAGACGCAGACGGGTGATACAGGCATCAATCGCTTTCAGGTTATCCGTACCGCCAACCGCAGCAATGTAGTTGGTTGCCAGTTGAGCTAAACCTTCTTCGGTATTGCTGTTTGCTTCGTCAGTAACAATCTCGTCTTCTTTATCTTCGCGGCCCGGCGTTTTCAGGTTAAACAAACGAATAACCGCGCTGAACAACACAAAATAGATAACGAAGAACACCAGACCCATGGCGACCAGCATCCAGACGTTCTTACTTGCAGCCGGCAGGTTGTACATCAACACGTAGTCGATAGCACCTGCGGAGAAAGAGAAGCCCGCATGGATCCCCAACAGCGTCGCAACGAACAGGCTGATACCCGTCAGAACGGCGTGCAGGAGGTACAGCAACGGAGCCAGGAACATAAACAGGAATTCCAGCGGCTCGGTAACACCGGTCAGGAATGCGGTGATAGCAACGGACAGCAGCATACCGCCGACCATCGGACGACGCGCTTTCGGCGCGGCGAAGTACATCGCCAGAGCCGCACCCGGCAGACCAAACATCATGATCGGGAAGAAGCCAGACATGAACATACCCGCAGTGCCGTCACCCGCGTAGAAGCGGTTGATATCACCGTGGAATACGGTACCTGCAGCGTTAGTGAATTCGCCAATCTGGAACCAGGCGATGGTGTTCAGCACCTGATGCAGACCGGTTGGGATCAGCAGACGGTTGATGAAGCCAAAAATACCAGAACCCAGCGCGCCAGCGCCCACGATCCACTCACCACCCGCATGGATGGCATTCTGCACCGGCGGCCACACGTAGCCGAAGATAGCAGCCAGTATCAAACAGAAGAAGCCAGTGGCGATGGGTACAAAACGTTTGCCGCCGAAGAAGCTCAGGAAATCAGGCAGTTTGATGCCAGACCAACGGTTATACACAGCACCGCCGACCAGACCGGTGATGATACCCGCCAGCACGCCCATGTTGATCGCCGGGTTAATGGTAACCATTGCTTTGGTCAATATGAAATAACCAACCGCACCTGCCAGCGCTGCCGCACCCGCGCTGTCTTTAGACCAGCTGGAAGCCACACCGATAGCAAAAATTAACGCGAGGTTATCAAAGATAGCTCCACCCGCTTGCGCGATGAAGGGTACGTTCAGTAAATCTGGTTGGCCGAATCGCAGCAACAGTGCCGCGACTGGCAGCACCGCGATGGGGAGCTGTAACGCCCTACCCAGCCGCTGGAAAAAACCTAAAATATTCATTTTATTCCCCCTACGAGACCCCGATTAGGCTCCTTTGAAGCCATATTTTTATTGTGCGACCATTCCTAACTGCAACAGCAAGAGATTTTGGGACAACAACATTAACCATTCATCTACATTCAGAGTGTGTGAAAAATTAATTCGTATCGCAAATTAAAAGCGTGTTTTTTGTGATTCCAATCACCAAATATCGTTATTAACCCTCCCTTACACTGGCTAACTACGAAAACTTATTTTATCATTCAAAAAATCGAAACGGATTGATCCTTACCGATGCAAAACCAGGTTACGCTTAATACTGTACAGAGACTCAATCCGCCAACTGCTTACATTTACTTTTGAGGTGAAGAATGAGACTGATCCCCCTGAATACCGCTGAACAAGTCGGCAAATGGGCTGCTCGCCATATCGTTAACCGCATTAACGCGTTCAAACCAACGGCAGATCGTCCGTTCGTTCTGGGCCTGCCGACTGGCGGCACTCCGCTGACTGCCTATAAAGCATTAGTTGAAATGCACAAAGCGGGCCAGGTGAGCTTCAAACATGTTGTCACTTTCAACATGGACGAATACGTTGGCCTGCCGAAGGAACATCCGGAAAGCTATCACAGCTTTATGCACCGTAACTTCTTTGATCATGTTGATATTCCAGCAGAAAACATCAACCTCCTCAATGGTAACGCGCCGGATATTGATGCAGAATGCCGTCAGTATGAAGAGAAAATCCGTTCTTACGGTAAAATCCATCTGTTTATGGGCGGCGTAGGTAACGATGGTCACATCGCGTTCAACGAACCGGCTTCCTCTTTGGCTTCCCGTACCCGTATCAAAACGTTGACTCACGACACACGTGTTGCTAACTCACGCTTCTTTGACGGCGACGTAAGCCAGGTGCCTAAATATGCACTGACCGTAGGCGTGGGCACCCTGTTGGATGCTGAAGAAGTAATGATCCTGGTGCTGGGTCACCAGAAAGCGCAGGCGCTGCAGGCGGCTGTTGAAGGCAACGTTAACCATATGTGGACCATCAGCTGTCTGCAGCTTCATCCGAAAGCAGTTGTGGTCTGCGATGAACCTTCCACTATGGAACTGAAAGTGAAGACGCTGAAATACTTTAACGAGTTAGAAGCGGAAAATATTAAAGGTCTGTAATGATGTCTCCGCCCTGTCGAAAACGTGCAGGGCGGCATTTTTTTGAAATCGGGGGTCGGAATGTATGCTTTAACCCAGGGCCGGATTTTTACCGGTCACGAAATTCTTGATGACCATGCGATTGTTGTCGCCAATGGCCTGATCGATAGCGTTTGCCAACTGTCTGAATTGCCGTCAGGGATTGAACAGCGCTCGCTAAATGGAGCCATTGTCTCCCCCGGTTTTATTGATGTGCAGTTAAACGGCTGTGGCGGTGTACAGTTTAACGATACGGCAGAAGCCGTTACCGTTGAGACGCTGGAAATCATGCAAAAAGCCAATGAAAAATCTGGCTGCACCAACTATCTGCCAACGCTAATCACCACCAGCGATGACCTGATGAAGCAGGGCGTTCGCGTCATGCGTGAATACCTCGCTAAGCATCCAAATCAAGCATTAGGGCTACACCTTGAAGGTCCGTGGCTGAACCTGGTGAAAAAAGGTACGCATAATCCGGGATTTGTGCGTCAACCGGACGCTGCACTTGTCGATTTCCTGTGCGATAATGCGGATGTCATCACCAAAGTGACGCTGGCGCCTGAAATGGTTCCTGTCGAAGTGATCACCCAACTGGTGAATGCCGGTATCGTGGTGTCTGCGGGCCACTCTAACGCGACGCTGAAGGAAGCAAAAATCGGTTTCCGTGCAGGCATTTCCTTTGCAACACATCTGTTCAACGCGATGCCTTATATTACCGGTCGCGAACCAGGTCTGGCAGGCGCGATTCTGGATGAGGCAGATATTTATTGCGGTATCATCGCCGATGGCATGCATGTTGACTATGCCAACATACGCAATGCTAAACGCCTGAAAGGCGACAAGCTGTGCCTGGTCACCGACGCGACCGCGCCGGCGGGGGCAAACATTGAGCAGTTCATTTTCGCTGGTAAAACAATATACTACCGCAATGGACTGTGTGTTGATGAGAACGGCACGCTGAGCGGTTCATCATTAACCATGATCGAAGGTGTACGCAATCTGGTTGAACATTGCGGTATCGCACTGGACGAAGTCCTGCGCATGGCAACGCTCTACCCTGCTCGCGCCATTGGCGTCGACAAACAACTCGGCAGTATCGCGCCAGGCAAAGTAGCCAACCTGACTGCGTTCACGCACGACTTTAAAATTATCAAGACCATCGTTAATGGCAACGAGGTCGTTACTGAGTAAGAGAAAGAATGACACCAGGCGGACAAGCTCAAATAGGTAATGTTGATCTCGTAAAACAGCTTAACAGCGCGGCGGTTTATCGCCTGATTGACCAGCATGGGCCAATCTCGCGAATTCAGATTGCCGAGCAAAGCCAGCTTGCCCCCGCCAGCGTAACCAAAATTACGCGTCAACTGATCGAACGCGGGCTGATCAAAGAAGTCGATCAGCAGGCCTCCACCGGGGGCCGCCGCGCTATCTCTATCGTCACCGAAACCCGCAATTTCCACGCAATTGGCGTGCGTCTTGGCCGTCACGATACGACGCTCACGCTCTATGATATGAGCAGCAAAGTGGTTGCCGAAGAGCATTATCCGCTACCCGAGCGCACCCAGGAAACGCTGGAGCACGCGCTGCTCAACACCATTGCCACCTTTATTGACAGTTGCCAGCGGAAAATCCGCGAGTTGATCGCAATTTCTGTCATCCTGCCAGGCCTCGTTGACCCCGAAAGTGGCGTCATTCGTTATATGCCCCATATTCAGGTTGAAAACTGGGGGCTGGTCGAAGCACTTGAAAAACGCTTTAAGGTTACCTGCTTTGTCGGTCACGATATTCGCAGTCTGGCGCTGGCCGAGCACTATTTCGGGGCAAGTCAGGATTGCGAAGACTCTATTTTGGTGCGTGTTCACCGCGGAACCGGCGCAGGGATTATCTCCAATGGCCGCATTTTTATCGGTCGCAATGGCAACGTGGGTGAGATTGGTCATATTCAGGTAGAACCGCTGGGTGAGCGCTGTCACTGCGGTAATTTCGGCTGTCTGGAAACCATTGCTGCCAATGCTTCTATCGAACACCGCGTACAAAACTTGCTAAAACAAGGCTATCCAAGTCGGCTCACGCTGGATGATTGCAGTATCAAAGCTATCTGTAAGGCAGCCAACAAAGGTGACAATCTGGCAGCAGAAGTTATCGAGCACGTTGGTCGACACCTGGGTAAAACCATCGCGATTGCGATTAACCTGTTTAACCCGCAAAAAGTCGTCATTGCCGGTGAGATTACCGAAGCAGATAAAGTCCTGCTTCCGGCAATAGAAAGCTGCATTAATAATCAGGCACTGAAGGCGTTTCGCCACAATTTGCCGGTGGTACGTTCCACGCTGGATCACCGTTCAGCGATTGGTGCATTTGCGCTGGTGAAACGCGCAATGCTCAACGGGACATTGCTGCAGCGTTTGCTGGAAAGCTAATACACGTCATCCTTCAAGCTGCATCTGCGAACCCCGGTCACTTATTTCAGTAAGCTCCAGGAGTTCGCAGACTTGCCGCCTTGATGCAACTCGAATGATGTAGTGTATTTTGTGTATAGTAATGCCTTCTTTTTTTAATGTCGGATTGTCCATGACCATTAAGAATGTAATTTGTGATATCGACGGCGTGCTGATGCACGACAATGTTGCCGTACCAGGTGCGGCAGACTTTCTGACCGGCATTCTGGAGAAAGGTTTACCGTTAGTCCTGCTGACGAACTACCCTTCGCAGACCGGGCAAGATCTGGCAAACCGCTTCGCCACCGCGGGTGTGAATGTCCCCGATAGCGTCTTTTATACTTCCGCTATGGCTACTGCTGATTTTCTCCGTCGTCAGGAAGGGAAAAAAGCCTACGTGGTGGGTGAAGGTGCGTTAATCCATGAGCTGTATAAAGCTGGCTTTACTATTACCGACGTTAACCCTGATTTTGTCATTGTCGGAGAGACCCGTTCGTACAACTGGGACATGATGCATAAAGCGGCATACTTTGTGGCTAACGGCGCACGTTTTATCGCCACTAACCCTGATACCCATGGTCGCGGCTTTTACCCGGCCTGTGGTGCGCTCTGCGCCGGTATTGAGAAGATCTCCGGCCGTAAACCGTTTTATGTCGGCAAACCCAGCCCGTGGATTATTCGCGCGGCACTCAACAAAATGCAGGCGCACTCAGAAGAAACGGTCATTGTTGGCGACAATCTGCGCACCGATATTCTGGCAGGTTTCCAGGCGGGTCTGGAAACTATCCTGGTACTGTCTGGCGTATCCAAACTTGACGATATTGACAACATGCCATTCAGACCAAGCTGGATCTATCCCTCCGTTGCCGAGATTGACGTCATTTAATCCGTAGGCCGGATAAGAGCCCCCGCGTCGCCATCCGGCAATTCTACAGCGTTATTGCCGGATGGCGACCTAAACGCCTTATCCAGCCTACAGAATCTCATCTATTCAATAAAATCACCATTTCATTGCTGATTCATCAATAACAATGTTCATTGCATAATCTTTTTTCACCAATCCACAATGACCATTGCATTTTTTATTTTCTGACCCGCAATTCGCTTGCGCCCTCTCCCGCTTTGCGGCATTTTCTTTATCAAGCAAACATAAAAAGCATCACGCAACAGGTTAACGGAGAAGGTTATGTGTTCTATTTTTGGCGTATTCGATATTAAAACTGACGCAGTTGAACTGCGTAAAAAAGCCCTGGAATTGTCTCGTCTGATGCGCCATCGCGGCCCGGACTGGTCGGGTATTTACGCCAGTGATAACGCCATTCTGGCACACGAACGTCTGTCCATCGTCGACGTCAACGCCGGTGCTCAGCCGCTGTACAACGTGAAGAAAACGCATATCCTGGCGGTTAACGGTGAAATTTATAACCACCAGGCGCTGCGCGCTGAATACGGCGATCGCTATCAGTTCCAGACAGGTTCCGACTGTGAAGTTATCCTCGCGCTGTATCAGGAAAAAGGCCCAGAGTTCCTGGATGACCTGCAAGGCATGTTTGCCTTCGCGCTGTACGACAGCGAGCAGGACGCTTACCTGATTGGCCGCGATCACATCGGGATCATCCCACTGTATATGGGCTACGACGAACACGGTAACTTCTATGTTGCGTCTGAAATGAAAGCACTGGTTCCTGTTTGCCGTACGATTAAAGAATTCCCGGCCGGTAGCTATCTGTGGAGTAAAGACGGCGAAATTCGTCAGTACTACCAGCGCGACTGGTTTGAATACGATGCGGTAAAAGACAACGTTACCGATAAAAACGAGCTGCGTCAGGCGCTGGAAGATGCGGTGAAAAGCCACCTGATGTCAGATGTTCCTTATGGTGTATTGCTGTCCGGCGGTCTGGATTCTTCGGTCATTTCCGCAATCACCAAAAAATACGCCGCGCGTCGTGTTGAAGATCAGGAACGCAGTGAAGCCTGGTGGCCGCAGTTGCACTCCTTCGCCGTCGGCCTCGAAGGCGCACCGGATCTGAAAGCCGCACAAGAAGTAGCAAACCATCTGGGTACCGTGCACCACGAGATCCACTTCACCGTGCAGGAAGGTCTGGATGCTATCCGCGACGTGATTTATCACATCGAAACCTACGATGTTACAACCATTCGTGCCTCGACGCCGATGTACTTAATGTCGCGCAAGATTAAAGCAATGGGCATTAAAATGGTGCTGTCGGGCGAAGGGTCAGACGAAGTGTTTGGCGGTTATCTCTACTTCCACAAAGCGCCAGACGCGAAAGAATTGCATGAAGAAACCGTGCGTAAACTGCAGGCGCTGCACATGTTCGACTGTGCGCGTGCCAACAAAGCCATGTCAGCCTGGGGCGTGGAGGCTCGCGTGCCCTTCCTGGACAAAAAATTCCTTGATGTGGCAATGCGCATCAACCCGCAGGATAAAATGTGCGGCAACGGCAAAATGGAAAAACATGTTCTGCGCGAATGTTTTGAATCCTACCTGCCAGCGAGCGTCGCATGGCGGCAGAAAGAGCAGTTCTCTGACGGCGTCGGTTACAGCTGGATTGACACGCTGAAAGAAGTCGCTGCAGAGCAAGTTTCCGACCAACAACTGGAAACCGCCAGCTTCCGTTTCCCGTACAACACGCCATCGTCGAAAGAAGCGTATTTGTATCGTGAGATTTTTGAGGAACTGTTCCCGGTTGCCAGCGCTGCGGAATGTGTTCCGGGCGGCCCTTCTGTTGCCTGTTCTTCCGCCAAAGCGATCGAATGGGATGAAGCGTTTAAAACCATGAACGATCCGTCTGGTCGCGCGGTTGGCGTACACCAGTCCGCTTATAAATAAGTTAATCCTTAGAAAAGGGCCCTGGGGCTCTTTTTTTATGTCTGTTTTCTGTGCTAAAAAACAATTAATAACTAATAATTGCCGAATATTGCGTCATGCTGTTCGCAACCTAACCAAACAGTCACATTCCAGCTATTTTCAATGAAAAAGGGGTTGACGCTTCAAGGCTCAATACGCATAATGCGCCCCGCAACGCCGATAAGGTTACGCGAAAAAAAGATGGCTACGTAGCTCAGCTGGTTAGAGCACATCACTCATAATGATGGGGTCACAGGTTCGAATCCCGTCGTAGCCACCATCTTTTTTGCGGGAGTGGCGAAATTGGTAGACGCACCAGATTTAGGTTCTGGCGCCGCAAGGTGTGCGAGTTCAAGTCTCGCCTCCCGCACCATTCACCCGTAAGCGTTGCACGGATGGGGTATCGCCAAGCGGTAAGGCACCGGTTTTTGATACCGGCATTCCCTGGTTCGAATCCAGGTACCCCAGCCATTTTTTCTTCGATATAGCGGTTCACCGCGACGGTCATTGGGGTATCGCCAAGCGGTAAGGCACCGGTTTTTGATACCGGCATTCCCTGGTTCGAATCCAGGTACCCCAGCCATCGAAGAATATGATAGTATCAGGCTACGTAGCTCAGCTGGTTAGAGCACATCACTCATAATGATGGGGTCACAGGTTCGAATCCCGTCGTAGCCACCATATTAAGGACGTATCGACTCGTTCGGTAAATCCAAAAAATTGTTGGGGTATCGCCAAGCGGTAAGGCTCTGGTTTCTGATACCAGCATTCCGAGGTTCGAATCCTCGTACCCCAGCCAATTTCAAAAAGTCGTCCACTCTGTGGGTGCACCCGTTGGGGTATCGCCAAGCGGTAAGGCTCTGGTTTCTGATACCAGCATTCCGAGGTTCGAATCCTCGTACCCCAGCCATATTAAAAAAGCTCGCTTCGGCGAGCTTTTTGCTTTTATAACGCCGGGTAACGGCAAGACTTACCCGGCCTACATGACTTGTAGGCCTGATAAGCGTAGCGCCATCAGGCTCCACTTGAGCTACAACCCTAACGCATACTTCAGCGCCTGACGCTTCAGCACACCTGCGCGCTCTGCGGCCATAAGCCCGAGATTACGCATGATGCGCAGCGGCTGCAGGTTGTTGCTAAAACCGGCGTAGAACAAATCCATCCCACTTTGCATAATGAAGTTATCGGTCATACGACGATTCTGATAACGCTTGAGCACCGGTTGACTGGCCCACGCCTCACCATAGCTGCGGGCGCTCACCAGAACATCAATCAGCGCATCGACATCACGAAAACCCAGATTAACGCCCTGCCCCGCCAGTGGGTGAATGGTATGCGCGGCATCACCTACCAGCGCCAGCCCCGGTTGCACATATTGCAGCGCGTGACGACGCGTAAGCGGGAATGCCCCCGCCGCCACAGGCGTAACGCTACCGAGTCGTGAAGGGAAATGTTTAGCGATCTCCGCCTGCAGTTGCGGCATATTTAGCGCTTGCAATTGGCGGATGCGAGCTGGTGAGTCGTACCACACCAGCGAGGCCCAGTCGTCGAACAACGGTAAAAATGCACGCGGACCGTCAGGGGTAAACTGCTGCCAGGTGCTGTCTCCGGGTGCGTTTTCACACTGGACAGTTATCAGCATACAAGATTGCGCGTATTGCCAGGCATGGATGCCAATCCCGGCCATTTTGCGTACCTGAGAGTTGGCACCATCAGCACCGATCACCAGCTTCGCATTGATTTTTTCACCGTCTGCCAGCTCAAGTTCATGCCGGTCATTATGTCGATGTAAAGAAATCAGCGAGGTGGGCACGCGCAACGTCACGTCAGGATGAGCTTCCAGCGCCTGCCAGAGCGCCTGTTGCAGGACTGTGTTCTCCACCATGTAACCCAACAACGGCAGCTTAAGTTCCGCTGCATCAAACACCACATGGGCATTTTCCCATTCCCACGTCTCCAGCCGACGATAAGGATGGCTGCGCATCCCCTGCACCGTATCCCAGACGCCCAGCCCTTTAAGCAACGACACGGAGGCGGAGCTAATAGCCGAAATTCTGACATCCGGCTGTCCGTCAGCCACAAACGGCGCGGGCACGGCATGCTCGATAACCGTTACCGTAAATCCGTGCTGCGCCAGTCCCAGCGCCAGCGCGCCGCCGACCATCCCCCCGCCGACAATGGCAATTTCCGTTGGTTGATTTGTCATGGTCAATCATCCTGTTACATGTATTGTGTAAGTTTACAGGATTTTTTCCCCCTTGAGGCTGACATCCGTCATACTGGTCACAACCGCGCCAAAGCAGTACACTATGCGCCCTGCATTTCAGCCACAATTTCGCAAGAGCAAGTCGATGACCAAAAAACTCCATATTAAAACCTGGGGCTGTCAGATGAACGAATACGATTCATCGAAGATGGCCGATCTGCTGGATGCCACTCACGGGTATCAACTGACCGACGTGGCGGAAGAAGCGGATGTGCTGCTGCTGAATACCTGCTCAATCCGCGAGAAGGCTCAGGAAAAAGTCTTCCATCAATTAGGTCGCTGGAAGCTGTTAAAAGAGAAGAATCCCAAGCTCATCATTGGTGTTGGTGGCTGTGTTGCGTCTCAGGAAGGCGATCATATTCGCCAACGCGCGCATTACGTCGATATTATTTTTGGGCCGCAAACCCTGCATCGCCTGCCGGAAATGATCAACAAAGTGCGTGGAAGCACCACCCGTAGTCCGGTAGTTGATATCAGTTTCCCGGAGATCGAAAAATTCGACCGCCTGCCAGAACCGCGTGCTGAAGGGCCAAGCGCGTTTGTGTCCATCATGGAAGGCTGCAATAAATATTGTACTTACTGCGTGGTTCCCTACACCCGCGGTGAGGAAGTCAGCCGTCCGGCGGATGATATTCTGTTTGAAATCGCCCAGCTTGCAGCCCAAGGCGTGCGTGAAGTAAACCTGTTGGGGCAAAACGTCAACGCCTGGCGCGGTGAAAACTACGACGGCACCACCGGCTCGTTCGCCGATCTGCTGCGTCTGGTCGCAGCGATCGACGGCATTGACCGTATCCGTTTTACCACCAGCCATCCGATCGAATTCACCGATGATATCGTTGAAGTTTATCGCGATACGCCAGAGCTGGTGAGCTTCCTGCACCTGCCGGTACAGAGTGGTTCGGATCGTGTACTGAACCTGATGGGTCGTACCCATACCGCGCTGGAATACAAAGCAATCATCCGTAAACTGCGCGCAGCACGTCCGGATATCCAGATTAGCTCCGACTTCATCGTCGGCTTCCCGGGTGAAACCACCCAGGACTTCGAGCAGACCATGAAGCTGATCGCTGATGTCAATTTCGACATGAGCTACAGCTTTATCTTCTCTGCGCGTCCTGGCACCCCTGCCGCCGATATGGTTGACGACGTACCGGAAGAAGAGAAAAAACAGCGTTTATACATCCTGCAGGAGCGTATTAACCAGCAAGCCATGGCCTGGAGCCGTCGTATGGTCGGCACGACCCAGCGCATTCTGGTCGAAGGTACGTCACGGAAAAGCGTGATGGAACTGTCAGGGCGTACCGAAAATAACCGCGTGGTGAACTTTGAAGGTACCCCGGATATGGTCGGTAAGTTTGTTGATGTTGAAATTACCGATGTCTGGACCAACTCACTGCGCGGCAAAGTGGTGCGTACCGAAGACGAAATGGGCCTGCGCATCGCAGAATCCCCTGAGTCGGTCATTGCGCGTACCCGCAAAGAAAACGATCTGGGCGTGGGTACTTATCAGCCTTAATCCTGCTGAAAAACGCAAACAATGCCCGATGGCGCCACGCTTATCGGGCCTACACTTCCTGGCTCGCTGCTCCGGCGGGCCTTGTAATTTGCCCTGGCACCCCCATATTTATTGCAATGCTTGCGCCTTTCCCCCATGGCGTGAATAATTTCCTTAGATGCCGGTAAATGTTCAGCGTCCGGCGAGACATGCATAAGAGGAACAGTTTGAACATAGACACTCGCGAAATTATCCTTGAACCCGCAGACAACGCCCGCCTGTTGAGCCTTTGCGGGCCATTTGATGACAACATAAAACAACTGGAGCGTCGTCTCGGCATCGAAATTAACCGCCGCGATAACCACTTCAAACTGACTGGTCGTCCAATTTGTGTCACCGCTGCGGCAGATATTTTACGCAGCCTGTATGTCGATACGGCCCCAATGCGCGGCCAGACACAGGACATCGAGCCAGAACAAATTCACCTTGCGATTAAAGAAGCGCGTGTGCTTGAGCAAAGCGCAGACAGCGTGCCGGAATTTGGCAAAGCGGTGAATATCAAAACCAAGCGCGGAGTGATTAAACCGCGCACGCCGAATCAGGCACAGTACATTGCGAATATCCTCGACCACGACATCACCTTTGGTGTTGGCCCTGCGGGTACAGGTAAAACGTATCTGGCTGTTGCCGCTGCGGTCGATGCACTAGAGCGTCAGGAGATCCGCCGTATTCTGCTAACCCGTCCAGCGGTTGAAGCCGGTGAAAAACTGGGTTTCCTGCCAGGCGATCTGAGCCAGAAAGTCGATCCCTATTTACGACCGCTGTATGACGCGCTGTTCGAAATGCTCGGTTTTGAGAAGGTTGAAAAGCTGATTGAACGTAACGTCATTGAAGTTGCGCCGCTGGCCTATATGCGTGGCCGTACGTTAAACGATGCGTTTATCATTCTTGATGAGAGCCAGAACACCACCATCGAACAGATGAAAATGTTCCTGACTCGTATCGGCTTTAACTCCAAAGCGGTTATCACCGGCGATATCACCCAGATTGACCTGCCGCGCAGCACCAAGTCCGGTCTGCGTCATGCCATTGAAGTGCTGGCTGAAGTCGACGAAATTAGTTTTAATTTCTTCCATAGCGAAGACGTGGTTCGCCATCCGGTGGTTGCCCGTATCGTCACGGCGTATGAAGCCTGGGAAGAAGCAGAACAAAAACGCAAAGCCGAGCTGGCGGCAGAACGCAAGCGCGAAGCTCAGGAGCAGGAACAAAAATGAGTCAGGTTATTCTCGATTTACAGCTGGCATGCGAAAACGAATCCGGCTTACCACCAGAAAGTCAGTTTCAGAGATGGCTGGATGCCGTGATCCCGCAGTTTCAGGAAGAGTCAGAGGTCACGATTCGGTTGGTCGACGATGCTGAAAGCCACGAGCTGAACCTGACCTATCGCGGGAAAGATAAATCAACAAACGTACTCTCTTTCCCGTTTGAAGCCCCGCCAGGCATTGAGATGCCGCTGCTGGGTGATTTGATCATCTGCCGTCAGGTCGTTGAGAAAGAAGCGCAGGAACAAGGTAAGCCGCTTGAAGCCCACTGGGCGCACATGGTGGTGCATGGTAGCCTGCATTTGCTCGGCTACGACCATATCGAAGACGATGAAGCGGAAGAGATGGAATCCCTCGAAACAGAGATTATGCTTGCTCTGGGCTATGAGGATCCGTACATTGCCGAGAAGGAATAAGCCGTCGGGCATCTGCCCGGGCTTCCCATAAAGCCGTGCGCTGAGTTTACGCGCATTGAGCGACCTGTTAACTAACATGAGAACCCATACGACGCCATGAGCGACGACAATTCACACAGTAGTGACACCTTAAACAGCAAAAAGGGATTTTTTTCCCTGTTACTGAGCCAACTTTTCCACGGTGAACCGAAAAACCGCGACGAACTGTTGGAGCTGATCCGTGATTCCGGGCAAAACGACCTTATCGATGAAGATACGCGCGATATGCTCGAAGGGGTGATGGATATTGCGGACCAACGCGTACGCGACATTATGATCCCTCGCTCTCAGATGATTACCCTGAAACGCAACCAGACCCTGGACGAATGTCTCGATGTGATCATCGAGTCTGCCCACTCGCGTTTTCCGGTGATCAGCGAAGACAAAGATCACATTGAAGGGATTCTGATGGCCAAGGATCTGCTGCCGTTTATGCGCAGCGATGCCGAAGCCTTCAGCATGGAGAAAGTGTTACGCCAGGCGGTTGTCGTACCTGAAAGCAAGCGGGTTGACCGCATGCTGAAAGAGTTCCGCTCCCAGCGTTATCATATGGCTATCGTCATCGACGAGTTTGGCGGTGTCTCAGGTCTGGTGACCATTGAGGACATCCTTGAACTGATTGTCGGTGAAATTGAAGATGAGTACGACGAAGAAGACGATATTGATTTCCGTCAGCTCAGTCGCCACACCTGGACTATTCGCGCGCTGGCGTCGATTGAAGACTTCAACGACGCTTTCGGGACCCACTTTAGCGACGAAGAAGTCGATACCATTGGCGGGCTGGTTATGCAGGCCTTTGGTCATTTACCCGCTCGCGGTGAGACCATCGACATTGATGGTTACCAGTTCAAAGTGGCGATGGCTGACAGCCGTCGTATTATTCAGGTTCATGTCAGAATTCCGGACGACTCACCCCAGCCCAAACTGGACGAATAAACCCGAAACTGGATCATAGACTACATGGCATTTGCCCCATTAATTGAACGCCAGCGCATGCGCCTGCTGCTGGCGTTATTATTCGGTGCCTGCGGGACGCTGGCGTTCTCTCCGTATGACATCTGGCCCGCCGCGATTATTTCGCTGATGGGTCTGCAGGCTCTTACCCTCAACCGCCGTCCTCTCCAGTCTGCTGCCATTGGCTATTTCTGGGGAATGGGCCTGTTTGGTTCAGGCATCAACTGGGTCTACGTCAGCATCGCGCAATTTGGCGGCATGCCGGGGCCGGTAAACGTTTTTCTCGTGGTTCTGCTTGCCGCCTACCTTTCCCTCTACACCGGTCTGTTTGCTGGCATTCTGTCGCGTCTGTGGCCGAAAACCAGTTGGATTCGGGTAGCGATTGCCGCGCCGGTTATCTGGCAGATAACTGAATTCCTGCGCGGCTGGGTCCTGACCGGCTTCCCATGGCTGCAGTTTGGTTACAGCCAAATTGATGGCCCGCTAAAAGGGCTTGCACCGGTAATGGGCGTAGAGGCAATCAACTTCCTGCTGATGATGGTTAGCGGCCTGCTGGTGCTGGCGTTAGTCAGCCGTAACTGGCGTCCGCTGGTCGTGGCCGTGATACTTTTCGCGCTGCCCTTCCCGCTACGCTATATCCAGTGGTATACGCTGGAGCCGGAAAAAACCACGCAAGTGTCGATGGTGCAGGGCGACATTCCACAGTCGCTCAAATGGGATGAAAGTCAGTTACTCAACACCCTGAAGATTTATCTCGACGCCACCCAGCCCGAGATGGGTAAATCACAGCTCATCATCTGGCCAGAATCTGCTATTCCGGATCTGGAAATTAACCAGCAGCGTTTTCTGAGCATGATGGATGACCTGCTGAAATCGAAAAACAGCACGCTGATTACCGGGATTGTAGATGCTCGCCTGAACAAACAGAATCGTTACGACACCTACAACACCATCATCACGTTGGGTAAAGACAGTCCGTACAGTTATGACTCGACCAATCGCTATAACAAAAATCACCTTGTCCCATTTGGTGAGTTTGTCCCGCTGGAATCGATCCTACGCCCGTTAGCGCCGTTCTTTGACCTGCCAATGTCTTCGTTCAGCCGTGGACCTTATGTACAGCCACAGCTGCATGCGCACGGCTTTAAGCTGACGGCTGCCATCTGCTACGAAATCATTCTTGGCGAACAGGTTCGGGATAACTTCCGTCCGGATACTGACTACCTGCTGACTATCTCCAACGATGCCTGGTTCGGTAAGTCCATTGGTCCGTGGCAGCACTTCCAGATGGCGCGGATGCGTTCTCTGGAGCTGGCACGCCCGCTGCTGCGTAGCACCAATAACGGTATTACCGCGGTGATTGGCCCGCAGGGTGAAATTCAGGCGATGATCCCGCAGTTTACCCGTCAGGTTCTGACCACCAGCATTACGCCGACCACGGGCTTAACCCCTTATGCTCGTACCGGTAACTGGCCGCTGTGGCTGCTGACCGCACTGTTTGGCTTTGGTGCGGTGGTCATGAGCCTGCGTCAACGTCGTAAGTAACCTCCCCTCCCCGGCCGGATAACGCTTTGCTTATCCGGCCCATAAACATTTCCCACATCCCATTCTGGCACGTCTATTGCTTTGTTCTACAAGGCAAACGCTGTTTTGGCTGAATGTGCAACCTGGTCGCACCAAAGTTGAGCGAAGGTAGCACCCGAAAAGTGCAACAGGATATTTTTGCCCCCAAATGGTGCGGCGCACTTCGCAAAAATAAACAATAACACAGCAAATTCTTTACATTCATCCAAACTAAATGTTAACAAACATATACAAGACTGCACGTTTAAGTAGCAAACAATAACAACATCACAATGGGTATCAATGCGTCACCGGCGCAGACGATAAAGGAGTTGGATATGCAATTACGTAAGCTCGCCACAGCCATGCTGGTCATGGGAATGTCCGCTGGTCTGGCGCACGCAGAAGACGCAGCACCAGCGGCAGGCAGTACGCTGGATAAGATCGCTAAAAATGGCGTAATCGTCGTCGGACACCGTGAATCCTCGGTACCGTTTTCTTACTACGATAATCAGCAAAAAGTGGTCGGCTATTCACAGGATTACTCCAACGCAATTGTTGAAGCGGTGAAGAAAAAGCTGAACAAGCCTGACCTGCAGGTGAAACTGATCCCAATTACCTCTCAGAACCGTATTCCGCTGCTGCAAAACGGTACCTTCGACTTTGAATGTGGTTCCACCACCAACAACGTTGAGCGCCAGAAACAAGCAGCCTTCTCTGACACTATTTTCGTTGTCGGCACCCGTCTGCTGGCGAAAAAAGGCGGTGACGTCAAAGATTTCGCTGACCTGAAAGGCAAAGCCGTGGTCGTGACTTCAGGTACCACCTCAGAAGTCCTGCTGCACAAGCTGAACGAAGAACAAAAAATGGATATGCGCATCATCAGCGCGAAAGACCACGGTGACTCTTTCCGTACTCTGGAAAGCGGCCGCGCCGTTGCCTTTATGATGGATGACGCCCTGCTGGCTGGCGAACGCGCGAAAGCGAAGAAACCGGATAACTGGGAGATTGTCGGCAAGCCGCAATCTCAGGAAGCCTACGGCTGTATGCTGCGCAAAGATGACCCTGAGTTCAAAAAGCTGATGGATGACACCATTGCCCAGGCTCAGACCTCAGGCGAAGCTGAGAAATGGTTTGATAAGTGGTTTAAAAATCCAATTCCACCGAAGAACCTGAACATGAATTTCGAACTGTCAGACGAAATGAAGGCTCTGTTCAAATCACCGAATGATAAAGCGCTTAACTAACTAAAATAAATGGGGCGAGTTCACCTTGCCCTCTCGATTGTTACTTGGCACGGACAGACTATAAGCCTGATGGTCGTTCCCCATCAGGCCTGAAAACCGCAAAACGCCGAATAACAATCTTCGAGGGTAGCGCTGCTACCCTTTTTTTTCTGGAGTAGATTTATGTCTATAGACTGGAACTGGGGGATTTTTTTACAACAGGCCCCGTTCGGCAACACCACCTATCTCGGCTGGCTCTGGAGTGGTTTCCAGGTCACGGTCGCGTTATCTATCACCGCCTGGATTATCGCTTTCCTCATAGGCTCTTTATTCGGCATTTTACGTACCGTACCAAATCGTTTCCTTTCCGGGATCGGCACGCTGTACGTTGAGTTGTTTCGTAACGTTCCACTCATCGTCCAGTTCTTTACCTGGTATCTGGTCATTCCTGAACTGCTGCCGGAAAACATTGGCATGTGGTTCAAGTCAGAACTGGATCCCAACATTCAGTTCTTCCTCTCATCTATGCTTTGTCTGGGGCTGTTTACCGCCGCGCGCGTCTGTGAGCAGGTTCGCGCCGCGATTCAGTCCCTGCCTCGCGGGCAGAAAAACGCCGCGCTGGCGATGGGCCTGACGCTGCCGCAAGCCTATCGCTACGTCCTGCTGCCAAACGCTTATCGCGTGATTGTTCCGCCAATGACCTCAGAGATGATGAACCTGGTGAAGAACTCCGCAATCGCCTCCACCATCGGTCTGGTGGATATGGCGGCGCAGGCGGGCAAGCTGCTGGATTACTCCGCCCACGCATGGGAATCGTTTACCGCCATCACGCTGGCCTACGTCCTGATTAACGCCGTCATCATGCTGGTGATGAATCTCGTCGAACGCAAAATCCGCCTGCCTGGCAATTTGGGAGGCAAATAATGTACGAATTTGACTGGAGTTCTATCGTCCCTTCCCTGCCGTATCTGCTGGACGGATTGATCATCACGTTGAAAATCACCGTTACAGCGGTCGTCATTGGTATCGTCTGGGGGACCATCCTTGCCGTCATGCGACTGTCGAGCTTTGCGCCGATTGCCTGGTTTGCGAAGGGCTACGTCAACGTATTCCGCTCTATTCCGCTGGTAATGGTGCTGCTGTGGTTCTACCTGATTGTGCCCGGCTTCCTGCAAAACGTGCTGGGCCTGTCGCCAAAAACCGATATTCGCCTGATCTCGGCGATGGTGGCGTTTTCGATGTTTGAAGCCGCGTACTATTCCGAAATTATCCGTGCCGGTATCCAGAGTATTTCTCGTGGGCAGTCCAGCGCCGCGTTGGCGCTGGGGATGACCCACTGGCAGTCGATGAAGCTGATCATTCTGCCACAGGCATTCCGCGCAATGGTGCCGCTGCTGCTTACCCAGGGCATCGTACTGTTCCAGGATACCTCGCTGGTCTATGTATTGAGTCTGGCAGATTTCTTCCGTACCGCCTCCACCATTGGTGAGCGTGACGGCACGCAGGTTGAAATGATCCTGTTTGCTGGCGCCGTTTATTTTGTATTCAGTCTGAGCGCATCGTTGTTGGTCAGCTATTTGAAGAAAAGGACAGTTTAATGATTACCCTGAAAAATGTTTCTAAATGGTATGGTCACTTTCAGGTGCTGACCGACTGCTCCACGGAAGTGAAAAAAGGTGAGGTGGTGGTTGTCTGTGGCCCGTCAGGCTCCGGTAAATCAACGCTTATCAAGACGGTAAACGGCCTGGAGCCAGTGCAACAGGGCGTCATCACCGTTGATGGCACCGTGGTAAATGATAAAAAAACCGATCTGGCCAAACTGCGCTCTCGTGTTGGTATGGTGTTCCAGCACTTTGAACTGTTCCCGCATCTGTCGATCATTGAGAACCTGACTCTGGCGCAGGTAAAAGTGCTTAAGCGCGATAAAAAGCCGGCCCGCGACAAAGCGCAAAAGTTACTGGAACGCGTTGGTCTGTCAGCACATGCCGAGAAGTTCCCGGCCCAGCTATCCGGGGGCCAGCAACAGCGTGTCGCTATCGCCCGGGCGCTATGTATGGATCCTATCGCCATGCTGTTTGACGAACCGACATCGGCGCTTGATCCTGAAATGATCAACGAAGTACTGGACGTTATGGTTGAACTGGCCAATGAAGGGATGACCATGATGGTGGTAACCCACGAAATGGGCTTTGCGCGTAAAGTGGCGAACCGGGTGATCTTCATGGATGAAGGGAAAATTGTTGAAGACTCACCGAAAGAAGAGTTCTTCGCCAATCCGAAATCGGACCGCGCCAAAGACTTCCTCGCGAAAATCCTGCACTAATCTTGCTGGCGCGCATCGCCATGTGCGCGCCATCTCACGATTTACCTCTTCACTTCTCGAAACAGATACAGCCCAGCGTTAACCTTGTCACAGAGTCCCACTTACAAGGAGCAACAATGGCACTTCCGATCCTGTTTGATTGCGATCCAGGTCATGACGACGCTATCGCAATTGTTCTCGCCCTCGCCTCACCTGAACTGGATGTGAAAGCGGTAACCTCGTCAGCCGGGAACCAGACGCCCGACAAAACGCTGCGTAACGTATTACGCATGCTAACACTGCTCAATCGTAGTGATATTCCCGTCGCCGGTGGCGCTGTGAAACCGCTGATGCGCGATCTGATTATTGCCGATAACGTCCACGGCGAGAGTGGGTTAGATGGCCCGGCGCTCCCGGAACCCGCCTTTGCGCCACAGGCCTGTACCGCTGTGGAACTGATGGCGAAAACCCTGCGTGACAGCCCAGAGCCAGTGACCATTGTCTCCACCGGGCCGCAAACCAACGTGGCATTGCTACTGAATAGCCATCCTGAACTGCACGCTAAAATCGCCCGTATCGTGATAATGGGTGGTGCGATGGGGCTCGGAAACTGGACGCCCGCCGCTGAGTTCAACATTTTCGTGGATCCTGAAGCCGCTGAAATCGTATTCCAGTCGGGCATTCCGGTGGTGATGGCGGGTCTGGACGTCACGCATAAAGCGCAAATACATCGCGAAGATACCGAACGGTTCCGCGCTATTGGCAATCCTGTTTCAACGATCGTTGCTGAACTCCTCGACTTCTTCTTTGAATATCACAAAGACGAAAAATGGGGATTCATCGGCGCGCCGCTGCACGACCCCTGCACTATTGCCTGGCTGCTGAAACCGGAACTGTTTACCACCGTTGATCGCTGGGTTGGTGTGGAAACTCAGGGCAAATACACGCAGGGCATGACCGTGGTGGACTACTACTTCCTGAGCGGCAATAAGCCAAACGCCACCGTGATGGTGGACGTTGATCGCCAGGGATTTGTCGATCTGCTGGCGGAACGGCTGAAGTTTTACGCCTGATGAATTACCGGATGGCAAATGCCATCCGGCAAAAAATCACGGCTCAAACGGTCGACGCTGGAACTGATCATGACCACATTTCGGACACAGCGGCAGCACATCCGGAGTGTACACCGCTAAATGGAAGTGACACTTCTCGCAGACCAGATTCCCCAACCCAACCACCTCGCCGCTGTGATAAACCCCATGATGACTGAGATCCTGGAACACTTCGCGCCATTCGAGCTGCGTTTTATCGGTAATATCGGCCAGTTCCTGCCAGATACTCTCCTTGATAACCCGCATAAAGACGCTGTCTGTCTCCTCATCGAGACTTTCTTCATAACTGAGTGCAAACTCTTCCAGATCGCGTCTGACGGCCCTTGTGAGTTCCTCCACCTCGGTTCGGGTTAACTCCCCGGTCTGCATAACTCGCTGACGCGCCTGCTCCACCAACGCGTCGATATCGCGTTCGCCGTTACGCAGACGTTCGCTGAGTGACGTCACCAGTTCACGGTAATATTGAGCAACCTTGTTCATCGCTTCGCCTCCTGGGTCGTTAACTGTCTATAATAATAGACGTTATTTACGCTACGCTTTGCAAGACTGTCCACAGAGTGTGTAAATTCGTGTCAGAATTATCCTTGCGGGAATTCAACGCTGAATGCGCGAAAGGCTGTTTTGACGCGGGCGTTTGGGCTATGCTATGCGGATCTGAAACACCACATCTAGAGCTACGTTTGTAGCTGTATTGAAAACAGGACCACTGGCTGCCATGCAAGAGCAATACCGCCCGGAAGAGATAGAATCCAAAGTACAGCTTCACTGGGATGAGAAGCGCACATTTGAAGTTACCGAAGACGAGAGCAAAGAGAAGTATTACTGCCTGTCTATGCTTCCCTATCCTTCTGGTCGACTACACATGGGCCACGTACGTAACTACACCATCGGTGACGTGATCGCCCGCTACCAGCGCATGCTGGGCAAAAACGTACTGCAGCCCATTGGCTGGGATGCGTTCGGCCTGCCTGCGGAAGGTGCGGCGGTAAAAAACAATACCGCGCCAGCACCGTGGACGTACGACAACATCGCGTACATGAAAAACCAGCTCAAAATGCTGGGCTTTGGTTACGACTGGAGCCGTGAGCTGGCGACCTGCACCCCGGAATATTACCGCTGGGAACAGAAGTTCTTCACCGAACTGTACAAAAAAGGTCTGGTATACAAGAAAACCTCTGCGGTGAACTGGTGCCCTAACGACCAGACCGTACTGGCGAACGAACAGGTTATTGACGGCTGCTGCTGGCGCTGCGATACCAAAGTTGAGCGTAAAGAGATCCCACAGTGGTTCATCAAAATCACCGCTTACGCTGACGAACTGCTGCGTGATCTGGATAACCTGGATCACTGGCCTGATACTGTTAAAACCATGCAGCGCAACTGGATTGGCCGCTCTGAAGGTGTAGAAATCACCTTCAACGTGAACGGTTACGACAACACGCTGACCGTCTACACCACCCGTCCGGATACCTTTATGGGTGCGACCTACCTGGCCGTTGCCGCAGGTCACCCGCTGGCGCAAAAAGCGGCGGCAAATAACCCGGAACTGGCTGCCTTCATTGACGAATGCCGTAACACCAAGGTTGCTGAAGCCGAAATGGCGACCATGGAGAAAAAAGGCGTCGATACCGGCTTTAAAGCGGTTCATCCGCTGACTGGCGAAGAAATCCCGGTTTGGGCGGCAAACTTCGTCCTAATGGAATACGGCACCGGTGCGGTGATGGCCGTTCCGGGTCACGATCAGCGCGACTACGAATTTGCCACCAAGTATGGCCTGTCCATCAAGCCGGTAATTCTGACTTCTGAAGGCGCAGAGCCGGATTTGTCCGAGCAGGCACTGACCGAAAAAGGCGTGCTGTTTAACTCCGGTGAGTTTGACGGCCTGGCCTTCGAAGACGCGTTCAACGCCATTGCCGACAAGCTGGTCGCTCTGGGTGTCGGTGAGCGTAAAGTTAACTACCGTCTGCGCGACTGGGGTGTTTCCCGTCAGCGTTACTGGGGGGCGCCAATTCCGATGGTGACGCTGGAAGACGGTACCGTACTGCCGACACCAGAAGATCAACTGCCGGTAATTCTGCCAGAAGATGTCGTCATGGACGGTATCACCAGCCCGATCAAAGCCGATCCGGAGTGGGCGAAAACCACCGTTAACGGTATGCCTGCCCTGCGTGAAACCGACACCTTCGATACCTTTATGGAGTCCTCCTGGTACTACGCGCGCTACACCTGCCCGCAGTACAACGAAGGCATGCTGGACCCAGAAGCGGCAAACTACTGGCTGCCGGTTGATATCTACATTGGCGGTATTGAACACGCCATCATGCACCTGCTCTACTTCCGCTTCTTCCACAAACTGATGCGCGACGCGGGCATGGTCAACTCTGACGAACCGGCTAAACAGCTGCTGTGTCAGGGAATGGTGCTGGCCGATGCGTTCTACTACGTTGGCGCAAACGGCGAACGCAACTGGGTTTCTCCGGTTGACGCCATCGTTGAGCGCGACGAAAAAGGTCGTATCGTTAAGGCGAAGGATGCTGAAGGCCATGAACTGGTGTATACCGGCATGAGCAAAATGTCCAAGTCCAAAAACAACGGTATCGACCCGCAGGTCATGGTTGAACGTTACGGCGCGGACACCGTGCGTCTGTTCATGATGTTCGCCTCTCCGGCTGATATGACACTGGAATGGCAGGAATCCGGCGTAGAAGGGGCAAACCGCTTCCTGAAGCGTGTCTGGAAACTGGTTTATGAGCACACTTCACAGGGTGATGCTCCGGCGCTGAACGTTGCTGCACTGACGGAAGATCAAAAAGCGCTGCGTCGCGACGTGCACAAAACCATTGCTAAAGTGACTGATGATATCGGTCGCCGTCAGACCTTTAACACCGCAATTGCGGCGATTATGGAACTGATGAACAAGCTGGCGAAAGCACCGCAGGAAGACGAGCAGGACCGTGCCCTGATGCAGGAAGCGCTGCTGGCCGTTGTACGCATGCTCAACCCGTTCACCCCACACGTTTGCTTCACCCTGTGGCAGGCGCTGAAAGGCGAAGGCGATATCGACAATGCGCCGTGGCCGGTAGCTGATGACGCCGCAATGGTTGAAGACTCAACGCTGGTTGTGGTTCAGGTAAACGGCAAAGTACGTGGCAAAATCACCGTTCCGGTAAACGCCACTGAAGAGCAGGTTCGTGAACGTGCTGGCCAGGAGCCTCTGGTGGCAAAATATCTTGATGGCGTTACCGTACGTAAAGTGATTTATGTACCGGGTAAACTCCTCAATCTGGTCGTTGGCTAAGCGCGGGAGGAAGCGTGCGATTTCTGACAACATTGTTGTTATCTCTGGCGGTGCTGGTCACCGCCGGGTGTGGCTGGCATCTGCGTAGTACTACGCAGGTTCCCCCCACGATGAAAACCATGATTCTGGTCACGGGTGATCCGAACGGCCCGTTAAGCCGGGCGGTGCGTAATCAGTTGCGTTTGAATGGCGTTACACTGCTGGAAGACAGCTCAACGCGCAAAGACGTTCCGTCCTTACGCCTTGGCGCGGTCAGCATTTCGCAGGATACCGCCTCCGTGTTCCAGAACGGTCAAACCGCTGAATACCAGATGGTGATGTCCGTGAGTGCTTCAGTCCTGATCCCGGGCCATGATATTTACCCGATCAGCGCTAAAGTCTATCGTTCATTCTTCGACAACCCGCAAGCGGCACTGGCGAAGGATAACGAGCAGGAGATGATCGTTAAAGAGATGTACGACAAGGCGGCCGAGCAGTTGATTCGTAAACTGCCAAGCGTACATATTGCTGATGTTCAGTCATCCGGCGATGACGTCGAGCCTGCAGTGAAAACTGCAGCGCCAGCGTCCTCCTCTCCGGCGCGTGTTTCCACCACGCTGGGTAACTGATGCTCAAGTTGTACCCTGAACAACTCCGCGCACAGCTCAATGAAGGGCTGCGCGCGGCGTATTTACTCTTAGGTAACGATCCCCTCTTATTGCAGGAAAGCCAGGATGCCATCCGCCAGACTGCCGCAACGCAAGGGTTCGAAGAACACCACGCTTTCACCCTGGACAACAGCACCGACTGGGGGGAAATTTTTTCACTCTGCCAGGCGATGAGCCTGTTTGCCAGCCGTCAAACGTTACTCCTGCAGCTGCCAGAAAATGGCCCCAATACCGCCATTAACGAACAACTTGCCTCGCTCGTCACACTGCTACATGACGATCTGCTGCTTATTGTTCGTGGTAACAAGCTGACCAAAGCCCAGGAAAACGCCGCATGGTATACCGGACTGGCGAATAACGCGGTACTGGTCAGTTGCCAGACACCTGAACAGGCACAGCTTCCGCGTTGGGTAGCCGCAAGGGCGAAACATCATAATCTGCAGTTGGATGACGCCGCCAACCAACTCTTATGCTATTGCTACGAAGGCAATCTGCTAGCGTTAGCGCAGGCGCTGGAGCGGTTGTCGCTACTTTGGCCTGACGGTAAATTAACATTGCCTCGTGTGGAGCAAGCCGTTAACGATGCCGCGCACTTTACCCCGTTTCACTGGGTGGACGCGCTGCTGATGGGCAAAAGCAAACGCGCGCTGCATATTCTGCAACAGCTCCGTCTTGAAGGCAGTGAACCCGTTATTTTGTTACGTACTCTGCAGCGGGAATTATTACTGCTGGTGAACCTGAAACGGCAGTCGGCCCATACCCCATTACGGGCATTGTTTGACAAACATCGGGTATGGCAAAATCGCCGTGGCATGATGGGAGAAGCGTTAAACCGACTGACTCCCACGCAGTTACGTCAGGCGGTCACGCTGTTAACACGTACGGAAATTACGCTTAAACAAGACTATGGTCAGTCAGTGTGGGCAGAGCTTGAGGGACTTTCCCTGTTGCTTTGCCATAAATCACTGGCAGATGTTTTTATTGATGGTTGATATGAAATCATTGCAGGCTCTGTTCGGCGGCACCTTTGATCCGGTGCATTATGGTCATCTGAAACCCGTTGAAATTCTGGCTAATCTGATTGGCCTCTCTCGGGTCATTGTCATGCCCAATAACGTGCCACCACATCGTGCGCAACCGGAAGCCTCCAGCGCCCAGCGTAAACATATGCTTGAGCTGGCCATTGCCGACAAACCTTTGTTTTCACTGGATGAACGCGAGCTAAAACGCGATACCGCCTCGTACACCGCGCAAACGCTGCAAGAGTGGCGTGTGGAACAAGGCCCGGATGCACCGCTGGCATTCATTATTGGTCAGGATTCACTGCTGACCTTTCCTTCCTGGCATGACTACGACACGATTCTGGACAACACCCATCTTATCGTGTGTCGACGTCCGGGTTACCCGCTCGAAATGGCACAGGAACAGCACCAGCAGTGGCTGGAAAATCATCTGACCCATACGGCAGATGATCTGCATAATCTGCCGGCAGGTAAGATTTACCTTGCCGAAACGCCGTGGTTCAATATCTCCGCCACGCTTATCCGCGAACGCCTGGAAAAAGGCGAGCCGTGCGACGACTTACTGCCACGCGCCGTGCTCGACTATATCAACCAGCAGGGTTTGTACCGCTAAGCGTGTTGTTTAACGCCGCCAACAGGCGGTCATTTTCGTCCTTACTGCGAACAGCAACCCGGTAATAACGCGCGTCCAGGCCAGGGTAATTGGCACAACTGCGGATCAAAACATGTTGTTCCAGCAGTGATTTTTGCAAATCGATATCCGGTCGATCGCAGCGTAACAGCCGATAGTTAGCCCGACCGGGATAGACTGTCAGGCCGGGCAGTGTTTGCAATTGTTGATCAAATCGCTGTCCTTCCTGTGCCAGCCATTGCCACGTCGCCTGCTGGTAGGCGCTATCGCTAAGAATCATCTCTCCCGCCAGCGCGGCAAATGCGTTAATTGACCACGGCATTTGTCGGCTGCGCATCCGTGCCACGGCCTGTTCATCGCTATTGACCAGATAACCCAGTCGCAACCCCGGTATCGCATAGAACTTGGTCAGCGAGCGAAGAACCCAAATGTGCGGATTCTCTTGTAGCCGCGGAATAAAACCCTCCTCCCCGGCAATAAAATCGATAAAGGCTTCATCCAGAATCAAGGTAATCCCCAATTCAGCGCAGCGCGTTGCTATCGCAGCAAGCAGATGACCATCGGGCAATAGCCCTGTAGGGTTGTTGGGCGTACAGAGAAAAAGGCAGTCCAGCTCTGGCGTTAACACATCAAGGATCGTGGCGGTGAGCTGCCAGCCATCCTCCTCGCGCAGCGCAAATTCATGGATCGCACATTCTCCCCATTCCAGCGCCCGGCGGTATTCAGCAAATCCAGGGGCAACAATCATCGCATGACGCGGCTTGAGCCCATTAACCAGGGTGAAGATAGATTCTGTTTCGCCATTCCCCGCGAGGATCCACGAAACAGGTATCTGGTGATGCTGCGCCAGCGCCGCATGCAACTGGGTGTAGTCAACGTCCGGGTAGCATTCAGCCCTGTCCAGATTGTCGATAAGCGCGCATTTTAAGGTTGCGGGCATACCCAGCGGGTTAATATTCGCGCTAAAATCCAGCAATTGCTCAGGCGGGATGCCCAACAATGCGGCGGCTTCTCGGGTATTACCGCCGTGCGCGCTCTTCAATAAAGACATCGTGCCGCTCCAGTTAAAAAGGGGTATTTTATTGAAAAAATCTCTGCGCAATCAGGGCAAGCATCATATTTTGTGCGAATAGCCCCAAGAGGAAAAAATGAGACTCTGGTTAGTACGTCACGGAGAAACCGAAGCCAATGTCGCTGGGCTATACAGCGGTCATGCCCCAACACCGCTAACGGAACGGGGGATTGCTCAGGCGCAATCACTGAGTGGACTGCTACACAATGTCCCTTTCGACAACGTTCTGTGCAGCGAGCTGGAGCGTGCCCACCATACAACGCAGTTGATCTTAGGCGATCGCGAGATTCCTGTGCGTATCATGCCTGAACTTAATGAGATGTTCTTTGGCGACTGGGAAATGCGCCATCATCGCGATCTTGCGCGTGAAGACGCTGAAAATTATGCCATATGGTGTAACGACTGGCAGAATGCGACCCCAACCAACGGTGAAGGATTCCAGGCATTTTCACAGCGTGTTGAACGTTTCATTGCTCAGCTTGCTGATTACAAAGACAGTCAAAATCTGTTGGTGGTAAGTCATCAGGGCGTGCTGAGCGTGCTGGTGGCCCGGCTGCTGTCCATGCCCGCGGCCGCCATGTGGCACTTTCGCATCGAACAGGGATGCTGGAGTGCCATTGATTTTTGTGACGACTTTGCAGTTCTGAAAGTTCTCAATAGTCGCGCCGTGTGGCACGAGGGTGAGTGAATGCACTGTTTTTTCTGCCGAAGGGCCTCTCTCCCATTGACACCCTATGACAGGCTGCTATTCTCCGCAACCTGACTTTTCCCGCCTTTCAGAGCTTTGCAGAAATTGTTTTACAAAAATGGCGATGCATTCTGTTGCGTGGGGTGGGATGATAGCGCACCTCAAAAGCGCTTTCGGAGACATTTGTCCCGATATCGCCTCTGGTTCAGGTATACTAACAGACGTTTTTAACTCTTTTTCACCCAGGGGGAACACTTGCAGGGTAAAGCACTCCAGGATTTTGTAATCGACAAAATTGATGACCTGAAAGGTCAAGACATCATCGCCTTAGATGTTCAGGGCAAATCCAGTATCACCGATTGCATGATTATCTGCACTGGCACGTCCAGCCGCCATGTCATGTCTATCGCCGATCACGTTGTTCAGGAGTCTCGCACCGCCGGTCTGCTGCCGCTTGGCGTAGAAGGCGAAAACGTAGCTGACTGGATCGTCGTCGATCTTGGTGATGTGATTGTCCACGTGATGCAGGAAGAAAGCCGTCGCCTGTATGAACTGGAAAAACTCTGGAGTTAATGCGTGAAGCTGCAACTTGTCGCTGTGGGTACGAAAATGCCTGACTGGGTGCAAACCGGCTTTACGGAGTACCTGCGCCGGTTTCCGAAAGACATGCCCTTTGAGCTGATCGAAATCCCGGCAGGAAAACGCGGCAAGAACGCGGACATTAAGCGCATTCTCGACAAAGAGGGTGAACAGATGCTGGCCGCCGCAGGCAAAAACCGCATCGTCACCCTTGATATCCCAGGAAAACCCTGGGACACGCCACAACTGGCGACCGAGCTGGAACGCTGGAAACTGGATGGTCGTGACGTCAGTCTGTTGATTGGCGGACCGGAAGGACTGTCCCCCGCCTGTAAAGCGGCAGCGGAGCAAAGCTGGTCACTCTCTGCATTAACCCTTCCCCACCCTCTTGTCCGGGTGCTGGTCGCAGAGAGTTTGTACAGGGCGTGGAGCATTACCACCAACCATCCTTATCACCGTGAGTGATCATTGATTCTTGAGTAGATTAAGCAGCGGATGAAACTACAGAATTCTTTTCGCGACTATACGGCTGAGTCCGCGCTGTTTGTGCGCCGGGCGCTGGTCGCTTTTTTGGGGATTTTGCTGCTCACTGGCGTGCTAATCGCCAATCTTTATAATCTGCAAATCGTTCGCTTTACTGATTATCAGACCCGTTCGAACGAGAACCGCATCAAACTGGTGCCTATCGCCCCCAGCCGCGGCATCATTTATGACCGCAACGGAATTCCCCTCGCCCTTAACCGCACCATTTATCAGATAGAAATGATGCCGGAAAAGGTCGACAACATTCAGGATACGCTCGACGCGCTGCGTAACGTCGTCGATCTGACGGACGATGACATTGCCGCCTTCAAAAAAGAGCGCGCCCGTTCACACCGCTTCACCTCTATTCCGGTAAAAACCAACCTGACTGAAGTTCAGGTCGCACGCTTTGCCGTGAATCAGTATCGTTTTCCTGGCGTCGAAGTTAAAGGCTATAAACGCCGCTATTACCCCTACGGCTCTGCACTGACCCACGTGATCGGCTACGTATCGAAGATCAACGATAAAGACGTTGAACGCCTGGATAAAGACGGCAAGCTGGCCAACTACGCGGCGACGCACGACATCGGTAAGCTGGGTATTGAACGTTATTACGAAGACGTACTTCATGGTCAAACCGGTTATGAAGAGGTTGAAGTCAATAACCGCGGCCGCGTTATTCGCCAGCTTAAAGAAGTGGCGCCGCAGGCCGGGCACGATATCTATCTGACGCTTGATTTGAAACTCCAGCAATACATTGAAACGCTGCTGGCGGGTAGCCGTGCCGCCGTCGTGGTCACAGACCCGCGTACTGGCGGTGTCCTGGCACTGGTCTCTATGCCAAGCTATGACCCGAACCTGTTCGTGGACGGCATCTCCAGCAAAGATTATTCCGGGTTACTCAATGACCCCAATACCCCACTGGTTAACCGCGCCACTCAAGGCGTTTACCCTCCGGCGTCCACGGTTAAACCTTATGTGGCGGTCTCTGCGTTAAGCGCAGGCGTTATTACCCGCAATACCGGGCTATTTGATCCGGGCTGGTGGCAATTACCCGGTTCAGAGAAACGTTACCGTGACTGGAAAAAATGGGGTCACGGTCATCTGAACATCACCCGTTCTCTGGAAGAGTCCGCTGATACGTTTTTCTATCAAATCGCCTATGATATGGGGATTGACCGTCTTTCTGAGTGGATGAGCAAATTTGGTTACGGCCATTATACGGGCATCGATCTCGCTGAAGAGCGCGCGGGTAACATGCCAACCCGCGAGTGGAAGCAAAAACGGTTTAAAAAGCCCTGGTACCAGGGTGATACAATCCCTGTCGGTATCGGTCAGGGCTACTGGACAGCAACACCTATCCAGATGAGTAAAGCGCTGATGATCCTCATCAACGACGGCATGGTGAAAGTCCCTCATCTGCTGATGAGCACAGCGGAAAACGGCAAGCAAGTGCCGTGGGTACAGCCACATGAGCCTCCTGTCGGTGACATTCATTCTGGCTACTGGGAAATCGCCAAAGACGGTATGTACGGTGTAGCGAATCGCCCTAATGGGACTGCGCACAAGTATTTTGCTGGCGCACCCTACAAAATTGCGGCGAAATCCGGTACCGCGCAGGTATTTGGCCTGAAAGCCAATGAAACCTATAACGCACATAAGATCGCCGAACGTTTACGTGACCACAAACTGATGACTGCATTCGCGCCCTATGACAAACCCGAGGTCGCTGTCGCGATGATCCTCGAAAACGGTGGGGCCGGTCCGGCTGTAGGTACACTCATGCGCCAGATCCTTGACCACATTATGTTGGGTGACAACAACACCAATCTGCCTGCTGAAAACCCGGCGGTTGCAGCAGGTGAGGACCAATAATCGTGACGGATAATCCGAACAAAAAAACATTCTGGGACAAAATTCATATCGATCCCACAATGTTGCTTATCTTGCTGGCTCTGCTGGTCTACAGCTCGCTGGTCATCTGGAGCGCCAGCGGCCAGGATATTGGCATGATGGAACGTAAGGTCGGCCAGATCGCTATGGGGCTGGTCATCATGGTGGTGATGGCGCAAATTCCTCCCAGAGTCTATGAAGGTTGGGCGCCGTACCTCTATATCTTCTGTATCATCCTGTTGGTTGCTGTCGATGCCTTCGGCGCCATTTCCAAAGGCGCACAACGTTGGCTGGATTTGGGAATCGTGCGTTTTCAGCCCTCGGAAATCGCCAAGATAGCCGTCCCGCTGATGGTGGCGCGCTTTATCAACCGCGATGTCTGCCCACCTTCGCTGAAGAATACGGCTATAGCTCTGGTGCTCATTTTTATGCCCACGCTGCTGGTTGCCGCGCAGCCTGACCTCGGCACCTCAATCCTGGTTGCGCTTTCCGGCCTGTTTGTCTTGTTCCTCTCCGGCTTGAGCTGGCGTTTAATCGGCGTTGCTGTGGTTCTGGTGGCCGCATTTATTCCAATACTGTGGTTCTTCCTGATGCATGATTACCAGCGACAACGCGTGATGATGCTTCTCGACCCGGAAACCGATCCGCTGGGCGCGGGCTATCACATTATTCAGTCTAAAATTGCTATTGGTTCAGGTGGGCTACGCGGCAAAGGCTGGTTGCATGGTACGCAGTCGCAGTTGGAGTTTTTGCCCGAACGTCATACTGACTTTATCTTTGCAGTACTGGCGGAAGAGCTGGGTCTGGTAGGGATTTTAATCCTGCTTGCCCTGTACATTTTGCTGATTATGCGCGGATTGTGGATCGCGGCCCACGCACAAACGACCTTTGGTCGCGTCATGGCCGGTGGTTTAATGTTGATATTATTCGTTTATGTCTTCGTAAATATTGGTATGGTGAGCGGTATTCTGCCTGTAGTTGGGGTTCCACTCCCACTGGTCAGTTACGGAGGCTCTGCACTGATCGTGCTGATGGCCGGGTTCGGGATTGTCATGTCGATCCACACCCATAGAAAAATGTTGTCAAAAAGCGTGTAAGGGGTACGCAATGCGTAAGCAGTGGATTGGAATCTGCATCGCAGCAGGAATGCTCGCGGCGTGTTCAGGTGATGATGGTCAGCAACAGGCTGCCGTCGCGCCGCAACCTGCGGTGTGTAATGGTCCGATTGTTGAAATCAGCGGAGCCGATCCGCGTTTTGAACCCCTGAACCCAACGGCGAATCAGGACTATCAGCGTGACGGTAAGAGCTACAAGATAGTCCAGGATCCCTCCCGCTTTAGCCAGGCTGGACTGGCCGCCATTTACGATGCGGAGCCAGGAAGTAATTTGACCGCATCAGGTGAAGCGTTCGACCCGATGCAGCTGACTGCTGCGCACCCGACGCTGCCCATTCCAAGCTATGCCAGAATTACTAACCTGGCAAACGGTCGAATGATCGTCGTACGCATTAACGATCGTGGCCCATATGGCAACGATCGCGTCGTTTCGCTGTCGCGAGCAGCAGCCGATCGTCTGAACACATCTAACAACACGAAAGTGCGTATCGATCCTATCATTGTCGCACAGGATGGTTCTCTGTCCGGCCCAGGTATGGCCTGTACGACAGTGGCCAAACAAACCTATGCCCTGCCCTCTCGCCCTGATTTAAGCGGCGGTGGCAGCATGCCTGCTACACCGGATGCGGGTCAGCCGCAAGGAGATATCCGCCCGATCAGCAATTCCACGCTGAAAAGCGATGACCCTACCGGAGCACCAGTAAACAGCGGTGGATTCCTCGGTGCGCCGACTACGCTCGCTTCCGGCGTGCTTGAAGGTAGCGAACCGACGCCAGCGCCACAACCGGCTGCCCCTGTGACTGCGCCAGCCACAACACCGACTGTCGCAGCAGCACCAGCCGTCGCCGTTGCCACTCCAGCAGCTGCAGCCAACGGTCGTTACGTCGTTCAGGTTGGTGCGGTAAGCGAGCAGGCGCGTGCACAGCAGTATCAAAAGCGTTTAAGTCAGCAGTTTGGCGTTCCGGGCCGGGTTGTGCAAAACGGTGCCGTTTGGCGTATTCAGATGGGGCCATTCGCCAGCAAGGCTGAAGCCTCCACACTGCAGCAGCGTCTGCAATCCGAGGCGCAATTACAGTCCTTCATCACCGGCGTGTAATAACGTAAACCAGGCATCTGAATTGTCAATTTCTGTAAATGACATTAACAAAGTCACGCGGAAAGTCAGATGCCTGCCAGTTATGCATTTGCTATAGTAGGGCACTTTTTTTAATTTCACCACGGACGTCGTAGTTCAGACCATGAAGACCACTTTTTCCGCTCGTTTCGTGCAGCGCATGGCGCTCACCGCGGCTCTCTGCGCAGCCTCTCTTTCTGCTGCCCATGCAGATGACCTGAATATTAAAACCATGATCCCGGGTGTTCCGCAGATCGATGCGGAGTCGTATATCCTGATTGACTACAATTCAGGCAAAGTTCTCGCAGAACAAAATGCGGACTCTCGCCGTGACCCCGCCAGCCTGACCAAAATGATGACCAGCTACGTCATCGGCCAGGCGATGAAAGCCGGGAAATTCAAAGAAACCGATCTGGTCACCGTCGGCAACGACGCCTGGGCTACGGGCAACCCGGTGTTTAAAGGTTCATCGCTGATGTTCCTCAAACCTGGCATGCAGGTTCCTGTTTCTCAATTGATCCGTGGTATTAACCTGCAATCAGGGAACGATGCTTGCGTGGCAATGGCGGACTTCGCAGCCGGAAGCCAGGATGCTTTCGTCGGTCTGATGAACAGCTATGTGAATGCGCTGGGCCTGAAAAACACCCACTTCCAGACCGTTCATGGTCTCGATGCTGACGGTCAGTACAGCTCGGCCCGTGACATGGCACTGATTGGTCAGGCGCTAATTCGCGACGTGCCCAACGAATACTCTATCTATAAAGAAAAAGAGTTCACCTTTAACGGTATCCGCCAGCTCAACCGTAACGGTCTGCTGTGGGATAACAGCCTGAATGTTGACGGTATCAAAACCGGCCACACTGACAAAGCTGGCTACAACCTCGTTGCATCCGCAACCGAAGGCCAGATGCGTCTGATCTCCGCCGTGATGGGTGGTCGCACCTATAAAGGCCGCGAAACTGAAAGTAAAAAACTGCTGACCTGGGGCTTCCGTTTCTTTGAAACCGTGAACCCGTTGAAAGTCGGCAAAGAGTTTGCTTCAGAACCGGCCTGGTTTGGTAATACCGATCGTGCGTCATTAGGTGTCGATAAAGACGTGTACCTGACTATTCCACGCGGCCGCATGAAAGATCTGAAAGCCAGCTATGTTCTGAACACCACAGAACTGCATGCACCGCTGCAGAAAAACCAGGTTGTCGGCACCATCAACTTCCAGCTTGATGGCAAAACCATTGAACAGCGTCCGCTGGTGGTTCTGCAGGAAATCCCGGAAGGCAACTTCTTTGGTAAAATCATTGATTACATTAAATTAATGTTCCATCACTGGTTTGGCTAAAAATCGAACACTTGAAAGTGTGATTTACGTCCCCATATACTAGGTATCCAGATAACTCCCACGCGCCGTGGGAGTTATTATTTTTTGATGTAACGCCGGAGCTGACATGAAAACCAAACTTAACGAACTGCTTGAATTCCCTACTCCATTTACTTACAAAGTAATGGGGCAGGCGTTGCCTGAGCTGGTTGATCAGGTGGTTGAAGTGGTACAGCGCCATGCGCCAGGTGATTACTCCCCAACGGTAAAACCGAGCAGCAAAGGCAATTACCACTCGGTCTCTATCACTATTAATGCGACACACATTGAGCAAGTTGAAACACTGTACGAAGAATTAGGTAATATCGATATCGTACGTATGGTGCTGTAAAAGCCTGTCGGTTACCCGCTGCATCCCCGCTCGGGTAACCCCTCCCCCCTGTGATATACTTTCCCCCTCTTTAACATTCTCTACTCTATGTGAGTATCTACGGAGATGCCGTTTTGTATCAGGATAAAATTCTTGTCCGCCAGCTCGGTCTTCAACCCTACGAGCCAGTCTCTCTGGCCATGCACGAATTCACCGATACCCGCGATGAACATAGTCATGATGAAATCTGGCTGGTAGAGCATTATCCTGTTTTTACCCAGGGTCAGGCCGGTAAAGCAGAGCACGTACTGATGCCCGGTGATATTCCCGTTATCCAGAGCGATCGGGGCGGTCAGGTGACATACCACGGACCCGGCCAGCAGGTTATGTATGTTCTGTTGAATCTCAAACGCCGCAAACTGGGCGTGCGTGAACTGGTAACACTGCTGGAACAAACCGTGGTGAATACGCTTGCGGAGATAGGTATTGACGCTCATCCGCGCGCTGATGCGCCTGGCGTATACGTCGGGGAGAAGAAAATCTGCTCTTTGGGGTTACGTATTCGTAGAGGATGTTCGTTTCACGGCTTAGCGCTCAACGTAGATATGGATTTGTCGCCTTTCCTGCGTATCAATCCTTGTGGTTACGCCGGAATGGAGATGGCGAAAGTATCGCAGTGGGATAGCGCAGCCACGACCGAGAGCGTGCGTCCTCGTCTGCTGGCTAACATTTTAGCGCTGTTGGGCAATCCCCCCCACGAGTACATCGCAGACTGAAAAACAGGTTATCGTTTGCCGCAGCATATGTTGTGGCAAATGGCACAAAACAACAACTATTTTACATTTTGCCAGCCTGTCAGGCTGCTTTCTGGCCCGTTTCAATGATATACTGCGTATCACTAATTCAAAAATAGTTGATAAATGCAACATTCCCTTGAATTGAAACGCTTTCCTTCGTAATTCGCAACTGGAACACGCAAGCTATGAGTAAACCCATTGTGATGGAACGCGGTGTTAAATACCGCGATGCCGATAAGATGGCTCTTATCCCGGTAAAAAATGTAGCAACAGAGCGCGAAGCCCTGCTGCGTAAGCCGGAATGGATGAAAATAAAACTGCCAGCGGACTCCACTCGCATCCAGGGTATCAAAGCAGCGATGCGCAAAAATGGCCTGCACTCTGTCTGCGAAGAAGCGTCCTGCCCTAACCTGGCAGAATGTTTCAACCACGGGACCGCGACCTTTATGATCCTCGGCGCAATCTGTACTCGCCGCTGTCCATTCTGTGACGTTGCCCACGGTCGCCCGGTTGCCCCTGATGCTAACGAACCGTTAAAACTGGCCCAGACGATTGCGGACATGGCGCTACGCTATGTTGTCATTACCTCCGTTGACCGCGACGATCTACGCGATGGTGGCGCTCAGCATTTCGCGGATTGTATCACCGCAATCCGTGAGAAAAGCCCGTCGATTAAAATCGAAACGCTGGTACCTGACTTCCGTGGTCGTATGGATCGTGCGCTGGATATCCTCACGGCCACTCCGCCAGACGTGTTTAACCATAACCTCGAGAACGTTCCGCGTATTTACCGTAACGTACGCCCTGGGGCTGATTACAACTGGTCACTGAAGCTTCTGGAACGTTTCAAGGAAGCGCACCCTGAGATCCCAACCAAATCCGGTCTGATGGTGGGTCTGGGTGAAACCAATGCTGAAATCATTGAGGTTATGCGTGACCTGCGCAGCCATGGCGTGACCATGCTGACACTGGGGCAGTATTTACAGCCAAGCCGTCACCACCTGCCGGTTCAGCGCTATGTAAGCCCGGACGAGTTTGATGAGATGAAGGCTGAAGCCATGGCAATGGGCTTTACCCATGCAGCCTGCGGCCCATTTGTTCGTTCTTCTTATCATGCGGACATGCAGGCGAAAGGGCTGGAAGTGAAGTAATCGTGTAATACTCACTTACATTTCAGCAATAAAAAAACCGGCAATTGCCGGTTTTTTTTCATGCAGAGTATGCAGTATGAGCATCGTGCTCCTGACATTACTCTTTATGGGAAAGCTTCTCAGTCTGAACGCTACCGTCAGCATCTTTCTTAGCATCGGCATTATCATCGTTCATCGCTTTCTTGAAGCCTTTAATTGCCGTTCCCAGGTCTCCACCCAGTGTACGTAACTTCTTGGTACCAAACAGCAGAACGACCAGTGCGGCAACCACCAGCAGTTTGGTAATACTAATCTCACCCATAGATACCTTCTTAACTTAAACCAGGCTGCATAAAGCGCCATATTAACCTGAGAATATTAACGGCCTTTCGACGCGCGCACACAATAGCAATCTGTAACAAGGTGAATCAAGCCTTGTTTAAAAAAACGTCATAATAATTGCGGTGGCGCAAAGCGGCGGTTACGTAACACAGGAAGTTGCGCCCTGACCTGCCTCACCCGCTCAGCAGAAACTTCCGTCATTATCAGCGCAGGCGTTTCCGCCGCAGCGGCAATCGTCACGCCAAACGGATCGATAACCCGGCTTTGACCGATATTCTTGTTACCACACTCCCCCGCAGCAATCACATAACAGGTTGCATCCAGAGCTCTTGCCGCCAACAGCGTTGTCCAATGATGGTCTTTGAGCGATCCTCGCACCCAGGCCGCCGGTAAGACCAGGATTTCAGCCCCCTGTAACGCGAGCGCCAATGCCAGCTCAGGAAAGCGCAGGTCATAGCAGGTCATTAACCCTACCTTTAATCCGTCTACGTCCAGCAATGGCGCTACAGCCTCACCTGCATCGACATTCCGCGACTCCTGAATCGAAAAGGCATCATAGAGATGTAATTTTGCGTAATGGGCGATAACCCGACCTCTCCGTAACGCAACCAGCATGTTCAACGCCCGGCCAGGTACAGAGGGAACATGAATCGTCAGAATCGTCGTCATCTCATTTTGCGCACTCTCTTGCTGTAACCGCGTCAGAAAACCGCCTTCCAGTAGCTGGGCTGACTTCACCGATAGATCGGGGTCGAGATCGTCACGGGCCAACAGCGCTTCCGGCAGCACCAACAGAGATGCGCCTTCTCCTGCGGCCTGAGACATCAACTGGACACACGTTTCCGCATTTTTTTCCCACGAGGGGCCCACGGCAAATTGCCCTGCTGCAACAAACATATTCCCTCCAGAAAAATGGGTTAAGCTCGCCAACAACGATTATTCAGCGTTACACTCACGCTATATACAATCAAATAGCAGGATTATGCAGTGTTACAACTCCTTTTAGCAGTTTTTATCGGTGGCGGTACAGGAAGCGTAGCAAGATGGATGTTAAGCATGCGGTTCAATCCGCTGCATCAGGCTATCCCATTCGGTACCCTGGCAGCAAATCTGATTGGCGCGTTTATTATTGGCATGGGGCTGGCGTGGTTTAACCGCATGACAAACATTGATCCAATGTGGAAAGTGCTCATTACCACCGGTTTCTGCGGAGGGCTGACGACGTTTTCAACCTTCTCGGCAGAAGTCGTGTTTTTGCTGCAAGAGGGACGCTTTGGTTGGGCAATGGTGAATGTGCTGGTTAACCTGTTGGGTTCATTTGCGATGACGGCTCTGGCATTCTGGCTGGTTTCTGCCTCTCCTGCACACTAGGCGAAAAAAAACCCGCAATTAAGCGGGTTTTGAATGCTTGCTGTCGTATGCTTACAGAGCGATTACGTTTGCAGCAGAAGGGCCTTTGGCACCGTTAGTGATTTCGAACTCTACGCGCTGACCTTCAGCCAGAGTTTTAAAACCATTGGTCTGGATTGCAGAGAAGTGTACGAACACGTCTTTGCTGCCATCTTCCGGAGTAATGAAACCGAATCCTTTGGACTCATTAAACCACTTAACGTTACCTTTAATCTTAGACATCAAAATTACCTTTACATGAAAAATAGACACAAATGCTGTGTCGGGTATCAGTACAACAATTGTGATGCACTTTGTCCAGTCGAACTTTGTCAAAAAGTGATAAATGTCGCGTTATTTTTCGGACAAACAATGTATCCATCTGTTTTTAAACAAGTTTATAATAATCCACCTGACAATACAGGTAGCCTGTCAAAACTGGAAACGCATCCAGGCAAAGTAGACATTTCCGTTGTTATACGTACCCGGAATGTAGGTCATCTGGAACGTTGCCGGCCCATAGCCTATCGATGCCAACGGCAGGATCAATGGCACGGGAATATAGTTCCAGTTATCGCGCGCGGTGAAACCAGCTGTATAGCCCAGCCCCAGCCGGAAATTATCATCGGCCAGCGGTCGCCAGGTTTTTTCCCAGCCATAGCCGCCAATCGGCTCCCATTTATTAAAGGAATCCTTGAAGGCCATAATATAGAGCCCGTGCCAATTACCTTTATCATCCCAACGGGACTGGCCAAATCCTGCCCCCCAGGGACGTTCGTTGTAGCGATCGGTTTTCTCTTTATCGTAGGCAAAACGCGCATGCCAGGTAATGGCCGGCACATACAGATCATAATGCTCAGGCTGCTGCCAGGTTTCACTGACATTATCTTTAAAAGTATCAAACCACCCTTTATCCTCAGCAAAACCCTGAGGAATAAAGGCTAACTGAATAAAAAGAAATGAAAAAATGAGAAAATAACGTTTAGCGACAATCACGACTTAATTACCATCCTGGGAGTTAGTATTAATTGTAGCAAACAAAACCTTAATGTTAGCTTAACAAAGATGCGCTAATAAAAAATCAGAATATTCTCCACATATAAATTTCAGATCGTTGTCATTATATTTATTGTGGTTTTTATATGTGACATGTTCTCTTATTTCTATTAACCGGCTTCTTTTACACAAAAACACCAAATAAATTACAATTAATTAACATTAATGCATCATCACAAAACAAAACAACACATAAAACCAGAGTGTTTCACAGTTTTTGATTGCCGTACTCCCTTTTCATCCGCTATGTTGAAAAAACGCCTGCGCCATCGGTTGAATCCGTATTTTTATTGATTTTAATCAGCAAGAGGCAGGTGTTTATTAGGCACATTCTCACACCGCTTTATGCTTTTTTTAGTTTTTTTACTTTCTGGGCGTCAATATGACAGGGGAAACAATGTTGACATTTATAGAACTCCTTATTGGAGTCGTTGTTATTGTGGGTGTGGCTCGCTACATCATTAAAGGTTATTCCGCGACCGGCGTATTGTTTGTCGGGGGCCTGGTTTTATTGATTATCAGCGCCCTGATGGGACATAAAGTTCTGCCCGGCAGTGCCGAAAGTACCGGCTACACCGCGACAGATATTGTTGAATATATTAAAATTTTGCTGATGAGCCGCGGCGGCGACCTCGGCATGATGATTATGATGCTGTGTGGTTTTGCCGCCTACATGACGCATATCGGCGCGAACGATATGGTCGTTAAGCTGGCCTCCAGGCCCCTGCAATATATCAACTCGCCTTACATGCTAATGATTGCCGCCTATTTTGTTGCCTGCCTGATGTCACTGGCAGTCTCTTCGGCAACCGGGCTGGGCGTGCTGTTGATGGCGACACTCTTTCCGGTCATGGTTAACGTTGGGATCAGTCGTGGTGCTGCGGCGGCCATTTGCGCCTCCCCTGCCGCAATCATTCTTTCTCCAACTTCCGGGGATGTCGTGCTGGCTGCAAAAGCAGCGGAAATGCCACTGATCGACTTCGCGTTTAAAACCACGTTGCCGATTTCCATTGCTGCCATTATTGGTATGGCGATTGCTCATTACTTCTGGCAGCGCTATCTGGATAAAAAAGAGAACATCTCTCACGAAATGTTAGATGTGGCAGAAATCACCACTACGGCTCCCTCGTTTTACGCCATTCTGCCGTTTACCCCGATCGTCGGTGTACTGATTTTTGATGGTAAATGGGGCCCGCAACTGCACATTATCACGATTCTGGTGCTGTGCATGCTTATTGCCGCAGTGCTGGAGTTCATCCGCGGATTCAACACCCAGAAGGTTTTCTCAGGTCTGGAAGTCGCCTACCGCGGAATGGCAGATGCCTTTGCTAACGTCGTCATGTTGTTAGTTGCAGCCGGTGTATTTGCTCAGGGTCTGAGCACCATTGGCTTTATTCAGAGTCTGATCTCTATCGCCACCTCATTTGGTTCTGCGAGCATTATTCTGATGCTGGTCCTGGTGATACTGACCATGCTGGCCGCAATGACCACGGGCTCCGGTAACGCGCCTTTCTACGCCTTCGTTGAGATGATCCCAAAACTGGCGCACTCTTCCGGTATCAACCCTGCCTACCTTTCGATCCCAATGCTGCAGGCGTCAAACCTCGGACGCACAATCTCCCCGGTATCCGGTGTGGTTGTGGCTGTCGCGGGGATGGCGAAGATTTCACCGTTTGAAGTCGTAAAACGAACTTCTGTTCCGGTAATGGTCGGACTGCTGATTGTGATTATCGCCACTGAAGTGATGGTACCGGCAACGTCTGCCCTGATTGGCGGTTAACGATACCTGTTAATACCTGACCTTAATACACAAAATCATTTATGCTGCATCGCGGCGGCAAGTGAAGAGATCCCCAGGAGCATAGATAACTATGTGACTGGGGTTTCTGCACGCAGCCAACAAAGAGGCAGTTTAAAGGATGACGTGTATTAGCCGCCGTGGTAAATACGCTGCGGTCTACCTACCTTCCCGTGAATAATCTCTGCAATGATCAAATGGCGGCTGGCACAGTACTCCAGGTAGCGTCTGGATGTTGTACGGCTGATGGTTAGCGCCTGGGCGATCGTTTCCGCAGTATGATGTACCGTCGGATCAGCAAATAACTTCAGTACAGCATTCAGCGTTAGCGCGTCGATCCCCGTCGGCAAATCCCCTTTCGGCTCACCGCGCGCATAGGCATTAAACATTTCATCAATCTGTTTTTGGCTGGCACTGTCATTACCGGCCAGCATTCTTCTGCGTTGCTGATAGCGGGTAAGCGTCTGCCCCAGTCGCTCGTAGGCTATAGGTTTAACCAGATAATCAAACGCCCCGCTGCGTACGGCTTCTGAGACCGTATCCATATCACTGGCTGCCGTGGTAAACACCACGCCGCCAGGGTAACGTGCCTGAGTCAGCTCGTGTAACAGAGTTATGCCCTTGCCATCCGGCAAGTAATTATCAAGAAGAATCAAACCGGGCCTAAAACGCTCAATCATCATTCTTGCCTGCGCAAGATTACCCGCCAGCCATATCTGGCTAAAACCGGGTATATGGCGGATATATTCAGCATGCATTTCCGCCAGTAGCGTTTCATCCTCAACGATCAACAGCGTTAATGGTTCCGTCATTGTTTTTTTTCACTTTCGGAAGAAATAAAGAAAATAAGGTGCCGCAGGGGGAGTTATCTTCGAGCGTAATAACCCCATTACAGCGCCTCACATAACTTGCAATCAGATACAAACCGATGCCATGTTCGCCTGGTTCATCGGTACGAGTGCTCACACCCTGTTCAAATATTTTTTCGCGCAATGCTTCCGGTACGCCACAACCTTGATCGGCGACTTCGATGATCACCTCATCGCCCTCATCGCTCAGATAGAGTTCAACGACCTTGTTACCCTGCTGGGTACGCAAACTGGCTTCAAAAGCATTACCAAGCAGATTGCCAACAATTGCTGCAAACTCTGTGCTATCCAACCCCTCAGGAAGTTTATGCAGTTGACTGCCAGGCACAATGGTCATTGTGAGACCCAGTTCCCGCGCACGCTGTACCTTGCCAAACAGCAGGCCTGCAACCTGACGATCGGCGAAAGCGCCGCGCAGACTATCAATGAGTTGCTGCTGCGCCTGGGATTCTCCCTGCACCATGGCCAGAACCTTGTCATATTCTTTCATTTGCAGCAGGCCATTGATGGTCGACATCCAGTTCAGGTGCTCATGGCGCAGCGTTCTCAGGCTCTCTACATACTGTTTGATCTGCGTTAATTGCGCATTAAGGGTAGCAATTTCATCTTTACTACGAAAACTGATGATTGCCCCGAGCAGTTCATCGCCTGAGCGGATAGCCTCGCGGTTGGCAATAACACTCAACCCATTAAAGTTAACCATCGCATCCTGGCGCTTTTCCGCAATCTGCTGGGTAAAAAAGTCTGCTGGCTGAACGACGTCCGCAATCGGCTTACCCAACCACTTACGTCCAGGCGACGAGAGCCCCAGCATTTTTCTCGCACTGCGGTTTATCGCCGTAATGCACCCGTCAGGATCAACAGCAATTAAGCCTTCGTAGACTGAGCTAAACAGCGCCTCCTGCTGACGTACCACCCGCGCAATTTGTTTAGGCTCCATACCCAACATCTGACGCCGAATATGGGCGGCAAAAAACCAGGAAAGTAACATAAGCACCAGTAACAACAGAATGAACACCCCAGCCATCGGAAGTAAGAAATCCGAGCGCCAGCTGTCTATTTTACTGATCAGGTAGCCAATTGAGACAACACCGATGATTTTACCATCATCATCAAAGATAGGGGTTTTGGCGCGCATCGCCATCCCGATAGATCCTTTACCGGTAATAAAGTAGCTTTCCCCTTTCTCCAGCGCGCCGAGTTTGGTGAACTGCATGGGGTAGCCAATTTTATCCGGATTAGGGTGATAAAGACGGATCGAGTGGGTATCGCCAATAACCACATAGTCAAAGTCAGTCCCGCTCTGCAACTTATCCGCTATCGTTGCCAGACGCTTGTAATCACGGTGCTTTACGGCAGCAATAATGCTGTCGTTGGAAGCGATAATTTTCGCCTGATTCATTGCCATATCGCGGACATGCGTTGTCAGATAATCTTCAAAGCTGGCGGTAAAGTATTGTGCTAACGCCGCGATGATAAAAACAGAAACGACCAGAATGAGTAGAAAAATACGCAACGGAAACGCCAGGCTGCGAAAAAAAGGAAACCGCGTTTTATTTTTCTTTTTTGACATGTTTTTTCCTCACCGACGTTAACCGAAACTTATTTTTCGTTGTATATGTAATAAAAATGTTTTATTTACAAGTCACGGCCTAAAATAGGATCGTTACAGATTCCCCACCTTAAATCAATTAAACAAATAAAAACCACACGCTATTTTCGGGTTAAATTAATTAAAAAACTTAAAACCATAAAACACATTAAAACCATCTAACTTATTGTGAAATAAATCAAAATTTGCCGCCAAAATACTCCTTACGATGTATGCAACAGGGAAAAAAAGAAATACTCCGTAATAAAAAAACATTCCCTTCAATTGCAAACAAAACGTTATCAAGTTGCTAAACAGAGCAACAAAAACAGAAACCCAGTAACAAATATACCATCGGGGCTCTATTTACTATGTTCGGTAATAATATATTCACGCAAGTTAAACGCTCAGAAAATAAAAAGATGGCGGTTATCGCTCAATTTCTGAAAGAGAACGATTTGAGCGTTGATACCACCGTCGAAGTATTTATCACCGTCACCCGTAATGACCGCCTCATCGCCTGTGGCGGCATCGCTGGCAATATCATTAAATGCGTCGCGATCTGTGAATCCGTACGCGGTGAAGGCTTAGCGCTGACGCTGGCGACTGAGTTAATCAACCTTGCCTACGAGCGGCATTGCACCCATCTCTTCATCTATACCAAAACCGAGTATGAGTCACTGTTTAAGCAGTGCGGCTTTTCGACGCTGACCAGCGTGCCCGGCATTATGGTGTTAATGGAAAACAGCACCACGCGTCTGAAACGTTACGCTGAATCACTGGCAAAACAGCGCCGTGAAGGGAAAAAAATTGGCTGTATCGTGATGAATGCCAACCCCTTCACCAACGGGCACCGTTTTCTGATCCAACAAGCCGCCGCACAGTGCGACTGGCTGCATCTGTTTTTGGTGAAAGAAGATACTTCGCGTTTCCCGTATGAAGACCGACTGGACCTGGTCCTCAAAGGGACAAAAGATATTCCACGTTTAACCGTACACCGCGGTTCGGAATACATCATCTCTCGCGCCACGTTCCCGTGCTACTTCATTAAAGAGCAGAGCGTTATTAACCACTGCTACACCGAAATAGACCTGAAAATTTTCCGTCAGTACCTGGCCCCGGCACTCGGTGTTACGCACCGTTTCGTCGGTACTGAGCCATATTGCACCGTCACCTCCCAGTACAACAACGATATGCGCTACTGGCTGGAGACCCCAACACTTCCCGCCCCGCCGATTGAACTGGTGGAAATTGAGCGGCTGTGTTTCCAGGAGATGCCGATTTCCGCCTCCTGGGTGCGCAAGCTGCTGGTTAAAAAAGATCTCACGGCTATCGCATCCCTGGTACCCGAAGCCACGCTGCACTACTTGCAAAGCATGGTTGAGCGAACCTCATCGGCTGCGGCAGTCCGCCAAAATACCCCCGCATTAGCAACAGGTGAAAAATGAAAATAAACCAGGCAGCCGTCGCAGGCACTCTCGAGTCCGGTGATGTGATGATCCGCATCGCCCCGCTCGATACGCAGGATATTGACCTGCAGGTTAACAGTAGCGTCGAAAAGCAGTTCGGTGATGCCATCAGGGCCACCATTCTGGACGTTCTGTCCCGCTATAACGTCCGCGGCGTGCAATTAAATGTTGATGATAAAGGCGCACTGGACTGCATTTTACGTGCGCGACTGGAAGCATTACTGGCCCGCGCCAGCGGCATTCCGGCACTGCCATGGGAGGATTGCCAATGATTTCCGATTCTTTACAACAACGTAAATCCCGCACACGCCGCAGCATGTTGTTCGTACCAGGCGCTAACGCCGCGATGGTCAGCAACTCATTCATCTACCCGGCAGATGCGCTGATGTTCGACCTGGAAGACTCCGTCGCACTGCGTGAGAAAGACACCGCGCGCCGCATGGTCTATCACGCGCTGCAGCATCCGCTGTATCACGACGTTGAAACTATCGTGCGCGTAAACGCCCTCGACTCCGAATGGGGCATCAACGACCTTGAAGCCGTGGTACGCGGTGGTGCTGACATCGTGCGTTTACCCAAAACGGATACCGCCCAGGATGTCATCGACATCGAAAGCGAAATCCTGCGCATCGAGAAAGCCTGTGGTCGTGAACCCGGCAGCACCGGTCTGTTGGCCGCTATCGAATCACCATTAGGTATTACCCGCGCGGTAGAAATTGCCCATGCTTCCGAGCGTCTGATCGGTATTGCTCTGGGTGCGGAAGATTATGTGCGTAACCTGCGCACTGAACGCTCGCCGGAGGGTACTGAACTGCTGTTTGCCCGCTGCTCAATTCTGCAGGCTGCGCGTTCTGCGGGCATTCAGGCGTTCGATACCGTCTATTCCGATGCCAATAACGAAGCGGGTTTCCTGCACGAAGCCGCACACATCAAGCAACTGGGTTTCGATGGTAAGTCGCTCATCAACCCGCGTCAGATTGAACTCCTGCACAACCTGTATGCCCCGACGCGCAAAGAGCTGGCTCACGCACGTCTGGTGGTAGAAGCCGCTGAAGCCGCCGCCCGTGAAGGCCGTGGCGTAGTTTCCCTCAACGGCAAGATGGTCGACAGCCCGGTTATCGAGCGCGCCCTTCTGGTTATCTCCCGTGCAGAACTTTCCGGCATTCGCGAAGAATAAGGCAAAAAAATGACGCAGAAAATCGAACAGTCTCAACGCCAGGATCGCGTGGCGACCTGGAGCCGTCATGCAGAAAGCGAGCTTTCCGCTTATCAGAGCACCGCAAAAGTTGAATTACAGGCGCAAAAACCGCGCAACAAAAAACTGTGCGCTAACCTGGAAGAGGCCATTCGCCGTTCAGGCTTACAGGATGGCATGACCATCTCCTTCCACCACGCTTTCCGTGGTGGCGATCTGACGATCAACCTGGTGATGGATACCATCGCTGCAATGGGCTTTAAAAACCTGACGCTGGCTTCCAGCTCCCTGAGCGACTGCCATGCGCCGCTGGTTGAACACATTCGTCAGGGTGTCGTCAGCCGTATTTATACTTCTGGTCTGCGTGGCCCGCTGGCAGAAGAGATCTCTCGCGGTCTGCTGGCTGAACCTGTTCAGGTCCACTCTCACGGTGGTCGTGTACATCTGGTACAAAGCGGCGAGCTCAACATTGATGTCGCCTTCCTCGGCGTGCCGTCCTGTGACCCGTTTGGTAACGCCAACGGTTATACCGGTAAAGCGTGCTGCGGCTCACTGGGCTATGCCCGCGTAGACGCCGAAAACGCAAAACAGGTTGTCCTGCTGACCGAACAGCTGCTGACCTACCCGCATAATCCAGCCAGCATTACCCAGGATCAGGTGGATCTGATCGTGCAGATCGATCAGGTCGGTGATGCGGACAAAATTGGTGCTGATGCCACTCGCATGACCACCAACCCGCGCGAATTGCTGATCGCCCGCAGCGCGGCAGAGGTTATTGCTAACTCCGGCTACTTCAATGAAGGCTTCTCACTACAGACAGGCACCGGCGGCGCGTCTCTGGCCGTTACCCGTTTCCTGGAAGACAAAATGCGCAGCCGCGACATCCGTGCTGACTTTGCGCTGGGCGGTATCACTGCCACCATCGTTGACCTGCATGAGAAAGGTTTAATCCGCAAACTGCTGGATGTACAGAGCTTCGACCGTAATGCGGCTGAGTCCCTGGCCCGCAATCCAAATCACATTGAAATCAGTGCTAACCAGTATGCCAACTGGGGCTCAAAAGGCGCCTCTGTCGATCGTCTGGACGTCGTGGTGCTGAGCGCGCTTGAAGTGGATACCCACTTCAACGTTAACGTACTGACCGGTTCTGACGGCGTACTGCGCGGCGCATCCGGTGGTCACTGTGATACAGCTGTTGCCGCAGCGCTTTCCATCATCGTCGCACCGCTGGTTCGCGGGCGTATCCCGACGCTGGTTGATAACGTCCTGACCTGCGTAACCCCAGGTTCCAGCGTTGATATCCTGGTCACTGACCACGGTATCGCCGTCAACCCTGCGCGCCCTGAGCTGGCAGAACGTCTGCAAGAAGCGGGTATGAAAGTCGTGTCCATTGAATGGTTACGCGAACGTGCACAGCAGCTTACCGGTCAGCCACGCGCAATCGAATTTACTGACCGCGTAATTGCCGTTGTGCGTTATCGCGATGGCTCAGTGATTGACGTTGTGCATCAGGTGAAGGAATAAGCCATGCACCTGCTCCCTGAACACGCCACCTGCCACGCGGTTTCCATTCCCGAGCTGCTCGCCAGCCGTGATGAGAGACAAGCGAGGCAACATGCCTGGCTCACGCGTCACCACGCGCCATTGGTCTCTTTTACCGTGGTAGCGCCAGGTCCGATCAAAGACAGCGAATTAACCCGTCGCATCTTTAATCACGGCGTCATCGCCCTGCTTGCACTGGCGAAACAATCATCCTGGATTGTCAGGGAGCAAACTGCGCTGGTCTCCGCCAGCGGTCCGGAAGGTCTGTTGTCCATCGAGGCACCAGCCCACGACCTCAAGCTCGCCACTATCGGGCTTGAGCATTCACATCCGCTGGGACGGTTATGGGACATCGATGTCCTGACCCCTGAAGGAGAAATCCTGTCCCGCCGTCATTTCGCGCTTCCTGCCCGCCGCTGTCTGTTGTGCGAGCAAAGCGCTGCCGAATGTGCGCGGGGTAAAACCCACGCGCTTTCCGACTTACTCATTCAAATGGAGGCACTGCTGCATGATGCCGATTCCCGCAACATCGACGAATAACGCAGTCCTTCCACTGGATCTGCCCGACGCCTACGCAACGCTTGCCTGGCGCGCCATGCTGACTGAAGTCAACTTATCGCCCAAACCAGGTCTGGTGGATCGCATTAATAATGGCGCGCATAAAGATATGGCGCTGGAAGATTTTCATCGCAGCGCAGAGGCTATCCAGGCCTGGCTGCCACGTTTTATCGAATACGGCGCATTCAGCGCGCAGTTGTCACCTGAAGAAGTACTGAAAGGACTGCGTCCGCTGGGTATGGCCTGCGAAGCTGATATGTTTCGCGCCACCGCTGGGGTAAATACCCACAAAGGCAGCATCTTTTCTCTGGGACTGCTGTGTGCCGCCATTGGCCGCCTGCACCAGCTCCAACTGACTGTTACCGCTGAAACCATTTGCTCTACGGCAGCAACATTTTGCCGGGGCCTGACCGAGCGCGAACTGCGCCAGAACAATCAACAACTCACGGCTGGCCAACGTCTTTATCAGCAACTGGGATTAACCGGCGCACGGGGCGAAGCCGAAGCGGGATACCCGCTCGTCATCCAGCATGCCCTGCCGCACTACCGCGCACTGCTGACTCAGGGCCGCGACCCTGAACTGGCGTTACTCGACACTTTATTGCTGCTGATGTCAATCAACGGCGACACCAACGTGGCTTCACGTGGCGGCGCAGAAGGTCTGCGTTGGCTACAGCAGCAGGCCACCGCCCTGATACAGCAAGGGGGGATTCGTACCCCTGCCGATCTCGAATACCTACACCAGTTCGACCAACAGTGCATTGAACGCAACCTCAGTCCCGGAGGCTGCGCCGATCTGCTGATCGTCACCTGGTTCTTAGCTCAGATTTCACAAGTTCATCATTATCACAATTAAAGATCCTTTCCGGAGAATCACACATGTCTTTAGCAAAAGATAAAATATGGAAGTTACTGGCCCCATTGGTCGTAATGGGCGTCATGTTTCTTATCCCCGTCCCTGATGGAATGCCTCCACAGGCCTGGCACTACTTTGCCGTGTTTGTGGCGATGATCGTCGGTATGATCCTGGAGCCAATTCCGGCAACAGCGATCAGCTTTATCGCCGTAACGATCTGCGTTATCGGCAGCAACTATCTGCTGTTTGATGCTTCAGAACTGGCCGACCCGGCATTTAAAGCGGGTAAGCAAGCGCTGAAATGGGGTCTGGCGGGCTTCTCCAGCACCACCGTGTGGTTGGTGTTTGGTGCGTTTATTTTCGCGCTGGGTTATGAGGTCACCGGTCTGGGTCGTCGTATCGCGCTGTTCCTGGTGAAATTCATGGGGAAACGTACCCTGACGCTGGGCTATGCGATTGTTATCATCGACATTCTGCTGGCGCCGTTTACACCGTCCAACACCGCGCGTACCGGTGGTACTGTATTCCCGGTTATCAAAAACCTGCCGCCGCTGTTTAAATCCTTCCCTAACGATCCTTCCGCGCGCCGTATCGGCGGATATCTGATGTGGATGATGGTTATCAGTACCAGCCTGAGCTCCTCTATGTTCGTTACCGGCGCTGCGCCAAACGTACTGGGTCTGGAATTCGTTAACAAAATCGCCGGGATTCAAATCAGCTGGTTGCAGTGGTTCCTCAGCTTCCTGCCGGTCGGTATTATTTTGCTGATCGTTGCTCCGTGGCTGTCCTATGTTCTGTACAAGCCGGAAGTCACCCACAGTGCTGAAGTTGCCGCATGGGCCGGTGATGAACTGAAAACCATGGGTAAACTGACCCGTAAAGAGATAACGCTGATCGGTCTGGTTCTGCTCAGCCTGGGTCTGTGGGTTTTCGGTGGCAAGCTCATTGACGCTACCGCAGTGGGCCTGCTGGCAGTCTCCCTGATGCTGGCGCTGCACGTGGTACCGTGGAAAGATATTACCCGCTATAACAGCGCATGGAACACCCTGGTCAACCTTGCCACTCTGGTAGTAATGGCCAACGGTTTAACCCGTTCAGGCTTTATCGACTGGTTCGCCAACACCATGAGCACGCACCTGGAAGGCTTCTCGCCTAACGCAACAGTAATCGTTCTGGTGCTGGTGTTCTACTTTGCTCACTACCTGTTTGCCAGCCTTTCTGCGCACACCGCCACCATGCTGCCGGTTATTCTGGCGGTAGGTAAAGGTATCCCGGGCGTGCCGATGGAACACCTGTGTATCCTGCTGGTGTTGTCCATCGGTATCATGGGCTGTCTGACTCCGTATGCAACAGGCCCTGGCGTTATCATCTACGGCTGTGGTTATGTGAAGTCTAAAGACTACTGGCGTCTGGGTGCTATCTTCGGCGTTATCTACATCTCTATGCTTCTGCTGGTCGGCTGGCCGATTCTGGCAATGTGGAGCTAATCATTTCGGTTCACGCCTGATGAAAATGATGCCAGTCAGCTAAACCTGACTGGCATTTTTTATGATTAAATAGATGATATTCAGAATTTATATAAGTATTCGAAATCATCATGACATCAACATGGCGTTATTCTTCATTACTGGCAGCGCTTCTGCTGCCAGTTTCTGCGGCTCAGGCCGATGAACTCCAGGCAAAACAGTACGCTGACTTTGACAGCTACGTGCTGGCCCTCTCCTGGCAAACCGGATTTTGTCAGAGCCAATACGAGCGTAATCGTCAGGAACCTGACGAATGTCGTTTACAAAAAGAGAGCGCAGACAAAGCGGATTTCCTGACCGTTCACGGTTTATGGCCCAGCCTGCCTAAATCCATTGCCGCCCGTGGAGTAGACAACCGCCGCTGGATGCGTTTTGGCTGCGCAACGCGACCAATTCCCAACCTGCCTGAAGCACGTGCCAGCCGTAAATGCGCGGCCCCCGAAACCGGACTGTCGCTGGAAAGCGCAGCAAAACTCAGCGCTGTAATGCCCGGCGCTGGAGGGAGATCCTGTCTGGAACGTTACGAGTATGCCAAACATGGCGCGTGTTTCGGTTTTGATCCCGACGCGTACTTTGGCACGATGGTACGGCTGAATAATGAGGTTAAGAACAGCGAGGTGGGCAAATTCCTGGCGGAAAACTACGGCAAAACCGTCAGCCGTAACGCATTTGACGCTGCAGTTGCCAAAAGCTGGGGCAAAGAGAACGTCAAAGCTGTGAAGCTAAGCTGCCACGGCAATCCAGCGTATCTCACTGAGATCCAGTTATCCCTGAAAGCCGACAACATCAACCAGACGTTATCTGCACAGTCATTCTTACCGCAACCACATCCAGGTAGCTGTGGTAAACAGTTTATTATCGACAAAGTGGGATATTGAAACTTGCGACCGACGCTGCAAGCTGGCGTCGGTCCGTAAGCTTAGCGTTTTGCTCGGGCGTCCGGGCGAACTAAATCAAAACGGTGTGTTTCACTGATCGAATAATACGCCGTTGGCCCACCAGCACGCAGTACCGGCTTCGCTTTCGCCGTCTGATAGATGCCGTCTTCCAGCAGCGTTTCATCGATGTGGATGCCCACCACTTCCCCCAATACCAGCCAGGTATCAACCGGTGAGCCATCTGCGGCAGTCAGTTGCAGGCTCTGTGATAAACGACACTCAAAATTGACGGGACTTTGTGCCACGCGCGGCACGTTAACTAACCGACTCTCTGCTTTGCTAAGCCCGGCGGCAAAAAACTCGTCCTCACCGTGCGGCAAGCTGGCTGACGTTTCGTTCATCGCAGTGGCCAGCTCAAGGGTGGTCAGGTTCCAGACAAACTCACCTGTTTCGATAATATTCTGCACACTGTCTTTCCAGCCGCTGCTGGCAAAACCGATAATCGGTGGATGATAGTTAAAGCAGTTAAAGAAACTGTACGGTGCCAGATTATGCCGACCGTTACTGTCACGCGACGCAATCCAGCCAATCGGGCGCGGTCCAATGATGGCATTTAGCGGGTCATGCGGTAAGCCGTGTCCCTGTGACGGTTGATAGAAATACATAGCGTTCCCTGTTGAAGTTAACGTCAGCGCAGCACAAATTATGCTTCGCTCATCCCCCTGGAAAAAGAAGATCAGCGTAGAACAATCTGCCAACGATTACGACTGAATAAAGTTGAGCAGGTCACCGTTGATCTGTTGTTTATGGGTGGTGCAAATACCATGCGAGCCGCCGACATATATCTTCAACTGCGAATCAGGCAGTATTTCCGCCGCGACCTTTCCGCAGGTTTCAAACGGGACAATCTGATCGTCGTCACCGTGGATCACCAGCGTCGGGATGGTCATTTTTTTGAGATCCTCACGCAGATCTGTTTCCGAAAACGCGTGGATACAGTCGTACAACGCTTTGATGGAGCCTTGTAAACCCTGTTCAACAAAACTTTCCCTGACGGCTTTCGACTCTTTTGCGCCAGGACGGTTGTAGCCATAGAATGCAGCGGTCAATTCATAGAAAAAGGCGGCGCGATCGTTCACAACCCCTTCACGAATGCCATCGAATACCTCTTTCGGCACGCCATTTGGATTAAAGTCGGTCTTGATCATAATGGGCGTCACCGCGCCAATTAACACCGCTTTTGCGACCCTCTGCGTCCCATGGCGGCCAATATAACGAGCAACTTCGCCACCGCCGGTAGAGTGCCCGACATGCACAGCATCTTTGAGATTGAGATACGCGGTAAGTTCGGCCAAATCGTCAGCATACTGATCCATATTGTGGCCATCCCAGGGCTGGGCCGAACGCCCGTGCCCTCGTCTGTCATGGGCTATCACACGAAATCCTTTCGACCCGAGAAACAGCATCTGATCTTCAAATGCATCTGCGGTTAGCGGCCAACCATGGCTGAACACAATGGGCTGGCCGCTTCCCCAGTCTTTGAAATGCAAATAGCTGCCATCTTTTAAGGTAAGTTTGTCGTACTGGCTCATGAGATCTCCTGTCGAGGAACACTGAGTTGTCGTGACGCGCCCGCAGCGAGCGCTTAAAAAGCATAATGCAAATTTGAGAACGATCACGTTTTTCGGCTAAAATCACACCATACGCGTAATGCTTGTCAGTTAACGAACTAAAGGTAATGAACCTGTTGCCTCTGGTGTATTGTTCCGTTCACCTTATGTTTTTCACTTCTCTGAAACCATACTGCCTGTGAACGTGTTAAGGGTACTATCGCTGTACCCTTAACAATCCCGGCTCCCGGCGGAAAATTGCCACTTCGTGGTTCCCTCCGCTTATTCCTCCAGGCTACCGGGCCGGGCGCGAGGTAGCGTCCCTGCAAAGCGCGCCCTGAGCCAGCATCCATGCTGGCTCTCCCGGCCTTACGGAAACACGTTGGCAATTTTCAGCCGGACCAGCCCACACCTGACCATCTGCGTTTTTTGTTTAAACAGCAAAACAGATTGAGCTGGAAGTCAGAGCGTTGAAGCGATGACCCCGGTCCGGCTGAAAATCGATGAGGCGTTGACGGCTGACCGGGTCTGTCCGCAGGGATGCGGACAGAGGGGACGGCCTGCATGGACGTAGGCTCGGCCCCGACCCGACAGGCAGACGGCATAAGACGAATACATCGCGTAGCGACGATTTTCCCGCCGGGAGCCTGGGTTGCAAGGGAGGCGGCGGCGAGCCTCCCTTGCCCGTTCACGGGGGCTGTGCCGCAGAAAAGTGATGCCGCTGAAGTGAACGGAACCCTGAGCCGGAATCACATGTTCCCTATAATGCTTAACTGGCTGACATTACACCATACGCGACAATATTGATGATTTGCCTGAATGTGAACTAAATCACTTCAAACATGGGGTAAGTCTCAGTATCATCATAAAAGCTAAACCCTTGCCGCCTGACGGTGAGGGTTTTCTTTTGGGATTATTTACCTGCGCATCCGCAGTATCGACGACATGGAGTAATAAATGTCCAGACCAACTATTATCATTAACGACCTCGATGCGGAACGCATTGACCGCCTGTTGGAGCAACCTGCGTTTGCTGGTTTACCGATAGCGGACGCATTAAACGCTGAACTGGATCGCGCCCAAATGTGTTCCCCGGAAACCATGCCGCACGACGTGGTGACCATGAACAGCCGCGTGAAATTCCGCAATCTGAGCGATGGCGAAGTGCGTGTACGTACCCTGGTATATCCGGCCAATATGACTGACAGCAGTACACAGCTTTCGGTAATGGCGCCAGTCGGTGCAGCGCTTCTGGGCCTGCGCGTTGGCGATACGATCCATTGGGAATTACCGGGCGGTACATCGACCCACCTCGAAGTCATCGAGCTTGAGTACCAGCCTGAAGCTGCAGGCGACTACCTGCGCTAACTCTGTCTTATCAAAGCGACTCGCTTTATCTTACAGGGGATGCATCCGCATCCTCTTTCCGCTTCAACCCCTGCTTTCTTTCACTTACTACACTTCCTTTTCTCCTGTTCGCAAAACATAAATCTGTGTCGTGACTGACAGAATCATTTTTAATACTATGCTGTTATGTGTTCATGTAATGACAAGGAGAATGTTTATGTACAACACAATCATAATGCCTGTTGATGTATTCGAAATGGAACTGAGCGACAAGGCTGTTCGCCATGCAGAATTTCTGGCACAAGATAAAGGGGTGATCCATCTGCTGCATGTGCTCCCGGGTTCTGCCAGTCTGAGTCTGCACCGTTTTGCCGCTGACGTTCGTCGTTTTGAAGAGCATCTGCAACACGAAGCGGAAACCCGTCTGCAAACGATGGTCGGTCACTTCAGTATCGATCCTTCCCGCATTAAGCAGCACGTTCGCTTTGGTAGCGTGCGTGATGTGGTAAACGAATTGGGTGAAGAGTTGAATGCAGATGTGGTGGTCATCGGATCGCGTAACCCATCAATCAGCACCCATCTGCTCGGATCTAACGCCTCCAGCGTTGTCCGCCACGCTACCTTACCGGTGCTGGTAGTTCGCTAATAAAAAAAGAGGCTACCTTCCGGTAGCCTCTTTCTCCTACAAACCGATGATATCCCATTTGTAGGCCCGATATGCTTGTGCTATCGGGCATTTCGCTTCTTTTGCAGGTGAGTCTTACTTTCTTATACGGTTGTGGTGCGAATCAGATAATCAAACGAGCTCAATGATGCTTTGGCACCTTCGCCAGTCGCAATGATAATCTGCTTATACGGTACGGTGGTGCAGTCTCCGGCCGCGAAAACGCCCTTCACGCTGGTCTCGCACTTGGCATCAATGATGATTTCACCCATGCGGTTACGCTCAACGGCGCCTTCCAGCCAGTTGGTATTTGGCAACAGGCCAATCTGCACAAAGATACCCGCCAGTTCCACATTGTGGATATCACCGCTGACGCGGTCACGATACTCCAGACCGGTGACTTTACTGCCGTCGCCTTTCACTTCTGTGGTTTGCGCATTCAGAATAATGTCGACGTTTTTCAGACTGCGGACTTTATTCTGCAGAACCTGATCGGCTTTCATTTCCGGGGCAAATTCCAGCAACGTCACGTGCTCGACGATACCCGCCAGATCGATAGCCGCTTCAACACCCGAGTTACCGCCACCTATCACCGCGACACGCTTGCCTTTAAACAGCGGGCCATCACAGTGCGGACAGTAGGTTACGCCCTTGGTGCGATACTGATCTTCACCCGGAACATTCATGTTGCGCCATTTTGCACCGGTAGCAATGATGATGCTGCGTGCTTTCAACACCGCGCCGGAAGCCGTTTCAATCTGATGCAAACCACCTTCCTGAGCTGCCGGAACCAGTTTGCTCGCACTCTGGCTATCAATAACATCAACATCGTAATCATCAACATGTGCTTTCAGTGCGCCAGCCAGTTTCTGGCCTTCGGTTTTAGGTACAGAGATGTAGTTTTCGATATCAACGGTATCAAGAACCTGACCGCCAAAGCGTTCGCCCATCAGACCGGTGCGAATACCTTTACGTGCAGAGTACACCGCAGCCGCTGCCCCGGCAGGACCCGAACCGACGATCAGCACATCGTAAGCATCACGCTTATTCAACTCTTCCGCTGCGCGCTTTTCTGCACCGGTATCCACTTTCGCTACGATTTCAGTCAGCGTCATACGACCCTGGCCGAACTCTTTGCCGTTCATATAGACCGCCGGTACGCCCATGACGTTACGATCGGTAATTTCGTTCTGGAATGTACCGCCATCAATCGCCGTATGCTTGATGCGTGGGTTAAGTACAGACATCAGGTTGAGCGCTTGCACCACATCCGGGCAGTTATGGCAGGAAAGCGAATAATAGGTTTCAAACTCAAAGTCCCCGTCGAGGTCGCGGATCTGCTCCAGCAGTGACTGTGCCTCTTTTGACGGATGACCGCCTGTCCACAACAGCGCCAGAACCAGAGAGGTAAACTCATGCCCCAGCGGAGAACCGGCAAAGCGCGGCCCCTGGTGAGAACCAGGATTGGTAATCAGGAACGATGGCTTACGTACGGCCAGAGTATTGTCTTCTTTAAAGGTGACTTTTTCTGACAGTTCAGCAATTTCAGTCAGCAGTTCCTTGATTTCTGCCGATTTAGCGCTGTCATCCAGCGTAGCAATCAGCTCAACAGGTTTGGTCAGTTTCTCAAGATAAGCCTTGAGCTGGGTTTTCATATTTGTGTCGAGCATTATTCTTCCCTCTCTGAAAACATCATCATGCAAGCCGAATTCGCGGGGCCGCATCAATGCAACTTGCGTCATGGTGCTGGAATGAAATGGGCGCGTCTGCGCCCATTGATTGCCGGGTGGCACTTCGTTTACCCGGCCTACGGTTTCGTAGGCCTATGCAAGCGCAGCGCCGCAAGGCAAAACAGACTTAGATCTTGCCGACCAGATCTAAAGATGGTGCTAAGGTCGCTTCGCCTTCTTTCCACTTAGCCGGGCAAACTTCACCTGGGTGGGAAGCGACATACTGTGCAGCTTTAATTTTGCGCAGCAGGTCAGACGCATCACGGCCGATACCTTCAGCGGTAACTTCGATTGCCTGGATGATACCCTGCGGGTCAACAACAAATGTTGCACGGTCAGCCAGACCTTCATCTTCACGCATGTTGTCGAAGTTACGGGTCAGGGCGCCAGTCGGGTCGCCGATCATCGCATATTTGATTTTCGCGATGGTTTCAGAGCTGCTGTGCCATGCTTTGTGAGTAAAATGAGTGTCAGTGGAAACAGAGTAAACGTCCACACCCAGTTTCTGCAGTTCTTCGTAATGGTCAGCAACGTCGCCCAGCTCGGTCGGACATACGAACGTAAAATCAGCCGGGTAGAAGAAGAAGACACTCCAACGACCTTCGGTATCTTTCTCGGTTACTTCGATGAACTCACCGTTTTTGAACGCCTGGTTTTTGAAAGGTTTAATTTTGGTATTAATCAAAGACATCTGTACTTCCTCCGTGTTTTCGTTGAGGGATAAGTTAACGAAAATCATTGATAAGGGCTAATGCGTTTCCTTTATCAAATCAATAAGCGTTAACTAACAACCGACTCAACCGCATGGTGTAAACCCTATTCTAAAAGTAAAAAAGGCTCCCTTTGCAGGGAGCCTCATTACCCGAGTTACCCGCAAGTAACTTCAGTGCCAGCAGAACTGGCTATGTGTTGCGCTCTACATTACCTTAACCAAGGTCGTAACAGCGATTGGGATTACATCACCCAACTACCGAAAGGGCAATCGACAGACTGTCGATCTTACCTATGGCTGCGATAGGTTTTGCAACTTAACTCCCTTTCCTTCTAATTTTATAAGGAAAATCAATGTTTAAACGTACATTACTCTTAGCTCTGCTCCCTGCAGTCGTCCACGCTGAAGAGCTTCCTGCCCCCGTGAAAGCGATTGAGAAACAGGGCATTACGATTCTGAAGTCGTTCGACGCCCCGGGAGGCATGAAAGGTTATCTGGGCAAATATCAGGACATGGGGGTCACTATCTATGTGACGCCTGATGGAAAACAGGCGATCTCCGGCTATATGTATAACGAGAAAGGTGAAAACCTGAGTAATGCGCTGATAGAAAAAGAGATCTATGCCCCTGCCGGGCGCGAGATGTGGCAACGCATGGAAAAAGCGTCGTGGATTCTGGATGGCAAAAAAGACGCGCCAGTTATTGTGTATGTGTTTGCCGATCCCTTCTGTCCCTATTGTAAACAGTTCTGGCAGCAGGCGCGCCCGTGGGTGGACGCCGGTAAAGTCCAACTGCGCACGTTGCTGGTTGGCGTAATAAAACCCGAAAGCCCGGCAACCGCTGCGGCCATTCTGGCAAGCAAGGACCCCGCTAAAACCTGGCACGACTATGAAGCCTCCGGCGGCAAAATGACGCTGGCACTGCCAGCAAACCCGCCTGCCGAGCAAATGAAGACGCTGAATATCAACCAAAAACTAATGGACGATTTAGGCGCCAATGTCACACCCGCCATTTATTACATGAGCAAAGATAATACCCTGCAACAGGCAGTAGGTTTGCCCGATAAAGAGAAGCTGGATATTATCATGGGAGCCAAATAAATATACGCAACGAATGATTGATATTATTTTCATATCAATCATTCTTCTTTTCTATATCAATTAACCCGTTAGCACTTTTTACCGAAAAAATAACCCTGCCTGTGCTATTTTAAGTAGTAGTAAACTATTCATTAAGTTTTACATGTATATGAAACGATAATGCATTACAACTTATACATAACAAAATGAAATATTTCACAACTAAACTAAAACAGGAATTAGCGTATGGCTAACCTTTACGACCTCAAAAAATTCGATCTGAACCTGCTGGTTATTTTCGAGTGTATCTATCAGAATCTGAGCATAAGCAAAGCCGCCGAAACGCTGTTTATTACCCCCTCAGCCGTTAGCCAGTCGCTACAAAGGCTTCGCACTCAATTCAATGATCCTTTGTTTATTCGGGCAGGGAAAGGTATTACGCCTACCGTAACGGCGGTCAATCTACACCATCACCTTGAGAACAATCTCAACAGTCTGGAAGAAACAATAAATATCATGCACAGCTCCAGTCTGAAGAAAAAATTCGTCATTTACAGTCCGCAAATTATCAGCAATGCCTACATAAGTGAGTTAATTAAATCTATCAGGGAAGACAAATATGTTGAAATTGAACATCGTGATATTCTGATAACATCGGAAACCGCTGAAGACTTACTCGCCTACCGTAAAGCGGATGTTGTCATCACGACATCACCGATCGTTAACCGCTCAATTATATGCACCCCATTCAGGACAATTGAGACCGTATTGGTCTGTGGCAAAAACCACCCCAGAATAAATGAAAAAACAACGTTAAATGAAATACTGGAAGAACAGTTTTCGCGGTTTCTCTCTGACGATGCTGGTGTAAAAGAGCACCAGTCGGAAACAAATGCTTTTCTCGCCAATCGTAAAACCGGGTTCTCTAGTGATTCACTAATGTCTATTATCAACATTATATCCATTACAGATATCATTGGTTTCATTCCTAAACCAACCTTTGAATTATATTCGTCATTATTCAATTTAAAGAAAATCAGAACAGATATTAAGCCGCCATCAATAAATCTATTTTTAATGTACAACCGGGCCTCACTTAACAACAAAAACTTTGAGAACTCCATAACAAAAATAAACAAAAAAACCGAAAAAAGCGACATCTCAAAGAACCATACATACACTAAATAAAAAAATATTTTAAATACATTAAGTGAATATATTTAAAGGTTGCACGCTTCGTAAATTGGCATATCTTATTCAAAGTATACATTAGAGATGTTACTCTTTTATTCTTTCAGTATGGACTTGCTATGTCTGTTTACAAAATCCCTCTGAGTCAGAGCGTGCTGGAAGCCGCTCAGGAACGCATTACCTGGACTTTGGAAACACTGCCTCGCGTGTGCGTTTCACTGTCTGGAGGGAAAGACTCCGGGCTCATGATGCATCTCACCGCCACTCTTGCACGCCAGTTACATAAAAAAATAAGCGTATTGTTTATTGACTGGGAAGCCCAGTTCTCTTGTACTATCGACTATGTTGAAGCGCTACGAGAACACTATTCTGACGTTATAGAACGTTTTTATTGGGTAGCAATACCGCTCACCACCCAAAATTCTCTCTCACAATTTCAACCGGAATGGCAGTGTTGGGAACCCAATACACAATGGGTGCGGCAACCACCAGCAGATGCGATTACCGATCCCAGTTTCTTTCATTTCTACCAACCCGGCATGACCTTTGAACAATTCGTTCGTGAGTTCGCTGACTGGTTTTCAGAAAAACGTCCTGCGGCAATGATGGTAGGCATCCGTGCCGACGAGTCATATAACCGTTTTGTCGCCATTGCCCATTCACGTAAGCAACGTTTTGCCGATGACAAACCGTGGACTACCGCCGCACCGGGAGGACACACCTGGTATATCTATCCGGTGTATGACTGGAAAACAGCCGATATATGGACATGGTTTGCGAAAACAAAAATGCCATGCAACCCCCTGTATAACCTGATGTACCAGGCTGGCGTGCCAACACGATATATGCGCATTTGCGAACCCTTTGGCCCGGAACAACGCCAGGGACTGTGGCTGTATCATGTTATTGAGCCACAGCGATGGGCAGCCATGTGCACCCGGGTTAGCGGCGTTAAAAGCGGCGGAATATACGCCGGTCATGACAACCATTTTTACGGCCACCGGAAAATATTAAAACCTGAGCATTTAAGCTGGCAAGCGTACGCCATGCTGCTATTAGACAGCATGCCGCAACAGACCGCAGAGCACTACCGCAACAAAATCGCCGTCTATTTACAGTGGTACAAGAAAAAAGGGATCGATAATATTCCTCAAACCCAGGAAAACGATATTGGTTCTAAAGATATCCCCTCATGGAGACGGATCTGCAAAGTACTGCTGAATAATGACTACTGGTGTCGGGCACTCTCATTCAGTCCCACAAAAATGAAAAACTATCAGCGTTATAACGAACGTATGAAAACCAAACGCCAGGAATGGGGGATCTTATGCAACGACGACTAACTCAGGAACTCACCGGTTTTCTTTCTGGCCTTTCAGAAGAAGAACGAATTGAAGCAATCAATGAATTCAGGATGGCAATCCATAGCGTCAGTCCTTTCCGTGAAGAACCGGTAGACTGCGTTCTGTGGATCAAAAACAGCGCTATTTCGCCAAATGATTACAACCCAAATAACGTTGCGCCGCCGGAGAAAAAGCTACTGCTGAAATCCATTGAAGCCGATGGCTTCACACAACCGATCGTCGTGGTTCAATCAACCCCGGAAGAATATGAAATCGTCGACGGATTCCATCGACATGAAATCGGCAAAAACAAATCATCGCTAAAATCACGCCTGAAAGGTTATCTGCCCGTTGCCTGTCTGCAACGCGGGCGTCATGAGCGCATGGCGGCGACAATCCGCCACAATCGTGCCCGTGGGCGGCATCAAATCCATGCCATGTCGGAAATCGTTCGTGAATTATCACAATTAGGCTGGAGCGAAGAGAAAATCGGTAAAGAACTGGGGATGGATAGCGACGAAGTCTTACGTCTGAAGCAAATCAACGGTCTGCAAGAGTTATTTGCCGACCGTCGATTCTCCAAAGCCTGGACGGTGAAGTAGCGAAATCGCGTCACTACAGCGTAACCAGGCGTTCTGCCGCTGCCAGCAGCGTCGATTCTTGCTTAGCAAAACACAGGCGAATCAGCTTATGTGGGAAAGGATCGGCGCAGAAAACGGACAGTGGTATCGCCGCCACGCCGACCTCTTTAGTCAGCCATTGGCAAAACGCCACATCGTTGAGATCAGAAACAGCACTGTAATCAATCAGCAAAAAGTACGTCCCTTCGCAGGGTAGTATTTCCAGCCGACTGTCACGCAGCGCATTCACCAGCACATCACGTTTTCTCTGATAAAACGCGGGCAGCTCACGGTAGTGCGTCGGATCTTCGCGCAGCATATCCGCCAGCGCCAGTTGTGCCGGCGTGTTGACCGAGAAGGTTAAATACTGATGGACCTTACGTAACTCCGCGCTGATAGCTGGTGGCGCAACACAGTACCCCACTTTCCAGCCCGTCATATGATAGGTTTTGCCAAATGATGAAACGGCAACTGCGCGCGCCCTTAGTTGCGGATGCGCCAGCACGCTGGCATGCCCATGCGTGGCAAAACAGATATGCTCGTAGACTTCGTCACTGACAACATAAATCTCATGCCGGTTAATAGCCTGCCATAACGCCTCAAAGTCCGCCTTCTGCCATACCGTAGCCGAGGGGTTATGCGGTGTATTTAGGATCACCAGCCGGGTGCGGTCACTGATTAGCGCAGCAAATTCCTGCCAGTCGACGCGAAAAGACGGCGGTTGCAGCGCGATGCGTTTAACCTCGCCGCCGGATAATTCGATCGCGGGCGCATAGCTGTCGTAGCTCGGGTCAAAACAGATCACCTCATCGCCAGGCCGTACCAGTGCCGTGATCGCGGCGTACAATGCTTCCGTTGCCCCCGCAGTAACGGTCACTTCGCTATTTGCGTCGGGTCTATAGCCGTACAACTGCGCGGTTTTATCCGCAATGGCCTCTCGCAGCGGCTGTACGCCCGTCATCGGCGCATACTGGTTTGCGCCATGCGCGACGTGATACGCCAGACGTTCTTGTAAAAAGAGTGGACCATCAAAATCAGGAAATCCCTGCGAGAGGTTAATGGCCTGGTGCTGCTGCGCCAGCGCGCTCATTTGCGTGAAAATAGTGGTGCCCAGATTAGGCAGTTTGCTTTTCGGAATCAGCGGGTTATTACTCATTATTGTTATCCCAGCGTGTAATGTTGTGGTTGAAGCCACTATAGCACGATGCTAGTATTTGGCAATCAAGACGTTCAGACGTCTATATAAAAATAACCTGCCTGGACAGGACAGCCAAAAGGACAACACAACATGAGTAATACCGAGATTCGCGTCGTCACCGGCCCGGCTAACTATTTTTCCCATCGCGGCAGCCTGTCGAGACTCAACGATTTTTTCACAAAGGATCAACTCTCACGCGCCGTCTGGGTATATGGTGAGCGCGCCATCAATGCAGCCCGGCCTTATCTGCCAGAGGCCTTTCATCTTGCCGAGGCTAAGCGCCTACTGTTTACGGGACATTGCAGCGAAACCGATGTTACTCAACTGGCAAAAGAGTCGGGAGAGAATCGCAGCGTGGTGATTGGCGTGGGTGGAGGAACATTGCTCGACACCGCTAAAGCGTTGGCCCGTCGTCTGGATTTGCCGTTTGTCGGTATTCCTACGATTGCGGCGACCTGCGCTGCCTGGACGCCGCTGTCCGTGTGGTACAACGATGCAGGTCAGGCACTGCATTTCGAAATTTTCGATGATGCCAATTTTTTGGTACTGGTAGAGCCAGAGATCGTGCTTAATGCGCCAGACGCGTATTTGCTGGCTGGTATCGGGGACACGTTGGCGAAATGGTACGAAGCGGTTGTGCTCGCCCCACAGCCTGAAACCTTGCCGCTGACTGTACGTCTTGGCATCAACGGCGCATTGGCGATCCGCGACGTTCTCCTTCAGAGCAGCGAGCAGGCGCTGGCAGATAAGCAGCATGGTGAACTGACCCGTGCATTTTGCGACGTGGTGGATGCGATCATTGCCGGAGGCGGCATGGTCGGCGGTCTGGGCGAGCGCTACACCCGCGTGGCGGCGGCACACTCGGTGCATAATGGCCTGACCGTCCTCCCGCAAACGGAGAAATTTTTACATGGCACCAAAGTAGCGTACGGCATACTGGTGCAGAGCGCGTTGTTGGGACAAGATGCTGTGCTGGCGCAGTTAATTACCGCCTATCAGCGCTTCAATTTGCCAACCCGATTAGCTCAACTGGACGTGGACATCCAAAACCGCGCAGAAATCGACAAAGTGATTGCGCACACCCTGCGCCCGGTGGAGTCCATTCACGCCCTGCCGGTAACGTTAACGTCGGAGACACTGCGCGCAGCATTCGAAAAGGTAGAGTCATTTACGGTATGACTATGGTGCAGGTTGCCTGATGGCGGCTTCGCCTTTTCAGGACTACGGTCAAAGCATTGTTGTAGGCCGGATAAGCGTTAGCGCCATCCGGCAAAAAATCAACAGCACTTCGCGCCGCCTTTCCCCCCATAGCGCGCATCCTGGCGCTCGCGGAAAAACTCTTCGTAGGTCATTGGCGTTTGGTCCGGATGCGTGACGCGCATATGTTCAACATAGTTGTCGTAATCCGGCACACCGATCATTAACCGGGCGGTTTGACCTAAATACTTCCCGGCTTTGGCGAGTGTTTCAAACATAGTGATTCCCTGTCGTACAAACGCCCTCCCCGTTCAGGAGAGGGCTCATTGGTTAAGAGAATATTAGTGCGCGCCTTTCGCCTGCGCCACGATCTCTTCGACATTCTCAGGCATCGGCTCGTACGGCGTCTCTTTCGACGTTGGTTTGTCCTCTTTCAACGCTGCCAGCGCAGTTTTGATGGAGAACAGACCCAGCACCACAACGACTACCATGAAGAAGATGGTGAGACCCGCATCCAGGCGGTTGTTAAACACCAGCTGCGTCAGCTGCGACTGGGTGTACTGCGCCGGAATGTTACCGCTGTCGATCATCGCCTGGAATTTGTTGGCGATAGCCAGGAAGCCGATTTTCGCATCCGGGCTAAACGCTTTCTGCCAGCCAGCGGTCAGGGTACAAATCAGCAGCCAGGCGGTTGGCACCAGCGCCACCCATGCGTAGCGCTGGCGTTTCATCTTGAATAGCACCACCGCACAGAGCATCAACGCCATACCGGCCAGCATCTGGTTGGCGATACCAAACAGCGGCCACAGGGTGTTAATACCGCCCAGTGGATCCACCACGCCCTGGTGCAGGAAGTAACCCCAGGCCAGTACGCACAGCGCCGTCGCCAACAGGTTCGCTGGCAGCGAATCGGTACGTTTCAGCCCTGGTGACACCACGCCCAGCAGATCCTGCAGCATAAAGCGCGCGGCGCGCGTACCGGCGTCTACTGCCGTCAGAATAAACAGGGCTTCAAACAGAATGGCGAAGTGATACCAGAATGCCACATCCATCATGCCACCCAGCGCACCGTGCAGAATATACGCCATGCCCACCGCCAGCGTCGGCGCGCCGCCTGCACGGGAGATAATGGATTGTTCGCCGACATCGTTCGCGATCTGATGCAGCGTATCAGGCGTGATAACAAAGCCCCAACTGCTCACGACCTGTGCCGCTGACGCAACCACATCGGTGGTTCCGGCAGGTGCCAGTACCGCCATCGGGCTGTTCATCGCAAAGTAGACGCCCGGATCGATAACACAGGCCGCTACCAGCGCCATAATGGCGACAAAGGATTCCATCAGCATCCCGCCATAGCCGATAAAACAGGCCTGACCTTCATTCGCCAGCATCTTCGGCGTGGTGCCGGAGGCAATCAGCGCGTGGAAACCAGAGACTGCGCCGCAGGCGATGGTAATAAACAGGAACGGGAACAGGTTACCGCTCCAGACCGGGCCGGTACCGTCAACAAACTTGGTCAACGCAGGCATGGTCAGCGTCGGGCGCATGATCAGGATCCCTACCGCCAGACCCACAATGGTGCCGATTTTCAGGAAGGTAGAAAGGTAATCGCGCGGTGCCAGCAGCAGCCAGACCGGCAGCACGGCAGCCACGAAACCGTAGCCCACCAGCATCCAGGTCAGCTGTACACCGGTAAAGTCAAAATAAGGGGCCCAGGTAGGACTCTCCGCCACCCAGCCACCGGAAATAATGGCAAATACCAGGAACACCAGACCGATGACCGACACTTCGCCAATGCGACCCGGGCGCAGATAACGCAGGTAAATCCCCATAAAAATCGCCAGCGGGATAGTGAACGCTACGGTGTAAGTTCCCCACGGGCTGTGGGTTAGCGCTTTCACGACAATCATCGCCAGTACCGCGAGGATAATCACCATGATCATAAAACAGGCCACCAGCGCAATGACGCCTGCCGTTGGGCCCATCTCTTCTTTCACCAGTTCGCCAAGGGAACGACCATCGCGACGGGTAGAAACAAACAGCACCATAAAGTCCTGCACCGCGCCGGCCAGCACTACCCCGGCGAGCAGCCAGATCATCCCTGGCAGATAGCCCATTTGCGCCGCCAGCACCGGTCCAACTAACGGACCCGCTCCGGCAATCGCTGCAAAATGGTGACCAAACAGTACTTTTTTATCGGTGGGAACATAGTCCAGACCGTCGTTATGACGCACGGCTGGCGTCATACGCGTCGGGTCCAGCGCCAGTACATTTTTCGCGATGTACAGGCCATAGAAACGGTAAGCGATAAGGTAGACACAGACCGACGCCACGACTATCCACAACGCGTTGATCTGTTCACCACGGTTTAATGCTATATAGCCGAGGGCAAATGCTCCCATTACGGAGAGCACTGTCCAGACGAGGTACTTCCCTGATTTATTCATAGTTGTTATCCGTTGTCCTATCCAGAGAGATGTTACATTTTGTTTCTATAACATCTTTTCTGGATTTAACAACCTGACAACCATGCAAACCCGAAGTATCACTGAGTATTTACATTGCATTGTTAACTAGATCACTTCATTTACCTGTTAACCCTGCAATTTCATTTTACTTTGCCGGGTGACTTCACCCCATCACCGCCGTGCCTAAACGGCAGGTGCAGCAGCGCCGCCCCTGTTCATCAAAGATGACGATTTCCCAGCTTTGATTCTGTCGCCCAAGATACAACGGCTGGCACACACCGCGCACTTTCCCCTGCGATACTGCGCGGTGATGCGTGGCGTTCAACTCAGTTCCCACCACACACTGCCCGTCTCGAGTCATCAGATAACCCGCCATTGACCCCAACGTTTCCGCCAGAGCCGCCGACGCGCCGCCGTGCAGCAAACCAAACGGCTGATGCGTACGCTCATCCACCGGCATTTCGGCTTCCAGCACATCATCACTCAGTCGGGTATAAACCATGCCCAGATGCGCCACCATGGTGTTCTGACTGGTGGCATTCAGTTCATCCAGCGTTAAATGACGTTTCCAGATCATCGTCATGCCCCCAACGTGGAGCCGCCGTCCACCACAATATCCTGCAACGTAATGTGGCTGGCCAGATCGGAGGCGAGGAATAAAATCGTGTTGGCGATCTCCTGCGGCCGGGCGATTTTCCCCAACGGAATGCCGAGCTTAAACTGCTCGCCAAACCCTCGAATACGCTGCTGTTCCGCATCATCACTGACCCACAACGTACGCTGCATGTCGGTATCGGTCGAGCCTGGCGAAACCACATTGCAGCGCACGCCGCTGCCCGCCAGTTCAAGTCCCACGGTTAGCGCCAGGCTTTTCAGCGCGGCTTTTGACGCCCCATAAGCACTCATGCCGATACGCGGCGTGTGCGCCGCATCCGATGCGACGGTGACAATTGCCCCGCCCCGCTGGCGACGAAACTGCGCCATCGTCTGCTGAAACAAATTGAATGCTCCGCCCACGTTGACGGCAAAGGTTTGCTGCCAGTCCTCCACGCTCAGCGCGTCGGTTGGTCCCATACGCAGGATCCCTGCGGCGTTCACCAGTATGTCGAGACGCCCGGTATTCGCCAGCAAACGCTCGCATACCTGCGCCACCTGCTGCGCGTTCGCCACGTCCATCACCTCAGTAGCAAAGGGATACTCTGCCAGCGCGAACTCGCGGTCGAAGCCCGTAACCTGTGCCCCGGCATCAACAAACGCCAGCGCCGTGGTGTAGCCAATGCCTTTTCCCGCGCCGGTTATCCAGACGGTTTTCCCTGTGAAGTCAAATCCGGCCATCACTTCACCTCGCGGGAGAGCAGCGTCCACCAGGCGTCAATGGTCGGTTTTTTCGCCAGCATCACAAAGTCGATATCGCCATGCACTTTCCGCCAACGAGCCGCCAGCGCCATCATACGTACTGAGTCCAGACCGTAATCGATTAAGTTTTCGTCATCCATTGGCTCTTCAGACTCATCGAGTAGCGGCAGAATCACGCTGCGCAGCGCATCTTTACTGTCCGGAACAGGTGTCGGCAGTAACTCCTGGGTCATCACCACGCGACCGGAACGCCCCGCCACGTATTTCAGTGACATCAGGTGTTCATCACGGCTAAAGTCTGCCAGCGCATCTGCGACCATAAACGGCTTAATATCACGCATGAAGGCATCAGTCGCGGTGGTCATGCAGCCAATATGCGCATACACGCCGGTGATGATCAGCTGGTTACGTCCAGTGTCTCTTAGCATCTGCTCCAGCGGTGAACGATGAAACGCGCTGTAACGCCATTTAACCAGAATGGTATCCGCTTCGTCCGGTGCCAGCGCATCGACGATTTTTTGCTGTTCAGGCGAGCGCGTCAGGCCGGGTCCCCACATATCGTTCAACAACGCACGGTCTTCATCGCTTTGTTCTTTCGGCTGCGCAGTGTAATAGACCGGAATATTATGTGCTTTACAGTACTGACGCAGCGCGGCGATGTTGGCCACTACCTGTTCCATCATCGGGCAGTTCTCGCCCCAAAAGCCGATAAAATAGTCCTGCATGTCGTGGATTAGCAGCGCGGCGCATTCTGGTTCAAATGCCCAGTCAACTTTATTTGCCGGAACATCAAGCGCCGTTGGCAGCGCATAAGCCTGCAGTTTAGGGATTGCCATTTCTTCTTCTCCTTCAGGCCGGTGAACGTGATGCCAGCCACTGACGTAATTGTTTTTTATCCACTTTGCCTACCGGGGTCAGCGGCAATGACTCAACGCACTCGACACGGTCCGGCAATTTGAATTCCGCCACGCCCTGTTCGCGCAGAAAACGACGCACCTGTACCGCGCGCAGCGGCTCTTTCACCACCAGGCAGGCGCAGCTTTTCTCGCCCATCAGTTCGTCATCCACACTGACCAATGCCGCATGAATCACCGCCGGATGGCGCAGTAACAAGTTTTCGATTTCTTCGGCAGCGATCTTCTCCCCGCCGCGGTTAATCTGATCTTTCTCGCGCCCCTGCACGGTGATGTAACCATCCCGATCGATGGCGATCAGATCACCAGAGCAATAAAATCCGTTAGCATCAAACGCGCTGGCATTGTGTTCAGGGCTATTGAAGTAACCCCGGAAGGTGTACGGACCGCGCGTCATCAGGCGTCCGGTCTCGCCCTGTGGTAAAGGATTACCGTCAGCGTCTGCCACCCAAACCTCATCGTCAGGGCACATCGGACGCCCCTGGGTATTGATGATGCGCTCGGGACTGTCGTCCAGACGGGTGTAGTTCACCAGCCCTTCCGCCATACCGAAGACCTGCTGCAACTGGCAGCCTATTTCCGCCGGAATGCGAGCGGCAAGCGAAGCCGAAAGCCGCGCGCCTCCCACCTGCAACAGTTTCAGCGAAGCCAGTTGTGCGTTACTGCCCCACTCCTGAATTGCCTGCAGCCACAGACTCACCGCTGGCGGTACCAACGCCGTAACGTTTACCTGATGCTGTTCAATCAACGGAAAGCACAACGTCGCGCTCGGGTCTGCCGCCAGCACCACTGTTCCACCCGCGAGGAAAACGCCCAGCGCGCCAGGCGAACTCATGGCGTAGTTATGCGCCGCTGGAATAGCGCACAGATAGCGCGTTTCTCCAGTGAAATGGCAAATCTCGTTGCTGCGGCGCACGCTGTAGTAGTAATCATTGTGGGTACGCGGGATCAGCTTTGGCGTCCCGGTCGTGCCGCCGGAAAGCTGGAAATACGCCACTTCATCGGCAGGCGATGGCGTGGCGGTAAACGCCGTTGCGGGTTGGCTTATAGCCGTTTGCAGATTGTGTTCGCCGTCATCATTGAGCAACTGGACCACGCGCACTGAATCGTGTTCGGCAACAAAGGTATTCAGAAACTCGTCGTCACTGAATAACGCATGCTGGCGATCGGCAATCAGTAACACCGGTTTAATTTGCGCTGCGTAGGCGTTGAGTTCGTTACGCTGATGGCTAAACAGTGCCAATACGGGAGCCACGCCCAGTTTGAGCAGTGCGAAGAAAGTGATATACAGCTCAGCCACGTTGCCTAACTGCACCAGTGCGGTCTCGCCGGATTTGATCCCCTGACAACGCAGGCTACAGGCAAGATTATCCGTCACCTGGTTTAACTGGCGGTAGCTAAGATGGCGTTCCCCGTCAATCACCGCCGTCTGGTCGCAATCGGCGTGGCGGGTCAGAATGTCGGTCAGCGGCAAATCCTGCCAGTAGCCTTTTTCACGGTAGCGGCGGGCAAACTCTTCCGGCCAACGGGTGAAAGGAATACTCATTATTGCTCCTTAGAGCCTGTCGATAAGGCCTGAATAGCCTGGTAGACCAGGCGCTTAATGCAGTCCAAAAACATTCAACATGGTGGATAGCTTGGCACCTGTTTCACGCCACTCCGCAATCGGTGACGAGGCGGGTACAATGCCGGCTCCGGCGAAAAAACGTACCTGATTACGCAGCAGTTTCGCACAGCGGATCGTCACGACCCATTCGCCGTTGCCCTGCGAATCACACCAGCCAACAATGCCGCCGAAAAGTTCGCGATCGAACGGCTCCAGTTCGGCGATAAGTTTACGTGCGACCTGATGCGGGAAGCCACTTAGCGCCGGTGTTGGATGCAGCAGACAAGCCAGCGTCAGTGCGTTTTCCTGGGCATTGGCTTTACCTTCAAACGGGGTACCGAGATGCCAGAGCGTGGGCGTGGTGACCAGTTGCGGAGACGAAGGAAGTTGCAACTCACTGCTGCGATCGCGCAGAACCGCTTTCATCGCCTGGGTGACCAGTTCGTGTTCATGGCGATCTTTCTCGGAAGCTAACAGACGGATCCCAGCCTCCCGGTCCAGAACATCGTCCGGTTGGCGACGCGCAGATCCCGCCAACGGCAGCGAACTGAAATGGTCGCCTTCTTTGCGTAACAGCAATTCCGGGCTGGCGCCGATCAGTACACCACCATCGTCGATGGGCACATGGAAGTTGTAGCTTGCCGGGTTTTGCGCTACCAGCCGCTCCAGCAGCGCACCACTGTCGATATTGGCGTCGGCGGTCACATCAATCAGGCGAGACAGCACCACTTTGTCGACTTCCGGGGTTGCCGTCAGCGCCGCTGCTCTGGCGACCATATCTTCGAAAAAATCCTGCTCAGGAATCGATTTACGCTCAACGACATTCAGCGACTGATGGGCAGTAAAGTAACGTGCTGATTGCTGCTTTGCCGTGCGTGAGAAGCTTTGCCATGATTTAGGAATAAACAGCGACGAGGGCTGGCGGGTGTCAAAGGGAATGGCCCCTACCATAATGGGGTTTGCGATGCCCTGCGATTTGGCCTGCGCAAACAGTGCGTGCATTTTCTGTTGGAATGGGCTGTCTGGTGAATCACCATCAATTGCCGGTTCCGCATAGCGGGCGAAGCATCCTGACGTCGTAAAACTACGATACGGCGACATAAAGAAAAAACTGTCGGGAGCGAGAGTTGCCATAGTCTGCGTTTTTTCCTCGGCCAGTGACGTGTCCATATCATCCTCCATAAAATGATAAAGGCTCTAATAATGATTATCATTTATATTTTCGGTCGCTAACCTAAAAGCAAAGCGTCGGTATGTCAACTCTTGTGGTAACACAATGTGCGACTTAGGCTTGCATCCCTGACGCGTAACAATGAAAATGAGAAGCATTAACCACATTGATAACAGGAAGCTTATTTGTGAGATTTTCCGCGTTTTACCGCACTGCGCTGTTACTGGTTGGACTCGTTATTTCAGGAATTTCTTTAAGCCATGCCGCTGACTGGCCACGCCAGGTTACCGACAGCCGCGGCACGCACACGCTGGAACATAAGCCACTGCGCATTGTGTCCACCAGCGTCACGCTCACCGGTTCTCTGCTCGCTATTGATGCGCCCATCATTGCCAGCGGTGCCACGACACCGAATAACCGTATTGGTGACGCTCAGGGCTTTTTACGCCAGTGGAGCGACGTCGCCAAAGAACGCAAACTGAGCCGCCTGTATATTGGCGAGCCGAGCGCCGAAGCCGTTGCAGCACAAATGCCGGATCTGATTCTGGTCAGCGCCACCGGGGGAGATTCCGCGCTTGCACTGTACGATCAACTGTCCACCATAGCCCCTACGCTTATCATTAATTACGACGACAAAAGCTGGCAGTCACTGCTGACACAATTAGGTGAAATCACCGGGCAGGAGCAACAGGCAGCGGCGCGTATTGCTGAGTTTGATAAGCAACTGCTCGCGGTAAAGCAACGTATCACCCTGCCGCCACAGCCAGTCAGTGCGCTGGTGTATACCGCAGCCGCACACAGCGCCAACCTGTGGACGCCGGAGTCCGCGCAAGGCAAGCTGATGGAACAGCTCGGTTTCACGCTGGCACCACTACCTGCCGGACTACATACCAGCCAGAGCCAGGGTAAACGTCACGATATTATCCAGCTTGGTGGTGAAAACCTGGCGGCGGGTCTGAATGGCGAAGCGCTGTTCCTGTTTGCAGGCGACAGCAAAGATGCCGATGCGATTTACGCTAATCCACTGCTGGCGCATCTGCCTGCTGTGCAAAACAAACGCGTTTATGCGCTGGGCACGGAAACCTTCCGTCTCGACTACTACAGCGCAACGCTGCTGCTGCAACGTCTGTCGGCTCTGTTTTAATGGTCAGTGCCGGATGCGGCTAACGCCTTATCCGGCCTACAATCCGTAGAGCATAACGCGATCAGACATTCACGGGAACTTGCCGGAATCGGCGCACTTCTCCCAACAACAGCAGCAGTAAAAGACCGACAATCACCAACCCAAACCCACTGACGCTTGCCGAGGCCGCAGGCGTCATCATCGCCCCCAGCCCCCCTAACAGCGCCGCGCCAATCGCATCGCCGGTGACGTTCTGTGCGGTCCACAAACCGTTAATTCGCCCGAGCATCGCTTCCGGCGTCTGCGTCTGTAACAGGGTGTACTGCAACAAAGAACTGACCGCACTCAGCCAGCCAAACAGCGCCAGACAAACCACACCAAGCTGCCAAACGGGCATCAAGCCAAACAGACCGATAGCCAGGAAAGAGGCCACAGTTGATGCCAGCATAATCAGACCCGGACGCACGCTGTGCGCCAGTTGCCCACTGGTTAAAGCCCCGATGGCCGCGCCCAGGGGAATAGCCGCATACAGTAACCCAATCTGTGCGCTCGACATCTGCCAGTTTATCGCCAGTGCCGGATACAGCACGCGCACGGCGCTCGCCATGGTCAACAGACCGCCAAGCAGCGCAATGCCGCCAATCAGCGGGCTGGAAAGCAGAAAGCGAAATGCTGCCAGCAGCGATTTCAGAGGATGCTCGCGCGGCTGCGGCGGAGGCGGTAATGCGGGAAGGCTCAACAACGGCAGCAAGGTAATAAATGTACCCGCCGCCGCCAGGCCGTAGTTCCAGGCCACGCCACCGGTCGCCAGCAACACCCCACCAAGCATTGGCGAAATCACCGATCCCAGACGCACAGTCAGCATGGTAATCGCCCCGGCCTGCATCAGATTTTCACGCCCGACCAGCGCCGGCGTCGCCGCCAGCAACGCAGTGACACCCAGCGAGGCGAAAAAGCCATCCCATAAACCAAGAATATAGATAGCCAGCAACGACGGTTCGGGCAGCAGTGCGTTCAGACACAGGCCAATAAAACCGATCCCACAGGTTCCGCGAGCCAGCAGGATCACCTTTTTGCGCTCATAGCGATCGGCCAGTACGCCGCCCACCATCAGACCAATAAACATGGCGCTCCCGGTCAGCGTAACCGACAAACCGACCTGCCAGGTCGACTGCGTCATCATCTGGATCTGTACCGGGACCGCAACCCCCAATAGCCCCAGAGAGACAATGGAAATAAAACGGGCGAGGAAGACGGCGCGAAATGCAGGATGGGTCTTTAACAGGCTGAGATTAAGCAGCCAGGATTGTCGATTCATTACAGAGCCTTACCAGGTACTTTTTCAATATCCATTCAATGGCTGCACATGCTAACATATCCAAATAAGATCGATAACGATAATTACTATCATTATCAGGGAAGTTGATATGTCATGCTCTATTTCCGTGACACGCGCCTTCGCCGTGCCCGGACTGTTGTTACTACTTGTTCTCACCACGGCATTAAGTCTGGTTATTGGCGCAAAGTCGCTGCCCACCTCCGTGGTATTTGATGCACTCACCGGCAGTTGTCAAAGCGCCGATTGCACCATCGTGCTGGACGCGCGACTCCCGCGTACGCTGGCAGGGCTCCTCGCAGGTGGTGCACTGGGCCTGGCGGGTGCACTGATGCAAACGCTCACGCGAAACCCTCTCGCCGATCCCGGTATTCTGGGCGTCAACTCTGGTGCCAGCTTTGCTATTGTGCTGGGTGCCGCGCTGTTCGGCTTCTCCTCTGCGCAAGAACAACTGCTGATGGCTTTTGCCGGTGCGCTGGTCGCATCGCTGATCGTGGCATTTACCGGCAGTCAGGGCGGCGGGCAGCTCAGCCCGGTACGTCTGACATTGGCCGGTGTTGCGCTGGGTGCTGTTCTGGAAGGATTATCCACAGGCATCGCCCTGCTCAACCCGGACGTCTACGACCAGTTGCGTTTCTGGCAAGCCGGTTCACTGGATATCCGCAGCCTGCAGACGCTGAAAGTCGTGCTGATCCCGGTCCTGATGGCCGGTGCTGTCGCGCTGTTCCTCAGCCGTGCTCTGAATAGCCTCAGTCTGGGAAGCGACACCGCAACGGCGTTGGGGAGCAAAGTTGCGCGTACCCAGTTTATTGGCCTGTTGGTGATTACCGTACTGTGCGGAAGTGCGACCGCCATCGTCGGCCCTATCGCCTTTATCGGCCTGATGATGCCGCATATGGCACGCTGGCTGGTGGGCGCAGATCATCGCTGGTCGCTGCCCGTCACTCTGCTGGCCACCCCTTCTCTGCTGTTGATTGCCGATATTATCGGTCGTCTGATTGTGCCCGGCGAGCTGCGCGTCTCGGTCGTCAGCGCGTTTATCGGCGCGCCGGTGCTTATCTTTCTGGTACGCCGTAAATCGCGCGGGGGTGGCGCATGATGCACCTCTCCCGTCGCCTGATTGTCAGTTGTCTGCTGCTGGTCGTCGGTTGCCTGGCCGTTGGATTGTGGAGCCTGCGTAGCGGTGCCGTTATGCTCGAGACCCCGCAAATTATTGCCGCCCTGTTCGGTGATGCACCGCGTAGCATTACTCTGGTGGTGACCGAGTGGCGATTACCACGCGTGTTGATGGCGCTGCTGATTGGCGCGGCGCTGGGCGTTAGCGGCGCGATATTCCAGTCATTGATGCGTAACCCGCTGGGTAGCCCGGACGTGATGGGCTTCAATACCGGTGCCTGGAGCGGCGTACTGGTGGCAATGGTGCTGTTTGGTCAGCATCTTACCGCCATCGCGCTGGCGGCAATGCTCGGCGGGATCCTGACTTCGCTGGTGGTCTGGGCGCTGGCCTGGCGCAACGGCATCGACACCTTCCGGCTGATCATCATCGGGATCGGCATTCGCGCTATGCTGGTAGCCTTCAACACCTGGCTGCTGCTGAAGGCGTCCTTAGAAACCGCGCTGACCGCCGGGCTGTGGAACGCCGGATCGCTCAACGGTCTGACCTGGGCGAAGACCTGGCCTTCTGCGCCGCTAATTATCGTGATGCTGGGGTGCGCCGCGCTGTTGGTACGCCGCCTGCGTTTACTGGAAATGGGTGATGACAGCGCCTGCGCGCTTGGAGTCAGCGTAGAGCGTTCACGTTTAATGATGATGCTGGTCGCCGTGGTGTTGACCGCTGCGGCCACCGCGCTGGCAGGACCTATCTCGTTTATTGCTCTTGTCGCCCCACACATCGCTCGTCGGCTTAGCGGCACGGCACGTTGGGGATTAACGCAGTCGGCGCTGTGCGGCGCCCTGCTACTGCTGATGGCCGATTTATGCGCTCAGCAACTATTTATGCCTTATCAGCTTCCGGTTGGCGTTGTCACCGTAAGCCTCGGCGGTATTTACCTTATCGTCTTGTTAATTCAGGAGTCCCGCAAAAAATGACCGAATCAGTAGCCCGTTTGCGTGGCGACCAGTTAACGCTGGGTTATGGCAAGTTTACCGTGGCAGAAAACCTTAATGTCTCGATCCCCGATGGTCACTTCACTGCCATTATTGGCCCCAACGGTTGTGGAAAGTCCACGCTGCTACGTACATTGAGTCGTCTGATGACGCCCGCGCACGGCAAAGTCTGGCTCGATGGCGAACATATTCAACATTACCCCAGTAAAGAGGTCGCACGCAGAATTGGTCTGCTGGCGCAAAATGCCACCACGCCGGGCGATATTACCGTGCAGGAGCTGGTTGCTCGTGGGCGTTATCCACATCAACCTTTATTTACCCGCTGGCGTAAAGAAGATGAAATCGCGGTAACCCACGCGATGCAGGCCACGGGGATCACACATCTGGCGGCGCAAAGTGTGGATACCCTCTCCGGCGGTCAACGCCAACGCGCGTGGATAGCGATGGTACTGGCACAAGAAACGTCTATTATGCTGCTCGACGAACCGACCACCTGGCTGGATATCAGCCATCAGATTGATCTGCTGGAGCTGTTGAGTGAGCTAAACCGGGAGAAAGGTTACACGCTGGCCGCCGTTCTGCACGACCTGAATCAGGCGTGTCGCTATGCCACCCATCTGATTGCACTTCGTGATGGAAAGATCGTCGCCGAGGGTGCGCCGAAAGAGATTGTCACGGCAGAGCTCATTGAAAAAATCTATGGGCTACGGTGTATGATTATCAACGATCCGGTTGCCGGAACGCCGTTAGTGGTTCCGTTAGGACGCACTGCAAACAGGTAAATCGCGCCACCTCCGCAGAGGTGGCGAGTCTATTTATTGGATATCGCTGAGCAAGTCACGCATGACTGGCCCAATCTTCTCGAAAGCCATTGGCGTAATGATATCAACGTGCGCGCAGTCCTGGCGATAAACATCCAGACTGGAAATCCACGGCGACCAACTGCGTTCCGGGCTGACTCCCGGCGGTAACGTGCGTTCAGCAACAAACAGCGTCGCGTGTCCCGCAAAAGGTACGCTATGTGCCGTACTCAGCAGTCGAACCGCATCGGCGTAGTTACCTTCAATGGCACTAAACAATGCGTCGGATGCATTGCTCTGCTGAGCAGTCAGAAACGCCTCCCGCTCACGATCAATTTCCGCCAACACTTCCGGGTCGAGTCCATTGGCCTCTTTTTCCGACCAATTTTGCGTTTCCGGCGGCCAGGTATCCAGCAGGCCGAGAAACGCGACCGTTTCTCCACGCGCGTGTAATCGGGCAGCAATGCCCTGCGCCAGCGTACCGCCCAACGAGTACCCAATCAGATAATAAGGTCCATGAGGTTGCTGACGAAGTAACGTTGCCAGGTGCTGTTCGCACACCGCATCCAGGTTTTCTGCTGTTTGCATCGGGCCATCCGGTCGCGGTGACTGGATACCCATAATCGACCACTGTGGAGGAAGATAGCGTGACAACACGCTAAACTGCCAGGCGAAACCCGATGCCGGATGGAAGCAGAACAACACAGGACCATCGCTTTCACGCAGCGGCAGCAGCGTTTCAAATCCCAGCCGTTGCGACTGCTCGTCATCATTGCTATCCAGCAATGCGCTGAGCTGTTCGACGGTCGAGGCCACCATAATCTGCCCAGGCGTTACCTGGCGCGCAAAAATGCGGCTCAACTGCGCGGCCAGCTTCATCGCCAGCAGCGAATGCCCGCCAAGCGCAAAGAAATCCGCTTCAACATCATTGACCTCGCAGCCCAGCAAGGCCGTGAACGCCTGAGCAATAGTGGTTTCAGTCCCTGCTCGCGGCGCCCGCCCTTGCTGACGTGACGTCAGTTGTGGCATTGGTAACGCTTTACGATCCAGCTTGCCGTTGGCGCTGAGCGGGAGCTCCGCCAGTTGCAGCAGCACTGTCGGTACCATATGTGCAGGCAGGGTTGCGCGCAGACTCTCGCGCAATGCCGAAATATCCAGCGGTAAACCCGATTGTGACACCAGATAGCCCACTAACTGGCGCGCATCGCCGCCTGTCGCTACCGCCTGATTGAATACGCAGGCATGGGCAACAGCATGCTCCACATCTGGTAGTTGCTGCATCACCCGATCAATCTCGCCCAGTTCAATACGCTGCCCACGAATTTTTAGCTGGTCATCACTGCGCCCAAGATATTCCACCGCACCATTTTCCAGCCAGCGCGCCACGTCTCCGGTACGATACATACGTTCGCCTGGGCTAAAGGGATCGGCAACAAAACGGCTCGCCGTCAGATCCGGACGCCCCAGATAACCTTGCGCCAGTTGGATCCCCGTCAGGTACAGGTCACCGGCGACACCAATGGGCACTGGACGCATCATGGCATCGAGGATCCGCAAACCGGTGTTCCAGACCGGATAGCCGATGGGTACGCTGTTGCCGGTTACGGCAGCGAGCTCCTCACCCCAGGCTGGATACCAGCTTACATCTACCGCCGCCTCGGTTGGCCCATACAAATTGTGCAGCGGCGCGTGGGTCAGTTGCTCCCATTCGCGGCACAATTCTGCCGGCAGCGCTTCACCGCTACAAAACACCTGTTTCAACGTGGAGCAGCTTTCCCGCGCCGTTTCTGGCGTCAGTGAGGCCACAAACGCCGCCAGCATCGACGGTACAAAGTGCGTTGTCGTCACCCCAAACGTCGCGAAGAACTGTTGCATCGCCAGCGGGTCACGATGTGCCTCTGGTTCAGCCATCACCAGTTTTGCGCCGGCAATGAAGGGCCAGAAAAACTCCCAGACCGAAACATCAAAACTGCATGGCGTTTTTTGCGCCACCACATCGTCGGCCGTCAGCGGATAGTGATTCTGCATCCATAGCAGACGGTTAACGATGGCGGTTTGTCCCACCATCACCCCTTTTGGTCTGCCCGTCGATCCGGAGGTGAAGATGATATAGGCCGTATGATTTGGTCGTGATAAAGCGAATGGTGTGTCATCTTGCTCTGGCAACGGCGCGGTGTAGCACAGGCTTTCCAGCCCAGGGATACCGCTAAAACGAACCCGTTGTTCATCAGTGGTGATAAGCAACGTAGGTTTAGCATCTTCCAGCATCATCCGCAGGCGATCGTCCGGATATCCGGTATCCAGCGGTAACCAGGCGGCTCCCGCTTCGACGATACCGTGCAGCGCCAGCGTCAGGAACACGGAGCGCGGTAAGGCAACCGCCACGCTGTCCCCTGGGCGCACACCGCGTTCGCGCAGCAGTTTTGCCAGTGCCACCACCTGCTGACGCATTTCGCGATAGCTAAACTGATAGCGGGCATCGGCCAGCGCCGGCGCATCCGGTGTTTTGCTGGCTTGCCCGGCCACCAGCGCACTCAATGTGGTGGAAGGGATCGTCACTGCCGTATTGTTAATTGTCGCCAACTGTTCGTGCTCAGACGCCAGCAGCATCTCCACATCCCCGCAGCGTAGCGACGGATTTGCGGCAAATTGCGCGATAAGCGCCGTTAAACGCGAAGCATGCTGTGCCAACGTAGCGGCGTCATATCGCTGCTTATTCGCCAGAATTTCAATGCTCAGCCCACCGTTTTCATCCGGGAACAGCGCCAGTTCCAGATCGTTCACCGGACCCGTCGCCAGCGTATGGGTTTGTGCCTGCACGCCAGGAATATTCAACTGATAGTCAAAGATCTTCACGTTCAGCACCGGGCCAAACAGTGGTTCAGCCCCGGCCGCACGCCCGCTGTCACGGACAATTTGTTCGGCATCATAGCGCTGGTGTCGGCGCATTTTCTTCAGCTGTCCAGCCAGCCGTTGCGCAAGCGCAGGGAGACTTTCTGCTGCATCAAGTCTCACGCCAAAGGGCAGGACATTTAACACCGGCCCGGTAGCGGTAAGCGCCGCTGACCCCATGCGGCGCATAAAGATAAACCCGGCGGCATAATCCATTCGGCTGCATAAACGACCGAGCCACAATGCAACCAGCGCCAGCGCCAGATCCGCACGCTGAACATCTGGCATGCGTGACGCAAGCTGGCGGAATGAACCTTCAGGCGCAGTTAACTTCATACGAATAATATCCGCGCTGGCTGAGCGACCTGGCAGCGGTTTGCTCGACAATGAAGCCGGCGGCGGCAGTTGTTGGCGTTGTTCAGCCCAGAATGCGCTATCACGTTGCCAGGCATCGCTTTGACGATACTGTTGATACTCTTCCACGACCTCGGCAAACGGCGTAAATGGCGAGGCTGGCGTGGATTCACCGCGCAGCCACGCTGTGTAAATTGCAGCAATCTGGCGGGTAATAGCCGGGAAACTAAAGCCATCAACCAGTAAGTGATGATAGCGCTGATACCAGTACCAGCGTTTATCTCCCACCTGAATGAGCAGATGGAAGACCAGCGGCTTGCCGCCGTCAGCGCGAAGATCCTGTTGCAGATCCGCCCGCATCAACGCGCGTGCCGCCTCGTGCGGACTGGATTCATTGCGTAAATCGAGAATGTCAGGTTCAGCAAAGGTGAGCGTAGGATCAACCCATTGCCAGATGTCACCGTTATCCTCAGTGAACTGCATCCGCAGGGTATCCGCATGCTCCAGACCGGCCACGACCGCCTTTGCCAGCAGTGGTGCATTCAGTTCACCGGTTAATTCGACATAGTGTGCAACGCTCCACGCCGAGGGCAATGTGGAGAGCTTTTCTGCCATCCAGATCCCTGGCTGGGCCGCAACTAAGGGTAAGCGCTGAGTCATTGCGCCTCCTGTACATCGACATAGTTTGCTGGCGTCAGCGTGGTCCAGTTCGCATCCAGCCATTGCTGGCAGGCGTCCTGCGCCTGCGGTTCGCACGCAACCGTCCAGCCAGCAGGAAGTGAGCACTGCTGAGGCCAGAGGCTGAATTGACGTTGTGGGTTTTGCAGAATGTAAAACTGTCCCTGCGGGTTATCGAAGGGGTTACTGAATTCCATACTCAACTCCTGTCGTGGAACATCATCCGGTTAAAGCGTGTCGGTGAGCGGTTGCCAGAGCGTCATCAGCCCTTGCATTAAGCCGCCGCGCCAGCAAAGCGCATCATGACCACCCTCAACCTGACGCCAGAAAATAGACTGTGGTGCAGAGGGAAATTGGGCGAATAGCGCCTGATTAGCACGAAAAATAATCGGCTCGCGGGTCCCGGCTTCCAGCACAATACGTAGACCCTGAACGCTTACCGTTCCGGCCTTCAGTTGTTCAATAATCACGCCATCCTGATGACCACCGCGATGCGGCCACCAATAAGATCCGGACTGACTGAGTACGCAGCCAAACCGTTCCGGCCAGTTCAGGCCAGCATACAGCGAAGCCAAACCGCCAAAACTTTGCCCGGCAACCACCGTACGCTGCGGGTCATCGGTGAATGGCGTCGTGGTTTTGACCAGCGGCAATAATTCCTGCTGAACTGCCAGCCAAAAATCAGCGTTACACGGCAACTCATGGCTGCGATGCGGCGTATCAATGGCATCAATCAGGAGATATACCGCGGGAGGAAGCTGGCCACGATGAGTGAGTGAGGTCAGCGCAGGCCAGACAGGCAGACTGTGTGCCCAAAATTGTCCGTCCAGCAGAATAGCCAGGGGACGTTCTTGCGGGTTGGCTTCACCGGTGGTGAAAACCCACACCCGGCGCGTATTACCCAACCGATCGCTGTGCCATTGCAGGCATACTGCGGGCGAGTCGGGATTTTCAGGGCGATCCCATCCCGGCTGTACGGGAGCATCTGGCATCTCCAGCGCAGATACCGCGTGACCACGACCGCCCTGCCAGCTCTGTGGATTAAGAGGATCGGCAATGGCCTGCGGCAGCAGTTGTCGCCAGCCTTCGCGTAGCACAGTGCGATCGGGTGTTTCACCCGGTGCCAGTGAGGCAAAAATATCGTTTCGATCGGAGGGGATAAAACAGTAACTGCCGCGCCAGTTAGCGCTCAGGGAAATGCTCCAGCACCAAACATTTGTTCCATCAATGCGTTGCATCGACTGAGGGGTAGCGTTTTGATGATGATCGGTAACGCCGGTAATGTAGACCCACACGCGGTGAATGGCGGACTCTTTTTCCGTTCCCTGCGGGTCACGCCACCAGAACGTTACCCGATAATTTCCGTTGTCTTCACGCTCCCACTCCGGGCCTTTTTTCGACTGCCACCACGCCTCGCTTCCCATCATTAACGTCGTCACCGCCATAACCCCATGTTTATTGTGAAATTTTATATCTGAGCGTGAAATATATTGATAATATTATTGATAACTATTTGCATTTGCAATAGCGTATTGACGCGCTGTGGGAAGCGCGCACAGTTTTTCACCACTTATAAACCGACCTGGCGCTGCGTACTTTTTCTGGAACGGAGGGGTTTACGCAGATGCGGGCGACATCAGGCCTGGTGCCCAAAACGGCACACGGGTACTCGTGGCTAAAAGAAAGCAGGACATACAATGAACAACAAGATTCATTCACTGGCCTTATTGGTCAATTTAGGGATTTACGGGGTAGCCCTGCCCGCGATGGCAGAAGATAAAACCGATAGCGCCGCCATCTCTCATGAAGACACCATCGTCGTTACCGCCGCTCAGCAGAACCTGCAGGCTCCAGGCGTTTCGACCATCACCGCAGATGAAATCCGTAAGAACCCTCCGGCTCGCGACGTGTCGGAAATCATCCGTACCATGCCAGGCGTTAACCTGACCGGTAACTCAACCAGCGGTCAACGTGGCAACAACCGTCAGATAGACATTCGCGGCATGGGCCCGGAAAACACCCTGATTCTGATCGACGGCAAGCCGGTCACCAGCCGCAACTCTGTGCGTCAGGGCTGGCGCGGCGAGCGTGATACCCGTGGTGATACCGCCTGGGTGCCGCCGGAAATGATCGAGCGTATTGAAGTGCTGCGCGGCCCAGCCGCGGCACGCTACGGTAACGGTGCTGCGGGTGGCGTGGTGAATATCATCACCAAAAAAGGCAGCAGTGAATGGCACGGCTCCTGGGATACCTATTTCAATGCCCCGGAACACAAAGACGAAGGTTCGACCAAACGCACCAACTTTAGCCTGAACGGCCCAATGGGCGGAGATTTCAGCTTCCGTCTGTACGGTAATCTCGATAAAACCCAGGCCGACGCATGGGACATCAACCAGGGTCATCAGTCAGAACGTACCGGCACATATTCAAATACCTTACCCGCCGGTCGTGAAGGGGTGATCAACAAAGACATCAACGGTATTGTGCGTTGGGATTTTGCCCCACTTCAGTCACTTGAACTGGAAGCGGGTTATAGCCGCCAGGGCAACCTGTACGCGGGTGACACGCAAAATACCAACACTAACCAGTTGGTGAAAGATAACTACGGTAAAGAAACTAACCGTCTGTACCGTCAGAACTACTCGCTGACCTGGAACGGCGGCTGGGATAATGGTGTCACCACCAGCAACTGGGTGCAGTACGAACATACGCGGAACTCTCGCACGCCGGAAGGTCTGGCCGGTGGAACAGAGGGGATCTTCGACCCGACTGCTTCACAAAAATATGTCGATGCCGACCTGAATGACGTCATGCTGCACAGTGAGATCAGCATTCCGTTGGATCTACTGGTCAATCAAAACCTGACGCTGGGTACTGAATGGAACCAGCAGCGCATGAAGGACATGTTGTCTAACTCGCAGACCTTTATGGGCGGTAATATTCCAGGCTACAGCAGCACCGATCGCAGCCCATATTCAAAAGCCGAGATCTTCTCTTTGTTTGCCGAAAACAACATGGAGCTGACCGACAGCACCATGCTGACACCGGGTCTGCGTTTCGATCACCACAGCATTGTGGGCGACAACTGGAGCCCGTCGCTGAATCTGTCTCAAGGTTTGGGCGACGACTTTACGCTGAAAATGGGCATCGCGCGCGCCTATAAAGCACCAAGCCTGTACCAACTCAACCCAAATTACATTCTGTACAGTAAAGGCCAGGGCTGTTATGCCACCGGTTCTGCCAGCGGTATTGGCTGCTACATGATGGGTAACGATGACCTGAAAGCTGAAACCAGCATCAACAAAGAGATTGGTCTCGAGTTCAAACGTGACGGCTGGCTGGCCGGCATCACCTGGTTCCGCAACGATTACCGTAACAAGATTGAAGCAGGTACGGTACCGTTTGACAGAACCTCGATCAGCAAGAAAAACGCAACAACGGGCAAGACCACAACAACCTACACCGATATCTATCAGTGGGGAAACATTCCTAAAGCGGTGGTAGAAGGCCTGGAAGGAACGTTGAACGTGCCGGTTAGCGAAACCGTTACCTGGACCAACAACATCACCTACATGCTGCAAAGCAAGAATAAAGAGACTGGCGAACGTCTGTCGATTATTCCTGAGTACACGCTGAACTCAACATTGAGCTGGCAGGCGCGTGAAGATCTGTCACTGCAATCCACCTTTACCTGGTACGGCAAACAGCAGCCGAAGAAATACGATTACCAGGGTAAACCGGTGACCGGCAGCTCGGCACAAGAAGTGAGTCCGTACAGCATAGTCGGCCTGAGCGCGACCTGGGACGTGACCAAAAACGTCAGCCTGACCGGCGGCGTGGATAACGTCTTTGACAAACGTCTGTGGCGTGAAGGCAATGCCCAGACCACTGGTGATATCGTTACCGGTAATTATATGGCGGGCGCTGGCGCGTACACCTATAACGAACCGGGTCGTACGTGGTTCATGAGCGTTAACACGCACTTCTGATAACGCTTTCCCTCTCCTCGCTGCGGGGAGAGGGAAATCATAACTATGATGCACACAACGCACACACCACTCACTTTCGCAGACCAGACGCTGCACATTGTCGAGTTCGATCCCAACAGCTTTCACGAACACGATCTACTCTGGCTCCCTCACCATGCCCAGCTAACCGCTGGCGCACGTAAACGTAAAGCAGAACACCTGGCAGGGCGTATCGCCGCAATACATGCTTTACGTGAATACGGTATCAAAACGGTGCCCGGCATCGGCGAGCAGCGACAACCGCTGTGGCCACATGGCCTCTTTGGCAGTATCAGTCATAGCGCGACAACGGCACTGGCTGTCGTCTCACGCCACCCCGTCGGACTGGATATTGAGGCTATTTTTTCGCCGCAGGTCGCAGCTGAGCTGGCTGACAGCATTATAGACAACACTGAGAGAAAGGTTTTGCTTCATGCGTCACTCCCCTTTCCACTTGCCTTAACCCTGGCCTTCAGCGCCAAAGAGAGTCTGTATAAGGCATTCTCCACCCAGGCAAGCGGGTTACCTGGTTTCGCCAGCGCAAAAATTACCGCCCTCACGACTCAGCATATAACCCTGCAAATTATGCCATCATTTTCGGCAAACCTCGGCAATCAGGACGTCAACGTGCGTTGGTTTCAGCGTGGTAACAACATCATTACGCTGTGCCCGGCCTCGCCATCAGGATCGTGATCCTTTTCTCCTTTTAAGAAATTAGCTGCGCAAATCGTAGACAGTTCGATTATCTCGATTTATCGTTAACTTGAATAATAAATCATATTTGAATAAATATTCAAAGTGGAGAAAAAGATGAACAAGACCCTGGTTAAATCCGTATTACTGGCCTCGATCCTGACCGCCTCGGGTTCGCTGTATGCTGCTGACAACGGATTGATTGCGATTATTACCCCTTCCCACGACAACCCGTTCTTTAAAGCCGAGGCCGACGGCGCGGTTGCCAAAGCAAAAGCGCTGGGATACACGACGCTGGTTGCCTCTCATGATGATGACGTCAATAAACAAAACCAGCTGATTGAAACCGCCATTGCCCGTAAAGCGAAAGCAATCATTCTCGATAATGCGGGTGCGGATGCCACCGTGGGTCCGCTGGAAAAAGCCAAAGCAGCAGGCGTGCCTGCCTTTCTGATCGATCGCGAAATCAATAAAACCGGCATCGCCGTCGCACAAATCGTGTCGAATAATTATCAAGGCGCACAGCTCGGTGCGGAGACGTTCGCCAAACTGCTGGACGGAAAAGGGAAGTACGTTGAACTACTGGGGCGTCAGTCCGACACCAACGCTCATGTACGCTCGCAGGGATATCACGATGTACTCGACGATTACCCGGACATGAAAATGGTGGCCCAACAAACAGCAAACTGGAGCCAAACCGAAGCCTTTACCCGCATGGAATCCATTCTGCAAACCAACCCGGATATCGTAGGGGTGATCTCAGGGAATGACACTATGGCGCTGGGTGCCGAGGCCGCACTGAAGGCTGCCGGGAAAAATAATGTCATCGTGGTCGGTTTTGATGGTAGCGACTACACCCGCGATTCAATCATCAATAAAAGCAATATCAAAGCGACCGTGCTGCAACCCGGCTGGCAACAGGCACAAATGGCGGTTGAGCAGGCAGATTATTACCTGAAAAACGGCAAAGCCCAGAAAGAGGAAAAACAGCTTATGGATTGCGTGCTGATTGATGAAACCAATGCCAGCAAGCTGAACTCGTTTAATTTGAGCCACTAAACGGAGGCACTATGTCGTTAACACAATGGGGTGCCGCACTGGTTGGGTGCGCCGCCCTGTTGCTGACGGCCTGCACGGTAGTTGACCTCGACGAAAACGGCAAACCCATCATCCCGGCCGATCCACAGGCCAAAGCCAGTTTCGACAACCAAACTCCCGATCAGATCGCGCAACAAACCTGGCAATCCCGTGTTCTGGAGGCGGCGCAGCAACATGCTCTGGATGCTTCAGCGCTGACCACTCGCCTGAAGGCCCCCTCACCCGCTCCCGAAAGCGTGTTTGTACGCCTGACCAGCACGATTGATAGCATCGACACCACCAATGGGCGTGAACGCACCATCGTGGTGAAGGTCAATGACATGCCCGTCACAGTCCAGATTGGTCCGGTAATGCGCGGCAATGCTATTCGTGATGCCAGCGGTTTCAAGTTCGAAGATTTTACTAATCAGGTTCAGTTTGCCCAACTTTCACGGGCCTATAACCGCGAAGCGGCAAAACACTTATCCGCCGTAGACACGAGTTGGCAAGGGAAGACTGCGACAGTGCTGTTCGCCGTGACGTTGAATGCTGGAAAAGCGGAAAACGCGGCAGCGCTGACGCTTGAACAGGAGACTCATTAATGCGCAATACCTCAGCTGATGACATCATCCTGCGCACCCATGCTATTTCCATGTTGTTTCCTGGCACGATTGCGCTGGACAGCGTGGATTATCAGGTCTGGCGCGGCAAAGTGAACGTGATTATTGGTGAAAACGGCGCGGGAAAATCCACACTGATGAAGATCCTCGCGGGTGTTCAGCAGCCCAGCAGCGGCGAGATGTCGCTTAATGGAAATCCCGTGCGCTTCGCCAATACCCGGGACGCAGCGGCACACGGAATTGGCATGGTGCATCAGGAACTAAACCTGTTTGAGAACCTCACCGTCGCGGAAAATATTTTCCTCGGTCGGGAAATTCAAACGGGCATGGCTCCCATTGATGAGGCCGAACAGGAAAAACGTACCGCCGAACTGTTAACCCGACTCGATCAGCCAATATCACCACGCGATCTGGTTGGCAATCTCAAAGTGGGACAGCAACAACTGGTCGAAATCGCGAAGGCCCTGTCTGAAGATGCGGATATCCTGATCCTTGACGAACCCACCTCAGCGCTCAGTAAAACTGAAGTCGAGATCCTGTTCCGTGTCATTCGTGAACTGACCCGCCAGGGGGTGTCAATTATCTACATTTCCCATCGTCTCGAAGAATTGATGTCGATTGGCGATGTGATCACCATTTTACGCGATGGTAAATTTCAGGCCGAAGCCAGGGTGAGCGAGATCGATGTGCCATGGATTGTGCGCGAGATGTTGGGCAGCGATCCGGTGAGCAACTTTCTCGAACCTGGCCGCACGTTTGGCGCCCCGGTTCTGGAAGCGGAACATATTACCTGCGTCAATACTGCGGGCAACGCGGTCATCAATGATGTCACCTTTAACGTTCACGCGGGTGAAATTGTCGGTATCTATGGGCTGATGGGAGCCGGACGAACTGAATTGTTCGAGTGCTTGTTAGGGACTGAGCGCAACTATCTCGGCAAACTGTGGCTCGACAGCAAACCGGTCCCGCAACGCTTAACGACCGCCGATCGCATCCGTATGGGGATGAGTCTGGTGCCAGAGGACCGCAAACGCACGGGGATTTTCCCTATTTCATCCGTTGCCACCAATCTGACCATTGCCAGCCTGTGGCGCCGTTTGCAGCGCGGCTTTGCCATTGCCCGTAAAGATGAAGAGGCGGTAGTCGCCAGCACAATTGGTAATCTGTCGATAAAAGTTTCCTCACCCGATGTGGAAATTCAGGCGCTGAGCGGCGGTAATCAGCAAAAAGTGGTGATTGGTCGCTCTCTGCTCACCAATCCCAAAATTCTATTTCTTGACGAACCGACACGTGGCATCGACGTCGGGGCAAAAGCCGATGTGTTCCGCATGATGGTCCAACTTTCACAGCAGGGGATTGCTGTGGTCTTCTCCACCTCGGATTTAAAAGAAATTATGGCGGTTTCTGACCGCATTCTGGTGATGTCCGGCGGCAAGCTAACGGCCGATATCGCCCGCGATCGTGCCGAAGAGTCGGCGCTGGTAACCGCAAGTGCTCAGGGGTTCTGACATGAAAACACTACAATCTGCTGTCGTCGCGCCTCGCTCCACAGTCGCTTTCTCACGGGAAAATATCCTGCTGTTGATCCTAAAATTACGCACCTTTATTGCACTGTTTTTGATAGTCGGCTTTTTTGCTTTTACCGTACCGGGATTCCTTTCTGGCGGCAGTATGGTCATTATGATCAAGCACATTGCCATTAACGCATTTCTGGCACTGGGGATCACGTTTGTCATTATTACCGCCGGGATTGATCTCTCGATTGGCGCGACGCTGGGGCTGTGCGGCATGATTGCCGGATGGCTTATCACCAAAGGTATTGTATTACCGATGTTCGGCATAGCAATTTTTCCCAGTGTCTGGGTAATTGTACCTGTCGTTCTGTTGATTGGTGGACTGATTGGCGCGACGAATGGCTGGATCATCACCCGGTATAACGTTGCGCCGTTTATTTGTACGCTTGGCACCATGTACGTTTTGCGCGGCGCGGCAATGCTGACCTCCGATGGGCAAACCTTCCCAGGGCTTTCCGGTAATCCTCAGCTCGGTAATACCGGTTTTGATGAGATTGGTGCTGGAACGTTGTTTGGCATTCCATGGGCCATCTGGATGATGATAGCGCTGGCCCTGGTCATTGCTTACGTCGCCCGTCGCCTGCCTTTTGGTCGCCACGTGTACGCCATCGGGGATAACGAACGCGCTGCTGAGCTGTCAGGAGTAAAAGTAAAACAGGTGAAAATCTGGGTCTATACCCTGTCAGGACTGTGTGCCGCCATTGCCGGTATTGTGGTCTCAGCGCAACTTTCCGCCAGCCATCCGGCGAACGGTACGGCATTTGAGATGAACGCCATTGCCGCCGTTGTACTTGGTGGTACGTCGCTGGCGGGTGGTCGTGGCACCATCTTAGGCACGTTGATTGGCGCTTTCGTTATCGGTTTCCTGGCCGATGGTCTGGTGATGATGGGGGTCAGCGAATTCTGGCAAATGGTGATTAAGGGCATCGTGATTATTGTCGCAGTCATCATCGACCAGATGCAAAATCGCATGCAGCAAAAAGCCGCCGTGGTCGCGCAAAAAGCAGCGATGGAAACGCAGTAGCCCTCAAGGTGCTGTGCTTATCAGGCCTACGTCGCGTATGAGAGTAGGCCTGATAAACTACGCTTAACAAAACGCTGATGACTATAGCCAGCCCCTGGGGCTGGTTATAACTGAACTCGCCGCGACATCACCCTTTTACCAGACTACGCGCTGTCGGGTAGTCTGTGATCAGTACGTCAATATAATTTCCCTGCAGTGCGCCGCGAATCGCATTCTGTTTTTCCACTCCGCCCGCCAGCGCAATCACATGGTTGCAGTCGCGGATCTGCGAAAGCTCCATGCCGATGACCGGATCTTCCTCATGGTTAAGTACCGGATTTCCCGCTGCATCGTAATAATGCAGACAGATATCCCCGACCGCGCCGCGTTCGGCCAGCAGTCGCAACATTTCTTCGTTGTAGTAGTTGCCTGAGTTTTTCAGCAGTTGAGAAGGCTCGAGTTCACCAATGCCGACAATCGCCACATCCACTTCGGCAAACTTTTCAACCACAGCAGCAACGTCCGGGCTGTTAACCAACCGCGTACGTTCCTCCACCGAATGTTCAATGCTTTGTGAAGGCAGTAGCCAGGCCGGACAGCCAAGGTGCGCCGCCAACTGCTGGGTAAGAATCGTGGCCTGCACGTTGCCGTTCGGCCCTACGCCCCCCAGCAACTGAATGACGCCCGCTGCACGGATATTTTGCGGGTGCATCTCATCAACCATGCAACGAATGGTGCTACTCCAGGAGGAAATCCCAACAAGGTCCTCGGCACGCAGGCGGGTTTCAACATAGTGTGCCGCCGCGCTGCCAATAGCATGTTTGATTTGCGTACTGCTGGGGTTATCTCCAACATCAACGACAATCGCCTGGCGAATACCAAACTGCTCTTCAATGGCTTTTTCCAGCTCCACAAAGATATTGGTCGGCTGTACGACGGTGATTTTCACCAGCCCTTCTTTCTGGCAACGCGTCAACGCACGGGAGACAAAGGACTGCGACAAGTGCAGCAGCGTAGCGATCTCAGACTGTTTTTTATTTTCGGCATAGTAGAGTGTGGCTATCTTAACCAGCAACCGCTGTTCATCCTGCTTTGACATGGCATTCCCCCTGGTAAACTACCTGTTATTTTTATTCATACCTGAATAGATAACAAGCCATCTGCACCTTTCCTGTTAACTCGTTAGTGTGATCCTTTTCTCTTTTCTCCAAAATTTGGTGGCACAAGCCGTAGACAAACTGCCAGACAAGGCATATCTTCAATAATGAATAATAAATCAGTAGTGAATATTTATTCTAACCAATAACGACAGACTGTTTTATCTGCAGATTACGCAGTGAATAGAGAGACAGTTGCACTACTGCACCCGTACGGAATATTTATTCAACTAAGATTAAACATTCAAGAGGTGTCTTATGAATCCGTTTTTGCTCTCAATACCAGAGCTAGAAAAGAAAGCACGTGCCGTGCGTCGCCGCATAATCGTGTTGAATGCTGAAAGCCCGGCTGGCGGGCACACTGGCGCTGACCTGTCGCAGGTTGAACTGCTGACAGCACTCTATTTTCGCATCCTGAACTGCTCTGTGGCGCTTAAAGAGAGCGACGAGCGCGATATCTACATCCAGTCGAAAGGTCATGCCGTGGGGGGGTACTACTGTGTACTGGCAGAAGCGGGGTTTATTCCGGTGGACTGGCTGGCGACCTACCAACACGCCGATTCGCATCTGCCAGGCCATCCGGTAAAACATAAAACACCAGGAATCGAACTGAACACAGGGACTCTTGGCCACGGCCTACCGGTTGCAGTAGGGATTGCGTTGGCAGCTAAACGTAGCAATAGCAAGCGCCGGGTATTTGTCGTCACCGGTGACGGAGAACTGGCCGAAGGCAGTAACTGGGAAGCGGCCCTGGTCGCCGCCCACTATAAACTCGATAACCTCATTATTATCAACGATAAAAATAACCTCCAACTCGCCGGAGCAACCAAAGAGATCATGAACACCGATCCGCTGGATGAAAAATGGCGTGCCTTCGGCATGCAGGTTACAGAGTGCCGTGGGAACGATATGAATGATGTGGTGCGCACGCTGGAAGGATTAACACCCGAAGGCAAACCGCACGTTGTCATTGCACACACCACCAAAGGGGCCGGGATCTCCTTTATTCAGGGCCGCCCGGAATGGCATCACCGTGTGCCAAAAGGAGAAGAAATTGAACTGGCGCTGGAGGAACTGAAAGATGCGTAATAGCGAACACCTCGCCACCGTGATGGTGAACACGTTAATTGCCGCAGTCAAACGCGGGATGGATGTTGTGCCCGTCGTGGCCGACTCAACATCAACAGCTAAAATCGCCCCATTTATGCAGGAATTTCCCGGCCGTCTGGTCAACGTAGGTATTGCCGAACAGACGCTGGTCGGCGCCGCTGCTGGTCTGGCGTTGGGCGGTAAAATCGCCGTCACCTGTAACGCCGCGCCCTTCCTGATTTCACGGGCTAATGAGCAAATTAAAGTCGACATTTGCTACAACAATACCAACGTGAAGTTGATTGGTCTGAACGCGGGGGCCAGCTACGGCCCGCTCGCCAGTACGCACCACAGCATTGATGACATTTCCGTGCTGCGAGGTTTTGGCAATATTGAGATTTACGCCCCATCCTGTCCAGTGGAATGCCGACAAATTATCGACTATGCCTTAAGCCACGTTGGTCCGGTTTATATTCGCCTTGATGGCAAAGCCCTGCCCGAATTGCACGACGAAAACTACCGCTTCGCCCCGGGGAATATCGATATTCTGCGGGAAGGAAAAGATGTTGCGCTGGTCGCGATGGGCTCAACCGTGCATGAAATTGTCGAGGCTGCCACACAGCTGGAACAGGCTGGTATTGATGCCAGCGTAATCAGTGTACCGTCAATTCGCCCCTGCAATACCCAACAGTTGCTGGCGGCATTAGCCCACTGCAAGGCTGTGGTCAGCGTAGAAGAACATAACGTGAATGGTGGCGTGGGTAGTCTGGTGGCTGAAGTGCTGGCAGAAGCAGGCAGTGCGATTCCACTGCGTAGATTAGGCATTGGCGATGGCCAATATGCCATCGCCGCCGATCGTGCGGCAACACGCGCGCGCCACGAAATTGACGCAGCGGGCGTCGTGAAAAACGCCACCGCGCTGTTACAGGCAACACGATAAAACAATAATAACAGAACACTTACTGGAGAAAGCTATGTCCCGAATTCCTCAACAACTGACCATGGCTGTCATCATTGGCAACCGGGGATTTTTCCCGAGCTATCTGGTTGCTGAAGCCCGCGAACAGGCCAGCGCACTCTTTGACCGGCTGGGCATTAAAACCATTATGCTCGACGATACGCAGACCGAGCTCGGTGGGGTTGAAACCCGTCAGGATGCGAAAATTTGTGCTGAATTATTCCGCACACACCGCGATGACATTCACGGTGTGGTGGTACTGTTGCCTAACTTTGGCGACGAAAAAGCGATAGCGGAAACGCTGCGTCTTTCTGGTTTAAATGTGCCGGTGCTGGTACAGGCGCAGGAGGACAATCTTGATAAAATGGGACTGGCCACCCGCCGTGACAGCTTCTGCGGCAAGATCTCCCTGTGCAATAACCTGCGCCAGTACGGTATACCGTTTACGCTGACCACTCAGCATGTCTGCGATCTGTCAGGCGAAGTGTTTGAACAGGATCTGAAACGCTTCGAACAAATCTGCCGGGTTGTTACCAGCATGCGCGGTGTACGCGTCGGCGCAATCGGTGCACGTCCGGCCGGGTTTAATACCGTCCGCTACAGCGAAAAATTACTCGAAAGGCTGGGGATCGCCGTGGAAACACTGGACCTGTCTGAAGTCTTTACCCGCATCAAACGACTGCGCGACGACGATATTCGCGTGGATGAGAAGCGACGTCTGTTGCTGGATAACGCCGACGCCAGCACCATTCCAACTGACAAACTGGTCACAATGGCAAAACTGTTTGTCGTTATCAGCGAATGGGTTGTTGCCAACGATATTGATACGACAGCCATCCAGTGCTGGACCTCGCTGCAGGAAAATTTGGGTATCAATGTTTGTTCGATCATGAGCGTAATGTCCGGGCAGTTAATGCCCAGCGCCTGCGAAGTGGACGTGATGGGTGCATTGTCAATGTACGCGCTCGCCAGCAGTAATTTAAGCCCTGCATCGATTGCTGACTGGAATAATAATTTCGGCGACGATCGTGACAAATGTGTCCTGTTTCACTGCGGTAACTTCGCATCAGCCAGTCTGGATAACCCGAAGATGGGCACGGCAGATATCATCGGCACCACGGTGGGAAAAGAGAACACCTGTGGTGCGGTACATGGACGCATGAAAAGCGGTGCGCTGACCTACTTCCGCCTGAGCACCGACGATTTAACCGGTGAAATCAAAGCCTACGTCGGGGAAGGGCAATCGGTTGACGATCCACTGGATACGGTTGGCTGTCGCGCGGTAATTCAGGTGCCTCATCTGGAGGATCTACTGTCCTGGATCTGTCGCAACGGCTTTGAGCATCACGTGGCCATGAACCATTCTGCCAGTGCCGAGGTGCTGCATGAAGCTTTCACCCGCTATCTCGGGGTGGACACCTTTTTCCATCGCTAATGCTCAGGGAATCAGAGGGGCTGGAGAAAACAATGTCAGCACAAAAAGACATTATTGTTGCGCTCGATGAAGGCACCACCAATGCCAAAGCCGTCGCGCTGGATAGCCAGGGAAATGTGGTCGCGAAATTCTCCCAGGCGTTGGCGATCCACACGCCCCGCGAAGGCTGGGTTGAACAGTCGGGCGATGCGCTGCTGGAAGCATCGCTGGCTGTGGTGGCACAAGCCATTGCTGCCGTTGGCGCACATCGCGTCGCCGCGCTGGCGATCAGCAATCAACGTGAAACGGCGATCGGCTGGTATCGTACCAGCGGACGCCCCATCGGCCCTGCCATCACCTGGCAGTGTTCGCGGACGGCCGATTTTTGTCGTGCATTACGTGAACAGGGCCGCGAGGCACACATAAAATCCGCCACCGGATTACCCGTCGCCCCGCTCTTTTCTGCCTCTAAAATGCGCTGGCTACTGGAGTCTGTTCCCAACGGTATGGCGCTCGCACAGCAAGCCGAAATATGTCTCGGAACCATCGATAGCTGGTTATTGTGGAACCTGACACACGGCCAGTCATTTCGTTGCGACATCTCGAACGCTTCGCGTACGCAATTGCTCAATCTGAACAGTGGCCAATGGGATAGCGAGATGCTGGCGCTGTTTGGTATCCCACGACAGGCACTGCCTGAAATTTGCCCTTCCAGCTACCCTTTTGGCGTCACACAAGGCCTGGCGACGATACCTGATGGCATCCCTATTCTGGCGATGATCGGCGACTCTCATGCCGCGCTGTTTGCTCATGGACTGGGGACCGAAGGCTGTGTCAAAGCCACCTATGGCACCGGATCTTCCGTTATGGCTCCTGTATTCACGACACAGTCTGCGGTGAACGCGTTGGCAACGACCATCGCCTGGCATGATGGTGATACCCTGGTCTACGGTCTGGAGGGCAATATTCCGCATACCGGGGACGCCGTCGCATGGATGGCCGATAGCACAGGTCTTAGCGAATTACCGGACGCGCAATTGCTGCACGAGCTCAATACACTGCCTGCCACGGTTGACTCGACACTGGGCGTCTATTTTGTTCCGGCACTGACCGGACTGGGCGCCCCCTGGTGGGATGAAGATGCCAGAGGATTGATTCACGGTCTTAGCCGCGGAGTAAAGCGCGCACATCTGGTACGTGCAGCACTGGAGTCCATTACCTATCAGATTGCCGATGTTGTATCCGCGATGCGCCAGCACAAAGGCTTTCAACTCAGTGCGTTAATGGTTGACGGTGGACCAACAAAAAATGACTGGCTGATGCAGTATCAGGCTGATTTGCTGGGCTGTCCGGTCATGCGCAGCGATATCCCTGAACTTTCCGCGATAGGTGCAGGACTGCTGGCACGCAAGAACCTGCTGGGTATAGCAACCAGCCAGTTACACGACTACCTGCCCGATCACGTGTCGTTCCAGCCCGATATGGTACGCCATGGAAGACTGCAAAAACGCTGGCATGAATGGCAAAGCGCCGTCGAACGTACCCGCTGGCAAACCCGTTAGTGAATCAGCACCCATAATAAATGCGCCCATTCCATGACTGTACTGACTGCGGGCGCATCGTTAATTTTTCTGAAGCGTACTATTGCTGCCGACATGCCGCCAATGACTGGCGCTGCAGCCCTTTTTCATCAAAGTTATCCGCTGCTAGCCAACGCTGCAAAACAGCGTCACACTGTGACCACTCATCGTCAATCATTGATAGCCAGTCGCTGTCGCGATTACGGCCCTTGCGCACCATCCTTTGGCGAAAGCGCCCTTCATGGATAAACCCTAAACGCTCCGCCGCACGTCGGGATGCGATGTTCAGGGAATCACATTTCCACTCCACGCGGCGATAGCCCAGCGCAAACGCCTGGCGCAGCAACAGCCAGACGGTTTCAGTACCCAGCACCGTATTCTTCATTCGTGGCGACCAGGTCACATGGCCTATCTCGACCGAGCCATTTACAAGGTCGATCGCCATAAATGAGACTAACCCCACGGCGCGCCCGGATTGTAAATCAATCACCGCATAGGGAACCAAAGTGGCATCCGTTGATTTACCCGTGACCCAGCGCACGGCCTCCTCTACGCTCGCCGGACGCGTGCTGGCAAGCCAGGTCCAGTCACGTTCGTCAGGTGCCTGCGCGTAGGCGTCAAACAAATCGGCGGCATGGCGGTCAGCATTCAGGGGCTCCAGACGGCAATATTGTCCGATAAGCACACTCCGTGGCAGCGCAGTTGCGCCATTCCAGTCCGGCAGGGCATCTCCCACCGTCTGCCCATACAGATTTATCTCTGGCACTGTTCAACCCCTGTTATGCAAGCAAAAACCAATTTATAGCACCCGCCATTTCACCTTCAAAGCACTGGTCAGGGATTTCTCACGCGGAACAGAAAATCGCCGCCCTTCTATACTGATTAGAAATCAACGCTCAGGAGAACACGATGTCACTTCCCGATTTTCATGTCTCAGACCCCTTTACGTTAGGTATTGAACTGGAAATGCAGGTAATCAATCCTCCGGGCTACGATCTGAGTCAGGACGCGTCCAGGTTGATTGACGCCGTGAAGTCAGAACTCACTGTCGGCGAGGTGAAGCACGATATCACCGAAAGTATGCTGGAAATGGCGACCGGGGTGTGTTGCGATGTTGACCAGGCGGCCGCGCAGTTTTCCACCATACAACACCTTGTTTTGCGCGCAGCCCAAACGCTTCACCTCGAAATCTGCGGTGGTGGTACGCACCCATTTCAGACATGGCAGCGTCAGGAAGTGTGTGATGACGAACGCTATCGGCGGAACCTGGAGAACTTCGGCTACCTTATTCAGCAGGCAACGGTTTTCGGTCAGCATGTTCATATCGGTTGTGCCAACGGTGACGATGCGATTTACCTGCTGCACGGCCTGTCACGATTTGTCCCCCACTTTATTGCGCTCTCTGCGGCCTCCCCCTATATGCAGGCTGCCGATACACGCTTTGCCTGCGCACGGCTGAACATTTTCTCCGGATTTCCCGATAATGGCCCGATGCCGTGGGTAAGCAACTGGCAGGAATTTACCAGGCTCTTTCGCCGACTGGCGTATACCAGCATGATTGACAGCATTAAAGATTTGCACTGGGACATCCGCCCCAGTCCGCATTTTGGCACGGTAGAGGTACGGGTGATGGATACCCCGCTGACCCTTGAGCATGCTCTCAACATAGCCGGTCTAATTCAGGCTACCGCCCACTGGTTACTCACCGAACGGCCATTCAGGCATCAGGAAAATGATTATCTGTTGTACAAGTTCAACCGTTTTCAGGCCTGTCGTTTTGGTATGGAAGGAATACTCACCGACGTGAATACCGGGGATCACCACTGCCTGGCGGATGACACGCTACGCTTACTGAACACTGTCGCTGCGTCGGCGGAAAAAGTGGGGGCAGCGAGTGCCGTTCACACCTTACATCAGCAGGTGAAAAAGGGTCACAATGAGGTACGGCACATGCGTGATTTTGTGGCAAACGGTGGCTCGCTGAGTGGACTGGTGAAAAAACACTGTGAGATCTGGGCGGGGCATTAAGTGCGACGTTTGCGTTAACCAACGAGATCCCGGACAATGGCTTTTTAACTCAAGTTTAACAATGCCATGAAACACCCGCTTGAATCACTGATGACCGCCGCCGGGATACTGCTGTTGGCTCTGCTTTCCTGCCTGCTGCTGCCCGCCCCTTCGCTTGGCCTGGTGTTGGCGCAAAAGTTAGTCACAACCTTTCATTTAATGGATCTTAATCAGTTTTATACTTTGTTGTTTTGTCTGTGGTTCTTGCTTCTCGGGGTGATTGAATATTTTGTACTGCGCTTCATCTGGCGGCGTTGGTTCTCGCTGGCAGAATAGACCCGCGAGAACCCGTATACCGTTAATGTGTGCGGCTGTGATTTTCTTTACGATACGCCCCAGGCGGCTGGCTAAACGTACGGGTAAAAATACGCGTGAAAGTCTGCTGCGAATCGAAGCCATACTTCAGACAGATATCGTAAACTTTTTGGTCGGTATCTCGCAAATCACGTGCCGCTAATAATAGCTTACGTTCACGGATATAACGCCCGAGGCTCTCGCCTTTGTACTGCAGAAAAAGGCGTTGCAGATGCCATTTTGAATACCCCGCATGGCGCGCAATATCATCAATGCGCAAGGGTTGGTTCAAATTATCATCAATCCATTCAACAATCGTATCAATTACCTGAGCAGAAATCGTCATCATGCTCTCCCCTCTGTTCATTGCGTTGCCTGCTGCCACCAGGCCGTAAACTGTTGGTCCGGTTCGGACAGTGCTACCGGCTCACCCAGCATCGGCGTCAGCAATCGGTAATGTTGGCGGCGACTGGCAAGTGCCAGTCTTTTGTAGGGATCATCCCAGGTGTGTTTTGCCAGAACGAAGCGACCCGCATGTCCGGGTAATACCGCTTTCGCGTGGAGATCGGCCGCAGCCTGGGCGGTTTCTTCCGGCATCATATGAATGAACTTCCAGTCCGGGTCATACTGACCATTTTCCATGATTGCCAAATCGACCTTGCCAAACTGCTCGCCAATCGCTTTAAAATGCGGCCCGTAGCCGGAGTCACCGCTGTAGTAAACGTTCTGTTCCGGCGTTTCAAACATGAAACTGGCCCACAGCGTTTGGTTACGTTTAATCCCCCGGCCAGAAAAATGGCGGGCCGGCAGGACATGGACGATCAGCGAGTCCGTCACTTTGACGGATTGATTCCAGTCACGTTCCTCAATAATCTCGCTGTTCATTCCCCAGTAACGCAGGTGCGATCCCACGCCAAGTGGCGTAATCACGCGCTTAATCTTCGGCATCAGGGCCTTGATGGTGGCGAGATCCAGATGGTCATAATGATCATGCGAGATAATAAGAAGATCGATCTCCGGCATCGTCTGCGCGGTCCACGGATACTCACCAGCAAAAGCTTTATTCAGGAATGAAAACGGTGCGGCATAATTGCTCAACACCGGATCAATAAGAATACGCTGGCCCGCCAACTGTAAATACCACGAGGAATGTCCCAGCCAGACAAGGGTATCCTGCTCTGGCGATAAACTGGCGAGATCGGTCGCAACCAGTGGTAACGGCTGCGCGGGTCGCGCGTTTTCTCGCTTCGCGATCAGAAACTCCCACCAGGCCGCCAGCATACCTTTGTTGCCGGTATAGCCCGGGGTCGGGACCTGATTATGAAACTGTCCATCACGATAGTGTGGTGACTGTTCAACCTGACTCAGTTGTGCTCCTTGCGGCGCCTGACCAAATCCGGCATTGAGGACAAACGGTAAACTTGCTGCTGCGGCAATGAGCATAATAACAACCACACAAACTGTGAGACGCTTCATATCCTGACCTTAAACGCGCACCCTTTCCGCTGGGTTGCGCGACTGACTCTTGATTATGAGTGAGTAAGCACTCATTATAGAAATCGAAAGTTTGTCGTCAAGATGATTTTCAATCTTTGACATTCGCCGTTGCGGTGCTGCAAAGGCCGTGATTCAATCCTATTTTTTTACAGACTTAGGGGTAAAGTGTAGTGGCTCGTCCGAAGAGTGAAGACAAAAAACAGGCATTACTGGAAGCTGCAACCGCAGCATTTGCACAATCAGGTATTGCGGCCTCTACCGCCGTAATTGCCCGCAATGCAGGTGTCGCAGAAGGAACATTGTTTCGCTATTTCGCAACAAAAGATGATCTGATCAACGAGCTTTACCTCCATTTAAAGCAAGACCTCTGCCAGTCAATGATGGCAAATCTGGATCGCTCAGTGACCGATGCCAAAACCATGACTCACTACATCTGGAACAGCTACATTAGCTGGGGTCTGGACCATACTTGTGGACATCGCACTATCCGCCAACTGGCCGTCAGCGAAAAGATCAGCAAAGAAACCGAACAGCAGGCTGATGATATGTTCCCGGAACTGCGCGATTTATGTCATCGTTCCGTTCGCCCTGAATTTATGTCTGACGAATATCGTGCCTTCGGTGATGGGCTTTTTCTTTCACTGGCAGAAACAACCATGGAATTTGCCGCCCGCGATCCTGCCCGCGCGAATGAATATATTTCGATGGGGTTTGAGGCCATGTGGCGCGCACTGACCCGCGAGGAAAAATAATGGACGGCCAAACGCTGCATGCTTGTGCTAAACGTATTGCGCTCGAACTGCCTTTTACTGAGCAATGCTGGCCGTTCGGCCCGGAATACGATGTCTTCAAAGTCGGCGGTAAGATTTTTATGATTGTCTCAGAGCAGCGCGGTCGTCCGTTGGTTAATTTGAAATCAGACCCACAAAAATCACTGCTGAATCAGCAGATTTACCGCAGTATCGAACCGGGCTATCACATGAATAAAAAGCACTGGATATCCGTCTACCCCGGCGATGATATTAGCGAGTCATTACTGACTGACCTGGTGAACGACTCATGGCATCGGGTGGTAGACGGCCTGCCTAAGCGGGATCAAAAACGCCTGCGGCCTGGCTGATTTATCGTTAGCGTCGATAAGTGTTTTTGCATTTTTCGGTCTTATCATTTTCCCGCTAACCCTGTACCCTGCTGAAACAAAACGTACCCGCAGGGTATAAAAAACCACCAGGAGTAGTTATGGATATTGTTTCTGTCGCCTTAAAACGTTACTCCACTAAGGCATTCGATCCGACTAAAAAACTGACCGCTGAGCAGGCCGAAAAATTAAAAACACTGCTGCAGTTTAGTCCGTCCAGTACCAACTCTCAGCCATGGCACTTTATCGTTGCCAGCACTGACGAAGGAAAAGTGCGGGTGGCTAAATCCGCAGCCGGCGGCTTCGTGTTCAACGAACGTAAAATGCTGGATGCTTCCCACGTCGTGGTGTTCTGCGCCAAAACGGCGATGGACGATGCGTGGCTGGAGCGCGTGGTGGATCAAGAAGAGCGCGATGGACGCTTCGCCACCCCTGAAGCCAAAGCCGCAAACCACAAAGGTCGTACCTTCTTTGCTGATATGCATCGCAAAGAACTGAAAGATGACAACCACTGGATGGCAAAACAGGTGTACCTGAACGTCGGTAACTTCCTGCTGGGCGTTGCAGCAATGGGTCTGGATGCAGTGCCGATTGAAGGCTTTGATGCGGCAGTGATGGATGCAGAGTTTGGTCTGAAAGAAAAAGGTTACACCAGCGTTGTCGTGGTCCCGGTGGGTCATCACAGCGTAGAAGACTTCAACGCCGCCCTGCCAAAATCACGTCTGCCGCAAGAAACGACGCTGACAGAAGTCTGATCCCCACATTTGCATAAGCTCCACACAGCGGTCATCATAGACCGCTGTTTATTAAGGAGACATTATGCAGGAATTGATATCTCAGGTAGAAGAACTCGGCATTGAAATAAATCACACCACCTCGCTGGTGATGATTTTTGGCATTATTTTTATCACCGCCATTATTGTTCACGTTATTTTGCACTGGGTGGTATTACGCGCATTTGAAAAACGTGCCAGCACCAGTTCCCGTCTGTGGTTGCAAATTATCACGCAGAACAAATTATTCCACCGTCTGGCGTTTACGCTACAAGGTATCATCGTCAATATACAGGCCACACTCTGGCTACAAAAAGGCAGTGAAGCGGCAGATATATTAGTGACTTGCGCACAGCTGTGGATCATGATGTACGCCCTGCTGTCTTTATTCTCCCTGCTGGACGTTATTCTCAACCTGTCGCAAAAACTCCCTGCCGCATCCCAGTTGCCCTTGAAAGGTATATTTCAGGGTATCAAACTGATTGCCGCCATCCTCGTCGGGATCCTGATGATTTCCCTGCTGATAGGCCAATCGCCGGCAATACTGATAAGCGGTCTGGGTGCCATGGCAGCCGTATTAATGCTGGTGTTTAAAGACCCGATTCTCGGTCTGGTGGCCGGAATACAGCTCTCGGCCAACGACATGCTTAAGCTTGGCGACTGGCTGGAAATGCCGAAATACGGCGCAGATGGTGCGGTTATTGATATTGGCTTAACCACCGTAAAAGTGCGCAACTGGGATAATACCATCACCACGATCCCCACCTGGTCGCTGGTATCAGACTCGTTTAAAAACTGGAGCGGGATGTCGGCTTCCGGTGGTCGGAGAATTAAACGCAGCATCAGCATCGATGCCACCAGCATTCATTTTCTTGATGAAGATGAACGTCAGCGATTGCATAAAGCGCATCTGCTGAAACCGTATTTGACCACGCGTCACCAGGAAATCGACGCGTGGAATCAGCAATTAGATGCGCCTGAGTCCGTATTGAATCATCGCCAGATGACCAATATCGGCACCTTCCGCGCTTATCTGAACGAATATTTACGCCACCACCCGCGTATTCGCAAAGATATGACATTAATGGTGCGCCAACTTGCACCAGATGACCACGGTTTACCGATTGAAATTTATGCGTTTACCAATACGGTGGTGTGGCTGGAATATGAAAGTATTCAGGCTGATATCTTCGACCATATTTTTGCCGTCGTCGAAGAGTTTGGTTTACGCATTCATCAATCCCCTACCGGAAATGATATTCGCGCCCTGGCAGGTGTCTTTCAGCGTTAATCGGTAGCATGAAGAAAGGACCGATCTCATCACCAGGATGAGATCGGTTAGATATTAGCGGGACTTGCGACGCAGCAGTTTGAAGGCCACGAACAGGAACAGGATCCACACCGGCAGCAGGATAGCGGACAGGCGCATATCATCCATGGTGCACATCAGCACCAGAATCATACCAAGGAAGGCGATGCACACGTAGTTACCCGCTGGATACAACAACGCTTTAAACTGAGTATCACGCCCCTTACGACGCATTGCCGCCCGGAAACGCAGGTGTGCCAGACAGATCATAATCCAGTTCAATAGCAGCGTCGCAACCACCAGCGCCATCAACAGGCTGAAGGCTTTTTGCGGCAACACATAGTTGATCAGCACCACCAGCGACGTAATCGCGCCGGACAGAATCAATGAGTTTACCGGTACGCCACGACGGCTGACTCGGGTTAAGAACTTCGGTGCATTTCCCTGTACCGACAGACCAAACAGCATACGGCTGTTAGAGTAGACGCCACTGTTATACACCGACAGCGAAGCCACCAGGATGACAAAGTTCAGCGCAGAAGCCACCACGTTGCTGTCAAGATTATGGAAAATCATCACAAACGGGCTGCTGTTGGATTTCACTTCCACCCACGGATACAGCGCCAACAGCACCACCAATGAGCCGATGTAAAACAGCAAAATACGATACACCACCTGGTTTACCGCTTTCGGGATACTTTTTTGCGGATCCTGCGCTTCGGCAGCGGTAATTCCGATCAGTTCCAGACCACCAAACGAGAACATAATCACCGCCAACGACAGGATCAGTCCATTCCAGCCAGTCGCGAAAAAGCCGTTATAACGCCAGAGGTTATCAATACTTGCATGTTCGCCACCGTTGCCGGAAACCAGCATCCAGATACCAAAGCCAATCATGCCGATAATCGCCAGGACTTTGATCAGCGCAAACCAAAATTCCGTTTCGCCATACAGACGCACGTTGACCAGGTTGACCGCATTGATAATCACGAAGAAAGCCGCGGCCCAAATCCAGGTTGGGACATCAGGCAGCCAGTACTGCATATAAATTCCGGCTGCGGTGAGTTCTGCCATGCCAACCAGCACAAACATCACCCAGTAGTTCCAGCCAGACAAGAAACCCGCGAACGGACCCCAGTATTTATAGGCAAAGTGGGCAAACGATCCGGAAACGGGTTCTTCAACCACCATTTAGCCCAGCTGACGCATGATCAGAAACGCGATAATCCCGGCAACACCGTAACCGAGTAATACAGCAGGTCCCGCCATCTGAATAGCCGGGCCGATTCCCAGAAACAAGCCTGTACCAATTGCGCCGCCCAGCGCAATTAACTGAATATGGCGGTTTTGCAACCCCCGCTGAAGCGTCGGTTCATTCGTCGACGCGGCATCAGACACGCTGGTGTCAGATGCAGTTGACGCGTTTTTCACGCCCTACCCCTGTGTGGTTTTTATTGAAGGGGCTTCTTTTAACATTTCAACCTGGTTGTCGCAAGGCGCAATCGTTTGGATACGCCGGGCATCCTTGCCCAACGCACCGAGGCCCAGGAAAAAAATCAGAAGTCGTAACTGACGGAAACCTTCAGCGTGCGTGGCTCGCCCTGGAACAGATAAGTCCCGGTATCATCAATACCTGACCAGTAATTCTCGTTGGTGACGTTATCGACCCCTGCACGCAAAATCATCTGGTTCTGATTTTGATTGAGTGACATACGGTAACGCACACCTAAATCCAGTGTGGTAAAACTGTCGAGTTTCTTGGTATTTTCCGCGTTGGCATACTGAGCGCCAGAATGGTTCAGCCGTGCCGTCGCGGTGAGTCCTTCAACAGGTTTAATATCATATTCAGCCCCCAGCACCGCATAGAAGTCCGGTACGCCGATTGCCGTCTTACCGTTGTTGATACCGTTTTGATTTTTACTGAGCGTCGCATCCAGCCACGTTGCACTGGCGTTCAGCCGCAGTCCTAACACCGGTTCACCAAATACATTCAGCTCCACGCCACGATTACGCTGCTCACCGTTGATTGCGTAATACCGGGTCTGGCTATCCAACTGCGCAACCGGCATTTTGATTTCAAACAGCGCCAGTGAACCGCCTACACGCCCAAAGTCTGTTTTGACCCCAACCTCATTCTGTTTTGCATGGATGATTCCGGTGCTTTGACCGTAGTTCACCGCACTGCTTGGCGCGGTGCTGCCAGGCTGTAGCGATTCGGTATGATTCGCATAAAGAGAAAGTTCCTGCCACGGCTTATATACGACACCGTACGTCGGCATCCAGCGGCTGTCATCAAAACTGTTCTTAACGTTTTCAGCGCCTGTTTCTTTGTTGTAATCACGTACCACGACCTTTTGGTGGCGGGCACCGACGGTAAACAGAAGCTGATCATCAAGCACGCCCAACGTATCGCTGAGTAACCACCCCTGGCTACGCGTACGTCCACTGGTTAACGGATCGCTATAGTTACCTCCCGTCGCCGTCACCGCTGGTTTTGCTACAGCTTGCGTATCGTAGATATTGACGTCCGGACGTGCGGCACGTGACCCCATGCGCCAGGCGATTTTGTCTTCTTTAGTGACGGCGGAATAACCTACATTAACCTTATGTGACACAAAACCCGTATCAAAATTCCCGCGCAGCCCTGCCATCCCGCTGAACGCATCAATAATACGATTGGTATCAAGGCGTCCGGCTTTGGCGTCACCGGCCTGGTTGTATATTTCCGGGGCACTGTACAAACCAATTTCATGCGCGTGCTGCGCACCTAAACCAGCATAAGCGGTCCAGTTATCGGTCAGATCATATTCCGTGCGCGCCATTCCGAACTCATTTTCAATATCGCTATAACCCCATCTCTGGCTATAGTTGTGCGTATTTTTCGGCAGATCGGGGACAAATGGCACATAGTAGACATTGATCCCCATGTTACCGCCGTGAAACGTCTTTTTTTGATACCCGACGTCTAATGAACTGCGGAAACGGTCGCCACGGTAATCCAGTCCCAGCGATGCCAGCGTGGTACGACGTTTATCGTCGTCAACCGCCCCCTCCCCTTCACGATGCAACAGATTCACACGGGCGCCGACCTGGTTATTGTCACCAAAACGACGTCCGGCATCGAGCGACGTTCCCACCTGTGAGTCACTGGTGTAGTCCATACCAAGGCGTGTGATCGGCGTATCGTCTGCATGCTTGGGTTCAAGATTAATCATCCCGCCAACGCCGCTACCGGCCGCGCCATTGAGCAATCCATTCGCGCCTTTAAAGATTTCAACGCGATCAATCATCTGCGTATCCACCACCTGGCGCGGCAGCACACCTGATAATCCACCAAAGGTCATATCATCGCCGTCAAGTTTCAGACCGCGAATACGGTATGTCTCTGCGTAGTTACCGTAGCCTTGCACCGCCTGCACGCTCGCGTCATTGGCGACAACATCGGCTACGGTCTTAGCTTGCTGATCTTCGACCAGTTTTGAGGTGTAGCTTATAACGTTAAATGGCACATCCATGGCATTTTGCTGACCAAGCATCCCCAGCCTGCCGCCATTGGCGACCTGGCCGTCGAGGAAGGCAGGCAGTAACGTATCGCCACCGGGTTTAAAATCACGTCCCTCTGCAGCCTGTACGACAATGGTATCTTCCGCTTCTGTCGGGGTTTCAGCAGCATTCACCGTGCCGGAAAGCGCGCCAATAGTAGCGGCCAGCACAGTTTTTCTCATTAATTGTGCGTATGTTTTAGTGTTGTCCATAGCCATGCCATTAAAAGTCTGACGACGTTGCCGGAGAGCGCCCCGGCAACATGTTGTTATTATTTATTCAGATCAATACGCACCACGTTATCTGGCGCGGAGGTGGAGTGGTCTTTATTGAATTTCTGTTTCACGGTGACAAACAAGGTTTGGCCATCAGCAGAGAGCAACAGGCTGTTTGGATTGGGGAGGAGCTCCCAGCTTTTCTTCACGCTGTAATCCGTTGCGTTTAGGCTAAGCAGTTTTCCGGAATCACGCTGGGTAATATAGATTTCATTACGCTTCGCATTGAATTTCACCGCCAGAGAATCCCCGATATCCAGTTGTTTGAGCAGCTTGCCCGTATGAATATCCAACACCAATGTCGTTTTCGCTTTGGAATTGTCGGTGACAAACAGGCGACCGGTTTGCGGGTCTTCCGCCATATTCAACAGCAACGCGGGTTTATCGCCCAGCGGCTGCCAGCGTTTTTCAACGCGCTGAGTACGCGGGTTGATAACCAGGATTTCACCGCCGCCATTTGCCGCATAAATACGCTGCGTCATTTCTGAGTAATGCAGTCCGGTCATCCATTTACCGGTATTTTTAATCCGGGTTTTTAGTTTCAGCGTTTCGGCATCAACCACCCAGATCACCGCCGGATCGGCAACGGCGCCAATATAGAGCAGACCGTTATGCAGCAGTACCTGACGCGCACCGTATGGGAAACCTTGCGGGTTACGTTCCGGGAACAGCACGCGATTCTTCACTTTGCCGTCTGCGGCATTCAGCGCGCTTAGACCACCATCCAGAGAGTTGGTGACATACACCGTTTTACCGTCTGGCGAGATAGCCATACCAAAGTTTTTCAGATCGGTGTGGCTCAGACCGATGGTCTTCAGCGTTTGCGGATCCAGCTTGTAAACCACCCCACCCTGAACATCTTTGAACCCTTCCGCGCTGGCGACGTACAGCGTATCACCCGCAGGACTCAGCGCCATTTCATACAAGCCGTCAGCCAGTGCGCGTTGCTGAATATCCGTTGCTGCCGGTGCGATTGCTTTTTCCTGTGCCAGCGGGTTACTGGCTGGCGTGGCGTTAGCTGTGCAGCCGCTCAATGCAACGGCAGCCAACAATGCCAGAGCGGATGTTGTTTGTTTCATTGTCAGGATCCTTACCAGAATTCACGCAGATTGTTAATATCAAAAGAGAATGAGAACTATACGCATTATCTTTATCAGATCAAGAATAATTAGCCGGTGAATAAAAAAGATGAAACGAGGGTTTAAAGACATGAAGAAGTGCGCGCCAGTACCGCTTTTTCATAATTACAGTTAATTATTCTGGACGAAAAGGCATCGCAGGCCACAGAATGCACTTTACTGTTTTTCCAACATTTTCAAACGGGTGAACCTGTCGTGGTTCAGTCACTCGTTTTTGAACCACGCCAGGCAACGACTGTCATGAATAAGATCATTAAACGACTTGAGATCGTCAAAAGCGCCATCGAACTGGAAGATGAAGAGATTATTTTCCAGCAGCTGGCGCATCTGAAAAATGAACCTTTGCCAGTCATTCCCGGCGTCATCGTGCAGGCGATTGAAGAACGGCGTTTCGGCGATGCCCTGCGTGAAATTACGCACTGGCTACAATCCCAGCGCGCAGTATCAACGTGGCAGGACCCCGGCATTGCCGCCAGTAAGCTCGAACTGAAAGCGCTTGAAACCCAACTGCGTGATCTGATTGATAAGCGCAACACGCGCATTCAAATCCTCGATGATTTCAATGACCTGTATCATCTTCGCCTCGGACCGTTAATGAGCCGAATTCTCGAACTGCGTAAGCAGTTGGCCGCCAGCGCACAACGTAAGCAGGAAGCAGAACGAAAACGTCGCGAAAAAGATTATCAGTCCTGTCTGCACTATATTTCACAGGCCGTTGATCAACTGGCGAAACTCAAGCAGCACTGGGTAAATCTGAGTTCGGACTCCCGCGAATCCGTGGAAACTCGCCAGCGCATTCAGCAACAGACTGAGCTTATCACCGCCCTGCTGGCGGAAATTCGTGAACTGGAAAACGACTTTTCTCGCCAGGACGACAGCGCGACCCGTCAGGCACAGGAGGAAGCCAGCCACGAATATGATGAATATCAGGAACAACAGCAGGATGCGCAGCACCGCTACACCCGCGACCAGCGGCTTTCAGCGGATGAACGTAATGAGTTAAAACGCCTGTGGCGTCAGGCCAGTCGCCTTTGCCACCCGGACGTGGTAGCGGATGACCTGAAAGAGAAAGCCCATCAGATGATGGTGCAGCTTAATCAGGCACGACAAAATGCCGATCTGGCCGCAGTTCGGGCATTGCTGACCCAGTTACAAAGCGGACTCGAACCGATGATGGCAAGTGACCGATTAAACGATCTGCAGCATTTACGTAGCAAGATTCAGCAGCTCAGGGAGCAAATTAATGCGCTGCTCAAAGAGATTAGCGATCTGGAAGCGGAAAACGCCTGGCGTCTTGCTACTTCAGTAACAGACAAAGAAGCCTACTTCTCCGATCAGCAACGGGCACTGACCGAAATCCGCACTACGCTGGAAATGCAGGTACAACAAGTGGAGCAAGAGCTATTGGCTGGCTGAGAAAATGCGCGTACAAAAAGCAGACAAAAAAGCGGCTGCAAGACTGATTTTCAGATTAAGCACAAAAAGCTTACTTCAGATTAAACACCTTAAAATATTAACAAAACAAGAATATAAATCTAAATTATTTTCATTTTCAGCCCATTAATTCAAATTAAACACTATTTTCTCCTTCCAAACATTTAGCTCCTTCCCTGCCCGGCCTTTGATTAAGAATTCTCCTGGTTGTTTCCTACCCCGTTAAGAAAATCACATATCTGTTTGAAATTAATAACAATTAACAGTATTCCCCCTCTAAACCTATAGGAATCCCCTGTCATTATCGAATCGACGGACACAAAACTTCGCCGATCAATAAGCGAAATCTATCAATCATCTTCACAGAGGTGATATAAACGATTTATCTTAAATTTTAACAAAGTGTAATATCCACTTTAAGAATAGTTAATGATTTAAATAAAGACAGATATTATCTGTTGATATCCGAATAAATAAGGATACGTTCAAAGCAAAGAGCGAAATATACCCGTCATACTTCAAGTTACATATGCGTTGGCTGCGTTAGTTCACCTCAGCCACATAGTATCTGTACGCCTGGGAATTCTCTCCCCGGACTTCCTGTAACTTGAATTATTTAGGGCATACGAGAATTAATTAACATTTCATGCATCGCGAGAAACTCTTTTTTAACCAAAAAAAGAGGCGACTGCTTGCACCAAAATTTCAAGGAGATCGTTATGTCTAAAGCTATTTTTTTGGGTGACTCAATTTACCCCTGGCTAGGCATGCGAGAAATCCTACGTGGCTCATCATTATATATTGATATCGCGTACCATTCCTCCCAGACGCTTTCTGCCGTCCAAACGCTATCTTATGAAACGGATTGCATCATTATTAATCCTGACAAGTCAGATTTTTTAAAATATGCCAGGATTATCCGCAACATGGCTATACGACCATCCACAACGATCATCGTGTTAGCCGATGAAGCCACTTTTTCTATTTTTCAAACAGTGTGCGGAATGGCCCTGCAGTTCCTCGATCAGGACACCAGTCTTGATCAGCTATTGCAAACAATCACTCGTATCATCGACAGAAAAAATCCACGCAATATCAAAGAACTACAAAAAAAAATAACGACCAACGAATTCAATGTGATGATGATGCTAGCCCGCGGGTGGTCACTGGCACAAATCGCCGGAGTATCGCAAAAAAGCGAAAAAACAATCGGGGCGTACAAAAGCAACATTGCCAGAAAGCTGGGTAAAAGTAATACCCGGCTCAAGTACACCATTTCTCACTATAGCCAGCCGTAACTGACTTATTTAAGGATAGTAATCACAGTTAATTATTAACAGATTTTCTTTCGGCTCATTTTTTAATTCCGCCTGGCCCGGAAGGGATCGCTATTTTCGAAAATCGACATACCGGGTAGCACATCCGCGTGCCAACCATCGCCAACAACTCAACGCATTAACACATACATAACAGGAATGTAAACGAGGGTTATATATGAATAAGGTTTACAGCATTATTTGGAACGCGGCACTCGGCATCTGGGTTGTCGTCTCTGAATTAACCAGAGGTAAGAAAAAAAGCAGTTCACGTAAAACTGTTGCGGTACTGGCCGCCAGCGCATTAAGTGGCGCTACGATGATGGCCTCAGCTGCGCAGATTACCACTACGGGCGATCGAAATATTTCTGACGACTTCCAGAACGGTATTTCTGCGGGCGTTTATCAGGTTCCCCACGACTACGGCTTCTTATATGAAAATAATACTGCCAGTCAGACACTCAATATCAGCGGCGCAATCCCGACGATTAATCCGGGTCAAAGCGGCGTTGTAGAATCAACCACCATCAGTGAGTTACTGCGAACAGGAAAAATCACGCTGCAGGCTACCAGCCCAGGCCAGGGTGCAAAAACAATCACCACAGCAGAAGAGCTGGCGGAATACCTGACGTATAACCAATCGGCTACGCCTTCTCAAAGCGAAAACTTCGAGGTGGTTGACCCGGCATTCCCGGACGGCACAGAAACCATTAAGGTCTATGATACCAATGTGTTAAGTAGCTTTCTTACTAAATCGCAAATCGGCGATTCCGTATTAAATACTTATGATGCAACCAGGTCTGAAATCTATAAGCAGTTTGGTATCGCGCTGGCAACCAATGGTGCTACGGCCAACCTGAACATAGGTAATGACACGCTCAATGTACGCGACAAAGCCAATACCATCGAGTTACTGGCCAAAGACTCCTCCTTACTGGAAGCACAAGGCGCCAACAGCCAGGTAAACTGGCAGTCTGACAACTATATAAAATTTAACGCAGCACCCGTGATCCCCACACAAACGTTCACCGGCTCAGCGCAAGCCTCTGTCTTTGGCGATGATGTGTCGCTGATGACTTATGGCTATGATGCAGATGGCCAGGTTATCGAAACCGGGGTGCGCACATTCACCATTACCAGTACGCAGGAGTTGGCTGATTTTAACGACTTCCTGTTGGGCAGAAGTGCCGACGCCGCAGAAAATGCCAATGGCGATAAGGTCAGCCAAATCCAATTGTGGCTGGAGGCTGAAGAGGTCACCACCGTCACAGCAGCACAAGCAAAGTATGCCGGGTATATCGATAGCTTAATTAATTCCAGTCAGCCGTCTGATGAACTCACCTGGGACTACAAAGTCTGGACCGATGGAGAGTCACATATCAACAACGCCACTGCCGCCCGCGGTGAGTTGCATGCCATTTATGCCAACGGCGCTGGCACCACCGGTACTCTGAACAAAGAGGCGATAATTGCCGTTGACGGCAGTATCAATGGCGTCATGAAAGCCATTGATGGTGGGGTTATCAACAACCTCGGCGAGCTGAACGCGCTACGCAGTTCTGGCGGGCAAAGCCTGGCGATTGGCATGTTGGCGCAAAACGCCGAGGCAACCAACCGCGGGACTATCAACTCAGGTCTGTTCATTGATAAAGATGGTAATCAGAACGTTAACAGCTACGGCGCATTCGGTATGCAGGGACAAGGTACCAGCGTTATCACCAACGAAGGCACCATCAACCAGGCGATCACCACCGATAACTTCGGCACCGCATCTGCCGCCGATCCCTGGAGCAAGGATAAACCTGATACTTCGCTGACGCTGGCCATTGGTATGCAGTTGTCCGGCGAGGCAAAAGGTGTCAATAACGGCAATATTAACGTCGTCGACGGACGTAAAAACGGTGCATCTTACGGTGACGGCACCGCCTTTGGCGTGGAAGTCGCCGGAAATGCGACCTTTACCAACAGTGCTGATGCCGCTATTTACCTTGGTCGTGACGCAAGTAACCTGACCCAGGATGTCATCATGCCAGGTGGTGCCAGCCTGAGCGCCGGAATTATGACCAAAAGCGCCAAAGAGGTGATTAACAACGGTCTCATCACGTTGGGTACCGGTGTCCGTAACGCGGCAGGAATTTTGATCGGCAACGCAACAGGCAACGTACTGAATACGGGCAACATCGTCATCAATGGTAATGGGGATGCGGGGAACAACAAGAACTACGGCATCTCCGTGCGTGACAGCGGCACGGAAAATAATCAGGAAATCCGCAACGACGGCAAGATTAACGTCAACGGCACGAATAACGTGGGGATCCACGTCAGCGCCAATAACAAAAATGCCGAAGTAACCACCAGTGCCACAGGCTCTATTATCGTGGGCGGTACGGGTGGCATCAACGATCGTAACTACGCCATCTGGGCTGAAGGAGGCGCCAAAGGTCAGGCCGTGGTCAACGTCTACTCCAACATTACGCTGGACAAGGCCGGGAACATCGGCGTACACGTGCGTGATAACGCCATTGCTAACGTTGATAGCCTGAGTAGCCCGGTGTTCAACAACACCGATCAGATTGGCTATTATCTGTATGGGAAAGACGCGATCGCCAATATTGGTCAGGCGGTGATGAATGACAACGGTCAGGATCGCACCACCATTTTCCGTATCGCCAATGGCGCATTGCTGGCCGGTAACACCACCCCTCCTGGCGGCCAGGCCAGCTCCAACCTTGACCTTACCCTCAGCGGTAAGAACTCCGTTGGCGTTCTCGCTACCGGTGCAGGCAGTCAAGTCGATACTGGTGAAGCCACATTTACCGTGCAGGGTAGCGATTCCGCAGCACTGGTCATCGAAGGCGGCGCCAGCGGTAATATCAGCGACAAAACCACCATTAATTTAACAGGTGAACGTACCGTTGCCGGGGTGGTTGATGGCCAGGCGCATCGGTTGAATGGCAGCGCAGAGGGTAATGCCACCAGCACTACGCTTACTTCAAACGCGAAGATCACCTCTGAAGCCAGTGGCAATGAAGTGATCGCCTATATAGCGAGAAATCTGGGTAACCTGATCCTCGATACCAAATCAATTATCGATCTGGCCAGCATCGACAGTATCGGCGTGGACGTTCAACAAGGCGGTAGCTTAACCAACAACTCCTCCAGCGCCCTGCATGTCAGCAACGGCATCGGCGTTCGCGCGTCGGGTGCCAGTGCGCAAATTAATCAACTGGGCCAGGTTAAGGTTGATGATGGCACCGCTGGCGTATTACTGACGGAAGGGGCCAGCCTGCAGATTAACGGCATTAGTGGCGACAGCATTACCACCAACGGTACTGCTGATGGCATTCGCCTGGCAGATAAAGCCGGCGACCTGTCAGCGCAGCATGTGAAGATCCGTGCTGATGGCACGGGCGCAGGCATTCAAAACGATGCTAACAACACCAATATCACACTGCAAAATGTGACCATCGATTCCAACGACGGCGCGGGGATCCGCACCAGCGTAGCCCTGAACATGAAAGATGGGCTTAACAACATCCTTAACGTTAACGGTAAAGGTACCGGCTTCGCCTTTGAACAGCGCAATGGTGACGCAGTAACGGGCAATCTGACCGTCGGCAAAGGCTATACCATTGAGGTACTGAACAGCGAAGGCAGCGGTATCCGCGCCAATACTGATGGCCGCATCGACACCAAGGCCGACATTAACGTGCACGACAGCGCTGGCGGTTCGGCAATCATCGCGAAAAACGTCAGCGCGTTAACCAACAGTGGCAAGATTATCTCTGCCAGCACCACCTCCCCGGTAATCGACGCCAGCGGTGACAGCAGTAAAACCATTACCAACACCGGCACTCTGCAGGCCATCACCGACACTGCGGTGGCCATTCAGTCTGGTAAAGGCAATGACACCATTGATATCAGCGGCGGTGTCACCAGCGGCGTAATCAATACCGGTGAAGGTATGGACACCTTCAACTGGCGTAGCGGCTCCTATGCCGGTGAAGTGAATTTCGCCGGTACTGGCGGTAACAATAAAGCCAACATCGGCAATGTGACGCTGGAGAACACGCGCCACATCATTACCGCTGCCGGTACGGGCAACGCCCTCACCTTCACCGATACAAAAGATGCGAAGATTGGAACGCTGGTCAGCGACAACCTGACTACCGGCACGAATATTGGCACCGGCTGGGATTCGCTGACACTCAGCGGGTCAAACGCGGATGTCCGCATCGTTGAAAACCTGAGTCTGGCAAGCAAAACTATTGCTGTAAACAATGGTGCAACGCTGCGCACCGGCGACCACGTCGAGCCAACCAGTACTGCCGCCAGTATTGGCGACTACAATGTCACAACCGATGGCCCAGACAGCCGGGTCGTCTTTGATACCCGGGGTGATAACACCGCGGCGCAAATCTATAACGGTACTATCAGCGGCGACGGGAAGTTTGAACGTGCGGCAGGCGGCACCACGGTCTTTACCGCCAACAACAGCTACACCGGCTCTACCACCATTGCGCAAACAGGTACGTTGCAGTTAGGTTCCGGCGGAAACACGGGCGAAGTCAGCACCGAATCTGACATCATCGATAACGGCATACTGGCGATTAATCGCGCCAACGACGTCCTGCTGAATGGCGTTATATCCGGTATCGGTGCACTGCAGCAAATAGGTGGCGGCATTACCCGTCTGACCGGCAACAACACCTATACCGGCGACACAACTGTCACCCATGGCACGCTGTTGGTGAATGGCGATCAAAGCGCGGCACGTGGCGCAACCACCGTCAGCGGCACCTCCACACTGGGTGGGAATGGCATTATCGGCGGCAACGTGTTGATGAACGACGCCACAACGATTAGCGCTGGTGACGGCGGTGCGGGTACGTTATCCATTAACGGTAATCTGCAGCTTGGCAGCAAAACGACTTCCGCCTTCGAACTGGGCCAGGCCTATACGCCGGGCGGTAAGCTGAATGACCTGATTAACGTCACAGGCGATCTGCAACTGGACGGGACTCTGGATGTCACCACGTCATCGGGCGGGAATTTCGGGCCTGGTGTGTACCGTATTTATAACTATGGCGGTACGCTGAATAACCAGACGCTGGAGTTAGGTGCTGTACCGGACACTCAGGATAAGAGCAACATCTTTGTCCAGACCTCTATCGACAAACAGGTCAACCTGGTGAACGCCAACGGCGTTACCCTACAATTCTGGGATGGCGCAACCGTCAATCAGAGTCACGGCGCATCCGGCATCGAAGGCAACAGCAAGATTGACGGCGGCGACGGTAAATGGATGGCGATCGGTGCTCAGGGCGACAACAACTGGACAACATCCACCGGTGAGGGCAACGCCCCGTGGGCGCAGAAGTCATTTGCCGTCTTCACCACCAAAGGCGGTACCGTTACCGTGGATAACGCTGCAGGTGAAGTTAACTTCTCCGGGGCGCAGTTTGATGCCGATGGTTACGTCGTAAAAGGCGATGCACTTAACGCCTGGGCCACCACAGAAAATGCCACCCATGCGGGGCAGACGCCGGGGACCGGTGAACTGTTGCTGCGCGTAGGCGCCGGCGGTGCGGGACAAAACTTTACGGCAACCATTGAGTCAATCCTTCGTGAAGCCAGCACCAACGACAAACTGACACTGGTGAAAACCGACCTCGGTCGCCTGATCCTCAGTGGCAATAACGAGTATCGTGGCGGTACGCGCATTGATAGCGGCACGTTGCAGATCTCCTCCGATAATAACCTCGGACAGAGCGGAACCGATTTGGCGATTAACAACGCCTCGACATTGCAATTAGGTGCGGATTTGACCAGCAATCGCACCATTGAACTGGGCGCGAATGATAAAGCCGCGGTGTTTGACCTTAATTCGCACCACTTCACGCCAACCGGTGAGATTACCGGCGACGGTAAACTGAAAGTCACCAGCAGCTCAAGCGATGCGGGCAGTACCTTAACGCTCGACCGCGCGAACAGCTACAAAGGCGACACCGAAATTGCCGGCACCGGCAATGCCAACAATGTGACGGTCAATGCCAGCAAAACCGGCGCGTTCGGCAGCAACGAGAGCAGCACCATCACCGTTAATAATGGGGCAACGCTCAACGTCAGCGGCGCAGACACCCGTCTACAATCACTGACCATGAACATTGCCGACAGCCTGTTAACGCTGGCGGATACCGTCACAGCCGCCCGCGCCAAACTGAACCTGACGGACACAGCGAAAGCGCTGTTAACCAATAACGCCACTGCGGGCAACGCGACGGTCAGCGTGGCAAAAGACAGCACACTGGCGCTGGAAGAAAACGCCAACGGCGGCAATGCCGATGTAACTAACAGCGGGCTGATGACCTTTGCTGACCAGGCAATGGCAGAGAATACCGTCGTCAAAAACCTTGCAGGCGGTCTGGTAGATGTCAGCGCAGTCAACAGCGCGACTTCCATCGGTTCATTGTCCGGTGCGGGTAATGTCGAACTGGGCAATAAAGAATTGTCGCTGGGGAATCTGGTGCTTCCGGAGCCTGACACCATCAGCGGCATTATCAGCGGCAACGACGGCAGCCTGGTGAAAATCGGTAACGGTACACTGATCCTGACCGGCGACAACACCTACACCGGCACCACGGACGTCAACGAAGGTGTGCTGCTGGTCAACGGCAATCAGTCTGCTTCTACCGGTCAGGTCACAGTGAAATCGGGTGCCACCCTCGGCGGTAACGGCATTATCGGCGGTGCGGTCGATGTGCAGGATAACGGCCATATTACCGCCGGTGCCGCCATCAATAGCGTGGGTAAACTGACTACCGGTTCACTGACGCTAAGCGATAACGCCCAACTGGATTATCAGTTTGGTCAGGCTTATACCCCGGGCGGTGCTTTCAACGACCTGATCGACGTGAATGGCTCCCTGACGCTCGACGGTAAGCTCAACATTGAAACCTCACCGGGCGGTAGCTTTGATGTTGGTGTCTATCGCGTCATCAACTACACCGGCACATTGACTAACAATGTGATGGATATTGCTAACGCGCCGGAAGCGGCTGACAGCCTGTATGTACAAACATCGGTGAAAAATCAGGTCAACCTGGTCAACCATGCCGGACTGACGCTGCGCTTCTGGGACGGCACCGGCGGTGAGAATGGCGAGCTGAAAAATAACGGCGTCATCAACGGCGGCGACGGTATCTGGCAATCCAGCCAGGGGAACGACAACTGGACCACGGATGAATCGACGCCAGAGGGCGCGCTGAATGCTCCGTTTACCGATGCCGCATTTGCCGTCTTCCAGGGGGAAGCCGGTAATGTGACCGTCGATAACAGTAAAGGCGATGTCATCATCAGTGGCGCACAATTCGCCACCGACGGTTATCGTGTAGGCGGTGAAGCCATTACTACCGATACCGCCAATACGTTGATTCGCGTCGGTGATGGTACGGTCGATGGCGTCAACTACACCGCAACCATTGACAGCGTGATCCGCGGTACCGGTGGTCTGAATAAAGGCGACCTCGGTACGTTAATTCTGACGGGCAACAACACCTACAGCGGCGGCACGACTATCACGTCAGGGACGCTTCAGGTTGCAGGCGATACCAACCTCGGCGCAGCAGAGACCGGAATCACCTTTAACGGCGGTACGCTGAAATATGGTGAAGCGTTTGATACCGCCCGTCAGGTGACGCTGGAATCTGGTGGTGGGACATTCGACACCAACGGACATGATGTGTCCCTGCTGACGGAAGTCGAAGGTAACGGTCAACTGACCAAAACCGGTAAAGGTTCACTGACGTTGACGCTGGATAACACCTATACCGGCGGCACCACCATCGAACAAGGTGTATTGCAGCTCGGCACGGGCGGTACGATAGGGAGTATTGAAGGGGATATCGTTGATAACGGCGTGCTCAACGTTAATCGCGCCGATACGTTGGCGTTAGGCGGAAACATCAGTGGTGCAGGCCAACTGCATCAGACCGGTAGCGGTACAACGGAGCTGCAAGGCCAAAACAGCTACAGCGGTGCAACGCTCATCACCAGCGGGGTATTGCAAGCCGGTGATACCAATACTCTGAGCGCCGCCTCGCACCACTATGTTGTCGCGGGCACCACCCTGAATACCCAGGGTTATAACCAGACAGTCGCAGGGCTGAGCAACGGTGGCGATGTGTCGCTCACCGGCCAGCAACCAGGCACAACCTTAACGGTTAAAGGGGATTACAGCGGCGAACAAGGCACTATCAACATGGCTGCCCGGCAGAATGCCGGCGGCACAGGTATTGCTGATCGCCTGATTATTGATGGCGGTAAAGCCAGCGGAAGCACGCTGCTGGATGTCGACGGCTCCGGCCTTGGCGCACCGACCGTGGGTGACGGCATCGAAGTGGTTACGGCGCTCAACGGTGCAACCACCACGGCGCAAACCTCACGGGATGCCTTCCATCTTGTCGCTGAACGTATGGCTGCGGGTGCCTTTGAGTATCAGCTCCACGCCGGAAACGCTCAGGGCCAGGGCGAAAACTGGTACCTGAGGAGTGAATATCGTCCGGAAACCATGCTGTATTCCGGTCTCGCCAGCGTGGTTCGCCAGGGGGATATCAGTCTGTTGGGCAACATGCACCAGCGTATGGGTGATGAGGTTAAACCGGGTATTGATGAAGACAATCGCGCCTGGGCGAGAATGATTGGTTATTCCGGTAAAACCAAACTGGATGATGCAGCCGGTACGCAAACCAGTTCCCATACCATGGGTATTCAGGTCGGCGTCGATATGTACGCCAATGAAAGCTGGAAAGCCGGTATGTATACCAGCATTCTGGATATCGACAGCAATGTAAAAGGCAGTAAAACGGGCAGCAACGGCAAAGGCGGCAACATCGACGACAACGCATTTTACGTTGGCGGTTATGCTACCTGGTTCTCTGGTGACGGTATGTATGTCGATAACGTGCTGCAATACGGGAACCATAAATCCCGCCTGTCAGCATCGGGTAACAACGGCTCTTACACCGTCAAAGGCAATACGCTGACGGCCTCAACTGAAGTGGGTAAAGCATTCCGTTTAGGTGCCAGCGCATGGAGCCTGGAACCGCAGGCCCAGTTGATCTATCAGTACAGCAACGTTGATAACAGCACGCTGGATGGTGTGACCCAAACGAAAGTGAAAATGGATACCGCCGATTCGTTTACCGCGCGTCTGGGCGTGCGTCTGGTCGCGGACTACGACACCAACCATGGCAAGTTCCAGCCGTACGGCCGGGTAAACGTCTGGCAGGGTCTGGGTTCCAAAGATAAAACGCACTTCAGCAACGCGGTCGCCACCACCACGCTGGAATCTTCACAGCAGTACTCCAGCACCGAGGTTGCAGCGGGTCTGTCATGGTCTATCGACCGAAATCTGCAGGTCTACGGCGAACTGGGGACACAGTTCAGCAACGGCAGCAATAAATCGCAGGTTGAAGCCCCGGTCAATGCGTCGATTGGCTTTAAGAAATCGTTTTAAGCAGGCATAAACTCGCAAGCCCCCTGTTCACAGGGGGCTTTTTTTGTCACTCCAGAATACAGCGCTGCCTGAAACGCTGCACTTATCACGCCTACGGATTAGTGTTCGTTCTTGCAGGTCGGATAAGGCACAGGCGCCGCCACCCGACAACGAGAAAGAATTCAGACTAAGGGGAACAACAAAGAGGGATGAGATTAACGGCTATATTGCGCTAAGAGTGAAGGAATCTCTTCTGCCAACACCGGGGGAGAAATGAAGAAGCCTTGAATTTTGTCACAGCCAATCTGCGTCAGGCGATCAAGTTGAGACTGGGTTTCAACCCCTTCGGCCAGGACTTCAATGCCAAAATTGTGCGCTAAAGAAATGATACCCTCAATAATCCTTGTCGATTTAGTGTCGGGCTCTATTTCGGTGACAAACTCTTTATCAATTTTTAAGGTATCAAAAGGATATTTCAACAGATAATTAAGATTAGCGTGCCCGGTACCAAAATCATCAAGCGCTAACTTGACCCCGATTGCCTTCAGTTCCGTCATATTTTTCGCCGCTATTTGGCTGTCACACAGCGGCGATGTTTCCGTTACTTCAATCTGGCAGCGATGAACCGGAAGGCCGGAAGCGGCCAGGTTTTGTCTGATTCGTTGAGGTAAAAGAGGATCGCAGAATTCAAGTGCAGAAATATTTACTGATAATACAAGAGGTTCGGGCCAGGTACTCGCAACATTCCACGGCGGACTGGCAACCATATCTTCAATTGAAAATATATTGCCGCTGTCTTCCAGTAACGTAATAAATACATCAGGAGAAATCATACCCATCTGAGGGCTGTTCCACCGCATTAATGCTTCAAATCCGCTAATACACTCGGTATGTAAATTAAAAATAGGCTGATAAACCATATAAAGTTGACTGGTATTCAATGCCTTTTCAAGCGCGGTGAGCACCTCATCGGAATTAAACATTCCCCCTCTCCCTCTACAAATCATATAAATTAAAAACCAGTCAAAGTCACTCCCGAGTTGTACCTGCTGTTAAGTGCGTTACATCAGAAAAGAATAGCCAGGTTAGGGTAAAAAAGACATGCTGTGGGTAAATCTGACAATCAGTTTATTCAGATCAGAGGTATTAGTCAGTCCCAGCTTGGCGACAACTCTCATCTTATGCGCCTGAATAGTCTTATAGTTCAGACTAACCAACTCAGAGATTTCCTTGGCAGAATAACCACTTACCAATAGATTGAGGATTTGTTGTTCTCTTTCCGTCAATCTCTTCTGCGAACGATACAGTCGGGGATTCCATTTCCCGACCGACAACGTAGCCAACTGAGCAAAATCACGCAATGAGGATTTCTCAGTCAATACTATGGTTTTTTCAACGTATAATAATTCAACACATAATTTCGCCACCAAACTATCAGCAACGATAACGACAACGCTATTATAAAACTTGAACCGGTTTTTATTCAAAAACTGCACAATGGCAGAACAAGGCTGTTCATTGTTAATGATATTAAAAACCATTGTCTGATGCTGGCATAATGACGACTGCTGCAACATATCCTCAAACTGGAATGTTTTTATCGGCACATGTTTGCTTGTCAGGTAGGCAAACATACCGTTGCCCACAAAATTATCACTGCCACACATCAACATCCTGTTCACCGCTCCTTATAAGCTTCTAATTTTATTACTCATTAAAAATTTAATAATGGTTTTCTCAACTTCAGCCTCTTCACGACGGTTCTTAAAATCGAACTCGCAAGAAACCTGATGACAGGAATACAATTGATTATCCTCATCAAATTCGTTGATCGCGACGACATCAATGACTTTTAGATCAAGCTGAAAACTGCCGAACGTATCAAAATCCAGAGCAGCATTTTTAATCACTGCATCCTTGTAAAGAAAACGGGCATTAACATCTTTAGCGATTAACGCACAACCACCCTGAGAGATGTTTTTAATCTTAAGTGAGTAGTTCTCTCCGTTTTTGTAACGACCAAAACAGAAAAAAACGAACCCCTTCAGAAAAGAAAACCGCTGATTCTGTCGCTGTTGGGCAAAGAAAATCATATCCGGGATGAGGTAGGATAATCCTGCCTCAGCACCTGTTGATGGGGTGGCTTCAAATCTGGCGCTAAATTTTATAATCCCGCTGTCACTGTGCAGGATAAAGTATTGGATCTTTTCGGGAATGATGTCTTCATGACCGGTGACCACAAAGCGTTCGAAATCGATCCTTTCTAACTGCGTGATGACGCTGGTGTTTTCACATAAAACTTCCAGCTTCGTCTTCTTATGCAGCTCTTCACGAAGGATAGCGATGATCTCAAACTTGTTGTCCTTTGCTAATCCAAAGTTCATTCTAAAACCCTTATTTCCATATTTAAGATATGTCTCGGCCCCGGTCTGATGACAGACAAAAACGCGAGATCAGCATCCACCCCTGGTGCCTAATTACCATAGTGGATTCCATGTCGAACAGTTGATTAAAACTTAAGTTTTTAACTATCTTTCGTCATTTATTGATACGTAAAAACATTTAATCAGAATTAATTTTAGCTTAAGCCATGCCTAAAACCATGCAAACCTACGCAATAGCTATAACAAAAGCGAATAACAAGACTTTTCAAAATGCGATTTTGAGATAATAAATAGCAATAATCGCATAGAAATAAAATAGAAAAAATGCTGTAAAACTAAGGAGTTGACAATACAGAGCGTGGAGGGGGGGTGCTGAACCTATAGGCACAATATCCAGCAGGTGGTCATTAGCCAACTGATACCAATACCATGACGTCTCATTTCACAGGAATGAATGTATCATTCAGGTATATTAATCGTAATTTAACTTAAGTGATAAAAAGGCCAGCATGATGCTGGCCCCGGTAAATACCGAATTAAATTAGAGTGGCAAACTCTCTTACAGAGGGTACAGCGTTAAAAATTCAATACCGTTGTTTAACGATTGCCCGGGCAGAATCAGCAATTATCATCACTGCCCCAGCCAACATTAACGTGTTTTTTAGCACCAGACGTCCCGCCCCCGATAAATACGGAAAGCCGTAGTGTAAATCACCCAATGGCATAACCCATACTTCTGGTGTGGTAATTAAAAGCAACAAGGTGACCACCGGCGTTGCAAATGCCAGAATTTCCCCCATCAATCCTGACCAACGGCTAATCGGTCAAGGTTAATCCAATTCGATCCCCCTGCCCCAGTAAACGAAGATATTTTTCCATGATGGCAATCCTACTTGTACAAAATTGCAGTGACATAAGTACTGCTATCAATTCTCATCGAAGTAATTTTCCATGATGATGCCAGCTTTTCTTGCGCCAGTTTAGCAATGTCCTCTTCGACATCAGAAGGTGCCGCTGAAACAGCGGATACACTGACGTGGGCCAAAAAACCCCCACACAGGTGGGGCAAAGATGCAGACTCTATATTTATTATTGAACGAGAGAAAACAGATCGTTTAATGACTCACTCATACTTGGATGGGTAAATATTTGGTCACGCAACACGGTATAAGGTAACCCGGCATCCATCACAGTTTTAATGATATTAATCATCTCATGCGAATCCACACACAGCAGTGAGACACCTAATATCTGCTGCGTATCCGTGTCCACCACAGCTTTAAGTACACCACGCGTATCATCCATGACTCGCGCCCGTGGAATCGCAGCGACGGGAAGCGTCACCACCTGTACCGCCGCACCGCTGGCACGGGCCTGCTCTTCTGTCATCCCCACGCGGGAAAGTGGTGGTGTCATAAAGACGGAATATGGCACATTTTGCCGATCGCCGGTGTTTCTCACCCCTTCGCCTAACAGGCCATCACGCACAATACGGAAGTCGTCCAGTGAGATATAGGTAAATTGCAGCCCCCCTGTTACATCTCCCATAGCCCAGATGTTATCCGCCGACGTCCGCAAATATTTATTCACAATAATGCCGCCACGATCGTTCACATCGACACCGGCTTTTTTCAGTTGCAGCTGTTCCGTCGCCGGCTTGCGGCCTGATGCGACCAGCAGTGCGTCAACAACCTGTTCCCCTTCCGGCATCTGTAGCTGCACCGCGCCATCATGAGACGAAACCGACTGCACCTTAGCATTGAGGATCAGCTCTACGCCTTTATCGCGTAAAATATCAGCGATCGCATCGGCGATATCCCGGTCCTCACGGGGCAAAAACAGCGGTGCAGCCTCAAAAATAGTGACCTGACTGCCGAAGTTGGCAAACATCGACGCGAACTCAACGCCGATATAGCCACCCCCCAGGATACCCAGGCGCTGTGGGCGTTGGGTCAAATTCAGCAACCCGGTGCTGTCAAAGACGCCCGGCGTACTGGATAATCCCTCAATATCAGGAATCGTCGACTGTGCACCGGTATTAATAAAAATCTTCTCACCGCTCAGCTCAAGCGTTCCTGTCGACTGCATTACCCGCACGGTATGGTTGTCGACAAATTCAGCACGCCCTTCAATCACGTCCACATTTTCCAGATTGGCCAGATTATGGAAGTTTTTATCGCGCAGAAAACTGACCACGGAAGCCTTACGCTGCATCGCAGTTGCAAAGTCATGCTGCAGCTCAGCATCGTGTACCAGGGTTTTGGTTGGAATACAGCCGATATTAATGCATGTTCCGCCATACATGGTGTTGGATTGCTCAATAATTGCTACCCGCCAGCCCGTCTTTGCCAGCGTAGCCGCCAGCGTCTTACCTGCTTTGCCAAATCCAATAATGATCGCCTGATATTGTTTCATGCTGCCTCTCCGCAAAGTCATTGTTCATTTGTTACTCTGGATTATAGGCAGTGCCCTGTCAGGCCAGCATATCCATAACGCGCAATTTTTTGTTCAATCGTCTAAGACCAAATAATAAAAACCAAAAATCTGCCAAACAAAACAAAAAGTAACTATTTGATAAAATTAATTTAATGTAAAAATATGGCGATAATTACGGTTCTATCAACAACAATAAAAATTGTTCAGGAGTCTTTATGGATGCACTTAGCCGCTTGCTAATGCTTAACGATCCGCAGGGTTCTATTGATCAAAACTGCGTATTGAGCAGAGACTGGCAACTCCCTCATGCAGCAGGTGAGTTATCCGTGATCCGCTGGCATACGGTAACCCAGGGTAGCGCTTTACTGGAGATGCCTGATGGCAACACTTATACACTGCGTCCTGGTACGGTAGTCATCTTGCCGCAAAACTCCGCGCATCGGTTGTGCCAGTCAGGTGAAGAGCAAACGCATATTGTCTGCGGAAGTCTGCAACTACAGACATCCTCCCGCTATTTTTTAACCGCGCTGCCGGAAGTTTTGCTGCTGGCACCTGGCGAAAATAGCCCCGTTTACCACTGGCTTAAGGCGATGATCGGGCTGATGCAGCAGGAATCATTGAGCATGCTGCCCGGTTCCAACGTTGTGTGCAGCCAGCAATGCGCCACGCTGTTCACGCTTGCCGTTCGCGAATGGTTATCTCAGGCCCCCCCTGCCAAAAATGTGCTGAATCTGCTATTACATCCCCGACTGGGAGCGGTGGTGTTCCAGATGCTGGAATCACCCGCACATCCCTGGAGTGTTGAAGAACTGGCGCAGCGCGCGCATATGTCCCGGGCCAGTTTTGCTCAACTGTTTCGCGAGGTTTCAAACTCCACGCCGCTCGCCGTACTCACTACATTGCGTCTGCAATTCGCCGCCCAGATGCTGTCGCGCGGCGCCCAGCCGTTGGTCGTGATTGCCGAATCGGTGGGATATGCCAGCGAGTCATCTTTTCACAAAGTTTTTCTGCGTGAATTCGGCTGTACGCCTGGTGAGTACCGTAAACGGGTGAAGGCGCTGGAATCATAGCGCCCACCTTCAAAGGATTGAAGGCGAGCGCTATCAGGGGCTATTTCTGGGTGCGATGCCTGTGTAGCCACATCAGCTTATACGCTGCCGGAATGATGAACAGTGACAGCAAAGGTGCCGTGATCATGCCGCCAATCATCGGTGCAGCGATACGGCTCATGACTTCAGACCCGGCTCCCGTTCCCCATAAAATCGGCAGCAGACCCGCAATGATGACCGCGACAGTCATTGCTTTAGGACGCACACGCAGTACCGCTCCGTGGTACAACGCCTCATCCAGTTTATCTACGGTAAAGGTTTGCGGGTTTTCCAGCGCAGGCTCTGCTTCAATGGCGTGGCGCAGGTACATCAGCATCACCACGCCAAATTCGGCAGCCACGCCTGCCAGTGCGATGAATCCGGTCCCGGTCGCGACCGACATATGGAATCCCATCCAGTAGAGAAACCAAATTCCACCTACCAGCGCAAAGGGCACACTGGTGATAATCAACAGTGCTTCACCAAAACGACGGAATGCCAGATACAGCAGCACGAAGATAATCATCAGCGTCATCGGCACCATCAGTTTAAGCTTGTGGCTGGCGCGCTCAAGCAGCTCAAACTGCCCGGAGAATGCCACGCTGGTTCCCGGTTTTAGCTGGACGTTTTCAGCAATCGCTTTTTTCAGATCGTTCACCACCGACACCATGTCGCGATCGCGGGCATCAATATAGATCCAACTGGTTGGCCGCGCGTTCTCGGTTTTCAACATCGACGGCCCCGAAACCACCTGCACATCTGCAACATCAGCCAGCGTGATTTGCTGTTTCATTGGCGTCAGTATCGGCAGATGCCGTAGCGTTTCCGGGCTATCGCGATAGCTTTGTGGATAACGCAGATTGATCGGATAGCGGGCGATACCTTCAACCGTTTCACTTACCATGGCACCGCCTACCGCTGAGGTGATAAACAGTTGCACATCGCCGACGGTCATCCCATAACGGGCGGCCTTTTCACGATGAATATCTACGCTAAGATAACGTCCGCCGACCAGACGTTCAGCCAATGCAGATGCCACGCCAGGCACCGTTCTTGCGACTTCTTCGATTTGCTCTGCCGTGGCGTCAATATCCGACAACACGGTACCCGAAACCTTAATACCGATAGGACTTTTAATCCCCGTAGAGAGCATATCGATACGGTTACGAATTGGCGGGACCCACAGATTCGCCAGCCCCGGTAAACGAACGGTTTTGTCCAGTTCCTCAATGATTTTGTCCATCGTCATCCCCGGACGCCACTGATCCTGCGGCTTCAGTTGGATGGTGGTTTCCACCATTTCCAACGGCGCGGAGTCGGTCGCCGTTTCAGCTTTACCGGTTTTACCAAACACGCGCGCCACTTCAGGAACCGTCATGATGAGCTTATCGGTTTTTTGCAGCATATCTGCCGCCTGCGCTGCGGAAATCCCCGGCAAGGTTGAAGGCATATACAACAGATCGCCTTCGTTAATCTGCGGTAGGAATTCGCCCCCAACCTTATTCAGCGGGAAGATGACGGTCAGGATCGACAGCACCGCCACCAGCAGGGTCGTTTTCGGCCAGTGCAGCACTTTCAACAATAACGGGTGGTAAATACGAATCAGGAAACGGTTAAGCGGGTTGCTGCTTTCCGCCGGGATCTTGCCACGGATCCAAAATCCCATCAGGATCGGGATCACCACAATGGCCAGAAACGCAGCACCTGCCATAGCGTAGGTTTTGGTAAACGCCAGCGGACCAAACAACCGCCCTTCCTGCCCTTCAAGAGTGAAGATAGGGATAAACGACAGCGTGATAATCAGTAAGCTAATGAACAGCGCCGGACCGACTTCCACCGAGGCGTTGGTGATGACTTTCCAGCGAGTTTCGTTATCCAGCGTTTCACCCGGATGCTGATGCCCCCACTCTTCCAGCCGCTTATGCGCGTTCTCAATCATCACGATTGCGGCATCGACCATCGCCCCGACCGCGATGGCTATCCCCCCAAGCGACATAATGTTGGCGTTCAGTCCCTGGAAATGCATCACGATAAACGCGATACACAGTCCCAGCGGCAGAGAAATAATGGCCACCAGCGCCGAGCGGATATGCCACAGGAACAGCGCGCACACCAGCGCCACAACGATAAACTCTTCCAGCAGCTTGTGGCTCAGGTTATCAATCGCGCGATCGATCAGTTGACTGCGATCATATGTTGTAACTACTTCAACGCCTTCCGGCAGACTGCTCTTCAGCGTTTCAAGTTTAGCCTTAACCGCGGAGATCACCTCGCGCGCATTTTTACCGGAGCGCAGGATCACTACGCCGCCTGCCACTTCGCCTTCGCCATTCAGCTCGGCGATCCCGCGGCGCATTTCCGGCCCAATTTGTACGCGGGCAACATCACGCAGATAGACCGGAACGCCATCTGTGCCAGTTTTCAGCACGATATTATTAAAGTCATCAAGGGACTGCAGATACCCACTGGCGCGGACCATATATTCCGCTTCTGCCATTTCGACAGATGAACCACCGGCTTCCTGGTTTGAGGCATCCAGCGCCGATTTCACCTCACCCAGACTGATGCCATATTGCGTCAGCTTCATCGGATCGATGACAACCTGGTACTCTTTGACCACACCACCCACCGAGGCAACTTCCGCCACGTTAGGGATAGTTTTCAATTCATATTTTAAGAACCAGTCCTGCAGGGAACGTAATTGGGCAAGATCATGTTTGCCGCTGCGATCCACCAGCGCATATTCAAATATCCAGCCGACCCCTGTCGCATCTGGTCCCATTTCAGCACTGACGCCAGCGGGTAATTTCCCCTGCACCTGGTTGAGATATTCCAGGACACGGGAGCGCGCCCAATAAGGATCGGTCCCGTCTTCAAAAATGACATATACGTAAGAGTCGCCAAATTGCGAGAAACCACGCACCGTTTTCGCTCCCGGCACCGACAGCATGGTGGTGGTCAGCGGATAGGTCACCTGATTTTCAACAATTTGCGGCGCTTGCCCCGGATAACTGGTTTTGATGATCACCTGCACATCAGAGAGATCGGGCAGTGCGTCAACCGGCGTATTCACAATGGTCCAGGTGCCCCAGATGCTGAGAAACAGCGCCCCCATCATCACCAGGAAACGGTTTGCCACCGAGCGGCGAATAATCCATTCAATCATTTATCATGTCCTCAGTGTGAATGGGTCGCCTGGGCTGGCATCGCGGGTACAGCGAGCGTCCCGTTTGCCTGGGCGCGCATACGATCCAGGGCGCCAGAAATATTCGCTTCGGAATCGATCAGAAACAGACCGCTGGACACCACGTTTTCACCTTCGCTCAAACCAGAGCGAATGGCCGTTAACCCCTGAGACTCATGGAATACGGCTACCTGCTTAGGTACAAATCGTCCTTCATTATCGACGGTGATAACCCGCTGTTCGGTACCGGTATCAATCAGCGCTTTAGACGGAATCAGCAGCATCGGCTCGCTTTGCGTTTTTAGCTGCAGATAGGCATTCATTCCCGGGTAATGACTCTAACTTACTGATAGTGTTTTATGTTCAGATAATGCCCGATGACCTTGTCATGCAGCTCCACCGATTTTGAGAACGACAGTGACTTCCGTCCCAGCCTTGCCAGATGTTGTCTCAGATTCAGGTTATGTCACTCAATGCGCTGAGTGTAACGCTTGCTGATAACGTGCAGCTTTCCCTTCAGGCGGGGTTCATACAGCGGCCAGCCATCCGTCATCCATACCACGACCTCAAAGGCCGACAGCAGGCTCAGAAGACGCTCCAGTGTGGCCAGAGTGCGTTCACCGAAGACGTGCGCCACAACCGTCCTCCGTATCCTGTCATACGCGTAAAACAGCCAGCGCTGACGTGATTTAGCACCGACGTAGCCCCACTGTTCGTCCATTTCAGCGCAGACAATCACATCACTGCCCGGTTGTATGCGCGAGGTTACCGACTGCGGCCTGAGTTTTTTAAGTGACGTAAAACCGTGTTGAGGCCAACGCCCATAATGCGTGCACTGGCGCGACATCCGACGCCATTCATGGCCATATCAATGATTTTCTGGTGCGTACCGGGCTGAGAGGCGGTGTAAGTGAACTGTAGTTGCCATGTTTTACGGCAATGAGAGCAGAGATAGCGCTGATGTCCGGCAGTGCTTTTGCCGTTACGCACCACGCCTTCAGTAGCGGAGCAGGAAGGACATCTGATGGAAATGGAAGCCACGCAAGCACCTTAAAATCACCATCATACACTAAATCAGTAAGTTGGCAGCATTACCCATTCCCGGCTTAAGGGCCTCATCCGGGTTATTAACCTGTAGACGAAGCTGGAGCGTGCGCGTCGTGGAATCCACACTCGGCAAAATACTCCATTTGCTAATGGTGAAGGATTTACCCGGCCAGGCAGGTACGGTAATGGTGAATTGCGAGGCGTCTTTAATCAGCCAGGCGATAGATTCCGGGACTGAAGCACTGACCCAAACCGGATCCATTCCCTGAATTTTCGCGACCACATTATCTTTTGAGATGTTCATACCAGTACGTAAATCAAACGCGGTAATCACCCCATCAATAGGGGCCTTCAGGGTAAAGCGGGTCTGAATTTTCCGCGTCGCTTTCAAGCGTTGAATGTCCGCCTCCGGCATTCCCGCCAGGCGTAATCTCTCCAGAATACCTTCAACCTGCGTCGCGCTGCCGCCCGTTTCCCGCAGCAGTAAATATTCACTTTGTGCTTCTACCCAGTCAGGAATTGTCAGATCGATAAGCGGCGAGCCCTGCTTAATTTTGTCGCCCACAGTCAGCGGATAAACTTTCTCGATAAAGCCTGCCGAACGCGCCTGGACAATGACAAATTGATATTCGTTATAACTGACGTTCGCCGGGAAAGTTTGTGCATATTGCAATGGCCCACGGCGCACGGGTTCGGTTTTTAGCCCCAGATTCTGAGTCTGTGTCGGGTCAATACGCACACCCGGTGTGGATGTACTCGCCGTCTCTTCATCGGCATATTTCGGGATCAAATCCATATCCATAAACGGAGATTTACCCGGTTTATCAAACCGCGTATTGGGATACATGGGGTCGTACCAGAATAAAACTCTACGCTCTTCTTTTTTTTGAGCAGCGCCGGTATCGGCCGATATTTTTGCGGATGAATAATAGGTATACACACCGACAGAAATAATTCCGCCGACAATCATGCTGCCGAGAATAAGCGCGGTATTTTTAATATTTAAAGACGCCATAGTGATTTCCATTGCGCGATAGTCTCGCCCGTGTCCAGGAAAACCCGGGCAAGAATAAAAGAGACCAGCGAGATCCGTTATTTACTGATGTGAATATCGCGTAAGACAGAGAGATTTCCCTGCTGAACAAACGTAAATGTAACTTTATCGCCTGGCTGAATATCGTCGGCCCTGGTATCAGATACCAGCGTGAAACGCATCGTCATTGCCGGCCAGTTCACTGCGGGAATAGGTTCATGTTTAATCGTGACTTTTTTGCTATCCATATCAATAGATTCAATCACGCCTGTCGCACTAATCACTTGCTCCTGCTGGGCCGCAGGCGCCATATTCATCATCTCGCCATGCTGATGTTCATTGGCCTGAGCGTTAAACATGACTACAGATAACACAGTAAACAAAGCGGCTTTAGCGGTAGTTTTCATGCAATATACTCCTGAGAATTTAAGATTAAAGATCATTCAACCCAGCCACCGCCTAAGGCAGCAAACAGCTTAATTTCATTAACCTGTTGGGCATAGTTAAGGTCGAGCAACGATTGCTGTGTAGTGAATAAAGAACGCTCGGCGTCCAGTACTTCGATATAACTAACCGCACCATGTTGATAGAGTGCACGAGCGCGTTGCAGCGTGATTTGTAATGAGTCCAGATAACGCTGTTGTCCGGTAATTTGATCGGCAAGGCTTTGACGCAACACCAGTGCATCCGCAACTTCTTTAAATGCGTTCTGAATTTTTTGCTCGTAATTCACCACCGATTGCTGCTGGCGGATTTCTGCTAAATCGAGATTTGACTGATTACGTCCAGCGTTAAAGATCGGAATGTCTATTTTCGGGACAAAATTCCACATGCCGCTGGCCGCATTAAAGAGGCTGGAGAGATCGCCACTGCTGCTGGATACAGAGCTGGTCAGCGTAATCGATGGGAAAAATGCGGCTCGTGCAGCGCCAATATTGGCGTTCGCCGCCAGCAATCCATGTTCGGCCTCCATAATATCCGGGCGCTGCAATAATATTTGCGATGGGAGTGCGGGGGGCAGTGTCACGGGTTTTATATCACCGCGACTGCGCACGCGGTCGTCCGGTAATTTCCCGTACGTCCCCAGCAATAGTTGCAGTGCGTTGTTCGCCTGCGCCAGTTCGCCTTGACGTTTGGCAATATCGCTGCGTGTGCTTTCAATCACGCCGCGAGCCTGCTCCAGTGCCAGCACGTTCGTACTGCCGGTCATCAACTGTTTCTCGACAAACGCATATGAGCGCTGGTAGTTTTGCAACGTTTCTTCGGCAATTTGCAGTTGCGCATAAGCCAGACGCTGGTTGAAATAACTTTGCGCCACGTTAGAAATTAATGAGATATGCACCATTCGACGCGCTTCTTCACTGGCGAAAAAATTCTGCCGATCGGCTTCACTCATATTTTTCAGTCGTCCAAAGAAATCCAGATCGAAACTGAGATTCAGTCCCGCTTCAAATTCCCGGTTGGTGCTGCTATCGCCTTTTAATTTCCCGCTATAGGTACCGCTGGAGCCAGCGTTAAGCTGTGGGTAACGATCGGCATCCGTCACACCGTATTGCGCTTTCGCTTCCTGAACCTTCAGTACCGCCATGCGTAAATCACGGTTATTGACCAGCGCCTCACCAATCAACGCCTTCACCTGGGAGTCAACAAAAAAGTTACGCCAGCCCGTATCCTGATATCCCGTCGGGGCCGAAACCAGCGTGTGCTGACTTAAGGAGAATTGCTGCGGAACCGGCAATGCCGGACGTTGATAGTCCGGAGCCAACGAGCAGCCAGCCAGAACAAAAATAGCGCTGAGGGTAAGAAGCTTAAATTTGTACATAGTTCTTCTCGTCCAGACCGGACTGATAACCATAAAAGATGTGTGAATTTATACCTGAATGACTCTGTTTAAGCGGTGACAGGAAAATGACAAAACTGTCATTTTCCCAATAACCGATTGCTATCCGATCCGCCTTCTCTAGAATTGAAAATCCGCACAGCCAGTGCGTGATGGAGAATGTCATGAAGATTTTGATTGTCGAAGATGAAAAAAAAACCGGCGAATACCTGACGAAAGGCCTGACGGAAGCGGGTTTTGTTGTGGATTTGGCGGACAACGGTCTGAACGGATATCACCTGGCAATGACCGGTGATTATGACCTGCTCATTCTCGACATCATGCTGCCCGATGTAAACGGCTGGGATATCGTGCGGATGCTGCGCACCGCCAATAAAGGCATGCCCATTCTGCTACTCACCGCACTGGGTACCATTGAGCATCGGGTCAAAGGTCTGGAGCTGGGGGCTGATGATTATTTGGTTAAACCGTTTGCCTTTGCAGAATTGCTGGCGCGGGTCAGAACGCTGCTGCGACGGGGAGCCGCGGTCATTGTCGAAAGTCAGTTTCAGGTCGCGGATTTAATGGTCGATCTGGTCAGCAGAAAGGTCACCCGCAACGGCACACGCATCACCCTGACCAGTAAAGAGTTTACGCTGCTTGAATTTTTCCTGCGTCATCAGGGAGAAGTGTTGCCGCGTTCGCTGATTGCCTCTCAGGTTTGGGATATGAATTTTGACAGCGACACCAATGCGATTGATGTCGCCGTGAAGCGTCTGCGGGCCAAAATCGATAATGACTTTGAGCCGAAACTGATTCAGACCGTGCGTGGCGTGGGGTACATGCTTGAGGTGCCGGATGGCAACTAAACGATTACAGCGCCCTTTTTCGCTGGCAACACGGTTAACCTTTTTTATCAGTCTGGCGACTATCGCCTCATTTTTCGCTTTCGCATGGATAATGATCCACTCGGTGAAAGTCCATTTCGCAGAGCAGGATATCAATGATTTAAAAGAGATCAGCGCGACGCTGGAGCGTATTATTAACCACCCGAACGAACCGGAATCGCGTCGGCTGGAAACACTAAAAAACGTAGTTTCGGGTTATTCTAACGTCATTATTTCTCTGGAAGATGCCAATCAGAGGGCCATTTTCCATTCACCTAATGCGCCGGATCTTCGTCAGTTTATCGCCTCGGCAACGCCGGATAAAAATGCACATACCCGTAATGTCTTTTTAATTTCCGGCCCAACGCTGCAAACATCAGAACATGCGCACGGGAAAAACGCATCCTCCAACTGGCGAATGATTCGTTTACCCATTGGGCAGTTGCCAGACGGAAAACCGGCCTATACGTTGTTTATGGCGTTATCGATTGATTTTCATCTGCACTATATTAACGATCTGAAAAACAAACTGATCATGACAGCATCGTTAATTAGCATGATGATTGTTTTTATTGTGCTGTTCGCCGTCTATAAAGGTCATGAACCGATCCGTAATGTCAGTCGGCGCATCCAAAATATCACCTCTAAAGATCTCGATGTTCGCCTGGACCCGCAGGCCGTGCCGATTGAGCTTGAGCAACTGGTCGAGTCATTTAACCATATGATCGAACGAATCGAAGATGTGTTTAAACGTCAGTCCAATTTTTCTGCTGATATTGCTCACGAAATCCGCACGCCAATCACCAACCTGGTCACGCAAACAGAAATTGCCCTCAGCCATCCCCGCAGTACGAAAGAGCTGGAAGATGTGCTCTACTCTAATCTCGAAGAATTTGGGCGTATGTCGAAGATGGTGAGTGATATGTTGTTTTTGGCACAGGCAGACAATAATCAGTTGATCCCGGAAAAAACAGCGCTGAATCTTGCGGATGAGGTCAGTAAAGTGTTCGACTTTTTCGAAGCCTGGGCGGAAGAACGCGAAGTCAGCCTGCGCTTTGAAGGTCGGGCATGCCGGGTTTCTGGCGACCCGTTAATGTTACGCCGGGCAATGAGCAACCTGCTCTCTAACGCAATGCGCTATACGCCCAAAGGCGAATCTGTCACCGTGCGAGTGAAAGAGGCTGATGATCTCGTGCATATTATTGTGGAAAATCCTGGTACGCCAATAGCCGCGGAACATCTGCCACGACTCTTTGACCGATTTTATCGCGTCGATCCCTCACGACAGCGTAAAGGCGAAGGTAGCGGTATTGGCCTGGCGATAGTGAAATCGATTGTGATTGCCCACCAGGGAAAAGTCTCCGTGACATCCGACGCTCGCGCTACCCGCTTTATTCTGACATTACCCAAATATGCCGCTTAATAATTATTGGTGGCGCTAATGCGCCATCGATTAAACCTGATATTAATATTATTATTCTCTGACATCATCGTCATAATCCTGTCACCTCACTGACAGCCCCTGATTATTATAATTCTCCTGTAAACCGACACTGGAGAAATATGATGAATAAGATATCTTCCTTTTTAGCTATCGCCTTTTTTATCTCAGCTGGCGTTAATGCGGCAGAAACATCCACAACGCATCAGCAGGCAACTATGGCTCACGAGATGATGAATAACAGCGATACACCTGCTCATCAGCAAATGGCACAAACACATAAAGCACAGGTGCAGAATAGCCAATCCACGCGGGCTAGTGCACCGTCTTTTTCGCAAATGAATGAACATGAAAAAGCGATGGTCGTTCATCAGTCAATGAATAACAGTCATTCATATTCACATGAGCTGCAGGCGAAAAAACATCGCGAACAGGCAGCAACGCAAGGGTAATCCATCTCTCCACCAAGACACGCGTGCGGGCCAGGATAGCAACATAGCCTGCGCGCTTTCCCGTGGTTAGTGTCAATTTTAACCGTCCCAAAGAGCGCTGAGATCACAGCGCTCTTACATTCTGTGCGTTACAGTATGCTGCTTTAACGCTGGAGTCAGGCATGGCTTTAACCCTTACGGTGTTACTTGAAAACAGGCGCGCCCGCGGTGCAGAAAAAGTCCTACGGGCAAAACCTGGATTAAGTCTGTTAGTTCAGGATGAAACCACCACGATATTATTTGATACCGGGCCTGATGACAGTTTTAGGCACAATGCCGCATTAATGGGCGTAGACTTGTCTCAGTTAACCGCTGTCGTGCTCTCACATGGTCACTATGATCACTGTGGCGGCGTCCCGTGGCTTCCCGATAACAGCCGCATCATCTGTCATCCACACATTGCCTGCGAACGTTACGCTGCGTTCACGCTTGCAGGATATACCCGTAAAATCAAGAAATTATCGCGCGATAATGATTACTCTCGTCTGCAGATGGCGTACTCCCGTGAGCCTTTGCCCCTTAGCGAACGCTTTCTGTGGTCAGGAGAAATATCCGTATCCGCACCGCAGGCCTACGGTGTCATCAATGAGAATCCTCCCCAACGCGACTACATCACTGACGAAGGGGTATTGATCTACAAGTCAGACCGTGGATTAGTCATCATTACCGGCTGCGGACACCGGGGCATCGCCAATATCGTCGCTCACTGCCAGCAAATAACGGGCATCAGCAAAATTCATGCCCTGGTCGGCGGCTTCCATTTACGCTGCGCATCGCCCTATACGTTATGGCAAACCCGACGATTTATTAAACAACAGCAGCCAGAAAAACTTCTCGGCTGCCACTGCACCGGCGCGTGGGGACGTTTGTGGTTACCAGGACAAGAAGCCCCCGCGACAGGAGATGTTATTGTGCTGGCCGAATAATAATCACCATTGTGGTTGTTGTATCTTCATCACATAACATTCATGAATATCAAAATGCGCGCACAATCTTGATCTGGTCACTTATTATACAGAAATAAAGTTCGCTACACTCAGGACAGAGGTAAACAAACAGGAGGTAGTGAATATGTATCGCTCTATTCTGGTGCCCATTGATATCTCTGAAGCCGATTTAACTCGCCATGTTATTCCGCAGGTTGAAGCGCATGCAAAAACCGCTAAGGTCCATTTTTTAGCGGTCATTCCTACCGTTCCGTTCTACGCATCACTCGGGCTCGCCTACTCCAACGAGTTCCCGGACAGAAGTGGTATACAGGCGAAAGCCGCCGAAAAGCTCGACGACATTGTTAAGCAATTCAATATCCCCGCCGGAAGAACTCAGACCCATGTGGTTTATGGTCCACCGAAAGATCAGATCCTTAAACTGGCAGATGCGGTGGACGCCGAATTGATCGTCATTGCATCCCATAAACCGGGTTTCAGCACCTATCTGTTGGGGTCAACCGCCGCAGCTGTAGTACGTCATGCTAAATGCCCCGTGCTTGTTGTGCGGTGATATTGGTTAGAAAAACAGGAAAACGGGAGCGAGCAGGCTCCCGTTTTCCTGATTAACCAGGTGTGGCTGAGAATGTGTTCGATATCGCTTGATTCTGAATTCCCCGTCTATTGCACATATCAGCAGCGAGCCATCACAGGCTGAAGCGACGCATCCACAACAAGCAGTGCCCCCTCCCTGAAATGTGAACGCAATGCCCGCAGTTCCTCCACTAACACAACACGATGTCGCATGCTGCGACCGAGGCGATCCAGTCTCCAGACTACAAGTTCGCCGCCCCGCTGTAACTCGCTGATCAATTGTTTCAGAACAGGCCGGTCTGCATTCCTGCCGCTGGCCCGCTCGTCATAGATGTGTTCACATCCTGCAATACGGAATGCAATCAGTTGTAGTTCGGTGCTTTTCTGGCATACGAGAAGAAAATCTCTTAAACTTTTTACTCCCGCCAATATCAGGGTGATAGTATTTAGCAACCTGACGCAACAGACCATTTCTACAGCAATGAAAAGAGAATACAGTTTAGATCTGGCCCGTCTGGTGGCCGCTTATTGTGTGTTGTTTAGCCATTTTGTTCTGAGTGGTACATTTGATGAGACATCGCGAACCTGGACCGGAAGTACAGAAAGCCTCCCCCTGCTAAGTAAATCATCACAATCATTATGGATGCTTGATACCTTTATGCTGGGGAAATGGCAAACGGCAGTGGCCATCTGGGGAGTTGCATTATTCTTTCTGATTAGTGGCTGGGTTGTGCCACCTATGCTATCCAGGTATTCGCGCCAGCAGTTTCTGATTAATCGCTTGTTCCGTATCTTCCCAATGCTGATTTTTGCCGTGATAATGGCTGCAACTATTCAGTACCTGTTTGGCGATCGCCACTCACTGAGTACGGTTAATGTTCTATCAACCATGACTCTGACCAGTCAGTTTTTCGGTTATCCGTTAACTCTCGCGGTTGTCTGGACACTGCTTATTGAGTTCAAATTCTATTTACTGATCACACTACTTGGGCATCTTAACTGCAAGAAGATTCTGTCTGCCGCTTCTCTGATGTTGCTACTGCTGATCTTTCAAATAAACCTTGTCAGGCACGGTGTTTATTCCACCTCACCTCAAATGTTAAGTATCACCAACGCATTCGCTCATGATTTTTGCTTTATGATTTTCATGTTATGCGGTTCCGCTCTCTTTTTGATAGTTAATAATACAAAACCTAATTTCAAAACAGTTGGGACATTGTTTTTGATACTGTCTGCTTATAATATTTACCGCTACCTCTGTATCAATCAGCTTGGGATACAACTTCATCAGGACATTAACGTTGCCACACAAATCATTGCGGGTCTGTTTTTTGGGTTGTGTCTGCTTACCAATAAATGTTTTTCCGGTGAAAACGCCCTTACGCATGCTATATGCAAACTATCTAACGTGACCTATTCGCTATATCTGCTACATGTCCCTATTGGCTTTTTTTTATTGTCACGATTACGGCATTTTATCGATAACCAATATTTCTTGTTGGTGGTCGTGACACTGAGTGTATCCCTGATAGCTGCTGTGACTTATCGGCTTATTGAGCTACCAGGGAATCGATTGGGGAAAACATTGCTAATACCCTGGATACCAAGAAAAATATAGTCTAACTTACGCCAACGGAGGAACCGGCCAGTTAATATCTGGCGCAGTGCTAGTATCAATCGCTGTCACTGCGTCGATGTAATCCAGCACAGCATTCAGCCGCAATTTCTCTGCATCAGTCAGCGTGTGCTGACCTGCAATTTTAGCTGTAGCACGCTGACTAACTGAATTGCCACATCGATCAGCGATTGTTTTATAGCATCAGCAGCGGCAACGTCCGCATTACGCTGAGCAGCAACATCAGTGACCCACTCGCTGCCGTTCCACGCATCAAAGGGCGTTGACGGTGGGACAGTAGTTATATTATCGGCATGCTCGCTCAGTTCGGTAATTCCGGTAGGACACCCGGTTTCTGTGTCATAAACGATTTCTCTTCGGTGGTCTGCAATATATTCCCACTCATCATTGTTTGTCTGACGACACACGGCAAAACCTGTTTTTCCAGTAAGCGGGGCATTGGCACAGGAATTAACGTCAGGGTGTTATCGCCGGTTTGCTCTATATGCCGCTCAGCAAGCTCATTTTCACTGTTGCTCATCATACCGAAGGCCATCGCCGTCAGCAGATGGCTGGTCAGTTCCATCTGACAGACCATTTTGACCTGCGGGTAGAGCGCCGGTTTCCCGGCATGCGTCTGTCGGGGGAAAGCGATATCGTTCTCTGACGTGTCCAGTGTGCATCAGAACACGCGAAGCAAATTGACTCGATTTTTAGTGATGATGTCCCCAATATGTCCCATCTGGGAAATAAGGAACCTGCAGAAAATGGGTAAGCTACTGAAATAAAATGGTACGCCCTGTAGGATTCGAACCTACGACCTACGGCTTAGAAGGCCGTTGCTCTATCCAACTGAGCTAAGGGCGCATAGAGAAGTGATGACTTCATGCAGATGAAACGCGTGAATTATACGGTCAGCGCCTGCTGAGTCAATGCCTTTTGTTCCGGTTGCTGACGAAGTGTACGAATGTTGTTTTTTTCTGGTCGTTCATGGGGTTCCAGGAAATCACCTGGTAATAACTCAGCCAGCATAATGCGGGATTTAAGGTTACAAGTATTTAGAAAATTAATGATTTTGCTTAACATTCCCCAACCCCTTCCCTGCTGTTCAGGACCTCGTCAATGTTAAGTATCGCTATCAAGGAAGAAAATAGTCATTTCGAACATGGGCTGAAAATCATCATCTCCCGCCTGGCAAATGAGTGGCATCAGGACATCTGCTTTTTACCTACCGAAGATATCGATCGCGCAGACATCGCCTTTATTTCACTGGATGACGATTGGCTCAGCGCAGGATGTTATCAGGTTCCCGTCCACACCAGACGCCAGCATCGGGTTATCATCTGCAACGGAGGCGATAAAGATAAGCTGATGTTTCGTCCCTGCCTGTATATGCTGCCGCTTATCTATCGCGAAGATAATGTTGAAGCGATAACCCAAAAATTGATTCTGATTCTGCAAAAACGCGCGCTCCGCCACAGTGTGCCTGCAACCATCTGCCATTACTGTACCACCCGCCACTTTTCAGTGGAGGAACGCCAGTTTTTAATGCTACTTGCCAGCGGTAACACGCTCGCTGAAACAGCACATCTTCTCTCCATCAGCGATATCCAGGCCAGAGCAACTCGCCGCCGTATTATGAAAAAGCTGGATGTGAAAAATGATCAGCAATTTTTAAGGTATATCAGGGCGCACCTGAGTTTTCTGCAACAGTAGAGTGAATCTTGCGGTCGGGCATTTTATTGAGAAATGTCTCATCATCAATTAAGTATCGGCACCTACTGTACCTAATCGCATGCTGCCAGAATACCCTATGTATATTATTTCCGGGGAAACAAATAGACACACTCGGTAATATTTGCTCTGACGCCAGGGGGGATATCGTGGCACCGAGCCTGCTATTATGGAATGATAAATCTGAGTACTCGGTCTTTACCGCCAAAAACAGCGATGCAGAACCCCTGCAATTCGCACTTAAATTCGAGCCCATTGTCGATTTGTCTACCGCGTTGAGATACGGTTGTGAGGTCCTCACACATCTTCCCGCCAATATAAACAGTGAGAAATATTTTCACCAACTGTCGGTTCAGCATCGACAGCATCTGTTTTATCAGCAAATTGACAAAATTAAGTGCTACCAACAGGGATTGCGCTACTCACTGAATTTACCGATGCAAGCCTTTCTGAGTTGGCCGCTATTCCATTCCCTGATTACACCCTCTCCGTCCAGCTTGATTATCGAAATACAAGATCCAAATACGTTTTATTCTTTAAGTACACCCCAGCGGGCGATCGTCTACGGCGTAATTCAACATCTTGAAGACCATGGTATCCCAATATGGCTGGATGACGTCAATGAGGAACTGCTTGGCACATTCACCGCAGCCAACTGGCATTTGTCAGGGGTGAAGTTAGATAAAAATACGTTCTGGACACTCAGTCATGTGCCGGAAAAACTCCGCCAGGTTATTCAGATGGGGCGCGCAATCGCCAGCCTGGTGGTAGTTGAAGGAATTGAAACGCAAAAACAGCAGGAAATTGCCCTGCGCGCTGGCGCAAATTTGGGTCAGGGATATTTGTGGCCAGCCATTTATCCAGAGCAGGCGCAATAGATACGGACAGGGAAAAAGGAAGGATGCGCAGTGTAAAACGCCGGGAACGGCATCGCCGTTTACGAAACGCCCACTGTACCTGGCAATATGATCACTGTGCGCCGCAGGAATTTGACAGAATTGAGTATCTGGCTCAAAAACTTGATTACACATTACCGGGAGACACAATATCTCAAGCGATTATCACAACAGACAACTATCTCGGCTATACGTTAAATCGCTATTTATTTTCTGGTACGCACACGGCCATCTTCCAGACGATTGAATCGGCCCTGCCACTGTTGAAAGAGTCTGAAGCGAGTCAGTTAGTGGTTGATATGGATGGTGCATCAAGCTCATATTTCGATGTTCTGGAATATCTTCGCCGACTCATTAAAGAACAGGATAATATTCAAATTTTCATATTACTTCCCAGTCGCCACGAAGCGCTCAGGCACTTTATTGCGATGGCTGGGCCATTCTATATCCTGTCGCGCCGTCAGCGCCTCCCGGAGATGCGCCATGCTTTATTATCTATGCCGCCGGACCATATTCACTCCGGGCGCATAAATCAGGCCGACTGGGAGATGATCTCATTACTGTCACAAGGTAAATCGTTAAAGAAGATTGCTCTGCTGCAGGCTCAACCCTATCACCGCGTTATCTATCGCCTGAACCAGCTGATCACGCTGCTGGGGTTGCCACATCGTCAGCGTTTTTTGCATCTGATACATCGCCTCAGCGTTACCTATCCCCATTTAATTTAACACCCTAACCCTCTGTGATATAAGAATTTATAGGAAATTACTTATTTTCAACTGAGAAAACGAATGTGATTTTTACAAACATTTAATATTTACAACTATTCCTGGTATTATATGTCGCGCAGGTATCCTGCTTTAGCTGACAGATTCAGTACATTTCGACAAAAAAGAATTGCCTCGCCGCCTTAACAAAACCTAAACAATTAGTCCATTGTGTCGTTTTTACTATTTAAAAAATTTTTTCAATCTGCCATAATTCAAACAGCAGGAGATTAATATCAATAGTCATTACCATGCCCTGATCTTTCAAGATATCCTAACAGACATTATGAACTTACGTGCTGTAAGCCTTTTCCGAAAGTGCAGAGCAGGTATAATCCTCACTGTTTTCTGATTAATTGTAAGTTTTCCCTGGTGTGAAATGGATATTCCACAAACTCATTGTTCTGACGTAGAACAACCGAATAAACAAGGATGACATAATATTTATTCGGTTCTTCTTCCAGAGCAATCCTTGGCTATTTGACAATATTATAACGCCTGATGTTTTATCAAAATCGCAAGATACACAAACAGTTTGAGGCATACAACAATGAAACCAGCATCCGTTATCATTATGGACGAACACCCTATTGTCAGAATGTCGATAGAAGTACTGCTCGAAAAGAATAGTAATATTCAGGTTGTTCTGGAAACCGATGACAGCCGCGCAGCAATAGATCATCTACGGACTTATCCAGTCGATCTGGTCATTCTGGATATTGAACTACCTGGCTCCGATGGGTTTACATTACTCAAGAGAATAAAATCTCTGCAGGAAAAAACTAGGGTACTGTTTCTATCCTCAAAGTCTGAATCATTTTATGCCGGACGGGCGATCCGTGCCGGTGCCAATGGCTTCGTCAGCAAACGAAAGGATCTCAATGATATCTATAACGCGGTGAAAATGATTTTATCAGGATATTCATTTTTCCCTTCAGACACGCTTAACTTTATTAATAATATTAATATACGTAAAGGTGTGCTGAATGACATGCCGTTATCGAACCGCGAGGTAACGGTTTTACGTTATCTGGCGAATGGGTTATCTAATAAAGAAATTGCTGAGCAACTTTTATTGAGTAATAAAACAATCAGTGCTCACAAAGCTAACATCTATTCCAAGCTCGGACTACATACCATTGTTGAGCTAATTGATTATGCAAAGATGCATGAATTAATGTGATCGCACTCCCGGCGAGGCGTCGTTCGGGAGTGCGTTATCAGCGCATGATGTCAATTGTAGTTAATCATAAACGTAGCATCTGCTTTCGCGATCCCCGGTTGAACGCCATCTGCCAGCGCAATATAGTTGGCAAAAAAAGTCAGCATAGCGTTACCATTTTCATCAATGCTTACTGTCTGGCTGGCTTGTTCAAGCGGTAATCGCGTACGGTCGCTATCGTGCAATTCAATCGCGACCTTTTGTGCCATCACGGCATCGTCCAGCGCCAACAACGTGGTACCCGCTGCCGGCGTGCCGGAAAAGGTTATCGAGGCCGACCCCGGCGGGCAGCCTTCAAGTTTCAACGTGAAGGGAACCGGTTGGGTCGTATCCCCGGTGGTCTTTAATTGTTTTGTTGGCCAGGTGCCTAGTTCAACCAACTTATTATTGTCACTGGCAATAACCGCACAGGTAAAGTCCACAATATTACCGTGCAGTTCGATATTAATCTCACCCAGCGAGGTATCCGCCTGGCATAGTGAACTGGCTGACACTGCGGATATCAATACAAAAAGTGCACGACGTCTCATTGTTTTCTGCTTATTCATAATCAACTCGCAGATAGCCACGGGCGGTGAAAGGCCCTTCCGCTGGTTTATTGCCCGTCACGCTGACTGGCCATGCTCTAATGCCAACCCGCGCGGCAGCGTTATCATCCAACTGAAAGGGAATGGTGCTGGACAGATTGTTGGGTGTCAGCGGTTTACCGCTGCTGTCGGCCACGATAAAACCTAAATCCGGGTTGTCCGATATCATCATTTGCCCGGACGCTTTTTCGGCCTCGACCCGCATGGTCAGATAAGCTTGCGCGGCAACATTTGTACATTTTATGGCGACCGTTTTCGTTTGCGTATTGATACCTTCGGGCCGGTTACCGGCTCCCGCCTTGCTGAACAGCGAGGCACCAATATCGCCAAAATCAAACTCCACGATTTGCCCGGCATTCACCTCGCAGTTTTGTGGAACTTCCACCTTGCCGCTGTAGCTTATGGTGTAAACCGGCGTACTCAGCGCATCTCCCGTACTGGTAGTGACATAGACGCTGAACATCGTCTGTCGCGGGATCGGCACCATGTTGATAAATGAACGAATCACTTTTAATTTAAACACCAGCTTCGAATCCATCACGCCAAAAGGCTGCTGTTTGGAAACGTTTGGGTGATTCCCCATGCGGATATAATTACGTGGAGGATAAAACAACCCCGCGTAGCTATCGGTAATACTCATGGCCCCCAACAGGTAATCATTGAGTTTCAGATACTGAAAGTTATTTTCCGTACTTTGCACGGGGAGTTCTGTCACATAACTTCGGTAGGTGTAATTCACCGTCGTCCCTGCCGGGCAGGTTGCATTCACCCCAACCCAGCCTGACTTTTCAGGCAATGTCACTACCTGGCCCGGTTGGTTATTGCTGCTGTTAAACACATTCGACAGATCGTAATAAACGTCCGTTGGCGTTCCGTTCGAGTTATGGCAGACCGTCGCCCATGACGTATTAGCTATAAGCAGTAAAGCGCTTCCCAGTAGCAAACCGGTTTGTCGTTTCATCATATTATCCCTGTCGTGCCGACGGTCGTTGGCACATCACGTTGGTGAGCGTTACAGCCTGTTTCAGGCTCTCTTCAGGCAAGGTATAGTGCGCTTCACAGCGTGCGTTTGCGCCTTCACCCCATTGGATCAACAAGTTGCCTTTGAGCGGCAGACCACTCAGATAAATTTGTCCATCCTCACCGACCATGCTGGTGACGCCGCTCGTGGTTTCGCGAACCACCGACCCAAATGGCACCGGTTTTCCATCCCGGTTAACCGTGATAAGCGCCCGCACGCCAATTCGTGTATCAAACGCCGCACGTACCAGTGCCCCCTGCGTGGGCACGACGCTGCTAACGTTATTTTCCACATCGGTGTTGTTATTCATTGAATTGGTATCCAGCGCGACGCGGTTGTAACGATAAACGGTGGCATACGGCATGACCGCGTAGCCACGCCAGTCGGTCTGCACGCCGGTCTGGTTTTCTATCCGCACCCCCTGGGCCCCTGGTGCTTTTATCAGTACGTTGGTATCGCCCAGTGGTTGGCTGAGCGTAATGCCGTCCGCATGTCCGATGACGCCACCGGAGAGTTGCCAGTTATAGTCATGCTGGTCACGGTCATAGTTGTAACCCACGCCCAGCGTGCCATAGGCCGCCTGCCAGTTCGCGTTAGCGCTCCCGCTGTATCCGTTTGAGCTGCTGTGTCCCTGATTAACGCTGTAGCTGAGATTGCGTCCATCTAACAGCGTGCCGCCAATACCGCTTTGCCAGCTGTTTTGTCCATTGCTGTTACGGTTCGCATTGAAAGTGGCGTAGGTGCGATCGAGTGCGTTATCACGCGAGTAGCGCCGCCCGGTCAGCAGACTGAACGGTACAGAAACATTGAAGGCCAGGATGCGGTCGGTATCAGAGATCCCGACCGATTCATTCCATGACCAGGAGAGTGAATAGCTAATCCCCTGCCAACCGCTGGCATACCCCAGCTGGTACCAGGTATTGGTATCTGAGGTGTTCCAGTACGTTTGCTGGCTACCCGATACATAGAGTGATCCGTAATCGCCAAGGTTCTGCGAAATGTTGATCTGAAAACGTCCCTTTTTGCTGTAGCTCAGATTGTGGTAGCTCTTCACCTGTGGAACATCGTGGCGATTCCCTTCGCTGTCATATTCGTACTCGTAACCTTCCATACTGCGATACGCCACATCATCGAGGGTATAAAACCCGCGCGTCGAATAGCGGTACCCCAACAGCTGGAAGTTGGTACCGAAGTTGTTCAGTGATTTTGCATACAGAAAACGCAGCGATTGCCCCTGATGCGTACTGTCATCCGCCAGTTGGCTCCGGGCATGCGTTAAATCGACAGAGACGGCTCCCCAGTCACCCAGGTTGCGGCCAGTACCTAACACCAGTGCGGTGTAGCGTGAAGCTAACTGCGTGCCGCCATACGCGGTGTAACCTTCTGGTAACCCGGCAATTAACGTTCCCTGGAAAAAGAATGGCGAAGACTGCTGGCTATTACCGCTGCGAAAATCCCCGGCGACAACGTCATATTTGAAACGTCCTTCACGCTGGAGCAGAGGTACCGTGGAATACGGCACCGTATAGCGCTGTTGACTGCCGTCCTTCTCATCAACCGTTACGTCCAGGTCACCACTCGACGAGGTGGGGTTAAGATCGGTTATCGAAAAAGCGCCTGGCGAAACATAGCTTTGATAAATCACGTAGCCATTCTGGCGAATAGTCAGTTTCGCTGCGGTACGCGCAATCCCACGGACGGTTGGCGCATAGCCCTGTAAGCTGTCGGGATACATGCTGTCGGACGAATAGAGACGAGCACCACGAAAACCGATGCTGTCAAAAACGTCGTTGCCGGTGTTGCTGTCCCCCATCACCAGCTCACCCTTCAGCGGGATAATCGCGCGCTGAAGCCATGTGCCAATATTTTTCCAGCTTTGCGAATGGTAGCCGTCACCTTTCGAGTAGTTCCATGCACCGTTATTCCTCAGCCGCCATGGGCCATAGTTCAGGCCGCTTAACATGCTTAAGAAATAGCTGTCGGTATCGCTGCCGCGACTGCCGGTAAAGCTGTAGTTAACCAGCGCCGCCGGAATACCTTCATCCCACTCCTCTGGCGGAATATAGCCACGCGCACTGTTCAACATTGAGGCTTGCGGCAGGCTGACATTTAAACGCAGTGTAGAAAAATCGAAGGCAATTTCGCTACCAGGAATCGCCTCTGGCAAATTAATACAGGTATTGTTCGCATCCTGACTGAGTGCCGGAAACGCAGTGATATTGACGCCAAGGCGTTTAACCCAGTCGAGATCAAAGCACGGCATCAGCCCGCCGGATTTTTCTCCGGCTTTCCCCGCGCTGGTGGCGAAACGAATATCCTGGGTGGCCACAAACTCATCATTGCGCCAAATATCCACACGATAAACGCCTTCAGGCTGGTGATTCCCTTTTTCGAAACGAGACATATCCGCCACAGTAGCGGTATCGGCAGATAAAAACGCCGGATTGAAATAGCTTTCACCCTGGCTGAAGGAGGGAAAGAGCGCGGCCAGCGTGGACAACGCCACCCCCGCCAGCGGTGGCGTAACCCCCGGTAACAGGCCAGGAAAATACGTTGTCTTATTCATCGTTTTCTCAACGCACGCTAACCGTTTTAGCGGTGGTGACTGCGCCATAATCGTTCACCGTCTGGAACGTAACGTTTCCCTGAACGCCAGTCGGCAACAGGACCTGCGTGTCATTTTTTGGCGCAACCATAACGTTATCAATCTTCGTATTTCCGACATTGAGATTGACCAGCGTGACGTAATACGCTGACGGGTTGGTGATTTTCAGGTGGTTGCCGGTACGGGAAAACTGCAGCATGCCTGGCGCATCTTCCGCGATTTGTGGCAGATTATTTGGGCGGACAAAGAGTTTGATGCGCGACAAAATCGCCAGTTGCAGAACGTTTTTCCCCTCAAGGCTATTTTTATTGACCGACGGAATAGCCTTCACATTCATCCAGAACAGCGATTCACGGTCTTTGGGCAGCGGCTCGCCCGCGTAGATGATACGCAGCGTGTTTTCGCTTTTAGGTTCACTGACAAACAGCGGCGGTGTGACCACAAACGATTTATCTTTGACGCCTGCGCTGTTCTCTATCCATGAATTAATCAGGAAACGTTCTTTGGTATCACTATTACTAATGGCGAGGGACGTTTGTTTAGCCTCGGCAGGATAAATAACGCGAGTTGCACCTAATGCAATTCCACCAGATGCCTGCACACTGGTGGCAGAAAATAAGGCCAGTAAAATGATAAAGCCTGATTTTAGATAATTAAACATAGCTACAAATACCTTTGGCGTGATTATCGTTAGGAAATAAATCAGGGATACACCAACGTAAACCACACATCTGAACGAAGCGTTCCCGGCGTTATATATTCCGAGACAGCCCGATAGCGAGCAGTGAAATGAAACGTCATCTCTTGCGTTAAAATCGGGGCATAATGAAGCGGCAGCGCATTCGGAATTATTTGTCGCTGTCGCTCATCAAACAACGCCAGACCAATCCCCGAAACCGCAGACGCATCGCCGCTGGCAAGAAAGACCTGTGGATCTTCGGCTGGCGTAACGCCCGCAAAGGCAATCCCCACATGGTCATAAACATCAGCACTGCACGACGTTAGTCGCAGCGAAAACGGTACGCTGGTAGAAGCAAAACTTCCCGTCCCGGAAAACGCGTTAGTGCGGTACTGCCCCATCTGCACCCGTAAGCTCTGGCTGTCTGTGGCAACCGTACAGGCACCATTAACCAGTTGCCCACGTAAATGAAGACGGCCACTTTCCAGTATCACGGTGTGAGCAAACGCCGGCATTACGCAGACCATTCCCGCCAGCGCTACGCCTTTCCCTATCATCTGCCACATCCTTCATCATCCCCGGATAGTGCCTCATCCCATGAGGCGGTAGTCTTCCCTGCAAGAATCAAACGGCTTATTCGTACTTCATGATGAAGGTCGCATCCGCATTTGCCTGACCCGGCGTGGCGCTGGTTGCTGTGGCTTTATAACGCGCGGAGAAACGCAGGGTGTTGGTGCCTTCCACCAGCGCCTGAGCGGTTGAGAAGGTCGCGCCATCTGGCTTCAGTGCGGTAGAGGTGTTGTCCAGGATTTCGATCCCTACGCCGCCCGCTGTGGTGCTGTTATCCGAAGAGGAGAGAGCCAACAGGCTGTTGTTGGTGAGGTCCGTCTGGCCCGAGAAAGCAACAGCAGCAGTCGCAGCAACTTTCGGGTCACAGTCGTTCAGCACGATGGAAAACGGAATTTGCGCCGTGGTGTCACCGACTGCGGTGAAGCTGGCGGTACGATATTGGCCTAATGTGACAACCTGGTCGGCTGACTGAGTGCTCACTGCACAGGCTGCATTGACCAGTTCACCTTCAAAGTGAACCGTACCGCCGCTCACGCTTACCGGATCTGCCGCCACCGCTGCGCCCGCCATTAACATCATGCTGGCAAAAACAGAAGAGGTCATTAATTTACGTTTCATGGATTTCCCTTGAATTACACACATCCGGCTCCAGCGTCCTGCGGGATCCGTTTGAATCATTATCGACATTAAATGTCAGGCAAATTATCTCTGCATCCTGTAAAGATATATATCGAGAGAGAATTAGCGAAACGTGTACTCCCACTCTCCTGAGTATTTGATTCACTAATTAATCTTCACGAATATGACAATTCGTCACCGGGATAAATTAAACATTTCAATTAATGAAAAATACCTGCAATTCCTTTTAATGACCCTGGCTTATTCTTATTGGACTCTAAGAAAATTCCGGATGGAAATGAGGCAAAAACGGCCATAACAAGACGTAACAGTCTGGTTTCTGAGATATTACCCATGAAAATAGCAGGGTGATGAGTTGTTTCATTTAGGTTAATTTTCGTTAGCATGCTTATGAATTACGTACCAACGTCCAACACCTGTTGCCGCGCTCACGGGCTATGCGAAACACTCCACCGCACGTAAAAACGCAAACGAAAACTGACAGCACGCCCCGCTTCTGACAAAATAGTGACATCCCCTTCGACTTAACGTAACAGACGGAATCCTCTCTCTGATGGCAGCAAAGATTATTGACGGTAAAACGATTGCGCAGCAGGTGCGCTCTGAGGTTGCTCAAAAAGTTCAGGCGCGTTTAGCGGCTGGATTACGCGCCCCAGGACTGGCTGTTGTGCTGGTAGGTAGCAACCCGGCTTCGCAGATTTACGTGGCAAGTAAACGCAAAGCTTGTGACGAAGTGGGTTTTGTCTCCCGCTCCTGGGACCTGCCTGAAACCACCAGCGAGGCGGAACTTCTTGAGCTGATCGATACGCTCAATGCAGATGCCACCATCGATGGTATCCTGGTACAACTGCCGTTGCCGGCGGGTATCGACAACGTCAAAGTGCTGGAGCGTATTGCACCGGATAAAGACGTTGACGGTTTCCACCCGTATAACGTCGGTCGCCTGTGCCAACGCGCGCCGCGCCTGCGTCCATGTACCCCACGCGGTATCGTGACCCTGCTTGAACGCTACAACATCGACACGTATGGCCTGAACGCCGTGGTGATTGGCGCCTCCAATATTGTTGGTCGCCCGATGAGCATGGAACTGCTGCTGGCTGGCTGCACCACCACCGTTACCCACCGGTTCACCAAAGATCTGCGTCGCCACGTTGAGCATGCTGACCTGCTGATCGTCGCCGTCGGTAAACCAGGCTTTATTCCCGGTGAGTGGATTAAAGAAGGTGCGATTGTGATTGATGTCGGCATCAACCGTCTGGAGAATGGTAAGGTTGTTGGCGATGTGGTCTTTGAGGATGCTGCCGCACGCGCGTCATATATCACGCCAGTGCCGGGAGGCGTTGGCCCTATGACCGTCGCCACGCTTATCGAAAACACGCTGCAGGCGTGTGTTGAATATCATGATGTAAAGGACGTTTAAGATGGCCACATTTTCACTGGGTAAACACCCACATGTTGAACTCTGCGATCTGCTGAAGCTGGAAGGCTGGAGCGAAAGTGGCGCCCAGGCAAAAATCGCCATTGGCGAAGGGTTAGTGAAGGTCGACGGCGTTGTTGAAACGCGTAAACGCTGCAAAATCGTTGCCGGACAGACCGTAAGCTTTGAAGGCCAAAGTATTACCGTCGTGGCGTGATCCCCGGTGCCGGATGAGGCTAACCCCCTGTCCGGCCACTTCCTCTCTCATTTTCAGATAATCACTTCATCACCACTTCACAGTGAATTGTTAGCATGTCGTTTTTCCACACGAAGCGATCATCATGCCAACAATTGTTACCCACGCGGCCGTGCCACTCTGCTTAGGGTTAGGTCTCGGGCTTAAAGTCATCCCCCCGCGCTTACTGTTTACTGGCGTCATTCTGGCTATGTTGCCGGATGCCGACGTGCTGTCGTTTAAGCTTGGCATCGCCTACGGCAACGTATTTGGTCACCGTGGTTTTACCCACTCGCTGCTGTTCGCCTTTGTCGTGCCACTACTCTGTGTTTTGATTGGCCGACGATGGTTTAAGGTGGGATTGATTCGCTGCTGGTTATTCCTGACGGTTTCACTGCTGTCGCACAGCCTGCTGGATTCTGTCACTACCGGGGGAAAAGGCGTCGGCTGGCTGTGGCCGTGGTCAGATGAACGCTTCTTCGCACCGTGGCAGGTCATTAAGGTCGCCCCGTTTGCGCTATCACGCTACGCCACGCCGTACGGGCATCAGGTTATTCTTTCGGAGCTAATGTGGGTATGGCTGCCGGGAGCCGTCATGATGGGTGTGTTGTGGTGGTACAGACGTCATTAATAGTGCCTGATGGCGCTACGCTTATCAGGCCTACCGATCATTCCATCGTAGGCCGGATAAGGCACTAGCCGCCATCCGGCAATATAGAGATTTACTTACGACGCCAGGTGGTGCCCTGCGGACCGTCTTCCAGCACGATGCCCATCTCGTTGAGACGATCGCGCGCGGCGTCAGCTGCCGCCCAGTCTTTCGCCTTACGGGCATCCAGACGTTGTTGGATTAACGCTTCAATTTCAGCAACTTCACCATCATCCGCCTGCGCACCGCTTTGCAGGAAGGCTTCTGGCTCCTGTTCCAGCAGGCCCAGCACGCCGGACAGCTTACGCAGATGCGCAGCCATAGCGTTAGCTGCCGCCATATCTTCGCCCTTCAGACGGTTAACCTCACGCGCCATATCAAACAGCACGGAGTAGGCTTCCGGCGTGTTGAAGTCGTCATCCATCGCTTCAATGAAGCGCGCTTCAAAGGCTTCGCCACCGGCTGGAGCAACGGACTTGTCAGTGCCGCGCAGCGCGGTGTACAGACGCTCCAGCGCAGAGCGTGCCTGTTTCAGGTTCTCTTCGCTGTAGTTCAACTGGCTGCGATAATGGCCGGACATCAGGAAGTAACGAATGGTTTCGGCGTCGTAGTATTTCAGCACGTCGCGCACGGTAAAGAAGTTGCCCAGCGATTTGGACATTTTCTCACGGTCAACCATCACCATCCCGGAGTGCATCCAGTAATTAACGTATTCACCGTCATGCGCACAGGTGGACTGAGCAATTTCGTTTTCATGGTGCGGGAACATCAGGTCGGAGCCGCCGCCGTGAATATCGAAATGATTACCCAGCTGTTTGCAGTTCATCGCAGAACATTCAATGTGCCAGCCAGGACGACCTGCACCCCATGGAGACGGCCAGCTCGGCTCACCCTCTTTGGACATCTTCCACAGCACAAAGTCCATCGGGTTGCGCTTCACATCAACCACGTCAACACGCGCACCCGCCTGCAGTTGATCCAGATCCTGGCGGGACAGCTGACCGTAGTTCGGGTCAGTCGGCACGTCAAACATCACGTCACCGTTATCAGCAACGTAAGCGTGACCTTTGGCAATCAGCTGTTCGGTGATTTCGATAATCTCGGCGATATGGTGCGTCGCGCGCGGTTCAAGATCCGGGCGCAGAATATTCAGCGCATCGAAATCGTTGTGCATTTCCGCAATCATGCGATCAACCAGCGCCACAAAGCTCTCGCCATTTTCATTCGCGCGCTTAATGATTTTGTCGTCGATATCGGTAATGTTGCGCACATACTTCAGCTTGTAGCCGAGGAAACGCAGATAACGGGCAACAACGTCGAAAGAAACAAAGGTACGCCCGTGTCCAATATGACAGAGATCGTAAACGGTGATGCCACACACGTACATGCCGACTTCCCCGGCATGAATGGGTTTGAATTCCTCTTTTTGGCGCGTCAGTGTATTAAAGATTTTTAACATCGAAGATTCCGTGTAGACGTGTGTGGATAACAAAGCCCTATAATACCTATAAATTGGCCCCGAAGCAGCACACTTTGCAAGGTGATCGAACCTTGCGGTTATGCTATAACAAGCCCCTATCATGTGACCCTGACCAGGGTCGAAGCACCACTCTATCGGAACAGGATGCAAAAATGGTTACTTTCCACACTAATCACGGCGATATCGTAATCAAAACGTTTGATGATAAAGCGCCTGAAACAGTTAAAAACTTCCTGGACTACTGCCGCGAAGGTTTTTACAACAACACCATTTTCCACCGTGTTATTAATGGTTTCATGATCCAGGGCGGCGGTTTTGAGCCGGGCATGAAGCAAAAAGCCACGAAAGAGGCTATCAAAAACGAAGCCAACAACGGTCTGAAAAACACCCGTGGAACGCTGGCAATGGCGCGTACTCAGGCTCCGCACTCCGCGACTGCTCAGTTTTTCATCAACGTTGCCGACAACGACTTCCTGAACTTCTCCGGCGAAAGCATGCAGGGCTGGGGTTACTGTGTGTTCGCTGAAGTTGTCGAAGGTATGGATGTCGTTGATAAAATCAAAGGCGTTTCCACCGGTCGCAGCGGTATGCATCAGGACGTACCAAAAGAAGACGTTATCATCGAAAACGTGACCGTCAGCGAGTAATCGTGACAACACTGTTTATTGCAGATCTTCATCTCTGCACGGAAGAACCGGCGATCACCGCCGGTTTTCTGCGTTTTTTAGCCGGCGATGCACGAAAGGCCGATGCGCTGTACATTCTTGGCGATCTGTTTGAGGCCTGGATAGGCGATGACGATCCCAATCCCCTACATCGTGAAATGGCCGCAGCGATAAAAGCGCTGACGGATTCCGGCGTTCCCTGCTTTTTTATTCACGGCAACCGTGATTTTCTGATCGGCAAGCGTTTTGCCCGTGAGAGCGGCATGACCCTGTTACCTCAGGAAAAAGTGCTCAACCTGTATGGTCGCAAGGTACTGATCATGCATGGCGACACCTTGTGCACCGACGACGCAGGCTATCAGGCGTTTCGGGCTAAGGTTCATCAGCCCTGGCTACAAAAATTGTTTCTCTCCCTGCCGTTATTCATTCGCCAACGTATTGCCGCGAAGATGCGCGCCGGAAGCCTTGCCGCCAACAGCAGTAAATCGCTGGAGATCATGGATGTGAATCCACAGGCCGTCATTGCCGAAATGGAGAAACATCAGGTCCAGTGGTTAATTCACGGACATACACACCGTCCTGCTGTCCACGAACTCACGGCCAATGAGCAACCCGCTTTCCGCGTGGTGTTAGGTGCCTGGCACACCGAAGGTTCGATGATTAAAGTCACACCTGACGACGTTGAACTGATCGCTTTTCCGTTTTAATTCCTGCTTAAAAACACCTGCCGCAGAATAGACGCAATCGTTTTCCTTGGAATTGAATTATGCTATTCTCGGTGGCCTCAAAAGTCGAGTGTAGTGCACCACAGGAGTTTTTAGACGCATGTCTTCCCGCAATAATCCGGCGCGTGTCGCCATCGTGATGGGGTCCAAAAGCGACTGGGCTACCATGCAGTTCGCCGCCGAAATCTTCGAAATGCTGGACGTTCCGCATCATGTTGAAGTCGTCTCCGCTCACCGTACCCCTGATAAACTGTTCAGCTTCGCCGAAAGCGCTGAAGAAAACGGTTATCAGGTGATTATTGCCGGTGCTGGCGGCGCAGCGCATCTGCCGGGCATGATTGCAGCGAAAACGCTGGTCCCCGTGTTAGGCGTTCCGGTGCAAAGCGCAGCGTTGAGCGGCGTAGATAGCCTCTACTCCATTGTTCAAATGCCGCGCGGCATTCCCGTTGGAACACTGGCGATCGGCAAAGCGGGTGCGGCCAATGCGGCCCTGCTGGCAGCACAAATTCTGGCAACACACGACAAAGCATTACATCAGCGTCTGAGCGACTGGCGCAAAGCGCAAACCGATGAGGTACTGGAGAACCCGGACCCGCGAGGTGCGGCATGAAGCAGGTCTGCGTACTCGGTAACGGTCAGTTAGGGCGCATGTTGCGTCAGGCCGGCGAGCCGCTGGGCATTGCGGTCTGGCCCGTCGGGCTGGACGCTGAACCGGCTGCTGTCCCTTTTCAGCAAAGCGTAATCACCGCTGAGATTGAGCGCTGGCCGGAAACCGCACTCACCCGCGAACTGGCGCGCCACCCGGCGTTTGTTAACCGCGACGTCTTCCCGATTATTGCCGACCGTCTGACGCAAAAGCAGCTTTTCGACAAGCTCGGCCTGGCGACTGCGCCGTGGCAACTGCTGGCAGATAAAAGCGAATGGTCTGCGGTATTCGACAAACTGGGTGAGCTGGCGATCGTCAAGCGTCGCGTCGGCGGCTATGACGGCCGTGGACAGTGGCGTTTACGCGCCAATGAAACCGAACAACTGCCGGATGATTGCTACGGCGAGTGTATCGTCGAGCAGGGAATCAATTTCTCTGGTGAAGTGTCGCTGGTAGGCGCTCGTGCGCACGACGGCAGCACCGTCTTCTATCCGCTGACCCATAACCTGCACCAGGACGGTATTCTGCGCACCAGCGTGGTCTTCCCGCAGGCTAACGCCAGACAGCAGGCACAGGCCGAAGCGATGCTCTCTGCCATCATGCAGGAACTGGGGTATGTCGGCGTGATGGCGATGGAGTGTTTCATCACCCCGGAAGGTCTGTTGATCAACGAACTGGCGCCTCGCGTGCACAACAGCGGGCACTGGACGCAAAACGGCGCCAGCATCAGCCAGTTTGAGCTGCACCTGCGCGCCATTACCAGCCTGCCATTACCGACTCCGGTGGTGAATAATCCTTCGGTGATGGTAAACCTGATTGGTAGCGACCTGAACTACGACTGGCTGAAGCTGCCGCTGGTACACCTGCACTGGTATGACAAAGAAGTGCGTGAAGGTCGTAAGGTGGGTCATCTGAACCTGAGCGACAGCGATACTGCACGTCTTAGCGCGACGCTGGAGGCGCTTATCCCCCTGCTGCCACCGGAATACGCCAGCGGCATTATCTGGGCGCAGTCAAAGCTGAAATAAGCCATTAATGCCGGGGAGTTGATTTTATCCTTCCCCGGCCCCTCCCCTGGCGCGTAAAATCCCCTCCATTGCTGTTTTGTATTTTCAGGACTGAACATGAACGATGGAACGGACTATCGCGCGATTCTGCTCGCCGGTACGCCTTTAATCGATGTACGCGCCCCCGTCGAATTTCAGCAGGGCGCAATGCCGGGCGCAATAAACCTTCCCTTAATGAACGATGACGAACGTGCCGCCGTAGGTACCTGTTATAAACGTCAGGGGCCTGAGGCCGCCCTCGCGCTTGGCCATCAACTGGTTTGTGGCGAGACTCGCCAGCAACGCATGAAGGCCTGGCTTAATGCCTGTCGTCAAAATCCTGCGGGCTACTTATGTTGCGCGCGCGGCGGCCAGCGTTCGCACATTGTGCAGCAGTGGCTGCACGAGTCCGGTACTGACTACCCGCTAATACAAGGCGGTTATAAAGCATTGCGCCAGGCAGCGATTCAACTGACGGAAGAACTGGTGCAAAAACCGATTGTCTTAATTGGCGGCTGTACCGGGAACGGTAAAACGCAGTTGGTGCAACAGCAGCCGAACGGCATTGACCTTGAAGGTCTGGCGCACCATCGCGGTTCCTCGTTTGGTCGCACCGTTGAACCGCAGCTGAGCCAGGCAAGCTTTGAAAACCTGCTGGCGGTCGAAATGCTGAAAACCGACAGCCGTCAGGATCTGCGTCTGTGGGTACTTGAGGACGAAGGCCGCATGATCGGCGCTAATCATCTGCCCGAATGCCTGCGCGAGCGCATGACCCAGGCATCTATTGCGGTGGTGGACGATCCTTTTGAGCTACGGCTGGAGCGCCTGCGCGAAGAGTATTTTGTCCGTATGCACCACGATTTCACCCACGTTTATGGCGAGAATCAGGGCTGGCAGGAGTACTGTGAATATTTGCATCACGGCCTGTTTGCTATCCGCCGCCGTCTGGGTTTACAGCGTTTTGCCGAGCTGACCACCCTGCTCGACGTGGCTCTGCGCGAACAGCAGGCAACGGGCAGCACCGACGCTCATATGGGCTGGCTGGTGCCGTTGCTCAACGAGTATTACGACCCGATGTATCGCTATCAGCTGGAAAAGAAAGCCGCGAAAATCGTCTTTCGCGGCTCATGGCAGGAGGTGGCTGACTGGCTTAGCGTACAGTAATCAATGTCTGTCGCGCTTGTCTGCGCGTTTCGCCAACCAGTCGCCCAGCACCTGAACGACCTGCACCAGAATAATCAACGCCACCACGGTGACTACCATGACCTGGGTTTCGTAGCGGTAATAACCAAAGCGAATCGCCAGGTCGCCTACCCCGCCGCCGCCAACGATCCCAGCCATTGCGGAGTAACCGATCAAACTCACCAGCGTTATCGTCAACCCACGCAGCAGACCCGCGCTCGCCTCCGGTAACAGAACGGTGCAGATGATGCGCATCGGGCTGGCGCCAAAGGCTTCCGCCGCCTCGATAATGCCTTTATCGACTTCACGTAGCGCGCTATCAACCAGACGGGCATAGAAAGCAATTGCTGCTACCGAAAGTGGGACCGACGCCGCGATGGGTCCAATGGTATTGCCGAGCAAAAACTGGGTGAGCGGCAACAACAGAACCAGCAGGATCACAAACGGCACCGAACGGATAATATTCACCAGCACGGAGCTGAGCAGATACACAAAACGGTTTTGCCAGAATAAATGCCGATCGGTAACGAAAATAAGAAAACCGAGCGGCAGACCGCCAATAATCGCCAACAGCGTAGAGATGCTCAGCATCTGGAAGGTTTCATTGAACGCCAGCGTCAAATCCGGCAATAAATCATCCACGAATCACCTCCACCTGTGCAGTACGTTGACGAATATGTTCCACGGCGACATCCACCGCAGAAGGGTTATGCGGCGCGGTGAGTTGCACCACCAGAATCCCCAGCGCACGTTCGCCGATATATTCAATTTTGCCGTGCAGAATGTTCACCGCCACGCCAAATTTAACCGCCACTTCTGACAACACCGGCTGTTCTGCCGAATCACCGATGAACAGAATTTTTAGCAACTGACCGGGCAGATGCTGGCGCAGACGGTCGGGTAGCGTCAGATTGAGAGTATGCGACACCAGTTGCTGAGTGAAAGCGTGCTGCGGGTGAGCAAAAACATCAAACACCTCACCAGACTCCACTACCTTGCCACCGGACATCACCGCCACGCGATCGCAAATGGATTTGATCACGTTCATCTCATGGGTGATCAGCACGATCGTGATCCCCAACTGTTGGTTGATCTGCTTAAGCAACGTCAGAATCGTGGCTGACGTTTCCAGATCCAATGCGGAAGTCGGTTCATCACACAGCAACACATCCGGGTGATTAGCAATCGCACGGGCAATACCCACGCGCTGCTTTTGCCCACCGCTGAGCTGAACCGGAAAGCGGTTTGCTTTATCCGCCAGTCCGACCAACGTCAGAATCTCCGCCACGCGTGGAGCGATTTTGCTGCGCTCCCAGCCCGCAGCCTTCAGGCTGAAAGCAACGTTTTGCGCCACAGTGCGGGTATGCATCAGATTAAAATGTTGAAAAATCATCCCTATACGCTGACGGGCTTTACGTAGATGCGCGCCTTCCAGTGCGGAAATTTCTACGCCGTTCACCTTCACGCTTCCCTGGCTCGGTCGCGTTAAGGCGTTCAGGGTGCGCAGCAGCGTACTTTTCCCCGCGCCACTGGTCCCGACAATGCCAAATATCTCACCTGCGCCAATGCGCAAGCTAACGTCATCAACCGCCCGGGTTGATGCTCCACGGCCTGCGGCGAAGTCCACGCAAACCTTTTCTATCTCAATCATAGCCACCTCAGAAATGCGAAAAGGGCAGTCGTCGCTGCCCCTGTTAACCCTTGTGCGCAGCGATTATTGGGCTGCCGACATCCATTCCGGTTTCTGGAAGGCGCTGTAGATATTTTTCGGGTCGTCAATCACGGCGCGATATGCCGGAGATTTCACCGCCTCAACAATATCTTTGGCGAACGGTTTATCCGCATCTTCACTGCGTACCGCAATGATATTTTTAAGATTTTCATCCAGATGCTCTTGCTTGATGGCGCTGGCGAGATCCAGTTTTGCCGCCACGGCAAAGTTACCGTTAACCAATGCCCCGGTCACGCCGTCCAGCGTGCGCGGCAGTTGTGCTGCCTCCAGCGGTTTAAACACCAGCCCTTTCGGGTTGCTGGCGATATCGCGCTCAGAGGCTTTAGTCGGGTCGATGTTATCTTTGATGGTGATAAGGCCAATTGACTGCAGGAATCGCAGGCCGCGAGCCAGGTTGGTGGGATCGTTGGAAAGCGTGATCACATCCCCTTTTTTCAACTCATCCAGGCTTTTGATTTTATGTGAGTAAAAACCCATCCCGGCCGTTGGAACCACAATCAGCTTGCTCAGCTTCAGGCCTTTATCGGCGGTGAATTTGTCAAAGTAAAGCGAGTGCTGGAACAGGTTGGCATCAATGCTGCCGTTGGAGAGCGCCATGTTAGGCTGCACGTAGTCGCTGAATTCGCGCACCACGACCTTATAGCCTTTCTCTTTCAGCGTAGGGGCAATGGCTTGTTTTACCATATCGCCGTACGGCCCAGGCGCGACGCCAAATACGATGGTGTGCGGATCACTGTTCGCATGAGCAAATTGTAATCCACAGGCCAGTAACAGCGCCCCGGTCGCGACGCGTAAACTCTGACGCAATCCCATAATCTCTCCATTTTAACGTTGTGGTGTCATGTCTCACGCCGTTCTTGCGGCGTTGTTGTTGTTAACCTGTTTAACAGGTTGATTGTTAACATGACACAGATCACAACCTGCTGTCCTTGAAATTAATTCATGATGTTGCAGAATGTGTTTTCAAATGAGAGAAGGCATGAAAAAGCCGGATGTCGGCACAAGTGCCTTATCCGGCCTACAACAGCTTTCTTAGGCCCGATAAGCGCATCGGGCGGCGGGCGTTTGATTAGAAATCGTAACGCAGACGAACCAGGTTCATATCACCCAGATTGTCGGTGCTGGAGGTGAAGACGTGTTCGTAATCCACACGGAAACCGTAATCCAGCTGGAAGCTGATACCCACACCGTTGTCGGTGCGCAGGTAGTTACGACCATTCACGTATTCAATACGATCGCCCATAAAGTATGGCTGAACGGATTTCAGCGCATACTGACCAACCGGGAAGGTGTAACCCGCGAAGTATTCCAGACCCCAGGCATCACCGGCAAAGTAGTCGTTAACCGAGACTTTTTTGGTGGTCATGAAGTTCTGATACCAGCCGCCGCCCATTGAGAAGGTCCAGTTGTCCGGTTTCCAGCTCAGCGCGGTACCGACGATGTTTTGATCGTAGGTTTTGCTGGTGTTACCACGCATTTCCGCGCGGGTGTAGTTCCACGCCGTACCCCAGGTCAGGTCATCGGTAATGTGATAATCCACACCCAGCGAGCCGCCGCCTTTACGTTTGTAACGCAGGCCGTTATTCGGGTTGTAGTCATCACTGAACAGATAAGACGCGTAAAGATCAACATCGCCTACCGTATTTTTATACTTCAGTGATTTACGTGTACGATAGGAACCGTCGTAGTCGCCATTGATACCGTTACCTGGCGCCTGGCCGATCATGTCGTAGTCCCAGATATCCGTTTTCGCACCCACCACATCATAGTAAATGCTGTTCTGTTGACCGAAGGTCAGCGTACCCCAGGTCGCGCTCTTCAGACCGGTGTACAGCATACGACGCGTGGTATCGTTGGCACCGTTAGCATAGTGATTGTCCCAGTTGAACATCGCCGGGAAGTTAACACCCAGCTCGTAGTAGCTCACCCAACTGATGTCATCAAACAGATAGTAGTCAGCGGCGAAGCGGAAACGCGTCCCGCCGTCGAAGCCATTACGTTTGTAGCCATTCTTCCCATCGTCACCAGCCATATTCTGGAACTGCGGACGAATACTCCCGCCGACGGTGAAATTAAGACGGCTCAGCGGATTGCCCGCTTGCGGATCTTGTTTCAGGACCGTGATTTCCGCCTGAGAGGCGAAAGTCGTTAATGCCACTGCTGCGCCGATCGATACTGCCAGCGCCGTTTTTTTTATAGTCATTATTTGTACCTTGATAGATAGCCTGCCAATTATTCAGCATACAAATATTAACGTTTATTAATACACTCGTGTTGTCGGGTTTTTATTGATTTGTGCTGTTAAATATCAAGTAGTTATCAATTTGTGCTACATAGATAAAAAAACGCACCGATTTAAAAAAACCGGTGCGTAATCATCACGAATATGAATTAACTGCTGAACTGACGGAACAGCGCTTTGCCTTTAAGAAGACGTGAACCAAGCCATCCGCCGCAGAGAGAGAGCAGCAATGCCCCACAAAGCGGCAACACAACCCACAGCCGCCAGTCTGGCTCCCAGGGGAAATCAAACACGCGGGTTTGCAGCACCGCCAGCGCAGTTTCCGCCCCGATGGCCGCCACCAGTCCGGCGACCATCCCGAGCATGGCGAACTCGCACCACAGCGTGGTACGCAGCAGCTTCTTACCCGCTCCCAGCGTGCGCCAGACCACCAGTTCCTGATGACGCTGACGCATCCCGACCTGCACCTGCGCCAATAGCAGCAACATACCGCAGGCGGTGACCAGCACTACCATCACCTCCAGCGCTCGGCTCACCTGCTCCAGCACCTGACTCACCTGTTTGAGGATGGCACCAATATCCAGCAGGCTGATAGTCGGAAACTCACGGTTAAGCTGCGTCAGCATGCCGTTGCCGTTCTCCCAGCGAAAACTGGTTAACCAGCTTTGTGGCTGAGCATCCAGCGCGCCGGAAGGGAAGATAAAGAAGAAGTTGGGCCGCAGGCTTTCCCAGTCCACTTTGCGCAGACTGCTGACCGTGGCGCTGAAATCCTGGGTATCGCCCATAAAGGTCACACGATCGCCAGGCTTTACGTTTAACCGCTTCGCCAGCCCCTCTTCCATCGACACTTCACCCGCTTTTGGCGGCCAGCTTCCGGCGGTAATCGGGTTATGATCCGGCCGGGTATCCTGCCAGGTCAGATTCAATTCACGATTAAGCGCCTCGTCCTGATTACCTTCGGTCGCTTTGTCATTGATTGCCGTCAGACGCGCCCGCACGATGGGATAGAACGACTCAGGGATCACCTGATGCTCAGCAAGGAAAGCCTTCAGCGGAGCCACTTGCTCAGTGGCAATGTTGATCAGAAAATAGTTTGGACTTTCCGGCGGCATTTGCTGCTGCCAGCGGTCGAGGAGATCGCCGCGCAGCACCAGCAACAGCGCCAGCAGCATAAAGGACAGCGAAAATGCCGACAGTTGGCTCAGCGTTGACCACGGCTGGCGCAACAGCCGGCTGACCGCTAAACGTAGCGGTAGCGACGTTAACGTCAGGCCACGCAGTACGTTGAGCAGCATCCAACCCAGCACGCCGCACAGCAGCGCCAGCACCACCGCCCCGGCCAGTACCGCCCACAGCAGCATACTTCCGCCCATCAGTCCGGCCAGCAGCGCAACCACAACTATCGTTGCTACGGGCAGATAGACCTTGAGCGGCCAGACGTTTGCCACCACGTCGCGACGCAGTACCCGCAGCGGCTGCGTCGCCAGCAGCAGGCGATAAGGGCGTAGCCCCACCAGCAGAGAAATGACGGTCATCGTACCGAGTGCCCACAGCCACGGCCACAGGCTGGCGGGCGGCAGCTCACCGGGCAGAACTGGCTTCAGTAATACCACCAGCACCCGCTCAAATAACAGCCCGAACAGGCCGCCGGTCACGCCAGACAGCGCCAGCACCATCAGCCACTGGCCGATAATCAGCTTGCGCAGCTGCGCCCTGCCCGCGCCGAGCGTTTTTAATATCGCCACCAAATCGTAACGGCTACGGCAGTAATGATTCATCGCCACGGCAACGGCAGCAACCGCCAGCAGTAGCGTTAACAGTGCCGACAGCAGCAGGAACTGTTGCGAACGCTCCAGTGATTTCCCTAACGCCCCTTCATCCTGCTCCAGCCCATACCAGCGCTGTTCCGGCTTTAACTGCGGAAGCAGCCATTTTTCATAGGCTTCCAGTTGCTGTGGCGTACCACCAAATTTATAGCGCCAGGTCACACGGCTTCCCGGCTGGACCGCCGCCGTTTTTTCGACATCCGCCATGTTCATCATCAGGCGCGGCGCTATCTGGAAAGGATTAAAACCGGAATCCGGTTCCTGCACCACTTCCCCGGCGATGCGCAGGGTGGCATCGCCAACGTCGATGGAATCACCGATTTTTACGTTGAGCAGCGCCATCAGACGCGGGGCCAGCAGCACTGAGCCCGGCTGCGGTTTCAGCCCCGGCGGATTGGTTTGCAGCGTGCCGTACATCGGATACACATCATCCACCGCTTTGACGTTCGCCAGCTGCGGCGTATCCCGGGCAAAGGTCATGGTGGCAAAGGTGAGCTGTTCACCCACCTTCAGACCACGCTGTCGCGCCTCGTCAATCCACGCTTTCGGTACGGCGCGCGAACTTTGCAGCGACCGATCGCCCGCCATAAACTCACGACTTTGCTGGCTAAGTCCTTTTTCCATGCGATCGCTGATATTGCCCAGCGCCAGCACGCAGGCCACCGCCAGGCTCAGCGCCAGCCAGACAATCAGTAATGAAGGCGAGCGCCATTCGCGCCAGAACCAGCGTGCAATCATGCCTCCTCCTGCAACTGTCCGTTCACCAGGCGTAAACGCCTATCGCAACGCGCCGCCAGCTGCGGGTCATGGGTCACCAGAATCAGGGTGGTGCCGTGTTCCCGGTTCAGAGAAAACAGCAGGTCGGCGATTTTGTCCCCGGTCTGCCTGTCCAGATTGCCCGTTGGTTCATCGGCAAACAGCACATCAGGGCGTCCGTTAAACGCCCGCGCCAGCGCCACGCGCTGCTGCTCCCCGCCGGAAAGCTGGGCCGGAAGATGATCAAGGCGTTTTCCCAACCCCAGTTGCTCCAGCAGCGTTTTTGCCCCGTCACGACTTTTTCCGCTGTTTTCGCCGCGTAGCAGCGCGGGCAGTTCGACGTTTTCCAGCGCGTTGAGGGTTGGAATTAACATGAATGACTGGAAGACAAAGCCCACGTGTCGCGCCCGCAGCTGCGCCCGGGCTTCTTCGTCCATGGCGTGCAGCGCCTGCCCCACCAGGCTGACTTCACCGCTGGAGCCATCGTCCAGCCCGGCGAGGATCGCCAGCAGCGTGGATTTCCCCGATCCCGACTCGCCAATCAACGCAATGGTCTCGGCGCGTTTGACAACCAGTTCAACTCCGGTAAGGATGGATAGCTCATGATCACCCTGACCGACGGATTTCTTAAGATGATGAACTTCAACAATGTTTTCCGCTGGCATTGGCCTTTCCTGTTCCTGGTTCTGTTAACTTTCCGCGCCGCCGCAGCGGACACGTTATTAATTCTGGGTGACAGCCTGAGCGCCGGATACCGTATGTCCGCCAGCGCCGCGTGGCCTGCGCTACTTAATGATAAATGGCAAACCAAAACGCCAGTGGTGAATGCCAGCATTAGCGGCGACACCTCGCAGCAAGGTCTGGCCCGTCTACCTGCATTACTCAAGCAGCACCAGCCGCGCTGGGTGCTGGTCGAACTTGGCGGTAACGATGGCCTGCGCGGCTTTGCGCCTGCGCAAACCGAACAAACCCTGCGCACGATTCTGCAGGATGTCAAAGCGGCAAATGCCGAACCGCTGCTGATGCAAATTCGTCTGCCGGCAAACTATGGCCGCCGTTATAATGAAACCTTTAGCGCGATTTATCCAAAGCTCGCCAAAGAGTTTGATATTCCTCTGCTGCCATTTTTTATGGAAGAGGTTTATCTGAAACCCCAGTGGATGCAGGATGATGGTATTCATCCCAACCGTGACGCCCAGCCGTTTATTGCCGACTGGATGGCGCAACATCTCACTCCTCTAGTAAATCACGACTCATAAAACAACGGAGATCCTGACAGGTAAAGTTATGCAAAAATCGGTCTTAATAACAGGATGTTCCAGCGGAATCGGTCTGGAAAGCGCACTTGAACTAAAGCGCCAGGGTTTTCAAATTCTGGCAGGCTGTCGCAAACCTGACGATGTCGCGCGTATGAACAGTATGGGATTCACTGGCGTATTGCTGGATCTGGATTCACCCGAAAGCGTGGATCGTGCCGCCGATGAAGTGATCGCCCTGACCGATAATCGTTTATATGGGATCTTTAACAACGCCGGATACGGTGTCTATGGTCCCCTGCCCACCATCAGCCGTGAACAGATGGAACAGCAATTTTCCGCCAACTTCTTTGGCGCACATCAGCTTACCATGCTCCTGTTGCCCGCTATGCTCCCTCACGGCGAAGGGCGTATCGTGATGACTTCATCGGTGATGGGATTGATCTCAACGCCGGGACGCGGCGCCTATGCCGCCAGTAAATATGCGCTGGAAGCCTGGTCCGACGCGCTGCGTATGGAACTGCGCCACAGCGGCATTAAGGTCAGCCTGATTGAGCCCGGCCCCATCCGTACCCGCTTTACCGAAAACGTCAACCAGACCCAGAGCGATGCTCCCGTGGAAAACCCCGGCATTGCCGCGCGTTTTACGCTGGGACCAGAAGCGGTTGTCGCCAAAGTACGTCATGCATTTGAGAGCGATAAACCGAAGCTACGTTATCCGGTTACGCTGGTGACCTGGGCAGTGATGCTACTTAAACGCCTGTTGCCAGGCCGCATAATGGACAAAATTTTACAGGGTTGAGTTGAAGCACGCGCGTCAGCCCCCATGTAACAAGAAATCGACAAAAGAGAGTAACTCCATGTCCACACAGAATATTGTTAACATTAACGAATCGAACCTGCAGCAGACCCTTGAACAGTCGATGACCACGCCGGTCCTGTTCTATTTTTGGTCTGAGCGCAGCCAGCACTGCCTGCAATTGACGCCGGTACTGGAGAGCCTTGCCGCCCAGTACAACGGCCAGTTTATTCTCGCCAAGCTCGACTGCGACGCCGAGCAGATGATCGCTTCTCAGTTTGGCCTGCGCGCCATCCCTACGGTTTATCTGTTCCAGAACGGTCAGCCAGTGGACGGATTCCAGGGCCCGCAGCCGGAAGAGGTTATCCGCGCACTGCTGGAAAAAGTGTTGCCGAGCGAAGAAGAGCTGAAAGCGCGTCAGGCTATCGAATTCATCGAAGCCGGTAATCACGCGGATGCACTGCCGCTGCTGAAAGAAGCCTGGCAGATCTCCAACCAGAGCAGCGAAATTGGCCTGTTGCTGGCGGAAACGCAAATCGCCCTCAATCGTTCTGACGATGCCGAAGCGGTGCTGAAAACCATTCCGTTGCAGGATCAGGATACCCGCTATCAGGGACTGGTGGCGCAGATAGAACTGCTGAAGCAGGCGGCGGATACGCCGGAAATCCAACAGCTGCAGCAGCAAGTCGCCAGCAATCCGCAGGATGCGGTGCTGGCAACTCAACTAGCCATCCAGTTACATCAGGTCGGACGTAACGAGGAATCACTGGAACTGCTGTTCAGCCACCTGAAGAAAGATCTCACTGCTGCCGACGGTCAGGCACGTAAGACCTTCCAGGAGATCCTTGCCGCACTCGGAACCGGCGATGCGCTGGCCTCAAAATACCGCCGCCAACTGTACGCACTGTTGTACTAATCCGTTTGATTTTGCCCGATGGCGCTTGCGCTTATCGGGCATACAAATTCTACCAATACCGATCCCTCCGGCATCACATCACGTCTTCTTCAAATGCGTTACGACTAATTGGTGGCGCGAATTATAGAACTTCCGATAAGTCAGGTAGCAGGCAATAATGGTCGACAGGCTGGCGGTAGAAAGCAGCATAAACGTCACCATAATCTGATATTTAATCGCTTTTACTGGATCAATACCCGCGAAGATCAACCCGGACATCATCCCCGGTAAACTTACCAGCCCTACCGTTTTTGCAGAGTCGATCGTTGGGATCAGCGAGGCGCGAATGCTGTCGCGAATCAGCGGCGCAGAGGCCACTTTCGGCGTCGCGCCGAGGCTGAGTTTTTCCTGAATTTGCTGCTGTTCGCTGTTAAACCGCTGTCCCAGATTGTTGTAACACAGCCCCACTGCCACCATCGCATTGCCTGCAATCATGCCGGAGATCGGGATGACCTGCATCGGCGTGAACTCGATAGAGCCAGACAAAACCAGCACCGCCAGCGTTAGCCCCGCCCCCACCGTGATAGCGATAAACGACGAGAGGAAAGCTTTATCAATATATTTACTGCGCTTTTGTGCGTTATAAGCCGCGTTAAAGCAGATAAACAGCACCATCAGTAAGGTCAGAATACTGTGGTTAACGCCAAAAATATATTTCAGCACATAGCCGACGATAATCAGCTGAACCACTGCCCGGCAAACGCTCCAGAGAATATCTTTCTCCAGCGCCAGTTTTTCTTTGTGGCTAATCAGGATCGCCACCACCACCAGCATCATCGCTAATGCCAGGGACTCATTGGTAATATTATGCTCGTTCATTGCGTGCTTCCTGCATTTCTCCGGCGTGCGGTTGAAGGGTTATGACATTATCCGCATGCGTAATTTCATCTTTGTCGTGCGTAACCCACAGCACCGCAATATTCTTATCGCGAACATAGTGGTGAATTAATTCGTTCACATTACGTTTATTAGCCTCATCCAGCGCGCTGGTGATTTCATCAAGCAGCAGAATTTTGGGCAGAAACTGCAAATTACGAATTAGCGAGACGCGCTGCTTCTCGCCACCGGACAACTCATTGATGCTTTTTTTGAGGATCGTCTCAGGGAGCTCAAAACGGGCCAGATCGATCAGAAACGCATCCGGCTCCGGACTTTTGTTACGGATTTGCCAGGGGAAAATGAGGTTGTCGTAAACGGTGTCACCAAACAAAGCGGGCGTTTGCGCGCAATAAGAGACCTGCTGGCGATACGTTTCCGGCTTGAGGGTAGCTATATCCTTGCCTTCAAAGAGAATTTCACCGGCAGTCGGACTCATTAATGACGCCACAATCTTGAGTAACGTACTTTTCCCGCAGCCGGACTGGCCGGTAATCAGCTTAAATTCTCCGGCGCGGAGATCAAAACAGATGTTATTGAGAACCTGCGTCTCCCCTGCCTGCCATGCGACATTTTTTAACTGAAGCAGAATGCTGCTTTCTTCCATTACATATCCCTTTTTTACCTCTTTCATGCAGACAGTCTATACCCAAAATAATTCGAGTTGCATGAAGGCGGCAAGTGAGCGAATCTCCAGGAGCATAGCTAACTATGTGACTGGGGTGAGCTAACGTAGCTAACGCACATGCAACTTGAAGTATGAAGGGTATATGCCTGTAATTTATTATAAGGGAACCCCCCTTGATTAATCGGGTATAATTTGATTAATGAGGCAGTAAAGGACAGCACAACAGGAGGTTTCATCAATGCTCATTTTTATTCCTATTCTTATTTTTGTCGCGCTGGTCATCGTCGGCGCTGGCGTCAAAATCGTCCCGCAGGGATATCAGTGGACGGTAGAGCGTTTTGGCCGTTACACCAAAACCCTGCAACCGGGTTTAAGCCTTGTTGTGCCGTTCATGGACCGCATTGGTCGTAAGATCAACATGATGGAACAGGTGCTTGATATCCCTTCTCAGGAAGTCATCTCCAAAGATAACGCCAACGTCGCAATTGATGCCGTGTGCTTTATTCAGGTGATCGACGCGCCGAAAGCCGCCTATGAAGTCAGCAACCTGGAACTGGCGATTATCAACCTGACCATGACCAACATTCGTACCGTTCTCGGTTCGATGGAACTCGATGAAATGCTCTCCCAACGCGACAACATCAACACGCGCCTGCTGCATATTGTTGATGAAGCCACGAATCCCTGGGGCATCAAAATCACCCGTATCGAGATCCGCGACGTGCGTCCTCCGGCAGAACTTATCGACGCGATGAACGCGCAGATGAAAGCCGAACGTACCAAGCGCGCCTACATTCTTGAGGCCGAAGGGATCCGTCAGGCAGAAATCGTCAAGGCCGAAGGTGAGAAACAGTCGAAGATCCTTAAAGCGGAAGGTGAACGCCAGTCCGCGTTTTTACAGGCTGAAGCGCGTGAACGTTCAGCAGAAGCCGAAGCTCGCGCAACGCAGATGGTGTCTGAGGCCATTGCTGCTGGGGATATTCAGGCAGTGAACTACTTCGTGGCACAGAAATACACCGAAGCGCTGCAGCATATCGGCTCGTCGAATAACAGCAAAGTGGTGATGATGCCGCTGGATGCCAGCAGCCTGATGGGCTCTATTGCCGGGATCGCCGAACTGGTTAAGGACAGCGCCAGCGAGCGGAAAAAATCATGATAGCGATGATTCTGGTGCACCCGCACATCTTCTGGCTCAGCCTCGGCGGTTTGCTACTCGCCGCCGAGATGCTGGGCGGCAACGGCTATCTGCTGTGGAGCGGCGTGGCAGCGGTGATTACCGGTCTGGTCGTCTGGCTCGTTCCGCTAGACTGGGCGTGGCAGGGGGCAATGTTCGCCGTCCTCACCCTGCTGGCGGCGTGGCTGTGGTGGAAATGGCTGGCAAGGCGCGTTCAGGAGCAGAAACCCGCCGACAGCCATCTTAACCAGCGCGGACAGCAGCTGGTTGGCCGACGATTTATTCTGGAAACCGCCCTGGTCAATGGTCGCGGACACATGCGCGTCGGCGATAGCTCATGGCCCGTTAGCGCCAGCGACGATTTGAGCGCCGGAACGCAGGTTGAAGTCATTGCCGTTGAAGGGATAACCCTGATTATTAAAGCGGTATCACACTAAAAAGACAGGAAATAAGACTATGGTCAGGAAGACACCCCTTGCCTTTGCCCTTTGCACATTACTGACCGCCGCCCCGCAGGCATTCGCCTCTTTCGATATGGAAGACTGCAAATGGAGCGACGACAGCTGCCTGCTGAAAGGCACGCCGACCTTCAACCCTGAAAACGACAGTCGCGACAACCTGCTGCGGCTGCTGAGCCAGGAAAAATCATTTGCTCTGCCGGTGCAATCAATGCCAGCAGATATCACCCGCTCCCGGGATTTCTATTTTGCCTATCACCTGCAATGGGATGAGGCAACCTCGCAGCCAGCCGCTGCTCCGGCATCCGCCGCAGACAGCCCACTCTCCCGACAGATGGCCGAACTGAACATTAGCGCAGACGAAATAAACGTCAACGACGCTGAGCTTGAGAACCGTCATGTTTCGAATAACACCGAGAGCGTCAGCGCATTTTTTGCCGCACTGCTGGCCGACTCGACGTTAACGGCGGAACAGCGCCAGGCCTTAGCCCAGGCGCGTACGGGGCTGCTATCCGGGGCAACCCGCGAGCAAATTGAGTCTTCACTTGCCACCCTCCCGGCTGATTCACCGGCTCAGTCCTATAAAAATTATCTGGCCGCAGCTGCCAGTTTCTATGCCGGTGATTATGCCAGCGCCGAACGGGATTTCACTCAGCTTGCCAAAAGTGAGCGCCCGTGGCTGGCAGAGACCGCGCAATACATGCTGATGCGTGCGGCCTTGAACAAGAGCAGCCAGAACAGCGTAGGCGAGTACGGCGATTTTGATATTGCAAAAATTAACCGCGAGGACGCGACTCAGGCTCAGACGCAGGCACAAGCCTACCTGCAACGCTTCCCGCAAGGCCTGTATGCCGACTCCGCGCGCGGTATGCTGCGTCGCATCAACTGGTATTTACAGGCGTGGCCGCAGCTGGCCGGGTTGTATGAGCAGACGCTCCAGCAGTCGGCTGACGCTCGGCAACTGCGAGAAATAGTCATCGAATACGATAATGTCTACGGTATGGCGTTCTACGAACAGTCCGTGGTGGAAGCATTCCCCGATGCGCCGCTTGTCAGCTATATCGAACTGCTGCGCGCGCTGCGTCTGGATAACAACAGTAAACCCACGCTGACCCAGGCGCAGCTCGATGCCAGCAAACCGGTGTTTGAGCAGAGCCAAAAACTGCCGCTATGGCGCGATCTGCAACTGAATCTGTGGCTGGCGACGGAGAACTACGCGGCGATTATTCAGGCAGTTACGCCAGCGCAGAAACTTGCCATTCACGATACCCTCGCCTTCAGCGAACAAGTGCTGTACGGCGAAGCGCTGATGGGCCAGAAGAACTGGCGCGCGGCGCGTGATTTCTGGCAGCAGTTGCTAAAACTCAGCCAGGACAACGAACAGCAGCAGTATGTACAGGCTAAGCTCGCCGCAACGCTGGTTTATAGCGGCGACGTGGCAGCGGTTTTTGCCCCAGAAAGCGCAGTAACCAACCTGCGTTTTCGCTCGCAGATACTGAAAACACAGGCCTCGCCTGAACTGCTGCGCCAGCAGGCCGTCCATGGGCCTAACAATGAAGAGCGTACCATCGCCCTGCATACGCTGCTGGTACGCGATCTTACCGAAAACCGCTTTGGCGACTGGTTGAATGATAGAAAACTGGCCAGCGCCATTACTCCACCGGTTATTGGCGACGCGTTTGATGACGTTAATCTGAGTATTTTCGACTGGAACGGCGACGCTACCGAGCGCGGTTACACCTGTCGCAGCCTCAATGAAACGGTAACGGTATTGAGCAAAAAAGCGGATGATGCCCACGCGCTGAACTGCTTAGGCGAATTCTTCCGCACCACGCAAACCCACGTCGATTTGTGGAAAAACAGTGCTGGCAACGACGTACTTGAATCAGCAATATCGCGCAAGGAGCCGTTCGGCCAGTTCGACAGGCAAAGCTACTATCAGCAGGTAATCACTTCGCCAAAAGCAGAGGTTGAAGACAAGAGCTTCGCGCTGTATCGCGCCATAATGTGCTATGCGCCGTCAGGTTCTAACGAGTGCGGCGGTGAGGAAGTGGATAAACTGCAGCGTAAAGGCTGGTTCACCCAACTGAAAACGCAATATCCGGGAAGTCCGTGGGCGCAAAAACTCAAATACTACTGGTAACCGCGCTGCTGGTCGGACAGGCACAGGCGGCGGATATCGTCGCCGCCCGTGAACATCCGGCCTTCTGGCTGTGGTCCGGCGTGAAGGCCAGTGATGAGCTGAAAGACGCACAAACGGTCTATCTGCATCAGGGTGAGGTGCTGATTCGTTCGGGTAACGTGGTTTTCCAGCGTCTCGGGCTGCCGGTCAGCCGCCTGTCTTTTCCCTCAATCTGGCTGACCGTGCGCTTTACCACGCTCGACGTACCGGAGGCGATCCCGGCTCGCATCATCAGATTGATGCAACGCTGGCAGACCGCCGGGAATCACGTGGTCGGCCTGCAGGTTGATTTTGACGCGGCGACCCATCAGCTTGCCGATTACGCCCGCTTTCTGCAGCAATTACGCCAACAGCTACCGGCCGAGTTCGCGCTTGGCGTGACTGGACTTCTGGATTGGGCAAAAACGGGCGACGTCGCCACGCTGAATGCGCTGGCGGTCGATGAACTGGTGGTCCAGAGCTATCAGGGCCGTCATACGGTAACGAATTATCAGGCGTATCTGCCTGCACTCAGTCGTCTGCGCATTCCGTTTAAGCTGGGGCTGGTGCAAAACGGTAGCCGGGACCCGCAGGCTGAAGCGCAGCTTGAGAAATCCCCGTGGTACCGCGGCACGGTGGTATTTATGCTTAATCCCCCTCGCCGTTAAGCCTTCGCTTTATGGTGGCAGCAGCCGGAGAGGTTATCGATTATCGGGCATTCGGCGCTGTCATCGCCAGGGCAACTCTCCGCCAGTGCCAGCAAATGCAAGCGCATGGCCTGCAGCTCGCTGATATGCCGCTCAATATCCGCGACCTTTTCTAAGGTACGCTTTTTCACATCTGCGCTATGACGCGCCGGATCGTTAAACAGATTCACCAGTTCGCCGCACTCTTCGAGATTAAAACCCACCTGGCGTGCCTGGCGCAGCAGCGTCAGTTCATTCAGATGCTGTTGGTTGTATGTGCGATAACCATTTTCGCTACGCAGCGGCGGCGTCACTAAGCCTTTTTCTTCATAAAAGCGTATCGCTTTGCTGGTCAAACCGGTTCTTTTCGCAACATCGCTAATATTCACATTTCCCCCGCGGATCTTGTTGGTACTGAGCCCCATTATAGCCCAGATTGTCGTAATGATTTACCCGAGAACTCTGCACATTTTCCACCATCACCGCGATGCGCAAATCCTTTTAATTCACATTGTTATATCCGATTCGGATCACATTTATGCATTTAATGACTGCACGAAATTGACTCAAATCAAAAGATATATTGGTTCTACATCTTTCATCTTGAACAAAGGGAAACAATTTTATATATAAACGCGAATGATAATGATGATCATTTATATTCAATAAAGGTTCTCTTATGTTGCCACGGAATAACCAAAGGCCATTTATTCTTTCAGCCCTGACATTATGCATGTCCGGCGCCGCTTTTGCAGCTACCTCTCCAGCACACGCTTCTACGTCCGACGAAGACACGGTGATCGTCACGGCTAACCGCACAGAAAGTAGTCTTTGGGATAGCCCGGCAACCATCCAGGTTATCGATCGCCAGACGCTGCAAAATTCCACCAACGTTTCTATTGCTGATGATTTACAAGATATTCCCGGCGTCGAAGTCACCGATAACGCCCTCGCAGGGCGGAAACAAATTCGTATCCGTGGCGAAGCCTCTTCGCGGGTGCTGATTTTGATCGACGGCCAGGTCGTCAGTTACCAACGTGCCGGACAAAACTACGGAGCCGGTTTGCTGATTGACGAATCCGCGCTGGAACGGATTGAAGTGGTCAAAGGCCCCTATTCTGTCCTCTACGGTTCGCAGGCGATTGGCGGCGTCGTGAACTTTATTACCAAAAAAGGCGGCGATAAGCCCCTCGGCGGCAGCGTTAAGGCTGTTTATAACTCCGCAACGGCAGGATGGGAAGAATCAGCAGCGGCCTGGGGCAGCATCGGAAACTTTGACTACCGCATCAATGGCAGCTATTCCGACCAGGGCGACCGCGACACACCTGACGGAAGATTGCCCGACACCAATTTCCGTAATAACGGCCAGGGCGTGTGGCTGGGTTACAACTTCGATCGCCACAAAATCGGACTCTCCCTCGATCGTTACAAACTGTCCACTCAAACCTGGTTTGACGATCCGGAAGGCCAGTTCGACGACTTTAGCGTCAAAATTCCTAAACTGGAACGTGAGAAAATCGGTCTTTTCTACGACTACGCGGCCGATGGGGATTACCTGAAGAACATCCATGTTGACGCATACACCCAGACAATAGAGCGCAAATTTGAAAACCGGGTCAAAACGACCCAGGTTATCCCCAGCCCGATGATTAAAGCGCTGACGGTCAGCAATCAGACCAATACCAACGACAAACAGTATACCCAGGGGGTAACGCTACAGAGCAACTTCTCCCTGCCTGCTAACAACGAGCTGGTGATTGGCGCTCAGTACCAGCATGACAAAATAAAACAGGACACGGACGGCAGCACGCGCCAGACCGCGGCTACCGGCTTCTTCGATACACAAACACGTACCCTGTCATACAACGAAGCGGAGCAAAGCAACACCTCATTGTTCGCGCAAAACGACTGGCGCTTTGCCGATGACTGGACGTGGACCGTGGGCGCCCGCCAGTACTGGCTGTCTTCGAAGCTCAATCGCAACGATACGCAAACCCTGCAAAGCAGCGGCAGCACCTGGCAATCCACCGGAGGAAATTCCGTTCACGATGATGAACTGGTGACCTCAACCAGCCTACGCTATTCCGGTTTTAAAGATCTTGAACTCCGGGCTGCATATGCCCAGGGCTATGTCTTCCCTACGCTGACTCAGTTGTTCACACAGACGTCCGCAGGCGGCAGCGTGACCTACGGCAACCCAAACCTGAAGGCGGAACACTCGAATAACTATGAGCTGGGCGCGCGGTATAAAGGGAATATGTGGCTGATAGACGGCGCCATTTATTACTCCGAAGCTAAAGACTATATCGCCAGTCTGGCTTGTTCAGGTCAACCCGTATGCAGCGGTAATACCACCTCTTCACGGGGCGGCTATTACTACTACGACAACATCGATCGGGCCAAAACCTGGGGCATGGAACTCACCGCAGAATACAACGGCTGGGCGGTATCACCTTACCTGAGCGGTAATCTTATTCGCCGTCAGTACGAAGGCAATACCCTTAAAACCTGGGATACCGGCGAACCTACGCTGACCGGGCGCGTCGGCCTGAAACATACCTGGTTGATGAACGTCGCTAACCTGACGTCCGATGTCTTTATCCGCGCGGCGTCCAGCGCCAAAGATAATACCGGCACCACGGAAATCAACTACCCGGGCTGGGCCACGCTTAACCTCGCATTCAACGCCGAGTTCGGTCCGCAGGATCAGTATCAGGTCAACCTCGCGCTCAACAACCTGACCGACAAGCGTTACAGAACCGCGCATGAATCTATTCCAGACGCTGGTTTCAATGCCGCCGTTGGCTTTGCGTGGAATTTCTGACGATGAAAAATCTCTTGATTGGCTTACTGAGCCTCGCCTGCGTTTTTAGTGCCCAGTCCGCCGACCGCCTGGTGGTGGCGGGCGGATCGCTTAGCGAACTGATTTACGCCATGGGTGTCGGCAACCGGGTGGTCGGCGTCGATGAAACCACCTCGTATCCGCCCGAAACTGCCGCACTCCCGCATATCGGCTACTGGAAGCAGTTAAACAGCGAGGGCATTTTATCGCTGCATCCGGACAGCTTTATCACCTGGCAGGATGCAGGCCCTCAAATCGTGTTGGATCAGCTGCGGGCGCAAAAAGTTAACGTCGTGACGTTGCCGCGCGTACCGGCCACCGTTGAGCAAATGTACGCCAACATCCGGGAACTGGCTCAAACCCTGCGCATTCCCAAACAAGGTGAGACGTTGATCGATCGCATTCGTCAACGTCTGGATCGCGTTCAGCACAGCGTGGCAGCAAAAAACGCGCCGGTCAAAGCCATGTTCATTCTCTCCGCTGGCGGCAGCGCGCCACAGGTCGCCGGCAAGGGTAGCGTTGCCGATGCCATTATGACCCTTGCGGGCGCACAAAATGTCGCCACTCACGCGCAGTACAAAAGCTACAGCGCGGAATCGCTGATCGCCGCCAACCCAGAGGTGATCGTGGTGACGTCGCAAATGGTGGATGGTGGTCTGGCTCGTCTGAGCGCAATAGCCGGTATTACCCACACTGCGGCCTGGAAAAACCAGCGCATTGTGGCGGTAGACCAGGCGCTGATTCTGGGTATGGGGCCGCGCGTCGCCGATGCGGTTGAAGCCCTGCACCAGCAATTCTGGCCTCACTAACTGGATTTATAAAGAACAATGAAAACTGAACACTCGCTGGATCTCACCGCGCATTTTGCGCTCGAGGGAAGTCAGCCCTTTAAGGATCGCCGCGCCACGATGCCCTGGCGTGGGGCGATCCCGGTTGCCAAAGAGCTATTGTCACAAACCTGGCAGGAGGTCATCAGCCAGCCAACCCCACCGCGGAAACGGTTGGTGTACTTGCATATCCCTTTTTGTGCAACACATTGTACTTTCTGCGGTTTTTATCAAAACCGCTTTGAAGAGGATCACTGCGCCCGCTACACCAACGCGCTATTACGCGAAATAGAGATGGAAGCCGATAGCCCATTGCATCAGTCGGCCCCGATTCACGCCGTCTATTTTGGCGGCGGTACACCGTCTGCGCTGTCGGCACGGGATCTGGCCAGAATCATCACCGCACTGCGTGACAAGCTACCTCTGGCGCCGGACTGCGAAATCACTATTGAGGGGCGGGTACTCAATTTTGACGATGCGCGAATAGATGCCTGCCTTGACGCTGGCGCCAATCGATTTTCGATCGGTATTCAGTCTTTTAACAGCCGGATCCGCAAAAAAATGGCGCGCACTTCGGACGGCCCGACCGCGACGGCCTTTATGCAGGGGCTGGTAAAACGGGATCGAGCCGCCGTGGTGTGCGATCTGCTGTTTGGTCTGCCAGGACAGGACGCAAAGGTGTGGGGCGAGGATCTGGCGATTGCTCGCGACATCGGCCTCGACGGTGTAGATCTTTATGCGCTGAACCTGATCCCTAATACACCGCTTGGCAAAGCGGTTGAAACCGGGCGCACAACCGTTCCCTCTCCTGCCGAACGCCGCGATCTCTATCTTCAGGGCTGCGATTTTATGGACAGCGCGGGCTGGCGCTGCATCAGTAACAGCCACTGGGCGAGAACGACGCGGGAACGCAATCTGTACAACCTGCTGATTAAACAGGGAGCAGACTGTCTGGCATTCGGCTCTGGCGCAGGAGGGTCAGTCAATGGCTATTCCTGGATGGTCGAGCGCAACCTGACCACATGGCATGAATCCATCGCCGCCGGAAAAAAACCGCTAATGATGATGATGCGCACCGCCGAGCGTGGTTTCCAGTGGCGACATACCCTCCAGGCCGGTATCGAAACGGCCCGCGTCCCGCTGGATGAACTGACGCCTCATGCACAAAAACTGGCCCCGCTACTGACCCAGTGGCATCACGCAGGACTGACGCGAGATGCCAGTACCTGTTTGCGCCTGACCAATGAAGGGCGTTTTTGGGCGAGCAATATTTTGCAGTCTCTTGATGAACTGATTCAAACACTTAACGCGCCGCGCATTGCGGTAGAGCAACCATAAAAGGAGTGAAGTATGAGCCATGTCTCTTTACAGGATTTTTTGAAAACTGAGCCGGACGGTACGCTGGAAGCTATCGCAGCCCAGTACAACACCACGCTGCTGGAGGTGGTGAAAAACCTCCCCTCCCCGACGCTGGTTTCCGGCAGTCAATTTGATACCGTCTGGGAAACCGTCAGCGAATGGGGCAAAGTCACCACCCTGGTTCATACTGCTGATGTCATACTGGAATTCACGGGTGAATTACCTTCAGGATTCCACCGCCACGGTTACTTCAACCTGCGCGGCAAAAAAGGCATGACCGGTCATATCAAGGCAGAAAACTGCACGCATATCGCCCTGATTGAACGCAAATTTATGGGCATGGACACCGCGTCCATTCTCTTCTTTAACCAGGCGGGTAGCGCTATGTTCAAAATTTTCCTCGGTCGGGATGAGCATCGTCAGCTACTGGCCGACCAGGTCAGCGCCTTTCACGCGCTGTCTTCATCCTTAAAGGAACATGCCTGATGGCACCATGGCTCATTTTTGGTGCGGGTGGTAGCGGCGTCGGCGCGAAAACGCTGGCACTCGCACTGGCGGAACAACGTCCGGTGATTGCCGTCGTTCGCAACGCGCAGGTCGCTGCCGGGTTGCAGGAAAAAGGAGTTCAGGTCTTCATTGGCGACGCCTGCGACAGCCAGGTCACCGCCTGTGCCTGTCGCGCAGCGGGTCAACATGCCACGGTGATCTCCTCCATGGGCGGTGCCGAGGATTATCTGGCGCACAGAACCGTCATTGATGAAGCAGAAAAAGCGGAGATCAAACGCATGATTCTGGTGACTTCGCTTGGCTGTGGCGACAGTTGGCCCTTTTTATCCCCACGCGCCAGGGCCGCATTTGGTCAGGCTGTACGGGAAAAATCGTTGGCTGAAAGCTGGCTACAAACCAGTCAACTGGACTACGCCATTCTCCGCCCCGGCGGTTTACTGAACGGTGCAGCCACAGGTCAGGCGCAACGGATACAGGCCGAGGAGTGCCATGGTTTTGTGATGCGCGCAGATGTTGCCAGGCACATTCACGAACTGGCTACAGCTCCGTCACTCAATAACCAGATTTACAGTTTGGTTGAGCCAGGACTGAAACCCGCGTAAACCCCTCGCGGCGCGGGAACTTCGCGCCGCAAAGACGTTATGGAGCGTTGCGTGCTTAAGGACTCGCTTTCTTCCGTCAGCATTCTGACGGGTCTTTCTCTGTTGTTGGTCGCTCTGATGCTCTTCGGAGCCAGCCAGGGGGCGCTGAACATTAGCTTCAGCGCGCTGTTCAACGACGAATACCGTGACATCTGGTTGAACATCCGCCTGCCCCGCGTGTTGCTGGCCGTTCTGGTAGGCGCAGCGCTGGCAACGGCAGGGGTCATTATGCAGGGGCTTTTTCGCAATCCGATGGCCGATCCTGGCCTGCTTGGCGTCAGTAGCGGCTCCGCGCTGATGGTCGGTATCGCGATAGTTATCCCCTTTTCGTTTCCCGTGGTGTTGGTGCTGTATGAGCAGATGATTTTTGCCGTCGCGGGCAGCATGGTGGTCTGCACGATTATTTTCCTGATAAGCCAGCGTCATAGCCACGGCGGAATGATGCAACTGCTGTTAGCCGGTATCGCTATCAATGCTCTGTGCGGTTCGGCTATTGGCGTGCTGAGCTATGTGGGCGATGAGCAGCAGCTACGTCAACTTACGCTGTGGATGATGGGCAATCTCGGCCAGGCCCAGTGGCCAACGCTGCTGGTTGCCAGTACCTTTGTTCTTCCAGCCATTGCTGTCACCGTCTGTATGGCGGGCACGCTTAATTTGCTGCAATTGGGTGATGAAGAGGCGCATTACCTCGGCGTGAACGTCAAACGTAATCGCCAGCAGTTACTGTTGCTCAGCTCGCTACTGGTTGGCGCTGCCGTTTCCGTCAGCGGCGTAATTGGCTTTATAGGCCTGGTGATCCCGCATTTGATCAGAATGACTACCGGCGCCGATCATCGCTGGTTGATTCCCTGCTCTACATTGGCGGGCGCCTGTCTACTCCTGATTGCCGATACGCTGGCCCGCACTCTGGTGCAGCCTGCCGAAATGCCCGTTGGCCTGTTAACCAGCCTGATCGGAGGACCGTATTTTCTGTGGTTAATCCTGCGTAGCCGGAGGGTGTCATGATCGTCGCAGAAAATCTGATCTACAACATTCAGGGCAGACGATTGACCGACGATGTTTCCCTGACGCTACCCCAAGGAGAGATCGTCGCGATCCTTGGCCCGAATGGCGCCGGGAAATCGACGCTGCTACGCCAGCTCACAGGTTATCTGCAACCTCACAGTGGGCGCTGTAGCTTATTCGGCAAGCCACTAGACGAGTGGTCAATCACCGAGCTGGCAAAAACCCGTGCGGTGATGCGCCAGAACAGTCATATGGCCTTCCCGTTTAGCGTTCAGGAGGTCATTCGCATGGGCAGGCATCCGTATCGCACGCGCAATACGGGCGATGAAACGGAACACATCATGACGTTGTGCGACTGCCAGGCGCTGGCCGCGCGCGATTATCGGCATCTGTCGGGAGGAGAACAACAGCGGGTACAGTTGGCACGTCTGCTGGTTCAGCTTTGGGAGTCCGAGCCTCGGCCCAAATGGTTGTTTCTCGATGAACCCACCTCCGCTCTGGATATTCACCACCAGCAGCACCTTTTTCGTCTGCTGCGTCGTCTGGTGCGTGAACGGCAGTTTAGCGTCTGCTGCGTCCTGCACGATCTCAACCTCGCAGCGCGTTATGCCGACCGCGTGGTATTGATGGAACGCGGCAGGATTGTTGATAACGGGTATCCGCAGGATGTCCTGAAGCAACGGGCGCTGAACGCGCTGTACGGTGCCGATCTCACGGTCATAAATGAACCGGAGCATCGAACGCCGCTTATCGTCCTCAATCAATAACAGACCGGGAACGCTCTGAGGTGACGTTCCCGTTTTTCCCCCTTCGCCTCCTTTTTTCATCTTTTCTAAAAACACCCTTGACCTTCCCCTTGCTGGAAGGTTTAACCTTTATCACAGTCAGTTAATCCTGCAATGAAGGAGTTGGTTATGTCTCAAACAATCGATCTAACCCTGGACGGTTTGTCCTGTGGTCACTGCGTAAAACGCGTTAAAGAAAGTCTGGAACAACGTCCGGATGTTGAGCAAGCGGATGTCACTGTGACAGAGGCCCATGTTACCGGGAGCGCCAGCGCAGAAGCGCTGATTGAAACTATCAAACAAGCCGGTTACGGGGCGGAGTTAAGCCACCCAAAGGCTAAACCGCTGACGGAGTCATCAATCCCGTCGGAAGCACTGGCAGCGGTCCCTTCCGAGCTTCCGGCAGCTACGGCTGATGATGACAGCCAACAGTTGCTGTTAAACGGCATGAGCTGCGCCAGTTGTGTGACCCGTGTACAAAATGCATTGCAAAGCGTACCGGGCGTCACCCAGGCACGGGTAAACCTGGCGGAGCGCACTGCGCTGGTAATGGGCAGTGCATCCGCCGCAGATTTAGTGCAGGCGGTGGAAAAAGCCGGCTATGGCGCGGAAGTGATCGAAGACGACGCTAAGCGCCGTGAACGCCAGCAGGAAACCGCCGTGGCGACCATGAAACGTTTTCGCTGGCAGGCAGCCGTCGCGCTGCTGCTGGGTATCCCGGTCATGGTATGGGGAATGATTGGCGATAACATGATGGTGAGTGCCGACAACCGTAGCCTGTGGCTGGTAATTGGTCTGGCAACACTCGCCGTGATGGTCTTCGCAGGCGGTCACTTCTACCGCAGCGCGTGGAAAAGCCTGATGAACGGCACCGCAACCATGGATACATTGGTCGCACTGGGCACGGGGGTGGCATGGCTTTATTCCATGAGCGTCAACCTCTGGCCGCAATGGTTCCCGATGGAAGCGCGACACCTCTATTATGAAGCCAGCGCCATGATTATCGGTCTGATTAACCTCGGACACATGCTGGAAGCGCGGGCTCGCCAGCGCTCGTCCAAAGCGCTGGAAAAACTGCTCGATCTGACGCCGCCGACCGCACGCGTCGTTACTGACGAAGGTGAAAAGAACGTACCGCTGGCAGACGTTCAGGCGGGAATGTTGTTGCGCCTGACCACCGGCGACCGCGTTCCAGTCGATGGCGAAATTACCCAGGGCGAAGCCTGGCTGGATGAAGCGATGCTGACCGGTGAGCCGATTCCGCAACAAAAAGGCGAAGGCGATAGCGTCCACGCCGGTACGGTCGTCCAGGACGGCAGCGTACTGTTCCGCGCCAGCGCTGTTGGCAGCCACACCACGCTGTCGCGCATTATTCGCATGGTGCGTCAGGCGCAAAGCAGTAAGCCCGAGATTGGTAAGCTGGCCGACCGTATTTCCTCGGTGTTCGTTCCGGTGGTGGTGGTGATCGCGCTGGTGAGTGCCGCTATCTGGTATTTCTTTGGCCCGGCGCCACAAATTGTTTATACGCTGGTCATCGCCACCACTGTCCTGATTATTGCCTGCCCGTGTGCGTTGGGTCTGGCAACGCCGATGTCGATTATTTCCGGCGTGGGGCGTGCCGCTGAGTTTGGGGTACTGGTACGCGATGCCGATGCGCTGCAACGCGCCAGCACGCTTGATACCGTCGTCTTTGACAAGACCGGGACGCTGACCGAAGGTAAACCGCAGGTTGTCGCAATCAAAACGTTTGGCAACACCGAGGAAGCGCTGGCAATTCGTCTGGCAGCGGCCCTTGAACAGGGTTCCAGCCACCCGCTGGCCAGAGCGATTCTGGACAAAGCAGGCGATGTCTCGCTGCCGCAGGTCAACGGTTTCCGTACGCTGCGCGGGTTAGGCGTCAGCGGCGAGACCGAAGGTCATACGCTGCTGCTGGGCAACCAGGCACTGCTCAATGAACAGCAGGTAGATACCACTGAAATGGAAGCTGAAATCACCGCTCAGGCTTCCCAGGGTTCAACCCCGGTCCTGTTGGCGATTGATGGTAAAGCAGCGGCGCTGTTAGCGGTGCGTGATCCACTGCGTAGCGACAGCGTGGCAGCGCTCCAGCGCCTGCACCGCGCCGGGTATCGTTTGGTGATGCTGACCGGCGACAACCCAACAACCGCCAACGCCATTGCCAATGAGGCGGGTATTGATGAGGTGATTGCGGGCGTTCTGCCGGACGGTAAGGCCGAGGCGATTAAGCGTCTGCAGAGCCAGGGGCGCCAGGTCGCCATGGTCGGTGACGGTATCAATGATGCGCCTGCACTGGCGCAGGCCGATGTAGGGATCGCCATGGGCGGTGGCAGCGATGTGGCGATTGAAACCGCTGCGATCACGCTGATGCGTCATAGCCTGATGGGCGTTGCCGATGCGCTGTCTATCTCCCGGGCAACGCTGCGTAATATGAAACAGAACCTGCTCGGCGCGTTTATCTATAACAGCATTGGTATCCCCGTTGCCGCCGGGATCTTGTGGCCGTTCACCGGCACGCTGCTCAACCCGGTTGTTGCCGGGGCGGCGATGGCGCTTTCTTCCATTACCGTGGTGAGCAACGCGAACCGACTGCTGCGTTTCAAACCGAAAGAGTAACCCTTTGCCGGATGGCGCTATCAACTGCGCCATCCGGCAATTCACACATTGCGACTTTTCCGGCCACGCGCTAGCATGGTTCTCCACTTAGGGAGGTCGTATGGATTTGTTATACCGGGTAAAAGCATTATGGTCTGCACTGCGCGGTAACCATTATACCTGGCCGGCCATCGATATCTCTTTGCCTGGCAACCGCCATTTTCATCTGATTGGCAGTATTCATATGGGTAGCCGGGGTATGGCCCCTCTGCCTGCCAGATTACTGAAAAAACTCAGCCACGCTGACGCACTGATTGTCGAAGCCGATGTCTCCGGTGACGATACTCCGTTTGCCAATCTTCCGGCCTTTGCCACGCTGGAAGAACGCATCAGCGAAGAGCAATTGCGCAATCTGCAAAAAGTTTCTGCAGATCTTGGTATTTCCCCTTCCCTGTTTTCGACTCAACCCCTGTGGCAAATAGCCATGATCTTACAAGCCACGCAGGCGCAACAGCTGGGATTACGGGCGGAATATGGTATTGACTACCAACTGCTCAAAGCGGCTAAACAGGCGCAAAAAACCATTATTGAACTGGAAGGCGCCTCCAGCCAAATCGACCTGTTATGTCAATTGCCTGATAACGGTTTGGCTTTGCTTGACGATACCCTGACGCACTGGCACACCAACGCCAGGTTGCTGCAACAAATGATGGGCTGGTGGCTTGAATCACCACCACAAAATAGCGCACTCACGTTACCCAACACATTCAGCCAGTCATTATATGACGTATTAATGCACCAGCGTAATGAGGCATGGCGGGACAAACTCAAGGCAATGCCTGCAGGCCACTATGTGGTCGCAGTGGGCGCACTGCATCTGTATGGAGAGGGAAATTTACCGGAGATGATGCGATAAAAAAATGGCCAATATTTCTATTGGCCCGTCAAAGAGGAATTTCATCATTATTATTATGCCGACGCTTAAAGCATCGGTGTAGGTCGATTGTCGCTCAAAGTCATCATCCTGCCAATACTATTGCGCAAGATGGTACTATTTTTTCCACCGCCATCAGGCGTATGCTTATGGCGTATTTTGTCTGGGCCAGGAAAAATTGCTATGACACCCGCCGTTAAACTACTCGAAAAAAACAAAATTTCTTTTCAGATCCACACCTACGATCACGATCCGTCCGAGACCAACTTTGGCGACGAAGTGGTCCGTAAATTAGGACTGAATGCGGATCAGGTCTACAAAACGCTGCTGGTTGCCGTGAATGGCGATATGAAACATCTGGCGGTTGCCGTCACACCGGTAGCCGGTCAACTGGATCTCAAAAAGGTTGCCAAAGCTTTGGGCGCCAAAAAGGTCGATATGGCCGACCCCATGGTCGCGCAACGCACTACCGGCTATCTGGTAGGCGGTATCAGCCCGTTGGGGCAGAAAAAAAGATTGCCGACGCTCATCGACGCGCCAGCCCAAACGTTTGACACCATTTATGTTTCCGGCGGCAAACGCGGGCTGGATATCGAACTGGCAGCGAGCGATCTGGCGAAAATTCTGGATGCGAAATTCGCCGATATCGCCCGCCGGGATTAAGCGGTTATAGAATGACTGCCTGATGGCGCGCAGCTTTAAGGCCTACAAATCGAATACTCAACAGGGCGTTATTGGTGAAGGCAGTTTGGACTCGGCCAGCGCGCAGGAACCGGAGCGTACATGAAGTACGTGAGGATTCCGAGCACTGCCCGTGTTCAAAATGGCGAACAAAATAGCCCTGTTACTGCCAGCTCACCTCACCCTTCGGCTCATACGCACTGGCATCCAGCGGTGAGTTCTTCTGCACGTACTCCTTCAGCACTTCCGCATCAATAAACCCGGTATTCACATAGCCTGGTTTGTTATCAATGCGCGGATAGCCATCACCGCCGGTGGCGTTGAAGCTCAGCGTCGCCATACGATAGGTTTTGGCTGGGTCAACGGGTTCGCCTTTGATTTTCAAATCGTTAAGCTTGCCGTCTTTCGCTACAAAGCTGACGTTGGCAAACTGCGGGTAGGCTCCGGAGTCCGGCTTCATTTGCGCCACCGCGGTCAGATAATCAATCACTTCTTTCCCGCTCATATCGGCGTACACCACGATGTTGCCAAACGGCTGTACCTTCAGCACGCTCTTATAGGTGATATCGCCGCCTTCGATGGAGTCACGGATACCGCCGCCGCTCATCACGCCAAAATCAGCGCTGGTTCGCGCCATTTGCGCAGCCAGCAGCAAGCGCCCCATATTGGTTTGCACGAAACGGACTTTGCTACGGTCGCCTTCGAGGCGCGCATTGACGCTGCCGATTTTCACGTCGAGCTGAGCTTTACCTTTATTCTGGAACGGCGTCAGCAGCGAAAGCATTTGCTGATTTTCAGCAATCTCCGGAGTGTAGAGTACGCGCTCACTTTTACCGTTGTCCCAGGTCACTTTTTTCTTCAGGTTGACTGGAATGAGCTGGTAGTTAACCATTTTCATTTCGCCGTTGCGGAACTCAAAGTCCGCCCGCCCCACGTATTTCCCCCACTCGTGTGCCTGTACAATCCAGATCCCATTTTGCTTATCTGGCGCACACGGCGTCCCCGGGACGTAATCCACCTGCTTCTTGTTTTCCGCAGCCATACACACCGGATCCTGCGAGTGGCCACCGACAATCATTGCCAGCGCCCCGGTGGGCAGGCTACGCGCCATTTCGACATCGCCAGGGGCGTTCGAGCCATGATTGCCGTTGTCATAATGCCCCATATGGGTGGTCGCGATAATGATGTCTGGCTTTTCATTCATATTGAGTTCCTGGATAACCAGCTTTGCTTCTTCCGCAGGTTTGCGAAACTCAATATCGGTGAAGAACTCCGGGTTGCCAATTTTCGCCGTATCGTCAGTGGTTAAACCGAGTACGGCAATTTTTAAATCCTGGCGCTTAAAGATGGCCCACGGCTTAAATAAACGCTCGCCGGTGCTTTTCTGATAAATATTGGCCGAGAGAAACGGGAATTTGGACCATTTTTCCTGCTGGCGCAGTACGGTCATGGGATTATCAAACTCGTGGTTACCGACCGCCATCGCGTCATAGCCAATCAGGTTCATCCCGCGAAAATCAGGTTCCGCATCCTGCAGATCGGACTCCGGTACGCCGGTATTAATGTCACCGCCGGAAAGCAGCAGTACGCTGCCCCCTTCCTCAGCCACCTCTTTACGAATACCGTCCACCAGCGTTTTTTGCGCCGCCAGCCCATATTCTCCGTATTCGCTACGCCAGAAGTGACCGTGATGATCGTTGGTATGCAGAATGGTAATTTTATAGGTTTTATCTTTTTCGTACGCCTGTGCAGGCTGACCTGCCAGCGCAAATGCGGCTAATAGCGCCAGCGCCACGCCCCGTTTTAAAAACTTCATATTTCTCTCCCTGAGCCAAAATCAACGACTGAAATTACAATGATATGAAATAATAGTCGAAAATGTTTTCAGAAATGAGACTTCCTTCAAACACCTTCCGCAGGTATGTTAGTCAGGTAATAATAACAAAATAGATTACCCTCATAATCGCAACCCAAACAGAAGTGACTTTCTATGGCAATAAGTGAACCAACCCAGCCTGTGGCTGGCGCGTCAGCGTCGGTTGCTAAAGCACGCACCTCATTTGGCATTTTAGGAGCGATCAGCCTCTCCCATTTGCTAAACGATATGATTCAGTCGCTGATCCTGGCGATTTATCCGCTATTGCAGTCAGAGTTCTCGCTGACGTTTATGCAGATAGGGATGATTACCCTGACCTTCCAGCTCGCTTCCTCGCTGCTGCAACCGGTGGTGGGTTACTGGACTGACAAATACCCGATGCCGTGGTCGCTGCCCATTGGGATGTGCTTCACGCTGAGCGGGCTTGTTTTGCTGGCCATGGCCGGCAGCTTCCATATGGTGCTGCTCGCCGCGGCGCTGGTTGGTACCGGCTCTTCGGTATTTCACCCGGAATCGTCCCGTGTGGCGCGTATGGCCTCCGGCGGTCGCCACGGCCTCGCCCAGTCGATTTTCCAGGTTGGCGGCAACTTCGGTAGCTCTCTGGGGCCGTTGCTGGCAGCTGTCATCATCGCGCCATATGGTAAGGGTAATGTGGCCTGGTTTGTGCTGGCTGCGTTATTAGCGATTGTCGTCCTGGCACAAATCAGCCGTTGGTATGCCGCGCAGCATCGGATGAGTAAAGGAAAGCCGAAGGTCGCTATCGTTAATCCGTTGCCGCGTAATAAAGTGGTGCTGGCGGTAAGCATTCTGCTGGTGCTGATTTTCTCCAAATACTTCTATATGGCGAGCATTAGCAGCTATTACACCTTTTATCTGATGCAAAAATTCGGATTATCGGTACAAAATGCCCAGTTTCATCTGTTTGCCTTCCTGTTTGCCGTCGCGGCCGGGACGGTGATTGGCGGACCATTAGGCGATAAAATTGGCAGAAAATATGTTATTTGGGGGTCTATCCTCGGCGTTGCGCCATTTACCCTTGTTTTACCCTACGCGACGCTGGAATGGACCGGGATTTTAACCGTGATCATTGGTTTTATCCTCGCATCGGCCTTTTCTGCCATTCTGGTCTACGCACAGGAGCTGCTTCCTGGGCGTATCGGCATGGTTTCTGGGCTATTTTTCGGTTTTGCCTTCGGCATGGGTGGCTTGGGAGCCGCGGTGTTAGGGCTGATTGCCGACCATACCAGTATCGATTTGGTCTACAAAATATGTGCTTTCCTGCCACTTCTGGGGATACTGACCATATTCTTACCTGATAACCGACATAAAGCCTGATTTTCTGACGGCCAAAGGTAAACTTTGGTCGTCATCACTTACAGCGGCCATCAGCGTTTGCCTCAAACATCCCCCCGTAGTTTTCCGATCCGTGCTTTTTTTCCTTTAAAATCCTGTTTTCATCAAAATTCAATAATTATTCATCAACATAAACATCAAAATTGTCATAAACTATTACTCGGAATTTGGGTTTTCAGGATCAACACAGCAACCAAAGGAGACGGAATGCATCACGCCACCCCGCTTATCACCACCATTGTCGGCGGCCTTGTGCTCGCTTTTATATTAGGCATGATTGCCAATAAACTACGTATTTCTCCTCTGGTGGGATATCTGTTAGCGGGCGTTCTGGCCGGTCCATTTACACCTGGTTTTGTTGCTGATACTAAGCTTGCGCCTGAGCTGGCCGAGCTTGGCGTGATCCTGTTGATGTTCGGCGTCGGGCTGCACTTTTCCCTGAAGGATTTGATGGCGGTAAAGTCTATCGCCATTCCCGGCGCGATTGCCCAGATAGCGGTGGCAACGCTGCTGGGTATGGCGCTTTCAGCCGTATTAGGCTGGTCGCTGATGGTCGGTATCGTCTTTGGTCTGTGTCTTTCAACCGCCAGTACCGTAGTGCTACTGCGTGCACTTGAAGAACGGCAGCTCATTGACAGTCAGCGCGGGCAAATCGCCATTGGCTGGCTGATTGTCGAAGATTTGATGATGGTGCTGACGCTGGTTCTCCTGCCAGCCGTCGCCGGAATGCTGGAAAAAGAAGATGTCGGCTTTGCCTCGCTCGCCGTCGATATGGGGATTACCATCGGTAAGGTCGTGGCGTTTATCGCGATTATGATGCTGGTGGGGCGTCGCCTGGTACCGTGGATTATGGCCCGCAGCGCCGCAACCGGTTCACGCGAACTGTTTACTCTGTCAGTCCTCGCCCTCGCCTTAGGTATCGCCTTTGGCGCAGTGGAACTGTTCGATGTCTCCTTTGCGCTGGGCGCATTCTTCGCTGGTATGGTGTTGAATGAATCGGAACTGAGCCACCGTGCGGCGCATGACACCCTGCCGCTGCGCGATGCGTTCGCCGTGCTGTTCTTCGTTTCCGTCGGGATGCTGTTCGATCCGTTAGTCCTGATCCAACAGCCGCTGGCAGTGCTGGGTACGCTGGCGATTATCATCTTTGGTAAATCCCTTGCCGCTTATTTCCTGGTGCGCATGTTTGGTCACTCCCAACGCACGGCGCTCACCATTGCCACCAGCCTGGCACAGATTGGTGAGTTTGCCTTTATCCTGGCGGGTCTGGGAATGGCGTTAAACCTGCTGCCGCAGGCCGGACAGAATCTGGTGCTGGCAGGGGCAATCCTGTCCATCATGCTCAACCCGGTGCTGTTCGCGGTGTTAGAAAAATATCTCGCCAAAACCGAAACGCTGGAAGAGCAGACGCTGGAAGAAGCCATCGAAGAAGAGAAGCAAATTCCGGTGGATATCTGCAATCACGCCCTGCTGGTCGGTTTTGGTCGCGTCGGCAGCCTGCTGGGTGAGAAATTGATGGCTGCGGGGATCCCGCTGGTGGTTATCGAAACCTCACGTACCCGGGTGGATGAACTGCGCGAGCGCGGGATCCGCGCGGTGCTGGGAAATGCCGCCAACGAAGAGATTATGAATCTGGCGCATCTGGATTGCGCACGCTGGCTGTTGCTGACCATTCCGAATGGCTATGAAGCGGGTGAAATTGTTGCTTCCGCTCGTGAGAAGTGCCCGTCGATTGAGATTATCGCCCGCGCGCATTATGACGATGAGGTGGAATACATTACCGAGCGTGGCGCCAATCAGGTGGTCATGGGTGAGCGTGAAATCGCCCGCACCATGCTGGAGCTGATTGAAACGCCGCCTGCCGGTGAAGTTGCTACTGCCAGTTAATGTTACGTGCCGGATGGCGGCGTAAAACGCCTTATCCGGCCTACATATTGCTACGCGTAGGCCCGATAAGCGTAGCGCCATCGGGCAAGAACTCAGCGATCCCAGTACGACTCTTCGAGGCTGTCTTCACGTTCCGGCAAACCCCGCGTCAGACGCGGGGAATGCTGGTTCAGCACCTGATAACTCACGCGGTTAGCATATTTACACACCTGCGCTAATGACGAATAGGTCAGCCAGGTGAACTTGTGCTTGCTGGAGTTAGGCACATTACTGCGGTGATAGCTGTTAGCGGTAATATCATGCAGCAATGCCGCCAGTGCGCCGTCGCCAGCACCGTTGGTATTCATGATCTTTTCTGGCCCGCCCATATACGGTGCGATGTGCGAATACACACGCAGCGGATGAGTACAGTCTTTATGGCGCATGGCGCGACTAAACTCGTACTGGTTGAATTCGGCAATCGCCCCTGGCAGCAGTGGATGCTGAGTTTTGCGTTTCGCCTCTTCTTCAGTAAAGCCGGCCATATACAGACCTGCCGGACCCGCAGTACACAGCACCAGATCCACCCAGTCCAGCGCCTTGTCAGACGCCAGCAGCGGATCGTTCTCGCCGGTCAGCGCTTCGGCTTCTTCTTCGTTCATCGCCAGAATAGAGACATTCTCTTTCAGGAATGTCTGCCACCACTGCGGGTTATCCGCAATAACGAATTTGGTCCCCAGCGTCAGTACCACCGGCACGTTGTGCTTTTTGGCAAATTCAATCGCCTTCATGGTCGCTTCCGGCATCGGTTCGCCCGGCTTACAGCGCACCAGATAGGAGGTCAGCACCAGCGCGGAAGCCCCGGCAATGACTGATTCAGGGATGCTATCCGCGCGCAGTTGGTTCATGTGACCGGGGCTGATGGCAAATGTGCGTTCGCCGGATTCACCAATCAGCGTAAAGCAGCGGCCAATAGGGCCATCTACACCCTGTAGATAGTTCAAATCGGTGCGGCTGGAGGTGTTGCATAAATAGCGATACGCGTAGCTACCAATTTCGATATTACTGCACATCACCCCCAACAGTACCGAACGGTCATCTGCCAGCACGGAGTAGTTATGCATAGTGTTACCGATGGTGCCACCTGCAAACTGATGGGTGATCAGGTTTTCGCGTACCAGCTCCTGGTAGAGCGCTTCCGCAACATCATCTTCAATCACCAGAGAGTGCCCGGCGCTTAATCCATAACGTTTTACAAAATCATCATCCACTTTGGCTTCAATATCTACCAGCGTCTGGTCGATACCGACAACCCAGGCTGCGCTGGTTTCATTTTCTGGCTGAATTTGTTGCAGCAACGGATCGCGCGCGCTGACGGGGAAATAGTGTTTGGATTTACGTTTACCGGGAAATTTCATGGTCGATTTTACGGGTGGTTAACTGAGCGATGCATGGTAGCACATTCCCTGCTGCGCATGCGATGCGGCGCTGAGTTTCAATATCGGACGGTGAGATCGCAGTTTATCCGGGATTAATTTCTACAATAACTCACCTTCACAAGGAGCGTTTTATGAAGCCGGAAAACAAAATCCCCGTACTCGACAAAATTTCGGATGAAATGAAAAGCGTGGTGAATTTTCATCGCGACGATTTGCCACCGTGGCCCGCTGCCGATGACTTTGTGGCCCAGCGCCAACACTACATTCATGAGCGGCAGCTGTGGAATGCCGATGCCCCGCAGATGCATACCCGCGAATGCGTGATTTCTACCGCGTGCGGCCCCGTTGCCACACGCATCTACGCTCCGCAGCCCCAAAGCCAGGCCACGCTGTATTACCTGCACGGCGGCGGTTTTATTCTCGGTAATCTGGATACCCATGACCGTATTATGCGTTTACTTGCGCATTACACCCAGTGCACGGTGATCGGCATCGACTATTCGCTGTCGCCGGAAGCGCGCTACCCACAAGCCATCGAAGAGATCGTCGCCGTTTGCCAGTACTATCATCAACATGCTGGCGACTATTCCCTCAATATCAATACGATAGGTTTTGCCGGCGATTCCGCCGGAGCGATGCTGGCGCTCGCCAGTGCGTTGTGGCTGCGAGATAAAAACATTGCCTGCGGCAAAGTCGCTGGCGTGCTGTTGTGGTATGGCCTTTACGGCCTGCAGGATTCACTAAGCCGACGGCTGATGGGCGGAGCGTGGGATGGTTTAACCCGCGAGGATCTGCAGATGTACGAAAACGCGTACCTACGTAGCGCTGACGATCGTGAGTCACCGTACTATTGCCTGTTTAATAACGATCTGACGCGCGACCTACCGCCGTGTTTTATCGCCGGTGCGGAGTTCGATCCGCTGATCGACGATAGCCGCTTATTATTCCAGACGTTACAGGCGCATCAGCAGCCCTGCCAGTACAAAATGTATCCCGGTACGCTGCACGCCTTCCTGCACTATTCGCGGATGATGAAAACCGCCGATGAAGCTCTGCAGGACGGCGCGCATTTCTTTAAGCAACAGCTTTAGCGGTAGGCTTCGGTCAGTTTCACCATCATTTCAATATGCTCCGGCGCGGCATTCAGCGCCGGAATATATTCATATTGCTTACCACCCGCTTCAAGGAAAATCTCCCGGTTTTGCACCGCTATCTCTTCCAGCGTTTCGAGGCAATCAGCCGCGAAGCCCGGACACATAACCTGGATATGTCGGGTTCCTTTCTCCGCCAGCATTTTTAGCGTTTCGTCGGTATACGGTGTCAGCCATGGTTCGCGGCCAAAGCGAGACTGGAAGGTCATCATGACTTTTTCCGGCGGCAGGCCAAGCGCTGAAACCAGCTCACGCGTCGTATCGCGACAGCGCTGCGGGTAGTCATCGCCTTCATCGGCGTAGCGCTGCGGAATGCCGTGATAGGAGAGCAGCAGTAAATCAGGTTCGCCATGTTGAGCGAATGAATCCCGGGCGCTCTTGGCCAGCGCATCAATGTAGCTGCTGTCATCAGCGTAATCGCGAATAAATGAGACGCCAGGAATACCGCGTTTACGCGCTAAAATGCGCGCCAGCTCGTCCCAGACTGCCGCCACTGTCGAACAGGAATATTGCGGGTACAGCGGTAACACCACCATGTGTTCTACTCCGCTTGCCAGCAGTTCATCGACCGCGCTTTCGAGCGACGGCGAACCGTAGCTCATCCCCAGTGCAACAGGCGTATCAGGCAGACGTTGTGCCAGCGCCTGCTGTTGCGCCTTGCTGTAGACCATCAGCGGGGAACCGTCTTCCATCCAGATTGATTGGTACAGCTTTGCTACACGCGGCGCGCGCAGCGGCAAAATCACACCACGCAGCAACGGCCACCACAGTGCGGGGGACGTATCGACGACGCGTGGATCGCTTAAAAACTGGCGCAGGTAGCGCTTAACGGCTTCGGGGGTTGGGGCATCGGGAGTGCCGAGGTTTGCCAGCAGGATACCGGTTTTCGTCTGACGCATTACCGCCTCTTATCGATTCAAATTGTTGATAATTGTAGCGGAAAAGCGGTAAAGAAGAACTAATTGCTGTGAGAGGTAAGACGAGAATTTGCCTGATGGCGCTGCGTTTATCAGGCCTACAAAAAATCGTAGGCCGGATAAGGTGTATCCACCGCCATCTGGCATTAACCGCGTTAAAAATTAACCGAGGATTTTTTCCAGCGCTGCGCGAACGTCAGCCACGGCCTGAGTGCCGTCAACTTTCGCGTATTTGGTGTTACCCGCCTGCGCTTCTTTAGAGTAGTAGCCGATCAGCGGCGCGGTCATCTGATGGTATTCCACCAGGCGCTTGCGTACGGTCTCTTCCTGATCGTCTTTACGTGTGGTCAGCTCTTCGCCGGTCACGTCGTCTTTGCCTTCAACCTTAGGCGGGTTGAATTTGATGTGGTAAACGCGGCCAGAAGCAGCGTGTACGCGACGACCTACAATACGGTCAACGATCAGCTCGTCCGGAACGTCGAATTCCAGAACGTAGTCCACGTTGATACCCGCTTCTTTCATGGCATCTGCCTGCGGAATAGTACGCGGGAAGCCATCGAGCAGGAAACCATTACGGCAGTCTTCCTGAGCAATACGCTCTTTTACCAGCGCGATCACCAGCTCATCAGTCACCAGCTTACCGGCGTCCATGATGTCTTTCGCTTGTTTGCCCAGCTCGGAGCCAGATTTCACGGCGGCACGCAGCATATCACCGGTGGAGATTTGCGGAATACCATACTTCTCCATGATGAACTGAGCCTGAGTTCCTTTACCCGCGCCCGGAGCGCCAAGCAGAATGATACGCATTACGAAAATCCCCTTAAAGGTTGTCGATATTTTTTAAAAAGCGCTAAACGATACCACCATCACGCAATTGGCTCAAGGAAGCCACCCGCGCTGAAACGGTTAATGATGGAAAATTGAGTTCAGAAGGCGAAAAAAAGCCGGATGGCGGTGTAAACACCGTATCCGGCCTACTATTACGAGATACTGTAGGCCGGATAAGCGCTAGCGCCATCCGGCATTACATTACGGGTATCAGGACACCAGCAACTGGTTCATGCGACGGATGAACTGGTTCGGATCTTCCAGCGTGCCGCGCTCAGCAAACAGCGCCTGATCCAGCAGCAGTTCGACCCACTCTTTAAACTGCGCTTCGTCCTGGGTATCCGCCGTGCGTTTTACCAGCACGTGGTCCGGGTTCAGCTCAAAGATATATTTCACTTCCGGCACAGCCTGGCCCGCAGCGGCGAACAGTTTCGCCATCTGGGTGCTCATTTCATCCGCATCCGTGGTGACGATAGCCGGTGTGTCGGTCAGACGGTGAGTCAGGCGCACTTCTTTTACGCGATCGCCCAGCAACGTTTTCACGCGCTCAACGAACGGCGTCAGCGCTTTTTCCGCTTCTTTTGCCGATTCGTCAACTTCATCCGCCAGTTTGTCGATAGACTCGTCGGCTTTCGCCACGGACTGGAACGGTTTGCCATCGAACTCGGTCAGGTAGTTCATCATCCACTCATCGATGCGGTCAGAAAGCAGCAACACTTCGATGCCTTTCTTACGCAGCAGTTCCAGGTGCGGGCTGCTCTTCGCCGCCGCATAGCTGTCTGCGGTGATGTAGTAGATTTTCTCCTGCCCTTCTTTCATCCGCGCAACGTAGTCTTCCAGAGATACGGTCTGTGCGGAAGAGTCAGTGTGCGTAGACGCGAAGCGCATCAGTTTGGCGATAGTTTCCTGGTTGGCATGATCTTCCGCCGGGCCTTCTTTCAGCACCAGACCGAACTGTTTCCAGAAGGTCTGGTATTTTTCCGCGTCGTCTTTCGCCAGTTTTTCCAGCATCTGCAGTACGCGTTTGGTCAGCGCGCTACGCAGGTTACGGGTGACGGTGCTGTCCTGCAGGATCTCACGGGAGACGTTCAGCGGCAGATCGTTAGAATCTATCAGACCGCGGACAAAACGCAGGTAGTTCGGCATGAACTGCTCGGCGTCGTCCATGATGAATACACGCTGGACGTACAGTTTCAGACCATGCTTGTGATCGCGGTTCCACATATCCCACGGCGCCTGCGACGGGATATACAGCAGGCTGGTGTACTCCTGCTTACCTTCCACACGGTTGTGGCTCCAGGTCAGCGGATCGGTGAAATCGTGGGCGATATGCTTATAGAATTCGTTGTACTCGTCGTCTTTGATTTCCGACTTGTTGCGCGTCCACAGCGCCTGCGCCTTGTTGATCTTTTCCCAGGAAACCACGGTCTCGCCGTCTTTCTCTTCGGATTTTTCGATCTCGACCGGCAGCGCAATATGGTCGGAATATTTGCTGATGATGGAACGTACGCGCCAGTCATCGAGGAACTCGTCTTCGCCTTCGCGCAGATGCAGAGTAATTTCGGTACCGCGGTCTTCTTTGGTGATGTCGGCTACGGTGTACTCACCCTCGCCCGCAGACTCCCAGAACACGCCGTTTTCCGGTTTATCACCCGCAGCACGGGTACGCACGGTGACTTTGTCCGCCACGATGAAGGCTGAGTAGAAGCCAACCCCGAACTGGCCGATCAACTGGCTGTCTTTCGCCTGATCGGAACCCATGGATTCGAGGAAAGATTTGGTGCCGGATTTCGCAATGGTCCCCAGATGATCGATAACGTCATCACGGTTCATCCCCACGCCGTTATCGGCAATAGTCAACGTACGCTTATCTTTATCGAAGGAAACACGCACACGCAGCTCACCGTCACCTTCATACAGGTCCGGGTTAGACAGTGCGCGGAAACGCAGCTTGTCTGCCGCATCCGAGGCGTTAGAGATAAGCTCACGCAGGAAGATTTCTTTATTGGAATACAGAGAATGGATCATCAGGTGCAGAAGCTGTTTTACTTCTGACTGAAAACCACGAGTTTCTTGTCCTTTCATGTAGATCTACCTCAACAATGCCATTTTCAATGGTAAAAACACGTTGAGGGTGAAATGGGGACAAGCGGGAAGGATTTCAAGCGGAAGCCGCCGTCGCGGCCTCCGTTTGTTCAGAATTTAATCTTGTGTCGTCCTGCCAGTGAGTGCGACAGCGTGGTGCCATCGACCATTTCCAGCTCGCCGCCTACCGGAACGCCATGGGCGATACGGCTGGCTTCAACGCCATATTGCATGCAAAGCTCAGCAATATAGTTGGCGGTCGCCTCTCCTTCGACCGTGGGATTGGTCGCGAGGATCAGTTCGTTGATTTGCTCAGACGCCAGCCGCTGTTCGAGACGATCCAGCCCGATATCATCAGGCCCGATACCGTCCAGCGGCGACAGGTGTCCCATCAGCACGAAGTAACGTCCGGAAAATTGCCCGGTTTGCTCAATGGCGTAGATGTCCGCCGGACTCTCCACCACGCAAATCTGACCGTTTTCCTGGCGACGCGGGTTCGAGCAGATGTTGCAGACGTCCTGCTCTGTGAAGGTGCGGCAATCGGCACAGTGGCCGATTTCCGACATCGCCTTCGTTAACGCCTGTGCCAGACGCATCCCGCCGCTGCGATCGCGCTGAAGTAGCGTGAACGCCATGCGCTGCGCCGACTTCGGGCCAACGCCCGGCAGACAGCGCAGTGCTTCCATAAGCTGAGTTAACAGCGGGCTGGTTTGCATCAGAACGGCATCTTAAAGCCAGGCGGCAGCTGCATTCCGGAGGAAACAGAAGCCATCTTCTCTTTCTGCGTCTCTTCAATACGACGCGCCGCGTCGTTGAATGCCGCAGCAACCAGGTCTTCCAGCATCTCTTTGTCATCTTCCAACAGGCTTGGATCGATCTCCACGCGACGGCAGTTATGCGCGCCGTTGATGGTCACTTTTACCAGACCCGCGCCAGATTCGCCGGTCACTTCCAGCTTGGCGACTTCTTCCTGCATCTGCTGCATTTTTTCTTGCATCTGCTGGGCCTGTTTCATCAGGTTACCCAGACCGCCTTTACCAAACATAGGCTTCTCTCTCAATCACGTTAAGGGATGACGACCGTCAAACCATTAGGCTGACGATCAAATGGGGCGAATACTTTCTTCGTCCAGCTCCGCATCGAAAAAACGACGCAGCGTCTGGATGTTATTATCCGCAATAATCGACTCACGCGCCTGCGCGAGCTTCTCTTCATAAATAGCCTGACGCCACTCCAGCGGCGTGCGCACCGCGGGATTATCATCTTCAACGATGGTCAATTCAACCGTTGACCCTGTTAAGGTACTCAATGCTTCGGCCAGTTTTTGCTGCGCGCCGCTGGAATTAAGGTGTCGCTGCGTGGAACGCAGGTGCAGGCAAACCACGTTGCCATTCTCTTCTTTCCAGGCATTAAGCGCCACCTGCTCCACCAGTTTAGGCAGCGAGAGCTGGCTCACCTGGGCGGCCCACGGGTCGCGTTCAATGGCTTCAGCCGCAAGCTTTGCCGCCAGTTCCGGCGTTTTTTCATGCTCAAGCGCTTTTTTCAGCGCTTTCGGCGTGGCGATGACTTCTTTGACTTCTGCAACAGGATTGGTCGCTTTCCAGCGATACGCTTCTTTCTTCGCCGGTGCTTTTTCCAGCGCAGAGACTGCCGGACGCGCCTGAACACGTTCCGACACCGAAGCCAGTCTTTCCAGCGCAGCATTATTCACCGGCCGCGCGCGGGAAGCGGCTGCCGGTTCACTCTTTTTTGGTTTGGTTGCTCCCTGAGCGCGTTGCAACTGGCTGCGTGCCGCCAGCACCTGGCTGGTGGCGTCGGAGAGCGGCACATTTTGTTGCGCTGGCGCAGGCTGTTGCTGTGGCACCTGCGTCGGGGTCATCACCGCTGTGGGTGCGACCGGGGCAAACGACTGGCGCGGGACTTCAGGTTCCGGAAGCGGCATGCGCGGATGAAAAGCCAGCGCACGCAGCAGTGTCATTTCGACGCCCATTCGCCTGTCCGGCGCATACGGCAGTTCTTTGCGCCCGATTAACAGGGTCTGGTAGTAAAGCTGCACATCGGTTGGCGGGACGATTCGCGCCAGTTCACGCATACGCTGTTCAATGGCGGCCATATCGCTGCCGAGCGCGGCAGGTGAAAGCTGAACCATGGCTATACGATGCAGCAAAGCCGACATCTCAACCAGCAGCGCTTCCCACTCAATACCGCGCGCGGCGGCGTCGTTCACCAATGTCATCACGCGTTCGCCGTCGGCGGCCACAACTGCTTCAACAAGCGAGAGCGCCTGGTCGTCGTCCAGCGTGCCGAGCATGGTGCTGACCGCGCCGGTCGAGACCTGACCATCGCCGCTGGCGATCGCCTGATCGGTCAAACTCAGCGCATCGCGCAGGCTGCCGTCCGCGGCGCGGGCCAGCAGTTGCAGCGCGCGTGGTTCATGAGCGATATGCTCTTCTTTGAGAATATGCTCAAGCTGATGGCGAATCTGTTCGACATCCAGCGCTTTAAGGTGGAATTGCAGACAGCGCGACAGAATGGTCACCGGCAGCTTCTGCGGATCGGTGGTCGCCAGCAGGAACTTGACGTGCGCGGGCGGCTCTTCGAGCGTTTTCAGCAGGGCGTTAAAACTGTGCCGCGACAGCATGTGCACTTCGTCGATCAAATAGACCTTAAAACGGCCGCGCGCAGGCGCGTACTGGACGTTATCCAGCAGATCGCGTGTGTCTTCGACTTTGGTGCGTGAGGCGGCATCGATTTCAATCAAATCGACAAAACGCCCCAGCTCAATTTCCCGACAGTTATCGCACACGCCGCACGGCGTAGCGGTGATGCCGGTTTCACAGTTTAATCCCTTCGCCAGCAAACGGGCGATAGAGGTTTTTCCGACGCCACGGGTGCCGGAAAACAAATAAGCATGATGAATACGCCCTAACGACAAGCCGTTCGCCAGTGCCGTCAGCACATGTTCCTGGCCGACGACGTCAGCAAAGGTTTGTGGGCGCCATTTTCGGGCTAAGACCTGATAACTCATTGGCAGGCTCTGAAAGGCTGGAGGGTGGATTCACAGGAGGGTAATGCTAACACAACCTCGCAGCAACGGCGAGGTTGTGTCGTCAGGTACTGCTTAACTGATTAGTGCCCTGGAAAAGGCACCAGGCTATAACAGGTCAGCCCCTGTTTTTCCAGGCGCTGTTCGCCGCCCAGATCAAACAGGTTAATGATAAAGGCAGCATCGGTTACTTCGCCACCCAGACGGCGGATCAACTTCACGGTCGCTTCAATCGTGCCGCCGGTTGCCAGCAGGTCGTCCACAACCAGGACTTTATCGCCCGGTTTGATGGCATCAACGTGAATTTCCAGCTGATCGGTGCCGTATTCCAGCTCATAGCTCTCAGCAATCACTTCACGCGGAAGCTTACGCGGTTTACGTACCGGAACAAAGCCGACGCCCAGACCCAACGCTACCGGCGCGCCAAACAGGAAGCCACGCGCTTCGGTGCCAACCACTTTAGTGATACCCGCATCTTTATAGCGTTCAACCAGCAATTCAATGCTAAGGGCGTAGGCTTTCGGATCTTCCAGTAAACTGGTGACATCACGGAAAAGAATGCCCGGTTTTGGGTAATCGTGGATGCTTTTGATGCTATTTTTGAGAAACTCAAGCTGCTGTGCAGTCGCGGTCATAAGTTTGTGCCTGATTGATACAGTATTACTTCACGGCGCACTATACACTTCATCCTCGACGTATCTTGAATGATTTTGTGTCTATATTAGGGCCAGGGTTACACTTGGTTAACCTTTGACCATCTGCGCCTGTGCTCGAAAACGGTCGAATTTACTGGCTGCGAGAGACAATTGCAACAGCGATTATTGCGCTTTACTGCTTTTGTTGTTTTTCATCAATCACCGGGATCCGCCACATAAAAATCAGTAAACAGGCGAGAATAACCAGCAACAGGCCGCGCACCCACATCATATTGACCAGCCAGAGGGAAATAGCAAACGTCACCAGAATCAACAAAATCGCGCGCGGTTTTGCTCCCGGCGGCATCGCTCGGTGTTTTTGCCAGTGACGCAGATACCCACCGAACCACGAACGGTAAAGCAACCAGTCGTGAAAACGCGGCGATGAGCGGGCAAAACACCAGGCGGCCAGCAGGATAAATGGCGTCGTGGGCAGCAACGGCAATACAACGCCCAGCGTGCCTAACACTACCGCTATCCAGCCAATGATGATTAGAATAATGCGTTGCATAATATCAGTACTTAACACAGAGAATCGCTACTTTAGCATAACAGTTCTCATTTTCATCGGAGTGTTGTCGTGAAAACCGTCATGCTGCTACAGACGCTTGAAAACCAGCTTAACCGCCTGCGGCAGCAGTGTGCTCCGTTGGCGCATCACGCCACGCTGAGCGCCCGCTTTGACAGGCATCTGTTTCACACGCGCAGCACGTTGCTGCAGGCCTGTCTGGATGAAGCTGAAGATAATCTCGCCGCCTTGCGCCGTGCAGTCGAACAGCAACAACTACCACAAATTAGCTGGCTGGCGGAACACCTTGCCTCACAGTTAGAGGCGATTTCGCGTGAAACCGCCAGTTGGTCGCTCCGCGAGTGGGACAGCGCCTCGCCGGGTCTTGCCCGCTGGCAGCGTAAACGCGTTCAGCATCAGGAATTTGAACGGCGTCTGGTTGAGATGACACGTGAACGTAAAGAGCGATTAGCTCAGGCCTCGGGGTTTGAGGAGCAGCAAAAGCTGCACCGAGAAGTCGAGGCGTTCGAAGCACGACTGGCGCGCTGCCGTCATGCGCTGGCAAGAATAGAAAACGTGCTGGCGCGTTTAACCCGTTAATCCCCGGAGAATTTATGTCATTAGAGAACGCCCCGGACGAGGTCAAACTGGCCGTCGATTTGATTGTTTTACTTGAAGAGAATCAACTACCAGCGCGCACAGTGCTACGCGCGCTGGAGATCGTTATGCATGATTATGAAAACAAACTTAAAACGGCGGAAGACTCCTCGCAAACTGATTAATTGCCCTCTGGTCTGCCATTGGCTTCGGTGTCAGAGTCGTCGCAACATAACGACGATAACGGACCGATCATGGAACGACTCCCCACCACACCGCACGATGCGGTCTTTCGGCAAATGCTGACGCAAAAAGAGGTCGCCCGAGATTTTTTGCAAATCCATTTGCCTGAAGCATTTCTCAATATATGCGATATGGCGACATTAACGCTGGAATCAGGCAGCTTTATTGAGGACGATTTACGCACCTGCTATTCAGATATCCTCTATTCCCTACAAACAAAACATGGACCCGGCTACGTTTACGCGCTGATTGAACATCAGAGCAAACCCGATAAATTCATGGCCTTTCGCCTGATGCGCTACGCTATTGCCGCCATGCAGAATCACCTTAACGCCGGGCATAAAACGCTACCTCTGGTTGTCCCTGTCCTGTTTTACCATGGCACGGAAAGTCCGTGGCCCTATACCCTTAACTGGCATCACCTGTTTAGCGAGCCAAAGCTTGCGAAAGCGCTTTATGGCAATGAATTTGCACTGGTAGACCTGACCGTAATGCCAGATAATCAGATCCTGCAGCATCAACGGGTAGCGATGCTGGAACTCCTGCAAAAACATATTCGTCGACGGGATCTGAGCGAATTATTGGATCAACTCATTACGCTCTTAACGCAAGAGCATCTGACAGAATATCAAATCGACGTTTTGATTAATTACATGCTTAAAGCAGGAAATACCACGGAACCCGGCGTACTTGTCCGCCAACTGGCGCGGAGTGCGCCACAGTACAAGGAACAGCTGATGACAATTGCCGAATGGTTGGAAGAAAAAGGTAGAGCAGAAGGCATGCAGCAAGGTCTGGAAAAAGGGTTAGAAGAAGGTCGGCAGGTTGAAGCGCGTAATATCGCACAAAAAATGCTCGCCCGCGGCCTGGAACCGGATCTGATTACGCACCTTACGGGCCTGACGCAGGAAGAACTGGTCGCGCTGACGCACTAAATGCAATCAGGGCGGCATATTTGCCACCCTGATTGCAACTTAACCTACAGAAGGCGTCGGATCGTCGCCTTTGATGATGTCACGCTTAACCTCGGTCACGGTGTCACCTTTCGCATTATGCAGGTGCACTTCGAGCTGGTTAAAGGCAATATCAATGTCGTTTTCACGGCACAAACGATCGACCGCACGGTTAAGTTCATCAACCGTATGGCTACGATCGCGCAGTTCGCGCACGTATAAACGCAGCTCATGATCCAGCGTGCTGGCGCCGAAGGCGGTAAAGAACACCGCAGGCTCCGGATCGTGCATTACTTTCGGGTGCTCCATCGCCGCCTGCAGCAGCACTTTCTTCACTTTGTCCAGATCCGAACCATAGGCCACGCCAATGCGGATCACCAGACGCGTGGTCGTATCGGAGAGCGACCAGTTGATCAAACGCTCCGTCACGAATGCTTTGTTCGGGATGATCACCTCTTTGCGATCGAAGTCGGTAATGGTGGTGGCACGGATACGGATCTTGCTGACCGTTCCTGAGAACGTACCGATAGTCACGGTATCGCCAATACGCACCGGGCGTTCAAACAGAATAATCAGACCCGAAACAAAGTTACCGAAGATTTCCTGCAAACCAAAACCAAGACCAACCGACAGGGCTGCTGCCAGCCACTGTAGCTTATCCCACGAAACACCGAGCGATCCGAAGACCGTCATCGCACCGATAGCGATGATCGCGTAGTTGAGGATCGTGGTGATCGCGTACGATGCCCCCTGGCGCATTTTGAGTCGCGACAGTACCAGCACTTCCAGCAGGCCGGGTAAGTTGCGGATCAACGCCCACGCCACCATCGAGGCAATAATGGCAAACAACAGGCTACCCATGGTGACGTCTTTCACCACTGCCGCACCCGCTTCGGTACCGTTGTAATGCCAGAGCGTAATGCTGTCGAGATAGCTGAACACGGTGATCAGATCAGACCAAATGGCCCAGAACAGAACACCAAACAGAGCCACCATCACCAGCATGGTGATACGCAGCGTTTGCTGGTTTACCTGCTCCAGCGCGATGGTCGGCTCTTCCTGCGGCTCTGCGCCCTCCGCCCCTTCTTTCACCAGGTTCTGACGACGCGCCAGCGCGCGACGCCAGGCGATACGACGCGCCGCGACGCTTAATCCACGCAGCACGGTCTGGTACAGTAGGTTCCAGAGAATGACCAGATAAACCGTTTCAATCCAGCGTCCCGCCAGGCGCAGCGTGGTGTAGAAATAGCCGGTTGCCGTCAGCACCATTAATGCTATCGGGATAATCGACAGCACGGTAATCGTCACCAGACGCAGACCATGCGACTCTTTATCGCGCCAGCTTTCGCGGCACATTGGCCATACCAGGAAGGCGATCAGCAGCAGGTTGAGGAAAATGACCACCTGACCCAGCACATCGTCCATCAGGTTGAGCGGCGACAGCTCAGCAATAACCGACCAGAAGTTTAACGGCAACAGCGCGAGGCTGATGCGCACAATCTGGCGACGCCAGTGGCTGGTCTGTTTCGCAGGCATGCCAAAATGACGAATCGCCACGCCATCTTTTTCCAGCACCTTCCAGCATAAACCAAACACCAGCCAGAAGACGGTCATCTTCTTGCTGAACGCCCACAGCAGGTCGCTGATATTCAACTGCATAGTCAACAGAATCAGACCTACCGCGAGGATAATCAGGCACGCCGGCAAGGCTCTGATGAGATCGATCAGAATCGCTTTTGGCGTGTTGAGCTGACTGTCATTACGCAGGTTACCTACCGCGGCGGCTAATTTCGCCTGGTACTCTTTCAACCATTTAAGACGCCAGCGGATGAGCCCGGCAATGAGCAGCAGCGGCAATCCCGCCAGAAACGCAATAAACACTGCGGGCCACGCTTTTTCCCAGTTCACCGTGATTTTCATCGACTTAAACTGGTCTTTAAGCGTTTGCGGGAAAGCTTTGATCCAGTCCCAGTCCATCGGACGGTTACTGTTAACCCAGAAAATCTGCTGCGTGAGGATCCCTTTCAGGTTTTTCGACACGCTCATTAACTGCTGCTGATTAATTTGCAGATTAATCGCCATCATCAGTTGGTTGCCCAGTTGCTTATTGAGCTGATCCAACAGTTCACGGCGCATATCCACAACCTGCAGTAAGGCATCATGGACTTCGCCGTTAACTTCGTTGCTGTGCCCTTCTTCCAGTTTGGCGACAAACGCATCATTCTGGAACAGCGCGTCGCGCTGCTGGTTGACTTCGAACTGCTCCAGACGCAAGTCGGCGATCCGGTTGGTCATATCGGCAAGTTCATCCGCCGACGGCAGCGTTTGTTGTTGCTGATACAGAATACGCGACAGCAGCAGACTGCCTTTCAGAACGGCAATCTGCTCTTTAATGTTACGTTCGGATTGCAGCGCGCGGTCAAGCCAGTTTTTGACTTTGATATTTTGCTGCATCAGGCTGTTGCCGTTTTCAGTCGCGGCAATCAGACGCTGGCTGAGCTGATGGTTAATATCAAGTTCTTGCTTAACTAGCGGGTTGGTCTGGATACGGGCCGCTTCGTCTGGCGTTACCGCTTCCTGCGCCGTCTTTTCGGTTAGCGTCAGACGTTTGCTGTTCACCGCTTCCTGCAGCAACTGAAGCTGGTGTTCGAGACGATTCGTATTCGCCGTTACATAATCACGCTGTTTCTGCAAGGTATCCTGCAAAACAGTGTTGCCTTCCAGACTTTTACGCTGTTGATCGATCTGCGCGCTCAGCAACGCTTGCTGCGCCTGCAGCAACACCTGTTGGCTGGGGCGTAATGCCGCCTCACCCACATTAGTTCCATCCAGGCGATTACGGATTTGCTGCATTTGCTGTGATGCGGTGTACATCGCATTTTGCACGCGCTCTGGCTGCGTTTGCAGCGAGACCAACTGACTGTTGTAGGCTGCAAGGTCGTTTTGCGCGCTTTGCAGATCGTCCAGCACCTGGGCGACACGAGATTCAAGCTGGCGCAGAGAGAGCGTACTCAGCGTTTTCCGCGTTTCGTCATCATTATCGACATCGCTGAGCGAATTTAGCGCATCCGTTGCCTGGCGCATTTTCTCCGGCGCCTGGGCCACTTTCTGGCGAAGCTGTACGGTCTCATCTTTCACGCGATCGATTTTATCCAGCGTGGCGATGGTATCGATGAGATCCTGTTGGACCAGCTTATCCTGCGCGGAGAGATCTTTTTGTTTACTCAGCGTGTCTAACTGGCTCTGGATATCCGCTTTCGTCGGCAGTTCACCACTCTGTTGCGCCCGCGCAAATGCAGATGACTGGCAGGATAGCAATAGAATGAAGAAAAGAATGCTAATAGCAATTACATGCTGTGAACGTTTATAGAGCTGCAACATAGTCATGAGAATGAATGTTTCTGAACCGGGAAAGTGACCGGAAATAGTCAAGCGGCAAGAATATCACGGCTGTGACCAGCAGAATAGCAGGAGGCAAAATGACCAGGAGAATTCCTGGTGCAGAAATGGTAAGTTAGCGTGTCTCCCCTGTCTGCAGGCGCAAGGTTGGACAAAGCAGGCACATCTCCAGCAACACCGCCACGTAGTGGCGAGCCTCATTTTTCAGATCAAATGATTCGGGGGCAAATAACCAGTTCTCCATGATTCCGGAAATATAGCTACGCATTAACACCGCAACACGACGTGTGTTCAGGTTTTCCGGCAGCATGTTGACATCCATACAGTGGCGTAACGTTTTTTCTATACGGTCATAGTTTTCCAGGCACAGGCTACGTTCGACTAACTGAACTGATGCTATTTCCCCGACAAATTCGCATTTGTGGAATATAATCTCCATCAATAAACGTCGGCGTTCTTCTGTTACGGTAGTTTCAAGAACGTAAATTAAAATTTCTCTTAATACTGATAGTGGATCGTCGGGGAATTTTGCCTGATACTCAGTTTCTAACTCATCAATGTTAGGTTTTGCTAGCTCCCAGATTTCACTGAATAAATCCGACTTATTTTTGAAATGCCAATAGATAGCACCGCGCGTTACACCAGCGGCTTTTGCGATCTCCGCAAGCGAGGTGGATGATACCCCTTGCTGCGAAAACAAACGCAGAGCAACATCCAGAATGTGCTGCCGTGTTTCCTGTGCTTGTTGTTTGGTTTTTCGTGCCATATGTCAGTGAATTTACAGGCGTTAGATTTACATACATTTGTGAATGTATGTACCATAGCACGACGATAATATAAACGCAGCAATGGGTTTATGGGCTTTAAGCCATTGATCAATTTGAAATCGGACACTCGAGGTTTACATATGAACAAAAACAGAGGGTTAACGCCTCTGGCAGTCGTTCTGATGCTCTCAGGCAGCTTAGCGCTAACAGGATGTGACGACAAACAGGCCCAACAAGGGGGCCAGCAGATGCCAGAAGTTGGAGTTGTGACGCTCAAAACTGAACCTCTACAGATCACAACTGAACTCCCAGGTCGCACCAGTGCGTTTCGCATTGCGGAAGTTCGCCCTCAGGTCAGCGGTATTATCCTGAAGCGTAACTTTACCGAAGGCGGCGACATTGAAGCAGGTGTGTCTCTCTATCAGATTGATCCTGCTACTTACCAGGCCGCGTACGAAAGTGCGAAAGGCGATCTGGCCAAAGCACAAGCAGCGGCAAATATCGCTCAGCTGACGGTTAAACGTTATCAGAAACTGTTAGGTACGAAGTACATCAGTCAACAGGACTACGATAGCGCGCAGGCAGATGCACAACAGGCGAACGCTGCTGTTGTCGCTGCGAAAGCCGCAGTAGAAACCGCACGTATCAACCTGGCCTATACCAAAGTCACGTCGCCAATCAGCGGCCGCATTGGTAAGTCATCTGTTACTGAAGGTGCACTGGTGCAAAACGGTCAGGCGACCGCACTGGCGACCGTTCAGCAGTTGGATCCCATCTATGTCGATGTGACGCAGTCAAGTAACGATTTCCTGCGCCTGAAACAAGAGTTGGCCAATGGCACGCTGAAGCAAGAGAACGGTAAAGCAAAAGTCGAACTGGTTACCAGCGACGGTATTAAATTCCCGCAGTCCGGTACGCTGGAGTTTTCGGATGTGACGGTTGATCAAACCACTGGGTCAATTACGTTACGCGCAATCTTCCCGAACCCGGATCACACCCTACTGCCGGGCATGTTCGTCCGTGCGCGTCTGGAAGAAGGGACAAACCCAACGGCGTTACTGGTTCCACAGCAAGGCGTTACCCGCACACCGCGTGGCGATGCCAGTGCATTAGTTATCGGTGCTGATGACAAAGTTGAAACGCGTCAAATTGTGGCAGCACAAGCAATTGGCGACAAATGGTTAGTCACTGAAGGACTTAAGCCAGGCGACCGTGTGATTGTAAGTGGGCTGCAGAAAGTTCGTCCTGGCGCTCAGGTTAAAGCGCAGGAAGTCACCGCGGATAATAACCAGCCAGCCGCAAGCGGTAGCCAGCCTGAACAGTCCAAGTCTTAACTTAAACAGGAGCCGTTAAGACATGCCTAATTTCTTTATCGATCGCCCCATATTTGCGTGGGTGATCGCCATTATCATCATGTTGGCAGGGGGGCTCGCGATCCTCAAATTGCCGGTAGCGCAATATCCGACTATTGCACCGCCGGCAGTGACGATCTCCGCGACCTACCCTGGCGCTGATGCCAAAACAGTACAGGATACTGTTACGCAGGTTATCGAACAGAACATGAACGGTATCGATAACCTGATGTACATGTCCTCAAACAGTGACTCCACGGGTACCGTGCAGATCACCCTGACCTTCCAGTCTGGTACTGATGCGGATATCGCGCAGGTACAGGTGCAGAACAAACTGCAGCTGGCCATGCCGTTGCTGCCTCAGGAAGTACAGCAGCAAGGGGTTAGCGTTGAGAAGTCATCCAGCAGCTTCCTGATGGTTGTCGGTGTTATCAACACCAACGGCACCATGACGCAGGAGGATATTTCCGACTACGTTGGCGCCAACATGAAGGATGCGATCAGCCGTACTTCAGGTGTGGGCGACGTGCAGCTGTTCGGTTCCCAGTACGCGATGCGTATCTGGATGGATCCGAATAAACTGAACAACTTCCAACTGACGCCAGTTGATGTGATCAGCGCCATTAAAGCGCAGAACGCCCAGGTTGCGGCCGGTCAGTTAGGCGGTACGCCGCCAGTGAAAGGCCAGCAGCTTAACGCGTCGATCATCGCGCAAACCCGTCTGACCTCCGCAGATGAGTTCGGCAAAATTCTGCTGAAAGTGAACCAGGATGGCTCTCAGGTACGTCTGCGTGACGTCGCGAAAGTCGAACTGGGTGGCGAGAACTACGACATCATTGCGAAGTTCAACGGCAAACCTGCGTCTGGTCTGGGTATCAAGCTGGCGACAGGCGCTAACGCCCTCGACACCGCGAACGCTATCCGCGAAGAGCTGAAGAAGATGGAACCCTTCTTCCCGTCAGGCCTGAAGATCGTTTACCCGTATGACACTACGCCATTCGTGAAAATCTCTATTCACGAAGTAGTGAAAACGCTGGCGGAAGCAATCATCCTCGTATTCCTGGTCATGTATCTGTTCCTGCAGAACTTCCGCGCGACGTTGATTCCGACTATCGCCGTGCCGGTGGTGCTATTGGGTACGTTTGCCGTCCTTGCGATTTTCGGCTTCTCGATAAACACGTTGACGATGTTCGGGATGGTGCTCGCCATCGGCCTGTTGGTGGATGACGCCATCGTTGTGGTCGAGAACGTTGAACGTGTCATGGCCGAAGAAGGGCTACCACCGAAAGAAGCAACGCGTAAATCAATGGGCCAGATTCAGGGCGCATTGGTGGGTATCGCGATGGTACTGTCAGCGGTATTTATCCCAATGGCCTTCTTCGGGGGTTCTACCGGTGCGATTTACCGTCAGTTCTCCATCACCATTGTTTCCGCAATGGCGTTGTCTGTACTGGTGGCGTTGATTCTGACCCCTGCCCTGTGTGCAACAATGCTTAAACCGATTGCTAAAGGCGATCACGGTGAAGGCAAAACGGGCTTCTTCGGTTGGTTCAACCGCATGTTCGATAAGAGCACGCACCACTATACCGACAGCGTAGGCGGTATTCTGCGCAGCACCGGTCGTTATCTGGCGCTGTATCTGATCATCGTCGTGGGCATGGCCTATCTGTTCGTTCGTCTGCCAAGTTCGTTCTTGCCGGATGAAGACCAGGGGGTATTCCTGTCAATGGCTCAGCTGCCAGCGGGTGCAACGCAAGAGCGTACCCAGAAGGTGCTGGACGAAATGACGGATTACTATCTGACTAAAGAAAAAGCGAACGTTGAATCGGTGTTTGCCGTTAACGGCTTCGGCTTTGCGGGTCGTGGTCAGAACACCGGTATCGCGTTCGTCTCGTTGAAAGACTGGAGTGAACGTCCGGGCGAAGAGAACAAAGTTGAGGCCATTACTCAACGTGCGATGGGTGCATTCTCGCAGATTAAAGACGCCATGGTATTCGCCTTTAACCTGCCAGCAATCGTAGAACTTGGCACCGCGACGGGTTTCGACTTCCAGTTGATTGACCAGGCTGGTCTGGGCCATGAAAAATTGACTCAGGCGCGTAACCAACTGTTTGGTGAAGTCGCGAAACATCCAGATCTGTTGGTAGGCGTACGTCCTAACGGTCTGGAAGATACTCCGCAATTCAAGATCGATATCGATCAGGAAAAAGCGCAGGCTCTGGGTGTTTCCATTAGTGACATTAATACAACGCTGGGCGCTGCATGGGGCGGAAGCTACGTTAACGACTTCATCGACCGTGGTCGTGTGAAGAAAGTTTACGTCATGTCTGAAGCCAAATACCGTATGTTGCCGGAAGATATTGGAAACTGGTATGTCCGCGGTAGCGATGGACAAATGGTGCCGTTCTCTGCGTTCTCTTCCTCACGTTGGGAATATGGTTCTCCGCGTCTGGAACGCTATAACGGTCTGCCTTCCATGGAAATCCTGGGCCAGGCCGCACCGGGTAAAAGTACCGGTGAAGCGATGGCAATGATGGAGCAACTGGCCAGCAAACTGCCATCCGGTATCGGCTATGACTGGACGGGCATGTCCTACCAGGAACGGCTGTCCGGTAACCAGGCACCTGCCCTGTATGCGATTTCACTGATCGTCGTCTTCCTGTGTCTGGCGGCATTGTACGAGAGCTGGTCAATTCCGTTCTCCGTTATGCTGGTCGTTCCACTGGGGGTTATCGGTGCGCTGCTGGCGGCAACATTCCGTGGTTTGACCAACGACGTTTACTTCCAGGTGGGCCTGCTCACAACCATTGGGTTGTCGGCGAAGAACGCGATATTGATCGTCGAATTCGCCAAAGACTTGATGGATAAAGAAGGTAAAGGCCTGGTAGAAGCGACGCTGGACGCAGTTCGTATGCGTTTACGTCCGATTCTGATGACATCGTTAGCCTTTATCCTCGGCGTAATGCCACTGGTTATCAGCTCCGGTGCAGGGAGTGGCGCGCAGAACGCCGTCGGTACTGGCGTAATGGGCGGGATGGTCACAGCAACCGTATTGGCTATCTTCTTTGTTCCGGTGTTCTTTGTGGTGGTCCGCCGCCGCTTTAGCCGCAAGAACGAAGATGTTGAACATAGCCACTCAGTTGAGCATCATTGATACATTCCTAAAGATAAGGCCGCGCAAGCGGCCTTTTTTCTGGAAAAAAATCATAAAAAGCGCTTATTGCGATTTCGTTTATTTTCTCTTGTTTAAATAAGCGATATAATCCTTGTGAGTCTAAAGGCTATTCTTAAAAAACGTCATGAACCCTTATTTACTTAAATAAATATTAAGACTATTCCTAGTTTTCGTTCACAGAGTCGGTTGTCGCCTTTCGTTGCTAAACCTAAACAAGATAACGTGATGATTGGCCGAGAATAAAGAAGTTGTTCCATTTCGAATACCGGCATTTATCTGTTAAAATGTAAAAATGGGACTGCGTCATAATTTTGCATAATTGTAATTTTTCGTGATATGACGATGAAATCTTTTTTAGAGTAGATTATAGTTAAATCATCAGGAGTCGCGGGCAAGTTCCAGGTCGTTTGTTGTATCCATCCCGAAAGGTGTTCGGTTAGTCTAAACCACTAAGAAGGGGATGCGTTATGGATGAATACTCACCGAAAAGACATGATATCGCGCAGCTTAAATTTCTCTGCGAAACCCTGTATCATGACTGTCTTGCAAACCTTGAACAAAGCAATCATGGTTGGGTAAATGACCCTACCTCTGCAACCAGCTTGCAGCTCAATGAACTGATAGAGCATATTGCAACCTTCGCACTTAATTATAAAATTAAGTACAATGAGGACAATAAGCTGATCGCGCAGATTGATGAATACCTGGATGACACTTTTATGTTGTTCAGTAGTTATGGTATTAATACGCAGGATCTACAGAAATGGCGGAAGTCAGGTAATCGACTGTTTCGCTGTTTTGTCAATGCCACCAGGGCTAATCCTGTCAGTTTGTCTTGTTAAAAATTATTACAATCATAGGTAAGAGTTATGTCCGATAAACCATTAACTAAAACAGATTATTTGATGCGCCTGCGACGCTGTCAAACAATTGACACGCTTGAACGTGTTATTGAGAAAAATAAATATGAATTGTCTGACAATGAACTGGCTGTATTTTACTCAGCCGCCGATCATCGTCTTGCTGAATTGACAATGAATAAGCTCTACGACAAGATCCCAACATCTGTTTGGAAATTTATTCGTTAATTGCTCATGAGGTTAAGTCAGGTATCGCGAAACATTTGTTTGTCTGGCTGACCATTTCCCGCACCAACTATCATTATTTAATTCAAATCACGTGATTGCGATCACAGTGAGAAAACGGGAACGTTCCCCTTCCCTGCATTGCGTTTTACTGTACTGTGACTGCCTATCAGCAAACGGGAAAGTTCGTAATGAGTGAAGATAAGAAAAAGATGATCGCCGGCGAGTTGTATCGCCCAGCAGATGAAACGTTGCGCAACGACCGTCTCCGCGCACGCCTACTCATCCACCGATACAATGCCACCGCACCTGATGCGCAGAGTGAACGTCAGGCTATCCTGCGCGATCTGTTGGGGCAAAGCGAAGGCGCTTACATTGAGCCCTCTTTTCGTTGCGACTACGGGTATAACATTTATCTCGGCAACGCGTTTTACGCCAACTTCGACTGCGTCATGCTTGATGTCTGCCCAATCAACATCGGTGATAACTGTATGTTGGCACCGGGAGTCCATATCTATACGGCAACTCATCCACTGGACGCTAACGAACGCAATAGCGGGGTTGAACTAGGGAAACCTGTAACCATCGGGAATAATGTCTGGATCGGTGGTCGCGCAGTCATAAATCCGGGTGTAACACTGGGCGACAATGTGGTTGTGGCGTCAGGCGCAGTGGTGACGAAAAGCGTTCCGGCAAACACCGTCGTCGGAGGCAATCCGGCACGGATCATCAAAACACTGTGATCTGATATGTAACTGTTATGCTAAATTGTGGTTAATCTGTTACTTTTCTCAGACAGTATCCCCTTTTAAAATGGGCTGATCCCTCCTGACTATTGCAGACTTCACGAAGGCAAGAGATGACAGAAATACAACGCCTGCTTACCGAAACCATCGATGACTTAAATATTCGCGAAAAGCGCGACAACAAACCGCGCTTTAGCATCAGCTTTATTCGTAAACATCCAGGGCTATTTATCGGCATGTATGTTGCGTTTTTTGCCACACTGGCGGTTATGCTGCAATCAGAAACGCTGGTCGATTCGGTATGGCTGTTGGTTGTACTGTTCGCCTTACTCAACGCCTTTTTCTTTTTTGACGTTGCGCCACGTTACCGCTTTGAAGACATTGACGTACTGGATTTCAGAGTCTGCTATAACGGTGAATGGTACAACACACGCTTTGTGCCACCCTCGCTGATCGACACTATTCTGCACTCTCCCCAAGTCGACAGTGAGCATAAGGCCCAACTGCAAAAAATGATAACGCGGAAAGGCGAACTGTCATTTTATGATGTCTTCACACTAACCCGCGCGCAGGCTAGTCAGTAATCACGCCCTGTCACAAACAAAAAAAGTGCGTCCCACGAGGGGAACGCACTTCAGTCCCTGTAATGCTGGCGAAGTGACTAACGTCTTTTTTTACGGCCCTGTACCGCTTTAAACCGCGGATTCGTTTTGCAGATGACGTACAAACGCCCTTTGCGTTTGACTATCTGGCAGTCAGGGTGCCGCTGCTTTGCGCTGCGAAGTGAATTGAGTACCTGCATCTTAACCTCGCTTAGTGCCAATGAAGTGGCCGAAACGTTTCTGGAAACGAGCCGCGCTGCCTTCATTATCGAAGGTTTTCTGTTTACCGGTATAGTACGGATGTGACTTAGACGAGATATCAAGCGTTACGTACGGGTACATTTGGCCCTCGAACTCAATCTCTCGTTCGGTTTTAATCGTCGAACCGACCTTAAAGTATTCATTGGCACTGGTATCGTGAAACACCACTGGGCGATAAAAAGGGTGGATATCCGGTTTCATGGCAACCTCAATTTGTTACGTTATAACATACCCAACAAAATACACCACTCTTGTACGAATCACAACCAGATTTACGTTGTGGGTTACTAAACGGGATGATAAGTGGCCGTAAATATATGATGCCAATCGAATAGCTTTTTCGGCTTTCAGATATACTTTCCCTATGCTGTGTAAATAAGGATATCACCGTGACAACACGACATCTGATTGGCCTGGTGACGGGAATACTGGTTCTGTCCATCCTCGTACCGGTGTGTTTAAGCCTGTGGCTGGCACATCGTCAGGTCGAAACGAAATTTATCGATGAACTTGATTCATTCTCTACCCGCGTCGCTTTGCGTACAGAACGCGTCGGCGAACAGGCCAAAAAAGCGCTACGCAAAATAGAAGCCTTCCAGGGTGTGCCCTGCTCAGAGGAACATTTGCTGGAAATGCGCCGGTTGTCATACAGCTACCGTTATATTCAGGAAGTGATGTACCTCAAAGGCAATGTTCCACAATGTTCCTCCCTTGAGAAAAGGAGCCTGGCTGCTGCGTTTCCGCCACCAATGAAAATGACACCTGATGGCTATCGCGCCTGGTTAACTTCGCAAAACGACCTCGGAATACAACGTTTTATGGCGGCGCTCGGCAGCGAACATTATGTCGTGATGATCGATCCGGGATCGTTCATTGATGTCATTCCATTTGGTTCATGGCCTATCGAAGTCGCCATTGTGGGTACAGTAAGCAACGTCGTGGTGGCCAGTAGTGCCGATCTCCCTTCAGACGTGTTACATCATCTGCAAAAAGACCGTTCTATCAGCCATTTTCAAAAAGAGGGCAGTATTTATAATTCTCGCCCTTTCCCCGAACTGGGCATCACTATCGTAAGCTGGGCGTCGACATTACCTTTGCAAAAATCCTGGCACCGACAGGCGCTGATATGGCTCCCGGCAGGGCTCATTATTGGCCTGCTCACCGCCCTCTTTATTCTGCGTATTTTGCGCCGCTTGCAGTCTCCCCATCACCAATTGCAAGATGCCATTCAGAACCGGGCTATCAAGGTCCATTACCAGCCCATTATTTCGCTCAAAACAGGAAAGGTCGTGGGTGCGGAAGCACTGGCCCGCTGGCGACAAGCTGACGGTAGCTATCTCTCACCCGATATTTTTATCCCGCTGGCCGAAGAAACCGGCCTGACAGAACCACTCACACGTTTGATTATTGAAAACGTCTTCGAGGATCTAGGTAAATGGCTGCATCAACATCCTCAACAGCATATATCACTCAACCTTGAGTCGGCCGATTTGAAGTCCGAAACGCTTCCGGCGCTGCTAAGCCGCATGGTTAACCACTGGCAACTAAAACCCGCACAAATTGCCCTGGAACTGACTGAACGCGAATTTGCCGACCCGAAAAACAGCGCGCCGTTTATTGCTAAATACCGTCAGGCGGGTCACTCAATCTATATTGATGACTTTGGTACCGGTTATTCCAGTCTGAGCTATTTGCAGGATCTGGATGTAGACATCCTGAAGATAGACAAATCGTTCGTCGATGCGCTGGAATACAATAACGTCACGCCACATATTATCGAGATAGCCAAAACGCTGAAGCTGGAAATGGTGGCAGAAGGCATCGAGACCGAGAACCAGGAAAGCTGGCTACGTCAACATGGCGTGCAGTATGGTCAGGGCTGGTTGTACAGCAAAGCACTGCCAAAGGCGGAATTTATTCTGTGGGCGGAAAAACGACTTTAGCATGGCACTGGCGTGTATTGAGATGGCTGGCGGCACGCCGCACAGCCAGTCATGTCACTCTTCCATAATGGGCGAGAATCCGCCGTAGATCATTCGCTTGCCATCAAATGGCATAGATTCACCAAACTCCTTCATACGGGGATCGGACATCATCTTCTGGTTCGCCGCATCGCGGACTTCTTTGGAAGAGTATTCAATCCAGCTGAATACCACTTCTTCATGATCCTGCGCTTTCACCGCCATACGAAAATCGGTCAACTTACCGTCGGGAACATCATCAGCCCAACACTCCACAACGCGCAGTGCACCGAATTCCTTGAAAAGCGGCGCAGCCTTTGCCGCCATCGCGATATATGCCTCCTTGTTTTCGGCAGGAACGGCAACAACAAAACCATCAACATACTTCATCAGATAAACCTCCGAAGTGTACTGCGCGGCAAGCCGATTCCAGCCGCGTCAGTCGAGGTTAAGTTTAGTCGTCAGCAGGCAATCACGCCGTAGGCTCATTCCGAACACAAATACGTGGCTGCGGCAGATGACGAAACCACGGCAGGCAAATCTGAATTAACGGTCCAATAGCTAACGCATACAGTACCGTTCCAACACCCACGGTTCCGCCAAGAAGCCAACCGCTGAGCAAAACCGACACCTCGATTGCGGTCCGGATAGTCCGTACAGACCAACCAGTACGCGCATGAATGCCGGTCATCAAGCCGTCACGTGGGCCCGCACCAAAACCGGCGCCAATGTACAGACTGGTGGCTAACGCGTTCAGGATCACCGCCGCAACCAGCAGTCCACTGCGCGTCAGTAGCGATTCGAATCCTGGGATCACCGCCAGCGCGGCATCTGCCGCCAAACCAATCATAATGACATTGCTGAGAGTGCCAAATCCGGGGCGCTGGCGCAGTGGTATCCATGCCAGCAGGACCAGTACACCCACGGCGATGATCACCAGGCCGATATTCATCGATAATAGATTTGCCACGCCCAGATGAAATACGTTCCACGGATCAGCCCCTAAATCTGCACGGACAAACATCGCCGTCGAAACGCCGTACAGCGCCAGTCCAACATACAGCTGAAGTAAACGACGCAGCATAATTTTCTCCTCGCCTCTCAGATAGCTTTCATCTTCACCGCAATTGGCACTATGATTAATGTCCAGTTTTCAAAAAGTGGACTGCTATGTCATCTCGCCGTTACGGAAGTCAATCTTTGCAGCGCCTGCTAGGGCACTGGCAGGAAAGCCCCTCGCGAACGCCTATCTGGCGACAACTGGCGGAAGCGTTACGTCTGCTGATCCTGGATGGTCGACTGGCACTGGATAGTCGCTTGCCCGGCGAACGCGAGCTCGCTGCCGTTCTGGAAGTGAGCCGAACCACCGTCGCCAGCGCCATGGCGCAACTGCGTGAAGAGGGATATCTGGAAAGCCGTCATGGGAGCGGCTCACGGGTGATCCTGCCGGAACACATTCGTCATGTGCCTACGCGAACCAGTACCGGCACAGCGTTGGATTTGTCCACAGCGGCCCTCAGCGCCGGGCCAGAAATTCATCAGGCTTACCAACAAGCGTTATTTGCGATGCCGCAGCATTTGCTGAGCTCCGGGTATCTGCCGCAGGGACTGGCGGTTTTGCGTGAATCCATCGCCCGGCATTATTGCGAACGTGGATTACCCACACAGTCGGATGAAATAATGGTCGTGAACGGCGCGGTCAGCGGCCTGGCGTTGATCCTGCGTTTACTCACCGGTCCCGGCGATCGCGTAGTGGTCGATCACCCCACATATCCGCTGGCGATTGCAGCAATACAAGGGGCATCATGTCGCCCCGTCGGCGTTTCGCTGCCTGAGCACGGTTGGGATACAGCGGGTCTGGTTGCCACCCTCGCGCAAACAGCCCCGAGAATGGCCTATCTGATGCCGGACTTTCACAACCCGACCGGACGCTGTATGGACGCCGAAACTCGCCAGGTTGTGGCGGATATTGCGGAAAGAACCTGCACCACGCTGGTGGTCGATGAGACCATGGTGAACCTGTGGTATGACGCCCCGCCTCCGCCTCCACTTGCTGCATTCAATCGCGGTGCGCCGGTGATCCTGCTGGGATCGGCAGGGAAAAGCTTCTGGGGAGGTCTGCGTCTGGGATGGATTCGGGCCTCGTCACGTACTATTGCCGCGCTGGTACAGACTCGCGACACATTTGATTTAGGATCACCAGTGCTTGAACAGCTTGCCACGGGTTGGTTGCTGGACAATGCGGCCGATTTTCTTCCCGACAGACGGCAATTGCTCACCACCCGGCGCGATCTGTGCCATGACCTGATGAAGACACATTTCCCGGAGTGGCAGTTTACTCAACCACAGGGGGGACTCTCTTTCTGGGTTGAATTACCCGATACGCTGGCAACACTCTTTGCCACCCGTGCCGAAAGTGCAGGTATTCAGTTGGGTACCGGGACGCGCTTCGGCCTGGATGGCGCATTCGATCGCTTTTTGCGTATGCCCTTTGCTCTGCCCGATGACACAATGCGCTCGGCTTTCCGGACGTTGCAACCCATTTGGGATAATCTGCGTTTACAGGCAAGTCACGGGAAAATGCGCAAAATAATCTAAGCGACGAGTCAAAAGACTCGTCCTGGAATACCGTGATGGACGAGGATGTCTGGGCATTATTACCGCTGAGGAGGAACCGGGAACCCCTTCAGGGAAATCACAAAATTCTCGCCGTCTTTCTTAATTTTCGCCCCGGCATCGCACCAGTCAGAAGCAATACGGAAAAACTCATCGCTACCGACATTCCAGCTCAAACGAACATGTTTAACATAACCGGAACGTAGCAATTCACAGGCTTCGCCATAATTACAGGCGGTTGAGAGCGGTTGTTGTTTCATTTTTTCTTCTTCAGTAATCTGCGCAATGCTTTGATTTCTTTAGGAGTCAGTGCTTCAACCACGGATTCTTCCGTATGCTGGCTATCAATATCATCAGCGGAGACTCCCGCCTCTTCAATGGCGGAAAACGCGATAAGTAGCAATTTTTCCGTCGAGATACTTAGGTTCTCATTATTCACTTCAGCGTAGTGACGCAGCTTTTCTTTTAGCGCCTCATCAATTTTGACATTCAATACAGCGGTCGACATCGTAGAAAATCCTTGTGGTCAGCCAAAACACACCGGATGTAAGACCATGTCGTTACAGCGCGATGGCAGCGGCAAAAGCATCAAATAACATCCCCGAAACACATTGACAGCATTTGATGACAATAAAATGACAATACGATGACAAAGAAAAGAAGATGAGAAGAATTGAGATTGCCGGACGGCAGAATTGGGTGGGGGCCCTGCCAGCTACATCCCGGCACACACGTCATCTGCCCTGGCTGCTTCCTTCCGGACCTGACCTGGTGAACAGAGTAGCGTTGCGGGAGAACCAACAGAGCCCCCATTGAGAGCGTTGTCAACCAACGCGCAGGCGCATTATCACTGCTGCACCCGGTAATTGCAACCCATCCAGCACCGGATGCTGTTTTCTTGTGCAATGAAGCTTCACTACCTCGTCATTCGGGATTATGCTGGAGGATTAGCGCAGGAAAAAACGATGGATATACAAGACTCTTTCCCTCAACGCGTCTGGCAAATCGTTGCCTCAATCCCCGAAGGATTCGTCACCACCTATGGCGATGTCGCCAGGCTTGCTGGCTCACCGCGTGCTGCTCGCCAGGTAGGCGGCGTGCTTAAGCGTCTCCCCGAAGGCAGCACTTTGCCCTGGCATCGGGTGGTTAATCGTCATGGTGCCATTTCGCTTACAGGTCCAGACCTACAACGACAGCGTCAGGCGTTGCTGGCGGAAGGTATTGTGGTTTCAGGGAGTGGACAAATCGATTTACAGCGCTATCGCTGGGTGTACTAACCCCCTCCGGATGGAGAGGGTTAGTATGCCCTTAGTACTGTGTCGGGGCAGGAACGGCGGAAGACGGATTCACCTGTGTGGGTGACGTTGACGGTACCGTTGTCGCGGCACCACCACTCGCCTGTACTGGAACAGCCGTCTGCTGGACCGGGACCAGGGTCAGGTCGGCTTTAGTCCCTCCCTGATTGATCACCGTCTGGACGGTATCAGTAATAAAGACCAGTTTATCATTCACCGTAATCGCCGCACTCAGCAGAATACGGGCGTTCGGCTGAATATCTGCCGGGTTAAACGGGAGTACGAAGCTGAATGGTGCTTGTTTACCCTCGGTACGTACAACTTTTTGCGACAGCACTTTTGACGGTGCATCGGCAAGCGATGCATCTGACAGTGTTACGGTCAGCACGGCATCCGGCGGTAAGGCAACTTTCTGGCGGATCCATACCGTACCAGACACATTCGGCTGTTGAATTTTTGACTGTGTGTCAGCAATTGACGTATTAGGGCTTGGCGCAGGTGTCTGAATATCCGCGCTTTTATCAGCACAGGCCGCCAGAGCGACCGCAACCGCTAAACCACTTACCATGTGCACGAGTTTCATTAAATTCTCCTTATCATCTATGCACCAGCGAGAACTTTCCTCGCCAGAAGAGTGGTTAACAAAAACATAACGTGACTAAGTGTGGCACAAGACAGCTGGTTTTGCCTGTAATCGGCCAGTAATTCAGACAATTGCACCCATCGGACCACTTTCAAAATTGCGTTATACTCTGCCTACCTCGCTGCGAGAACGCTATTACCTGGAGAGCACGTATGAGTCTGGCACTGAAAAATTTGCTGACATTGTTAAATCTGGAAAAAATTGAAGAAGGACTCTTTCGGGGCCAAAGTGAAGACTTAGGGTTACGTCAGGTTTTTGGGGGACAGGTTGTCGGTCAGGCGCTGTATGCCGCCAAAGAAACCGTACCGGAAGAGCGTCTGGTCCACTCTTTTCACAGCTACTTTTTACGCCCCGGCGATAGCCAAAAGCCCATCATCTATGATGTCGAGGTGCTGCGTGATGGTAACAGCTTCAGCGCGCGCCGCGTTGCCGCAATCCAGAATGGTAAACCTATTTTTTACATGACAGCCTCTTTCCAGGCGCCGGAAGACGGATTTGAACATCAGAAAACCATGCCGGATGCGCCGAGTCCCGATGAGCTTAAATCAGAAACAGAAATTGCTCGCTCAGTGGCGCATTTGCTGCCGCCGCTGTTGAAAGAAAAATTTATCAACGATCGTCCATTGGAAGTGCGTCCGGTTGAATTTCATAACCCCTTAAAAGGTCACGTCGCACCTCCGGCGCGCCAGGTTTGGATCCGTGCAAACGGCGAGTTGCAGGACGATCTGCGCGTCCACCAATATCTGCTGGGTTATGCTTCAGACCTGAACTTCCTGCCTGTTGCGCTGCAGCCGTACGGAATTGGTTTCCTGGAAAAAGGGATTCAGATCGCCACCATTGACCACTCCATGTGGTTCCATCGTCCGTTTAATATCAATGAGTGGTTGTTGTATAACGTCGAGAGTACTTCGGCCTCCGGCGCACGGGGCTTTGTTCGCGGGGAGTTTTATACGCAGGACGGCGTGCTGGTTGCTTCTACCGTGCAGGAAGGGGTAATGCGTAATCGTAATTGAGAATTACCGGATGGTGACGCAAAAGCGTTGCCATCCGGCAGATTGAAACATCAAGCGTTGTAAGCGTTCTCGCCGTGGCTGTTCACATCCAGACCTTCGCGTTCCTGCTCTTCTGGTACACGCAGCCCCACCGTCATATCCGCCAGCTTATAGCCAATGAAGGCCACCACGCCGGACCAGACGATGGTGATCGCCACGCTTTCCAGTTGTACCAGCAACTGATGCCCCATGGTAACGCCTTCGGCAAAGCCTACGCCGCCCAGAGAGCTGGCCGCGAAAACGCCGGTCAGGATGCAGCCGACAATGCCGCACACACCGTGAACACCGAAGACATCACACGGGTCATCAACGCGCAGAAAGCGCTTCAGCATGGTTACGCCCCACAGGCCAGCCAGCCCCGCAGCGACACCGATAATCAGCGCGCCGCCGACACCGATATAGCCACAGGCAGGTGTCACGCCTACCAGACCGGCAATGGCGCCAGAACACGCGCCCAGCAGGGACGGTTTGCCACGCAGCGCCCATTCACCGAAGATCCAGCCGAGAATGGCGGCCGCGGTTGCAACAACGGTATTGACGAAGGCCAGCGCGGCAATTTCATTCGCCATACCCGCGGAGCCAGCGTTAAAGCCAAACCAACCGATATAGAGAATAGCCGTGCCGGTAAAGACCATTGGCAGGTTATGTGGCTTAAACGCTTCTTTGCCAAAACCGACGCGTTTACCGATCAGATAAGCCCCAACCAGGCCAGCAATCGCAGCGTTGATATGTACTACCGTACCGCCAGCAAAATCCAGCGCACCGTGAGTAGCCAGCAAACCGCCGCCCCAGACCATGTGTGCAATAGGGATGTAGGACAGCGTCAGCCACACCACCACAAAAATCAGCACCGCAGAGAACCGAATGCGCTCAGCCAGTGCACCGACAATAAGCCCAACGGTAATGCAAGCGAAAGACCCCTGAAAAGCAACGTGAATGTACTGGTAGAAGCTCCCCGTGACCGCCGTCAGTGCAATATTCTTCAGCATGACCCAGTTGAAGTTACCGAAGAAATTATTTCCTTCGCCAAAGGCCAGTGAGTAGCCATAAACCACCCATAAAATACAAACCAGAGCAAATGTCACCGTCACCTGGGTCAGCATCGACAACACGTTCTTACCGCGAATCAAACCACCATAGAACAGCGCAATGCCTGGGATGGTCATAAACAGCACCAGCGCGGTACAGATCATCATAAAAGCGTTATCCGCTTTATCTGCAACCGCCGGTGCCGCCATCGCCAGACCCGGCAGCAGCGCCAGTGAAGCAATACCTGTTTTCATCGTCGCTATCTTCATTTTTTGGTTTCCTATCACTGTGTGTCAGACGTTACAGTGCGGCTTCGTCGGCTTCGCCGGTACGAATACGAATCACACGTTGCAGCTCGGCGACGAAAATTTTGCCGTCGCCAATTTTTCCGGTGTAGGCGGCCTTACTGATGACATCAATTACGCCATCCAGTTGGTCATCAGCAATTGCCACATCAATCTTCACTTTGGGTAAGAAGTTGACGCTGTATTCAGCTCCCCGGTACAACTCGGCATGACCTTTTTGTCGGCCAAACCCCTTCACTTCGGTGACGGTCAGCCCCTGAATACCAATAGACGACAATGCTTCACGGACGTCTTCCAGTTTGAACGGTTTGATTACCACGGTAACCAGCTTCATAGATCCCCTCCAGTCAGAATTCAGTAGTGGCTGCAGATACACCAAATGAATATTGCAAGGGATGTGCCAGGAATGAAAAACGCGGGATGATTCAGCCGCACGGGGTACGGCCAGGAGAGAAAAAGAAAAAATGCACTATAACGGTGCATAGTGCGTTACATTTTTGCACCAGATTGTTGATTGCCGGATGGCGGCGAAAACGCTTTCTCAGGCCTACGAAACCACACTGGCTGTAGGCCTGATAAACGCAGCGCCATCAGGCGATTGCCGAATCTTCGTTTACGCTAGCCGCCAGCTCTTCGCCCGCCAACTGCAGTTGATACATTTGCCAGTAGCGGCCTTGCGCAGCCAGTAGTTGCTGGTGCGTACCACGCTCAACCGCCTGCCCACGATGTAGCACCAGAATGGTATCCGCATCGACAATAGTGGATAACCGATGCGCAATCACCACCAGCGTGGTGTGCTCACGCACCGCTGCCAACGCCTGCTGAATAGCCTGTTCAGTACCGGAGTCAATGCTGGCCGTCGCTTCGTCCAAAATCAGCACCTGCGGCGTTTCGACCAGCACGCGCGCCAGCGCCAGCAGCTGTTTCTGCCCGACTGATAGATTATTGCCCTGCTCGCCCAGCCGGGTATGAATACCCTCGCTCAGACCCCGCGCCAGCTCGGCCAGCTGTACGGTTTCCAGCGCCTGCCACACCCGTTCTTCTGAGATATCACGACCCAGCGTGACGTTTGCCAGGAAGGTATCCGCCATCACCACCGGATCCTGTTGCACCATCGCCACGCCCTGGCGTAACACACTGTGGCTCAGTGAAGACAGCGGTCGTCCGTCCAGACGGATTTCCCCCTGCGTCAGCGGGTAGTACCCCATCAGCAGACTGGCGAGCGTGCTTTTGCCGCTACCGGTATGCCCGACCAACGCTACAAAGCTGCGCGAAGGCACGGACAGACTGATGTTTTGCAGCACCAGATTGTCGTCACGATAGGCAAATGAAACGTTATCCACCTCAATGTCCCCGCTCTTCAGCGGTCGATCATCTTCACCATAGCGCTGACGAGGCCCGTCCATCAGTTCGAACACTCGCTCGCCGGCGACAACCGCCTGCTGCAGCATTGATTGCTGGGTGGTCAGCTCGATCAGCGGCTCGTTCAAACGGCCGAGGTAGCTGATAAACGCATACAGCACCCCGACCTCAATGGACGTGCCGGACGTAAAGCTAAACAGCATCAGCAAACCGCAGAGGATCAGCGCCGAGAAAAGGCTCAGCAGCGGACGCAACAAAAAGCCATCCAGGCGCAGAGTCTGCATACGCGCCATATAGTGCGAGCGGCTGGCTTCGCCCATTCGCTCACCAAAGCGCGCCTGCTGGCGGAACTGTTGGATAACGCTCATGCCGTTGATGACTTCGTTAAAGCCATCGTTAATATCCGCCAGATAAGCGCGCACCCGACGCACAATCGGGGTGCTGTAGCGCTGATAAATCACCATCACCACCATCACCGCCGGGAAAATGGCCATCGCCACCAGCGCCATACGCCACTCAAGGCTGAACATCGCCACCAGCATGGCACCGATTAAGGCCGCGCTGCGCAGGACCGTTGCGACCACCGTCACATACAGGTCACGGATCACTTCGGTGTCATTGGTCACACGTGAGATAAGCTGCCCGACTGGCTGAGTATCGAAAGCACTGAGCGGCTGACGTAGCGCGGCATCCATCACATCGGTACGTAACTGCTGCACCACACCAACGGCCGCCTGGTTAAAGAGTAATGACTGCGCGTAATGCAGGCCCGCCGCCAACAGTTGCAGACCGACATATGCCGCCACCAGCCCAGCAACCATCGCCAGCGGCAGATTGTTCTTCGCCACCATGTTATCGATAAAATAGCTAATCAGCAGTGGGCCGCTGACTTCCGCCGCAGCCGCCACCCACAGCATAACTACCGCAATTGCCAGCTGTTTTCGCCACGGAGAGCCGTACGCCAGCAGTCTTTTCAGGGTCGGCCATAGCTGCCCAAAACTACGCATTAGCCGCCTCCTCGTTTATTTCTGGCGCATCAGACAGCGCCGCTTCCAGTTGCTGATAGCGGTACATATCGCGATACCAGCCAGGCTGTTGCACTAAAGATTCATGCTCACCGCGCTGGGCAATATGCCCATGCTGCATCACGATAATCTCGTTGGCTTCTGTCAGCGCAGATAAACGGTGAGCGCTGATTATCACGGTTCTGCCTTCTCCCCACTGGCGCAGGTTATGCAGGATTCGATGTTCAGTACGACCATCCACCGCCGATAACGCATCGTCAAGAATCAGGATTTCAGCATTCAGCAGCAGCGCACGAGCGATAGAAATACGCTGTTTTTGTCCACCGGACAGCATCACCCCGCGTTCACCCACTTCGGTGTCATAGCCTTGCGGAAGACGTAAAATATCCTCATGCACGCTGGCCAGACGTGCAACATGTTCGATCTCTTCCTGTGTGGCCTGTGGGCGTCCAAGCGCTATGTTGTTGGCGACCGTATCCGAGAACAAGAAAGGTGTCTGGCTGACCACTGCCAGACGGCTACGCCAGCTATCAAGTTGCAAGCGAGTTAACGGGATATCATGAAAGCGTACATCGCCCTCAGTGATATCAAAATGACGCTGGATCAGCGACAACACTGTACTTTTACCCGCGCCGGTCGGGCCACAAATACCCAGCATCTGCCCTGGCTTAAGCTGGAAATTCACATTCTCCAGCACCGGATGAGCCGTTTGCGGGTAGCGAAATTCGCGAATTGCCACCGCCAGCTCGCCGCGTCCTTCCGGCACGGGTTCTGTGCCGTCATCCACTACCGGCGCTTCAGCCAGCATGGCGCGAATACGGCTATACGCGGCGCTGCCTCGCTCAACAATGTTAAACATCCATGCCAGCGCCAGCATCGGCCAAATCATCAGCCCGAGATACATCATAAAACTGGTTAACTGACCAAGGGTCAGAGAGCCATGAACCACCATCCAGCTTCCCCCGGCGATAGCCAGCAGGTTAGCCATACCAATGGCGATATAAATCGTGGGGTCAAAACGGGCGTCAATGCGGGCGACCCGTAAGTTTTTCTTGCCGGTATCTTTAGCATCTGCGGCAAATAGCGCCGACTGTCGGTCTTCCAGACCAAAAGCCTTAATCATACGGATACTGGTCAGGCTTTCCTGAGTACGATCGTTAAGGCTGGAGAACGCTGCTTGCGCAACCTTAAAGCGGTTATGGAGTCGATCACCGTAACGTTTGATCATTATCGCCATCACCGGCATTGGGAGTAGCGCGATAAGCGTCAGCTCCCAACTGATTTGCGTAGACATCACGATCAACACCGCGCACCCCATGACCAGCGAGTCCACCAGCGTCAATACACCTTCGCCAGCCGCAAACACCACCCGATCAACATCGTTAGTTGCACGCGCCATCAGATCGCCGGTGCGATGACGCAGATAAAATTCAGGATGCTGGCGGCTCAACTGGCGGTAATAGTCTTCGCGTAGTTCAACTGCCAGTTGGTAGGATGCGCCGAACAAAAGTACGCGCCAGACATAGCGCAACAAATAGACAACCACCGCAATCAGGGCAATCGTGCCAACCCACATCAGCAGTCGCTCGGTGGTGAACCGCTGTGTCGTCACGCCGTCCACGATGATACCGACCACTTTTGGCGGGATAAGCTGAAGAATAGCGATGATGATAAGCAAGGCCACCGCCCCGAGGTAGCGACGCCACTCCCGGCGGAAGTACCAGCTTAATTGAGCAAATAATCGCACGCGTTATGTCCTGACAAGATTTCCGGCAATGATCACCGGGAGAGTTATTCAATAGGTAGAGCAGTCGTGTATTTAATCTGTTCCATCGCAAAACTGGAGGTAACATCAGACAGGCCCGGTACGCTATTCACCAGACGCTTATAGAAATCATCATAGCGTTTCATATCAGCAACCTGCACCCGCATCAGGTAGTCGTACTCCCCAGCCATTCGCCAGAAACCCAGCACCTCCGGCATCCCGGTCACTTCGGTGACAAAGCGGCAGTACCACTCGCTGCTATGATGCTGGGTTTTAATCAGCACAAACGCGGTTAAACCCAGCCCCAGTTTTTCCGGATCCAGCAGAGCAACCTTGCCCAGCAGAATGCCGTCATCCTCAAGCCGCTTGAGCCGTTTCCAGCAGGGGGTGGTCGTCAGATTAACGGCATCGGCTAACGCCTGCAAAGAAAGGGTGCAGTCTTGTTGCAGTAGGCCAAGCAGCTTACGGTCAATTTTGTCTAACATATCCACTCCACAGAGAAGAATTTTCTCCTTACATTCTATTTTAAAGGCTAAATGGCAACAATTTTTTCCGTGCTTTTCGCTATTCTGGGCACAAAATGACAAATGGATATTAATGATGAATAGCTCCTGGGTTAAAAACGCCATCAATGAAATTAATGCGGATTACCAGCGTTCTGCCGATACGCATCTTATTCGCCTGTCGCTTCCGGCGTTTCCGGGTATTCAGCTCTATTTGAAAGATGAGAGCACGCATCCAACCGGTAGCCTGAAACATCGCCTGGCACGTTCACTGTTTCTCTACGGACTGTGTAATGGCTGGATCAAAGAAGGCACCACCATCATTGAATCATCGTCCGGTTCAACGGCGGTATCTGAGGCTTATTTCGCTCGACTGTTAGGGCTGCCGTTTATTGCTGTCATGCCTTCCTGTACGGCAAAACGCAAAATTGAACAAATTGAATTTTATGGCGGCCGCTGCCACTTCGTGGAAAGCGCCTGCGAAATTTATGCGGCTTCTGAGCAGCTGGCACGTGAACTGAACGGGCATTATATGGACCAGTTCACCTATGCTGAACGCGCCACCGACTGGCGTGGTAACAACAATATTGCCGACAGTATCTTCCGCCAGATGCAGTGTGAACCCAACCCCGTGCCTCGCCATATCGTGATGAGCGCCGGAACCGGCGGCACCTCCGCAACCATTGGTCGCTATATTCGCTGTCAGGGCTACGACACTCGTCTGATGGTGGTGGACCCGGAGAATTCGGTTTTTCTGCCCTTCTGGCAGGATCGCGATGCGACATTGCGCAGCCCGGTCGGCAGCAAAATTGAAGGCATCGGCCGTCCGCGTGTCGAACCGTCCTTCATTCCTGACGTAGTTGATGAAATGCTGCGCGTGCCGGATGCCGCAAGCGTTGCCACCGCGCACTGGCTGGAAACGCAGTTGGGTCGTAAAGTGGGCGCCTCAACCGGAACCAACATGTGGGGGACGTTACAACTTGCCGCCCGTATGCGCGACGCCGGAGAAACGGGGTCGCTGGTGACGCTGCTGTGCGACAGCGGCGAACGCTATCTGGAAACCTACTACAACCCGCAATGGGTTGACGCGCACATAGGCGATTTAACGCCGTGGAAAGCGGAACTTGCCCAGTTGCTGAATACACACTGAGCAGACAAAAAAAAAGCCAGACGCGAAGTCTGGCTTGCTGGAAGGGATCTCTCATTCGGGGGAATAAGGTAGATGCGGATTGTCCAGCCAATGCGTCAAAAAGTGAGATACAGCCTGATTGCGGCAATGCCCAATCACCGATAAATGCGGCAGTTCAGCCATCAGTTGCGGCATTGCGTTACCCATAATCAGGCCGCGCCCAACGCTACCTAACATTTCGCGATCGTTCATGGCATCGCCAAATGCCATGCAGTCAGCCATGGAATAACCCAAGTGCTCGCTTAGTACCGCCAGCGCAGAGCCTTTGTTACAGCCCAGCGGTAGTACCTCAAGGCAATCAACCGCGGAGAAACAGAGATTCGCCTGTTCTCCCAGCGCTTCATTCAGTTGAATGCGCAATTGGATCAGCGACTCATGATCGCCGCAGAAACAGATCTTCGTTACCTGATGAGCCGGAATACGTTTCACATCGACGATCTGGTAGCGAAATCCGCTATACACATGCGCCTGTAGCAGCGAGGGTATCTCTTGTCCGGTGAACCAACCGTTGTCATTAAAGACATGCATGCTGGCGGTGGTATCCCATTTCTGATGTAACACGATATCCGCAACATTCGGATCCAGATCCTGACGGTGCAACACATCGCCCTCAAGAGAGTGAATGCGCGTGCCGTTACCGGTGATCAAAAAGGCGTCCAGTGAGATAGAACCCAAAATGTGGCGCATTTCCAGCACATGGCGGCCAGTGGCAAATGTCAGGGTGATATCGCGTTCACGCAGACGCGCCAGCGTTGAAAGCGTTTCGTCACCTAAATGGTGATTCGGCATCAAAAGGGTGCCATCCATATCAAATGCAGCCAGACGAGCCATTTCTTTCTCCACACTGTGACGCGGTTAACTTGTGATTCAGTATCACCTGAGATATACGGAAGTAATAGTGAATAGATAAAATGAATTGTTCCGGGTTTCTCTGCGCAAAAACCGTTAACGGGCATCCTGAAGGATAAAGTATCAATGCGTCTGCTTAATCGCCTGAACCAGTATCAACGCCTGTGGCTGCCTTCGAACGGAGAACCGCAGTCGGTGACCGTCGGGGAACTGGCTGAACGCTGTTTTTGCAGCGAGCGCCACGTGCGAACCCTGCTAAAGCAAGCGCAGGATGCGGGCTGGCTGGAGTGGCACGCTCAGTCCGGACGCGGGAAACGCGGAGCATTACGTTTTTTGGTCACCCCAGACTCGCTGCGCAACACGATGATGGAGCAGGCACTGCAAAAGGGTGAACAGCTCAGCGTACTGGAACTGGCTCAACTGGCCCCCGGGGAATTAAGAACCCTGCTGCAGCCGTTTATGGGCGGGCAATGGCAAAATGATACGCCAACCCTGCGTATCCCCTATTATCGCCAGCTCGAACCTTTGCATCCTGGATTCCTGCCCGGTCGCGCAGAGCAGCACCTTGCCGGACAGGTATTCTCTGGCCTGACACGTTTTGACAGCACTACGCAACGTCCCTGTGGAGACTTAGCCCACCACTGGAATATCTCCGCTGACGGCCTGCGCTGGGATTTCTATATTCGTTCCACCCTGCATTGGCATAACGGCGATACGGTAAGCAGCACGCAGCTACATCAACAGTTGCTGAAGCTGTTAGAGTTACCTGCGCTGAATAAGCTGTTTATCAGCGTAAAGCGCATTGAGGTGACGCATCCCCAGTGTCTGACCTTTATTCTGCATCGTCCCGACTTCTGGCTGGCGCACCGTCTGGCGAGCTACAGCAGTCACCTGGCGCATCCTGAGCACCCGTTTGTGGGTACCGGCCCGTTCCGGTTGACGCTGTTTACTCCTGAGCTGGTGCGTATCGAGAGTCACGATCACTACCATCTGAGTCATCCGCTATTGAAAGCCATTGAATACTGGATAACCCCACAGCTTTTCTCCCAGGATTTGGGCACCAGCTGTCGCCATCCGGTGCAAATTGCGATTGGTAAACCTGAAGAGTTACCAATGCTAAGCCAGGTAAGCAGCGGGATCAGCCTTGGTTTTTGCTATCTCACACTCAGAAAAAGCGCGCGGCTGAATACGCAACAGGCCCGTCGACTGGTCAATATTATCCACCGCTCTTCGCTGCTACAGACGCTTGAGGTGGATGAAAACCTCATTACTCCCAGCAATGCCCTGCTGCCAGGATGGACGATCCCACAATGGGATGAACTGAACGAAGTAGCGCTACCAGAAAAACTGACGTTGGCTTACCACCTGCCGGTAGAACTGCACGCCATGGCTGAACAGCTTCGCCAGGCCCTGGCAAAACTGGGCTGTGAATTAACGCTTATTTTTCATAATGCTAAAAACTGGGATGGCGACCATCCTTTAGCCCAGGCCGATCTGATGATGGGCGACAGGCTGATTGGCGAAGCCCCCGAGTATACCCTCGAACAGTGGTTACGTTGCGATCAGCTATGGTCACACGTTCTGAATGCACCCGCATATACTCATCTGCAGACCACGCTGGATGCCTTGCAAATTCAGGCCGATGAGGACGATCGTCATGCAGCTTTACAGCAGGTTTTCGCCACGCTGATGCATGACGCAACCCTGACGCCGCTGTTCAATTATCACTATCGCATCAGCGCGCCGCCGGGCGTGAACGGCGTACGCTTGAATCCGCGTGGCTGGTTTGAGTTCACCGAGGCCTGGTTACCGCCCCCTTCATCGTGAAGAAGCTGGTCGGCGACACGCCCAGGCGCTACCATAAGGGCTTCGTTATTTTGTCAGGAAAAGCCATGAAACGTGCCGTTGTTGTATTCAGTGGAGGTCAGGACTCCACGACTTGTCTGGCGCAAGCGCTGCATCAGTATGATGAAGTGCACTGCGTGACCTTTGATTATGGTCAGCGCCATCGCGCTGAGATTGATGTCGCACGTGACCTGGCCTTAAAACTTGGCGCACGCGCGCACAAAGTGCTTGATGTCACGCTGCTCAGTGAACTGGCTGTCAGCAGCCTGACCCGCGATAATATTCCGGTACCCGATTACGAACCGGATGCGAACGGCATTCCCAATACCTTTGTGCCAGGACGCAATATTCTGTTCTTAACGCTGGCAGCAATTTACGCGTACCAGGTGCAGGCAGAGGCGGTCATTACCGGCGTTTGCGAGACCGATTTCTCTGGTTATCCGGACTGTCGTGACGAGTTCGTCAAAGCGCTGAACCATGCCGTAAGCCTGGGGATGGCGAAAGATATTCGCTTTGAAACCCCACTGATGTGGATCGATAAAGCCGAAACCTGGGCGCTGGCTGATTACTGGGGCAAGCTGGACCTGGTACGCGAAGAAACACTAACCTGCTATAACGGCATCAAAGGTGACGGTTGCGGTCACTGTGCGGCGTGTAATCTGCGTGCCAACGGCCTGAACCATTATCTGGCGGATAAACCGGCAGTGATGGCGGCAATGAAGCAGAAAACCGGCCTGAAATAATAGAGCGAATAGTGCCGGATGGCGGCGTAAACGCCTTATCCGGCCTACCGACAGCGTTCATCGTACGCAATGTCGCCCGTAGGCCTGATAAGCGAAGCGCCATCAGGCAACGTTGAGCTACTGCACCATCTGCTCCAGTTTTTCGCGTAACTCCCCTTCCAGCGGCAGCGCTTTTTGCGTTTTCAAATCAATACAGACGAAGGTAATCAACGCGTCAGCCACCACCTGCCCTTCCGGCTCCAGGGTAATTGTCTGGTTTAACACCCCGCTTTTGCCATTTAGCTGTTGCACCTGACTGGTGATGGTCAGCAGGTCGCTTAGCACCGCTGGACGGCGGTAGTTAATATTTATATTCACGACCACAAAAGCGATGTTGTGTGCGGTCATCCATTGAAAGCTGTCGCTGTTTTCCAGACCATCCCAACGGGCTTCTTCCAGAAACTCGAGATAGCGGGCGTTGTTGACGTGCTGATAGACATCAAGATGAAAACCACGGACTTTGATTTGTGTTTGCATAGCGCAGGGGCCTTACGTTGTTTTTATAGGAACAGACTTTAGGGTAAAGAGGTCATAACTGGTATGACCTCTACAGTCTGGCAAATTTTCAGCGCTGTGCAAGTTATTAAAGTGTTAAAACTGCCAGGTTACGCTCCACCAGCGAACTGCCCATACCCGGTACCTGCTTTAAGTCCTCCACCGTTTTAAACGGTCCGTACTCCTCACGATAGCTCACAATCGCCTGCGCTTTCTTCAGACCGACGCCATTCATGACTCGCGCTAAATCCTCCGCGGAAGCGCTGTTGATGCTTACCCTGGTGCCTTCATCGTCGCTTGCTTTAGCGGGCTGTGTGGCTTTGCTTTGTGCCGCCCCTGAGTTTTCCGCTTTGGTTTGAGTCGCCTGGCTTTTGGCGACAGCCTCAGCCGCCAATGCAGTTTGGGCCATACCAGCGCAGGTCAATGAAAGAGTGATAAGCAGGGCTTTGATTCCATGTTTCATACTGTTTTCTCCTTGTTTGTTAACAGTGGAATCACGATAGCGAGGTGCAGAACAGCAGACAAACGGCAAATATCAAAAATGGAAAAGGCCGCGAAAGCGGCCTTTTGTAGATACAAACTTTTGCAATTTTTTGCGAGCGGACTCGGTTATTGCTGCTGTTCCAGCGCATCACCGACTTTAATTTTTGCCGCTTTACGCAGGTTGCTCATCAGCGCTTCGAAGACAATCTGCGCGTTGTTCTGAGTGATCCCCTGAACCATCGCTTTCTTCTGCGCTTCAGGCATAGAACCGGCTTTCACCTCGTCCAGCGCCAACAGTACAACGTTACCCTGCATATCGTTCGCAACACCGTAGCTCGGCTTGTCTTTCGCCGGCAGGCTCAGACCAAAGGCAGCCTGACTCAACGGATCCTGACCCGTACGGCTCAGCGTTTTCGCCTCGCCAAAGCTCAGACCCGCCGCTTTCAGCGCTTCATCGCCTTTACCGGCTTTCAGATCCGCCAGCAGTTTATCGGCATCAAGCTTCGCCTGCTGCTCTGCTTTATTGTGCTTAACGAGCGCAGTTACCTGCTCTTTCACTTCAGCCAGTGGCTTCACGGCTTCTGCTTTGTGTTCGCTAATACGCAGCACGAACGCGCGATCGCCATCCACGGTGATGATATCGGAGTTACTGCCAGGCGTTCCGTTCTCGCCAACCAGACCACCATTGAAAATGATGTCAGCGACTGGTTTGAAATTCAGTTCTTCCGGCAGGCTGTCACGGCTAAACCAGCCCGTTTCAACCGCTTTCATACCTGCTGCCTGCTCTGCACCCGCCAGAGATTCGTTATCGTTGCTGGCCGCATCGCTGACTTTCTGTTGCAGCGCATAGTAGGCATCCAGCGCTTTTTCCTGCTTCACTTTCGCCGCAATGTCGTCGCGGGCTTCGCTCAGCGGTTTAACCTGCGCAGGCTGTACGTCATCAAGACGCGCCACGAGGAAACCAACGGAAGACTTAATTACGCCAGACAGTTGGCCTTTTTCTTTCAGACCGGCATTTTTCAGCTCATCCGGGGTGGTGGAATCTTCCAGCCACCCCATATCACCGCCGTTACGGGCAGAGATGATATCAGCAGATTTTTCTTTCGCCAGCGCAGCAAAGTCACCGCCTTTATTCAGCTCGTCCAGTACCGCTTTGGCTTCATCTTCAGTTTTGGTCTGAATGATGCTATAGCGGTTACGCTGCGGCTGAGTGAACTGATCCTGATGCTGGTCATAATAAGACTGAATATCAGCATCGCTGGCGGTTTCCTGCATTGCTGCAGCGTCCAGCTTGATATAGCTCACACGGAACTGTTCCGGCGTCATAAAGTTGTTTTTATTCTGCTCGTAGTAGCTGGCAACTTCCTGCTCGGTAACAGATTGCTTCGCGGCCAGTGCGTTAACGTCAATCGTCGCCTCGCGCACGATCCGTTGCTGTGCAACCAGTGCAGCCAGTTCGTCCGTTTCACCCTTCAGCATAAAGTCGGTCCCGGCAACGCCGTTGATCAACTGTTGCGTGGTGAGCTGGTTACGCAATGCCTGCGCGTACTGGTCTGCGGTCATGCCCATCTGATTCACAATCGCGTTGTAGCGGTTGTTATCAAATTTGCCGTCAACCTGGAAAGCCGGTGTGGCGAAAATAGCCTGCTTAATCTGATCGTCGCTAATGTTGAGCTTAAGCTCACGGGAGTACTGATCCAGCAGCGCTTCGTCCACAAGACGATTCAGCACCTGCTGACGCAGCGTTTTCATATAACCTTCGTTCGCCGCCAGCTCAGAATATTGATCGCCCAGCTGTTGCTGCATGCGGTTACGTTCGCTGTTGAACGCATTCTCGAACTGCCCGCGGCTGATCTCCTGGCCATTCACTTTAGCGGCGTAGTTATTGCCCCCGCCAATCAGGTAACCACTCACGCCGGTCAAAATGAACGACACGATAATGATACCGAAAATAATCTTGAGCACGAGACTGTTAGCAGCCGTGCGTAAGCTGTCCATCATGGTGTAACCACACTCCGCTGTAGATGACTATACGCGTTATCCTTCAGGCCGTCTGCGCGTTGACACAACAACGGCGGCAAGGATTTTGAGTATATATGCTTCACGCAGCATAGCGTTTCCTGAACGCTGCGCACAAAGGCCTATTGTGACAAGAAACAGGGGCAATTGTCAGCCCACAACGCATAGAAAGTACCGGAATCAGAAATAAAAAAGGCACATCGGTTGATGCGCCCTTGTACTTAGTCACATCCCCAAAGGGGAAATCACTTAGTTTACCGCGTCTTTCAGTGCTTTACCTGCACGGAATCCCGGTACTTTAGCCGCGGCGATGGTGATCTCTTTACCTGTTTGCGGGTTGCGACCAGTACGGGCAGCACGCTCTTTAACGGCAAAAGTACCAAAACCTACCAGTGCTACGTCATCACCTTCTTTCAGGGATTCGGTAACAGAAGCAATAATTGCATCTAACGCACGTCCAGCCGCAGCTTTAGAGATATCAGCCCCTGCAGCAATTTTGTCGATCAGTTGAGATTTATTCACTCTTCTCTTCCTCTTTATAATATATATCGCACCAGAATCCTTCAAAGTGCGACCGCGCAGCAGTTATATCAGGCCTGCCATGCCCTTACAACACCCGATAATGATGGCAAGCCCAATCCGTTATCTAAATTAGCTATACAAAAAAAGGCTGGCAAGCCCGAAATGGCCTGCCAGCCCTGTTTTTATTAATGCTCTTTGCGCGAGGTCACTATTTTGCCGTCACAACCTGCATTCCAGAGGGTTCATTTTGCAACGCAAGAGTCAGAACTTCCTCAATACGTTTCACCGGGTGAATATTAAGATCGGCAATGACGTTGTCCGGAATCTCTTCCAGGTCACGTTTGTTTTCGTCTGGAATTAAGACCGTTTTAATGCCGCCGCGGTGCGCCGCCAGCAGTTTCTCTTTCAAACCACCAATAGGCAGAACCTGACCACGCAGGGTGATCTCGCCAGTCATCGCCACGTCGGCGCGAACCGGGTTGCCGGTAAGACAAGAAACCAGCGCGGTACACATGGCAATACCCGCACTTGGGCCATCTTTCGGCGTCGCGCCTTCAGGTACGTGAACGTGAATGTCGCGTTTTTCGTAAAAGTCCGGATTAATACCCAGTTTTTCCGCACGCGCACGCACCACGGTCAGCGCTGCCTGAATGGATTCCTGCATCACTTCGCCGAGCGATCCGGTGTAAGTCAGCTTGCCTTTACCTGGAACACAGGCGGTTTCAATGGTCAGCAGATCGCCGCCCACTTCCGTCCACGCCAGACCAGTCACCTGACCCACGCGGTTTTCGTTATCCGCACGGCCATAGTCAAAGCGCTGTACGCCCAGGTAGTCGTGCAGGTTATCGCCATTGATCTCGATGTGTTTCAGTGATTTATCAAGCAACAACTGCTTAACTGCTTTGCGGCACAGTTTGGAGATTTCGCGCTCCAGACTACGCACGCCCGCTTCACGGGTGTAGTAACGAATAATGCCTACAATGGCGCTATCGTCGACCGTCAGCTCACCTTTTTTCAGCGCGTTACGCTCAATCTGTTTTGGCAACAGGTGACGTTTCGCAATGTTCAGCTTCTCGTCTTCGGTATAACCAGACAGACGAATCACTTCCATACGATCCAGCAACGGTGCTGGAATGTTCATGGAGTTCGACGTCGCAACAAACATCACGTCGCTGAGATCGTAGTCCACTTCCAGGTAGTGATCGCTGAACGCCACGTTCTGCTCTGGATCCAGCACCTCAAGCAGTGCGGAAGCCGGATCGCCACGCATGTCAGAAGACATTTTGTCGATCTCATCAAGCAGGAACAGCGGGTTTTTAACGCCCACTTTGGCCATTTTCTGGATCAGTTTGCCCGGCATCGAACCAATATAAGTCCGGCGGTGACCACGAATTTCAGCCTCATCACGCACGCCGCCAAGCGCCATACGGATGTATTTACGCCCTGTCGCCTTGGCGATGGACTGCCCCAGAGAAGTTTTACCTACCCCCGGCGGCCCAACCAGACACAGGATCGGCCCCTTGATTTTGTTCACACGGCTTTGGACCGCGAGATACTCAAGGATACGGTCTTTGACGCGTTCCAGACCGTAATGGTCGGTATCGAGGATTTCCTGCGCCTGACGCAGGTCTTTTTTGACCTTGCTACGCGCATTCCACGGCACCTGTACCATCCAGTCGATGTAGCCACGCACGACCGTCGCTTCTGCCGACATCGGAGACATCATTTTCAGCTTCTGCAGTTCCGCTTCCGCTTTCTCTTTTGCCTCTTTCGGCATTTTCGCCGCGTCGATCTTACGTTTCAGCGCTTCGTTTTCATCCGGCGCATCGTCCATCTCGCCGAGCTCTTTCTGAATAGCTTTCATCTGCTCGTTCAGATAGTACTCACGCTGGGACTTCTCCATCTGCTTTTTCACGCGGTTGCGAATGCGTTTCTCAACCTGCAGCAGATCGATTTCTGACTCCATCATCGCCATCAGATATTCCAGACGTTCATTCACGTCGGACATCTCCAGCACGGACTGTTTGTCAGCCAGCTTCAGCGGCATGTGCGCTGCGATGGTGTCCGCCAGACGTGCAGGATCGTCAATGCTGTTAAGCGACGTCAGCACTTCTGGTGGGATTTTTTTGTTTAGCTTGATATAGCCTTCGAACTGGCTGATAGCTGTACGTACCAGCACTTCCTGTTCACGCTCATCAATAGCAGGCGAATCAAGGTACTCCGCTTTCGCAGAGAAATGCTCGCCGTTGTCTGACAACGCAGAAATACGCGCGCGCTGTAACCCCTCGACCAGCACTTTTACGGTGCCGTCAGGCAGTTTCAGCATCTGCAAAATAGAGGCCACGGTCCCGACGGTGAAAAGATCGTTTACACCCGGCTCATCCGTTGACGCTTCTTTCTGCGCGACCAGCATGATTTTTTTATCATGGTCCATAGCCGCTTCAAGACAACGGATAGATTTTTCCCGCCCTACAAATAAGGGTATGACCATGTGCGGATAAACCACCACATCGCGCAACGGCAATACGGGGATTTCAATGCGTTCAGAACGCTCAGGATTCATAGAGCTCTCTCTTAGTTTAGTTTCCGCCAGGTAATCAGGTGGTACGACTGTGCTTCACACCACCTTTAACATGTATGTCAGTATATGGGGATGATTCCCACACATTCAACGCCATGTTTACGGAAAAATAAAAGGGGAGATAAAATCCCCCCTTTTTGGTTAAACGTCTGTATGAATTGATGAATTATTCGCCAGATGCCTGCTGTGCTTCCGGCTTACCGTAAATCAGCAACGGCTTGCTCTGTCCGCCAATCACCGACTCGTCGATCACCACTTTTTCAACGTCTTCCATAGAAGGAAGATCGTACATGGTGTCGAGTAACGCCGCTTCGACGATAGAACGCAGACCACGCGCACCGGTTTTACGAATCATCGCTTTCCTGGCGATAGCATCCAGCGCTTCCTCGCGGAATTCCAGATCAACACCTTCAAGATTGAACAACGCCTGGTACTGCTTGGTCAGGGCATTTTTCGGCTCTTTCAGGATCTGAATAAGCGCTTCTTCGCTCAGTTCGCTCAGGGTTGCCACAACCGGCAGACGACCGATGAACTCAGGGATCAGACCAAATTTAATCAGATCTTCCGGTTCTACCTGCGACAGCAGTTCACCTTCGCTGGCTTTATCAGACTGTGCTTTTACCGTTGCGCCAAAACCAATGCCGGAGCCGGTTTCAACACGGTTAGCAATCACCTTATCCAGACCGGCAAATGCACCACCGCAGATAAACAGAATCTTGGAGGTATCAACCTGCAAGAACTCCTGCTGCGGATGTTTGCGTCCACCCTGTGGCGGAACGGCGGCAACCGTACCTTCGATCAGTTTCAACAGCGCCTGCTGTACGCCTTCGCCAGAAACGTCACGAGTAATGGACGGATTGTCTGATTTACGCGAAATCTTGTCGATTTCATCGATATAGACGATCCCACGCTGTGCTTTCTGCACGTCGTAATCGCACTTCTGCAACAGTTTCTGAATAATATTTTCAACATCTTCACCCACATAACCGGCTTCGGTCAGCGTGGTGGCATCAGCCATAGTGAACGGAACGTCCAGCAGGCGCGCCAGCGTTTCAGCCAGCAGCGTTTTACCGGAACCCGTCGGGCCAATCAGCAGGATGTTACTCTTGCCCAACTCAACACCATTGCTGGTGTCGCCGTTGCGCAGACGTTTGTAATGGTTGTATACCGCGACCGCCAGCACTTTCTTCGCCTGCTCCTGACCGATAACGTAATCGTCCAGGTGGTTGCGAATTTCATGTGGCGTCGGCAGCGCACTGCGTTCACGGTGCGGTGCTACTTCCTTAATCTCTTCGCGAATGATGTCGTTACATAAATCAACACATTCGTCGCAGATATACACGGATGGTCCGGCAATCAGCTTACGCACTTCATGCTGGCTTTTGCCGCAAAAAGAGCAGTACAACAATTTGCCCGAGCCATCTTTGCGTTTATCTGTCATGGGTCAAAACCTCTTCTTTGTTCTTTGTGCCGCACACGACGACGCAAATGCCATTCTCAGGCGCAAGACGCTAGTCAGCGTTGTGCCGCTCCAGGTAATTATAGCGGCACACCTGCGCGCTGGGCATTAATTACGATGGGTCAAAATCGAGTCGACCAGACCGTACTCCACCGCTTCAGAAGCGGAGAGGAAGCGATCGCGCTCGGTATCACGTTCAATCTGCTCAAGAGATTGACCCGTATGATGCGCCATAAGTTCGTTCATGCGCCCTTTTACCTTCAGGATTTCACGGGCATGAATTTCAATATCCGTTGCCTGACCCTGGTAACCGCCCAGAGGCTGGTGGATCATGACGCGAGAGTTAGGCAGGCAAAAACGTTTACCTTTCGCCCCGGCGGTCAGCAAGAACGCGCCCATTGAGGCCGCCTGGCCCATACAAATGGTGCTGACGTCTGGCTTAATAAACTGCATGGTGTCATAGATAGACATCCCGGCAGTGATCACCCCACCTGGGGAGTTAATATACAGGTAGATATCTTTTTCCGGGTTTTCTGCTTCCAGGAACAGCATCTGCGCCACGATCAGGTTAGCCATATGGTCTTCGACCTGGCCGGTCAGAAAAATGACGCGTTCCTTAAGTAGACGAGAATAGATATCAAATGAGCGCTCACCACGTGAGGTCTGTTCAATGACCATCGGCACCAGCGCCATATGGGGTGCAAAGTTATCTCGTTCGCCGCTGTATGACATTTCCGTCTCCTGGATAAAATTTGAAAAAACCTGCTGTGCTGATTGTAACCTTATGGACGGATTATCAGCTAGTCCCTCAGTAATGGGTACGACATCGCCATAATTCAAGCATAACAATCTTTTGTTGTAACGCTAACACTGAAACGCTGTTTTCGCACTCTTCCCATGCAAAATGCGTGACAAAAAAAAACCCGCCACCAAAAGGTGACGGGCTTGCGTACGAAATTCGAGCTAAAAAAGCGACGAATTACGCCTGCTGGTTCATCAGCTCGTTGAAGGAAGTGGCTTTTTCAGTCACTTTCGCTTTCGCCAGAACGGCTTCAACAGCCTGCTCTTCCAGAGCGACGTTACGCATGTTGTCCATCAGCTCTTTATTTTTGCTGTAGAACTCAACCACTTCTTTCGGATCTTCGTAAGCAGAAGCCATCTCTTCGATCAGGCCTTTAACGCGATCTTCGTCAGCTTTCAGTTCATTGGTGCGAATCACTTCGCCCAGCAGCAGACCAACAACTACGCGACGCTTAGCCTGTTCTTCGAACAGTTCACGCGGCAGTTCCAGAGCTTGTTTCTCGTTGCCGCCGAAACGCTGTGCAGCCTGACGACGCAGAACGTCGATTTCGCTGTCGATCAGCGCAGCCGGAACGTCGATGTCGTTAGCTTTTACCAGACCTTCGATCGCCTGAGACTTAACGCGGTTACGCACTGCGCCTTTCAGCTCGCGTTCCATGTTTTTGCGTACTTCAGCGCGCAGACCTGCTACGGAACCATCTTCAACGCCGAAACGTTTGATGAATTCTTCAGTCAGTTCCGGCAGTTCGCGTTCTTCAACTTTCTTCAGGTTGATAACGAACTTAGCGGCTTTACCTTTCAGGTTTTCAGCGTGGTACTCTTCCGGGAAAGTCACGTCGATAGTGAACTCTTCGCCAGCTTTGTGGCCTTTAACGCCTTCTTCAAAGCCTGGGATCATACGACCCTGGCCCATCGCCAGTACGAAGTCAGACGCTTTGCCGCCTTCGAACTCTTCGCCGTCTACAGAACCGGTGAAGTCGATGGTTACACGGTCTTCTGCATCAGCAGCGCCGTCTTTGTCTTTCCAGGTAGCCTGCTGCTTACGCAGGGTATCCAGCATCACGTCAACGTCAGCGTCGGTGACTTCAACAACCGGTTTTTCAACTTCGATTGCTTCCAGACCAGTCAGCTCAACTTCCGGGTAAACTTCGAACTCTACCGCGTAAGTAAAATCTTCACCCAGTTTGTATTCGCCCGGAACGTAGTTCGGTGCGCCAGCCGGATTGATTTTTTCTTTGATGATCGCGTCAACGAAGTTGCGGCTCATCAGGTCGCCCAGAACGTCCTGGCGAACAGACGCGCCATAACGCTGAGCAACAACATTCATCGGTACTTTTCCTTTGCGGAAACCGTCAATACGCACTTTCTTCGCTACGTTGACCAGCTCGCTTTTCACAGCGGTCTCGATGCTGTCAGCAGCGATAGTAATCGTTACACGGCGGCCAAGGCCTTGAGTGGTTTCAACTGAAACTTGCATCTTGTTACCTCAAAAAATCACAGTGCTCGGTCAACTCTTCTCCGCAAGCACAGGTTGTTGGCTTCGCGGAACTGGGATGTTCTCATAATCAATCACATTCCCTGTCGTCAGAATCATCCCGAAGACATTCCGAAAAATAAGACGCGCATTATAGCGGCATCACTTTTATGAGTCGAGAACGGTTATTGCGCGTTGCTGCGGCTTTTTTCACAATTCCCGGCTAATTTTTGTCTGAATACTGGACGACCTACTCAGAATTCAGACAAAACAAAACGGCCCGCAGGCCGTTTTCACATAATCTGTAGCAACATACTGGAAAAGCGTCGGTTGTTGCAAATCCGTTTTTACGCGATGCTTCCCGCCCCACGACACGGAGGCGATGCAAAAATCGTATCCTGCAACGCTTCCCACTCCTTAATGGTGTAGGTATGCAGGGCAAGGGCATGAACGGTTGTGGAAAGCTCTGCCGTTAACGTGCTGTAAATCATCCGATGACGATTAAGAAAACGTTCACCTGTAAAGCGATCGCTGACCAGCACAACCTTAAAGTGGCTTTCAGAACCAGCCGGGACATTGTGACGATAGCTTTCATCCACAACTTCGAGGAACACGGGTTGGAACGCTGCCCTTAATTTTTCTTCTATTTGCTCACGAATCATCATGAAATTTTCCTCCGACAACGCTGAGATGTCACCCATCCCTTTAAATACTAGCCGCTTTTACCGTTTTCATTACACCTTAGCAACAAAAAATTAGCGCTTGTCTGATTTTCTCAGCCAAATGGATGAAGTTCACTAATTCCTCACTTCGATTTATTGCAAAAAGTCCGTTTATGGTCTCCACAAAATCATAAAACGAACAACACAATGAATTTACATGCGTTACCTACTTCCCCTCATCGTTGGCGATGTTATGATGGCGGGAAATTTCTCCAACCATACAATTTAGATTCGCTGAGAGCCCTGGCATGTTTAAAAAAATCCTCGTCCCGTTTGTCGCGCTGTTCATGTTAGCTGGATGCGCAACGCCGCCGACCACTATTGAAGTCTCCCCGAAAATTACTCTGCCGCAGCAGGACCCAAGCCTGATGGGCGTGACCGTTAGCATCAACGGTGCCGACCAGCGTCAGGATCAAGCGCTGGCAAAAGTCACCCGCGACAACCAACTGGTTACGCTGACTGCGTCACGCGATCTGCGCTTCCTGCTACAAGAAGTGCTGGAAAAACAGATGACCGCACGCGGTTATATGATTGGACCAAACGGTGCTGTAAACCTGCAAATCATTGTTAGCCAGCTGTACGCTGACGTGTCTCAGGGTAGCGTGCGCTATAACATCGCCACCAAAGCAGACATCGCCATCATTGCGACCGCTGCTAACGGCAACAAGATGACCAAAAACTACCGCGCAAGCTATTCTGTTGAAGGCGCACTGCAGGCCTCTAACAAAAATATCGCTGACGCCGTTAACAGCGTGCTGACCGACACCATCGCTGATATGTCTCAGGACACCAGCGTTCACGATTTCATCAAGCAGAACGCGCGTTAATTTCTGCCCATATGGCCCGGCGTTCGTCGGGCCTATAGAAGCCCATGTCCAGTCATTACTTACGTATTTTTCAGCAACCACGTTCGGCTATCCTGCTCATGCTGGGGTTCGCTTCCGGTTTACCGCTCGCACTGACCTCGGGTACGCTCCAGGCATGGATGACGGTCGAGAATATCGATCTTAAAACCATCGGTTTCTTTTCTCTGGTCGGCCAGGCCTACGTGTTTAAGTTCCTCTGGTCCCCGCTTATGGATCGCTACACGCCGCCATTTTTAGGTCGACGTCGTGGTTGGTTGTTGGCAACTCAGGTGCTGTTACTCATTTCTATCGCCGCGATGGGTTTTCTGGAGCCTGGCACACAGCTGCGCTGGATGGCCGCGCTTGCGGTGGTGATCGCGTTTTGTTCAGCATCGCAGGATATCGTCTTTGATGCCTGGAAAACCGACGTGTTACCCGCCGAAGAACGCGGCACCGGCGCGGCTATCAGCGTGCTGGGCTATCGATTAGGGATGCTGGTTTCAGGCGGACTGGCCCTGTGGATGGCCGATCGCTGGCTGGGCTGGCAAGGGATGTACTGGCTGATGGCAGCGCTGTTGATTCCTTGTATCATTGCCACCCTATTAGCACCTGAACCGACTGATGCCATTCCGGTGCCCAAAACGCTGGAGCAGGCGGTTGCAGCCCCGCTGCGCGACTTCTTTGGTCGTAACAACGCCTGGCTTATCCTGCTGCTTATTGTGCTGTATAAGCTCGGTGATGCCTTCGCCATGAGCCTGACCACCACCTTTTTGATCCGCGGTGTCGGATTTGATGCCGGTGAAGTCGGCGTCGTCAATAAAACGCTGGGGCTGCTGGCGACAATAGTCGGTGCGCTATACGGTGGGATCCTGATGCAGCGTCTTTCGCTGTTTCGCGCGTTACTCATTTTCGGCATTCTGCAGGGCGTATCGAACGCCGGATACTGGCTGCTTTCTATAACCGACAAGCACATGTTCAGTATGGCGACTGCCGTCTTCTTTGAAAACCTGTGCGGTGGGATGGGTACTGCGGCGTTTGTCGCCTTATTAATGACGCTGTGTAATAAATCGTTCTCCGCAACCCAGTTCGCCCTGCTCTCCGCGCTTTCAGCGGTCGGTCGCGTTTACGTTGGCCCGGTAGCAGGTTGGTTTGTCGAAGCGCACGGATGGCCAACGTTTTATCTGTTTTCCGTGTTTGCCGCGATCCCTGGACTCCTGCTGCTGCTGGTGTGCCGCCAGACGCTGGAACATAGCTGGCAAAATGAGAGTTTTATTCCACGCACAGAGTTCCGTGGGGCGTACAATCTGGCTTTGATGACGCTAGTAACGGGCTGCTGTTTGCTGGCTGTTTGGCTGTTGCTGCTCACCATGAACGCGCTGGATTACACCAGCTTCTCTTTCCTGACAGGGCTGCTTGAAGTCTCAGTCGCGGTCGCCATCTGTGGCGTCGTATTGGGTGGGTTACTGGACTATCTTGCACTACGAAAAACACGTCTGATGTAATTTTTCACATTAATTTGGCCGTTGTAATCACCCTGCGTAATTATAACGGCTAAATAAACAACAATTGATAAAAATAATATTTGTTGTTTTGTGCGCCATAGAATTTGGAAATTATTGACTCCTTTTATAAATTCTATTTTCCTTACTCGATTCAGCCAGATCAGATTTATTTTTTGTTCATCATTTGTCTTTTTATTGATAATCAATTGTTAAACAATTGTTTTATTTCCGTATTGGTTATACCAATTGCCCTCAACACCTCCCCTGCTCGCCCGCTTTCGTTATAACGTGATGTTGCAACAGGTTCTTAAAGCCGAGACGACATATATTGCAACATATGTGACATGCACGGCAGAACCCGGTAACACGGATCCAAGGATGTTTACAGTAATGTAACCTTCCCGTAAAATGCCCTCACACTTTAAACGCCACCCGGTCCCGTGGAATTGAGGTCGTTAAATGAGACTCAGGAAATACAATAAAAGTTTGCGATGGTTGTCATTAATTGCAGGCACTGCGTTACTCAGTGGCTGTAATTCTGCGCTGCTTGACCCTAAAGGACAGATTGGACTGGAACAACGTTCACTGATACTGACGGCATTTGGCCTGATGTTGATTGTCGTTATTCCTGCCATCTTGATGGCTGTTGGTTTTGCCTGGAAGTACCGTGCAAGCAATAAAGATGCGAAGTACAGCCCGAACTGGTCACACTCCAATAAAGTGGAAGCTGTGGTCTGGACGGTGCCTATCTTAATCATCATTTTCCTTGCCGTACTGACCTGGAAAACCACTCACGCTCTTGAGCCAAGCAAACCGCTGGCGCATGACGAGAAGCCCATTACCATCGAAGTGGTTTCCATGGACTGGAAATGGTTCTTCATCTATCCGGAACAGGGTATCGCTACCGTGAATGAAATCGCCTTCCCGGCGAATACTCCGGTTGAGTTCAAAGTGACATCTAACTCCGTGATGAACTCCTTCTTTATCCCGCGTCTGGGTAGCCAGATTTATGCCATGGCCGGTATGCAGACTCGACTGCATCTGATCGCCAACGAAGTCGGTACTTATGATGGTATCTCCGCAAGCTATAGCGGACCAGGCTTCTCCGGTATGAAGTTCAAGGCTATCGCAACAAAGGACCGCGCCGAATTCGACCAATGGGTTGCTAAAGCTAAACAGTCCACGAACACCATGAGCGACATGGCTGCGTTCGAGAAAGTGGCTGTGCCAAGTGAATACAACCAGGTGGAATACTTCTCCAACGTGAAACCCGATTTGTTTAAAGACGTTATTAACAAATTTATGGCTCACGGTAAGAGCATGGACATGACCCAACCAGAAGGTGAGCACAGCGCACACGAAGGTATGGAAGGCATGGACATGAGCCACGCGGAATCCGCCAACTCAAGGGGTTGAGGAAGAATACGATGTTCGGAAAATTGACGCTGGATGCAGTGCCGTTCCATGAACCCATTGTCATGGTTACGATCGCTGCCATTATCATCGGTGGTGCGGCCTTACTGGGCCTAATCACTTACTTCGGTAAGTGGACCTACCTGTGGAAAGAGTGGCTGACTTCGGTTGACCACAAACGCCTTGGCATCATGTATGTCATCGTCGCAATCGTCATGTTGATTCGTGGCTTTGCCGACGCCATCATGATGCGTAGTCAGCAAGCGCTGGCTTCTGCAGGTGAAGCGGGCTTCCTGCCTCCTCACCACTACGACCAGATCTTCACGGCTCACGGCGTGATTATGATCTTCTTCGTGGCAATGCCATTTGTTATCGGTCTGATGAACCTGGTGGTTCCACTGCAGATCGGTGCACGTGACGTTGCATTCCCGTTCCTGAACAACCTGAGCTTCTGGTTCACCGTTGTCGGCGTAATCCTGGTTAACCTGTCTCTGGGCGTGGGTGAATTCGCGCAGACCGGTTGGCTGGCGTATCCACCACTTTCGGGAATAGAGTACAGTCCAAGCGTCGGGGTCGATTATTGGATATGGGCAGTCCAGTTGTCCGGTATTGGTACAACCCTGACCGGTATCAACTTCTTTGTGACCATCATTAAGATGCGTGCGCCAGGAATGACCATGTTCAAGATGCCGGTATTCAGCTGGGCGTCTCTGTGCGCGAACATCCTGATTATCGCTTCTTTCCCAATCCTGACGGTTACCGTCGCGTTGCTGACCCTGGATCGCTATCTGGGTACCCATTTCTTTACCAACGATATGGGCGGCAACATGATGATGTACATCAACCTGATTTGGGCCTGGGGCCATCCGGAAGTGTACATTCTGGTTCTGCCGGTCTTCGGGGTGTTCTCCGAAATCGCGGCAACCTTCTCACGTAAACGTCTGTTTGGTTACACCTCGCTGGTGTGGGCAACCGTGTGTATCACCGTTCTGTCGTTCGTTGTTTGGCTGCACCACTTCTTCACCATGGGTGCAGGCGCTAACGTAAACGCCTTCTTCGGTATTACCACCATGATTATCGCCATCCCGACCGGGGTGAAGATCTTCAACTGGCTGTTCACCATGTATCAGGGCCGTATCGTATTCCACTCAGCGATGCTGTGGACGATTGGCTTTATCGTGACCTTCTCAGTCGGCGGCATGACCGGCGTACTGTTGGCGGTTCCGGGTGCAGACTTCGTACTGCACAACAGTCTGTTCCTGATTGCGCACTTCCATAACGTTATCATCGGCGGCGTCGTATTTGGCTGCTTCGCAGGTATGACCTACTGGTGGCCAAAAGCGTTTGGCTTCACGCTGAACGAAACCTGGGGTAAACGCGCATTCTGGTTCTGGATCATCGGCTTCTTCGTGGCATTTATGCCGCTGTACGTGCTGGGCTTCATGGGTATGACCCGTCGCCTCAGCCAGCAGATTGACCCACAGTTCCATCCGATGCTGGTCGTTGCCGCCTGCGGCGCTGCGCTGATTGCACTGGGTATCCTGTGCCAGCTGATTCAGATCTACGTTTCTATTCGCGACCGCGAGCAGAACCGTGACCTGACCGGTGACCCATGGGGTGGTCGTACGCTGGAGTGGGCAACCTCTTCCCCGCCTCCGTTCTATAACTTTGCCATTGTGCCGCACGTTCACGAGCGTGATGCCTTCTGGGAAATGAAAGAAAAAGGTGAAGCGTACAAGCAGCCTGCGCACTATGAAGAAATTCATATGCCGAAGAACAGCGGTGCCGGTATCGTCATTACCGCCTTCGCAACACTGTTTGGTTTCGCCATGATCTGGCATATCTGGTGGCTGGCGATTGCAAGCTTCGCAGGCATGATCATCAGCTGGATTGTGAAAAGCTTTGATGAAGACGTGGATTACTACGTGCCGGTCCCGGAAGTCGAAAAACTGGAAAACCAGCATTTCGATGAGATTACTAAGGCAGGGCTGAAAAATGGCAACTGATACTTTAACGCACGCGACTGCCCACGCGCACGAACACGGGCACCACGATGCAGGCCAGACCAAGATCTTCGGATTCTGGATCTACCTGATGAGCGACTGCATTCTGTTCTCTATTCTGTTTGCAACCTATGCCGTTCTGGTGAACGGCACCGCAGGTGGCCCGACAGGTAAGGACATTTTTGAACTGCCGTTCGTTCTGGTTGAAACATTCCTGTTGTTATTCAGCTCCATTACTTACGGCATGGCAGCGATTGCCATGTACAAGAACAACAAGAGCCAGGTTATCTCCTGGCTGGCATTGACCTTCTTGTTCGGTGCCGGATTCATCGGGATGGAACTCTATGAATTCCATCACCTGATTGTTAACGGCATGGGCCCGGATCGCAGCGGTTTCCTGTCTGCGTTCTTCGCGCTGGTCGGCACGCACGGTCTGCACGTCACCTCCGGTCTTATCTGGATGGCGGTGCTGATGGTGCAGGTGGCTCGTCGCGGCCTGACCAGTACTAACCGTACCCGCATCATGTGCCTGAGCCTGTTCTGGCACTTCCTGGATGTGGTATGGATTTGTGTGTTCACTGTTGTTTATCTGATGGGGGCGATGTAATGAGTCATGCTAACGAGAGCGGCGGCGCATCCCATGGCAGCGTAAAAACCTACATGACAGGTTTTATCCTGTCTATCATCCTGACGGTCATTCCGTTCTGGATGGTGATGACAGGTTCTGCCTCTCCGGCCGTCATTCTGGGAACTATTCTGGCAATGGCAGTGGTACAGATTCTGGTGCACCTGGTGTGCTTCCTGCACATGAATAGCAAATCTGATGAAGGCTGGAACATGACGGCCTTTGTCTTTACTGTGCTAATCATCGCCATCCTGGTTGTGGGCTCCATCTGGATTATGTGGAACCTTAACTACAACATGATGATGCACTAAGAGCGGCGATTATGATGTTTAAGCAATACCTGCAAGTAACGAAACCAGGCATCATCTTTGGCAACCTGATCTCGGTGATTGGGGGGTTCCTGCTGGCCTCGAAAGGCAGCATTGATTATCCCCTGTTTATCTACACGCTGGTTGGGGTGTCACTGGTTGTGGCGTCGGGTTGTGTATTTAACAACTACATCGACAGGGATATCGACAGGAAGATGGAGAGGACCAAAAACCGCGTGCTGGTTAAAGGTCTGATTTCCCCTGCGGTCTCACTGGTATACGCCACCCTGCTGGGTATTGCTGGCTTTATGCTGCTGTGGTTTGGCGCGAACCCTCTGGCCTGCTGGCTGGGGGTAATGGGCTTCGTGGTCTATGTGGGCGTCTATAGCCTGTACATGAAGCGCCATTCCGTTTATGGCACGCTGATTGGCTCACTCTCCGGCGCTGCGCCGCCGGTGATTGGCTACTGCGCCGTAACCGGTGAGTTCGATAGCGGTGCGCTGATTCTGCTGGCTATTTTCAGCCTGTGGCAGATGCCGCACTCTTACGCGATTGCGATTTTCCGCTTTAAGGATTATCAGGCTGCCAACATCCCGGTACTTCCGGTGGTGAAAGGTATTTCAGTCGCGAAAAACCATATCACGCTGTACATCATCGCATTTGCTATCGCCACGCTGATGCTAACCCTGGGCGGCTATGCAGGTTATAAATACCTGATTGTTGCTGCGGCGGTGAGCGTCTGGTGGTTGGGCATGGCGCTGCGCGGTTATAAAGTGGAAGATGACAAAGTCTGGGCGCGCAAGCTGTTCGGCTTCTCCATCATCGCCATTACCGCGCTTTCCGTGATGATGTCCGTCGACTTTATGGTGCCAAACTCGCAGAACCTGCTGACTTACGTCTGGTAAAATCTGCGGATACGAAAAGGGTGCTTCGGCACCCTTTTTTATTACTATGCAGTCTAGAGAGCATTAGGTCTCGTCTTTTTGTTTATCATCCCAGACCTCAAAAAGCCATTTCCCCGCTTCAGCCGACTCAGCAAACATCCTTACGGTTAACGGTATGCGCGTTGCTTCCACTTCTTCCCGGTTAGCTTTGAACCACCGAGTCAGAAGAGGCGTGTTTTCCCAAGGAAAATAGCGGGTCCAGTCAACATTCGATAAATCTACATTGAATGCTTTCTGAAACTCTTCTACAGCATCTGAGAGGTCGTCTCGTGGTTCATCGAATAAATCTGTGTCCAATTCTAATGGGACCTCATTTCCGTCTTTATCGTCGTATCCAGGTATCTCATTCCTGAATAGCTTCAACACTTCATCTTGTATGCTCATTAGAAAGATGTCCACTGTATGCGATCTTTTGGTCGGGCAATCAGATTGTATTTATTCTGTGTACGCCGTGAGACCTGGTAAATAGCGTTGGTTAACGCCACCCATCCTAACCAGGGGCAATAACGCCCAATCACAGCAGCAAGCTTGTTAGTTTTCTTCATGGTAAAACCAACTGGTGTTTTAACTCTGAGGCCAAAAGGTAATCGCATATCCCTCAGTATAATTCTTGCGTACTTTGAGGCAACACTTGTTCCTTTAGTCGCGTCTCGTGGTTTTTGCCTTGTTTTTAACCAAGGTTGACCAGCCAGAATCGCGGCTCCCGATTCAATGCCAATTCCTAACTCATCACAAAATTGTTCCAGAAAGATGAGATCGAACAATTCGCCAGCTGATAGATTACTGTGACCATGATACCAATAGGTTCCATTCGCTTCTTCAGTTGTGTCCATTCAATCACCCATTATGCCGTCTGCCGATCATTCCATGCGTCGGTATAGATAATGTTCCCGTCGCAATGCTTCCATGTGATTTTTTCGTAGCGTAACTCTATGGTTTCAAGGTGATTGTTGTTTTTGTCTTCTGGCCCAGCCATCGTCGGAGAGACCGAGACAATCCGCACGCCCTCGAGCAGCATGTTGAAATACTCCACTTCCTGACCGGCATTATTGATTTTGTACCAACGAATCTCTGCAGACTTAAGATTCTGACCAGAAGCAACAGCTTTGTATAAATAGGGACTCGAGTAGTCAAACTCTTTGACGATCATCATCGGTGAATGTTGGCGTGTGCCTGTTGGTTTACCCGTTGCATTATCAGTGGGAATAGATAGATTGTGATGAAAACCTTTAAATTCAATACTGTATTCTCTTCCCTTTACGTCACACCCGCCCTTAATCAGCGCGCCACCATCGTCATAAATCCACATATTGCCTGGAATCGCCATTTTCCTTTTCCCTCTTTCCATTAGAAATAACCACAAAAAGACTACACCTGAAATTATCGCAAGTAAATTAGTTACATGTGTAATTATTGCAATTTTCCCACAACACAATTCCACATATCGTAGAGGTTTACCGCACTCTTTCCCCGCTTTACACTAGGCGCGAAATTAAAACAGAGGTGGGAATGAACGATTACAAAATGACGCCCGGTGAGTTGCGCGCCACCTGGGGTTTAGGGACCGTATTCTCGTTGCGCATGCTTGGCATGTTTATGGTTCTGCCGGTTCTGACCACGTACGGTATGGCGCTACAGGGTGCCAGCGAAGCGCTGATAGGCCTTGCCATCGGCATTTATGGCCTGGCGCAAGCCGTCTTCCAGATCCCCTTTGGTCTGCTCTCTGACCGCATTGGTCGTAAGCCGCTTATTGTCGGCGGGCTGGCGGTATTCGTTCTCGGCAGCGTGATTGCCGCCCTCTCAGATTCAATCTGGGGAATTATTCTTGGCCGTGCGCTGCAAGGTTCCGGGGCAATTGCCGCCGCCGTGATGGCGCTGCTTTCCGACTTAACCCGCGAGCAAAACCGCACCAAAGCGATGGCGTTTATCGGCGTCAGCTTTGGTATCACCTTTGCCATTGCGATGGTGCTGGGGCCAATCGTTACCCATGCGCTGGGGCTCCACGCGCTGTTCTGGATGATTGCCGCCCTTGCCACCACGGGTATCGTGCTGACCATTTGGGTCGTTCCCAATAGCACCAGCCACGTACTAAACCGTGAATCGGGCATGGTAAAAGATAGCTTCAGCAAAGTGCTGGCGGAGCCCAAACTGCTGAAGCTCAATTTCGGCATCATGTGTCTGCACATTTTGCTGATGTCCACTTTCGTCGCGTTACCAGGACAACTGGCGAAAGCCGGTTTCCCCGCCGCAGAACACTGGAAAATTTATCTGGTGACGATGCTGCTGTCCTTTGTTTCCGTGGTGCCGTTCATCATTTACGCCGAAGTAAAGCGCAAGATGAAACGCGTATTCCTCGCCTGCGTGTTACTGATCCTTATTGCAGAGATTGTATTGTGGAGCGCTAACATTCGTTTCTGGGGTCTGATTGCGGGCGTGCAGATTTTCTTCCTCGCCTTTAACCTGATGGAAGCCCTTCTCCCCTCGCTTATCAGCAAAGAATCGCCTGCGGGTTACAAAGGCACGGCGATGGGTGTTTACTCCACCAGCCAGTTTCTTGGCGTGGCGATTGGCGGTTCGCTCGGCGGTTGGGTGGTTGAAATGTTTGATGGTCAGGCCGTATTTCTGGCCGGTGCGCTACTGGCGGCAGTTTGGTTGATTGTGGCAAGCACAATGAAAGAGCCACCGTACGTCAGCAGCCTGCGTGTGGAAATTCCACCAGAAATTGCCGCAGATGACACGTTGAAGCAGCGCCTGCTGGCAAAAGAAGGAATAAGCGAAGTGTTAATTGTGGCGAAAGAGCATTCGGCCTACGTGAAAATCGACAGCAAAGTCACCAATCGATTTGAGGTTGAGCAGGCCATCAGCCAGGCGTGAAGATTGCCGGATGGCGACTAACGTCTCGTCCGGCCTACAAATAACGTGTGCTACCTGTAGGCCGGATCAGGCATTACGACTTAATCGCGGAAGTTCTTGAACTGGAACGGTTGACCGAGATCGCCGCCGCGAACCAGCGCCATGACGGATTGCAGATCGTCGCGCGCCTTACCGGTCACACGGATTTCTTCGCCCTGAATCTGCGCCTGTACCTTCAGTTTGCTGTCTTTGATCAGCTTAACGATTTTCTTTTGCACCGCGCTTTCAATGCCCTGCTTCAGCTTAGCTTCGACAAACCAGGTTTTACCGCTGTGCACGAAGGTTTCTGGTACGTCCAGCGACGTGCCTTCAATACCGCGTTTCAGCAGTTTGGCACGCAAAATATCCAGCAGCTGATTAACCTGAAAATCAGACTCGCTCAGCACCTTAATCGTCTTATTTGACTCATTCAGCTCAAAAGTGGCTTCAACGCCACGAAAATCAAAGCGTGACTCGACTTCACGGCTGGCGTTATCCACCGCGTTACGGGCTTCCTGAAGATCAACTTCAGAGACAATATCGAAAGATGGCATCTTTTCCTCTCCCTTCATTTTTGATGCGAAGCATAATACCTGCAAAGTTACTCAACAGACAGCGCTATACTAGGCTGTATCCTTTCATTGTACGTGGTAGTGACATCTGCGAACAATAATGGGGTGCGGTCGATATGGATTAACACCTGGTGCTGTTGCAGGTGAGGAGGAAGAATGAAAATTACCGTACTGGGATGTGGAGCGTTAGGACAGCTATGGCTTACAGCGCTGTGCAAACATGGACATGAGGTGCAAGGGTGGCTGCGCGTACCGCAACCCTACTGCAGCGTAAACCTGATCGACACGGATGGGTCAGTTTTTAATGAATCCCTGACGGCAAACGACCCCGACTTTTTGGCAAAAAGCGACCTGCTGCTGGTCACCCTGAAAGCCTGGCAGGTTTCTGATGCGGTAAAAGGCCTGTCTGCAATTCTGCCTGAAACCACGCCCATTCTGTTAATTCACAACGGCATGGGGACGATTGAAGAGTTACATAACATTAAACAACCCCTGCTGATGGGCACCACCACTCACGCGGCACGCCGTGACGGGAACGTCATCATTCATGTCGCTCAGGGAACAACGCGTATTGGGCCGGCGCGTGAACAAGATGGTGATTTCAGCTATCTGGCTGAAACCCTGCAAGAGGTGCTGCCGGACGTCGCCTGGCACAACACCATTCGCGCCGAGCTGTGGCGCAAGCTGGCCGTCAACTGCGTCATTAACCCGCTGACCGCATTATGGGATTGCCCAAACGGCGAGCTGCGTCACCATCCGGAAAAAATAGCGCTCATCTGCGAGGAAGTGGCAGCGGTCATCGAACGCGAAGGCCACCACACATCAGCGGATGATTTACGCTATTATGTCGAGCAAGTGATTGACAGTACGGCGGAAAATATCTCATCTATGCTGCAGGACATTCGCGCCATGCGTCATACCGAGATCGACTACATTACCGGTTATTTGTTAAAACGTGCACGCGCGCACGGCATCGCCGTTCCGGAAAATGCCCGCCTCTTTGAAATGGTTAAAAGAAAGGAAAGTGAGTATGAGCGCTCAAGCACTGGTATGTCTCGCCCCTGGTAGTGAAGAAACCGAAGCGGTTACTACTATCGATCTACTGGTTCGCGGCGGAATTAAGGTCACAACCGCCAGCGTCGCCAGCGATGGCAACCTGACGATCGTGTGCTCGCGCGGTGTGAAACTGCTGGCGGATGCGCCATTAGTCGAAGTTGCTGACGGCGATTTCGACATTATCGTACTGCCGGGCGGTATTAAAGGCGCCGAGTGTTTTCGCGACAGCCCTCTGCTGGTCGAAACCGTGAAGCAGTTTCATCGCTCCGGGCGCATTGTCGCGGCAATCTGCGCCGCTGCCGCGACCGTCCTCGTCCCGCACGACATTTTTCCCATCGGCAACATGACCGGTTTCCCGGCGCTGAAAGACCAAATCCCCGCTGATCAATGGCAGGACAAGCGCGTCGTGTGGGATCCGCGCGTTAACCTGTTAACCAGCCAGGGACCGGGAACCTCAATCGATTTCGGTTTGAAAATCATTGATCTTCTGGTCAGTCGTGAAAAGGCTTACGAAGTTGCATCACAACTGGTGATGGCAGCGGGAATCTATAACTACTACGAGTAAATCTTCAGGCCACTCCCTTATAAGGAATCATAATGAAAGGATATCTGAGTGGAGTGGCTTTATTGCTCCTTTCCGGTTATGCCACAGCGACGCAACTCGACATAAAGAGTATTGAGTATCGCTATCCCGGAAGCACTGAAATGCAATATCGCGTACCATGGTTTTCCTCGACGGATAACCCCAAGGTTGCGAAACGTATTAACGATTATATTTTCGCAACCTTTATCAATCAACTACCGGGTAATACTCCGCAGGCCACAGTAAACCAGTTTGCGAAATCAGCCATGAATCCCACCGCAAACCTTAACTACACGGTTGAATTTCGCGACGAAAAAATCCTGACCATGAATATGTTTGTCGAAGGCTGCGGAGCGTATTGCGAATCGTACAATGTACCGCTCAGCTTCGATTTAGCCAACGGCGCGGCAATTACCCTCAACGACCTCTTTTCCCGTTCTACGATGGCCGAATTAAATACTCGCATCAGAAAAGATATCCGTGGCCAAATCGACACCTTTGTTGATGCGCATAAATCGCAAACACCAGAACAAATAAAAGAAGAGAAAGGCGAAGACTTTGACTATGCCGAATTCTACGCATCATGCGCAACCTACACCGACGGGTTGTATTACATCGACAAATTCTCCCTGCAAAAAGACCATCTGGTCTTCCTGAACGGACGCTGTAGCAACCACGCCAGCCGCGCACTCGACGAGTTGGGTGATTTCACCACGAAAATCCCAACCGCGGAACTGCAAAATCGGCTCACGCCGTACGGCCAGTATCTGACTGGCGCAAAGAGTACAACACCGGTTTCGCCAGCGCCCGGCATTGACGGCAAAGTCATGTACGGCACGCTGGGAAAAAGCATGCGTATTGTGTTGAAGGTGGACTGCAAATACGGTGATTTCTTTGAAGGGGCTTACTTTTACCAGAAATTTGGCGCACCGATTGAATTAACCGGCAAATGCGACACAGCCGACAATCAACATTATGAACTGAAGACATCTGCTGCTGAACAAGCGCAAGAGAAGATAACGCTGGAGTTAAAAGACGGAGTTTATCAGGGCGTCTGGGAATCGAACGGGAAGACGCTTCCTGTGCGTTTTGAATAATATCGTTGCATTGCCGGATGGCGGCGCAACCGCCTTATCCGGCCTACAACACGGTGTTTACTCAATTACGGGCGATACACCTTCACGTTTTCAAAGCCCTGCTCGCGCAGATAAAGCGCCTGCAGACGGCTCATCACCCCGCGTTCACACCACAGCAGCCAGGTTTTACTCTGGTCCAAATCGCCGAATTTAGTGCTCAGCTTGTAGAACGGCAGAGAAACGACGTCCACGCCGTCAACCTTCAGCGGTTTATCATCCTGTTCATCCACAGAACGGATATCCAGAATCACATCGTTCGGGCCGAAGTCGCTCACGGTTTCCACTTCTACCACGGTTTGCTGCGTCTGCTGGGCAATATCGCGAATATCGATATTGTTCGCTTCTTCAACCACTTTATCGAGGATAGAGAAATCGAAGTTTTCTTCTTCGGCCTCAATCTTCGCTTTAACCGCTTTCACCGTCGGGCTTTTTGAAATTACACCGCAGTATTCCGGCATGGTACGAGCAAAATCCTCGGTGCCAATTTCACGCGCCAGATTGATGATGTGCTCTTTATCATGGGAGATAAGTGGGCGCAGGATCAGGGTGTCTGATACGTTATCGATCAAACGCAGGTTGGTCAGCGTCTGGCTGGACACCTGGCCCAGTGCTTCACCGGTGACCAGCGCCTGTACGCCGTAGCGCTCAGCGACTTTCGACGCCGCGCGAACCATCATACGCTTGAGAACCACACCCATCTGACCGTCGTCGACTTTCTCCAGGATCTCACCGACCACCGGTTCAAAGTTGATAGCAACAAAACGCACGCGATGCGAACTACCAAAACGGTTCCACAGATAATGCGCCACCTGACGAACACCGATTTCATGCGCTGCGCCGCCGAGGTTAAAGAAGCAGTAATGTACGCGGCAGCCGCGACGCATCAGCATGTAGCTGGACACGCCAGAGTCGAAACCACCGGAGATCAGCGACAGTACGTCTTCCTGCGTACCAATAGGGAAACCGCCAATACCTTCATAACGGCCTTTAACCAGCAACAGACGGTCGTTTTCGATTTCAAGATTAACCGTCACGTCCGGCTTCGTCAGCTTCACGCGCGCGGATTCAATATGCTGGTTCAGTCCACCGCCAACATAACGTTCCACCTCAATGGAGCTAAACTCATGCTTACCACGACGCTTAACGCGTACGCAGAAGGTTTTACCTTCCAGTTGGTCACGATACTGTACCAGCGCTTTCTCGAAAATATCGTGCATATCGGTAAACGGCACGTCTTCTACTTCGAGAATGTGGTGGATCCCCGGAATACGGGTCAGCGCGTCGCGAATGTCCAGGCGCTGGCTTTCATCTTTCGCGCGAACCTCAACGTGATCCCAGTGGCGGACAACGGCAAGGTCTTCATCATAGTGCTTTAAAACGTTACGAATGTTCCCTGTCAGAATTTTTATAAAGCGCAAACGCACAGATTGGCTTTTGATGGTGATTTCTGGGAACAATTTAATGATAAACTTCATGGCGGCAATGGTTCTTTGGCAAGTCTGAATGACTTGTAATGGGAAAAAATACAGCAGCCCATACCCTGCGGCTGCATCCAGGCGCGCAAGTATACCACCATCATGGTCATCCTGTGCACATCGCCTTACCATTGCGCGTTATTTGCTTATCAGTGCGAGTCCGTTACCATAGTCTTGTGCTGCCAATACAGAGAGTCAGACATTCATTATGCCGAAGAAAAATGAAGCGCCAGCCAGTTTTGAAACAGCGCTGAGCGAGCTGGAACAGATTGTTACCCGCCTGGAAAGCGGCGACCTGCCGCTGGAAGAAGCGCTGAACGAATTCGAACGCGGCGTACAGTTGGCGCGTCAGGGACAGGTTAAATTGCAACAGGCTGAACAGCGCGTGCAAATCCTGCTGTCAGATACTGAAGACGCCGCCCTTACGCCTTTTACACCGGATAATGAGTAAATGGATTTTACGCAGCAGCTACAGGCTTGCGTTGAGCAGGCCAACCAGGCACTGAGCCGTTTTATCGCGCCACTGCCCTTTCAGAACACTCCCGTGGTCGAAACCATGCAATATGGCGCATTATTAGGCGGTAAACGTCTGCGCCCGTTCCTGGTGTACGCGACCGGCCAGATGTTTGGCGTCAGCCTGAGTACGCTTGATGCTCCCGCTGCAGCCGTCGAGTGCATCCATGCTTATTCACTGATGCACGATGATTTACCCGCGATGGACGATGATGACCTGCGCCGCGGTCTGCCGACTTGCCACGTAAAATTTGGTGAGGCAAACGCGATCCTCGCCGGAGATGCGCTGCAAACGCTGGCGTTCTCCATTATCAGCGACGCCCCGATGCCGGAAGTGTCTGACCGTGACCGCATCGCGATGATCTCTGAACTGGCTCAGGCCAGCGGTATCGCCGGTATGTGCGGCGGCCAGGCGCTGGATCTGGCAGCCGAAGGCCATCAGGTTGAGCTGGATGCTCTGGAGCGTATTCACCGCCACAAAACCGGGGCATTGATTCGCGCCGCCGTACGTCTGGGTGCATTGAGCGCAGGCGATAAAGGGCGAGAATGCCTGGCAATACTCGACAAATACGCAGAAAGCATCGGTCTGGCCTTCCAGGTTCAGGATGACATACTGGATGTGGTAGGCGATACTGCAACATTGGGTAAACGTCAGGGTGCTGACCAGCAGCTTGGCAAAAGTACCTATCCTGCACTTCTGGGTCTTGAGCAAGCCCGGAATAAAGCCCGGGATTTAATCGAAGATGCCCGCCAGTCGCTGAATCTGCTGGCCGCACAGTCACTCGATACCTCGGCACTGGAAGCGCTAGCGGACTACATAATCCAGCGTGATAAATAAACCAACATATCCCATGAGCTTGCGATGAGTTTTGATATAGCCAAATACCCGACCCTGGCGCTGGTCGACTCCACCCAGGAGTTACGCCTGCTGCCGAAAGAGAGCCTGCCAAAGCTTTGCGACGAACTGCGCCGCTATTTGCTCGACAGCGTGAGCCGTTCCAGCGGGCACTTCGCCTCTGGTCTGGGCACGGTGGAACTCACCGTCGCGCTGCACTATGTCTACAACACCCCGTTTGACCAGTTAATCTGGGATGTGGGACATCAGGCTTATCCGCACAAAATCCTGACCGGCCGCCGCGATAAAATCGGTACCATTCGTCAGAAAGGCGGTTTGCATCCGTTCCCGTGGCGCGGTGAGAGCGAGTATGACGTACTGAGCGTTGGCCACTCATCAACCTCCATCAGCGCTGGTATCGGTATTGCGGTTGCCGCTGAGAAAGAAGGCAAAGAACGTCGTACCGTCTGCGTGATTGGCGATGGCGCCATCACTGCTGGCATGGCGTTTGAAGCGATGAACCACGCGGGTGATATTAAACCCGACATGTTGGTTATTCTGAACGACAACGAAATGTCGATCTCAGAAAATGTCGGTGCGCTGAACAACCACCTGGCGCAATTGCTCTCCGGCAAACTTTACTCCTCGCTGCGCGAAGGCGGGAAGAAAGTGTTCTCCGGCGTACCGCCGATTAAAGAGCTGCTCAAACGTACCGAAGAACACATTAAAGGCATGGTCGTGCCGGGCACGCTGTTTGAAGAACTGGGCTTTAACTATATCGGTCCGGTGGACGGTCACGACGTGCTGGGGCTTATCACCACACTGAAGAACATGCGCGATCTGAAAGGCCCGCAGTTCCTGCACATCATGACCAAAAAAGGTCGTGGTTACGAGCCGGCAGAAAAAGATCCAATCACCTTCCACGCGGTACCCAAATTCGATCCGTCCAGCGGATGCCTGCCGAAAAGCAGCGGCGGCCTGCCGAGCTATTCAAAAATCTTCGGTGACTGGCTGTGCGAAACCGCAGCGAAAGACAATAAGCTGATGGCGATCACCCCGGCGATGCGCGAAGGCTCCGGCATGGTGGAGTTTTCCCGTAAATTCCCGGACCGCTACTTCGATGTGGCGATTGCCGAGCAGCACGCGGTGACGTTTGCTGCCGGTCTGGCGATTGGCGGCTATAAGCCGGTCGTGGCGATTTACTCTACTTTTCTGCAACGCGCGTACGATCAGGTGCTGCATGATGTCGCCATTCAGAAACTGCCGGTCCTGTTCGCTGTCGACCGGGCGGGTATTGTGGGCGCAGATGGACAAACTCATCAAGGGGCGTTTGATCTCTCCTTCCTGCGCTGCATCCCGGAAATGGTCATTATGACCCCGAGCGATGAGAACGAATGTCGCCAGATGCTGTTTACCGGCTATCACTATAACGATGGTCCAACGGTCGTGCGTTATCCGCGCGGTAACGCGGTGGGCGTTGAGTTGGCGCCGCTGGAACAGCTGCCTATCGGTAAAGGTATCGTCAAGCGTCACGGTGAGAAACTGGCAATTCTCAACTTTGGCACCCTGATGCCGGAAGCCGCTCAGGTCGCAGAGTCGATGAACGCCACGCTGGTGGATATGCGCTTTGTGAAACCGCTGGATGAAACGCTGATCCTGGAAATGGCTGCCCAACACGACGTGCTGGTCACCATTGAAGAGAACGCCATTATGGGCGGTGCTGGCAGCGGTGTAAACGAAGTACTGATGGCCCATCGCAAGCCCGTTCCGGTACTGAACATTGGCCTGCCTGATTTCTTCATCCCGCAGGGAACTCAGGATGAAGCTCGCGCCGATCTGGGTCTGAATGCCACCGGAATTGAGGCCAAAATCAAGGCCTGGCTGGCATAATCCCCTCCCCGCTCCTGCTATGCTTAATTCATCACGAGCTAAGCAGGAGTGGATTGATGAAATACAACATCTTAGGAAAAACCGACCTTCGGGTCTCCCGCCTTTGCCTGGGCTGCATGACGTTTGGCGAACCCAATCGCGGCAATCATGCCTGGACGCTACCTGAAGAAAGCAGCCGCCCGATAATCAAACACGCCCTTGAAGGCGGCATTAACTTTTTCGATACCGCCAACAGCTACTCCGCTGGCAGCAGCGAAGAGATTGTCGGTCGCGCGCTGCGTGATTTTGCCCACCGCGAAGATGTCGTGGTCGCCACCAAGGTTTTTCATCAGGTTGACGACCTGCCGGAAGGATTATCCCGCGCACAAATCCTGCGCTCAATCGACGATAGCCTCAGACGTCTGGGTATGGACTATGTCGACATCCTGCAAATTCACCGCTGGGATTACAACACGCCGATCGAAGAAACGCTGGAAGCGCTGAACGACGTCGTTAAAGCCGGTAAAGCGCGCTATATCGGCGCCTCATCCATGCACGCTTCGCAGTTTGCTCAGGCGCTGGCCTTACAGAAACAACACGGCTGGGCGCAGTTCGTTAGCATGCAGGATCACTACAATCTGATATACCGCGAAGAAGAACGCGAAATGCTGCCACTGTGCTATCAGGAAGGTGTGGCGGTGATCCCATGGAGTCCGCTGGCGCGTGGTCGCCTGACGCGCCCGTGGGGAGAAACGACGGCACGTCTGGTTTCTGATGAAGTCGGTAAAAATTTGTACAACGAGAGCGATGAAAACGATGCGCAAATTGCCGCACGGCTGGCCGGTATCAGTGAAGAATTAGGCGTCACGCGTGCACAGGTTGCGCTGGCCTGGCTACTGAGTAAACCCGGTGTGGCCGCGCCGATTATCGGTACGTCGCGTGAGGAACAGCTGGATGAGTTGCTTAATGCGGTGGATTTAACGCTGAAACCAGAGCAGGTAGCCGAGCTGGAAACGCCGTACAAACAGCATCCGGTGGTGGGATTTAAATAAGCATTGGCGATTGCTAATTGTAGGCCGGATAAGCATAGCGCATCCGGCGATGGCGCGACGCTTATCGGGCCTACAACAGCCCCCAAAAGGGTTAAATAATCCCTACCGGCCAGTGATGGCCGATAAAATAGAGGATCCCGGCAGAAAGTATCCCGGCGACAATATCATCGATCATGATCCCCGTACCGCCATGCACGTTGCGATCAAACCAGCGGATCGGCCACGGCTTCCACATATCCAGGATACGGAAAATCACAAAACCCGCGGCAACCCACTGCCAGTCGTTGGTTGGTAGCGCCATCAGGGTTATCCACATCCCGACAAACTCGTCCCAGACAATGCTGCCGTGATCGTGCACGCCCATATCTTTCGCCGTTTGATGGCACAGATAAACGCCAATACAGATAGACAACATGACCACCAGCGAATACAACTGCCACGGCAGAAACGTCATTAAATACCAAAATGGGATCGCCGCCAGCGATCCCATCGTGCCAGGAACAATTGGACTCAGCCCGCTGCCAAAACCGGTGGCCAACAGGTGCCACGGGTTGCGCATACTCAGGCGACTTTTGGCGACATCTTTTTTAAGGCGCGGCAAAATGGTCATATCCTTTCCAGTCGAACGTGACGGGTTTTCCGTCGCGCGTAAAGTGAATGCCTTCCACATCCGCGCTCATCTGCCCGATACAGGTAAACGCTGCGCCGAGATTCCCCAGCGCCACGTCCAGCGCGCCACGGTTAATTTCCGGTACGGTAAAGCATAACTCATAATCTTCCCCCCCCGAGAGCGCCCAGCGCAGCGCCTGTTCCGATTCCACGTGTTGGGCAAATGCCGGAGAGTAAGGCAGCGCATCAACGTTAACCCGCGCGCCGCAGCCGCTGGCATTAACGATATGCCCCAGATCGGAGATCAGGCCGTCGGAAATATCGATAGCCGCACTGGCCAGATCGCGCAGGGCTTGTCCCTGCAGGATGCGCGGCGTTGGCCGCAGATGACGTTTAAGCAGATAGTCTGCGTCTTTTGCATCTCCAACCTGCAACCGATTCTGTAAAATCGCCAGCCCCGCCGCGCTGTCTCCCGGCGTACCGGTAACATAAATCCAGTCTCCCGGTTTAGCTCCGGAGCGTTTTAAGGCCCGTCCTACAGGGACGTAGCCATGGATACCCAACGTCATCGACAGTGGCCCACGCGTGGTGTCGCCGCCAATCAGTTGCATATCATAGTAATTCAGCAGTTCAAACAGGCCATCGCTGAAGGCTTCAAGCCAGGCTTCATCGACGTCAGGTAACGTGAGCGCCAGCGTCAGCCATGCAGGGTCCGCCCCCATCGCCGCCAGATCGCTCAAATTCACCGCCAGCGCTTTCCAGGCGAGATCGGTCGGATCAATGTCAGGGAGGAAGTGGTTACCAGCTACCAGCGTATCGGTACTGATCGCCAGCGTCTGTTTTTCAGGGATGTTCAGAAGTGCGCAATCGTCACCAATACCGGTTTCGACATCAAGACGAGAGGTTCTTACGCGGTCAAAATAACGGGCAATCAGGGAAAATTCGCCGCATGCCATACGTTATGCCTCAGCAGAAAAAAAAGAAAAAGCCGGGGATAGCGGAAACATGTTCCACCATCCGACCGGCCTCGGAATTACTTTTTGTTGGGGCGAATCACAGGTGCTGCTTTATCCAGTACGCCGTTGACGAATTTGTGGCTGTCTTCAGCGCCGAAGGTTTTCGCCAGTTCAATCGCTTCGTTGATGGCCACTTTGTATGGCACATCGCTACGTTTAGACAGTTCAAACAGCGCAATACGCAGCACGGCTTTTTCTACCTGACCCAGCTCTTCCAACAGGCGAGACAGGTAAGGCTTCATTAAGCCATCCAGGTACGCGCTGTTAGTCGCCACCCCGGACAGCAGTTCACGGAAATACAGAACGTCGACATCTTTTACGTCCTGTTCCGCCAGGAACTGGTATTCAACATCAGCGATGTCGTTCTGGGACAACTGCCAGGAGTAGAGCGCCTGGACGGCACACTCACGGGCGCGGCGACGAGCAGCAGGTTTCACGGATTTCCCCTTACAAAAATCAGGCCTTGATGGCTTTCAATACATTAATCATTTCAAGCGCAGTCAGTGCAGCTTCTGCGCCTTTGTTGCCGGCTTTAGTGCCAGCACGTTCGATGGCTTGTTCAATACTTTCGGTGGTCAGAACACCGAAGGCTACCGGAATGCCGCTGTCCTGAGCGACATGCGCCAGGCCATTGCTTGCACCGCCAGCCACATATTCGAAGTGCGCGGTACCGCCACGGATCACCGTACCGAGCGCAATCACCGCGTCGTATTTACCGGTTTTCGCCAGAGCGTCAGCCGCCAGCGGCAGCTCATAGGCACCTGGAACCCAAACAACGGTAATGTTTTCATCTTTAACCTGACCAATACGTTTCAGGGCGTCGATCGCACCTTCCAGCAGGCTGTCATTGATAAAGTTGTTGAAACGCGCAATGGTGATGGCGACGCGAGCGTCCGGGGTAGCAACGTTAGCTTCAATAATGTTCATATTCTTCCTTCGGGTTCGATTTATAGCCCCGTAAGGGGGGCGGATTTTATCATAATATTCTGTGCGCTGCTTCCTCTAAATCAGAAAGCCTCACGCAGTCGTTAAATGCAGGCAAACGTCCGGGCCCACCTGGCGTATCTCATTGAATTTGAAATGGGGGGCGTCAACCAGTTTCTCAAGGCCTGGAAGCACACATAATCCTCGCGCATCGCTGCCTAACAGTTTAGGCGCAACATACACGATTAGCTCATCGACCACGCCGGCCTGCAATAACGCGCCAGCAAGCGTTGGGCCTGCTTCAACCCAAATACTGTTAATTTGCTGTTTGCCCAGTTGCATCATCAGCACCACCAGATCCAGATGCCCGTTATGTTCCGGCACCTTCAGGCTACGCACCGTCTCCGGCCAGCTACGAGGGTCGTCTTCAGTCCGGACAATCCAGGTTTCTCCAGGCTGTTGCACAATACGGTGCTCCGGCGTGACCTGATTCTGGCTATCCAGAACAATGCGGATTGGCTGGCGCAGCTCTTCCTGCGGGTAACTCGCCTGAGTTGATTCCCCAAGCTCCGACCAACGCACGGTAAGCTGAGGGTCGTCTGCCAGCACAGTAGCACTGCTGGTTAAAATGGCATGGCTTTGCGCGCGCAAGCGTTGCACATCGCGGCGCGCCTGTGGTGAGGTAATCCACTGGCTTTCACCGCTGGCCATCGCCGTACGGCCATCAAGCGACGCGCCAAGCTTAAGCTGCAGATACGGGAATCCCGTACGCATGCGCTTGAGAAAGCCTTTATTCAATTGCTCAACTTCGCTCATCATCAGCCCGTGGCTGACGTCGATGCCCGCCTGCTGCAAACGGTAGAGCCCACGTCCTGCGACCTGCGGATTGGGATCCTGCATCGCCGCAACCACACGCGATACACCCGCCGCAATCAGCGCATCGCAACACGGCGGCGTGCGACCATGATGACTACAGGGTTCAAGCGTCACATAGGCCGTTGCCCCTTGCGCTTTTTCTCCAGCCATCCGCAGAGCATGAACTTCGGCATGCGGTTCGCCCGCACGGTGATGATATCCTTCACCGACGATCTCCCCATCTTTCACAATCACGCAGCCCACGTTGGGGTTGGGGTGAGTGGTAAAACGTCCGCGCGCAGCAAGCTTCAGCGCGCGCGCCATGTATAATTCATCCTGCATGGCTTAGTCCTGTAGGCGAGCAATCTCCTCGCCAAATTCTTTGATATCTTCGAAACTCCGGTAAACCGAAGCAAAGCGGATGTAGGCGACTTTATCGAGTTTTTTCAACTGCTCCATCACCAGGTTGCCAATCATCTTGCTCGGCACCTCACGCTCGCCAGTCGCACGCAGTTGTGATTTGATATGGTTCAACGCCATTTCGACGTCATCAGAGCTGACCGGACGTTTCTCAAGCGCTCTGAGCATGCCGCTGCGCAGCTTATCTTCATTAAAGGGTTCACGCACATCGTTGCTTTTCACAACGCGCGGCATAACTAGTTCAGCCACTTCAAAAGTGGTGAAACGTTCGTTACAGACCAGACACTGCCGACGGCGGCGTACTGAGGAGCCCTCGCCGACAAGACGAGAGTCAATTACCTTAGTGTCTACGGCGAAACAGAATGGGCAATGCATACGGCGTCCTGTACCTCAGTGGTTGACCGGAATCTATTTTACCCTGAACTGGCGTGACAACAAAGGCGCAACGCTTTTGAGACAAAGGATCGATGCCTTCGCGCTCAGTGCGCACTACCATTATGCTATCGCGACAATAAAGGAAGTAATCACAATGACAAGACGTTACCTAAGAATTCTCCTGGTGGGAAGTCTCTTTAGCCTAAGCGCCTGCGCACAGCAAAGCGAAGTACGCCAGATGCATCAAAGCGTTAGCACGTTGAATAAAGAGATGACGCAGCTAAATCAGGAAACGGTAAAAATTACTCAACAAAATATGTTGAACGCAAAATCAACCAGCGGCGTCTATCTGCTGCCAGGTTCCAAAACCCCTGCCCGACTGGACAGCCAGATAGGCACGTTACGTATGTCGCTGATAAATATTGCGCCGAACGCCGACGGTACGCGCCTGACGCTGCGGATTCAGGGTGAATCCAACACGCCTTTACCCGCCTTTAGCGCCACCGTCGAATACGGGCAAATTCAGGGCACCACGGACAACTATCAGGAAGTGAACGTTCACAACCAATTGGTCAACGCCCCGGCAAGTATTCTTGCCCCCAGTGATGTAGACATTCCATTGCAGTTAAACGGACTGTCTCCAGATCAGTTAGGTTTTGTTCGCATCCACGACATCCAACCTGTTAGTCAATAAACTTTTTGCGGAACGTTTTTGTGCGTTCCGCAACATCACTCCCGCCCATTTTGTTACTCCTCTGACATAAGCGATATTTCCGGTAAAACTTGGCAACATTCACCGGAGTCAGTACAATTCGCCGCCTAAAGTACGCAAACGTGAACGCAATCGATTACGCAAATGATAGAACTGTGAAACAAAACATATTTTTGTGAACAATGATTTTTATAATAGGCACCGAAGAAACACGAAATATTTCTACACAAAATCATGCAAGACGTATCAAGGCGGCAACTGCGTGAATCCCTGGAGCTTACATCAGTAAGTGACAGGGGTGAGCAAAGGCAGCCAACAAAGAGGCGGCTTGAAGGATGAAGTGTATAGAAACGCAAATTGCGCATTTTTCACTCCCGAAAGGGATTTCAAACAGTGGCATACATATGAAAAAAACATTACTTGCAGCCGGTGCAGTGCTGGCGCTCTCCTCGTCTTTTACTGCCAACGCGGCAGAAAATGACAAACCGCAATATCTGTCCGACTGGTGGCACCAGAGCGTCAACGTGGTGGGTAGCTACCACACCCGTTTCTCCCCGAAACTGAACAACGACGTATATCTGGAATATGAAGCGTTTGCCAAAAAAGACTGGTTTGACTTCTATGGCTACATCGATATTCCTAAAACCTTCGACTGGGGTAACGGCAACGATAAAGGTATCTGGTCTGACGGTTCCCCGCTGTTTATGGAAATCGAACCGCGTTTCTCCATCGACAAACTGACCGGCGCTGACCTGAGCTTTGGTCCGTTCAAAGAATGGTATTTCGCCAACAACTACATCTACGACATGGGTGATAACAAAGCCAGCCGCCAGAGCACCTGGTATATGGGTCTGGGTACCGATATCGATACCGGTCTGCCGATGGGTCTGTCCCTGAACGTCTATGCTAAATACCAGTGGCAGAACTATGGCGCATCCAACGAAAACGAGTGGGATGGCTACCGTTTCAAAGTGAAATACTTTGTGCCGATCACCCAGGTTTGGGGCGGCCAACTGACCTACATCGGCTTCACCAACTTCGACTGGGGCTCAGATTTGGGTGATGACCCGAACCGCACCAGCAACTCTATCGCTTCCAGCCACGTCCTGGCGCTGAACTACGATCACTGGCACTACTCCGTAGTCGCGCGTTACTTCCATAACGGCGGCCAGTGGAAAGGTGGCGACACTCTGAACTGGGGCGAAGGCGACTTCAGCGCGAAATCTACCGGTTGGGGTGGTTACCTGGTTGTTGGTTACAACTTCTAATCCAGCCAATCTATCGCAGACAAGCCAGCTTAACCGCTGGCTTTTTTATGGCCGGTCTTCACAGCGTACTTTACGTAAAAAGTCACTTAGCGAACGATCCGCAGATTCGCGAAAGTGCCTGTCGAGTGGCGTGATCTTCAGACAACGATCAACGCGAAAACAGCGATAATCGTCACGTTTTTCACACCAGGCAACGAGCAGCCAGTGCTCGCCCCAGAAAAATAATCCCAGCGGCTGAACGTCGCGCCAGGAGAGATTCCCGGACTCATCGCGATAATGCAGCGCCAGCGCCTGCTGCGCCGAAACCGCGCGATGAATGAGATCGAACGCACTGCGTGAATGCGGCTGATTACCAAAATCAGGTGCGAAAATCCGCGTTTGCTCGGCTCTGCGCCGACTCTCTGGCGGCAATATCGCCAACACTTTTTCCTGTGCTGATTCCAGCGCCTGTGAGAGTGAATCCCCGCCCCATGTTTTCAGCAACCGAATCGCTACCATCAACGCTTCTGATTCGTGCTGGGTTAGCATCAACGGCGGCAGATCAAACCCCGCCATTAAGCGGTATCCACTACCCACTTCGCCTTCAATGGGCACGCCGGATAAAGAGAGATCGCGGATATCGCGATAAATCGTCCGTTCAGACACCTCCAGACGTTCTGCCAGCAGCGCCGCCGTTGTCACTCGCCTGCCACGCAGGATTTGTACAATCTGAAACAAGCGGTCGGCGCGTCTGGTCATATTAATCGTCAGTCCTGAAAAAATTACGCGGGTTGATGTAAACCAACGCGATTGCCTTCGCTGTCAGTAAATAGCGCAATCGTACCAATGTCCTGCCCCAGTTCGAGTGGGCCAAACACACACTGACCGCCAGCAGTGGCGACGCGTTCAAGCGTTGCAGTCAAATCGTCCGTATGCAGATAAATAATAGCGCCCTGCACTGAAGGCGTAATACCGTCAAATTTAGCCAGTGCACCGCCGGGAGCGGGATCCTGATGCGGAAATACGGCCAGCTCCGCGCAGTCCATGTTCTCCCGACGCAAAGAAACCTGCATCACGGGTTCATAAAAAGCGATGGCGCGATCCATTTGTGCTACAGGGATTTCAAACCAATTAATTACGTTGCTCATACTTCCTCCTGCCTGTGTGGGTAATCTCAGAAGGACTATAAGACAGGGCTACTGACAGCATACTGTCAGTAGTGTGGCGACAGGAAAAGATAATTGCCTGTCGCTAATTCACAGGCAAAAAAAATCCCGACCTTGCGATCGGGATTCCAGTATTTCCACTCTTGATGGGTTAAGGCAAAATTGACGGCTGATCCGCCCCTTCTTTCTCGACCTTCTGCTGCAGCATGTGCTCACGCTTCATACCCAGCTTCAGCGCCAGCGCCGATGCCACGTAGATAGAAGATGCGGTACCGATGGACACACCGATCAGCATCGTCAGCGAGAAGCCTTCCAGTACCGGACCACCGAACAGGAACAGCATCAGAATAACCATCAACGTTGTACCGGACGTAATCAACGTACGGTGCAGCGTTTGAGTCAGTGACACGTTAAAGATTTCGTAAGGCGTACCGCGACGAATTTTGCGGAAGTTTTCACGAATACGGTCAGATACAACGATACTATCGTTCAGCGAGTAACCGATCACCGACATCAGTGATGCGACGATAGTCAGGTCAATCTCGATATGGAACAACGACAGGATCCCAAGTGTGATAATCACGTCGTGCGCCAGAGCGATAACCACCCCCGCCGCCAGTCGCCACTCAAAGCGGAAACCGACGTACACCAGGATGGAGATCAGCGCCGCCATCAGCGCCATCGCACCGGTTTGCGCCAGATCAGCACCCACGCTCGGACCCACGAATTCAATTCGCTTCACCGCCGCGTTTTGGTTGGTGGATTCGTTAATCACACTCAACACTTTGCTGCCCAGCACCTGACCGCCGTCTGCACCTTCAGTTGGCGGCATACGTACCATAATGTCGTGGCTGCTGCCGAAGTTCTGCAGAAGCGGATCAACGAAGCCCGCTTTCTCCAGCGCATCGCGCATCACGTCCATATCGGCCGGTTTTTCCAGCGTGATTTCAATAACCGTACCACCGGTGAAATCGAGACCCCAGTTAAACCCGCGTACGCCCATCACCACGATGGCCGCAATCAGCAGGAAACCTGAAATGCCGAAAGCCCAGTAGTCCCAGCGCATAAAGTCCCAGACTTTACGGCCGTGGTTTAATTGTTCAACAGTATATTCCTGTGCCACTTCGCACTCCTCAGATTGACAGCTTTTTGACGCGCTTGCCGCCATACAACAGGTTTACGATGGCACGTGTACCGACAATCGCGGTAAACATCGACGTCGCCACACCAATACCGGTAGTAATCGCGAACCCTTTAATTGCCCCGGTGCCAACTGCGTACAGGATGATGACCTTGATCAGCGTCGTAATGTTCGCATCAAAGATGGAGCTAAATGCGCCCGCATAACCTTCGTTGATGGCCTGCTGCACCGAACGCCCGTTACTCAACTCTTCTTTGATACGTTCGTTGATCAGTACGTTCGCATCGACCGCGACGGCAAGGGTTAAGACGATCCCCGCAATCCCCGGCATACTCAGCGTAGCGCCCGGCAGCAGCGACATAATACCGACAATCAGCACCAGGTTAGCAATCAGCGCACTGGTCGCGATCAGACCGAACTTCTTATAGAAGAAGATCATGAACAGGATAGACACCACCAGACCGGCCAGACACGCTTCCAGACCCTGTTTAATGTTCTGCATACCCAGAGTTGGGCCGATGGTACGTTCTTCAACAATCTGAATCGGCGCAATCAACGCACCGGCACGTAACAGCAGAGAAAGCTGACGCGCTTCGTTCGGGTTGTTGATACCGGTGATACGGAAGCTATTACCCAGGCGAGACTGGATGTTGGCGATGTTAATCACCTCTTCCTGTTTCACCAGCACGGCGCGACCGTTAGCATCTTTCTTACCGCTGTCTTTGTACTCCACAAACAGGGTCGCCATCGGCTTACCGATGTTGTCCTTGGTGAAGTTGGACATGATGTTACCACCCGCGCTATCCAGCGAGATGTTAACCTGCGGCTGATTGTATTCGTCCTGGCTGGATGTGGAATCGGTGATATGGTCACCGGTCAGGATCACGCGCTTGTACAGCACAACAGGCTGACCTTCACGAGACTGTTTCACTTCCGAATCACCCGGAACACGACCCGATGCCGCAGCGGACTGATCAACGTTGGTATTTACCAGACGGAATTCCAGCGTCGCGGTTGCGCCCAGAATTTCTTTCGCCCGCGCGGTATCCTGAATACCCGGCAGTTCGACCACGATGCGGTCAGCACCCTGACGTTGTACAACCGGCTCAGCAACACCCAGTTGGTTAACACGGTTACGCAGAATGTTGATGTTCTGCTGTACCGCGTATTCACGGGCTTCGCTCAGACGCGCATCGGTCATCACCGCACGCAGTGCATTGCTGCCCTGGCTGGAAATAACCAAATCCTGGTGACGCTTGCTCAGGTAAGAGATAGCTTCATCACGGGCGCTGCTATCACGGAAAGTGATGCTCAGACCGTAGTTATCTTCTTTGCGAACGGTAGTATAAGGAATGCCTTTTTCACGCAGATCGCTGCGCAGGCTATCGATATTTTGTTCCTGCAACTTACTCAGCGCGGTATCCATATCCACTTCCATCAGGAAGTGAACGCCACCACGCAGGTCAAGACCGAGTTTCATCGGTTCTGCGTGAATGGCTGCCAGCCAGCGCGGGGTTGCCGGAGCAAGGTTAAGCGCCACGACGTATTGATCACCCAGCACGCCCATTAACACTTCACGTGCGCGCAGTTGGGTATCAGTGGAGTCGAAGCGCGCGAGAATAGCACCCTCTTCCAGAGCCACAGACTTAGGTGTGATTTTATCTTCTTGTAACGTTTTCTGGACCTGGATCAGCGTTTGCTCACTGGCGGCGGCACCGCGCACGCCAGTGATTTGAACAGCCGGATCCTCACCATACAGGTTGGGAAGCGCATAGAGCAGACCGACGACAATAACGACGATCAGCATGACATACTTCCACAAAGGATAACGGTTTAACACGGCAGTTCCCTTTGGGAAAACAATAAATTACAGCGCCTTCATGGTGCCTTTCGGCAGAACGGCAGCTACGAAATCACGTTTAATAACCACTTCAGTGGTGTCGTTCAGCGCGATAGCGATGTAGCCGGATTCTGCTACTTTGGTCACGCGACCCACCAGACCACCGTTGGTCAGCACTTCATCGCCTTTCGCAATGGAGTTCATCAGGTTTTTGTGTTCTTTGGTACGCTTTTGCTGCGGGCGCAGGATCATGAAGTAGAAAATCAGACCAAACACCACCAGCATCAGAATCAGAGACATCGGGCTGCCCTGCGCCGGAGCACCTGTTGCCGCTACCGCATCAGAAATAAAAAAGCTCATTCAAATTCCCTCATTATTAAAATTAATCAACGTTCACAGGTGGAACTGGTCTACCCTGACGTTGGTAAAAATCGGTCACGAAGCTCTCTAATTTACCCTCTTCAATAGCCTTGCGTAAACCCGCCATCAAACGCTGGTAGTAGCGAAGGTTATGAATTGTGTTGAGTCGCGCGCCCAATATTTCGTTGCAACGGTCAAGATGATGCAAGTATGCGCGCGAATAATTGCGACAGGTGTAGCAATCACACTCAGCATCGAGCGGACTGGTGTCGCTTTTATGTTTCGCGTTACGAATTTTTACCACGCCGTCAGTCACAAACAAATGACCATTACGGGCATTTCGCGTTGGCATCACGCAGTCAAACATATCGATACCGCGACGCACGCCTTCAACCAGATCTTCTGGTTTACCGACGCCCATCAGGTAACGCGGTTTATCAGCCGGAATCTGCGGGCAAACATGCTCCAGAATGCGGTGCATATCTTCCTTCGGCTCACCGACAGCCAAACCGCCGACAGCGTAGCCATCAAAGCCGATATCTACCAGACCTTTGACGGAGATATCACGTAAATCTTCGTAAACACTGCCCTGAATGATGCCAAAAAGCGCATTTTTATTGCCGAGGCTATCAAAACGGTCACGGCTGCGCTTCGCCCAACGCAAAGACATCTCCATCGAGCGTTTAGCATAGTCCCAGTCGGCAGGATACGGTGTACATTCGTCGAAGATCATCACGATATCGGAACCGAGATCGTATTGAATCTCCATCGACTTCTCAGGATCGAGGAAAATTGGATCGCCGTTGATCGGGTTACGGAAATGCACGCCTTGCTCAGTTATCTTACGGATGTCGCCCAGACTGAATACCTGGAAGCCACCAGAATCGGTGAGGATTGGGCCTTTCCACTGCATGAAATCGTGCAGATCGCCGTGCAGCTTCATGATTTCCTGACCCGGGCGCAGCCACAGATGGAAAGTGTTGCCCAGGATGATCTGTGCGCCGGTCGCTTCAACTTCTTCCGGCGTCATACCTTTTACTGTGCCGTAAGTACCGACCGGCATAAAAGCAGGCGTTTCCACTACGCCACGATCAAAAACCAGGCGGCCGCGGCGAGCGCGACCGTCTGTGGTGTCCAGTTCAAATTTCATCTTCACTCCTGCGTCAGAAAAACAGTCCGACGTTTTAAACACTCATGCCGGAAACTTATTCCCCGACACGCTCAGAAATAGCCTGCGGATTGTACGTGATAAACATGGCATCCCCGTAACTAAAAAAGCGATATTCCGCTTTTACCGCTTCATGATAGGCACGCATGGTGTTTTTATAACCAGCAAATGCGGAAACCAGCATGATGAGCGTCGATTCCGGCAGATGGAAATTGGTGACCAGAGCATCAATCACCTGATATTTATAGCCTGGATAAATAAAGATTTGTGTATCACCGAAGAACGGCTCGATTAGATCGTTTTTGGCCGCCTGCGCCGCACTTTCCAGCGAACGTACGGAGGTGGTGCCCACCGCAATCACGCGGTTACCGCGCGCTTTCGCCGCCAGCACCGCGTCTACCACATCCTGCGGCACTTCCGCATATTCGGAGTGCATAATGTGGTCTTCAATAGTGTCTACGCGCACCGGCTGGAAAGTACCCGCACCAACGTGCAGGGTGACGAACGCCATTTCAATGCCTTTATCGCGCAGTTTAGCCAGCAGCGGATCGTCAAAATGCAGACCCGCAGTCGGCGCAGCGACGGCACCCGGTTTTTCGCTGTACACGGTCTGGTACAGCTCGCGGTCGGCGTCTTCATCCGGACGGTCGATGTACGGCGGCAACGGCATATGGCCGATGGCGTTCAGAATATCCAGCACACTGCGTTCGTCGTTAAACTCAACTTCAAACAGCGCGTCATGGCGCGCCACCATCGTTGCTTTAATGCTTTCGTCATCGCCCAGCAGCAGCTCGGCGCCCGGCTTCGGCGCTTTTGAAGCACGAATATGCGCCAGAATACGTTTGTCATCCAGCATACGCTCGACCAGCACTTCAATCTTGCCGCCACTGGCTTTACGGCCAAACAGACGAGCCGGGATCACGCGGGTATTATTAAAGACCAGCAGATCTCCAGGGTTGAGCTTATCGAGCAAATCAGTGAAAGTACCGTGCGTCAGCGCGCCCGTCGGCCCATCCAGTGACAGCAAGCGGCAACTGCTGCGCTCAGCTTGCGGATAGTGGGCAATCAGGGATTCGGGTAATTCAAAGGTGAAATCGGTAACGCGCATGACACTGACTCAGACTAAAATAAGAGGCGGGTAGTCTAGTGCCGGGGCGTTCTCCCTGCAACCTTTACCCCTCAAGTTAAGAGACATAATCTATACACAAAATCATTCAAGATGCATCGAGGCGGCAACTGAATGAGTCCCCGGAGCTTACTCAAGTAAGTGACTGGGGTGAGTGAAGGCAGCTAACAAAGAGGCAGTTTGAAGGATGAAGTGGATATGAATTTTCTTGCACATTTGCATCTGGCCCACCTTGCCGATAGCTCGCTTTCCGGCAATCTGCTGGCCGATTTTGTCCGGGGTAATCCCCAAACGCACTATTCGCCCGACGTGGTGGAAGGCATCTTCATGCACCGTCGCATCGACGTAATGACCGATAACCTGCCACAGGTGCGTGAAGCCAAGGAGTGGTTTCGTAGCGAAACGCGTCGCGTCGCACCGATTACACTGGACGTCATGTGGGATCATTTTCTGTCGCGCCACTGGTCGGAAATCTCTCCCGATTTCCCGCTGACGGATTTTGTGCGCTACGCGCACACCCAGGTTGCCACTATTCTGCCAGAATCACCGCCGCGCTTTATTAATCTGAACAATTATATGTGGTCAGAGAAATGGCTTGAGCGCTACCGGGACATGGATTTTATCCAGAACGTCCTGAACGGCATGGCCAGTCGCCGTCCACGTCTCGATGCCCTGCGCGACTCATGGTATGACCTCAATACGCATTACGATGCGTTAGAAGAACGATTCTGGCAGTTTTATCCGCAAATGATGGACCAGGCGCGGCGTAAAACCCTTTGATTGTAGCCCGCATGACGCGCCGGATAAGCAGTAGCCGTCATCCGGCAAAAGATTGATAGACAAAACCTGTCTCATTGATTGCCAGCGCCTCTTTGTCTTATTACCGAACACTCTCTATACTGGCCCGCGTTGCGTTCCAAAAACCCCTTAACTTTGCAGGAGAATTATATGGTACTGGTAACTCGTCAGGCTCCGGATTTCACAGCAGCTGCGGTACTGGGTAGCGGTGAGATTGTTGATAACTTCAACTTCAAACAGCATACCAACGGTAAAACCACCGTTCTGTTCTTCTGGCCGATGGACTTCACCTTCGTTTGCCCGTCTGAACTGATCGCATTCGACAAGCGTTACGAAGAATTCCAGAAGCGCGGCGTAGAAGTGGTTGGCGTTTCTTTTGACTCTGAATTTGTCCACAACGCATGGCGTAACACCCCTGTCGACAAAGGCGGCATCGGTGCAGTGAAATACGCAATGGTTGCTGACATCAAACGCGAAATCCAGAAAGCCTACGGCATCGAGCACCCGGAAGCGGGCGTTGCTCTGCGTGGTTCTTTCCTGATCGACGCTAACGGCGTTGTTCGTCACCAGGTGGTTAACGATCTGCCGCTGGGCCGTAACATCGACGAAATGCTGCGCATGGTTGACGCGCTGCAGTTCCACGAAGAGCACGGCGACGTATGCCCGGCACAGTGGGAAAAAGGTAAAGAAGGTATGAACGCCTCTCCGGACGGCGTAGCAAAATACCTGACTGAAAACGTTTCCAGCCTGTAATTGGCATGAATCGAAAAAAGGCCCGCTAGTGCGGGCCTTTTTTATTGGCACTGACCCGGCCGTTAAAACGCGAAGCAGGAACAACCGAGCGCACCCCAGAAGGCCCGGTCATCTGACACAGGAATCCCCGATTTACGCGCTATATCATGCTGATGACCGTGTACGCCGCAGCTGCCACAGCACTGATGCATCTGCACCATTGCCCCAACCTTCGCGGCAACCGGCGGCGCTGAGCGATAGTGCCCCGGCACCTTCACTACCGGCGACCAGTCAGGTACAACCGGGATGGCCGGCGGTGCCAGCGGGGTGAAATGTCCGGCGGCATAAACAACCTTGCCGTCGACAATCGTCATCACCGACTCAATGCCTTTGATCTCTTCTTCCGGCACGCTGAAATAGTCTTTTGACAGCACCACCAGATCTGCCAGTTGATCCTTTTCAATACGCCCTTTCTTACCCTGCTCGCTGGAGAACCAGGCACTGCCTGCTGTCCACAGTTCCAGCGCCACATCGCGCGCCAGACGGTTGTTATCATCATACATCGCCATACCGCCAACGGTGCGTCCTGATACCAGCCAGTACAACGCTGTCCACGGGTTGTAACTTGCCACGCGCGTAGCATCGGTACCCAGGCCAACCGGCACATCAGCCGCCAGCATTTTCGCCACCGGCGGCGTATGTTTAACCGCCTCTTTGCCATAGCGATCGATAAAATACTCGCCCTGGAATGCCATACGGTGCTGAACTGCAATGCCACCGCCCAGCGCTTTTACCCGCTCGATGTTGCGTTCAGTAATCGTTTCGGCGTGATCGAAGAACCAGTGCAGGCCATTGAACGGGATGTCACGGTTCACCTTCTCAAACACGTCGAGCATGCGGCTGATGGATTCATCGTAGGTGGCATGCAGGCGGAACGGCCAACGATGTTCCACCAGGTGGCGCACCACGCGCTCCAGTTCCTCTTCCATCCCTTCCGGTAAATCCGGGCGTGGCTGCAGGAAATCTTCGAAGTCAGCCGCCGAGAAGACCAACATTTCCCCTGCCCCGTTAGCACGATAGAAATCGGTTCCCTGCCCGGGTTTGAGCATATCCGTCCAGCGCTCAAAGTCTTCCACTTCCTGCTTCGGACGCTGGGTAAACAGGTTGTAGGCAATACGCACCGTCATCTGCTGGTTCGCGTGCAGTTGCTCGATGATCTCGTAATCTTCCGGGTAGTTCTGGAAGCCGCCGCCGGCATCGATGGCGCTGGTCAGCCCCAGCCGGTTCAGTTCACGCATAAACTGGCGGGTCGAGTTAACCTGCATCTCTAACGGCAGTTTTGGCCCTTTCGCCAGCGTCGAATAGAGGATCATGGCGTTCGGTTTGGCTATCAACATTCCGGTTGGATTGCCGTTGCTGTCACGCACAATCTCACCGCCCGCCGGATCCGGCGTCGCTTTGGTGTAGCCGACGGCTTTCAACGCAGCGCGGTTCAGCAAAGCCCGGTCGTAGAGATGCAGAACAAAAACCGGGGTATCCGGAGCAGCTTCATTCAGTTCTTCCAGGGTTGGCATGCGCCGTTCGGCAAACTGAAACTCGCTCCAGCCGCCGACCACCCGCACCCATTGCGGAGACGGCGTCCGATCGGCTTGCTCTTTGAGCATGCGCAGCGCATCTGCGAGCGATGGGACACCTTCCCAGCGCAGCTCCAGGTTGTAGTTCAACCCACCGCGAATGAGGTGCAGGTGCGAATCATTTAAACCCGGGATCACGGTGTGTCCCTGCAGATCGACAATCTGCGTACCGTCGGTCGCAAAGCTCATTACCCGATCGTGACTACCCGTCGCGAGGATCTTCCCGTTAGCGATCGCCACCGCCTCTACCTGCGGGCTTTGCTTTTCGAGAGTATGAATTTTTCCGTGAGTCAGAATCAGTGTGGCAGTTTGAGACATAACAATCTCCTGAGAAACCGGTCAGGCTTTTTTCAGCCATCCGGCAAACAGACGGGTTACGATGGGCATCCACAACCAGACCACCAGCGCAACCACACAGGCATCATTAATCAGATGCAGGAGTAACGAGCCTTTCATTGAAGGCAGCAGAATACCGGTCAGCCACGGCACCAGGTTGGTACTGGGGAAAATCACCAGCAGCGTTATCAAAAACTGCTTCCAACGTTTGGGCTGACGTACATGGGGGGCTGGCGGCGTAAACCAGAAGGCCGCTTCGGTGCGCACTTCTGTTTTATCGCCTTCGGCCAGCAGCGGCGCAATTTCCTCAACCAGCTCCCGGCGCGTATCAGATTGAGTCCAGTTATACAGATGCTCAAGGGTGTCGAAGCGAATGATGATGTTCCACAGGTTTTGTCCATCTGTGGGTCGAATGACATTCGCCCCAAGATGTCCGGGAAACTCGGCGGCCAGCGGCATGATTTTCCCCAACCACTGCTCATAACGCTGCGCCTGGTCAGGCCGCAGGGTGTGAGTAATTACCAACGTCACATGTTTGTTCTGCGCCATGAAAGGTTCCTAGCTAAAGGGAAATTGACCTGCTTAAGCCATGAAAGCAATACACAATTATTCGTGAAACATCGAGGCGGCAAGATTGTGTAGCCCCGGTCACTTACATAAGTCAGTGACCGGGGTACGCAAACTAAGCCAACAAAGAGGCAACATGAAAGATGGCGTGTATTCAGGCTTTACGTTCCGGCGCGCCATGCACCATGGTATACGCGTAATCCACACCCATACCGTAGGCGCCGCTGTGTTCACGCACCAAATCCATAACGGCGTCGTAGGTTTCTTTGCGGGACCAGTCGCGCTGGTACTCAAGAAGAACCTGTTGCCAGGTCACAGGCACAGCACCCGCCTGCACCATGCGATCGATGGAACGTTCATGGGCATCCACCGACGTGCCGCCTGAAGTGTCTGTTACCACATACACTTCGTAGCCCGCTTCCAGCGCCATCAGCGCCGGGAAGGTCAGGCACACTTCGGTCCACAACGCGGAAATAATCAGTTTTTTACGCCCGGTCGCTTCTACCGCCTTAACAAAGGCTGCATCTTCCCAGGAGTTCATCGAGGTGCGTTCAATCGGTTTCACATCAGGATGAACAGCTAACAATTCCGGCCAGATATATCCGCTAAAACTTTTCGTTTCTACTGAAGTATAAATTACTGGAACATTGAATATTTTCCCGGTTTTGGCTAATGCCACGGTATTATTTTTCAATGTCTGGCGATCAATATTCGCCACACCAAATGACATTTGCGGCTGATGGTCAATAAAAATTAGCGTAGAGTTTTGAGGGTCAATCAGTTCCCGAATAGACATAGCACACCTTCTTAATCAATAAGTTAAAAGGTAACGGTCTGTATCTGCCGTCAGCAGCAGGATCCTGAATCAGAAAGCTTGTTGAGTATAGCGGGAAATTTCTAACGAGTTATTAAAGAAAACTTACCATCCTGTGAAACTATTCGTTCTGTGTTGCGATATATCCTAAACAACATCAAAAAAATGCGCATGACTCATCTAATTTATTCACTGGCATTGTTTTTCTCCATTCGGTAAAACAGAGAGGTTTAATTTTCAGGATATTTTCTGCTTATGCGCCTCAATCTGGATGTTCTGCTGATCCTCGACGCACTCGACAAACAGGGGTCATTTGCTGCGGCGGCCGAATCGCTGTTTAAAACCCCTGCGGCACTCAGCTATATGATTCAGAAGCTGGAAAGCGATCTGAACATCGAATTGCTTGACCGTTCCGGACACCGGGCAAAATTCACCGACACCGGACGGATGATGCTGGAAAAAGGGCGTCTACTGCTGAGTGCGGCAAAAGATCTCGAAAAGCAGGCAATACAGCTAAGTTCCGGCTGGGAAAAGGAGCTGGCAATAGCGCTCGATGATTCTTTTCCCTTTGCCGCGCTGCTACCTATTATTGATGAATTTCATGCACTTAATAAACAGACCCGTCTCAACTTCACCCACCATACGCTGGCGGGTTCATGGGAGGAGCTGACCCATAATGGAGCAGATATCATTCTGGGGGCGATTAATGAACCACCAACGTCAGCGGCCTGGTCCTACAAAATGCTCGGCACGCTGGACAATGTCTTTGTCGTCGCCCCAGGACACCCGCTGGCGAGCGCGCCTGATGACCTGACGAATGAGCAATTGTGTCTGCACCGGGCGATTGTTATCAGCGACAGCGCTCGCTTTTGCCACCCATTACAGACCAACCTGATGGATGAACAGGCGCAAATTCGCGTCGATGATTTCCACTGTAAGGTGATGCTGCTGCGGGCGGGAATGGGCTGCGGATTTCTCCCCCGCCACATTGCCAGCCCATGGATTGCCAGCGGTGAACTGGTAGAAAAGAAGGTTATCTCATTTCGTCAAAAAGACGTCGCCTATATGGCATGGCGCAATAGTAGCGAAGGACTGGCGCAGCGCTGGTGGCGAGACGCGCTGCTGGCCAGTGAGGAAATTGCGCACTTGTATCAATGACTCATCCAGACTGAAGCCGATATTGCGGGCAGCGTCAGGATATCATCGACGAGTTGGCCTTTGCCCTCTTTGTGCTGCCATTGACTGACATTGAGCAACGATGAGGCTGGCAGCACGACTTCACAAGCGTGACCGCGGTTTATCGCCACCAACACGCGCTGGCGGTTTAGCACGCGTGCAAACACCACCACGTTATCCTCGGCGTAAATCACCTGGCACCCACCGTGGCGTAGCGCCTGGATCTGGTGACGTAATTTGGCCAGACGCTGATACAACGCCAGCAGGTCAGCGTCCTGTTTTTCAGGCTGCCACGGGAACGGTTTGCGACAAAAAGGATCGTTATTTCCATCCAGCCCCACTTCGTCGCCGTAGTAAATACAGGGCACGCCAGGCCAGGTAAACAACCACACCACCGCCAGCGGTAACCGTGCAACGTCTTTACCAAGCAGAGATTTAAAACGGGCGGTATCGTGGCTGTCGAGCTGATTAAACATCCGCAACTGCTGCTGATGCGACAACCCCGCGCGGTAGTTATCCATCCACGCCATACAGGTCTGAGCGTCAATAGATTGTGGGTCGTATGAAATATCGGTATTGGCGAGGAATCCCCAGAGGGGGAAAGTAAAACCGCGATAGTTCATGGCGGCATCTTCCGCATCGGCCTGCAACCACTGACGCGCATCGCCAAAATGTTCACCCACCACATACGCCTCTGGCTGGGTTTCTTTCGCCGCCTGCGTAATTCCGGCGACATGCTGCAAGTTATTACGTGCGCCACCGGCCTCTCCCAGCATATGCACGACATCCAGACGCCAGCCGTCCATACTCCACGGTGCTTTTAGCCAGTGGCGGACGATACTGTCTTCGCCACGATAAATTTCATTTACCAGGCTTTCAGAGGAAAAGTCCAGTTTGGGTAGGCTTGAGTACCCCAACCAGTCCAGCGCAACCCCATCAGCAGAGAAATGGTACCAGTCGCGCCAGGGGGAGTGTGGGTTATGGCACGCCCCGTCCGTCCCGCGATGATGTCGATCAAACCAGGCATGCGAATCGCCGCTATGGTTAAAGACACCGTCCAGAATCAGCCGTATGCCCTGCTGTTGCGTGTTGTGACGCAGGCGCAGCAGCGCCCTGTCGCCGCCAAACTGCGGATCAACATGGCGGTAATCTTCAGTATCATATTTATGTACGCTCGGCGCGATAAACACCGGATTCAGATACAGCGCCGTTACCCCTAACGTCTTCAGATACGGCAGTTTCTCGCTGATGCCGTCCAAATCTCCGCCATAAAACGTCGAACCACCGGCCTGAGCCGTAAGCGGTTCATCCCATTCGCGCCGCACGATGTCGTGTCCGGCCGCGTGGTGGTAATAGACGTTATCCTGAATCGCTTCACGCGACTGGCTGCGGGCAAAACGATCCGGGAAAATCTGATAAAAAATCTGATCGGCAACCCACTGCGGACCGTTATCCGGTACATCAACAGCAAACTGCTCCAGACGCGCAGGCGGAAAGCAGTTGAATCCCTGCGGGGTGAACCACAACTGGCGATCGCGCCAGAGTAATTTAAAGCTATAGCGTCGGCGGGGCTGCCCGCTGGTAAGATCGATCACCGCTCGCCACGCGTTCACGCCCGGCTGCGGTTGGCTACGCAGTTTGTGCATGCTCAGAGAAATTTCTTCGTTATCGTTTTCCGCGCGTAGCGTCACCCGCTGAGGAGGATTTTCCCCCGCCAGCCATAACGTAATCGTCAGTTGATCTTTGTTTTGCTTCACAAATGGGGCAACCGGAAGGTGCCAGGCGTTCAACATCACGTATCCCCTTTGATGATAATGACGACACCTTGCCATAGCGAAGTACAGGATCACTCATCATCTTAACGTTTATTGGGGGAGGAGTGCGGGGGAGGAGAAAATTACCGGATAACGTCAGGCTACCCGGTAAACAATGAATACTTATTGGCCATCAGGCAAATTGAAAGTAGGCTTTTCCAAATTTAGATGGGAGAGCGCTTCAGGCATATCACTGAACATAACTTGCGCTACATTATTAAAGTTATAGGTATTTTTATCGGCATTGGCAAAATGCTGTTGCATTGAACCGAGCAATGACACCATTTCGTTGAAAGCATCCTTGGCTGTCTCCTTGTCTTGACCACTTTTCATTTCACTGTATGCCTGATTGATGGCATATTTGAATATATTAAAGAAAGCAACTACATCGTCACCACCATTAAACAGCTCTCCATTACCTTCAGCCATTTTATTTATGGTTTGTTGAAAATATGTTTGAGTGTTATTGGCTTCGAGATGCGCCCCCCTAAAAACCCCAAATGCTTCAAGACGTATTGAGCTATTACTTTGAGATACATCGAGAGCAAGAATATTCCTAACACCTTTATTAATTAAGTCCCTATTTTCATAAGCTAAAGCTTTTCTCTGTTCCAGATTTAGCAAGGCATCCTTGCTGTGGTGAATACTAAAAAATTGCAGGATTTTATTCTTAAGTGATTTTTTTTCTGGAACACTATTTTTCTTTACAACGTCGTTTTTTACCTTAGCGACATTCTCCGCTTGAATAGTTGCATTTTTCGCTACATGGCTCTTTGGATTACTCATTACCTTTGCTTCTGGCTGTAGCAGAACTTCACGTTTTAACTCCGACCTCCGCAAGCCTTCTGCTCCAGGGGGGGCAGCCCGTGGGGTATTCTGCACCGCAGCCTGCTTGTGCACATCTGTACGGGGCGGCACCTGCGGGCGGGTCTGCACCGACGCCTGCTTGTGCACATCTGTACGGGGCGGTACCGGCGGAGGGGTCTGCACCGACGCCTGCTTGTGCACATCTGTACGGGGCGGCACCGGCGGAGGGGTCTGCACCGACGCCTGC
>NZ_KQ089800.1:2327052-2492828 GCF_001034465.1 Citrobacter sp. MGH100
ACCGGCGGAGGGGTCTGCACCGACGCCTGCTTGTGCACATCTGTACGGGGCGGCACCGGCGGAGGGGTCTGCACCGACGCCTGCGCGCGTACCGCTCCTGGTGAAGGTTTCGGCACACAAATCTCTATACTGGCCTTCTTTATAGCGGCCTGTGGTAATGGCCGTGGTCCTTGTGATATTAAACCACTAATATTTGTGGGTGTTTGTCCACTATTTGCCACTCCAACTAATTTGTTAGTTTTAGAGTTAAAGACAGAAACCTCACATATACTATTACCCCTAACTCCCGGGTTATTATGAGTTCTACTCTTTGTAGAGCAGTCTGCTGGAATATCATTTATACCCATAAAGTTCCTCATTTAATTTCATTAATAATAAATAATAGTTATACTTTACAAGAAGGAATATAAAAACCATAAAGCAGCAGAAAAATAACATAAAAACCCTCATCAAACTTTCAAAAAACGCTCATAATAGTTTGATGGCAAACAAAGAAAATGATTATTATCTTTCATTATTAAACACTAAACATTCACCATGTTTATACAAATAAAAAACGAAGTTGATTATTCAACTTCGTTTTTTAAATAAAGAGCAATTGCCAAATTTAACTACGAACCAACATTACCACCCAGTAAAAAAATTACTGCACTTCAGCCAGTTGGCGCTCGCGACGGCGTTTGAATACCCAGCCTGCAAGCAGCAGGAGAATCCACGCAAAACCGACGTACAGCGAAATGCGGGTATCCGGATGATAGCCAATCAGAGCGATGATAAAGACCAGGAAAATCAGGCCAACAACGGTCGTCGTTACCCCACCCGGTACTTTAAACTTCAGCGCTTTGACCTCTTCCGGCGGCAGACGACGACGGAAGGCGATCTGCGACAGCAGGATCATAATCCACACCCAAACCGTGGCGAACGTTGCTAGCGAAGCGATCACCAGGAAGACGTTTTCCGGCATGATGTAGTTAAGATACACCGCAAACAACAGCGCGATGGTCATCACCATCACTGTTACCCACGGCACGCCACGACGCGACGTTTTGGCGAACATTTTCGGGGCACTGCCCTGCTCTGCCATACCGTGCAGCATACGCCCCACACCGAAGACGTCAGAGTTGATGGCCGACAGCGACGCAGTCAGGACGACAAAGTTGAGGATCCCGGCTGCAAAGGTAATGCCCATATGCTGGAACGTCATAACGAACGGGCTACCGTCGGTACCGACCTGGTTCCACGGGTAGATAGACATAATGACGAACAACGTCCCCACATAAAACACCAGGATACGCATTGGTACGGAATTGATAGCGCGCGGAATAGATTTTTCCGGGTCTTTGGCTTCGCCTGCGGTAATCCCGATAATCTCAATCCCGCCGTAAGCGAACATCACCATTTGCAGCGACATCACCATGCCGAGCCAGCCGTTGCTGAAGAAACCGCCGTTGCTCCACAGATTATGGATACCGGTCGGTTGCCCGCCGTTGCCAATCCCCCAAATGATGATACCGAAACCGGCGACAATCATGATGATGATGGTGGCGACTTTGAAGAATGAGAACCAGAACTCCAGTTCGCCAAACACCTTCACGCTCATCAGGTTAATGGCGCAGATAATCAGCACTACGCTGAGTACCCAAATCCAGTGCGGTACGGCCGGGAACCAGACGCCCATGTAAATACCGAAGGCTGTCACGTCGGCAATGGCGACAATCAGGATTTCAAAACAGTAGGTCCAGCCGGTAATGTAACCAGCCAACGGTCCGAGGTTTTCCTGCGCATAGCGCGAGAAAGAGCTGGCAGCCGGGTTATGAACAGACATTTCGCCCAGCGCACGCATAATAATATACGCCGCCACGCCGCCGATAATATAGGCCAGCAACACGCTCGGCCCCGCCATTTTGATGGCATCGGCTGAACCATAGAACAGCCCGGTACCAATTGCTGAACCTAATGCCATAAAGCGAATGTGCCGGGTGCTCAGCCCACGCTTTAGCTTGTTATTACTTTCCATCGATTCCTAACCTGTTAACACAATAAAAAAACCACGGGGCCATATTAATAGCCCCGTGGTTAAAACTTATTGTCAGTGATATTAGTGTGCGCTGGAGGTCACTTGTCGACCCGCTGCGCGATCCCAGATAACGGCCAGGACCACCATCACGACTGTTGGCATCAACCACGCCAGCCCCTGCTCCGCCAGCGGTAAACGCTGGGTCCAGGCTGGTAAGACATCGCCAATTGCAGAAGCTTTAATGCCATCAAGGATACCAAAAATCAGGCTGATAAACATCGCAGGTGCAATGACGCGGGAAGAATTATGCCACCATGAGCGGGTAAAGCTTAATACAACCAGTGCGATACATGGCGGATAGATAGCCGTCAGCACCGGAATAGAGATCTGAATCAGATGGCTCAGACCCAGGTTAGAAACCACCATCGAGAAGCCGCCGAGGATAAATACCAGCGTACGATAAGACAGTGGAACATACTGGGCAAAGAACTCTGCGCACGCACAGGTCAGGCCAACCGCAGTCACCAGGCAAGCGATGAAAATCAACGCCGCCAGCAGGAAGCTGCCTGCACCACCGAAGGTGTGCTGAACATACGCATGCAGAATTGCCGCACCGTTAGCAGATTGATCGACCAACGTCGCACTGTCTGAACCCAGACGGAACAACGCAAGGTACAGCAGCGTTAAACCCACGCCCGCCATCAGCCCAGCCCAGACGGTGTAACGGGTCAACAAACGCGCTTCGGTAACACCACGCGAACGAGCGGCGTTAACGATAACAATACCAAACACCATCGCGCCCAGCGTATCCATGGTCAGATACCCGTTCACGAAACCATTAGAAAATGCCGCAGTTTGGTAGGCTTCCATCGCATTACTGATCGGGCCCGCTGGCCAGACAATCGCCGCCACGGAAAGCACAACCAGTGCCAGAATTTTCAATGGAGCAAGGAAGTTGCCCACGGTATCCAGCAGTTTGCCGGGATACAGTGACACCAGAATCACAATCGCGAAGTACACCACGCTGTAGATGAACAGCGGCAGCGCAGAATCACCGGTCAGCGGTGCAATCCCAACTTCGAACGAAACCGTTGCGGTACGCGGCGTGGCGAATAATGGCCCCACGGCCAGATAGCAGACGGTAGCCAGTAGCAGACCAGCAACTTTACCGATAGGTGTGCTCAGTCGGTCCACACCACCACCGACTTTCGCCAGCGCGACAACGGTAAGTACCGGCAGGCCAACGGCGGTAATCAAAAAGCCAAAAGCCGCAGTCCAGACGTGTTCACCTGCCTGCAAACCAACCATTGGGGGGAAGATGATGTTTCCTGCACCAACGAACAGTGCAAATGTCATAAATCCCAAAGCGATAATATCGCGCGATTTTAACTGATGGGTCATAAAGTCTTACTGCCTGTGGATGTGGTGTTGAAAATAGTAAATTTTTGCCTTTCCCTGGGGGACAATACAGCGGCATTTTTGCTCAATTCCAGCGGGAAACACTCCCGACCTGGCGCGGCGAAGAATAGTTTTTCGATTTACCGCGTAAATGCAGTCGGTATGACAGCACCTGGAGCGCAATTTAAACGCTTATAACGTTTTAAAGCAAGGTGGGATCCAAAAACCAGAACAATATAGCGATATGAAAAATGGGGTTAGCACAAAACACCATTTCATGGAAAAAGGTATGGGTAATAGTTCGAACAAAAAACAATCAAACGTCGTAAAATTCAGGAGTCATATATTGACCGCATAGAAAAAGCCAGCTTGTGCTGGCTTTTGGAAAGATAATCTTACGAATGTGCTTTAACCGTTACTTTTGGCAATCAAACGTTCCGGGATCACGAAACTAAATCGCGTCCCTTTGCCTGGTTCGCTTTCGATATTCAAACGGCTGTCGTGATGATGCAGCGCATGTTTCACGATGGCAAGGCCCAACCCGCTACCGCCCGTTTGCCGCGATCGCGCTTTATCTACGCGATAAAAACGCTCGGTCAGGCGTGGAATATGCTCGGCGGCAATACCTGGACCGTTGTCTTCCACACAAAATTCCGCCCCCGAGGCCACATGCTGCCAGCGTACGGTAATGTGCGTTCCCGCAGGGGTGTGGTTCACCGCGTTATAGACGAGATTCGAGATAGCGCTACGCAACTGCTCCTCGTTACCCCGCACGTTCAGGCTGTTATCAACATCAAAAGTAAACGTATGTTTATGCTGGCTCAGCGTTTGCGCTTCGTGCTCAACCACGCGCAGCATCATGGGCACGTCGACCTTCTCATTCAGTTGCAGCGTCGGCGCAGCCTCAATTTTTGACAGCGTTAGCAGTTGCTTCACTAACCCTTCCATACGGTACGTTTGTTCACGCATGGTATGCAGCGCTTTTTCGCGCGTTGTCCCTTCCAACGGATGCTCCTGCATCATTTCCAGATAGCCTTGCAGCACCGTCAGCGGCGTGCGCAGCTCATGGCTGGCGTTGGCGAAAAAGTTACGTCGGGAACCTTCCAGTTGATGCATCTGCGTAACGTCGCGCGCCACCATCAGCAGTTGCTTATCGGTATAGGGCATCACGCGAATTTCCAGATGCCGTCCGGTATTGAGCACCAGATTGATAGGCCGGCTAAAGTCGCGCGTTTTCAGATATTGTGTGAATTCCGGGTAGCGCAGCAGATTAAGGATATTTTGCCCGCTATCGTCCGGCCAGCGCAGTCCCAGAACCTGCTGAGCCAGTCCGTTACACCAGAAGATACCGCCTTCTTCGGTGGTCAACACCACCGCGTCGGGCAGTGATTCCGCCCCGCTGCGAAAACGTTTGATCAGGTTACCCAGTTCTCGACGGCGCTTTTTGTTGCGCAGCTGCATTTGATGCAGCCCATATAACAACGGCTCCCAACTGCCGCGCCCCGGCGGGGGCGTCATACTTCTGTCGACCCATAGCCACCAGGACAAACGTAATAAATTCCAGAAATGCCAGATAAGCAGGCCCGTTACCGACGCCAGTAAAAACCAGGGTAGATAACCAAAAAAAGCGCTAAGGATAAAAGCCGGTATGCAGCAGAGGATCAGCTCCAGCACCAGCCTTTTCCATGACAATCGTTCAAGCAAACGTCTTACTCCATTTACAGCCTAATCCCTCAGGCCCTTATTACTTGCAGTCAGAAGCGGGTCGAAAAGCGATATCCCGTCCCGCGTACCGTCTGCACCATACGATCGTGTCCGCTATGCTCCAGCGCTTTACGCAACCGGCGAATATGCACATCGACCGTCCGGTCCTCTACATATACGTTGGTCCCCCACACATGATTGAGTAATTGCTCGCGGCTGTAGACACGCTCAGGATGGGTCATAAAGAAATGGAGCAATTTGAATTCGGTGGGTCCCATATCCAGTGGATCCTCGCCGGTCATCACACGGTGCGAGGTAGGGTCAAGACTCAGCCCTTGCATCTCGATAACTTCTTCCACCGCCATGGGGGAAATACGTCGTAAAACGGCTTTAATACGCGCCACCAGCTCCTTCGGAGAGAACGGCTTAGTAATATAGTCATCCGCGCCGGTTTCCAGACCCCGCACACGGTCTTCTTCTTCACCGCGCGCCGTCAGCATCATCACGGGGATATCCCGCGTCATCGCTTCCCGTTTGAGGTGTTTAATAAACTGTAGACCCGAGCCGCCGGGAAGCATCCAGTCAAGCAGGACGAGATCCGGCCAGGGTTCATTAAGTTGGTTCACAGCACTGTCATAGTCTTCGGCTTCTACGGGTTGAAAACCGTTTTGCTCGAGCACGAAGCAGACCATTTCACGAATTGGAGCTTCATCTTCTACGACCAGAATACGTCTCGCCATGATTTGCCCTGTTTATAATTAAATCGTTTGCCATCAATACCGTGGCATTATGCGTCACTTTTATGACAGATTTATGAAAAGATAGTCCAGGTTTAACGCAGCCAGGCGAATTATGACAGCCCGGAAACAAGATATTACCGTCCTTGCAAGGTTATAATCTCCGCCATCGTTTTTTTGTCATGGAACTCTTATGCGCATCCTCCACACGTCTGACTGGCATCTGGGCCAAAATTTCTACAGCAAGAGCCGCGCCGCTGAACACCAGGCCTTTCTCGACTGGCTGCTGGAAACGGCACAATCCCATCAGGTGGATGCCATTATTGTGGCAGGTGATATTTTTGATACCGGTTCACCGCCAAGCTACGCCCGCGAGTTGTATAACCGTTTTGTTGTCAATCTACAGCAAACAGGCTGTCATCTGGTCGTGCTGGCAGGAAACCATGACTCCGTTGCCACACTCAATGAATCCCGCGATATTCTGGCGTTCCTCAACACCACGGTCGTTGCCAGCGCCGGCCACGCGCCGCAAGTGCTACCTCAACGCGACGGCACGCCGGGTGCGATCCTCTGTCCGGTTCCTTTTTTACGTCCGCGCGACATCATTACCAGCCAGGCTGGGTTGACCGGGCAAGAAAAACAGCAGCATTTATTAGGTGCAATCACCGACTATTACCAGCAGCAGTATCAGGACGCCTGCGCGCTGCGCGGCGACCAGAATCTGCCAATTATTGCGACAGGGCATCTGACCACCGTCGGCGCCAGTAAAAGTGACGCCGTACGCGATATTTATATTGGGACGCTGGATGCTTTTCCGGCACAAAATTTCCCACCGGCGGATTACATCGCGCTGGGACATATTCACCGGGCACAGGTCATCGGCGGTACGGAACATATTCGCTATTGCGGCTCCCCGATTACACTGAGTTTTGACGAGTGCGGCAAAAGCAAATGCGTCCACCTGGTGAGCTTTGAAAACGGTAAGCTGAGCGCCGTTGAAAACCTCATCGTACCAGTAACCCAACAACTTGCCGTATTGAAAGGCGATTTAGCGACGATTAGCGCACAACTGGAACAATGGCGTGGCACGCAACAGGAACCGCCGGTGTGGTTAGATATAGAAATCGCGACCGATGACTATCTGCATGATATGCAGCGCAAAATCCAGACTCTGACCGAAGATTTACCGGTAGAGGTTTTATTGGTGCGTCGTAGTCGTGAACAACGCGAGCGCATCATGGCCAATGAACGACGTGAAACGTTGAGTGAATTAAGCGTGACGGAGGTGTTTGACCGCCGTCTGGCACTGGAAGAACTCGACGATCCACAGCGTGAGCGCCTGAATCAGCTGTTTAGCACAACCTTACACACGCTCGCCGGGGAGACCGAAGCATGAAAATTCTCAGCCTGCGTCTGAAAAACCTCAACTCTCTGAAAGGGGAATGGAAAGTTGATTTCACGGCAGAGCCTTTTGCCAGCAACGGGCTGTTCGCCATCACCGGTCCAACCGGTGCCGGGAAGACCACCCTGCTGGACGCCATTTGCCTCGCGCTGTACCACGAAACACCACGACTCAATACCGTATCGCAGTCGCAAAACGACCTGATGACTCGCGATACGGCGGAATGTCTGGCCGAAGTTGAATTCGAAGTCAGAGGCGAAGCCTATCGCGCATTCTGGAGCCAGAACCGCGCGCGCAATCAACCAGAAGGTAACCTGCAGGTTCCGCGTGTCGAACTGGCTCGTTGCGCCGATGGCAAAATTCTCGCCGATAAAGTTAAAGACAAGCTGGAAATGACCGCCGAGCTTACCGGGCTGGATTACGGCCGTTTTACCCGCTCGATGCTGCTGTCTCAGGGCCAGTTTGCCGCATTTCTCAATGCCAAACCGAAAGAGCGCGCCGAACTGCTGGAAGAGCTGACCGGCACAGAGATTTACGGCCAAATCTCCGCCATGGTGTTTGAAAAGCACAAAGCAGCGCGTACGGAGCTGGAAAAACTGCAGGCCCAGGCCAGCGGCGTGGCGCTGTTAGCACCAGAGCAGGTACAGTCCCTGACAGAAAGTTTGCAGGTACTTACTGACGAAGAAAAACAGCATCTTACCCGTCAGCAAATCCAGCAACAGCATCTTAATTGGCTCATCCGACAAAATGAGCTGCAGGCAGAAGTAAGCCGCCACCAGCAAGCATTACAGACCGCAAAAGAGGCGCAAGATAAAGCACAACCGCAGTTGGCGACACTCAGCCTGGCACATCCCGCCAGAGCATTGCGTCCATACTGGGAGCGAATTCAGGAACAATCCGCCACGCTCCGCCGAACACGACAGAATATTCAGGAAGTGAATGCTCGCTTACAAAGCAGCTTAGCGCTGCGCGGGCGCATCCGTCAGCAGGCACAAAAACAGTCGGCGACCCTGCTCACCGAACAGCAGGCGCTAACCGACTGGCTGAACGAACATGACCGTTTCCGCTTATGGAGCAGCGAACTGGCAGGATGGAAAGCGCTATTGGCACAGCAATCTGACGCTAACGAGCAGCTACGTCAGTGGCAAAAACTACGCGACAGCGACGTGCGCAAGCTGGATGCACTGCCGCTTCCCTCGTTGGCCCTTAGCGCGCAAGAGGTCACGGTAGCGCTGGCGCAGCACTCACAGTTGCGTCCATTACGCCAGCAACTGAGCAATCTGCATGGACAAATTGCGCCGAAACAAAAACAACTGGTACAGCTACGCACCACAATTCAGCAGCGCCAGCAGGAGCAAGCACAACGCAACGCGGCCCTGGCAGAAAAACGTCAGCGCTATAAAGATAAAAATCAGCATCTGACCGATGTGAAAACGCTCTGCGAACAGGAAGCACGGATTAAAGATCTGGAAAGCCAGCGTGCTTTACTGCAGTCCGGACAGCCTTGTCCGCTTTGTGGCTCCACGACACATCCGGCCATTGAGCACTATCAGACCCTCGAACTCAGCGTCAATCAGGCGCGGCGTGAGGCATTAGAAAAAGAGGTCAAAACGCTGGCCGATGAGGGGTCAACGCTACGCGGGCAGCTCGACGCGATAACCCAACAGCTACAGCGCGATGAACGCGAGGTACAGACGCTTTCTCAGGAGGAGCAAGCACTTACTAAAGAGTGGCAGACGCTGACTACCAGTCTGAACATAACGTTGCAACCGCAGGATGATATCGCCCCCTGGCTTGCAGCCCAGGAAGAACACGAACAACAGCTTCACCAGTTGAGCCTGCGTCATGCCCTGCAGGCACAAATTACTGCACATTCCGAACAGATAACCCAGCTTCAACTGCATATTGAACAGCGGCAGACTACGCTTCTCGCTGAATTAGCCCGCTACGGTCTGTCGCTTCCTGCCGATGACGATATCACCGCCTGGCTTAACGCACGTGTGGGCGAAGCGCAGATGTGGCAGCGTCGCCAAAATGAACTGACCGAGCTCCAGGCGAAAATGGCACAGCTTGCGCCATTGCTGGAAACGCTGCCTGAAACCGAGGCGCTTTCTGAAAACATTGAGGATTTGTCGCTGGAAAACTGGCGGCAGGTGCACGACGATTGCCTCTCTTTACAGGGACAGTGGCAAACCTTGCAACAGCAGGAGGCGCAGGACGTTCAGCGCGCCGCGGAAATCCAGGCGCAGTTTGATGCCGCATTGCAGGCCAGCATCTTTGCCGATCGCGACGCCTTTATTGCCGCCCTGCTGGACGAAGAGACCTTTAATCGCCTGGAGCAGTTGAAGCAATCACTGGAAGGCCAGCGACAGCAGGCGCAAACGCTGGTTAATCAGGCCCAGCAGGCACTGGCGGCTCATCAACAGCAGCAACCAACAGAAGTGGATCTCACGCTGACGGCGCAGCATCTGCACGATGCACTGGCGCAGCTCACGCAACAACTGCGGGATAACACCACGCGCCAGGGCGAAATTCGCCAGCAGCTCAGGCAGGATGCCGAAAACCGCCAGCAGCAGCAGACCCTGATGCAAGAGATTGAAAAGGCCTCACTGCTGGTTGAAGACTGGGGTTACCTGAATGCGCTGATCGGCTCGAAAGAAGGTGATAAATTCCGCAAATTTGCCCAGGGACTGACGCTGGATAACCTGGTCTGGTTGGCCAACAACCAGTTAACCCGCCTGCACGGTCGCTATCTGTTGCAACGCAAGGCCAGTGAGGCGCTGGAACTTGAAGTGGTGGATACCTGGCAAGCCGATGCCGTGCGTGATACCCGCACGCTCTCCGGCGGCGAGAGCTTCCTCGTGAGCCTGGCGCTGGCGCTGGCGTTGTCCGACCTGGTCAGTCACAAAACACGTATTGACTCCCTGTTCCTCGACGAAGGTTTCGGCACGCTGGACAGTGAAACGCTGGATACCGCCCTCGACGCGCTGGATGCCCTGAACGCCACTGGCAAAACCATTGGCGTGATAAGCCACGTTGAAGCGATGAAAGAACGTATTCCCGTGCAAATCAAGGTTAAAAAAATCAATGGATTAGGTTACAGCAAACTCGACAAGATGTTTGCGGTGGAGTAATCACCCTGTGGGTGTGGTTTCACAGGCCGGATAAGCGCTAACGCCATCCGGCACGCTATGTAGCACAATATTGCATACTCAGGGGCGGATATGGAATGGCATTCCACTTCGCTTATCCGCAAGCTATCCCTTTATTGACGGCGAGCATTCAGCGCTGTGGCGCACATCCTGCGTCTTTATTGTTGGCAGGTAGTATGAAAAAAGTCATTTTCTCTTTAGCCCTCGGGACGTTTGGGCTGGGCATGGCCGAGTTTGGCATTATGGGCGTCTTAACCGAACTGGCGCGTGACGTGGGCATATCCATCCCCGATGCTGGCCATATGATTTCGTTTTACGCCTTTGGCGTTGTCATCGGCGCACCCATTATTGCCGTGTTTTCCAATCGTTTTTCGCTTAAGCATATTCTGCTGTTTCTGGTCACACTCTGTGTCGTCGGTAACGCCATCTTCACCCTCTCTTCCAGCTATTTTATGCTGGCGGTAGGCCGGCTGGTCTCCGGGTTTCCACACGGGGCATTTTTTGGCGTCGGCGCGATTATCCTGTCAAAGCTGGCGCGCCCTGGTAAAGTTACCGCCGCCGTGGCGGGTATGATTTCCGGCATGACCGTCGCCAATCTGATTGGCATTCCCATTGGCACCTGGCTGAGTCAGACGTTTAGCTGGCGCTACACGTTTCTGCTGATTGCCGTGTTTAACATCGCCGTTATTCTGTCGGTTATGTTTTGGGTACCCAACCTCCGCGACGAAGCAAAAGGCAGGCTACGCGAGCAATTTCACTTTCTGAAAAGTCCCGCACCGTGGCTCATTTTCTCCGCCACCATGTTTGGGAACGCCGGTGTTTTTGCCTGGTTCAGCTACGTAAAACCCTACATGATGTACATCTCTGGTTTCTCCGAAACGCTGATGACTTTCATCATGATGCTGGTTGGGCTGGGGATGGTGTTGGGCAACCTGCTGAGCGGTCGACTGTCTGGTCGCTACACGCCGCTACGCATTGCGGTAGTAACTGATTTTGTGATTGTACTGGCCCTGCTGCTGCTGTTTGCATTCGGCGGCATCAAAACCGCCTCGCTGACGTTCGCCTTTATTTGCTGCGCGGGTCTGTTTGCGCTATCAGCACCGCTACAAATATTACTGCTACAAAACGCGAAGGGCGGTGAACTGCTGGGGGCGGCCGGTGGGCAAATGGCCTTTAATCTGGGTAGCGCAATTGGCGCTTACTTCGGCGGCTTAATGTTGACGTTGGGTTTTGCCTACAACTACGTCACGATCCCTGCGGCTCTACTGTCTTTTACCGCGATGTCATCACTGCTGATCTATGGTCGCCTGAAGCGCGGCGTGCAACAACAGGTTGCACCCGCGACATAAACGTTTATGCCTGCGGCCACAGCCAGGCCGCGCCGCGCACGCCACTGGAGTCACCGTGAAACGCCTTGCGCAGAGGCGTTTCACACTCACCGCCAAAAACAAACTGCTTCATCAACGTCGGGACGTGTTGATACAGCCTGTCGACATTGCTCATTCCCCCGCCCAGTACAATGACATCCGGATCGAGAATATTTACCACATGCGCTAATGATTTCGCCAGGCGTAATTCATATCGGCTCAGCGCCTGTTCCGCCAGCGCATCCTGTTCGTTAACCAGACGGATAATTTCACTGCCTTTTAGCGGATTTCCGCTCAGGCGATGATAATCAGTGGCAAAACCGGTCCCTGAGATAAAGGTTTCAATGCAGCCTTGCTTGCCGCAATAACAGGGTACTTCCTGCCGATAGCGCAGCTCATCTTCGTCCATCCACGGCAGCGGATTATGCCCCCACTCGCCCGCCGTGCCATTCCCACCGGTATGCACCCGGCCATTTAGCGCCACGCCGGAACCACAGCCGGTACCAATTATCACCGCAAACACGGTTTGCGCCCCCGCCGCCGCGCCATCGACCGCTTCAGACACCGCCAGGCAGTTAGCATCGTTTGCCAGGCGGACTTCGCGGTTCAGTCGGGTACTCAGGTCTTTGTCAAAGGGTTGTCCATTGAGCCAGGTCGAGTTGGCATTTTTCACCACCCCGGTATAGGGCGATATTGAACCTGGAATGCCCATCCCCACGGTTCCCATCTGCCCGGTGGCTTTTTCCGCCATCTCCACCAGCGCGGCGATGGTTTCTATCGTTTGCCGATAATCATCACGCGGCGTAGGCAGGCGATGGCGAAAAAGCTGTTCGCCTGCATCGCCAAGCGCGATAACTTCCGTTTTTGTACCGCCCAAATCGATACCTATACGCACAGTTTGCTCCTCTTCCCGATTAACAATGCAAGCATAGCGACAATTCGCTATCATGCCCGCTGGATTTAACGACAAGGCCGTGGAAATTATCATGCTGTGGTTCAAAAATTTAATGGTTTACCGTCTTAGCCGCGATGTTTCTTTGCGTGCCGAAGAGATGGAAAAACAGCTGGCATCAATGACGTTCACCCCTTGCGGTAGCCAGGATATGGCAAAAATGGGCTGGGTTCCGCCGATGGGATCGCACAGCGATGCATTAACGCATACCGCCAATGGCCAAATTATTATCTGCGCCCGCAAAGAAGAAAAAATTCTGCCGTCGCCGGTTATCAAACAGGCGCTGGAAGCAAAAATAATCAAACTGGAAGCTGAGCAGGGTCGCAAGCTCAAAAAGACCGAAAAAGACTCGCTGAAAGATGAAGTGTTGCACTCATTGCTGCCGCGCGCCTTTAGCCGCTTCAGCCAGACAATGATGTGGATCGACACCGTCAACGATCTGATCATTGTCGACTGTGCAAGCGCGAAGAAAGCGGAAGATACGCTGGCACTGCTGCGTAAAAGCCTCGGTTCACTGCCGGTTGTCCCGTTGACGATGGAAAACCCTATTGAGCTAACGCTAACCGAATGGGTTCGCTCCGGCACAACGGCACAGGGATTCCAGTTACTGGACGAAGCCGAACTGAAAGCGATGCTGGAAGACGGCGGCGTGATCCGCGCGAAGAAACAGGATCTGGTTTGCGATGAAATTGCCGTACACATCGAAGCAGGCAAACTGGTCACCAAACTGGCCCTCGACTGGCAGCAGCGTATTCAGTTCGTTATGTGTGACGACGGCTCCATTAAGCGTCTGAAGTTCAGCGACGAGCTGCGCGATCAGAACGAAGATATCGACCGTGAAGATTATGCTCAGCGTTTTGATGCCGATTTTATCCTGATGACAGGTGAACTGGCGGCGCTGATTAAAAGTCTGGTGGAAGGATTAGGCGGCGAAGCGCAACGTTAGCCCTGTTTAGCGAATGGCGACACAATATCGCCATTCGTCATTTTTGCGCTTACAAATAGCGGCAAAGATAGGATGTTGGCTCTGCTACCTGCAGATGAAACTCGCTGTTGCCCGGTACGTTAAACACGTCTCCTGCGGCATATACTTTCCACTCGGTTTCCCCCGGCAGCAGCACGTTCAGTGCGCCACTAACCACCGTCATCTCTTCAGGCGCCGCAGTACCAAAGGTATATTCACCTTCAGCCATCACGCCTACACTGGCGCGGCCAGTACTGCTGCTGGTAAAACCGATCGATTTTACTTTGCCGGAAAAGTATTCATTACTTTGAAGCATACAACTGGCCCTATCTCGTGATTAAGTTAGGAACCAATATAGGGGGCTGACGTTCCACCTGTCACGCAAAATTACGCCAGCAATTCCGAAGCCAGTCGGGCAATCAACACATTGGACAGCAGAACCGGGACATCCAGCGACTTTTGCAGTAAATCACGATGGCGTTGATGAAAACCCAGGCAGTCCAGCATGAGAACATCAGCGCCTTGCTCAAGGAGATATTTCCCGGCATCAATCAGCTGTTGTTCAGAACCTTCTACTGGATTCGCTACGGCATACACTGGCGGCGTTTGTAACACCTGCCACTTTTGTGCCTGGGCTTTGAGCAATTCAGCAACAGGTACAATGACCCCAACCTGATGCCCTTCGACAATCGAAGCCACTAACGGGGGAATAATGCGTATGGGTTCCAACAAGATGCTATTGCGGGCGGTCAGACGGGTGATTGAAGCGGTACTCATCAGCAAGATCACGTCAAAGCCCTGATTATCCAGCACCTCCACGATACTTTGTAGCGAGCGTTCTACCTTCAGGCGCGAGACATGTGCAAGCTGATGGTCACTAAGCAGCGTTAATAACAGCTCATCACCGGGTGAAGCTCCATACTCAGCCATCACATCTTCTCGCTGCATCTGCCCCAGCAGACTGTGGTGAGTAATGTGTTGTTCATCGATATATTCCGTCAGGAGCGGTAACACCTCACACATCGGCACAACACCAATCGTGAGGATAGCCAACGACGTACTCATTTGTTGCTCCACCGTCTTCTTACTTTGCCGTGAATTCCCGGACAAATGCCGGGTACTGACCTGCGCTACAAATGCTCAAAAGCGTAGCAGTAGATCGGCGATGCATAGTGTAAAGATTCCTAATCATTCCAGTACTATATTGTTATCGCTTAATTTTCACTTTCCGCGGTATAGCAGGAGGTTCGAAAATTGTGATACAGGCACGCTCCGGCAGAGGACAGATAATATGTCTGCACGCCCGGGATGGAGTGGAAAGGTCGGTCTATATCGGGAAGCCCTTAACAATAAGCTCCGCCCTGTAGCCGTGACCGGGCTTGCGACAGTATCACAAGAATATCAGCCACAACCTGCGAAGGTTCATTCGTCGCATCAACAATATAATGCGCCGCTTCACGATACAGCGCATCGCGCTGCTCAAGCACTTCCTGCACTTCTTCGGTTAATGGCTTGCCAGTTAACGTCGGGCGCAATCCTTCCTCAGGTGCCTCTTCCAGGCGGTTTACCAGTACCGATACTGGTGCGTTTAAATAGATGACCATGCCGTGACTACGCATGTAGTGACGATTATATTCAGTAAGAATAATACCGCCGCCGGTCGCTACGACTGTTGAGGGGGCCGTAACGGCCTGCAGGGCGGTCGTTTCCTGGGCGCGAAAACCTTCCCATCCTTCTCTTTCAACAATTTCAGCCACCGTCATCTGCAGATGTGATTGCAACCAGCGATCGGTATCAACAAACTGAAAGTCGATGGCTTTCGCCAGCGCCATACCGGTTGTCGTCTTACCACACCCCCGGGGGCCAACAAGATAAAGCGGTTGTGTCATCACAGAAGTTCCCCAGAGAACCGCAGGTAAGCGGGATCTGATGCTGTTAAAGTTATAATCATACCATCAAACTAGTACATCGCCAAAGTGTAAAGAATATATTCCAATAAGGCGATAAAATTGATTAAACCCTACTATAACAAGAATTCACAACGAAGAAAGTGTAAAAAATAAATTACAATTATTATTTTCTACGTTGAACTTCCAGCCACCACTTGTCCAGTTCAGCCGCAAAATGTTGCCTGTCACGCGGCGAAAGGCTGTCAGGTCCCCCGGTCTGGATCCCGCTGGCACGCAGCGTATCCATAAAATCACGCATCGTCAGACGTTCACGGATCGTTGCCTCGGTATAGCGCTCACCGCGCGGGTTGAGCGCCGCAGCGCCTTTTTCAATGACTTCAGAGGCCAGCGGGATATCCGCCGTGACAACCAGGTCTCCAGCGCTGCACTGGCGCACAATTTCGTTATCGGCGACATCAAACCCGGCCGGAACACGTAAGGTGCGGATAAAACGCGAAGGCGGAACGCGCAAACTCTGATTGGCGACCAAAATGAGCGGCATCTGCATCCGCTCGGAGGCCCGATATAAAATTTCTTTAATCACATTCGGACACGCATCCGCATCCACCCAAATCGTCATAACACCTCCAGACACATGTGCAATTGCACATTGTCTCGTGCTTTTACTTTCAGGCAAAGCGCTGTTTCTTCTTCTGAACGCCTTCATTCCGCGCTAAGCTTAGCTTTCCCAGATTTACCCTAAATAATTCAAGTTACTTGAAGGATGACGGGTATAAAACAATGAATATCACGCATAGGGAGTGACAAGATGGACAAGAAAATTGGTTTTATCGGCTGCGGAAATATGGGTAAAGCGATTCTTGGCGGCCTGATCGCCAGCGGCCAGGTACTCCCCGGACAAATCTGGGTCTATACCCCCTCTCCCGATAAAGTCGCAGCACTGCACGATCAGTACGGCATAAATGCGGCGCAATCTGCACAAGAAGTCGCGCAGATTGCAGATATTGTCTTTGGTGCCGTGAAGCCAGGCATCATGATTAAGGTGCTGAGCGAAATTACTTCCAGCCTGAACAAAGATTCCCTGGTGGTATCCATTGCGGCGGGCGTCACCCTCGATCAACTCGCCCGCGCACTGGGTCATGACCGTAAAATTATCCGCGCAATGCCTAACACGCCCTCACTGGTCAATGCAGGAATGACGTCCGTCACCCCAAATGCGCTGGTAACACCGGAAGATACTGCTGACGTGTTGAATATTTTTCGCTGCTTTGGCGAAGCCGAAGTCATCGCAGAATCGATGATTCACCCGGTTGTTGGCGTCAGTGGTTCAGCCCCGGCCTATGTGTTTATGTTTATCGAAGCCATGGCGGATGCCGCCGTTCAGGGCGGCATGCCACGCGCGCAAGCATATAAATTCGCGGCACAGGCGGTCATGGGCTCGGCGAAGATGGTACTGGAAACGGGTAAACATCCTGGAGAACTAAAAGATATGGTGTGCTCGCCTGGCGGAACCACCATTGAGGCAGTGCGCGTCCTCGAAGAACGCGGCTTCCGTTCATCTGTCATCGAAGCGATGGTTAAGTGCATGGAACAATCAGAGAAACTCAGCAAATCCTGAGTGCAAGTCGGACGTCAGGCCGCCGCTTCAGTACGGTTACGTCCGGCATTCTTTGCTTTGTAAAGCGCCATATCCGCTGACTTCAACCACTCCCGATAGTGCTCTGTTTCAGAAGTCAGCGGAGCAACACCGACGCTAATCCGCAGGGCTACTTGCGGAGCACAGGACAAGCGTAACTGGCTAAGTCGTTCATGGACGCGCGACATCGCTGCGATGGCGCTGGCTGCAGGTGTTCCGCACATAATTACCGCAAACTCATCACCACCAAAACGCCCAATCACATCACTGCCGCGCAGCGTCATTTGCAACTGACGCGTCAGCGCAACAATCGCCTGATCCCCAACATCATGACCCCAGGTATCATTGATGCTCTTAAAATGGTCGATATCGATAATAAGCAGCGTGGCATCACGTTGCTGACGACGGCAATTATCAAATTCATTGCGCAGCAGTAGCTCCCAATGGCGCCGATTATAAACGCCGGTCATTCCATCCCGCGTACTCATTACCTGCAGACGGCGTTTATGCTCCGCCAATTTGATCACCGTCTGGTAGCTAACCCAGGCAAACAGCAGCGGGTAAATCACCAGTACCGGCAGCGACAACAGCACGCTCAGTTGCGTACTGCTAAACACGACCTGAATATCCGTTAACTGTAGCGTCACCAGACATGAAACCACCATCAACACGACGCCAGCGATGAATAATCGCACCCCACCTGCGCCCATCAGGTTAATGCAGATAATCATCAGTAGCGCCGTGGATGGCAGCAGGTTTGCCCCCATGATCCCCACCCACATGCCAGCGAGGATCGCATCGGTTTTAATATTCGTAAATTCACTGTACAGCGGATCTTCCGCTTTGCTCGCCAACTGCCACGCCAGGTGCGGCCAGACAAACGCCCATCCCACCAGTAACAGCCACCAACCTCCGGTTATGGGTTGCGAGACTAATACCGACGCAATGGGGAAAAACATTCCCCCCAGCCCGACTGCGCGAGGCAGTCTTATCCGTCGGGCAAATCGCAGACCGGAACGTTGGTGGTCGTTTTGATGAAGCGATATAAATGCTTCATTCGGTACGGCCTTCTTTTGATAAAAGTTTTCATCATTCATCGTATTTGGGAATATTCTGAAACAAATTTCCCAAATTATAGAAAGGGGTCTGGCGGCGGAAGTATGATATTTCGGGTGAGCGATTTTATCCGCTCACCCGTATGTATTACGCAGCTTTTTTCAGGCAAGCGCTCATAAATTTTTTACGATCGTCGCCTTTCAGCGACTGCTCTGTTGCCTGAACGTTGCATTCACGCATTTTCTGCTGCTGCGGCGTCAGACTCTTTTCATCAGGCGCAGACTTACTGTTTTTCAGGCAATCACTCATATATGTCTTCCGGGCATCCCCTTTTAAGGTCTGCGCCGTCGCCTGCTGGTTGCAGGTGGTCATACGCTGTTGTTGCGGGGTTAACGTCTTCTCGGCAGCGCCGACGGTAGTTAAGAAAACCAGGCCAAATAATAGGGTAACGAGCAATGTTATTTTCATAGCACCATCCTGTTGTGAGTATTCACTCTACACGTCACCTTTCAAGCAACCTCGATGCTGGCGGCCTGAAGGATGACGTGTAGTAAGTCTGGTTGCTGACGCAGAAATAGCCACCTCATTATTAAAATTAAGTGACCAAATAGCAGGTTACTTCAGACCTAACGCCGCTTTCATGGTGTAAAACAGGTCAGTCTGATCGGTCAGGCCTACCACATTCGCCGCATGCGGGCCATAGGCAGCAATGCGCAGCTGGCTGCCGGTATGCTCCTGAGATTCCTCTTCCGAGTTGCCATAGCTGATAACCATCACCGCACCATCTTTGGTATTCAGCGCCTGAGTCAGGCCAGGGGCTTTGGTGTCTGGCGCAACAATCTGGCTGGCATGCGCGTGGTCAGCGGTCACGACAACCAGCGTGTTGCCGTCTTTTTTCGCGAAGGCCAGCGCGCGCTGTACAGCTTCATCCAGATCGACCGTTTCACCAATCTGACCGCACGGGTTTGCGGCGTGATCCTGCTTATCGATGGACGCGCCTTCTACCTGCAGGAAAAAGCCTTTTTCATTCTTACTTAATAGCTCAATCGCTTTATCCGTCATCTGGGCAAGCGTTGGCACCGTGTCGTTACGTTTTGGATTTGGCGTACAGGTCACGACTGGCTTATCAAGGTTACCGTGGTAAGACGCTTTTGGCCCTTCCCAGCGTACCGGCATGTTGCCGTCAGAGAACAAACCTAACAGCGGTTTATCCTGATTCGCTTCGGTAATGGCTGCCAGCGTCGCGGTATCACTGACCATCTGATAACCACGGGCCTGAGCCTGTTCACGCAGCGTTTTCCCCTGCCACTCGCCCGCAACTGCGGTCTCAGCAAAGGTTTTTGCCCCGCCGCCCAGCGTAACGTCAGCGCGGGCATTCAATAATTGTTCGGTGATTGACCCTTTACCGCCTTTTTCCAGCGCATTCGTCGGGCATTTCTCAGCGGTGACGCTCGGTCCGTAACATTTACGCGACGTCACATGCGCAACCAGCGCGGCGGGGGTGGCATCCTGCAATTCAGCAGTGGATACGTTGCCTGTCGCCAGACCGGCAGCTTTAGCCATTTCCAGAATAGTGGCGTGATCTTTTTCGTGAATATCAACGCCCAGCGCACCGTTATATGTTTTAACACCGGTCGTCCATGCCGTCGCAGAGGCTGCGGAATCGGTCACATAGTCAGGTTTACCCGTTTTTTTATCCAACGCGTAGTGCGTGTATTGTCCGGTCAGGGGTAACGCATCAATACCTTTAAAAAAACCACCGGCGCCTTCTGCATAATTTCGCGCAGCGGTAATTTCCGAGTCCCCCATACCATCACCGATCAATAAAATAATATTTTTGGCCGGTTTATCGTTCAAAGAATCTCGTAGTGCTGCCGTTTGATCAGTCGTTAATCGACGCGCGCCACCCGGTGTGGTGATATCTCCCTGTGCGGCACGATTATCCATAGCCGCTACGGTAGATGTTTCTGCATGAATAACCGGGGTAAACAGCAAGGGTAACAGGGCAATAGCGAGTGCGCTTTGTTTCACTTTATTTTCTCCATGTACAAATACGGTAAAATTAAAACAAAGCGACTATAAGTATTTGATGTGACACTTTTATGATAATTCGTGGATAAGTATCTGCAGATATCTCAACACGTTTTAGGTACGTTCTCGCCAGCACTGTGCATGGTCGTCAGAAATGCAGGCATTTGACTTACCCCTGCTAGCGCGTCTTCTATTTGACGAATCAGTGTTTGCTGCTCATTTGTTGCCATGTTGCGCAGCATTTCCATGATGACCCGCTCTAACGTTGCGACTTGCGCGGCCAGGTCTTGCGACTCTTCTTCTTTTTGGGCGAGCTTAAGTAACAACTCAGTGATGAGATTTTTCATTTTCGTATTCCCTTAACCAAATAAAGGCCACGTATCACTAAGACTCACAACTTCCTAGAGGATGAAAGTTGTATTTATTGCAGAAATAAAACGTTTTGCGAAAACAATCACAACACAAAATAAGGGGGAATAACGCTTTCTGCAGAATAATTCAATATAAAAGGGTAAGGAGATTAATAGTCACCCAGATATATAATCTTCAATTATGGATTAACAACGCTGGCAACCCGCGTTGTTAATCCGCCATTCAGCGAGCGAGACGCCGGCGTCGCAACGCGATAGCCAGTTGCCAGATATTAATAAGCACAATGCTCGCGGTAGCGATAAAGACCCAGCGGAAACCCGCCATGGCCGATACGGTTGCCCCCATCAAGGGTCCAGCGACGTTGCCAAGATACATAAACGACTGGTTATACCCAAAGATGCGCCCGGTAATCTGCTCGCTGGAGTATTTCACTAATAGCGTTTGCACCGCAGGCAGCATTGCACCGTCGGCAAAGCCAAGCAGAAAACGTAGAACTCCCAACTGCAACGGCGTGGTAACCCACGACATAGCGAAAAACAGCACTACCGCGAATATTAACGTCGCCATTAAAATCCGCTCAGTACCAATACGGTCGCCTAATTTACCAAGTCGAGGCGCGGAAATCAGAGCAGAAATGCCCGGTACTGAGGCAATCAGGCCGCTGAGAAAGGCAATATTTGAGCTATCTGGCACCATCGATTTGATAAACAGCGCCAGAATGGGGCCAATTGAGCCGTTACACAGTTGAATCACCATGGTGGTAAAAAACAGGCTAATGACCAGCGCGGGATACGGTAACGAAGCAAAAACAGCTTTCCCGCTTAAACGCTCGCTTTTTTTAATCACTGGTCGGACACCCTCTTTAATTAAGAACAGTGTGACCAAAAAACTCACCACCAACAGCGCGGCGGTAATACAAAATACCGCACGTAAACCAACATGGTCGGCAATAAAACCGCCCATCAGCGGCCCGCCAATCACTCCACTAATTTGCGCCGTTGAGAGCGTGCTCAACGCCCAACCACTGCGTTCGCGCGGGACTTGCGACGCCACCAATGCCATCGCATTAGGAATGTATCCCGACGTTAACCCCATCACCCCGCGCAGCAGAAAAAGCTGCCAGACGTTAGTGGCAAATGCCTGCAGCAAAATGGCAATTGCCATACCCAGTGAGGCCCGTAACAGCATCAGCTTACGCCCTTTACGGTCAGCTAAACTGCCCCACATCGGTGAAACAATGGCAGAAATAAGAAACGTGACGCTAAACGTTAACCCGGACCACATTGAGAGCGCTTCGTGCGAGGTTACTCCCAGTTGGGAGATATAGAGCGGTAGAAAAGGCAGGATTTGGCTGATCGCCAGTCCGGTGAAAAAGCAACCGAACCACACGGAAATAAGGTTAACTCTCCAGGATTCCATAAGGACTCATAACGGTAAGTAGCTGAAAACTGCGAGCAGCTTAACAAATTACGCCTTCAAACGAGGGTCCAGAGGTGCGATGTTTCACAGTTTAGTATTTTATCTCCCCGCTCATCATATTTGTGACATTCATCACATCAAATCCACATTATATACAGGGAATTATGCTTCTAACATGCCCTGTGGGTTTGTGCGTATTCATTCCCGGGGAATCCACCAAAACAATCTGCCAGAAGCCGAGGAATCCTGCGTTTTGTCGTGGTAATGTATGTGCTTTGCATTCAAGGAATGGGTTTTTAAGATGGCAAAGTTGCGGGTAGGAATCGTATTTGGTGGTAAATCAGCGGAACATGAAGTGTCATTGCAATCGGCAAAAAATATTGTCGATGCCATCGACAAGACTCGCTTTGACGTTGTGCTGTTAGGTATTGATAAACAAGGGCAGTGGCACGTGAGCGATGCCAGTAACTATCTGCTCAATTCAAACGATCCGGCGCATATTGCACTGCGTCCCTCCGCGACCAGTCTGGCGCAGGTGCCGGGTAAACAAGAACATCAGTTGATCGATGCGCAAAATGGTCAGCCGCTGCCAACGGTCGATGTTATTTTCCCAATTGTGCACGGCACGCTGGGTGAAGATGGTTCACTGCAAGGCATGCTGCGCGTGGCGAATTTACCGTTCGTCGGTTCAGATGTGTTGGGCTCTGCAGCCTGCATGGATAAAGACGTCACCAAACGTCTGCTGCGCGATGCCGGATTAAACATCGCGCCATTTATTACGCTAACTCGCGCCAATCGCAACAGCATCAGCTTTGCCGAGGTCGAGTCCCGCCTGGGCCTGCCGCTGTTTGTAAAACCGGCCAACCAGGGGTCGTCCGTTGGCGTCAGTAAAGTGACCAGTGAAGCACAGTACAACCAGGCCATCGCGCTGGCATTTGAATTCGATCATAAAGTTGTGGTCGAGCAAGGGATCAAAGGTCGCGAAATAGAATGCGCGGTGCTGGGCAACGATCATCCGCAGGCCAGTACCTGTGGCGAGATCGTGCTGAACAGTGATTTTTACGCGTACGATACCAAATATATTGACGATAACGGGGCCAAAGTCGTGGTTCCGGCGGCGATTGCCCCAGAAATTAACGACAAGATCCGTGAGATCGCTATTCAGGCTTACCAGACGCTGGGTTGCGCCGGGATGGCGCGGGTGGATGTGTTCCTGACCGCAGAGAATGACGTGGTGATCAACGAGATCAACACGCTGCCGGGCTTTACCAACATCAGTATGTATCCCAAACTGTGGCAGGCCAGCGGCTTAAGCTATACCGATCTGATCACACGTCTGATCGAGCTGGCGCTGGAGCGCCACGCTGCCGATAGCGCGCTGAAAACCAGCATGTAAAAGCAGACAGGATGCCCGATAACTATTGGGCATCCTTGACATCTTCATCCTCATCGGCGCGGCGGCGAATAATAAGTCCCGCTAGCCAAAAGCTAATCACCCACGTAACCAGCCCCACCGCATAGGTTTGCCATCCTTTCGCTTCAAAACCCAATAATCCCACCACGCCATTCAGAATAAAGATCAGCCCAATGGCAAACGCGTAATAATGCCAGTCGCGGCGAATTTTTACAGGCAGGTTCATAACAGCTCCGGTGGAAGTTCAGCGTTGAACAGCATCCTCGCACATTTCCCTGCGGGCGTCTGTGTCCTGTGCGGAAATTCTTAAATGTGAATCAATTTAACTTAAGGTTACATATTTGTGACGTTCAACAAAAAACCAAAATCCAGGAATAATCTCTATCTGAAATTACCATCATTCTGATATTGACAATCCCGCTCACCTGTCAGACTCACTGTCAGTTACTGGTATGGCATCGACAACGCAGGATATCTCTGGAGGTCCCTATGGCTGATTTTACGCTCTCAAAATCCCTGTTTAAGGGCAAGCATCGAGATACCTCCTCTCTGCCCGGAAACATTGCGTATGCCGTTTTTGTGCTGTTTTGCTTCTGGGCCGGGGCTCAGGTTTTAAATCTGTTAGCCCATGCGCCCGGTATCTATGAAGAACTGATGCAGCTACAGATGCAAGAGACCGGACGCCCACGCGTTGAAATTGGCTTAGGCGTCGGCACCCTGTTTGGACTGATTCCCTTCCTCACAGGCTGCCTTATCCTTGGCGTCATCGCGGCGGTGGTGCGCTGGCGCCATCGTCATCACAACGATGACTGACCCATACACTTCGCCCGACGATCGTCCACGCGTTTAGCAAACCATGCCGTGGTCAAATTACGCGTAATCTTCGGGCTTTCCAGTTGAATACCTGGCAGCATTTCCCGTGGTAACGTTTTTCCAGCCTTCGCTTCCGCCAGCTTATACATCTTCTCGTACAGCGCAGTCTCCTCGAAGGCCAGGCTGTCGCCTTTTTGCAACTGACGATGGATATCGCTCTCACTCATCCCCAGCTTCCCGGCAAGCTTGCGTACCGCCAACTCCGTTTTACCCGGTTCTTTGCTGTTGTAGAGAATCAAATCCCCATCCAGCGCCAGCTTCACACCACTGGCTTTGCTGACGGCATTCTGAAACGCCGCATTACGGCTGGCATACCATCCGGCATTAAAATCCGCGAAACGGAAGACAGGCGCGCTATAGTTCGCCGGGTAATTCAGCAAGTGATACGTGCCGAACCAGAGTCCGCCGCGCAGGGTAAAGACTTCCTGACGTACCGTTCCTTCCATTTTCCACGGATACCCGGAAGTATGCTGTTCGGCAAACGCAATGCTGACCTGCATCGGCCCCCCGGTATGCACCGGGTTGAGCGAACCAAACAACGTCTGTCCCATTGGCACCATATTGATGAAATCATCAAAAATGGCGCTAAGCTGCTTTTCCGTCTTCACTGAATCCAGACGCTCGCTGTAGCTTTTCCCATTTGGCGAGTTAATCTTCAGTGCGGTATGAACCAAAAACACCGGGATATGCATACGCTCGGCGCGACGGTCAATCTCTTTCCAGGCTATTTTGCTTAAATTCGGGACAACCGGATCGGCCTGATAGTTGGACTCCTGCTGCGCCACGGCCAGCACCGAACAGATATTTTCAACCGTCGGCGCCAGCTTCTGGCTTTCAAACGTTTTCGCCAGGTCCTGCGCCCACGCGTCCCGGTCTTTCACACTGGCAGGCATTTTTTGCCGCACCACGCTCGCCACATCGACAGCTTTCTCCCCTTTCTTTAATGGCTGCGCGGGTTGGCTACTACACCCCACCAGCACCAACGCCGCCAGACCAGACCAGGGGTAAAGACGGGAAACCGTCGGCATAACATCTCCTTTTGTTAGCTAAGCGTATGGGTAACAGCCTGAATTTCCTGACCATCCAGTTCACGTTCGAAGCTGCGCAGACGCTTATAGATAGACATCAGCTCAACCAGCGTTGTCCACGAATTAATCAAATACTGGAACGAGCCGCGTACCTGACCAAACACGTTGGTGATTTGCGTCATCAGACCGAGCGTAATCGTACCGGCAACAATCGATGGAAACAGCAGGAACAAGCCGAAAACGTTATCAACCTGCAGGTAAAGGATACGGGCGATATTGAAGTACATATAGTGAAAATAGAGGCGAAAGTAGTTTTGACGCACCGCGTGGAACAGCTCGCGAACCGTCGGCGGCGTCGCGCGATTACCATCATCTTCACCGTACACCAGCTCTTTACGGTACGCCGCTTCCACCCGCTGATTTTTGAACTCCAGCCCAGGCAGTTTGATCCCCACCACGGCCAGCAGCCCGGTCCCCATCAACGACCAGACAATCGCAGCAATCACCAGACCGTAAGGAATATGTCCAACAATCGGCAGATCCGGGACATGCGCAGAAAGCGTAACCAGTACCGGCAAGAAGGCAATCAGCGTCATAATCGCGTTAATAAAACTCACGCCCATGTCTTCCAGCGTGGAAGCGAAACGCATGGTGTCTTCCTGCACACGCTGCGCCGCACCTTCGATATGACGCAGATGCTGCCAGTGCGCCATATAATGTTCGTTCATCGCGGTACGCCAGCGGAAGACGTAATGACTGACGAAGAAGTTGTTCATCACGCCAATGACGACGGCTATCAGCGCAATCCCGAGAAAGATCCCCACTTCCTGATAGAACTGCTCAATTTTCACCTTATGCGGTGTGCTGAGGGCGGTTTGAATCAGGTCGTAGAACGGGGCATACCACGCGTTGACGGCGACGCCGACTTCAACCAGAAACCAGGTGACGAAGATAATCAGCGAGGTACCGAGTATCGACCAGTACTGCCAGCGGTGCGGACTGTAGATAAACCAGAACAGCGCAAACACGCCAACGCACAGAATGTAGTACGCATAAAAAATCAGATAATCCAGTGACCAGAATCGCGCCGCGCTAATCGGTACATCCCCCGATGCGCCGGTAATCTGTGCAACCCAGGCTCCCCCGCCAGCCTGCCAAAATACAACAGCGACCAGTGCCCAAATAAATGCCGAAATAAAGAACGGCCCCGGCTTTGGGAAAAAAGACTTAAACATAGTGCTCTCCTGCTAACTTCTTATCGTTATGACGACTGCTGTGCATTTGCCACGGTGGTTTACCGCGGCAAGACGGCTTACGCCCAATAAACACAAGCTGAAACCGACAATTGTGACCAGAACCGGCGCACTTAGTTCGCTATCTGGTTTTGTAGAATTGTTTCTGCGGTTTTCACGCCGACAGCGTTCCGGCATGTTCAGATTATTACAGCGTGAGATCACAAAAGCGAACATCCACTCTCCGGGAAAAGCCCACGTTTACTCATCGTTACGTTTTTCCCACTATCATTGGCTGATAAGCGCTTTGCAATATGCCAACGAGTAGTATAAATACGCATACGAACGTCATCTTTTATTTCCTCTAACTCATGGACACCACCGTTGAAACGTAGTCTGCTTTTTTCTGCCGCGCTGTGTGCGGCGTCATTGACATCTGTCCAGGCGGCACAGCCTATAACCGATCCCGTCTTTGCCTCTGACATTGTCGACCGGTATGCCGATCATATTTTCTACGGCAGCGGCGCTACGGGGATGGCGCTTGTGGTGATTGATGGTAATCAGCGCGTGTTTCGTAGCTTTGGTGAAACGCGCCCCGGCAATAATGTTCACCCGCAGTTGGATTCCGTTATTCGCATCGCGTCGTTGACCAAATTAATGACCAGCGAAATGTTAGTGAAATTACTCGATCAGGGCACAGTAAAACTCAACGATCCATTGAGTAAATATGCCCCACCAGGCGCACGCGTTCCGACATATCAGGGAACGCCTATCACGCTGGTAAATCTGGCGACGCACACCAGCGCACTGCCACGCGAGCAGCCTGGCGGCGCGGCAAAACGCCCGGTCTTTGTCTGGCCGACTCGCGAACAGCGCTGGAGCTATCTCTCTACCGCAACGCTAAAAGCCGCACCTGGCTCGCAGGCTTCCTATTCGAACCTGGCGTTTGACCTGCTGGCCGATGCGCTGGGAACCGCGTCCGGCAAACCTTATCCGCAGTTGTTTGAAGAGAAAATCACCCGACCGCTCGGGATGAAAGACACCACCTTTACCCCGTCCCCCGATCAGTGCGCACGCCTGATGGTCGCGGAAAAAGGCGCCAGCCCGTGTAACAATACGCTGGCGGCCATGGGCAGCGGTGGCGTCTATTCTACGCCCGGCGATATGATGCGCTGGATGCAACAGTATCTCTCCTCTGATTTTTATCATCGTAGCCAGCAGGCCGACCGGATGCAGACGCTGATTTATCAGCGTACGCAGTTAACCAAAGTGATAGGGATGGATGTTCCGGGCAGAGCCGATGCGCTAGGTTTGGGCTGGGTCTATATGGCGCCGAAGAATGGGCGTCCAGGAATTATTCAAAAAACCGGTGGCGGCGGTGGCTTCATTACTTATATGGCGATGATCCCACAGCAAAACGTCGGGGCCTTTGTCGTGGTAACCCGCTCCCCGCTGACCCGCTTTACCAATATGAGCGACGGGATCAACAATCTGGTGAGCGAACTGAGCGGCAACAAACCGCAAGTGATCCCCGCCTCCTGATTCAATACTCAAAAGGCAAACGGTTAATACTCACCAGTTTGCCTTTATTCATTTCAATATATCCACCTTTACGCAATGCTGCGAGAACCTCAGCGACAACTGAGCGTGAAATTCGTGTACGTTGGTGAATATAGTTCATGACGCCGATACGCGAACGCAGAACCTCGTCCCATTTCGTCATGGAGATCAACGTGGCGCGAATCTGATCGTAGGAGTTGTTACCGATCAACTGCAGATCGCGCAATTCGAGCATGGCGTTTTGCCATGCCAGCCAGCAAAAAGCTTCCCGCCAAAGCTGGTATTGTTCAATGATATTAATTGTTTGTGAGGCAGGAAGATGATATCCCGTACAATTACTTTCGGTCATTAATCTGTATTGTACATCTGTTTTCATCACGCCATCAGAAAGGCCCATAATAAAAGGCGCCTGTGCAATCCCGACCAGCACGTTTTCCCCTCTACGCAGGGAAACAACACCACTTAAAATGATAAAAGTGTCATCACCATCTATATCATGGGAATATATAATTTGTTTTTTACTATCACATTCGAAATGTTCGCCATACTTAGACAAACATTTATCCAACATCCCAAATTCCACCAGCGGTTTATTTGTAGATAGCATGTGCGCACTCCTTGCAGTAAATGCCCGTCAAATCCGTGACGGGCATTATTACGAGTAAGTTACCTTATTTTCTCTGCAAAAAGGCTCTTACCAGGTATATTTAACACCTACATTTGCAGACCAGTCTTGATCGACATCACCTCCGCCGAGGTAGTTAGCATCGGTGTACGCACTGAAATTTTTGGTAAAGCTGAACTGAGTACCCAGTCCAACACGTACCGCAGAACCTTCTACGCCGTTGTCGATAGAGTCACCGTTTACGTCAGCATCGTTATTAGAATCGTCGTAAACGTAGGCCAGTTTGAAGTACGGGGTCAGCGCCTGGTCGTCGCTGTAGGCGAAGGTATAACCTGCATCTACACCCAGTTCATAACGCATGCTGTCATAAGACTGACCATCAACTTTCATGTCGTTACTCAGCTTATAGTCATCACCAGACTGGAACAGACCGGATACGCTACCGTAAGGCGTTACGTACCCTGCGTCACTCAGTTTCAGGTCATAACCCAGTTTCAAGCCAAAGCCCCAGGCATCAGCAGAGGTGCTGCCGTCAACATACTGACCGTTGCTCATGTTAGCAGACAGATCGTTATTGAAGTGGGAGTAGCTTAAGTTACCGTCAACAAAGATGTTGTTGGCAAAGTGAGCAGAAGAGTAGATATAGGCAGTCTGGCTGTCCTGATCCACCTGACCGGTACGATCGCTCATATCACCTTTCGCGAAGCCTGCTGCTGCACCGACAATCCACTTGGCGTTGTTACCATCAATTTTGGAATCAACACCGACCATGATGCCGTTAACATCCTGATCGTAGTTGATGGTGCCGTTATCCGCATCGAAGCTACCACCGAAGTAGCTTACCCATGCGCCACCGTTATCAACCAGACCATGACGTGCGTTAGTCAGACGAGTACCAACGGTGTCTTGTTCCAGGTTCCAGATATTGGTGTTAGCAGACGGGATGCTCAGAGCCATATTTGCGTAGTCGGTCAGCTCCATCTGCTGCAGAACAACGGTGTTACCCTGCTGCTGCGCCTGATAGGTGTAAGCGCCGAGGTCAGCTTTGTTAGCTGCAGAGAAGGTTGCAGTGCTGTTGGTGTCGTTAACGTAGATCAGCTCGTTACCTTTGTAATCAGCAACAGAACCAGCGCCAGTCGCGTTATCGATACGCACTTTATAGTTACCGGTTGCTGCCGCTACGTGGTCACCATAGTTATCAACTTCAGATTGATCGTAGGAGGTGTCGGAATCGCCGTTACCGTTGATAGTCAGATGACCATCAGAGTTCATTGCGATTACGCCATAACCGTAGTTAGCCTGAGTTTTGTCGTTAGTACGATCGTTGGTCAGGTCAGCATTCAACACATAGTTAGTGCTGTTGATGTCGAAAACGCCCGCATTAACATGGTTGTAAGCATCGGTGTAGCTGGTCAGATTTAGCGTATCAACCTGCAGTGCGTTACCGGTACTGTTGCCCACATCCAGAACACCGTTGTTAGTAACGTTGATGGTATTTGCATAGAGCGCTGCCCCACTCACTCCCCCATCAGTATTACCCACGCTCCAGCCAGCAGATACGTCGTCAGCAATTGTGACGGTACTGTTGTCAATCGACAGGGTATCGGTCGCAACATGGCCATCTTCGTTGATGTTCAGGGCAGAAGCACCGGTCAGAGAGATGGTGTCAGAAATCAGGGTAGAATCACCCACATTCACGACGGAACCGCTGTTAATGCTCAGGGTGTCAATCAGAGAGGTTTTGGTGGTATCCCACTGTGAAGCGCCGTTCAGCGTGACGTTGAACAGGCCACTCTGGTAGACAGCGTTGCCAACCACATGGCCATTTTCGTCATAAGAAGTTGTGTCGCTATCGATACCGTAGGTTGAATCAGGCCACAGACTATTGGCTGCAATATCAATCAGCGTCGCGGTAGCTTCTGTGCCTGCTGCATAGCTGTCGTAAACACCGTCGCCATCAGCATCAACCTGATGTACGGACATTGCCGCACCCACCCACTTACTGCCGTTGTTCAGGGTCAGATCCAGACGGTCAGTACCATCCCAACCGTTGGTATCCAGATCGGCATCGGTATCACGATAAGTGTCAGCACCGTCCAGGAAGAAGTTCTCATCGAAGTTGCTGGAGAACACCACGTCGCCCATCAGCGTGGAATTATTAAACGTGGCAGTCGTCTGCATCGCGTTATCGGCATCTGGATGTGCAATAACAGCCAATGCAACATCATCAGCAGTATAAGAACCGCTGTAATCGCTTGCATTGCTGGTATTACCAAACCAGCCGGAAGTGCCTTCATCAGACCATGAACCAGAGGTCAGGGTAGAATCGCTAACAGCAATAGTATTATTAAATACTTCGCCGCTGTTTACACCAGTGCTGACGGTGTTATCGTCAATGTCTTCCCACTCATAACCCTGAGTCAGCGTAATACCCGCAACGTGAGAGTTGTTGGAGATAGACAGATCAACTTCTTGATCCAGCGTGATAGCCGTACCCAGGTTATAAACGTCGACAACGTGCGTATCAGCCGCATCGTTATAGGTACCGTTGTAGGTATAATGTTCGTAGTTGTCATCGATAGTTGAGTTGATGACGTTCATCGCCAAACGATCATAGTAATAGTCGGTACCCGTACGGTTAGTACAATTCGTGGTCATACACTCGGAAGTCACCATACCGTGAATGGTACTATTTTTAATCGTCAGGCTGTTGTTATTGCTGTTAGTAGATAGTCCATCATCCAGATAATAAGTAGAAATAACGCCGTTAACAGTAGCGTTATTGATTACTGGATAAATATCACCGTTATAAATACTATCAGCTTCGTAATTGTTCCAACCGACATACCCATCGTAGTAAACACCATCGGCATAAGATGCGTCATTATAATGGGTGAACGTTGTGTACGTGGTTCCAGAAATATCGGTTGAAGCATTCGCCTGAGAAGTGATTGCCAAAGTGCAGGCTAATGCTAATTGTGAGACTACAAGTTTCTTTTTCCAGATGTGCATTTGTCATCCCTCCTCAGGGACGTAATATAGTTGATCCATCAATTATCAATGCAAAGAAAACATTTTATGTTTCGCAGGGCCGATTATGCTGTTTCACAACGGAAAGGTTCAATTATTCTTTGCTCACTGTCCGAAATCGGACAACATCATGAATTAACCAGGTCTTAACAATAAAACAAAAATACAAATACTTTCAACAGGATATAAAACACACAACATCTAACACATATAATTATCAAATAATCCCCCCAATACTCAAACAAATAAAAAAATAAATAGGCGAGAGTTATGTTACGTGCTAAACAAATAAATCCATCAACATTTAAAATAATAAAAACAAAAACAAACAAAATAATGAATATAAATAAATTGCTCTAATGATTCAGCCTTTCGCCACGGGAAATCCAAATATAAAGCCAACTTTCGTAAACCACCCGCCCTCAGGTTCGGGTATACTACAGCCTTCGATTTCACAAACATCAGGCATACCATGACAGACCTAATCCAACGCCCTCGCCGCCTGCGCAAATCACCTGCGCTGCGCGCTATGTTTGAAGAGACAACACTGAGCTTAAATGACCTGGTGTTGCCGATCTTTGTTGAAGAAGAACTCGACGATTACAAAGCCATCGAGGCCATGCCTGGCGTGATGCGCATTCCAGAGAAGCATCTGGCACGCGAAATTGAACGCATTGCTAATGCAGGCATCCGCTCAGTCATGACCTTCGGTATTTCTCACCACACCGATGATACCGGCAGCGATGCATGGAAAGAAGACGGTCTGGTGGCGCGCATGTCGCGTATCTGTAAGCAGACCGTGCCGGAAATGATTGTCATGTCCGATACCTGCTTCTGTGAATACACCTCGCACGGTCACTGCGGCGTATTATGCGAGCACGGCGTGGATAACGATTTAACCCTGGCCAATCTTGGCAAGCAGGCGGTGGCTGCTGCCGCAGCGGGTGCTGACTTCATCGCGCCTTCCGCCGCGATGGACGGCCAGGTGCAGGCGATTCGCCAGGCGCTGGACGCCGCGGGCTTCACCGATACGGCGATCATGTCCTACTCCACCAAATTTGCTTCTTCTTTCTACGGCCCGTTCCGTGAAGCCGCAGGCACTGCGCTGAAAGGCGATCGTAAAACCTATCAGATGAACCCGATGAACCGTCGGGAAGCGATCCGCGAATCGCTGCTGGATGAAGCCCAGGGCGCAGACTGCCTGATGGTCAAACCGGCTGGCGCATACCTCGATATTCTGCGCGATATCCGCGAGCGCACCGAGCTGCCGATTGGCGCTTATCAAGTCAGCGGTGAATACGCGATGATCAAATTCGCGGCGCTGGCGGGTGCTATAGATGAAGAGAAAGTGGTGCTGGAAAGCTTAGGCTCGATCAAGCGCGCTGGCGCGGATCTGATTTTCAGCTACTTCGCACTCGATCTGGCTGAGAAAAAAATCCTGCGTTAATTCCTTTCAACGCCCCGCACTGCGGGGCGTTTTATCATAAAACGTCACCAAACCGCCATCTAACCGACACATCGCCCTTCTACTGTCACAAAAGGACAGAGGAGGAGCCGCTATGTTTAGTCTCGACAATGTCATCGACGACCTGTGGCCAGAGGCGAGGCCCGCCCCGTGGCAAAAAAAAGTGCTGAGAAAACTGTTACATGAAGAGGAATTCCAACAGTTTGCCGCTCGTCACCGCCATCTGAAAGGGTTAGATACCGTCGAACAGGTGCTGGAGCATCTCAACATTCACTGTCAAATTCCGGTCCGTAGTCTGGAACAAATTCCCGAACAAGGGCCGCTGGTTATCATCGCCAACCACCCTACCGGCACACTCGACGGCCTGGCCCTGCTATACGCCGTTTCTCGCGTTCGCCGCGATGTTAAAGTCGTCACCAACCGCATGCTCACTCATCTCGAACCGCTCAGTTCGCTGTTTATTCCGGTGGATAATATCAATGGCCGCACCGCTAAAGCGGCGCTACAGCTGATGGATCGACAGTTGCAAAACGGCGGTGTGCTGATCTTCTTCCCGGCCGGTGAAGTTTCGCGCATAACCCGGCGCGGCATTCACGATAAAAAATGGCACTCCGGCTTTATTAAGCTCGCCGCCAAATACCGCGCACCGCTCTTACCTGCGTGGATTGAGGCACGCAATAGCACGCTGTTTTATGCCAGCGCACTGGTATCGCAAAACCTGCCGATGCTGTTGTTAATGCAGCAGATGTTTCGCCGCCGGAACAGCAACCTGCCGGTGACCATTGGCGAGCAAATTGCGTGGACGACATGGTGCAACCCACAAACTACGCCGCGAGAAATGACAGACAAGTGCTACCGACACGTTCAGCTACTGGGAAAAGGACGGCCGGGCGTCTTTAAAACCGAAAGCGCGATCGCTCGCCCGGAACCCCGTGCCCTGCTCAAGCGCGAGCTACACCAGGCCGAGTGCCTGGGGCGTACAGCAGACGGTAAGGTTATCTATCTATGGCAGCGTAATGGTCAGGAAGAGGTTCCGTTGCTACGTGAGCTGGGCCGTCTGCGGGAAATCGCCTTCCGCGCGGTAGGCGAAGGTAGCGGCAAACGCCGCGACATCGACAGTTACGACGATGACTACCTGCATCTGATCCTGTGGGATGAAGACGATTTGGAGATCGTCGGTGCCTACCGCTTTATGCCGACCGCCCTACAGATGGAAAAGCGCGGGCTGGACGGCATTTACAGCTATAGCCTGTTTCATTACGACGAACGGATGGACGATATCCTCCAGCACGGCATTGAGCTGGGGCGCAGCTTTATTCAGCCACGCTACTGGGGACGCCGCGGCCTGGACTATCTGTGGTCCGGTATCGGCGCGTATCTGGCGCGCCATCCACACTATCGCTACCTGTTTGGCCCGGTTTCTATTTCTGGTGGGCTACCGCCCTCGGCCCGCGATTTGCTGGTTGCCTTTTATCGCCTGTGGTTTCCGGCAACACATCCGCTGGCGGAGTCACGCCGACCGTACCCGGCCTCGTTACCCGACGCACTGGCGCAGTTTGGCGGGGAAAATTACAGTGAAGACCTGACGCGGCTGAAGTCGCTGCTCGGCAACCTTGGTTGTGGTATTCCACCACTCTACAAGCAATATTCCGAAGTGTGTGAGCCAGGTGGCGTACAGTTTATCGACTTTGGCAGCGACCCGGACTTTAACAACTGCGTGGATGGTCTGGTACTGGTGGATTTAACGTATCTGAAGGCAAATCGCTACCAGCGGTATATCGGACCGCATTTAGGTTCGTAGACCGGATAAGGCGTTTACGCCGCCATCCGGCGCGGTGCCGGATGGCGCTACGCTTATCCGGCCCACAATCGGCACCGGTCAGGAACTCACGACGCACGATAGAACGGCTTATCCCCTAAAATCGTGGCCCGATGCATAATGCGCCGCTGCGGCAGATAATCCGCATTGGCGTAATGTTGCGTCACACGGTTATCCCAAATCGCCACATCGTCAGGCTGCCAGCGCCAGCGCACCTGAAACTCTGGTTTAGTGACATGCGCAAACAGGAACCCGAGTAGCGCTTCGCTCTCTTTCTCCGTGACATCCACAATCCGCGTGGTAAATCCCTCGTTCACAAACAGCGCCTGTTTACCGCTTACCGGATGCGTGCGCACCACCGGATGCAGTAACGGGGGATGTTTGGCCACCGCGTCCAGCCAGCGCTGGTGCTCTTCTTCCGTCTTACGGTATTTGTACTCCTGGAACGATTTGCGGAAATCATGCTCTGCCCGCAGGCCGCTCAGCAACTGACGAAACGGTTCAGAGAGCGCTTCAAAAGCGGCAATCCCGCTGGTCCACAGGGTGTCGCCCCCGGTTGATGGCAGCTCTTTCGCCGCTAAAATCGCCCCGGCAGGCGGCGTGTCAATAAAGGTGACATCGGTGTGCCAGTTATCGTTATCTGGCGGATTATCGTTGTGAGTATCCAGCACGATAATCTCCTCCACGTCCTCGGCGTGCGGGTAGACCGGATGAATATGCAGATCGCCAAAACGTAGCGCCAGCGCACGCTGCTGTTGCGGCGTAATCACCTGCTCACGCAGAAACACCACCTGGTGACGCAGTACGGCGTGATAAAGCTGCTCAAACTGGTTATCGCTCAGCGGGCGCGCCAAATCTGCACCGGTGATTTGTGCGCCAATATACGGCCCCAGCGGGGTAATGCTCAGACGTTCACTCATTGTACTTCTCCATGCCAGGGCGTCAGACGACGTTGAAGCGCGCGCAGACCCAGTTCTAAAATAAAGGCGATAACGGCAATTACCGCGATCCCCGCCAGCACCACATCCGTTGCCAGAAATTCACCGGCGGACTGGACCATAAAACCCAAACCTCGCGTGGCGGCAATCAGCTCTGCGGCCACCAGCGTTGACCAGCCGACACCCAGCCCGATGCGCAGCCCGGTGAGTATTTCCGGCAATGCACCGGGTAAAATAACAAACCACAGCACCTGCGCACGGCTGGCTCCCAGCGACTGCGCGGCGCGCACTCTCACCTGCTGCGCACTTTTCACTCCCGCCAGCGCCGACATCGCTACAGGGGCGAAAATCGCCAGATAGATAAGCAAGATCTTGGAGGTTTCGCCAATGCCAAACCAAATGACCATCAGCGGTAGATAGGCCAGGGGCGGAACCGGACGATACAGCTCAATGATCGGATCGAGAATGCCGCGCATCGTCGGACTCAGCCCCATAGCGATTCCAACCGGAACGCCCAGCAGCACCGCCGCCAGCAGCGCGATAACAATACGTGTCAGACTCGCCGCCAGATGCTGCCACAGGGTGGCATCCATAAATCCCTGCGGACCGGCAATAACGATCAGCTTTTGTAAAACCTGTCCCGGTGGCGGTAAAAACAGCGGACTGATTAACTGCAGCGCCGCCACCGTCCACCACAACGCCAAAATGACGGCCAACGTACCAAGGCTTAAGGTAATCTGCCGCGAGAACGGCCAGCGCCAGTTGAGCGCGCGCTGGCGACGGGGTTTATCATTAATCACCACGCTCATGAAAATGCCTCCCGTTGTTCAAAGACTCGACCTAACACGTACTCGCGCATGGCGATAAACTGCGGATCGGACTTAATGCTGCGACTCGACTCTCCAGCCACAAAGCGACGGGCGAAATTCAGCGGCAGACGCTCCAGTACCCGGCCTGGGCCTGGCGACAGCAATACCAGCTCTGTCGCCATAAACACCGCTTCTTCAATATCGTGCGTAATCAACAGCACCTGTTTACCCGTCTCATGCCACAGCTTCAGCAGCAGGGTTTGCATCTGCTCGCGGGTAAACGCGTCGAGCGCACCAAACGGTTCATCGAGCAGCAGGAGCTGTGGATTGGCCGCCAGCGCCCGGGCAATACCAACACGCTGGCGCTGGCCGCCAGAAAGCTGCCAGATAAAACGTTTGCCCGCGTCCTCCAGCCCGACTTTCTGCAACATCTCCAGGGCAATACGCTGACGCTGAGGTTTATCCACTCCCGCCAGCTGCAGACCAAAAGCCACGTTGTCCTGCACGTTACGCCAGGGCAGCAGACCTTCGTTCTGGAATACCACCCCGCGTTCCGCGCCCGGACCTTCCACCTTCTTACCTGACAGCGTAATGCTGCCATGCTGATACGGCACGAACCCGGCAATCAGATTTAGCAGCGTGGTTTTGCCGCAGCCGGAAGGCCCGAGCACCACCAGCAGTTCGCCGCGATCAAGCGTCAGGTTGATATCATCCAGCACCGGTTTTCCACCGTAGCTGGCGGCAAGATGAGAGATTTGCAGCATCAGCGCCTCCTTTTATTGCACGAAGCGATCGGTAACGTACTGGCTGTAATCCGTCGCGACGGCGGGGACTTTGCCCTGCTCTTTGAGGAACTGCGCGGTGTCGATAATCGCTTTGTTCACCGGTCCGGTCAGTTCGGCAGTCTGCTGTTGCGGCGTCAGGTAAGTGTTACCTTTCACCAGTCCCGGCACATCCGCTTCCGGCACGCCGCTTAAACGCGACAATTTGCTGATATTCTCCGGCTGCTTCAGCCACTCATCGGGATTAGCGATATAAGGTTGCTGCGCATCAATCGCGCTTTTGGCAAAGGCTTTCACCACCTCAGGATGCTTCTCGGCAAAATCTTTGCGTACCACCCACACGTCCAGCGTCGGTGCGCCCCACTCACCAACCTGCGATGAGTCGGTTAACACCTTGCCGTCTTTTTCCAGCGCATTGACCGCAGGCGCCCAGACGTACGCGCCGTCAATATCCCCGCGCTGCCAGGCAGCAATAATCGCCGGTGGTTGCAGGTTCACAATCTCCACCTGACCGGGTTTAATCCCCCAGTGTTTCAACGCCGCCAGCAGGCTGTAATGGGTGGTGGAGATAAACGGCACCGCAATGCGTTTGCCAATCAAATCTTGCGGTTTACTGATGTTTTTCTTCACCACCAGCGCTTCAGAATTGCCAAGTTTTGATGCCAGCAGGAAAACCTCAATCGGCACCTGCTGACTGGCAGCGACCGCCAGCGGGCTGGAGCCAAGATTACCGATCTGCACGTCGCCGGAAGCCAGCGCCCGCACGATGCTCGCGCCGCTGTCGAATTTGCGCCAGTCAACGGTGGCTCCGCTCTCTTTAGCAAAGGTGTTATCCGCCTGCGCCACTTTGGCGGGTTCAGCGGAGGTCTGATAGGCGACGGTGACGTTCACCGCCTGCGCCTGAAATGCGATGAATGCCAGTGCACCGAGAAGTGCGTTACGCGATGAAATAGCCATGATTGTCTGCTCCCCTGTCTTGTTATGTAGGCAGTATTTCGTTGCGGCACAATTTGATAAAGGAATTAAAAATTCTGGCTAAGAACAAAGCGTTTTTAGAAAAAAAGCGGCAATGGTTAGCAATTTCGCTCATTACAGAACGTAGGCCTGATAAGCGCAGCGCCATCAGGCACTGTTGCCGGATGGCGGCGCAAGCGCCTTATCCGGCCTACAACACCCGGCAAATTATTGCGATTTTGTTACATTCGTTACATAACTACACCACGATGATTGCCAGCTCAGCGCTGGCAGGCATCATAGATATTCTTGTCAGGCAAGAGAGCAATATCATGATTCATGTTGTGCTGGTAGATGACCATGTGGTGGTGCGTTCCGGCTTTGCGCAATTACTCGGTCTCGAAGAGGATCTCGCCGTTATCGGCCAGTACAGCAGCGCGGCAGAGGCCTGGCCGGCATTACTGCGCGAGGACGTCAATGTTGCGGTCATGGATATCGCCATGCCGGATGAAAATGGTCTGAGTCTGCTAAAACGGCTGCGGGCGCAAAAACCCGGCTTTCGCGCCATTATTCTCAGTATTTATGACGCGCCGACGTTTGTACAAAGCGCGCTGGATGCCGGGGCCAGTGGCTACCTGACCAAACGCTGCGGACCAGAGGAACTGGTGCAGGCAGTACGATCGGTCGGTATGGGCGGGCATTACCTGTGCGCCGATGCACTGCGGGCGTTACGCGGCGGCGAACAGCCCGCACAGGTACTGGAAGTACTGACCCCACGCGAGCGCGAAGTGTTTGAGCTGTTGGTCAAAGGCGACAGCGTAAAAGAGATCGCCTTCAAGCTCGACCTCAGCCACAAGACGGTGCACGTTCATCGCGCGAATGTACTGGGCAAGCTGCAATGCCACAGCACCATCGATCTGGTGCATTTTGCCCTCGACCACCAGTTACTGACGGGGCATTAATGTCTCGCTCTGCTCGCCACTGGGTTATCTCTCTGTTTATTCTGCTGGCCTGGGGTTCGGGCTGGCTAATGCTGTGGACGTTAGGTTTTTACCTGACCCACAATGGTCAGCAGGCGGCATTATTTCTGCCGCACGGCGTGTATCTCGCGCTATTGATCCTGCTGTCTCGCCGCTACTGGCCCGCGCTGGTATTGCCGCCGGTATTGATCCTGTTCTGGCTGCACAACGAACAGTTACTCAACGGTTATCTTCTGCTGGCCGCACCGCTGATAAGCCTGATACCGGCCAGTATCGGTCAGTCATACTGGCACCGCTTCCCGCTTTACTGGCAGCGCTTAACGCTGCTGCTGGCCGCGGTGACGATCACTTCATTGCTCAATACCGCCCTGCTTTCACCGTTTATCCAAAGCCCGGCGACGTTAATAGGTTTGGCGTCGTTTACCGGCGGCGTGCTGCTGACGCCGTTTGTCTATCTGATCTATGAATTTCTGCGCCAGCAGCACCGCTATCATTTGCTCGGGCTGGATACCACCAATCCCCCGCTGCGCACCTCGCTTATCATCTGGTGCAGCCTGTTTTTTATTATTGGCATCGGCACCCAGATGGTGTTGTCGCCGGAGATCGAGCGCCTGCTGCTGATCGTGGTGTTCCTACCGAACGTGGTGATGGCGTGGAAATTTGGCTGGCAGGGCGGCGTGTTGTCCGGATTGCTCGGCAGTATGATGATCACCATCGCCCGGCAAATCGGCGTCGGGTTCAGCAACTTAGTGGAGCTGGAGATTTTCCTCGCCACCCAGGCGCTGCTGGGTATAGGGCTGGGGATCGCCATCAGCCGCCAGCAGCATCTGGCGCAAAACCTGCACCATTATCGCCAGCGTCTGGAAAGCGAACTGGCGGCCCGCCGCGCGCTGACTGAACAACTGATCCGCACGGAAGAAAACACGCGCAAAAACCTGGCGCGGGAACTGCATGATGAAATTGGTCAGAACATCACCGCCATTCAAATTCAGTCTCAACTGGTTAAACGTTCGCAGGGTCCTGAGCAAACGCTCGACGCGGCAAATCAGATCAACGATCTTGCCCGGCGTATCCACCACTCGACCCGCCAGCTACTGCGCCAGCTACGCCCACCCGCGCTCGATGAACTGTCTTTTAAAGATGCACTACATCATCTGGTGAATGAATTTGCTTTTGCTGAACGGGGTATTCACTGCCGGTTTGATTACCGACTGGCAAATACGCCTGAAAATGAAACGGTGCGCTTTACGCTGTACCGTCTGTTGCAGGAGTTACTCAATAACGTCTGTAAACATGCCGACGCCAGCGAAGTGTCGATTACGCTGCGCCAGCAGGAACAGCGTTTGTTTCTGGACGTCGCTGACAACGGCGTGGGCATTCTGCCGGAAAAAATTCCCGGTTTCGGTATCCAGGGAATGCGCGAGCGGGTCAGCGCCCTTGGCGGCGAACTCACGCTCGAATCAAATGGCGGCACGCGGGTAATTGTTAACCTGCCCACAAATTTGCAACAAATCAGCCGCTAACCAGGAAAAAGTCTTAGTCACTGCGGACTTTCTCTCATCCCCTTTTGCTTTCACTTTCCTATAGTCAGCACAAACGGAGACTGCCATGCATACACGCTCAGCCAGCGAAACAGATCAACAATACCGGGCGCTACGCCCCCGATTGCTGATGTGTATGGTAATTGGTTACGCCGCGTTTTATCTGACGCGCAAGAGCGTTAACTACGTCCTCCCGGCGCTACAAACGGACCTCGGTCTGGATAAAGGCGATATCGGCCTGCTGGGGTCGCTGTTTTACCTGACCTATGGTCTGTCGAAATTTACCGCCGGACTGTGGCACGACAGCCACGGGCAACGCGCATTTATGGGCATTGGCCTTTTCGCCACCGGTGTTTTGAATGTGCTGTTCGCCTTTGGTGAATCGCTGACGCTACTGCTGGCGGTCTGGACGCTGAACGGATTTTTTCAGGGCTGGGGCTGGCCGCCCTGCGCCCGCCTGCTGACCCACTGGTACTCGCGCAATGAACGCGGATTCTGGTGGGGCTGCTGGAATATGTCGATCAACATCGGAGGGGCAATTATCCCACTGATTAGCGCCTTTGCCGCCCACTGGTGGGGCTGGCAGGCAGCGATGCTGGCACCGGGGATTATCAGCATGGCGTTAGGTATCTGGCTCACCCTGCAACTGAAAGGCACGCCCCGGGAAGAGGGATTACCGACGGTTGGGGAATGGCGGCATGACCCGCTGGAGCTGCGCCAGGAGCAGCAAAGCCCGCCGATGGGGCTGTGGCAAATGTTGCGCATAACCATGCTGAAAAACCCGATGATCTGGCTCCTCGGCGTGTCGTATGTGCTGGTCTATTTGATCCGCATTGCGCTCAACGACTGGGGCAATATCTGGCTGACAGAAAGCCACGGCGTGAATTTGCTCAGCGCCAATGCCACGGTGATGCTGTTTGAGGTCGGCGGCTTGCTCGGTGCGCTGTTTGCCGGATGGGGATCGGATCTGCTGTTCAGCGGTCAGCGTGCGCCGATGATTTTGCTGTTCACGCTGGGGCTGATGGTCTCCGTCGCCGCGCTATGGCTGGCGCCGGTGCACCACTACGCGCTACTGGCTGTCTGTTTCTTTACCGTGGGCTTTTTTGTGTTTGGCCCGCAGATGCTGATTGGCCTCGCAGCGGTGGAGTGCGGACACAAAGCAGCGGCAGGTTCAATTACCGGTTTTCTCGGGCTGTTCGCCTATCTGGGGGCCGCGCTGGCGGGTTGGCCGCTGTCGCTGGTCATAGAACACTACGGCTGGTCGGGAATGTTCAGTTTGCTCTCGGTTGCCGCTGTCTTTATGGGTTTATTGCTGATGCCGCTGCTCATTGCGGGCATTACCCCTTCTCTCAGTCAAAGGATAAAACAATGAAACTGACGCTTACCTCTACCCTGATTGCTTCCGCGCTGACGCTGGCGGCCTTCAGCAATGCAGCCCAGGCGCAGGGCCGTCTGGTGGTGTATTGCAGCGCCACTAACGAGATGTGCGAAACCGAAACCAAAGCCTTCGGTGAAAAATATGATGTGAAAACCTCATTCATTCGCAACGGCTCGGGCAGTACGCTGGCGAAAGTCGATGCCGAGAAGAAAAATCCACAGGCGGATGTCTGGTACGGCGGTACGCTGGATCCGCAGTCCCAGGCCGGGGAAATGGGCCTGCTGCAGCCGTATAAATCCCCCAATCTCGAACAGATCATGGAGAAATTCCGCGATCCCGCGAAGGTGAAAGGCAATCTCTCCTCGGCGGTTTACGTCGGTATTCTGGGCTTTGGCGTCAATACCCAGCGCCTGAAAGAGAAAAACCTGCCGGTGCCAAAATGCTGGAAGGATCTGACCAAACCGGAATACAAAGGCGAAATCCAGATTGCTGACCCGCAAAGCTCCGGTACCGCCTACACCGCACTGGCGACTTTTGCCCAGCTGTGGGGTGAAGATCAGGCCTTTGACTACCTGAAACAGCTCAACGCCAACGTCTCCCAATACACCAAATCCGGCATTGCTCCGGCGCGTAACGCCGCCCGTGGCGAAACGGCGATTGGCATTGGCTTCCTGCACGACTACTCGCTGGAAAAAGAACAGGGCGCACCGCTGGAGCTAATTTCACCGTGCGAAGGTACTGGCTATGAGATCGGCGGCGTTAGCATTCTGAAAGGCGCGCGCAACCTCGACAACGCCAAACTGTTCGTTGACTGGGTACTGTCAAAAGATGCTCAGGAGCTGGCGTGGAAGAAAGGCAAGTCCTATCAGATCCTGACCAACACCACCGCCGAGACGTCGCCTAACTCGCTGAAACTCGACGATCTGAAGCTTATCAATTACGACATGGATAAGTACGGCTCGACCGACGTGCGTAAAGCGTTGATCAATAAGTGGGTCAGCGAAGTGAAGATGGGTAAATAAACCTACATCGGCGATCATTTTCCGGGTGCGGCGTAAATACCGCATCCGGCCTGGAATACCGGAACCGCTATGTCACACACACTTGCACTCCATCCCGTGAAAAAACGGGATGCGATATTTCTTTGGGTTTTGCTTGGCTGGCTGGCGTTTGCCCTGTTGCCAGGCTGGAGCCTGGACTACGGTCTGCTGGAGTCGACGCGCGAGGAAATACTCGCCGCCTACGGCTGGTCACAGTTGAATATCAGTTGGCTGTGGTATCTGCTGCCAAGCCTGCTGCTGGTTCGCCCGTTCCATGAAGCTAAACGCGAACAGCGCGGCCGCCATTATCTTGACGCGGGCTGGGCATTTTTCTGTATGGCGTTTATCGTCACCAGCGCGACCCTTGAAGGGCGTGGCTTAGGCTATGCCACCATCGTGCTATTTATCGCACTTGGCGCGATCATGACCCTGGCGCTCACCCGTCTGGAATGGCTGGGCGGCGACCGTTTCGTCATCGGCTCGCTCACCGCGATTGTCGCCCTGATCGGTATTTTTATCGTCTGGCCGAGTATCGCGATTTTTATTCCGATGTTCACCAACGACGCCGGGGAATTTGCCCCGCTGGCGTTTATGAATGTGCTGTCGCAGGCGCACATCATTCAGGTGATCCTCAACTCAATTATGCTGTCGATTGCCGTCGGCGTCGGCTGCACCTTCTTTGGCCTGGTGCTGGCGATCTACACCACCCGGATCGCCAAACGCAGCGCCATAATCGGACGTATCTTCTCGATTTTGCCGATCGTCACCCCGCCGTTTGTCGTAGGTTTAGGCGTCACGCTGATGATGGGACGCTCCGGCTATATCACCGAATTTATGGTCGAATGGTTTGGCTTAACCAACACCAACTGGCTGTACGGTTTTACCGGCATCTGGCTGGCGCAGGTACTGGCCTTCACGCCGATGGCGTTTATGATCCTCGACGGAGCAATCAAAACCATTCATCCGTCGCTGGAAGAAGCGTCATACACCCTCCGTGCCAGCCGCTGGCAGACCTTTAACGGCGTGTTTGTCCCGCTGCTGAAACCCGCGCTGGCCAACGCCTTTTTGATTGTGGTTGTGCAATCGCTGGCTGACTTTAGTAACCCGCTGGTGCTCGGCGGTAACTTCGACGTGCTGGCAACGCAAATCTACTTCTACATCACCGGTTCGCAGCTCGACTACCAGGCCGCCAGTACGCTGGGTGCATTCCTGCTGCTGTTCTCGCTGCTGGTGTTCTGCGTGCAATATATGTGGATTGGTAAACGCTCATACGTCACCGTTTCCGGTAAATCCTACCGGGGCGACGTGCAGCCGCTGCCGGTGACGCTGGTGTGGAGCGTGGTCGCGCTGCTGGCGGTGTGGATTGCCTTTAATGCCCTGTTGTACGGCAGCATTTTCTACGGCAGTTTCACCGTTAACTGGGGCGTGGACTACACCCTGACGCTGGCGAACTTTACCAAACTGTTCGGTCAGGGGATGAGCGACGGCGCATGGCCTTCACTGCTCGACACCCTGCTCTACGCCGGTATTGCCGCGCCGATCACCGCCATCTTCGGCCTGCTGATCGCCTGGGTAGTCGTGCGCCAGCAGTTTAAGGGCAAAAAGACCATCGAGTTCACCACTATGCTGTGCTTTGCCGTTCCAGGCACCGTCGCGGGCGTATCGTACATTCTGGCCTTTAACAGCGCCCCGGTTTACCTCACTGGTACAGCGGCGATTGTCATTATCTCGATGGTAATGCGTAACGTCCCGGTCGGCATTCGCGCGGGTATCGCGGGACTCGGCCAGATCGATAAATCACTGGATGAAGCCTCGCTCAGCCTGCGCGCCGGTTCGCTGCGTACCATTACGCATATCCTGCTGCCGCTGCTACGCCCGGCGATCCTTTCGGCGCTGATTTACAGCTTTGTGCGCGCCATTACCACCGTCAGCGCCATCGTGTTCCTCGTCACGCCGGATACCCGCGTGGCCACGGCCTACATCCTGAACCGCGTGGAAGATGGCGAATACGGTGTGGCGATTGCCTACGGTTCCATTCTGATCGTGGTGATGCTGGCGATTATTTTCATCTTTGACTGGCTGATCGGTGAATCACGAACCTCCCGTTCAAAAGCCAAAAACCAGGCGTAATGGAGCGCACTATGACTCAGAAAAATTTCGTTGAACTGCGCAACGTCACCAAACGATTTGGCAGCAACACGGTTATCGACAATATCAATCTCACCATTCCGCAGGGGCAAATGGTGACGCTGCTCGGCCCATCCGGTTGTGGTAAAACCACCATTTTGCGCCTGGTCGCCGGGCTGGAAAAACCGAGCGAAGGGCAGATTTTCATTGATGGCGAAGACGTCACCCATCGCTCAATTCAGCAGCGTGATATCTGTATGGTGTTTCAGTCCTATGCCCTGTTCCCGCATATGTCGCTGGGAGAGAACGTGGGTTATGGCCTGAAGATGCTCGGCGTATCCCGCGCTGAGGTGAAAGCCCGTGTCAAAGAGGCACTGGCGATGGTCGATCTGGAAGGCTTCGAAGAGCGCTATGTCGATCAGATCTCCGGCGGTCAGCAACAGCGCGTAGCGCTGGCCCGCGCGTTGATCCTCAAACCGAAAGTATTGCTGTTTGATGAGCCGTTGAGTAACCTCGACGCCAACCTGCGTCGCAGCATGCGCGACAAGATCCGCGAACTGCAAAAGCAGTTTGATATCACCTCGCTGTACGTTACCCACGATCAGAGCGAAGCCTTTGCGGTTTCCGATACCGTGCTGGTGATGAACAAGGGGCACATCATGCAGATCGGTTCACCGCAGGATCTCTATCGCCAGCCCGCCTCCCGCTTTATGGCAAGTTTTATGGGCGACGCCAACCTGTTCCCGGCCACCTTCAGTGACCAATACGTTGATATCTATGGCTATCACCTGCCACGCCCGCTGCACTTTGGTACACAAGGCGAAGGTATGGTCGGCGTGCGCCCGGAAGCGATCACGCTCAGCGATCGCGGCGAAGAGAGTCAGCGCTGCGTGATCCGCCACGTGGCCTATATGGGCCCCCAGTATGAAGTCACGGTGGAATGGCACGGGCAGGAAATCTTATTGCAGGTCAACGCTACGCGTTTACAGCCGGACGTCGGCGAGCAGTATTATCTCGAAATCCACCCGTACGGTATGTTTGTTCTGGCGGATGCGGCATAATTTGTGCCGGGCTACGATCAAACAACGGACCAGATAAAATTAATTTGATTATAGAGAAGGAAAAATCCTTATAAAATATTTATTAAGTAAATACATATAAACTTAATTATTCCAAGCCTGAATCATCCTTAATTGGATTCAGGCTTTTTTATTACTTATGCGATCAGCCGCACAACTTTTACAGAGAAAATAGTATGTCATCACGCTTTCAACGGATGAGAGAGATTCAAAAATGTATTTTTACCAGGAAGAAAACCAAATCACTCAATATATAAGCGAGCACGAATTATGGGTATTGGGTCGTGTCAGCGGGATATACAACAAAACAACGCATAAAAACGAAAAAATGTTAGAACCGTTGTGGAGGAAATACGATCGAAGTATCGAGGGGATTTTAATCTTTTATTCAAAGATGGAAGCATCAATTTACTCTGTTTACCTAGAGAAAAAATTTAATGAAAAGTGGAGCGTATATGCACTGAATGATTTTAACATTGGGGAAATGGTAAAAAACAATAAAACCATCAAAAATAGCGATGATTATTATCTGCTGTTGAGTGCAGGATTATGGGCTGATAAACAATGCAATATTATATATCATGGTTATCATTTAGCTCAAGTTGTAATCCCCGTCAAATATACCTTTAGCAGTTTCAGTGAAAATGAAAAATTGCCTATCCTAAAAATACCTGAAAAAGTTACAGATAGATTTCATCAAATGTGGAAGAAAAGATTCCCTGATTTTCTAAGTCATACTCAATCGCAATGTAATTATCATAATGACTATTTAAAAGAACAAAGTCTAATCGCTTATAATAATATGCAATTCAAAGAATCGAATAAAATCGAAGATTGTGTTTATATGGCAACATGGAAAAATGACTGGATTTTTTGTAATCCGGAAAGTTTAAGTTTATTAAAATGAGAATTGTATGGGAATTGCATATTTTTTAAGGGTCGGTGATAAAACAACCTGCGGCGGTACTATTTTAACAGGCTGTACTAATCATATACTCGACGGACAGCCAACGGCACGACATGGCGATAGCTATATATGCGGTAAAGATAAAAAACTCTACCACATAGTAGGAGGACAACCGGGTTATTTTATACATGGTGTTCAAGCTGCCGGAACAGCACATAGCGTTGGCACATGCCCTTGCAAATGCAGATTTATTAACTCAATTTCAAATGTCACTTATTTCTATGAGAGTGAAGTTCTCTCCGCACCTAAGCCAGTCACAAACAGAGTGGTCTCTGTAGCGCCGCAGAACGCGCCAAAACCGCTCACGATGGCACCTGGACCATATTGTCCGGGTGAAGAGGATAAACCGCCTCGTGAGCCTGTCGATGGGGGATTTTGTGTATTGCCCTATGAGTCAAAACCATCAACATATGAGCCGTATATTTTCGTTAACCCCCCCGAGGGTACGAGAGAGCTGTATCACAAACTGAACCCTGATATGAAAAAACAACCTGGTTCAATTCTGATTGTTATTGATCCTGAAAAGCAAGATCAGCAACAGATTGAAACATTGCAAAAAGCGCGTGATCGAATTGATAAAGCTCTGGCCCCACTTACCTTGGGAAGGTGCGAATAAGCAGGTCATTTCTTCCCAAGCTGACTCGCTGATTAAAATTTCGCGGATCTGGGCCGATTTTTTTCCCGCAAACACATCGAATCAGCCTATTTAGGCTATTTTTTCCACCATTTCTGGCGTTATTTCCGGTTTTTACTGAGATCTCTCCCACTGACGTATCATTTGGTCCACCCGAAACAGGTTGGCCAGGGTGAATAACATCGCCAGTTGGTTATCGTTTTTCAGCAGCCCCTTGTATCTGGCTTTCACGAAGCCGAACTGCCGCTTGATGATGCGAAACGGGTGCTCCACCTTGGCACGGATGCTGGCTTTCATGTATTCGATGTTGATGGCCGTTTTGTTCTTGCGCGGATGCTGCTTCAAGGTTTTTACCTTGCCGGGACGCTCGGCGATCAGCCAGTCCACATCCACCTCGGCCAGCTCCTCGCGCTGTGGCGCTCCTTGGTAGCCGGCATCGGCTGAGACAAATTGCTCCTCTCCATGAAGCAGATTACCCAGCTGATTGAGGTCATGCTCGTTGGCCGCGGTGGTGACCAGGCTGTGGGTCAGGCCACTCTTGGCATCGACACCAATGTGGGCCTTCATGCCAAAGTGCCACTGATTGCCTTTCTTGGTCTGATGCATCTCCGGATCGCGTTGCTGCTCTTTGTTCTTGGTAGAGCTGGGTGCCTCAATGATGGTGGCATCCACCAAAGTGCCTTGGGTCATCATGACGCCTGCTTCGGCCAGCCAGCGATTGATGGTCTTGAACAATTGACGGGCCAGTTGATGCTGCTCGAGCAGGTGGCGGAAATTCATGATGGTGGTGCGATCCGGCAGGGCGCTATCCAGGGATAATCGGGCAAACAGGCGCATGGAGGCGATTTCGTACAGGGCATCTTCCATGGCACCGTCGCTCAGGTTGTACCAATGCTGCATGCAGTGAATACGCAGCATGGTCTCCAGCGGATAGGGCCGTCGGCCATTGCCCGCCTTGGGATAAAACGGCTCGATGACAGCGGTCATATTCTGCCATGGCAGAATCTGCTCCATGCGGGAGAGGAAAATCTCTTTTCGGGTCTGACGGCGCTTAGTGCTGAATTCACTATCGGCGAAGGTGAGTTGATGGCTCATGATGTCCCTCTGGGATGCGCTCCGGATGAATATGATGATCTCATATCAGGAACTTGTTCGCACCTTCCCTAATTATGGTATGAGCATAGAGGGTTATAATTTAATAAGAGGATTGCCTTGCAAATTAACACTAGGATTTAAAATTGAAGCAGTGCTGTGGATTTTATGTATTCCTGTGTTGCTAAGTATGTTTATTGCATTTTGAATAAAGGGACTCCATTGGAGTCCCTTCTTTAATTTTATATCAATGCACCCTATATCTGATCAACAATCCAGCCGTATCGCCACATCATTCACTGTAGGCCCGATAAACTCTCAGCTTCGCGCTTTTAGCGCGGCAATATCCGCAGGCGTGGTGCGACAGCACCCGCCAATCAACCGTGCGCCAGCGGCCTGCCACTGCGGCAGATAATCCGCCAGATGCGCACAATGCTCACCGTGATGATGCCAGGTTTTGCTCACGGCATCATACTGCTCGCCCGAGTTCGGATACACCACCAGCGGCAGCGCCGTTAAACCGTGTAAATGCTGCAACGCAGCGGTGGTATTTTCCAGCGCAATGCAGTTAATACCTAGCGCCACCACCTGCGGATAACCCGCCAGCAACGCAACCACGTCACGCAACGGCGTACCGTCGCTCAGGTGCTCGCTGTCGCGCAGGGTAAATGAGAACCACGCCCGCGCGCGCGGATATGCGGTCAATAGCTCAGCCAGCGCGCTAATTTCGGCAAAATTTGGCAGGGTTTCACAGGCCAGCAGATCGGCCCCGGCATCCAGTAACGCTTCCACGCGCGGGCGGTGAAACGCCTGAAACTCTTCAGCGCTACGTTGGTAATCACCACGGTATTCAGAACCATCCGCCAGATACGCGCCGTAAGGCCCGACGGACCCTGCTACCAGCAGCGTGCCCGCCTGCGGGTTCTCGGCCAGATACGCTTCACGGGCTTTACGCGCCAGCTCCACGCTTTTACCAATTAGCGCTTTCGACTGCGCTTCATCCAGGCCACGGGCGGCAAACCCCGCCGGTGTCGCCTGGTAGCTGGCGGTAATCGCACACTGCGCCCCCGCCCGGTAGTAATCGAGATGGACTTCGCGGATAAGCTCCGGATTTTCGACCAGCACTTTGGCTGACCACAGGCTGTCGGCTAAGTTACAGCCACGCGCTTCCAGCTCCGTCGCCATCGCACCATCGAGCAGCAGGAAATCCTGTTTATCAAGGATGGCGCTTAACGGATTATTCTGCGACATGTTCGGGCTCCTGTTTGGCTTTACGCGGTTGGGTAAGGAAATAAGCACCATAACACACTGCCACAAACGGTAACCCGCACCACAGCGCAATTCTCTGCGCTGGATCGAATGCCAGCCCGACACAAGCCACCAGGCACAGCACAAATCCCAGTACCGGCACCAGCGGATACCACGGCGCGAGATAATGCAATTCACTCAATGCCTTACCCTGCTGCAGATGACGGCGGCGAAAGACAAAGTGCGAAGCGCAAATGCTCAGCCACACCGCCACCACCGCGAACCCGGAGATTGCCGACAGCGCGACAAATACCGTGTCCGGGGCCACCACGCTGGAAAACAGCGCCAACACGCCGCCGAGCATACTGACCGACAGCGCCGTCAGCGGCACGCCGTTTTTCGTCACTCGGGAAAAACAGGCTGGCAGCGTGCGTTCATTCGACAGCGACCACAGCATGCGCCCGGAGGCATACAGCCCGGAGTTCGCCGCGGATAGAATAGCCGTCAGGATCACGAAGTTAAAAATATCGGCGGCGTATGGAATCCCCACCTTCTCAAACACCAGCACAAACGGGCTTTTCTCCACGCCCGCCTGCTGCATCGGGATCAGCGCCGCCAGCACAAACACGGTGCCGATAAAGAAAATAATCAGTCGCGCGATGGTAGTACGAATCGCCACCGGAATAACCTTGCGCGGGTTTTCTGTTTCTCCGGCGGCAATACCGATAAGCTCAGTTCCCGAAAAAGCAAAATTCACCGCCACCATCGTCATCAGGATCGGTAAGCCACCGTGTGGGAACCAGCCTTCCGCCGTGATATTACTCAGTCCCGGCGCGGGCGAGCCATCCTGCATCGGGATAAAACCAAAAATCGCCGCCCCGCCGAGGATGATAAAGGCGATGATAGTGACCACTTTTACCAGCGAGAACCAGAACTCCCCTTCGGCAAAAAAGCGCGTGGAGATGACGTTTAGACCAAAAATAATCGCGCAGAACACCACACACCAGACCCATACTGGTACCTGCGGAAACCAGTACTGCATACAGAATCCGGCGGCGGTAAAACTCGAACCCAGCGCCACAGTCCAGGTCAGCCAGTAGAGCCAGGCCACGGTATATCCCGTTGCAGGGCCAAGATAACGCGCAGCATAGACGTGAAACGCCCCGGTCTCCGGCATCGCGACCGACAGCTCGCCCAGACACTGCATAACCAACCAGACTACCAGCGCGCCAATCAGATAGGCCAGCAGCGTTCCCGCCGCCCCGGTGGTGGAGATGATGTACCCGGTATTGAAGAATAACCCTGTGCCAATCACGCCACCTAAGGAGAGCATAATCAGGTGACGCGTTTTCATTGTGCGCTTCAGTGGCGCATTTTGTTGTGTTGTTTGCATATAACCTTCTGAACGTATGGACATCTAAACATCCAAAGAAGGTTTGTTATACCGCGTTTGTTAACAGAATGCAAAGTCAACCCTGCACCAGGCGCAGATGCCCGCGCCGGGCGCTTAATGTCGGGTGGGGATTAATAATCAGATACAAAAAGGGTCGCCAGCTCATAACGCCTCCGTTGCCAGGCTTTATGTAAACTCTGGCAACGTCCTCACCGACTGGCGTTCACCCGGAAGTGGGAACCGTATCTCCCCCACTCATACCACCGAATGAGCGCTTAAGCACCGCTGGCCGGGACCGGCATCTGCGATTTGCGGTTCATCAGAATAAATACCGCCAGGCCCGCCACTAAAATACCCGGCGCTGAAGCTGCCATCACCCCCACTGTTCCGGTGCCAAGCGCTAACATTTTCCCTGCCAGCAGCGGACCGCTCATCGCACCCAGACGCCCGACGGCGACAGCGGTACCCACGCCGGTGGCGCGGATCTGCGTGCTGTAAAACAGCGGTGCCAGCGCATACAACACGCTTTGCCCCCCGGTGGCAAACATCCCCGCCACAAATCCCGCCATCAGCATACCGCTCAATGACGATACCGTGCCCAGCGCCAGCAATGATGCCAGCATCCCGGTGTAGATCAAAAGTGACATCACCACCGGACGCAGTTTATCCATCAACGCCCCGAGGATTAAGGTGCCGCTGGCCGCGCCAATTTGCAGGGCAAACATCACGCCCGCCGCCTGCGAGGGCTGAAAGCCCTGCCCGACCAGCAGCATCGGCAGCCAGTTGATCAGCATATACACCACCAGCAGGGTGAAGAAATAGCACAGCCACAGCAGCAGCGTGGCTGTCGCGGTGGTTGGCGCAAACAGCGCGCGCAGCGGCGCGGCAGCCACCTGCGTTTGTTGGGCGTAAACCTGCGATTCCGGCAACCAGCGCATCAACAGCGGTACCAGCAGCAGCGGGATCACCCCGCCGACCCAGAACACCGTTTGCCAGGCAGAGGCCAGACCGCTAAACCCGAGCGCTGCCGCCAGCGCCGCGCCAATCGGCACACCGCAATACATCAGGCTCACCGCCGTACCACGAAAACGTGGGCCCGCCGCCTCAGAAGTCAGCGCGATCAGATTCGGCAACGCTGCGCCCAGCCCAACACCGGTCATCAGGCGGGCAAACACCAGCGATGAGAAATCCCAGGATATCGCTGTTGCCAGCGAGAACAGACCGAACAGCGCCACGGAGGCAATAAGAATGCGTTTGCGGCCATAGCGATCGGCCAGCATGCCGCCCACCAGCGCGCCGGGCAGCAGTCCGAGAATGCCCGCGCTGAAGATCCAGCCCATCTGCATTTTATCTAATGCAAACGCATGGGCGATACCGACGGCAGCGATCCCGGCGGCCTGTAAATCCAGCCCTTCCATCAGGGCGACTAAAAAACACAGCCCGACGGTCAACGTCAGGCGGGATGAGGATGTGGGGGTACGGGTAGTCATAAGATGTACCTCTGAGGTCACGATGCAGGTGAATCGCGGCTGATACGTTGCCAGCCGCGTAATCATTTTTATTTTCTGTTGCGCAGATCCAGCGCCACGTCGACGATCATATCTTCCTGGCCGCCCACCATCCGGCGTTTGCCCAGTTCAACCAGAATATCTACCGCGCTCAGGCCATACCGCTCCGCCGCCACTTCGCAGTGGCGCAGGAAACTTGAGTACACTCCGGCATAGCCCAGCGCCAGCGTTTCGCGATCGACCCGCACCGGACGGTCCTGTAACGGACGCACCAGATCGTCGGCGGCGTCCATCAGCGCATACAGATCTGTGCCGTGCTGCCAGCCAAGCTTATCTGCCGCGGCGATAAACACCTCCAGCGGCGCGTTGCCTGCGCCTGCGCCCATACCGGCCAGGCTGGCATCGATACGGTCACAGCCCTCCTCTACCGCGGCAATCGAGTTCGCCACGCCGAGGCTCAGGTTGTGGTGGGCGTGCATCCCGGTTTCCGTCTCCGGTTTCAGCACCGCTTTCAGGGCGCGGAAGCGGTCACGGATATCAGACATGTTCATCGCCCCGCCTGAATCGACCACATAGATACAGGTCGCGCCGTAGTTTTCCATCAGCTTCGCCTGCTGCGCGAGGTGCTCCGGCGTGGTCATATGGCTCATCATCAGAAAGCCGACGGTATCCATGCCAAGCTCACGCGCATACTGAATATGCTGGGCCGACACGTCCGCTTCGGTGCAGTGGGTCGCCACGCGCACGACGCGCGCCCCAGCCTGATATGCATTTTTCAGGTCATGAATCGTGCCGATGCCCGGCAACAGCAGCGTGGCAATCTTAGCGTGCTTGACCACGTCCGCCGCCGCTTCAATCCACTCCAGGTCGCTGTGCGCGCCAAAGCCGTAGTTAAAACTGGAACCCTGCAGACCGTCGCCGTGCGCCACCTCAATGGAATCGACCCGTGCGTCGTCCAGCGCTTTGGCAATCTGGCGCACGTTTTCCAGCGAATATTGATGACGAATGGCGTGCATGCCGTCGCGCAGGGTCACGTCAGAGATATAGAGTTTTTTACCGTTCATGCTGCTTCTCCTGCCTGACGAGTGAGTGACTGCGCCATCTTCTCAGCGGTCGCCAGCGCACTGGAGGTCATAATATCGAGATTGCCCGCGTAGGCTGGCAGATAGTGCGCCGCGCCTTCCACTTCCAGATAGACGGCGGTTTTCAGCCCGGAGAACTGACCGATGCCCGGCAGATTGACCGGTTTATCCTGCGGGATGACTTCAAACTGGACACGCTGTTTCAGACGATAGCCCGGCACGTACGCCTGCACCGCCGCCGCCATCTCATTAATCGATGCTTCAACTTCAACCTCAGAGGCCGCTTCGCTCAGCACATACACCGTGTCGCGCATCATCAGCGGCGGCTCGGCCGGGTTAAGGACGATAATCGCTTTACCTTTTGCCGCGCCGCCAACCACTTCAATCGCCTTCGAGGTGGTTTCGGTAAACTCATCGATATTAGCGCGCGTGCCTGGACCCGCAGATTTACTGGCGATCGAGGCGATAATTTCGGCGTAATGGACTTTTGCCACGCGAGAAACCGCCGCCACCATCGGGATAGTCGCTTGCCCGCCGCAGGTCACCATATTGACGTTCTGTTGGTCAACGTTAGCGTCCAGATTCACCACCGGGACGCAGTACGGACCGATCGCCGCAGGCGTCAGGTCGATCAGGCGGATCCCCGGTTTAGCAGCACGCAGCGCGGCGTCATTTTTCACATGCGCGCTCGCACTGGTGGCGTCAAACACGATGTCGATATCGGCAAACTCTGGCATGGAGATAAGTCCCGTCACCCCTTCATGAGTAGTGGCGACGCCCATACGACTGGCGCGCGCCAGTCCGTCGGATTGCGGATCGATACCGACCATCACCGCCATTTCCAGATGCTTCCCGTGACGCAGAATTTTTATCATCAAATCGGTACCGATGTTGCCGGAGCCGATAATGGCGACTTTACGCTTACTCATGACTGACTTCCTCTTGTAACCGCCGCTGAAAAAGTGGCGGCAACTGAACCAATACCGTCGATATGGGCCTCGAAACGATCGCCCGCATTCACCGCCACCATCGGGCCTAACGCTCCGGTGAGAATGATATCTCCGGCACGTAGCGGCTCGCCGAGGCTGGCCATTTTGCGCGCCAGCCAGACGGCGGCGTTGAGCGGATGTCCCAGGCATTCGCTGCCGCGCCCGCTGGACACTTCTTCGTTATTGCGCGTCATTTTCATCGCGCAGTTTTTCAGATCTAATCCTGCCGGACGCTGTGCCGGGCCGCCGACCACATACACGCCGCAGGAGGCGTTATCCGCCACGGTATCAACAAACTTGATTGACCAGTCGCGGATACGGCTGCCGACCACTTCCAGCGCGGGCAACACCCACTCGATGGCGTTATAAAGCTCGTCAAAAGTAGTGTCGGCATTGGGCAGATCGCGGTTCAGCACCAGCGCGATTTCCGCTTCAATACGCGGTTGCAGCACGCGCTCAAACGCAATGGTGTCGTTATCGCCGTAGCACATGTCGGCAAACAGCGTACCGAAGTCCGGCTGATCGACGCCAAGCTGCTGCTGCACTTTCGGGTGTGTCAGCCCTACTTTGCGCCCGACCACGCGACGCCCGCGCGCCACTTCATACTGCACGTTGATGCGTTGAATGGCGTAGGCCGCTTCGCCGTTGTCCACGCCGATCAGTTCACGCAGCGGGGCGATAGCTTCCCCTTTTTCCTCCGCCAGACGTAAATCGGCGGCTAACTGCTCAAGATTAAGATTGGTCATGTCCGTTCCTTAAGGGCGTGCGAGGAAATTCAGCACCAGCTGATTAAAGGCATCCGCATGTTCCCACTGCGCCCAGTGTCCGCAGTCGCGGTAGATGTGCAGCTCAGAACCGGCAATCCCGGAGAGCAGGCGCAGACCAGCATCCATCGGCACGAAGCGGTCATTGCGTCCCCAGACAATCAGAGTTTGGGCTTTAATTTCCCCCAGGCGCGGGCCGAAGTCCGGGAACTGTTTCGGGTTGGCTTCGAGGCTTTTCACAAAGTTGTCCAGGTGATCGCGGCGCGACAGCATATTGTTCAGACGCGCTTCAAACAGCGCCTCCGTGAGATCGCTGGTATCGAAGACAAAGATATCCATCATCAGCTTCAGGTTCTCGATAGTTGGCGCGCGGTACAGCTGATTCAGCCGCTTAATACCTTCGGTCGGCATCGGGGTAAACAGACTCATGCCGCCCGTCCCGCCGCCCATCAGCACCAGCTTGCCCACGCGCTCCGGCCAGCTCAGGGTGAACGCCACGGAACTGTGGCCGCCCATCGAGTTGCCCAGCAGGTGGATTTTCTGAATATCCAGTTGATCGACTACGCTTTTCAGGATGCGGGCGTTGAGATCGGATCGCGAACCGCGGTTAACGATCCCATCGCTTTTACCCCAGCCAGGACAATCCAGCAGGATCACCCGGTATCCGGCCTGTACCAGCGGATCAATATTGCGGCTGAAGTTTGCCCAGCCCGTCGCGCCAGGACCGGAGCCGTGCAGCAGCACGACGGTCTCTTCGCCCTGTCCACAGTCATTGAAATGCACGCGTAGTGTTTCGCCTGCTTCCTGCACCTCCAGAAAACGACTGGTAGCGGCTTCGGTTTGCGGTTGGTAAGTCATGATGTTCTCCTGCATATTCAGTTCTGTTTCAGTTCTGTGTGGTGGCGCTCAGGGAGCCGAATCCGGCGATCCACTCTGGGATCGGGCGGTAATAACGGCCTTCGCTGCGCCAGTTGCCAAAGGCAGAAATGGCGGCGAAGGCGGCAACCCAGGTTTTTACTTCGTGCGTTGATTTGCCCGCCATCGCGGACAACTCTTCGTTACTGACCGCGTCCAGCTCCTGCAAACGCCCCTGCTCAAGCAGGCTCATAAAGCGGTTATCCCAGACAGGGTTCAGCGGATGCAGCGAGTTTTGATCGGCCACGAACTTCTCGGCGGCGCTGATCACCCGCTGCTGGCGCAGCTCGCGCTCGTTTTCGGGCAGTTGTTTACCGCTGCCAAGCAGACGGTCGCGCATATGAGCATCGGCCTTCGCCAGCTCCGGTACCGGCGGCTGATGCGACAGCCCGCCGGAGCCTAAAAACAGTACGCGTTTATTCAATGAGCTGGCGAAACGGCCAATCGCTTCCCCGAGCATGCGGGTACGCTGAAAGCCTGGCAGCGGCGTGGCGACACCGTTAATAAACACCGGCAGCACAGGCACCTTATCCAGCCCACCAAGCAAGAACTCCAGCGGCTGGGCGAAACCATGATCGACCTGCATGTTGTAGGACACGGCGAGATCGATGCCGCTTTTCATCACCGCGTGGGCGCAGGCTTCAGCGAGATCTGTCGGCACCGGCAGTTCCCCCGCCGCGCTGCCGAAATCGCCGATCGCCGTGGCTCCCACGCCTAAACAGAACGGCGGCATCACATCGTAAAAAAAACCGTTGTAGTGATCGGGGGCAAACAGCACCACCAGTTCAGGGTCAAACGCCGCAATGCGCGCCCGGGCGCTGGCGATCACGCCGTTAACCTCGTCGAGCACGGTCTGCGCCGGGTCGACGTACCCCACCAGCGGCGAGTGGGAAAGACAGTGAAGATAAGCGTGCATATCAGGCCACCTTTTCAACAGGAATATCGGCAGTAGCGCGGGTAAGCGTCATCACCGACGCCAGTTTATTCAGGGTACTGCCCAGAGTTTGCGGAATAGCGATGGCGGCCACAAAGCGGTCCGGGCGCATCACCACCAGCGAAGCGTTGTGCTGGGCAAACCACGTGCGCAGGCGGTTTTGCGTATCGCCAATGCGGATAACGCCGTCATAGTTATCCTGCTCGGTATGAATTTGCGTATCCGGCACCACCTGGATAAACCGCGTGCCCAACGCCTGCCACTGTTGGATCTGCGCCTCGCTCATGCCCCATAGCGGGTTACAGCCCCAGCCAATCACCGCAAAATTCGGCCCGATGACATTGTCGAGCAGCGTCACTTCACCCGATTCCAGCGTCACCTTCGGCTGGATAAACATCTTGCCGACCGGTGACGTTTTCGCGTCACACTCACGCACCAGTGCTCCAACATGGTATTGCGGCATCGGCTTAAAGCGCATTTCAAGGAAGTAGCGTTTGACCGGCGGAATGTAGTTCAGCAGCCAGGAAACCCCGTCGCGTACCGCACCGTGCCAGCGTTTTGGCGGTGCCAGTACGTTGCCTGCGGTCACCGAGAGATCGATCATTGCTTTGGCGTGGTCGCGGCGTTCCTGCTGGTAGGTATCCAGCAGCGCATCACCAGCTTTGCCCTTAATGACCAGCGCCAGTTTCCACGCCAGGTTGAAGGCATCGCGCATGCCGCTGTTGTACCCCTGCCCCTGCCAGACCGGCATAATGTGCGCCGCGTCGCCGGCCAGCAGCACGCGGTCAATGCGAAAACGTTCGGCCAGACGGGCGTTATGGGTATACACACGCTGGCGGATCAGTTCGACGTTATCCGGGTTCGGCAGCACTTTGCTCAGCAACTGGCGCATATTTTGCGGCTCACTGAGTTGCGCTTCGGTTTCTCCCGGCATCACCATAAATTCAAAGCGGCGTACCGCATGTGGCAGCGCAGCGGAGACATACGGGCGCACCGGATCGCAGCACAGATACACATGCGGCGTGCTGAGCGGATCGTTGGCGATATCCACCACAATCCACTGATTTGGCGCGGTTTTTCCTTCAAATGGCACATTCAGCGAACGTCTGACGTTGCTGGCCCCACCGTCGCAGGCCACCAGCCACTGGGCCTTCACCGTTTCGCGCTGGCCGTCCGGCGCTTTCAGATTCAGCGTTACTTCACCGTTCTGTTGGCTGAAGGCTTCCAGTTCGCGGGAAAACAGGCAGCGCACGCTGGGAAAACGCGACAGCCCTTCCAGCATCACCGCATCCACCTGCGGCTGAATAAACGCGTTGCGGCGCGACCAGCCAAATTCGTCGGTCATCGGCTGGATATCAGCAAAGCAGCGGCCTTTCGGGGTGAGAAAGCGCATCGCGTGCCACGGCGTAGTATGCGGCAGCACGTTTTCGACCAGACCAACGGACTGCATGGTGCGCAGCGCTTCATCGTCAATCCCGATAGCGCGGGGATAGTCGATCAGCGTGTCGAGCTTCTCCACCACCAGCACTTCAATGCCCATCTGGCCCAGATAGTTGGCCATCATTAGCCCCACCGGGCCGGCACCAGCAATCGCGACCTGAACGGTGTGCTGCACAGCGGGTTGGATATCAGGGTTTATTGTTGTCATTTCAGAACCTCACGACTCGGACAAAACGCAATTGCAGACCCTGGTGAGGCGCAATCTGTTTTGTTAAAAATATGTGAATAATTTTTTGTTGTGCGGTCAGTATAGGAGTGAGTTTTTGCGCTACAATCAAAACATGCCTGGATGTGCACTAAGTGCACAACGTTGTTTTACCTGTAGATTTGTCAATAAATATGAAAAATGATGACGGTACTGAATACAAAACCGTACGCGGATTAACGCGCGGATTAATGTTATTAAATATGTTAAACCGGCTCGATGGTGGAGCCAGCGTTGGCCTGCTGGCTGAGCTGAGCGGCCTGCACCGCACTACGGTCAGGCGGCTGCTGGAAACGTTGCAGGATGAGGGTTACGTCCGACGCAGCCTGTCCGATGACAGCTTTCGCTTAACCATCAAGGTCCGTCAGCTTAGCGAGGGATTTCGTGACGAGCAGTGGATTTCTGCGCTGGCCGCCCCGCTGCTGGGGGATTTGCTGCGCGAGGTGATCTGGCCGACCGACGTTTCCACGCTGGATGTGGACGCGATGGTGGTACGTGAAACAACCCACCGCTTCAGCCGCCTGTCGTTTCACCGGGCGATGGTCGGGCGTCGTTTGCCATTGCTGAAAACCGCTTCCGGCCTGACCTGGCTGGCATTTAGCCCGGAGAATGAACGTCAGGAACTGATTGAAATGCTGGCCTCCCGGCCAGGAGAAGAGTTCCAGCTGGCGCGCGAACCCTTAAAGCTCGACGCCATTTTGACCCGGGCGCGGAAAGACGGTTTTGGTCAGAACTATCGCGGCTGGGATCAGGAGGAGAAAATCGCTTCTATCGCCGTCCCCATCCGCAGCGAACAGCGGGTGATCGGCTGCCTGAATCTGGTGTATATGGCCAGCGCCATGACCATCGAACAGGCCGCAGAAAAGCATCTTCCGGCCTTACAAAGGGTGGCGAAACAGATTGAGGACGGCGTCGAGTCGCAGGAGATTTTGGTTGCCGGGAGGTGAAGTGGATCACAGTTATGCGCATCATCTGATTGATAGTTGGGATGACTCACTCATCAGCCGATATCACGCGGTGTCATCTTGCTTTAATGATATCTTCATTGCAGAGTGTGCATTCATTTTTTGCCAGGAGGCTGCATGTTAAAGGTCATTGCCGAGGATTTCATCAAACCTGAGTATATTGAAACCGTTCTCCCGTTGTATCGTGAGCTAATATCGGCCACCAGGAAAGAACCGCGCTGCATTGCTTATGACCTCTATATTGATGAAAAAGATCCGGGCCATTTTATTTTCATCGAAGAATGGCCAGACCACGCGGCTCTCGATGAACATTGTGCCAGTGAGCATTTCCGGCGACTTGTGCCGTTAATCGATCAATACACGCGCAAAGAAGCACGTTACACACTGATGAATGACATCGTAAATCCAGGGGCGCAAAGTCTCTTGTGAAGAGGCTTTAATCCTTCTTCCTGTATAAGGATACGCTACTCTCGCAAATGCGTTCGCTGGTAACATGCTTCGGGACATGCAGCCTGATTACGTCATGGAAAGACTTAGGCTAAAATATGATATTTGATTGCAAATCAAAGGATAAAAAGTGAAAAAAACAACTCCAGAATATACGGCTGTTGACTTGTCTCGTTGGCCAAGGAAAGAGCATTTTGAGGTATTTCAGTCTTTTGCTCAAAGTACAATTAACCAAACTGTTCTGTTAGACATTACCGCAGTACTAAAACATATAAAAGAGATTGGCTGGAAATTTTACCCTACTATGATTTCCCTCCTTGCTAAAGTTGTCAACAAGCATACTGAATTCCGTATGGCTATAAAGAACAATGAGCTTGTCATATGGAATGAAATTCATCCAAGCTATACCATTTTCCATAATGAAACTGAGACTTTTTCATCATTATGGAGCCGCTACGATGGCAATATTCATCACTTCCAAAACACTTATTCAGAAGACGTTGCACGCTATTGTAATAATCTTTCTTATTGGCCGAAGGGAGAGTCTCCGGAAAATGTATTTTTTGTATCGGCTATCCCTTGGGTAAGTTTTACCAGTTTTAATATCAACATTGCGAACATGCAGAACTTTTTTGCCCCCATGTTCACACTTGGGAAATACTATGAACAAGATGGGAAAGTAGTGTTACCTCTCGCCGTTCAGGTACATCACTCTGTGTGCGATGGCTTCCATTTAGCACGATTAATCAATGAACTACAGGAAATGAGTCATGACCTACGGCACCATTCAGAGGAACGCAACGTCTGATGCAGCAGACGTTTCTTTATATGGCGTGAGCAGCAAGAATAGTCGCCATGTCCGCAAACAAGAGGGGTCGACATGAACGGTCTGGGAAGAACATAAATTTGGGTTCGCAATGGCAAGGGTAATACTTAAAGCTTTCGCAAAAGTCTGGCCGGATTGCCAGCATACACGCCTTTTACCAGCACGGGCTTTATCACCACACTACCGGCACCAATCACCGCACCACTGCAAATTTCCGTTGTTAAAATTGTGGCTCCACTGCCCACCGTTACTGCGTTACCTAATACAATATTAATCCAGCTTTTTGCAGAAGCGTCAGGACTTCCGCTCTTGAAAAGATCGTTAGCAAAGGTCACGCCATGCCCTATAAAGCAGTCCTCGCCTAAGGTAACGTTTTCACAGATGAAAGTATGGGACTGCACTTTAGTTCTGTCGCCTATGACACATCCCTTTTGTATCTCAACAAATGGCCCGACAAACACATCATGGCCCAACTCGCATTCATAAAGATTCACAGGCATGACTATTGTGACATTTTCACCTTGTTTTACGTCACGAATACCACTTTCAATAATATTCATATCAGCACTGTCCTTACTCAAGATAATACGCTTCAGTATTGAAGACCTGAACTTGCAGGAGCGCCTTTGCCATTTATTATCAGATAGTTTAGGCCAGGAATTTCAATTGATGCGTTTCTTTTAGCGATAGTATTTTTATCTATTCGTTATAATCAACACATCTTATCAGACATGTTGATCATAACAAACTTACAATTTATAAAATCTGCCATAATGACAGATTTCTTTAATTTATAATCAGAGATTTGCAACGTTATGATATACTTTTTGAACATCATCATCATCTTCAAGGGCATCAACAAGTCCTTCAAAGATTTCTAAATCTTCTGGTGAAAGTTCAACTTCTGATTGAGCAATCATTTCTAATTCTGTGGTTGAGAATTCAGTAATCCCAGCTGCTTTGAGGGCTGCAATTCCTTTATGAAGATCTGTAGATTCAGTATAAATAATGATGTTGCCTTCTTCTTCGGTAACATCACGTACATCCACTTCAGCATCAAGTAAAATTTCAAAAATACGGTCAGGGTCTGTTCCCGCAAATACAATCACGCCAGTATTGTCAAACATATAGCTGACAGCACCCGCCGCGCCAATATTCCCGCCTTTTTTATTGAAGATTGAGCGAATATTAGCAATCGTGCGGTTAACGTTTGAAGTCAGGGTTTCAGCGATAATCATGGAACCACTTGGACCAAAGCCTTCATAACGCCCTTGCATGAACGTTTCGTCGCTGCCACCTTTGGCTTTATCAATAGCTTTATCAATAACGTGCTTTGGAACCTGGGCTTGTTTCGCACGTTCAATAACGAATTTTAAAGCTGTGTTTAATTCTGGGTCTGGTTCACCTTGTTTAGCCGCAGCATAGATTTCCACACCGAATTTGGAATATACTTTAGACGTTGCACCGTCTTTAGCCGTTTTTTTACCAACAATATTGGCCCATTTACGTCCCACTGGAATAGTCTCCTCGAAAATTTATTTACATGACAGGCAGCTTAATAAGCTGCCTGTTTTTCCCGCCATATTATATCACTATATGTAAATTCTCGTCTATGAGAAATAAAAACATCCAAACCTTACGGAGTGTTACTTTAATTTCATCAATAATTAACATTATGGATAAGTTACTACATAACTTTCTGCTGATTTTTCTATTTTTATTTTTAACACTGGCGCAGCAGCAATAATAGATAAGACAAGAGAATCAAAAGTAATAACCCCGGCAAAGTACCACTTTCACTTCTTATATAAAACGTTCACATCTGCTTCTGACACAAAGCAGCTTTTGCGCACACATACCTACCCGATCTGACTGAATGCAAAAAAAAACCGAAACCCTGCTTTTGAAAAGAGCAGCGTTTCGGCATTCATTCACTCTGAAGGACGTCAGACTTTCAGCAGCTTCACCGTCTCGTCGATGTCGATTTCATCTTCCGAGAAGATCAGCGTCGTGCCCTGGAAGGTAGTGATCGCCAGCTTTTTCAGTGTGCGCATTTCGCCAGGCTTCACGTCTGATTTCGGTCGTATGCTGTTCATCAGCACGCCGACAGACAGCACCGCGTTTTCTTTGTCGATACGGGTTTCAACCGGCACTTCTTCGCTGTACACCAGGTATGACTTGATCGCCGTGAGCTTCAGGCGCTCGCCCGCGATATAGATGTACTTGCTGTCGGGTATGACTTTCACCGCATAGGCAGACAGGCCTTTGTTGTTGGTGGTGGGTTCAAAAGTCACCGCCGCGTCTTTCTTGATCAGCTCAGGATTAGCAACCTTAATCACATGAAAATAGCGGTTGTCGCCGTTTTCATCTTTGATAAATCCAAAGCCTTTATCTTTAAACCACGTTGTGATTGTTCCGTTCATTGCTGTTTCCGCCTGATTAAACCGAATACTCGTAGAGTATACCTACTCAATTTGCGCGCAGTGTAAAACACAGGCCCCGTCTTTGGCTACTCGTTACCCCAGCGATTGAGGAACTCCGCAATGTCATCAATACGCTGTGCGTCGACGCCGGCGACAGTTGCCATCTCCTGCTGCGCGTCTTCGCTGATCTCTTCGTTGTTCATCAAACGGGTGATCAGCTGCTGGAAGTAGTGCGCCAGCGCATCGCGTTCGGCATCGTTCACCGGCTTTGCAGCCTCGGTCGCGTACTCATCAGCGATATCATAATATTTTAGCGGAATGTCGTTGTTCATCAGGTGCTCCGGGGTAAATGCGTGTGCCAGCAGTTGCCTGCCGCGTCTGGAGCGAATGATAGCATTGTTATTTCATGGTTCGCGATCTGTTTCCTGGCTGTAATGTGTTGCATAAATCAACAATATTGTCTGGAGCCACTTCGCATTTAATTAATTCTCCTGAATTAAAATGACTGTTTCTTTATTTAGCTCGGTATAATAGCCGCAGAGTAAATAATGCAGGAAAAAGGAAAGTATACGTTTATTAATTTAGATAATGAGACGGCGATTAAACGCCATAAATAACGTTCTCTGCAGGCTGGATGCGATTGGCCCAATCCCATCGTTAGTCGCCCATTTGCCCACATTCATCTTCTGGACAACACTCTACGATGATACCACTGACCCAACACGCAGAGCGCACACCATGAACATCACGCAAATCCGTAATGCCACACAGCACATCACCTTTGGTGGAATGACTTTTCTGGTCGATCCTATGCTGGCTGCGAAAGGCGCATATCCGGGTTTTGCCGGAACCGCACGAGCCGACATTCGCAACCCAACCGTCGATCTGCCCATCGACATCGATACCCTGCTTAATGTCGATGCGCTGATCGTGACCCATCTGCATGAAGATCACTGGGACGAGGTTGCCGCTCGTGTCGTGCCGAAAGACAAACCAATCTATGTGCAAAATGACCATGATGCACACGTACTGCGGGGGCAGGGTTTCACACAACTCATCGTGCTGACGCAAAATACCGTGGTCGGCGCTATCACTCTGCGTAAAACCGGTGGCCAGCACGGCTCAGATCGCGCCTATGCCATTCCACAAATGGCAGAACGCCTGGGTGATGCCTGTGGCGTTATCTTTATGCATCCGGCGGAAAAAACGCTGTATCTGGTCGGGGACACCCTCTGGCGCGACGAGGTGGAAGCCAACATGCATACCTTCCAGCCAGGCGTGGTGGTTCTGAATGCGGGTTTTGCCCACGTCATCGGTTTTGGCCCAATTATCATGGGTGCGGAAGATGTGCTGAAAACCCACTTCACCTTACCCGAAGCACACATTGTGGCGACCCATATGGAGGCGATTAACCATTGTCTGTTGACCCGCGCGGCCCTGAAAGAGTACGCCCGCGACAACCAGATTGCGCAATATGTCAACGTGCCGGAAGATGGTGAAACCCTGGCATTTTAATCTCTACAAAGGAATCGTATGCAGCCGCTTAACGTCGCCATTGTTGCCGTGGAAGATTTCAGCCCATTTCACTTCTCGGTGCCGTGTATCATTTTCAGTGACAAAATGGCGGTGAAAAAGCGCTTTGAGGTGCAGATGTGCGGCGAAAAACCGGGCATCATCTCCTCGCAGGATGGTTTCTCCATTACCGCAACCCACGGCTATGAAGCGGTGGAGGCTGCCGACATCGTGGTGATCCCCTGGTGGGGCACCACCGCGCATCGTCCACCACAAAGCCTGCTTGGTGCGCTCAACCGCGCGCGACAAAACGGCGCGCAGATTGTCGGGCTGTGTCTGGGCGCGTTTGTCCTCGGCTATGCGGGGTTACTGGACGGTAAACGAGCGGCTACGCACTGGGAGTTCGAGCAGGATTTTCAGGCGCGCTTCCCGGCGGCCCAGTTGGATATCAACGCACTGTACGTGGATGACGACGGTATTATTACCTCAGCAGGTACCGCCGCCGCGCTGGATTGCTGTTTGTACGTAATTCGCCAGCGTTTTGGCAGCACGGTGGCGAATCAGATTGCCCGACGGATGATTGTGCCACCGCATCGTGAGGGCGGTCAGGCGCAGTTTATCGAACAACCGGTAGCGAAAAATACCCAGGATCAGCGCATTAACGCCCTGCTCGACTATTTGCGCCAGCATCTCCACGAACCGCATAATCTCGACGAGCTGGCACAGCGGGTGATGATGAGTCGTCGCACTCTAACCCGTCATTTTATGAAGGCCACCGGGTCAAGCGTGGCTGAATGGCTGATTACCGAGCGCCTACACCGCAGCCAGATCCTGCTGGAGTCCAGTCAGTTACCCGTTGAACGCATCGCCGAACAGGTAGGTTTTCTCTCCCCCGTCACCTGGCGGCAGCATTTTAAATCCCGCTTCGGCGTCAGCCCAGCTGAATGGCGTAAAACCTTTCGCGGCGATTAACCTCTTTTTTGCGCCAGCCAGATGGTGTGCCCGGTACAGTGCGGATCTTCCATCACCCTCTCAATCACCGTAAAACCGTGCATCGACAGCAATGCGTGATACTCATCAGGCGCGAGGCTGGCGTGAAACAGCGGCTCACCCTCAAATTCCCCCATCGCAATGCCGTTGTCCGTGCCGCTGGTAAACATCAGCGCGCTGCCGGGATGACTGAGCCGGTCAAAAATGGGGAACATCTTTTGCTGGTCCAACTGGGTTAAATGGAAAAAGCTGTCCCAGGCGATCAGACCGTCGAATGTCTCGTTAAGCGCCAGCTCACGCATATCCTGCTCCAGCCAGCGCTGTGCGGGAAAAGAGTGCCGCGCCCGCGCCAGCATTTCCGGGGAACCATCAACCCCCGTCAACTGAAAACCTTGCTGGATAAAATAACCCGCAATCGGCTGACCGTTTCCGCAGCCAATATCCACAATATGGCCCTGCCCGCCCATCACGTTGATGAACTTGTCCAGCCAGCTTTTCTCAAACAAGGCGCGTGAGCGCTGGCGGGCAAAAGCCTCCGCATGGCGTCGGTAAATGGACAGGATATTATTTGCCGCAGAGTCGCTCACGATGTCCTCACTTTTTAATCTGATAAGTTTAACGACGATAAATCCTCCCGCACACGATCCGCAACCCTGGAATGCGCCTCGCAGAACCTATGCGTAAATCCCCCAAAATCGTCCCGCTGTGGCATCATAGCGCGCAGATAACATCATGACAGGGGTGATAAACGTGAAACCGGTAACGCTATACGATGTCGCAGACCATGCAGGCGTCTCTTACCAGACCGTCTCGCGCGTCGTGAATCAGGCCAGCCACGTTTCCGCAAAAACCCGACAGAAAGTTGAGGCCGCGATGGCGGAACTCAATTACATCCCCAACCGCGTCGCACAACAACTGGCAGGCAAACAGACGCCGCTGATTGGCGTCGTGACGGCGAACCTTGCCCTGCATGCCCCCTCACAAATCGTTGCCGCCATAAAATCCCGCGCCGACCAGTCCGGCGCCAGCGTGGTGATCGCCATGGTCGAGCGCAGCGGCGTTGAGGCGTGTAAAACCGCGGTCCACAACCTGCTTTCTCAGCGCGTAACCGGGCTTATCATCAACTATCCGCTGGATGAAGAAGACGCCATTGCCATGGCCGCCGCCTGCGGTACAGTGCCGGTACTGTTTCTCGATGTCTCTGACCAGACGCCGATTAACAGCGTGATTTTCTCCCATGATGACGGCGCTCGGCTCGGCGTTGAACATCTTGTACAGCATGGTCATCAGCGAATCTCCCTGCTGAGCGGGCCGCACACTTCAGTTTCGGCAAGGCTTCGCCGTGCGGGCTGGCATAAATATCTGGCGCACTACCAGCTACGTCCCATTGTAGAACGTGAAGGTGACTGGAGCGCCATGTCCGGCTTTCATCAAACCATGCACATGCTTAACGACGGTATCATTCCAACCGCTATGCTGGTGGCTAACGATCAAATGGCGCTGGGCGCGATGCGCGCAATCAGCGAGTTCGGTCTGCGAGTTGCAGCGGACATCTCCGTGATCGGCTACGACGACACCGAAGACAGCGCCTGCTACATCCCGCCGCTGACCACCATCAGGCAGGATTTCCCCACTCTCGGACAGACCAGCGTTGACAGGCTGTTGCAGCTTACGCAGGGTATGTCCGCCCCCGGCAATCTGCTGCTGCCGGTCACGCTGGTCGAACGGAAAACCGTACTGCCGCCTGACGCACAAACCGCCACGCCTCAGGTGCTGGCGGAGTCGTTGATGCAACTGGCGCGTCAGGTCTCTCTGCTACCATCCGGCGAGCGCTAATTACTGTGAGTCAGTTCACCCATTAAACCCGCCCGGCTTTACAGCGTCTCACCGCAGGCCTTATGTTTATTAAATTGTGAGCGAATAACAAACATGAGATACCGCTATGACTCTGAGCTCGGACTCACTCGCCGCCGTACTGGCGCGCCGTGACTGGGAAAACCCCGGCGTCACACAGATAAACCGTCTGGAGGCACATCCGCCGTTTTGTAGCTGGCGCTGCGTGGATGATGCCCGTAACCACCGGCCTTCATCCCAACGAATTTCGTTAAACGGCGAGTGGCAGTTCGCCTGGTTTGCCACACCAGAGGCAGTACCAGAAAGTTGGCTTGAGCATGATTCACCGCAGGCCGTTGCCCTCTGCGTGCCGTCTAACTGGCAGATGAGCGGTTATGATGCGCCAATCTACTCCAATATCACCTATCCATTCCCGGTCAATCCGCCCTCTGTTCCGACGCAGAACCCTACCGGATGTTACTCGCTCACATTTAGTGTCGAAGAAGCATGGTTAGATGAGGGTCAGACGCGGATTATTTTTGACGGCGTGAACTCCGCGTTTCATCTGTGGTGCAACGGTCGTTGGGTCGGCTACGGTCAGGACAGCCGTCTGCCGTCTGAGTTTGATCTTAGCGATTATCTGCTGCGCGGCGAAAACCGCCTGGCCGTCATGGTGCTGCGCTGGAGCGATGGCAGCTATCTGGAAGATCAGGATATGTGGCGCATGAGCGGCATCTTTCGCGATGTTTCTTTACTGCATAAACCCACAACACAGATCCGTGACCTACGCATCAACACGCGCTTTAATGATGATTTCAGCCGCGCGTTGCTGGAAGCGGAAGTCCGGATAGCAGGCGACGAGCGTGAAGATGTACGCGTGACCCTGCAATTGTGGAACGGCGAAACGTTGGTTGGCGAGCTCACCTCACCGCCCGGCAGCGAGATTGTTGATGAACGCGGCGCTTATCACGACCGTACTACGCTGCGCCTCAACGTTGAACACCCGGCGTTGTGGAGTGCCGAAACGCCTAATCTGTACCGCGCCGTTGTGCAGCTACATACCGCTGACGGTACGCTGATTGAAGCCGAGGCCTGTGACGTCGGCTTTCGTCAGGTTTGCATTGAAAACGGACTGCTGTTACTCAATGGTAAGCCGCTGTTGATTCGCGGTACCAACCGTCATGAGCACCATCCGGTCAACGGTCAGGTGATGGACGAGGCAACGATGGTGCAGGATATTCTGCTGATGAAGCAGAACAACTTTAACGCCGTGCGTTGTTCGCATTACCCAAATCACCCGCTATGGTACACCCTGTGCGACCGCTACGGCCTGTATGTGGTGGATGAGGCCAATATCGAAACCCACGGTATGGTGCCCATGAATCGCCTGAGCGATGACCCAACATGGCTTCCCGCCATGAGCCAGCGCGTCACGCGCATGGTGCAGCGCGATCGCAACCATCCGAGCATTATCATCTGGTCTCTGGGTAATGAATCCGGTCACGGGGTCAATCACGACGCGCTCTACCGCTGGATAAAATCAGAAGACCCGTCACGCCCGGTACAATATGAAGGCGGCGGCGCAAATACCGCAGCCACCGATATTATTTGCCCGATGTATGCCCGCGTCGATCAGGATCAGCCCTTCCCCGCCGTACCCAAATGGTCGATTAAAAAGTGGCTGTCGATGCCCGGCGAGCAGCGCCCGTTGATCCTCTGCGAATATGCTCACGCGATGGGTAACAGCCTCGGCGGCTATGCCAAATATTGGCAGGCATTCCGCCAGTATCCGCGTCTGCAAGGAGGATTCGTCTGGGACTGGGTCGATCAGTCGCTGATTAAATATGACGACAACGGTAATCCGTGGTCAGCCTACGGCGGGGATTTTGGTGACACACCAAACGACCGTCAGTTTTGCATGAACGGACTGGTGTTCGCCGATCGTACCCCACACCCGGCGTTATATGAGGCCAAACATGAACAGCAGTTTTTCCAGTTCACGTTACTGCCGGGCGCTGAACGCCAGATTGAAGTGACCAGTGAATATCTGTTCCGCCGCAGCGATAACGAAGTTCTGCACTGGTCTATTGCCCAGGACGGCAACCCGCTGGCCGCCGGAGAGGTCGTTCTGGATATCGCCCCACAGGGTCGCCAGCGGATCACCCTGCCGGCTATCCCGATGCCGGAAACCGCAGGCCAGCTATGGCTGACGGTTCGCGTGGAACAACCCCAGGCTACTGCGTGGTCAGACGCCGGACATATCAGCGCCTGGCAGCAATGGAAGCTGGAAGAGAAACTCAGTCTGGCGCTTAAACCTCGCGCCAGCACAGCGCCACAGCTGACGATCCGCGATGACACGTTTACGGTAATCGTCAGTGATAAACGCTGGGAATTCTGCCGCCGTACAGGCTTACTGACGCAATACTGGCTGGCCGAAAAAGCACAGCTGTTAGCACCGTTAATCGATCAGTTTACCCGCGCGCCGCTGGATAACGACATCGGTATCAGCGAAGTAACGCGCATCGATCCTAATGCCTGGGTCGAACGCTGGAAGGCTGCGGGCCATTACCATGCTGAGCCATGGCTATTGCAATGCGAGGCCGAAGCGCTGTCGAACAGCATCCTTATCACCACCGCGCATGCCTGGCAGTATCGGGGCGAAACGCTGTTCATCAGCCGAAAAAGCTACCGTATTGACGGCAAGGGTGAAATGCAGATAGCGGTGGATGTCGACATCGCCAGCGGTACGCCGCATCCGGCCCGCATCGGCCTGAGCTGCCAGCTGGCGCAGGTGGCTGAACGGGTAAACTGGTTAGGCCTTGGGCCGCATGAGAACTACCCGGACAGGCTGAACGCCGCTTGTTTCGACCGTTGGGATTTATCGCTCGATGAAATGTACACCCCGTATGTTTTCCCAAGTGAAAATGGCCTGCGCTGCGGGACACGCGAATTACGCTACGGGGATCATCTGTGGCGTGGTGACTTCCAGTTCAACATCAGCCGTTACAGCCAGAAGCAACTGATGGCAACCAGCCATCGCCATCTGCTGCAGCCTGAAGCCGGAACATGGCTCAACATTGATGGTTTCCATATGGGCGTCGGCGGGGATGATTCGTGGAGCCCTTCAGTGTCACCAGAATTTCAGTTGAGCGCAGGGCGTTATCATTATCAGCTGAGCTGGCGCTAATCACGTTGCTTTTGCCGGATGGCGCCGCTTCGCGGCTTATCTGGCCTACGGTGCGCGGTTTCGTAGGCCGGATAAGGCGAAGCCGCCACCCGGCAACGCCCTACTCCTCGATCGCCTGGCGGATTTGCTGTAACGATGTTGGATCGTCAATGGTGGTCAGATCGCCAGGATCGCGGCCTTCGCAGATCGCCTGGATCGTCCGTCTGAGCATTTTACCGGAACGTGTTTTCGGCAACTGCGACACGAACCAGACATGTGCCGGACGGCCAAAGTTGCCAATCTGGCTGTCCACCAGTGCCATAATCGCCTTCTCTTCCGAATGGGCGATGTCGCGGTCTTCCAGACTGTCGCTCTGCTTTGGAATGACAAACGCGACGGCCACCTGCCCTTTCAGCGCATCCTTCACGCCGACCACCGCCACTTCCGCAACGTTCGGATAGCTGGAAATACTCTCCTCGATCTCTCGCGTACCGAGTCGGTGTCCGGCGACGTTGATCACGTCATCCGTACGCCCCAGGATGAAGTAATAGCCATCGGCGTCGCGAATGCCCCAGTCAAAGGTGGCGTACACCTGGCGGGAGAACAGCGACCAGTAGGTATTCACAAAGCGTTCGTCATCGCCCCAGATGGTCTGAATACAGCCCGGCGGCAGCGGCCCTTCAATCACCAGCATGCCCTTCTCGTTTGCCGCACAAGGTTCACCGGTCACCTCATTGAGCAGTTGTACGTTGTAGCCGTACATCGGCACGCCGGGACTGCCCAGACGCGATGGCCTGTCGTCCAGCCCGCGGGCAATTGCCATAATCGGCCAGCCGGATTCAGTCTGCCAGTAGTTGTCGATAACCGGGACGCCCAGCGTTTGGGTTACCCAACTGGCGGTTGGTTCGTCCAGCGGTTCCCCCGCCAGATACAGCACCTCCAGCGAGGAGAGATCGTGATTACGGATTTGCGCAGTGGGGAATTTCTTCAGCACACGGATAGCTGTCGGGGCCGAGAACATCCGGCTGACCTGATACTTCTCAACAATTTTCCACCACACGCCGCAGTCCGGGTACGTTGGCAGCCCCTCGTAAACCACCGTCGCCATCCCCGCCAGCAGCGGGGCATACACGATATAGGAATGCCCAACTACCCAGCCGATATCCGACGCGCAGAAGAACACGCCGCCCGCTTTACCGCCGAAAATGGTGTCCATCGAGGTCGCCAGCGCGACCGCATAGCCGCCAACGTCGCGCTGGACGCCTTTCGGTTTCCCGGTTGTCCCGGAGGTGTAGAGAATGCAGGAGGTTTCGTTTGATTCCAGCCAGACAACTGGTACCCGCGCGCCGAGATGCTGTTGGCGCAGGGCGGCAAAGTCGAGGTCACGTCCTTCAACCCGCGCCATTTTCGCCAGACCGCGGTCGACCAGCACCACATGACGCGGTCGGTGCTGCGCCTGTTCGATCGCATCATCGAGCAGCTTTTTATACGGCAAGATCTTGCCCCCGCGCGCCCCGGCATCCGCCGAGACGATAACCACCGGCCGGGCATCGTCGATGCGCGCCGCCACGCTATGCGACGCGAAGCCGCCGAACACCACCGAATGGATCGCCCCAATGCGTGCGCAGGCCAGTAGCGTAATGTGCGCCTCGGCGATCATCGGCATATACACCAACACCCGATCGCCACGCTGTACGCCCAGCGACAATAGCATCGCCGCCGCGACGTTCACTTCGTCATACAGCTGACGAAAGGTAAACGTGCGTTCTTCTTCGGTTTCGGATGACACAGCAATCAGCGCCAGCGCGTCAGGCTGTTTCTCCAGCCAGCGGTCGATGGCGTTATGGCACAGATTGGTCGTGCCGTCGCAAAACCAGCGGGCAAACGGCGGGTTGCTGTGGTCCAGTACCTGCGTATACGGCTGCTGCCAGTCAATACGCTGGGCCTGCTCGGCCCAGAACGACTCCGGTTGCGTTATAGAACGTTGATAAAACTCGCTATAAGACATAATGCTCTCCTGTTGAACTTACGCCTTGCTGCACGCTGGTTTAAATAATGAAGAGATCCATATACTCATTGACCGGCATCTGCTCCAGGCGAGTTCTGTCCAGGGAGACATCCAGGATGCGCTGCTGCTGGCGGGTCGGGAACTGACGCGCCAGGTTGATTTTGAACTTCTCGACCAGCTTCGGCATGCCGTCAGCACGACGACGCGCATGGCCGATTGGGTATTCCACTACCACTTCTTCAAAGCGGGAGCCGTCGGTGAATTCCAGAGTGATGGCGTTGGCGATGGCGCGTTTTTCAGGGTCGTGGTAATCGGCGGTAAAGGCCGGATCTTCGAAACAGTTGATCTTCTCACGCAGTGCATCAATGCGTTTGTCCTGCGCCACGCCGTCTTCGTAATCTGCCGCCGTTAAGCGCCCGAACAGCAGCGGAATGGCCACCATATACTGGATACAGTGATCCCTGTCCGCCGGGTTATTCAGCGGGCCTTTTTTATCGATGATGCGGATACAGGCTTCGTGCGTGCGAATGGTGACTTTTTCGATATCGGCAGCGGTCTTACCTGCGGCCTGTAACTGCTCGTACAACGTCATTGCTGCTTCTACCGCGGTCTGCGAGTGGAACTCGGCCGGGAAGGAGATTTTAAACAGCACGTTTTCCATCACGTATGAGCCGTACGGGCGCTGGAAGCGGAACGGTTCGCCTTTGAAAGAGACGTCATAGAAGCCCCAGGTTTTCGCCGTCAGCGCAGACGGATACCCCATCTCACCGGTTTTCGCCATCAGCGCCAGGCGTACCGCGCGCGAGGTCGCATCGCCTGCGGCCCAGGATTTACGCGTGCCGGTATTCGGCGCATGGCGATAAGTACGCAGCGACTGTCCGTCGACCCACGCCAGCGACACGGCGTTGAGAATTTCATCCCGGTTCAGGCCAAGCATCTCAGCGACCACCGCCGTGGAGGCCACTTTTACCAGCAGGACGTGATCGAGACCAACACGGTTAAAGGAGTTTTCCAGCGCGATACAGCCCTGAATCTCATGAGCTTTAATCATACCGGTCAGCACTTTTTTCATGGTCAACGGTGCTTTTCCCGCCGCTACCGCATTGCGTGACAGCCAGTCAGCCGTGGCCAGAATACCGCCGAGGTTATCAGAAGGATGACCCCACTCAGCGGCAAGCCAGGTATCGTTGAAGTCCAGCCAGCGGATCATCGCACCGATGTTAAACGCCGCCTGCACCGGGTCGAGCTGGAACTGGGTGCCAGGTACGCGCACGCCGTTCGGTACCACTGTACCTGGGACGACCGGCCCCAGCAGTTTTTTACAGGCCGGATATTCCAGCGCTTCCAGGCCGCAGCCTAAGGTATCAAGCAGGCAATAATGCGCGGTGTCATACGCCACCTTCGAGGTGACCTCGTAGTTCATGACGTAATCAACGATATCAACGATTTCACGGTCAAATTCCGGGCGGACGTTCGAAATATGTGCGGACATAGGGTACATTTCCTGTTTTTTATCTTTAGAGGTTTTTGAATTAGCAACGTTTTTCAATCGGGACAAATTCGCGATCTTCCGGGCCGGTGTAATTGGCGGAAGGACGGATAATTTTATTGTCCTGGCGCTGTTCGATGATGTGCGCCGCCCAGCCGGTGACGCGGGCGATAACAAACAGCGGGGTGAACATTTCGGTCGGGACGCCCATCATGTTGTAGGAGACCGCCGAGAACCAGTCGAGGTTGGGGAACATCTTTTTCGTTTCCCACATTACGTCTTCCAGACGGTCGGCAATGTTGTACATTTTCAGCGAACCACCTTCCTGGGAAAGCTGTTTTGCCACGCGTTTGATCACCTGATGGCGCGGGTCGGCGATGGTGTAAACCGGATGACCAAAGCCAATCACCACTTCTTTGTTTTCCACGCGTTTACGGATATCCGCTTCAGCTTCGTCCGGCGTTTCGTAGCGCTGTTGGATCTCCAGCGACACTTCATTCGCCCCGCCGTGTTTCGGTCCACGCAGTGCGCCAATCGCGCCGATAATCGCGGAATACATATCGGAGCCGGTTCCGGCAATCACGCGGCTGGTAAAGGTGGAGGCGTTAAATTCGTGTTCGGCGTACAGCACCAGCGAAATATGCATCGCTTTTTCCCAGCTTCGCGACGGTTTTTCGCCATGCAGCAGGTGCAGGAAGTGACCGCCAATGGAATCATCGTCAGTTTCCGGCTGAATACGCTCGCCGTTATGGCTGTAGTGATACCAGTACAAAAGGATTGAACTGAGCGACGCCAGTAGCTTGTCGGCAATATCGCGCGCGCCGGAGACGGTATGACCTTCTTTTTCCGGCAGCGTACAGCCCAGCGCGGAGACGCCGGTGCGCATCACGTCCATCGGATGCGAGGCGGCAGGCAGCGCTTCCAGCACGGTGCGCACATTAGCGGGCAGTCCGCGCAGCGCTTTTAGTTTGCTTTTATAGGCGGTGAGTTCATCGCGGGTGGGTAATTTCCCGTGGATCAGCAGATGCGCGACTTCTTCAAATTCGCACTGCTGCGCCAGGTCGAGAATATCGTAGCCACGATAGTGTAAATCGTTACCGCTTTTACCGACGGTACACAGCGCGGTATTTCCGGCGGTAACGCCTGACAGCGCAACCGATTTTTTAGGTTTAATGACATGGGTACTATTTTGCAGGATCGTTGTGTCGCTCATGTTGTCCTCGTCATTTTTATAATATGTAGGGTACAAATTTATTGCCGGATGGCGGCTGTGCCTTATCCGGCCTACGACGGTTACTTTTTGCTATACAACGCGTCGAGTTTCTCTTCGAACTGGTAGTAATTGATGCTTTCGTACAGTTCGTTACGCGTCTGCATAATGTCGATCACGCTCTTTTGCGTTCCTTCCTGACGCAGCACGTTGTAAACCTTTTCCGCTGCGCGGTTCATGGCGCGGAAAGCCGACAGCGGATACAGCGCCATCGCGACGTTTGCGCTACGCAGTTCATCGGTGGTGAACAGCGGCGTAGCGCCAAATTCAGTAATGTTGGCGAGGATCGGCACCTGCACCGCGTCGGCAAACTGGCGGTACATCGCAAGCTCGGTAATGGCTTCCGGGAACAGCATGTCAGCGCCCGCTTCGACGTACGCCTGGGCGCGATCGATGGCAGCCTCTAACCCTTCCACCGCCAACGCATCGGTTCGCGCCATAATGACAAAATTGGGATCGGTACGCGCATCCACCGCGGCGCGGATCCTGTCGACCATCTCTTCTTTAGAGACGATCGCTTTGTTCGGACGATGACCGCAGCGCTTGGCGCCGATCTGATCTTCAATATGCAGCGCGGCAGCCCCAGCTTTGGAAATCGACTTCACGGTACGCGCCACGTTGAACGCTGACGATCCAAACCCGATATCCGCATCCACCAGCAAGGGCAGCGGGCAAACATCAGTAATGCGACGAATATCGGTCAGCACATCATCTAGGGTAGAAATACCAAGATCCGGCAGACCCAGAGACCCTGCCGCCACGCCGCCGCCGGAGAGATAAATCGCCTGATACCCGGCGCGTTGGGCCAGCAGAGCGTGATTGGCGTTGATGGTGCCCACGATTTGTAATGGATTTTCTTTGCTGAGCGCGGCGCGAAACGCCAGCCCTGGGGAGTGTAGAGACATATCCCGTCCTCTTGTTATCAACTTGTTAGCATTAGTTGATTTACCTAAAGCAAGGGGTATGCCAAAGACCTTAATTTTTCATCAATTTATATATTCACCTTTAAAAACAATGCATTAAAATCAATTTCTGTATCTTTGTTGTACAAAAGCGTGTCAGCTATCGTTTCATGAAACTGGCCTTAACGTTTCATTGCAACATTTATGAAACACAACTAAACCCTAATACTCGGTTCCTTACTTTTTGGGTTGGCTATGGCTGATACGTATCTTCCGCCGCGGGTGAACGACGACAAACCGGTTATCTGGACCGTTTCGGTCACCCGCCTGTTCGAACTGTTTCGCGACATCAGCCTGGAGTTCGACCACCTGGCGACCATCACCCCTATTCAGTTGGGTTTTGAAAAAGCGGTGACGTATATCCGCAAGAAGCTGGCGAGCGAGCGTTGTGATGCGATCATTGCGGCGGGCTCCAACGGTGCCTATCTGAAAAGCCGCTTATCAATTCCGGTTATTCTGATTAAACCCAGCGGCTTCGATGTGCTACAGGCATTGGCGAAAGCGGGAAAACTCACATCATCGATTGGCGTCATTACCTATCAGGAAACCATTCCTGCGCTTCTCGCCTTTCAAAAGACCTTCAATTTGCAGCTTGAACAGCGCAGCTATATCACTGAAGAAGATGCTCGTGGGCAAATCAACGAACTGAAGGCCAGCGGTACACAAGCGGTAGTCGGCGCGGGGCTGATTACCGACCTGGCGGAAGAAGCGGGTATGACCGGCATCTTTATCTATTCAGCGGCTACCGTGCGCCAGGCCTTTGTCGATGCGCTGGATATGACGCGCCTGACGCTACGGCGAAACGGTCAATACGCTTCTGGCGATACGATGCGCACCCGCTACGCGCTCGGTGATATGCGCGGTCACTCTGCGCAGATGGAACAGGTACGGCACACCATAATGCTCTACGCCCGTTCTCGCGCACCGGTGCTGATTCAGGGCGAAACGGGCACGGGTAAAGAGCTGGCGGCGCAGGCCATTCATCGTGAATATTTCACCCGTCAGGAGAATCGACGCGGTAAACCCTCACCACCGTTTGTCGCCGTCAACTGCGGGGCAATCACCGAATCCTTACTGGAAGCGGAGTTGTTTGGCTATGAAGATGGCGCTTTTACCGGCTCACGGCGGGGCGGACGCGCGGGTCTGTTTGAAATCGCCCACGGCGGAACACTGTTTCTTGATGAGATAGGCGAAATGCCGCTGCCGTTACAAACCCGACTGCTACGCGTGCTGGAGGAAAAAGAGGTTACCCGGGTCGGTGGGCACCAGCCGATTCCGGTCGATGTGCGGGTGATTAGCGCCACCCACTGCAATCTGGAGCAGGAGATGAAACAAGGCGAGTTTCGTACCGATTTGTTTTATCGCCTGAGCATTCTGCGCCTCAAACTCCCCCCGCTACGCGAACGGCTGCCCGATATTTTACCGCTGGCGGAAGGCTTTTTAAAACAGTCACTGGCGGAATTAGATGTGCCGTTTTCTGAGCCTGTGCGCAAAGGACTAGGGCTCAGCCAACATATGCTGCTGAATTACGGCTGGCCGGGGAATATTCGTGAGCTGCGCAATATGATGGAGCGTCTGGCATTATTTTTAAGCGTCGAGCCACAACCAGAACTTAACGTCCATTTCTTGCAGCAATTATTGCCAGAACTGGCGATTGTCGCCGAAATACCCCAGATATCATCATCACTGACGCCACAGCAGGTGCTGGCACAATTCAATGGTGATAAAACAGCGGCGGCACGATATCTCGGTATCAGCCGAACCACGTTTTGGCGCAGGTTAAAAGAATAACCCGCCAGTACAGAGGCTGGCGGGTATTTTATCTTTCAATGCAGCGTATTATTTTTTCTTGTAGATATTGGCTGTGCCATGGATTTTATTATCCGTTTGACCGGAAGTTAATACCACAACATCGGCGCCTTTCTCTTCGGCTTTCTTCAGCAGCTCTTCTTTAGCATCTGCGACAGAAACTTCATTACTCGTTGAGATATCACCGATTTTTGTGTACTGCGACTCAACCTTTTCAAACTCAAGTTTTGTCATAAATTCCGCAGCATATGCGTTGGTCACGACAAAAGCTAATGCACCAATAAGTACTTTAATTCCAGTTTTCATAGACCAGCTCCAGGTTTTGTTATGACGCCATCATCGATCCCTGAACATGAGATAACGCGATTCAAGGATGATTAATAACTAGTCCAGCCTGGATAAAAAATCCACACTCAGCAGAAATATATAGAAATTTTGCGGCACAGAAAAAACCAGCCATCGCGTATCCGCATTTCAACCGGTTCAAAGTTTCAATAGCCAGTGTGAGTTAATCCTCAGAACAGCCAGCTCGTTGAAATTATAGTGTTAACTTTATGAATATTTGAGGAATGGTTGTCTATGGAACCGCTACACGCCGTCGTACTCACCGTCAGCCTGTTTGTTTTAACCTTTTTCAACCCCGGGGCGAACCTGTTTGTGGTGGTGCAAACCAGCCTGGCATCAGGACGGCGCGCGGGGGTGATGACCGGTCTGGGCGTGGCCCTGGGCGACGCGTTTTACTCCGGCCTTGGCCTGTTTGGTATGGCAACGCTTATTACCCAGTGTGAAGAGATATTTTCGTTGATTAAGATTGTTGGCGGAACCTATCTGCTGTGGTTTGCCTGGAACAGCATTCGCCATCAGGCGACACCGCAAATGCCCACGTTACAGCAGCCGATATCCGCCCCCTGGTACGTATTCTTTCGTCGCGGGCTGTTAACGGATTTATCGAATCCGCAAACCGTATTGTTTTTTATTAGTATTTTCTCGGTCACCTTAAGCGCAGAAACCCCGACCTGGGCCAGGCTGATGGCATGGGCAGGCATTGTGCTTTCTTCTGTTATCTGGCGTATTTTTCTCAGCCAGGCGTTTTCTCTTCCTGCAGTACGCCGTGCATATGGTCGCATTCAGCGCGTTGCCAGCCGGGTAATTGGCGCCATTATCGGCGTCTTCGCCTTAAGGCTGATTTATGAAGGTATTCGCCATCGTTAATGCGTAAAGAGAGTTTCACTTGACCATCGTGACGTAATTGTCCGTAATACCGCCTGAATTTTTCAATCACATTTTGAGTGGCTGTGAGATGGAACAGGTTGATCCCGTAAACGACACATTACTCCTTACAGAATGGCGGGCGCTAATACGCCAGACATCCCCTGACGTTCATACGATCCTCACAGGGTTAAGCGACGATGAGATCCGCCATTTAGTGACCGTTTTTTATGACTACATGCTCTCTCATGCGGAGAGCGCGTTGTTTCTGAATACGGAGCAGGTCAGTACGCGACTGAGCGGCAGTATGTTTGACTGGTTGCGCAGCGTGCTCGGCAGCGCATATGAAGACCTCCCGCTCTTGCTGGCAAAACAGCGTGAAATTGGTGTGGTACACGCCCGTATCGGCCTGCCTATCGATCTGGTTAACCGCGGTGCACGTAAGCTAAAAGAAGAGCTGTATCAGTTGCTGAAAAGTAAGGCCGACTACTCTGTCAGCCTGTTGAGCGATGCTATCTGTTTCAGCAGTCTGGCGATGGACACCGCGCTGGAGGCCATGACCGTTTCCTACTCTCCAAGCTATCAAAACTCGCTGCACACGCAGGAGCAGTATCGGCTGCAGACCATTTACGACGACGTCAACGTCGAGCGCGAACGGCAAATCCGTTCGTTTACCGATTGGGAAAATCAGTTTATCTACAACATTGCGACCGGCTTACCGTCCGGTGATCTGGTGTTCCTGGCGGACTCAGATTTTGGTATGTGGTTCTCCCATAAAGGAAAACACATTCTTGGCAGCGGTAATCTGCTGGCAGAAATGGAATCCGTGATCGCTGAAATCGATAACCGTCTGACACAGGCACTCTCGAATCAGCAACAACCTGGCGAAACCGAGCGGATGAGCTTATTGCAGGATATCCGACAGCTCTCGGCCAAAATCCATTTTCTCCTCGCCTCAATGTTTGAAGCGCTGGTCAAACAGGAAAATGGCAAAGACTCGCTGACCCAGCTGCTTAATCGCCGCTTTATTCCGACGATTATGCGCCGTGAAATCTCGCTGGCGTTACATTCACGAAGGCCCTTTACCCTGGCAATGCTGGACATTGATTATTTTAAGCAGATCAACGACAGCTACGGACATAACACTGGCGATATGACGCTGAAAAACGTCGCGGCCGTTATTTATGAGCACATCCGCAGTAGCGATTACGTATTCCGTTATGGTGGTGAAGAGTTTATGATCCTGCTCGTCGAATCAGACGAATCGCAGGCCTCGATTATTCTGGAAACACTGCGCAAGAAAATTGCCGAGCTGCGTATCGCCGCTTCCATGACTGAATCCTTCTCTATTACCGTCAGTATCGGCGTTGCCGAATATGACTATCACCCCGACTACAAACAACTGGTTGATAAAGCCGATCGCGCGCTCTATCTGGCGAAAAGCCATGGCCGTAACCGCGTAGAAACGTACCGGGAATGACCGTCGTCCCCCACAGATAAATAAATACCCCGTTCAGGGTATTTATCTGACCTGTGATAAATATCGTGCTGTTATTTTTATACATGCCCATTAGCGTGATAAAAATGGCAGCCGATTAATAAGATGCAAATCAAATACACTATATCTTTATAGCGGTAGCATATCCCGGTGATGAGTCTTCCTGAATGCAGGGGGAAATATGAGGGATAATAAAAGATCATGAACGGGAAGAAGAAAACGCGCTGGCAGCGCCGCCCTGGTACCGTCGGAGGAAAACTGCCGTGGAATGACTGGCGCAATGCCAGTAGCTGGAGAAAAGCCACCCAGTTTCTCCTGTTGGCTATCAATATCTATATTGGCGTGACTTTCTGGTATTGGGTTCGCTATTTCGAAACAGCCGGTACCAGCGTTTATATATCAAGACCCGGCGGTATTGAGGGATGGCTTCCCATTGCCGGTCTGATGAATATCAGATACACACTGGAAACCGGCTTTCTTCCCCCCATTCACGCCGCTTCCATGCTGCTGCTTGTTGCCTTTATCCTGATGAGTCTGCTGTTAAAAAAAGCGTTCTGCTCGTGGTTGTGCCCGGTGGGTACGCTGTCTGAGCTGATAGGGAATCTGGGCAAAAAAATAACGGGTCGCAACTTCACCCTGCCGCGCTGGCTGGACCTCCCTTTGCTGAGCCTGAAATATCTGCTGCTGAGTTTCTTTCTGTATATCGCCCTGTCGATGCCAGCACAGGGGATTCAGTATTTTCTGATGTCAGCCTACGGCATGATTATCGACGTTAAGATGCTCGATTTCTTTCGTAATATCGGCTCGACGACGCTCATCGTAGTGGCGGTTATCAGCATCATGAGCCTGTTTATTCGCAATGCGTGGTGCCGTTATCTGTGCCCTTATGGCGCACTGCTTGGCCTGTTCTCTTTGCTGTCGCCGTTTAAGATCCGCCGTAATGCCGACAGTTGCATCGATTGCGGCAAATGCACAAAGAACTGCCCGTCGAATATTCCGGTCGATCGCTTAATTCAGGTACGCACCGTTGAGTGCACAGGATGTATGACCTGTGTGGAATCCTGTCCGGTAGCCTCGACGCTGACTATGTCACTGAAGACACCGCCTGGCGCACAATCAGGGCATAGCGCAGCGCCGACACCATGGTGGCGACAAGGTAGGTTATCAGGGTGGACAATGACGCTACTGCTGCTCGGTATTCTGTTTGCCGCCGTAGGTTATGCGGTGTACGCCAACGTCTGGCAGACGCCGGTGCCGGATCATATGTATTTCCAGTTGATCCCGAAGGCCAGAATGATCGGCCATTAATGGTTTGATCTGTCTGCCTTTATGCCGGGTGGCGACGTCCCACTACCCGGCCTACACATCGGGTATAACCGGTTTATTTCTTCGCCCCGGATTTACCAATGCCCCGATACAGTTCGTTAATCCGTTTCACGGACTTAATTGAACGTTGCGGCGCAGTCGAAGCAACGGACAGGACGATCATTTCCAGACACACCAGCACCGTACCGTGAAGCGGCATTTTCCCATTCTCGCCGCCGCGTGGCACGTTAATCACCACATCCGCTTCTTTACTAAAACGGGAATCCAGCGCGTTCGTCAGTAAAATAACCGGGACACCCAACCGCCTGGCCTCGCGAATGGTCGTCAGCCCTTCCCGATGCGGTGATTTCTGCGCCATCATGATCAGCACATCTCCCCGCTGCAATGCGATCAGTTGCTCTGCGAGGTTAATCCCGGTGCGATTAAATGCTACCGCAGGCAGGCCAATACGGCTGAGCAGACGAGCGGTATAATCCGCCAATACGCCGGATGCGCCAATACCAAAAATCCCCACCTGACGGGCTTCTACCAATAACGCCACCGCCTGGGCAATCGCATAGCGGTTTTGCGGTGTAGAAAGAGCTTCACAGGTACGCTGATGCCCCTGCAGGACGAAATCAATGCTTGAGTTCACATCGCAAGAGAGCGTATTCACCGTGGTGGTCATCTTCTCTTCTGAGGTCACGCCAGGACCAAACCAGTGTTCAATGGTCTGCTTTAAATCGCGCAACCCGGCAAACCCCAGCGCCTGAATTGCCCTGACCACCGTCGCGTCAGATGTTTGCGTGGCGGCAGCGATTTCTATCGCTGTAAACTCCAGCACCACTTCGCGGTTTTCGTTGATATAACGCGCCACGGCCTGCATACGTGGCGAGAGTAAATGCGCCCGGGCGCGAAAACGGTCACCATAGACATCAATACGGTTTTTGGCTTTTTTCGCCGTCAGCATGGTTATTTAGCCTCCGGTAGCCATCGTCCGGCGATGTGCGTTTGCACCTGCGCCACCATCAGACTGAGCGAGGCATAGGAATTAGATATCGCCTCTTCACGGGAGAGTAAAACGTAATGTCCGCGCTGGCAGGCGGTCAGGAACTCACACCAGCCAGGCATCACCGCATCCATCGCCGCGATTTCATCCTGCGGTTTACCGCCGGTATCGCCACGCCAGGTCGCGAAGACAAAATCGGCATCCAGTTCAGGCAGACGCTCCGCACTGACATCAATGCGCCCACCCGGCGGAATACTGTCGATAAGCTTCGGGAAAGTGAAACCAGCATCGCGTAAAACTCGCCCCAGGGAATGATAGGTGTGCAACGCATTGATTTTGCCCTGATTGGCCTGTATTACCGCCACAGAGATGTGCTGCGTATCGACCGTCCGCTTGAGCTGGGCTATTTCTTCACGGTAGCGCCGTTCCAGCAATGCCAGCCGGTTCTGCGTACCGGTAAGCTGCGCCAGCTTGCGGTAGATTTCCGGCGCACCGCCATCAAGATGATCGATGCTGACCGTCGGCGCTATTTTTTCCAGTTGCTCAATCGGCGTGTTACGGCTGGGTTCGGTGATAATTAAATCAGGTTTTGCCGCCACAATGGCTTCTATATCAATGTCTGCCGTACCGATATACGTCATGTTCGAATTATCAAAATCCACGCCGGTCAGCAGCACGCCGGAGCGTAAAAAATGGCTGCCATCCGGGCGCGTTCGGCCATGACTGGCCACCGGAGGCACGCCCAGTTCGATCAGCGGAATAGTGATGTCGAGATCGTGCAATGACACAATACGCTGCGGATGCAGCGGCACGTTCACCACTCGCCCGAGATCGTCAGTAAATGACTGAACAGGCACCGCCGCCTGGACGGTGCAGCCGACCAGCAGCAATGAAAAGATTAAACGCATATACCCTCTTAACAATTACAAACGATCCCGGCGACGCCAGAGCAACAGCAAAAAGAACGGTCCACCGACCAGGGCAATGACGATCCCGGCGGGGATTTGCAGTGGTGCAAACGCCAGACGACCCACGGTATCGGTGACCAGCACCAGCAACGCACCGATCAACGCACTACCCCACAGCAGTGCTGTTTGTCCGCCACGCAGCCAGAATCGTGCCATGTGTGGCGCCATCAACCCGACAAAACCGAGGCTGCCCACGCAGGCAACACTGGCGGCGGTGAGTACAACCGGCGCGAGAAAACGCAACAACGCCAGTCTGGGTAAATGGACACCCAGCCCCGTTGCCGTCGCATTGCCAAGTAGCGCCACATCCGAAGCGCGCGCCGTGGCAAATAAGATGATGGCCGCAGGCAACGTCCAGACCAGTGCCACCAGCAGCAGTGGCCAGGTGGCGGCATGAAGGCTGCCCGCCAGCCAGACCAGTGCAGTCTGAACGTCACGGACATCCGCGGTGGTCATAAATACGCCCATTCCCGCGGCAAAGAACCACGACACGCCAATGCCTATCAACACGAAGCGAGGCCGGGAGAAATCACGGGCCAGCAGCATCACCAGTGCAGCGACCAGTGCGCCACCGGCCATTCCCGCCAGGGGCCGCCAGACCAGACTTGCGGACGGGAAAAATAGCACCAGGGCCAGCACCACCACGCAACTCCCTTCTTTGACACCGATAAGCCCGGGATCGGCCAACCCGTTGCGGGTGATAGATTGCATCGCCGCCCCAGCCAATCCGAGCATCGCCCCGCACAGAAGCGCCATCAGCAGTCGCGGCAGTCGTACATCCCAAACGACATACTGTTGCTGAGCCGTCAACGCCTGAGGGTCAAACACCGCCCGTCCGATAGCGGAAGCCGGAACCGGGAGCGAACCCTGCATCACGCCGAACAGCAGTAATGCGATTGCCAGCACCGTCAGGCTGAGGCTGTACAGCACGGTTTTGGGACGAATGACACGAGAAAATCCCCCCACCCGCCATGCACGAAGCCCTGCACGCTGCAGCATATCGTTCATTTCAAAAACCTCGACGCAATGAAAATAAACGCCGGCGCGCCCACCAGGGCGGTCATGATCCCTGTAGCCAGCTCCTGCGGAGCCAGCACCGTGCGGGCGGCAATATCCGCCAACAGCAGCAGCGCCGCACCCAGCAATGCCGACGTCGGTAGCATCTGACGAATATCTTCTGTTACCAGACGGCGGGTAACGTTAGGCACTAACAGACCGATAAACCCCAGCGGCCCCACGACAGAGACTGCCGCACCGCACAACAGCGCAATGGCTACCATCGCCAGCAAGCGTATGCGCAGAATGTTGACCCCTAACCCACAGGCCATACGGTCGCCGAGAGCCAGAATATTCAGGCCCGGCGCGATAGCGAGCGCCAAAACCATACCAGCTAGCGACGGAGGAACGGCGCTTTTGACTGCTTCCCAGTGCAGACCAGAAAGATCGCCCACCAGCCAGGTGCGCATTGCCAACAGGGTTTGTTCATCCAGAATCAGGATGGCCGCAGTAAGCGATGACACCATGGCCGACAGTGCCACGCCGCACAGCGTAACCTTCAGCGGCGTTAACCCCCCCCGTCCGGCGGAAGAAAGCGCGATGACCAACGAGAACAACGCCGCTGCGCCTCCAGCCGCCAGCAATGGCTGGCTTACCCCCGTCACGCCAAGCGCGGTGCACAACACAACGACAAAAGCAGCCCCGGCGTTCAGCCCCAGAATATGCGGCTCTCCCAGCGGATTACGAATCAACGCCTGCAACAGCACACCCGCCACACCTAACGCTGCGCCGACCAGCATCGCCGCCGTCATGCGCAGCAGGCGTAAGGAGACAATAATCCGGTGGTCGAAATCTTTCGCGTCAAAGTGGAACAGCGCCTGCACGACGGTCTGCGGGCTGATAGTGCGTGCGCCAACACCCAGATGCACCACCGCCAGAACACACAACAGCAGCGTTAACACGGGGAGTGCCAGCATAAACCGGCCACGGCGACGAGCCAGTGTGCTTGTCATGACCGTCATTGCTCTTGCCCGCCCGGCGCGCGGAACGGCATAAAGAACGGTTTGCCGGTGAGAGGATTCACCGACATCTGCACGTCGACGTCAAACACGTGCTTAATCAACTCGGGCGTGCAGTTTTCGCCATCATGCACGACGCCCTGCAACGTCCCCTGTTTGAGGAACACCAGCATGTCCCCGTAATTCACGGCAAAATTCAGGTCATGCAGGACCACGATCACTGTACGACCATGATGGCGAGTCAGTGAATGCAACAGTTCAAGGATCTCTACCTGATAGCGCAGATCGAGAAACGTAGTCGGCTCATCCAACAAGATGACCGGCGTTTGCTGTGCCAGCGCCATCGCAATCCAGCAGCGCTGACGTTGCCCACCGGAAAGGCTCTCCACCGGCAAATGCGCAAAATCAGCAGTTCCGGTTAACCGGAGCGCCTGCTCCACGGCGCGTTCGTCATCGTCCGTCCATTGCGAAAGCATGTTCTGCCAGGGAAAACGCCCACGCGATACCAGTTCGAAAACGGTAAGTCCTTCTGGCACCAATGGGGATTGCGGCAGGATGCCGAGCTGGCGTGAAACCGCTTTGGTGGGCTGTTGATGAATGGCTTTGCCATCCAGCAATACGCTGCCGCCGTGCGGTTTCAACATCCGAGCCATGGTGCTTAACAACGTTGATTTACCCGAGCCGTTCGCCCCCACCAGCACCGTCATTTTGCCTTGCGGAATAGTGAGACAGATATCGTGGACAATGGTGTTATGGCGATAACCCGCAGAAAGCTGTTGTAGTTCAATGCCCGTTCTGTGGGCGGTATTTTCCACATGCTGTGGCATGTTCACTCCTGCGCCGCCGCATGGCAAAGCCTGCATGCGTAATTCTCTAAATAAAAATAAAACTCATTCTCTTTGTGATCTTGCTGGCTTGCGCTGTAGTAGTCAAGCAATTACACCCTGTAGTTACATCACCTGTTGCCAACAACCAAAGCACAAATAAAAAATGCCGAAAAATCAATAAAAACCATTATTTTTCAATGCATTGGAAATTAAATACCCTTAAAAAAACGACGGTTAAGTTGCATCAAATCGCCTGTAGTTTCTTTTTTATTTTTACGTTTACTACTACAAACACCCATGATTGAATGATTCTCAATTACACGTCTGACGCCAGTAATGCCGGCTTACAGATGGATAAATGCAGGGCTGGCAAGCCGGGCAATGAATTGAATCAACCTGTTTCCCTGCCCATTTTTGGCAGGGTCTTTTGCGGAATAAATAAAATAATGGCTGAGTTAACGACTTACTTTTCGGGGATGAAAGGGCGGGCATTGTGCTCTGCTCTCTTTCTGGGCATAACAACAACACCTACGGTATTTGCAGCGGAGAAAGAGACGACTCCGCCTAAAGGGGAAGATACCATCACCGTTCGGGCAGATGCGTCGTCTGCCGATCAGGCCGTAACATCGGGTTATCAACCGCTGAGCTCGTCCACCGCGACGCTGACATCCATGCCATTGTTGGATATCCCACAAGTGGTGAACACTGTCAGCGATAAAGTACTGGAAGATCAGCATGTCACGACGCTGGACGAAGCGCTGTATAACGTCAGTAACGTTGTGCAAACCAACACATTAGGTGGCACACAGGATGCGTTTGTCCGCCGTGGCTTCGGCGCAAACCGTGACGGCTCGGTGATGACCAACGGTCTGAAAACCGTGTTGCCGCGCAGCTTTAACGCCGCAACCTCACGCGTGGAAGTGCTGAAAGGCCCGGCCTCAACCCTGTACGGGATTCTCGATCCCGGCGGCCTGATTAATGTCGTCACCAAACGTCCGGAAACGCAGTTTGGCGGGTCGATTTCAGCAACCTCCAGCAGTTTTGGCGGCGGTACGGGGCAGTTTGACGTGACCGGGCCGATTGAAGGTACGCCGTTGGCGTATCGTCTGATTGGCGAGTACCAACACGAGGATTACTGGCGCAACTTTGGCACCAATCAGAGCAGCTTTATCTCCCCTTCTCTGACCTGGTTTGGCGACAACGCCACCGTCAGCGTGCTCTATTCACACCGCGACTACAAAGCGCCATTCGATCGCGGCACCATTTTTGATCTCAACACCAAACACGCGGTGAATGTGGATCGCAAAACCCGCTTTGATGAGCCGTTTAATATCACCGACGGCAAATCGGATCTGGCACAGTTGAATGCCGAATACCGCTTCAACAGCGAATGGACAGCGAAATTCGACTACAGCTTTAGCCAGGATAAATACAGCGATAATCAGGCTCGCGTAATGGCGTATGATTCTGCAACCGGAAATCTGACCCGCCGTGTCGATGCCACTCAAGGCTCCACCCAGCGCATGCACGCCACACGTGCCGATTTACAGGGCAACGTCGATATCGCGGGTTTTTATAACGAGATCCTCACCGGTGTCTCTTATGAGAACTACGATCTGCTACGCACCGACATGATCCGCTGCAAGAACGTAAAAGGGTTCAATATTTATAATCCTGTCTACGGTACGTTGGGTAAATGTACTAACGTTTCTGCCGCTGATAGCGATCAAACCATTCAACAAGAGAGCTATTCTGCGTATGTGCAGGACGCGCTGTACCTGACCGATAAATGGATCGCCGTCGCCGGGATGCGTTATCAGTACTACACAGAATACGCTGGCAAAGGGCGTCCGTTCAACGTCAACACCGACAGTACCGACCAACAGTGGGTGCCCAAATTCGGTATGGTTTACAAACTGACGCCGTCGGTATCGCTGTTCGGTAACGTGTCGCGATCCTTCATGCCGCAATATTCTATCGCCAGTTATATTGGCGAACTGCCACCTGAAACCTCAACGGCTTATGAAGTGGGGGCAAAATTCGATATCTTTGACGGTATCACCGCCAATATTGCCCTGTTTGATATTGATAAACGCAATGTGCTGTACAACGAAATGATCAATGGCGAAACCGTGGCGAAAACGGCGGGTCGCGTGCGTTCACAAGGCGTGGAAGTGGATGTCGCCGGTTCGTTGACCACCAACACCAATATTATCGCCAGCTACGGTTATACCGCCGCGAAAGTGACGGAAGATCCTGATTACAAAGGTAAGCCGCTGCCTAATGTACCGAAGCATACCGGCTCATTATTCCTCACCTACGATATTCAGAATGCCTTTATGGGCAATACCCTGACGATTGGCGGTGGGGGTCATGGGGTGAGTCGCCGTTCCGCAACCAATGGCGCAGACTATTATCTGCCAGGCTATTTTGTCGCCGATGCTTTTGCCGCTTATAAGATGAAGCTGCAATATCCGGTCACATTGCAGCTCAATGTGAAAAACCTGTTTGATAAGACCTATTACACCTCATCCATTGCCACCAATAATCTGGGTAATCAGATCGGCGACCCACGAGAAGTGCAGTTCACGGTGAAAATGGAATTCTGATCCTCTTCATCCATTAACCCTGCCAATTCTGGCAGGGTTTCCCGCTTATTCCGCCATTTTAAGATAATTGCACTTGTGCTGTCGTCGCCCCGTTTATACAACCCTAAAGATCACCTGTAATTTGATGACTTTTATTTTGTTATGGGCGACTGGGGACCACAATAATGAATGGGATAACATCATGACTAAAACAAAACTGACGCTGCTATTACCTTTATTTTTAGCTGGCTGTTCAATGAGTGACGGAGAATTAAGAAATGCTTATGCTCAGCATTATCAGCAACCCGCCGCCTATGTCGATATCTATAAGCAGAAAATAGCCGGGATGGATATTAATGCACTGGCACAATATGCCGCCGCAGAAGATAAGAAAAAAATGCGTGGTCAGCCAAGACTGAAGATCGACGAATTCATTACCATTGAGAACGTGCAGGCGAAAGGGAATCGGGTGGTCTACGATTATACGCTGTCCGAGAGCTGGCTGGCGCTGTCCGCAGATAAACAGCGCGAGAAGCAGAGCAATATGAATAAAGATTTGATCTACCGAACCTGTTCGCTGGAAACGGTACGTCTGGCGCAGGCAAAAGGGCTGGAAGAAGAACATAACTATTACCGCCAGTATCCTGACAAGTTAGCCTTCACCCTGAGAACCAGCGCACAGATTTGTATGCAAAACGGTTTTACCAAATAGCCGCAATCCACTATGCCTGATGCGCTGCGCTTATCAGGCCTACAATTTGCACGCTGCCGTATGCCGGATAAGGCGCCAGCGCCGCATCCGGCTTAAGCATCAGAACTTCCACGAAACGCTGCCAACAATGCTGCGCTCGGCACCGAAATAACAGTATGAGAGCGAATTACAGGCTGCAACGTAACGCTTGTCGGTCAGATTGTTGACGTTCAACTGCGTGCTCAAACCTTTAATACCAATATTCGTTAAGTCGTAGCCAATCGCCAGATCCACCAGCGTATACGATGGCAGGGTGTGAGTATTCTGGCGATCGCTGGTAATACCGTTGACGTAACGCACGCCTGAACCCAACGTTAGCCCCGCCAGTGGGCCATTTTTCACATCGTAGCTTAACCAGGTGCTGGCCTGATTGCGCGGCGCATAAACGGCACGCTTGCCCTGCTCTTCCGGGCTGCTTTTCTTATAGCGAATGTCGGTATAGGTATACGCCGCCTGCAAACGGAAACTGTCCGTCAGTTGGCTAATAGCTTCCAGCTCTACCCCTTCAGATTCAATTTCGCCAATCGAACGGTACGGATCGGTCGGCTCTTCTTTGGTGGCAATATTGGTCTGATTAATGCGGAACACCGACGCGCTAAACTGGCTATTCAACCCTTCCGGTTCATATTTCAGCCCGGCTTCCCACTGCTTGCCTTTCATCGGTTCCAACAGGTTACCGTTCTCATCAGCAAAACTGGTTGGCGTAAAGGCGGTGGAATAGCTGATGTACGGCGCGACGCCGTTATCGAACAAATAAAGCAGAGCAGCGCGACTGCTGAAGTTATTTTTGTCCAGATCGCTGCGAGTGCCGTTTTGCTTATCAATATTAGATATGCTCACCTGATCGTAGCGGCCACCGAGCGTTATACGGAAGCGATCCCATGACATCTGATCCTGCAAATAGTAGCCCGTCTGGCGCAACTTGTGTTTCTCGCGCGCATACATATTGATGTAATCAGGCTTCGCGCCGTACACCGGGTTAAAGGCGTCAATCGGCGGGAACGCCCCGTAGTAGCCGGTGGTATTGTTGCTGCGATCCTGATAGTCGATCCCCACCAGCAGACGATGGTTTACCTGCCAGGTATCAAAGCTGCCGTCGAGCTGGTTATCCAGCGTAATCGCCGACATTTTTTCATCGGAGCCGGAGTAGCCGCGATTAAGCTCGGTTTCATTCAACCAGCCCGCCGCATACACCTGGTTCAGCTCAACGTCGGTATGCAGATAGCGTAGCTTTTGCCGTACCGACCAACCGCTATCAAACATATGCTCAATGTTGTAGCCCACCATGTTTTCACGGCGATCGTATTTGTCATAATCATCCTCGCCTTCGTAAAAGGTATTGGAGATCTTTTGCCCGTAATGCGGAACCACGGTGCCGTCATACGGCAGACCGGAGTGGCTACCGCCTTCAGGATCACGGTGCAGATAGGCCATCAGATCCAGACGCGTCTGGTCGGTGATACGCCAGGTCAGGCTCGGCATCAGCGCGTAACGTTCTTCCTTCAAGGGACCAAACTGCGAGTCCGCATAACGCGTCATTCCACTCAGTCGTGCGGCGACGCGATCGTTATCATCCAGCGCCCCGGTGACGTCAAACGCTGCGCCGCGCTGGTTATTGTTGCCAGCAAACAGCTTCACTTCTCCGCCCGCATCAAACGACGGTTTACGCGATGTCAGCGCCACGATCCCGCCCGGAGAGGAACGGCCGTACAGCACGGAAGCCGGGCCGCGCACCACTTCAATATTGTCGAGAAACCACGGATCGACCACCAGCGAACTGTGCGAGTTAGTGTCGCCCATCATTTTCAGGCCGTCGAGATAGACGTTGTCCAGACTACCATCGGAGAAACCGCGCAGCACAATGTAGTCAAAGCGGTTGGAGGCACCAATCTGATTGCTGTACACCCCAGGTGTGTAGCTAACAGCCTGCCGCACGCTGGTTGCGCCCTGCTCTTCAAACTGTTCACGGGTAACGATCGATACCGACTGCGGTGTTTCGATATCCGGTGTGGCAAGCTTGGTCGCCCCACTCTGCATTTGCGAAGTGACAACCACCGTATCGTTTTTTGTTGTTTCCTGCGCCAGCAGAGGAAAAGCCACACTGCCGGTCACCCATCCTATCAGCAGCGCCAACCGAGTCTTCGCGAACATGAACATCTCCCAAGGCATATCTATCTGTAAATGAGAATTATTGCCATTTTTGTATCAGGAGTCGCTATGCCGAATGCCAGGTTGCGTATGCGCAGCGCCAAATTATGAATCAGCTTCGCGCATAAAACGGGAAAATGGATTAGCAAAGTTTGAGAACATCACCAGGCGGGAAGCCATAGCGACGACGAAAAGCGGTAGAGAAGTTAGTTGCGTGCTGATAACCCGACATCCAGGCCGCCTGCTGTACGCTGTATCCTTCCAGTAAATAGCCGCGCGCACGTTCCAGACGGCAGTCGCGCAGGTAGTCAAAGACGGAACAGCCATATGCCGCACGGAACTTGCTGCGCAAACTGCTGGGGCTCATCGCTGCGCGCTGCGCCAGCTCGTTAAGCGTGTAGTCATTTTCAGGGGATTGCTCCAACAGACGGCGCACCCTTTCCAGCCGCTGCTGTTCGCCACTGGCGGCGAGGCATTTGCCGCTTTCCACCTGACAAACGCTGAGACCGTGACCAAATAATTGTAAAATCAGTCCTTCCAGCATCAACTGGCGGGAAACATGGCTAAGTGAGCCCTGCTGCGCATACTGTAATCCGCTGAGTAAAAACCCCGGCACCTGCCAAATAAGCGTTGGCGTCTGACAGTTTTCCCACTCACGCATGAGGGATTCAAGTAATCCTTTGCGCCATGCTCCGTCAGGATACAACCCGAGTGATAGCGTCCGTAGCTTGCAGTCGGCAGGGTGACGAGCGCTCATTGCCTGGCGTTCACTCAGACGCGAACTAAACGCCATGCCGGAACGTACCACATGTTCCTGCCCGTTGAGCGTCAGTATCACGCAACCTTCCAGCACCACCAGCATATACAAAGGGCTACTGTGCCGGGAGGTAGTTTCATACGGTTGCAGCACCTGTACATCAGAGTGTGTGACGCACATCCCGCAAGGGAGCATCATCTCCTCTACTTCCCCTTGCAATACAGCACTGGAACACGGAAGACCCGTTTTTTGCGCCAGCAACGGAAAACGGTAATCGATCCCGTAACGCTCACCAAAGTCCCTAAACTCACTGACGGAGAAGGTGCGGGTAAAACGTCCGGATGTATTCTGGATGGTGGTGTTGTTCATGCTGTCTTCTGCACAAGAAATGGAATTTGCAATGTACGATGGGTGGCAACATTACCATTACCCGCACAACACAACAATAATAATGAGAATCGTTATCAATATGGTGTTCTGCGGGTTACTCCAGCCAGAGCAGTTCTGCTATGTCAGCCTCAGGCGCAGATTCTTTTAACCAGCGATACAGCAACTCAATATTTCGAAGCCGGGTTGACGCTTTTGGCCAGACGAGATAATAACCGTCCCCTGTCGCGACCACCTGTTTAAACGGTAACGCCAGCATCCCACTCTCAATAGCCGTCAGGCTTAATAGCAGATCGGCGACCGCTACCCCATGCCCGCTCATTGCCGCAAGACTCCCCTGCTCCAGGGTGTCGAACACGTTGCCACGTGCCAGGTTCAACGCAGGAAACGCCCCGGTACGCTGCAGCCAGCGACGCCAGTCGCGGCGATCGGCGGAAGGATGAATCAATTCACAGGCGGCGATATCACTTTGCGCCTGAGCCTGCAACGCAGGCGCACAGACCGGGATTAGCCACTCCTGAAACAGCAAACGACTGTCCGTATCCTCGCCAAAATAACCATTCCCCAACAGGATTGCACAGTCATACGGTTCGCGACTGAATGCGACGGAATCGGTGTCCATCCACACACTGGAGATTTCAATCACCGGCGTTGGATGGGCTTCCCGGAAATGCCGCAGCACATCCAGCAGCCAGCGCATGGTCAACGTTGAGGGTGCTTTCAACCGCAGCTCATGACTGCTGCTACGAAAAGCATGGCAGGCATGTTCTAAACTCTGAAACCCGGCCGTCAGCTGTTGCGCTAACCCCTGCCCTGAAGGCGTTATCTCAATACGGGGGCCGCTACGAACAAACAGTTCGCAGCCAAACCAGGCTTCCAGTGTGCGAATATGACGGCTTACCGCACCAGGCGTGACGTTCAGTTGAATAGCCGCTTTACTAAAGGACCCCAGACGGGCAGCAGCTTCGAAAGCTCTCAGGGCATACAGCGGGGGTAGCGTCATCATCGGCTTCTATGTTGAGTTTTACTCACAGTAGAGCGCAGTTTTATTCGTTTTTCAATGTGGCACGCAAGCGGAATACTGATGAAAAATAACGTCAGGATCATCAGATATGAATCTCGCTTTACTGGCTATATACAGCCTCTCGGTGCTAACACTGTTGCTAACGCCTGGTCCTGTTGTGGCACTGATTACCGCGACGGCGGCACAGTACGGCTATCGCCAGGCCTTTATGACGCTATGCGGAACTAACGGTGCTTCATTGCTCTTGCTTGCGCTCGCTGCGCTGATGCTGGCGGGGGTGGTATCACTCTCTCCTCTGCTGCTGTGTGTGTTGGGTCTCGCCGGATCGCTGTATATCGGCTATAGCGCGTTTTGCAGTCTGTGGGCAAGAAATCAAGCCGCCTGCGAAGACTCTCGCCAGCCGTCTCATGGGGGATTTATCAACGGTTTTCTGATTGGCGTATCAAACCCGAAAGATATTCTGTTTTTCGTTTCATTCTTTCCACAGTTCATCACCATTACCCATAATTTCGCCACCAGCATGCTGATACTCACGCTGGTATGGATCATTTTTGACGTTGCCGTTCTGTCATTTTATATCGTGATTTTCAAACGCTGGATGCCCACGCGGTTTGTCAGATACAGCGTTTTTATCTCATCCCTGTTCCTGCTGGCGGTAGCGGTGTTTGGCATTATCTATAACACCAATGCAATACGAATGTTGTAGCCCGCATAATCAGGTCATGATGATTTTACCGATGTCTGATGTAATTTATCGGTGTTAATATTCAGCACATCAGAGAATATATACCGTAATATTTCCCCGACTTTCTGCCGGAACTCTGACCCAGGATAATGCGTCAACCGTGATAATCGCCATTTCATTTTCCAACCTTAGCAGGGGAGTCTTGTCGTCAGGAACAGATGAACTTTCGCATATTTCGATTACCCCTCGAAAAGCGATGAACACACGGTCAGGAACATCAGATAACTTTATCCATTCAGTCGTGATCGTTAACTTTCGCGTAAACATCCCCGATCCCTCTATCGCGATTTATATCTCAGAATGTAAAATCTGGCTACAACAACATATTATGACTGGCAAATTTCATTTATGTATCGCCAGTGTTCATCACCCATCCAGATTAAAATAAAAGTAGTAAAACTCATTTGAAGTATGCTTTACAAACTCAACCGGAAGATTATTTTTGATGAACAGCGACTTTGCAAATTCGACATCACCATAAACCCGAAGACAGAAAGGTTTTAATATCTCGCCCTGAGTACCAAAGCACTCCTGAAGTCGGGTGTCATCCATAAAAATAAAATTGCCTTTGCGAACCTTAACATCTTCACTCAAATCACGCCATTTCCCGGGTGTGAGAAGAAAACTCTCCCAGCCATTATTCCTTAGATTTTCAATAACATGAGTAAATTTAAAATAGTAACTCTGCATTGTGACATCACCACTTGATGTAGCATATAAATACTCTATCTTAAATTTAAGTTGGGCATTAATGCTTTTCCTTTTCCCCTCTTCTATTAACCACTGAAGTTCGTTGGCGATAGTTTTTGAAAATATCTTCCTTTTTTTCGCAATCGCCAGCCAGTTCATAATGAAGAGATGCTCTGATATTTTAGAGTAAATCTTCTGGTCCTGTATTGCGATACCCACGGCAACTAATGCACTCCAGGTAAACGTTTCAAGTTCATCCTGGTAATTGTGCCTCGATGCGCTGATCTTTCCTAAGGAAGGTGCGAATAAGCGGGGAAATTCTTCTCGGCTGACTCAGTCATTTCATTTCTTCATGTTTGAGCCGATTTTTTCTCCCGTAAATGCCTTGAATCAGCCTATTTAGACCGTTTCTTCGCCATTTAAGGCGTTATCCCCAGTTTTTAGTGAGATCTCTCCCACTGACGTATCATTTGGTCCGCCCGAAACAGGTTGGCCAGCGTGAATAACATCGCCAGTTGGTTATCGTTTTTCAGCAACCCCTTGTATCTGGCTTTCACGAAGCCGAACTGTCGCTTGATGATGCGAAATGGGTGCTCCACCTTGGCCCGGATGCTGGCTTTCATGTATTCGATGTTGATGGCCGTTTTGTTCTTGCGTGGATGCTGTTTCAAGGTTCTTACCTTGCCGGGGCGCTCGGCGATCAGCCAGTCCACATCCACCTCGGCCAGCTCCTCGCGCTGTGGCGCCCCTTGGTAGCCGGCATCGGCTGAGACAAATTGCTCCTCTCCATGCAGCAGATTACCCAGCTGATTGAGGTCATGCTCGTTGGCCGCGGTGGTGACTAGGCTGTGGGTCAGGCCACTCTTGGCATCGACACCAATGTGGGCCTTCATGCCAAAGTGCCACTGATTGCCTTTCTTGGTCTGATGCATCTCCGGATCGCGTTGCTGCTCTTTGTTCTTGGTCGAGCTGGGTGCCTCAATGATGGTGGCATCGACCAAGGTGCCTTGAGTCATCATGACGCCTGCTTCGGCCAGCCAGCGATTGATGGTCTTGAACAATTGGCGGGCCAGTTGATGCTGCTCCAGCAGGTGGCGGAAATTCATGATGGTGGTGCGGTCCGGCAAGGCGCTATCCAGGGATAACCGGGCAAACAGACGCATGGAGGCGATTTCGTACAGAGCATCTTCCATCGCGCCATCGCTCAGGTTGTACCAATGCTGCATGCAGTGAATGCGTAGCATGGTTTCCAGCGGATAAGGTCGCCGGCCATTACCAGCCTTGGGGTAAAACGGCTCGATGACTTCCACCATGTTTTGCCATGGCAGAATCTGCTCCATGCGGGACAAGAAAATCTCTTTTCTGGTCTGACGGCGCTTACTGCTGAATTCACTGTCGGCGAAGGTAAGTTGATGACTCATGATGAACCCTGTTCCATGGCTCCAGATGACAAACATGATCTCATATCAGGGACTTGTTCGCACCTTCCCTAAATCACTGACCACTTAAAACCCACCCAGATAAATCGTTATCACATTTGGACTTGGCATCACTTCATTTAAAAAACTACTACAATTAAAACCAGCATAATATGATCCAGATTAATTAATTCTCACGTATAAAAAACGCCAGATTAACATATTACCTTCCTTAATCATTCATCTATATACGACACCGTGGTAGAACAATAAGAATAATGCGATAAAGATGAAAACAAATAATAACTTATGACAACCAGTTTTATTTGAGATTATAAATAACATTATCAAGCAAACCTCCGTGCCCCGGAGGTTTGCTTGCAGCAGTTACGACTAATAGAAAATACCGATAATCAAAGTATGGGTGACAAAGCCCACAATAAGCGGTACAGCAGTACGTTTAACTACATCGAAAGGTGTAATTTTTGCCCCACTTGAAACCGCAATAACAACACCGGATACCGGCGAAATAGCCCGCCCCATATGTGATGCCTGCTGCATAGGTAGGATCATAGCAACCGCGTTAGCGCCCATGCTCGCGGCAATTTGTGGGATTAACTCAACAAATGCCAGGAATGGCGCATTCCCCGAGCCCATAATAATTGCTGCCGCAAGCGTCACCAGCGCAAAGACGACGGCCATCGCAAAGGGTGGTAATCCGACATGTTCTGCCATCAAAATTAACTGATCAATGGCACCAATGACTTTGATGCCATGCGCGAAAACTCCGGCTGCGACCAGCAGGCCCACAACACCGGTAAACGCCGCGCCCATTCCTTTCAGAAAATGGCTGAACCCTTCACACACCGACTTTAAATCACGCGCTCGTATCCATTCAATCAGCATACAAATAGCCATTGCGATAAGCACGATGGTGATTATGTTTAGATTAATTCCACTGACAAACATCGCGGATGATCCTACCGCCATCAGTATAGGCAGCATGGGAAGCACAGCATAAAAAGCCGGCGCCTTTCCTGAATCGACAATCTCAGCGCTCCCGATTTCCCGAGGTAACGTCCCCGCGTTGCGATCGCAATGACGTTGCCAGAAAAAATGGCAAACACCGACAACCAGTACGGTTGCAAGCGCTGCTGGCCCCTGGTGGTAAACAACGTATTCCACCACATCCATATTGACTGCTTTCGCTCCCCTGATGGCATCAATCGCTGTTGGGGTGTATGCCACCCCCAGCGAGGTGGCGATGACCCCGGCGGCCGAAGCCGCAGAGAGCCTCAGGCCCAGCATAATCGGGAACATTGTCCCCATCAGTAACACGGCAAGCCCGGTCGCTGAAGGGATGGCCAGTTGCAGGAGACTGGCAAGCAGGTAGGAAAAAAACAGCAGAATATAAGGAGATCTCAGTGCCCGTAACGGTTTCGTCACCACGCGCACCACAGCTTCATTTGCCCCGATATGATCCATGTAGTGAGCAAATCCCATCAACGCCATGATCATCAGACCGAGATCGGCTGCACGTGTGCTGAACAGATCGCGCATAACTTCAAATGGATCGAGAAAAGCAATCCCGGTACTGGCAACCCCCTTCGGCAATACGGAGCCCCATCCGGTTAATCCGGTACAAATCATTAGCACCAGACCCGCGATAAATAACACGGGTTCGGCCCGGTACCCCTTCAGGATCAGACGAGCGACCACAACGATAACCAGAAGGGCAATTATTACCTGAATCATGACTGAGTTCTCCCTTCGGCGAACTCAGCGTAGGTTTCTTCAATAACTGCGACTACAACATCACTGGCTGCCCGTAGCGATCGCACCGGCAAGTATTCATAAATTGAATGGAAATTATGCGCACCGGTAAAAATATTCGGACACGGTAACCCTTTCTGCGACAGAACCGCGCCATCATACCCGCCACGCATGGCGACAGGTTGCGGAGTGATTCCGCATTTCTGATAAGCACGCATAGCAATATCAATAGGATAATGCGAATCGCCCTGCAGGCTATTAAACACATTCGCATAGCGATCGGTTAAATGGCAGACCACGCTATTTTCGCCCCATAGTGCACAGGCACTTACTGCAAGCTGGCGAATAAATGCCATACGGGACTTATAACCTTCTTCACTAAAGTCGCGAATATCCAGTTTCAGTACGGTACGGGCACTGTTACCCTGCAGCTGTTTTACCCAGTAATATCCTTCACGACCTTCCGTATATTCAGGTGCTTCTCCGCCCGGCAGCATCGCAATAAACTTATGCGCCATCAGCAGAGAATTCTTCAGTTTACCTTTAGCTGACATTGGGTGCGCAGATTGACCGGTGAAGATAATTTCCGCATCGCCTGCATTCCAGTTTTCATAGACAAACTCACCTATGCCGCAGCAATCCAGGGTATAGCCAAAATTTGCGCCAAACGCGGCAACATCAAAAGCTTTGGCACCCCGTAGCCCCTGCTCTTCATCAGGAACAAAACCGACCTTCACCGGTCCATGTTTAATCTCCGGATGTGCAACCAGATACTGTATGGCATTCATGATGGCAGCGATGGCAGCTTTATCATCAGCACCTAACAGGCTGGTTCCATCCGTCACGAGCAGGTCATCACCGATATAGTTTTTCAGTTCTGGAAATTCACTTTCGCGCAGATAGATATTATGTTCTTTGTTCAGGCATAAATCGCCACAGCTATAGTGAAGGCGTTGCGCATGCGTGTCTGCAGTCTGTTCGGCACTGGTATCCAGATGTCCAAAAAAGGAAACGACAGGAATATTATCGTCAGTATTTCCAGGTAATGTTGCCGTTACAATCGCCGTATCCCTGACTTCAATGTTTTGCATCCCTAATACTTCAAGCTCTGCTGCGAGCAGTTTTGCCAGCACCATTTGGCCTGGGGAAGACGGCATGATGCCATTTGCGCCATTTTCCCGTGAGGTTGTGGTATTGATTTTGGTGTAGTTAATAAAGCGTTCAACAATATCCATTGTGGGACATCCTTTAATGTTTCATTCATGGGGTACTGCGAGGAGATACCTGCATGCAGCGAGAGAGGGATACATCTGAAGTGTCAAATAAAATCAGCGCTCATCCCAGACCACTGATCTCATGAGTGTTCTGACAACGATTTATATTAAGGAAGATAAAAAACCGATCGTTATGCTTGTAATCAAAAATCGCCTTTTTGATGATCACATCATATTCCCTGCTTGTTTTTACGACTATTTTACATGGTGTTAAGCTAACAGAAGCCATAACAGTTTCCGTCTACCCAAGAGATAATGGAAATCATTTAAGTCTCCATATCCTATAAAGACACAAGGCAAACCATCGCTATATTTTTTTAATGAACGAATACCATTACAGCTACGTGCAACCGTTTGCACTTCTCTAGAAATAGCCATTTAGTGCATTAAAATCCATGAGCAAGGTCACATTTATCCCAACGACAAGAAAAACATATCACGCTGAAAAACAGACAATTATAAGCGCCACTATACTATACCCTGGTAAACAGAGGGATAGCTGAACAATTCATTACGGAATAGAAACGCCGCGGTACTATTATAAAATCATGATATCCGGCATCATTAGTCATAGTAGCTATAATAACACCTGGCACGGTGTTAAATTATTATTAATAGGTGCTACCCGATGAATTACAGGTAAAAAAACCTCTACCCTGAGAAGAGATACAGAGTAGAGGAAATACGGGTGTAAAGGACATACTTATAATTTTAATGATAACAGAAGAGTCTCTTGCAGAATCAAGTATACACATTTCTCACCATAGAGAGAATTCTTAAACAGAAATAATTTACAGAACATCATCCTGCGATAGCTATAATAAATACTGCTTATCATAAATAAAACAATCAATCCCGACACGCTTAAATCAGGCTAATATATTAGCGTGTAATATAAGAACGAAGAGTGCAGAATAACTCAAATTCATATTTCCTAAAGCCATTTAACTATAAAATATTTTAATGATTTAATATGTTAATAACATTACAACAATTTAAAGCTATTCGATGCGACGGGATGTCCTTCCAGGCCATTTTTCCGTTGCGGGTCACACTTTTACTGGCGCAAGATTCCCATCCAACATTCCACTGCTATCATACACCGTGTAAATACCTTTCAACTCAACCCGAGGCTTTGATGCTGGAGAATGTCATCATCAGATAATCAGTTTGCCGACCTTATCAGGCCGGACTGGTTATCAATGCGCTGAAATCGAATGCGGACACCGCTGTGTGTTTGCACGTTTTGCACATGATGATTAAACAGGTTTCCCAGTATGAATTTATCCCGTCAGGAACAACGTACCTTACACGTTCTCGCCAAAGGTGGCCGCATTGCGCACGTCCGCGACAGCGCTGGCCGCGTCACATCCGTTGAATGTTATAGCCGTGAAGGATTGCTGCTCTGCGACTGCACGCTTGAGGTGTTTAAAAAGCTCAGAACCAAAAAGTTGATCAAATCCGTCAATGGTCAGCCCTACCGCATCAACACCACCGGATTAAACAATGTTCGCGCCCAGTTAGATAATCGCTAAGGAGAGAGTGATGGATATTCCCAAGATTTTTACGATCAGCGAAAGCGCTCATCGCATTCATAATCCGTTCACCGCGCAAAAATATGCCACGTTAGGTCAGGCGCTATGTATGACGCCAGGAACCCGTGTTCTGGATCTGGGCAGTGGTTCCGGTGAGATGCTCTGCACCTGGGCACGCGACCATGGCATTACGGGGATCGGTATTGATATGAGCCAACTGTTTAGCGCACAAGCCAGACAACGCGCGGAACAGTTGGGCGTCACCGATCGCGTGAGCTTTATCCATAACGATGCGGCAGGTTATGTCGCGGATGAAAAATGCGATATCGCTGCCTGCGTCGGCGCAACGTGGATTGCAGGCGGTGTCGCCGGGACAATCACGCTGCTGGCAAAGAGCCTCAAACCTGGCGGAATCATCGTGATCGGTGAACCGTACTGGCGTCAAATGCCCGCCGCAGAAGATATTGCCCAGGCATGCGGAGCCGGCTCGGTGGCCGATTTTCTTTCCCTTGCCGACCTCGTTTCGTTTTTCGACAAACTGGGCTACGACCTGGTTGAAATGGTGCTGGCAGACCAGGAAGGCTGGGATCGATACGAAGCCGCTAAGTGGTTGACGATGCGTCGATGGCTGGAGGCGAACCCAAATGATGACTTTGCGCAGGAAGTCAGAGAGCAACTGAGGACGTCACCGGGACGCCATGTCACCTTCACCCGGGAATATCTCGGCTGGGGAGTATTCGCACTCATGCAACGGTAATTTTTTGCAGTCGGTATAGCCGGATGGGTTATACCGACCTGCAAAGCCGGTACCCGTTACTTCATTAATACTTCAACAAATTTAGCCAACCAGGCAGGATGAGCAGGCCATGCCGGCGCGGTAATCAGATTACCGTCGACGTGCGCCTGGTCAATCCCGATATCGGCATAATGCCCACCGCTCAACCGAACTTCTGGCGCACACGCTGGATACGCGCTGCAGGTCCGGTTTTCTAACACTCCGGCTGCCGCCAGCAGTTGCGGGCCATGACACACCGCGGCGATAGGTTTACCCGCAGAGTTAAAGTCTTGTACCAGTTGAATGACATCCGGATTCAGACGTAAATACTCCGGCGCCCGCCCGCCAGGGATCAACAAGGCATCATAATCCGCCTCGCGCGCATCAGAGAAATTCGCATTCAAGGTGAAGCGATGCCCGGGTTTCTCACTGTAGGTCTGCGCCCCATCAAAATCGTGAATGGCGGTCTGAACGTAGTCACCCTGACTTTTATCCGGACAGACGGCATCCACACGATGCCCAAGCATTTGCAAAGCCTGAAAAGGCACCATCGTTTCATAATCTTCGACATAATCTCCGACCAGCATCAGTATCTTCTTCATGCACATCCCCCACTCACGGTTATTAATGATGAGAAATAACGGCCATCTTTACTATAGTCCACACGGTTCATGGCATTAATAAATACAACAGAACAACCGGCCAGATCACAATCCGCGACAAGGCCCGTCAGACGAGGCTTCAGAGCCAACGGCGTGACACATGTTCATGCTGATAAATATAAATTATATATAAATATATAGTTGAGAAATTTTAATAGTAGTCAATTTCACTCATAATATAAAACTAAGAGATTGCAACGAATATCTCCTGTGCTATATTCCGCATGAAACTTACCCGCAATCAATTTATTTATTATTCAATATTTAAAATACGCAGAGCATTAATTATCTATTATTATTTTATTCATCCAATATCAGATAAATATACGCAAAGGTTAATCCCATGATAACAAGACGTTCATTTGTCAGGCAGAGCCTGGTGACGTCAACGAGTATGCTACTCGCCAGCATGACGGGTATCAGTTTAAGCCAGGTTGCCTGCGCAGCAGAGAGCCGCCGCTGGCAGATGCCGGATGAAGGAGCACCTCATGCTGCCACCTGGATGGCGTTTGGTGCCAGTGTGGCTATCTGGGAACCTCACCTGCTTCCCGTGGTACGGAAAAATCTGGCGCTGGTCGCGAACACCATTGCCGCCTTTGAACCCGTGAATATGCTGGTGCGCGAAGAAGACCACGCGCTCGCGGCAAAACTATGTGGGCCATCAGTTAACCTGCTGGTTCATCCAATTGACGATCTGTGGATCCGCGATACCGGACCAGTATTTGTGAAAAGCCCCCACGGCATGCCCGGTGGCGTTGGATTTAACTTCAACGGCTGGGGCGAGAAGCAGGAACACGATCGCGATGCCGAAGTGGCTGAATTTGTCACAGATTATGCTAAAGCTGAATTTATCCGCTCAACCTTGATCCTTGAAGGTGGCGGGATAGAGGTAGACGGCGAAGGGACAGCCATTATTACCGAAAGTTGTGTTCTCAATCCCAACCGCAACCCGGGCGTCAGTAAAGTTGAATGTGAAGCCGAATTAAAGCGCCTGCTGGGACTGGATAAGATCATCTGGCTACCAGGTATTGCCGGAAAGGATATTACCGACGGCCATACGGACTTTTACGCCAGATTCACACATCCGGGTACGGTGGTAGCGGGTCTTGAGCAGGACCCAACATCGTTTGACTACGCTGTAACCCGGCGACATCTGGAAATCTTACGCACAGCCACAGATGCAAAAGGACGGCACCTGAACGTGATCACGCTGGAAGGACCATCAACTATTCGCCAGAGCTATGCGAACAGTGATTTTGCCGCCGGTTATATCAATTTCTATCTGTGTAATGATGCGGTCATTGCGCCGGAGTTTGGCGATAAACGCACGGACCGTAACACGCGCGATATTTTGCAGGAGCAATTTACCGGGCGTGAGATTATTCAATTGAATATCGACGGTATCGCGGCCGGTGGCGGCGGTATTCACTGTGCGACCCAGCAACAGCCTCGTTAGCGGCTCCTCCTTCTTTGCTAATAAAGCGGTGTATTAAAAATAAACGGCAGGTCAATTTATAGGCATCGATAATGAATAAAGCATGGTCTGCGCGGTTTACAGCATGCAAGAACCTTCACTCATACCGAGAGGACAGGACCATGAAGATGCACGCCAGGACGAAAATACTGCCGTTGATTTGCCTGATCTCAGGCGGGCTGCTCTACTCCGCTGCAGCCAGCGCCATGGGAAATGACGATACCACCACACCAACATGCCCGAAGGGTCAGGTTTACGACAACAAAACCCAAAAATGTTTGCCAGAAAAAAGCAGCATGATCGACGATCAGGATAAAACGCAGTATGCGTATCACCTGGCGAAAACCGGCCATTATCAGGATGCCATCAATTTACTCGATACCTTACAGCAGCCCAATACGCGTGAAGCCTGGAACTATCGAGGCTACGCGACACGCAAGCTAGGGCGTACGGATGAAGGGATAAGTTACTACCAACGATCGATTGCCCTTGATCCGCACTATGCGAGAGTGCGCGAATATCTTGGGGAAGCATGGATGGTTAAAAGCCGCCCCGACCTGGCGAAAGCGGAGCTGGCAACCATTAAGAATATCTGCGGCACCCAATGCGAAGAGTATCGCGATCTGAAGGCCGCGATCGACGGACACCCAGAGTCATAGACCGGAAGCGCCAAAAAAATCACCGTCAACGATGCGCATTTTCAATGGATACAGTCGTTGGATCGCATCGTCGACATACCGTTTATTGCCTCAGAAATTTGCGGAGAATGTAGGCAGTTCACAACTCTGTCGTCCCTCGATTACGGTTCGTATTTTCGCATGATAGGCTTTTCAGATGACCCTTTCTGCTCTGGCCGCTGCGGACTACATGAAACTCAGATTGTCCTTTCAGGTAAAGCTGTTCCTCTCACTGGTGGCTTTTTCCTGCCTTCTGCTGGCGCTGCTTGGCGTATTGCTGTTTCACTTTATCGACCGTCAGTTGCACCACGATTTGGGCCAACGCGCGCGCGTACAGGCCAGCGAAATTGCCCTGATTCCCGGTCTGGCAGAAAAAGTACAGCAGCGGGATATTCCCGGTATCGCACAACTGATTCAGCCGCTGCGTGCCGAAAGCGACGCCAGCTATATTGTGATTGGTGATGCGCGTGAACAGCATCTTTACCACTCAGAATCCCCGGAGCGCCTTAACCTGCCGATGATCGGCGGCGACAATGCTGATGTACTGAAGGGCAAAACCATTATCACGGTGCGTAAGGGCGGGATCGGTGTCTCGTTACGCAGTAAGGCACCTATTTTCGATAGCCATCATCAGGTAATCGGCATTGTCTCCGTCGGTTACCTCACCTCCTACATCGCCAATATCAACGCCCGACTGCTGTGGCGCACCGGAATGTACGGCCTTGCCCTGCTGCTGCTGCTGTTTATTTTTTCCTGGTTACTGACCCGCACGCTGAAAAAACAGATGTTCGGCCTGGAACCCAAAGATATCGCCCAGTTGGTGCTACAGCAAAAGGCGTTACTGGAGGCCATGTACGAAGGTGTGTTTGCGGTGAATGCCGATAAGCGGCTAATACTCATCAACCGCGCCGCCAGGGAGATGCTCAATATTCGCCAGAGTGAACAAGCGCTGCTCGGCAAGCCGCTGGATGAGGTGATTCAACTGCCACCGTCGTTTTTCGCGCCAGGCAATACCGCTTATGACAGCCGCCATCACGATCATATTACCGTCCTGAATCAACGGGAAACCATCGTCAACCGCGTGGCTATTGAAGTCGAGCCGGGCACCCAAAGCGGTTGGGTATTCAGCTTCCGCGATAAGAACGATATCAATACGCTCAGCAGCCAACTCAGCCAGGTGACCCGCTATGCCGATAACCTGCGCATCATGCGCCACGAGCAGCTCAACTGGACGGCGACGCTCGTCGGTCTGCTGCAAATGCAGCGCTATGACGATGCGCTGCGTTATATCCAGGTACAGTCAGAGGGGGCCCAGCAGGTGCTGGATTTCCTCTCCAGGCAGTTTGTCTCTCCGGCGCTGTGCGGCCTGCTGCTGGGGAAATATGTCGGTGCCCGCGAGAAAGGCGTTGAGCTGGTTTTCGATCCCGCCTGCCAGCTCTCGCGCCTGCCGGAAGGACTGAGCGAAACGGAGCTGATGTCAGTCATTGGTAATCTGGTGGACAACGCTGTCGATGCCACGCTGAAAACGCCAGCACGTACCGCGCCGGTGGAAGTGTATATATCGGATCGCAACCACGAACTGGTGATTGAAGTGGCTGACCGGGGCTGTGGCGTTGATGAGGCCATGAAGCCGCATATTTTTGAGCAAGGCTTTACCAGTAAACCCACTGACAGCAGTGAACTCACCGGTTCAGAACATGGTATTGGCCTGTACCTGGTCGTGGGCTACGTTCGTCGGGCAGGTGGCAGCATCGAAATAAGCAATAACATCCCACAGGGTACCGTATTTTCGGTTTTCATCCCGTTCCAGATTTCTCTTTCAACAGGATCTTCCCATGACTGATATCCGCCCTCTTGAGGTTGTTATTGTTGAAGATGAGCCGCATCTCGCACAGTTGCATCGGGAGTTTATTGAGCAAAACTTCCATCTGCGCATCGTGGGAATCGCGGGATCGCTGGAACAGGCCCGCGAACTGCTCCTCCTCCATCAGCCACGTCTGCTGCTGCTGGACAACTATTTGCCGGACGGTCAGGGCGTTGAGCTTATTGATAGCCCACTGCTCAAACAGTTTGAATGCTCGGTGATATTCATCACCGCCGCCAGCGATATGCAAACCTGCAGCCATGCTATGCGCAGCGGCGCGTTTGACTACCTGCTAAAACCCGTATTTTCCCACCGTCTGCGGGCCTCGCTGGAGCGCTTTATGTTGCTGGTACACACTCTGCGGCAGGTGAAGGTTGTTGACCAACATGCACTGGATAAACTGTTCAATTTACCCGCGGGTGAGGCATCAACCCAGCCATCAACAAAGGGCATTGAACCTGCAACGCTTGAGCGGGTGAAGCGTATTTTCAGCGAACATCCTGACACCAGTTGGTCAGTCGAACAGGTGGTGAAAGACGCAGGGATCAGTAAAACTACGGGTCGCCGCTATCTGGAGTATTGCGTGGAGATTGGGTTTGTTGTGATTGAGATTCAGTATGGGAATATTGGGCATCCAAGGCGGTTGTACCGGAAGGGGGCTGATTGACAACTCCGTAGGCCGGATAAGCGAAGCGCCATCCGGCTGCGTTCCGTATAGTGCCGGATGGCGCTTCGCTTATCCGGCCTACAGCGGTGAGCATTCCGTTCTCTCAAATCCCTGCGCTCACGGTTTCTATGGTGTTAATTACCGAAACAACGCCAGCAATCACATTTCCACCAGCCGGCTCTCTTCCCCCTCTTGTCTCTCCCCTCTCATCCGCTATGTTGACTTTTAGTTCCCAAAGTGTAACTAGAAGGTTAATAATAATGACAAACACATTCCGCATCTCTCTGATCCCTGCTGCTGTTTTCATGTCGTTTTCTGCCCTGTCCGCGCTACCGCAGGGGTATCCGGCTGACTACCAAAAGGTGGTTGATGCCGCCACCAAAGAAGGCAAAGTCGTGGTTTACTCCACAACGGATACCAAAGCGGCGGAGCCGCTGATTCAGGGCTTTGAAGCCACCTATCCGGGCATCAAAGTTGAATATAACGATATGAACAGCACCGAGCTGTATAACCGTTATATCAGCGAACAGGCTGCTGGCGGCGGCAGCGGTGACGTCATCTGGAGCTCCTCTATGGATACCGCGATGAAGCTCGCGACCGACTATGCCATGGAGTATGTTTCAGCAGAGCAGAACCAGCTACCGAAATGGGCTGTCTGGCACAACAAAGCGTACGGCACCACCTACGAGCCGGTGGTGTTTATTTACAACAAGCGCCTCATCCCGGCGAATGAGGTTCCGGATTCTCACGCCGCGCTGGCAAAGCTGATTGCAGGCCAGGTGGATAAATTCAAAAGCAAAGTCACCACCTACGATATCGAAAAATCCGGGGTTGGCTTCATGCTATCGGTGCTGGATTACAAGGCCGATCCGAACTACTTCAAAACATTGGCCGACGTGGCGAAAGGCGGGTTAGCCGTGCAATCGTCCACCGGTACGATGATGGAGAGGGTTTCATCGGGTGAAAACCTGATTGGTTATAATATCCTCGGCTCTTACGCCGAAGCGCGTGCCAAAAACGACCCGTCACTGGGTATTTCCTATCCGAAGGACTACACCCTGGTGCTGTCACGAGTTTCTTTCATCAGCCAGCAGGCAGAACATAGCAATGCTGCCAAATTGTGGCTGGACTATGTGCTGTCTGAAAAAGGGCAAAACATCCTCGCCAACCAGGCCGATATTCCCTCTATCCGTAACGATATCGAAGGTAAAAATGACATCGACGGTATGACCAAAATGCTGGGTAGCGCGCTGAAGCCGATCCCGGTTGATGAGTCATTACTTGAATACCTGCAACCGAAGAAACGTCTGGACTACATCAAACAATGGCGTGAAGCCGCGGCCAAATAAGAGCCAGAACCAGGTGCACGGTTCACTGGTGCGCCTGGTGCTCGTTTCCTGAATTCGTGTTACCGGATCTCGCTTATGAATGCATTACGCAGAAAGTGGCAAAGCTTGCCGCGCGGCATCGTCGTGCTGTTAACCGCGCTGGTTATCTACACGCCATTGTCGTTCATCGTGATACAAAGCTTTCTGTCCGCGCCGTTTTTCTCGCCGGCAAAGGACTGGAGCCTTGAATCCTTTGGCTTTATTTTTACCGACCCTGACTTCTATAAAGCGCTGAAAAGCGGCTTTATCCTCGCATTCGGTCTGGTCATTATCGCCATTCCTCTGGGCGGCATACTGGCCTTCCTGATGGTACGTACCGACCTACCGGGTAGACGTCTGATTGAGCCGCTGATCCTGGTGCCTATTTTTGTTTCACCGATGGTGCTGGGTTTTGGCTATGTGGTGGCCGCAGGCCCGGTAGGCTTCCTGTCACTGTGGGCACAATCGCTGATTGGCTTCGTGCCGTGGAATATCTACGACATGTCGAGCATCGTGGTCATTGCAGGCCTGACACACGTACCGCACGCTTATCTGTATATCTCATCAGCGCTGCGCAGCGTGAGCTCAGACGTGGAGGAAGCCGCGCGTATCTCCGGCGCTTCCCCGCTGCAGGTGATGACCTCGGTCAGCCTGCCGATGGTTCGCCCCTCGATTCTGTACGCCGTTGTGCTGCTGTTTTTCCTCGGTCTGGAAGTCTTTGGTCTAATGCTGGTGCTGGGCGATCCGGAAGGCAACATGGTGCTGGCGACCTACCTGTACCAGCTGACCAATAAACTGGGTACGCCGTCGTATCACCTGATGGCGGCCGTTGCCGTGGTGCTGATCTGCCTGACCATCCCACTGGTCATGCTACAGCGTCGCCTGATGCGTACCGCTAACCGCTTCGTCACCATGAAGGGTAAAGCCTCGCAGGCCCGCGCGTTACCGCTGGGTAAATGGCGCTGGATAGCGGGTGGTGTGGTCGCGTTTTGGCTGACCATTACCATTGGCGTACCGTTGATGGGTGTGGTGCTGCGTGCGTTTATCTCCAACTGGGGTGTGGGTGTGTCGCTGTGGGATGAGCTGTCGCTTAGCACCTTCCGTACCATCTGGGAACAGCCGAACCTGTTGCGGGCCATCGTCAACTCCATGGCGATTGGCGTAATAGGCGGCGCACTGGCGGTAGGTTGCTATCTGTTTATCGGTATCGCGATGCACCGCAAGCCGGATAACACCACGCGTTTTCTAGACTACAGCGTGCTGGTGCCCCGTGCGGTGCCGGGCCTGCTCGCGGGTCTGGCGTTTTTGTGGGTGTTTCTGTTCTTACCGATGTGGCTCGATAACGCGCTGAAATCCGGCTGGTTATCCGGCATGCCGTGGTCGCAGTGGTTGCGAGACACGCTGATTGTCTGGCTGCGCTCGCTGCGTAGCACCATTTTCAGCGTCTGGCTGGCGTATACGGTGGTATGGATGGCCTACGGCCTGCGCCTCATCTCCTCAACGTTGCTGCAAGTGGGGCCAGAGCTGGAGGAAGCGGCACGCAGCACCGGTGCGACGCGTGGGCAGATTACCCGCCACGTTACCATTCCGCTTTCGCGTTATGGGCTGATTGGCTCATGGCTGCTGATGTTCCTGATCTTTGAGCGTGAGTATTCAACGGGCGTCTATCTGCTGTCGCCAGGCACGGAAACCATCGGTTCGATGCTGGTATCTCTGTGGGCGGCAGGTGCTATCGACATCGTCGCCGCACTCTCGTTTATCAATATTTTGTTGGTGGTGGTGGGCCTGGGTATTGCCCTACGTTTTGGAGTGAAATTACATGATTGAATTATCGGTCGAGAACCTGCACTTAACCTACGGTGATAACCCGGTGCTAAAGGGCGTGACCATGGACCTCAAACGGGGCGAAGTGGTTTCGTTACTGGGACCGTCCGGTAGCGGTAAAACCACCCTCCTGCGCGCGGTGGCCGGGCTGGAAAAACCGACACAAGGGTCAATTACCATCGGCAACAACAAGGTCTACGACGGCACCCCGCGCAGCGAAATCCCAGCCGAAGAGCGTAATCTGGGGCTGGTGTTCCAGTCCTATGCCTTGTGGCCGCATAAAACCGTATTTGAGAATGTGGCCTACCCGCTGAAGTTGCGCAAAGTCTCCACCGCAGAGATCAACCAACGGGTACAGGGTGTGTTGGATCAACTGGGCCTGGGACATCTGGGTAAGCGCCATCCGCATCAACTTTCTGGCGGCCAGCAACAGCGTGTAGCGATTGGCCGGGCGCTGGTTTATAACCCACCCGTGATCCTGCTCGATGAGCCATTATCCAACCTTGATGCAAAACTGCGGGAAGAAGCGCGCGTATTCCTGCGTGAGCTGATTATTAATCTCGGGTTGTCCGCGCTGATGGTGACGCATGACCAGGGAGAAGCGATGTCGATTTCTGACCGCATTTTGTTGCTCAACAACGGCAAAATTGAACAGCAGGGTACGCCGCAAGAGATGTATGGTTCCCCAAAAACGCTGTTCACCGCTGAGTTTATGGGCAGCAACAACCGTCTGCATGGCAAAGTCACTGACGTGCGCGACGGCAAAGCACGTATTGAAGGACGCGACTGGGTTCTGTGGGGTCAGGCGGGCGACGGCGTTCAGGTTGGCTATGAGGGCACCGCGGTGATCCGCGTTGAACGAGTGGTGCTGGCCGACGGGCCAGGCGAAAACCAGTTGGCTCTCCCGTTGCTCACCAGCATGTATCTCGGTGACCGCTGGGAGTACCTGTTCCGCACCGTGGCTGATGATTTTGTCATCCGCGCCTATGGCAACGAAGTTCGCGATCCTCAGCACTGCCACCTGGCGTTACCCGAAAAACATGTTTGGGTGTTCCCAAAATCCTGATGCCAGAAGGGAGCGGCTGTCGCTGCTCCTTTTTCTGGAAGGAGGATAGCGGTAATACAGAAGATATATTTGAGTACAATGGGATGATGATGCTGCTCATCGTGCTGATGACATCAAACGACCTGAGCCTGGTACAGGAAATGGGAAAAATCAGTCCGGAGACATAGAAAAATGGTGCGATAATAGGAACATAACACAACCCATCCAACCATTGATAAATATACATATTTTCTTGTTTCATCTTTATAAATGCCCCCTTTTGTGCCCCCACCTTGTTTTTCATGCGACTCGATGAGGTTTTCATTGAGTCGCCAATCTCACCAGTTTCTTCACAAACCGTGCAAATCTTCTCGGCTCTTGAAGACCCCCTCACTGCCGCGAATGACTAAGAACAATATTACTTACTTCCCGATAAGAGCAACTTTTCATTAATCCACATGCTCTTCTGGCATGAAGGATATCTGTCACGGTCAAATATGGTACTTGTCCCTGTGAGCTAAATCCTCTGCGATCAATGCGAACCAGTTCGTACTTATCTACCAGGAAGTTGACTGCATCGGCCAGGATAATCCCAGCATCAATATGTTCCTTAATTACAGTTTCATCACTGAACGGCGTGTCGTTCAGTGTCAGACCATAGTGCTGTTCAAGCAGACGAGTAAGTAACATTTGCCAGACTGCAACGGGCGACAGGCAGGGCTTCGCCGCCCGCGAAATTGTAGCAGGTAGATTTTTCATGTTTGCTCTCGTGAAATTTGTTAGCGTTGAGTGGGATAAATGGCGATGTATACGTAGCCGCAACTACCAAGGGTATCGGCTTCGCAGGTGAAACCGTTGTGGTACAGAGTGACACAGTGGGCATGGCGAGAATTCATTTCACCAGTGGTCAGCATCGATTCCATCTGACGGATAAAATGCGGAAATACGATATCCAACTTCAGGCATTCGGCGTCACTGAACTTACCGGTGATACTAGCCCGGTCAGCCAGATAGTGCAGCCGGTTGCCTTCCTGAACTAATCTGACTCCAAGCCGTGGAACAATATCGCTTTTTATCCCCCATTCATGGGCTGGTATTAATGACATGAAAACCTTCCTTTAAAGCAAACTAAGTTCAGCAAAAGACACCACCTCGTTTCCGATTACAAGATGATCCAGCACGCGCACTTCCACCAGTGCCAGCGCTTTCATAATCCTCTGAGTAATATGTTTATCCTGCTGGCTGATTTCTGTCGTACCAGACGGGTGGTTGTGAGCCAGAATGACCGCAGCAGCGTTATGTCTCAGGGCTGATTTAACCACTTCGCGGGGATGCACTTCGGTATGGCTGAGCGTGCCGGTAAACAGTGTTTCTCGTCCCAGCAGGCAGTGTTGATTATCGAGATACATCACGATGAAGACTTCCCTCTCCAGGTGCGCCATCTGCAGTTGCAGCCAGGTTTTTGTGAGGCTGGTGGAGGTAAATGACTCACTCGGTTGACGCAGGTATTTCTCAACCAGTCGTAATGCCCTTCGCATTACGCGCTGCTCGTTTACCGGAAACACCGGCGATAAATTGGATACAGACATAATGGTTCCTTAAAACAAAAGGCCCCGCTGGTTTTTTAGCGGGGCCTGAAGAATGATAAAAAGTTTCATGACGCGAGATGCAACATATTCTCGGCCATCACCCACAGAGCACGATTGAGCTTCACATCTCCGTCGATACCGTTTACCGAACGGGTATGAGCACGCTTACCGCTGATCGTGCGCCCCGAAAGACCACCTTTAATCAGGTTTTCCTGAATACGCTGGTAAGTGGTCCACAGGTCGTTGCTCTCGTCCTGCCAGCGACGTGGCGAAAGTATCTGCGATTCCGTCACCGGTTGATGCTCTTCACCAAAGCGATAGGTTAATGCTGCTTTCGCCATTGCCTGCTGTGCGGGTGGCGGCAACAAAAGCGACTGCATGGCATCGCGTTTCTCTTCTACGCGGTCAAATATCCCCAGTACTTCGTAGGCTCCTTCAATGACTTTCTCGACTACGTTGCCTTTGTGCGGCACCCGCACCTCACCGAAACTCTCCCCGCATACCAGCCCGTTCTGGCATACGGCACGAAATAACCCCGGCAGCATCTGGTAAGAGCTGGAACCATCATGGCTGTTCAACAGGATAATTTCTGGCACCTGTTTGCCGGTAATTTGTCCTTCCCGGCGCAGACGAAGCATGTGTTTCGTGTGCTCTCGTTTACTTTCATCCCGGACGCGGGTCTGGCAGGCAAAGAACGGACGAAACCCTTCACGTTGAAGGTTATTCAGCAAAGTAATAGTGGGAATGTAGGTGTAGCGTTCGCTCCGGGATTCATGCTTTTCTTCGCTGAAGACGCTTGGCACATAATGGGCCAGTTCGTCGCGGGTTAATGGGCGGTCACGACGTACAAGGTTGACTGCACCAAAGCGGCTGGCTAAACGTGTCATAGTTAATTCCTTTAAAAATGGGCATAAAAAAGCCACTCCACTGGAGTGGCTTCGGATGGAAGATAAATTATTCAGGGAGAAGCTGGTGGCTGGTCTTGCTGTGGCGACAGTTCACTGTCAGGTAATGTCGGCGGAGTTAGCTTGTCGATCTGGTAATGTTGTAATCGCTGCAGAATAAAGGGTTTACTGTACTGGAAGTATCGAAGACACCATTCGTACTTCACGACTCGCCTTATGATCAGAGGCAAGCGTTCATACGCTTTGCTGCACACCGATAAAACAAAGGCATCATCATTAATTCTGTCCTCTGCTATTGCAGCCAGCCCTTTGATAAAGGAGCGCTTCAGCTTTTGTCGAGAATTAGCTTTCAGGTGAACGTCGGAAGGCGATAGTACGTGTGATCCAGGAGCTTGCACACAAACCGTGTTGCCAGATAGGGGCTTTTTCAGGCAAGAGTGGCGAGTTTTTTTATGAGCCTTATCAGGCTAAGGGTCATCAGGCTGGCTCCCAATGTTTGGCATACGACCGACTTACTCCTTAGCAGAGTGAGTCCTGCAACGCTAAAAACAACGGGCCAGGTCAGATCCAGTGATTGTGTATCTATATCGTCAGGGAATTTCGGGTATTTCATAGGACTGTCCATAATACGTCCGGTATCGCGGGTAGCGTATACCGGACCGGGTAAATAATTAGGGGAGATCGACGGAAGCTATTTCCTCAGAAGCGTTTGTGGGACCACTGTAAACGCCGACGTATTCATTTAGAGGGAAGATAATTACTGCATTATTCTTCGGATCAAAAGTGCAACCATTTAATCCTGCAATTGCAGCAGTTTTCCCTGAGTTTTTATTTTTCACAATCAGTTTATTGTCTGCACAGTTGCTGGCTTTAACAAAACTCACTACATAACCGTCCTGCTCAGCGACGGTTTCAGTCGTCGTTAGTTTTGGCTCAGGGCTACGTCCTGTCTGCCCACTTACGCGCTCGCGGCTGTAAGGAACATATTGAACAGCGTCGTTACGCATGGTTGGCGGGTCGTTGTTCATGCTCAGGTAAACAGGGCAGTCAGCAGCGCCCACTGCACAGCTCTTACTGAAAATAGTACGAGACGGCCAGCCTTTAGTGCCAATGTAGGCTGCACCAGTTTCATCCAGGCAGTAAGTTTCCTCCCATGCATAGTCTTTATTTTGGCCCGGCATGGTGCGGGTGGTAATAAGGCAGGTCAGAGCTTTCACTGGCTTACCGTCGTAGCGGATAAAGTTTTGCTCCAGCGGTGCACCCGGGTACAGCAGGGGCGATATGTTTGCAGCCGCAGCCTTATTTTGCGCATCAACCGAAGCACTGGCCTTTCCGCTATGTTTTACGTTCACGGCCTCGTTGTTCATGTCCCGCAGCATTTCGCCGCCTTTTTCTGTCAGAAAGAAGGTATAGCGCTCAGGATGAATGTTCCCCTGAATAGTGATAGCAGAGCTGAATGCCGGGAGCGAAAGGGTGCAGACTAAAACCAGGCGTGAAATGAATGTCGCCATAAAAGATATCCTTACTGATGATTAACAATGTGGGAGCATGAGTTACTGGAAGGGGTGATTAATGGCTGATGCAGTCTTCCCAGTTGAGGTCCGACAGAGCGTCCCTGAGCCCTGCGGTTTTGAACGGGTGAGATACGGGTTTATTCATCCGGGTGATTTCAATTTGCCCATGGTTGCCTGTGTTTTTGAGCGCTATAAAAGCCGTCTCATCTAGCGGGTAATGAACAGCGTTGATATTGATTCCCATGGATTCTTGTCCATTATCTGGTATATCCATTGGCTCCTTATCAGACCCGCTGTAGCTCACTATCAAATTGCTGTCCCGGCAGGTGATCGTCATACGTTCTCCGGCGCTATTGTCGGCGTTAAGTTCAAACTCCATCGCATTGACAGTGCCAAACCAGTTGCCCCATTGCTGCTCCTGGCCCATGGCGTGCACAACACAGCTAAACAATGTTGCACCGAAAAGAAGTACAGATGTGATCTTCAACATAGAAATTCCTTACTATTGTTTTACAAACGAAAAATGGCCTTTTGTAGTACAAAGGGCCATTCGATCGTATGCATTTTGTCCGGGGCGGGATAATCGTTATTACTGATCAGTTACCAGGAATTGATCGTTATTATCTATGCAAATAACGATCAATAATTCACTATCGATAGGTAGTGACTATCATTATTTGAAGTATCGATCGGTGTTGCAGATCAATGCGGTGAGACACTCCAGAATCTGTCCGGAATGATCTCACCGTGGTAATACAGGTCTGAAAAAAAATGGGATGCGTCAGAACGCGGGGATGCTCAGTCTTCGTCCTTGTCACCTTCCATCATCGCTTTTTGCAACCTCGTCCAGATTTTTTTTGAGGTTGAGCCCGGATTTTTATCTGGCATCGGTGCTGAGTGTTCATCACTGCGAGGTAATTTCCCCATACGTTTCAGAGCTTCCCCAATGGAAATATGCGTAACCTGGCCATCGCTGGAATTATCAGTAGGAGAGGCGTGCAGTACCGTTGCATTATGAGTTTGACAGTCCTTTTCTTCCTTTTCCGTTATTTCATTGACCGGAGCATATTGGCTATAGGACTGTATTTCCGGTATGAAGGACATGTTACTGATAGTAGCAAGCTCGGTAAGTGTTGTGACTGTAAATGGTTCAGAAACGGGATTGGGCGCGGATGTTTTATTCTTTATCCGGGCACGCAAAGATGCTTTTCTTTCTCTGGTATCAGAAGTTGCTCTGTACTGATGTACCTGCCATGCCTTTTTAAAACGTTGCATAAATAGTTCATCTTTTAAAAACAAATAAATGAACAAAAAATAAAACTTAACAGCCATGTATTTTTCAAAGGAGCCTGACGGCCTCAGCATGGACAGCATACTGCTGTTAGTAAAAGGTGCCGGATTGGTTTCTCCTGTATAATGCCCCTCACGGTCTTTTCTCCGGGTATTCATTCGACTTCTATCTTTCTGAATGTATTTCCATGCCCAGTCGCATTTTTTCTTGCTTTTTGGTGAAAGAGGGAAATTTATACTCGAAGGATAAATTTCCTCCCACTTGTTACGAATCTGGCGCATCAGATCGAGCCTGGCTTTAAGGGTCGCAGGTGCACGGTCAAAAAAATCCTCTATAACTGATAGACGCTCTTTATTATCGACAGGGTAAGCATCCAGTTCCAGTTTATTGTAAAGGGAATCATGTATATTGGGATAGCGTTGGTTCCTTATTCTACCAACTATAAAAACGTCCAACTCAAGCAATTTGAATGAATCGTGTATCTGGCTTTTGATAAACAGCCATGTGAAGTAGCAAGCATCAGGTGATTTTTTTACCCAAGAAAATTCAGATGCGGGTATCTGGAGTGATTTAAACTCATTAAAATCTATTGTGTAGATCCTCTTAACCTCATTATCTTTTATCAGTCGCACAGCCTGATTAATTGCCTCTTCAGCGATTTCAATATTACTGCCAAATATGTCATCTGCATTGTAAATGTTTTTAGTTGATGCCAGTTTATTGGTCAGTATGGCCAGATCCTGATCAGATAGATACCACAAGAATAATCTCATGGCCCTCCTGTTATTTATTATTGCACTGTGCAGTGAATTTTCCACAAGTTACGTCCTGTAATACGTTTCGATTAAATTTCAATCATCATAAGGTCAGGTATAAAAATAGTCAAAAAAGAAGAGTGAAAACTAGTTATTTTCATAGCTATAAACGTAGTTTTTTATGTAGTAAAAAATGTAGTACATGACTGGCCTGTAAGTCTCGTAACGTCAGGGCTTTTACCATATTTATGGATGTGATTTCAGCATGGATTTCTGCTTCCAGTTTATCAAAGTGTGACGACAGGGTGACTTCTGAGCATCTGCAGTAAAAGGTTGCAGCTTTTCAAATGCTGCCCAGATCACTGGGAATGTAAAATCGTACATACGCGACCAATGACATGAAAGGATGCCGACCGGTGTCCTCCTGATAAATTACGGAAACATGTCATGAGCACTATTAATATTCACGAAGATAAATTCGTTAGCATGCAGTTCATTACTGAACTGACAGGGTTATCTGATAAATGGTTTTATAAGCTGGTGCATGAAGGTAAGTTTCCAAAGCCGGTGAAGTTTGGTCGCAGCTCCCGCTGGATTGAAAGTGAAGTAAAAGAGTGGATCGAGGAGAGGATTAAATTATCGCGTTCTGGTTCTATTGTAATCTTTAATGAGGAAAACAAGTAAGCCCTTTCCTTATGAAAAACCAGCTAACTTCGGAGTGAATTCTAAATATAGAATGTGAATATCTCCTGGAATTCAGCGGTCGTTTAATACACCAGTTGTGTTGGTATGGTAATATATACTCATCAGTACATACCTGCTATACATGCGTAATATAAACATCAACACCAAGTATCACACTAAAATAAGCAACAATAATTACCACATAAACTTCATTAATATCACATCAGTGATATATGTCCGATACGTTTATCAGTTAAACATGGCATCTACACTCTAACAATCTGAAGTGATATCACTCCCATCCTTTAAAACATTATGGCATCAGCAATGATGCTCTTCATTCTGAGAAAAGAAACAATGAATAATATCTATACACTCAATATGAACCATGCACCATTCAACACTCATTACTTACATCGATTGTCGAATGTCATTCATAACGCTGTGCGTGAACATCCAAGAACAACAGCCATTCGTGTTGACCTTCATGTACCCAATTATAAAGATACCGGTGATAGCATTTCTTGCATCATCGATATGAATAAAGGACTCATGTCCCGTTTTATTGAAGCACTTGATGCCCGTATACAGATATTCCTGAAGAACAAAAGTAAAAATGGCATGAGAGTCTATCCGTGCCATTTACGCTACGCCTGGGTTAAAGAAATTGATAAAGATAAAAGTGATAAACCACACTGGCATGTGGTGTTATTCCTCAATAAGGATGCCTTTCTCGGTCTCGGTGATTATACGGGGAATGATTATAACGTGGCCTCTATGATTCAGGCTGCATGGTTGAGCGCTTTAAAGCTACCTTTAGCTACTGAATATTTAACGCTGATTCACTTCCCTGATAATCCCTGTTATCACCTGAATATCAATAATCCTCCAGCCTACTCTGAGTCATATAACGGTTTAATGTACCGCCTTAGCTATCTGGCAAAGGAACGTACGAAAGTATACAGCAATGAGGAACGGTCATTTGGCTGTAGCCAGTCTTGATCGAACAGGGGCTGGTCAGGGTGTTACCGCCAGCCACATCTCTCAACCAAACACAAAGCCAGCTAACCATGCTGGCTTTTTTATTTTTCTCCGGAGTTCATGATGAATTACTTCGTTTTAGCCACTCATGCCGTCACCGCAAAGGGCGAATGGGTTACACCAGAATCTGTTCAACAGGTTGATTTTGATTCAATGTATTGTATTTACTGCAAACTGCAGATCGGCGTTCAAGTTGATCCACTGACATCTACAAAAACGTTTGTGCACCTACCGGGACATATCAACAATGTTGCTCGGCTCAAAACATGTCGATTTAACAAGCTACAAACAGCACCAGAGCAAACCTCGCTAAAAATCATCCCAACTTCGGAAAAGCCCATTCGACCTACCAACACGAAGATAAGGCAATGGCGATGCTGCTGGTGCCATGTTTGTTGGCATGGAGAGAAGATATGTCCTCAATGTGCTGACTGGATCTATGCAACTGATGTGTAAGAGCTGTATCGATTGCTTGACGCCAAAAAGCGGAAGTTATGCCAAGTAATTATTAAAACAACATCCGGCTCCAAAAGACCTATTGAAATGCGGTCAGCAAAACAGATACATTACGCACGTTGTTACCTTGTATCACCAGGATGTCGTTGACTGTGTTTTTTAGCCGTGAAGTCATTTCCAGAATCGTGCTTATCATCATGGCTGTTGCCGTGCTGAGCAGTTCGCTTATGGCAAAACCACAGGCTATGTATAACGTTCAGGATACAACGTCTGTCAGTGAGCATCAGCACGACAGCGATGAGCCGCTGAATGAACACGATCCGCTACTGTTCCACTCGCACGGTAATGTGCATCACCTCAATGCCGATCATTCCCACGATCTGAACAAGCTCTTCACTCTGACTGCCTTGCAGGCCTGGAACGCAGGTATGCGCGCGACGTTTGCACTGAGTTCAGAACAAATTCTGCGAATGCCACAGGCCACCCCCGAACGCCCTCCGAGATCCCTGTCTGCGTAATAACTGCTGTTAATTCGTTATTATTCAAACTGTAAGGATTTTGTATGAACACCTGCCTTAATTTACAAGGCCGGTTGAGCGGTGGCCTGTTTTCGACTCAGGCGCGTTCGGCTTGTCTGTTTTTCTTATTGTTATTGCTTTTCTACAGCCAGGGTGCGGCCGCACATGGCGTAGCCGAAGGCGACAAAGGGTACATTCAGGAAATCACCGGGATTAACATCATCCCGTTTATCTACCTTGGCGCGAAGCACATGGTCACCGGCTACGATCATCTGCTATTTCTGTTCGGCGTGATTTTCTTTCTCTACAAAATGCGTGATATCGGGCTGTACGTCAGCCTGTTTGCTATCGGGCACTCCACGACGCTGCTTATTGGTACGTTCTTTGATATCAGCGTCAGCGCCTATCTCATTGATGCCATTATCGGACTGTCCGTGGTCTACAAAGCCCTTGATAACCTTGGCGCATTCCAGCGCTGGTTTGGCTTTCAGCCTAATACGAAGATGGCTACGCTTATCTTTGGTTTCTTCCATGGCTTTGGCCTGGCGACCAAAATCAAGGAGTTCGAAATTTCCCCCGATGGCCTTTTCGTCAACCTGATTGCCTTCAATGTCGGGGTCGAGATAGGTCAGCTTCTGGCGCTGAGCGCCATCCTTATCATCATGAGTTACTGGCGGCAGACGGCGAGCTTTTTCCGCCATGCCTACACCGCCAACGTAGTGATGATGAGCGCCGGTTTCCTGTTAATGAGTTACCAGATTTGTGGCTACATTTTAGCCTGAGGGAGAAAAGAGAATGTATAACACCGATTTACCGACCCGCGCAGAGCTGCCGTCTGCGATGAAGCTGATGCAGTCCACTATTCTGGCGGCTATCGTCGCTTTGACGCTGCTGATAACCATCGTGATGCCTTCAGAATACGGTATCGATCCAACGGGCGTTGGCCGTCTGCTGGGCCTTAAACAGATGGGCGAAATCAAAACGCAGCTGGCGGAGGAAGCCGCCACGGACAAACAGGCGAGTACGAGCCAGTGGGGACAGTCAACCACTCCGGTGAATGAACGTCCGGTGCCGGATAACCCGCCGACAATCACGCAAAACAACTATCCGGAGCTGAGCGTTCCGGCGACAACTCGTGCGCCAGAAGCCCCAACTGCCGGTTCTCAGCGCAATCAGCTGTTAATTACTCTGAAACCGAATGAGGCGGCTGAAGTTAAGATGGAAATGCGTAAGGATGCCCGGGTGACTTACCAGTGGACAAGCTCTGGACCTGTCAACGTGGATGCACACGGCGATCCGGTTAACGCACCGAAAGGGTTTTACCACGGCTATGGTAAGGACCGGCAGATAACCTCAAGGGATGGTGTGTTGCAGGCCGCCTTTGACGGTAAGCACGGCTGGTTCTGGCGAAATCGTGGTTCACAAACGATTACTATCCAGCTTGATACCAATGGCGAATACCAGAGCATTAAGCGCGTAATCTGATTAATCAGGCCCGCATTATGCGGGCCTTTTTACACACTTCGGCAATACAAGACTTTACACTCCAGCCTCTTACATCCCCCCCAGGGGGATGCTAATATTTTTAAACCGTTGTCACTGTCCATTGAGAGAAGCACTCAGCGATGTACCTGATGTTTAAACGTTCACCCCGTTATATTCTGATGATTGTCATCATGGCCGTTGGCATGATGATGTCGTCGATGGGCACGTTTGCGTCACACGGTACCAACGGCCTGACAGGTTACGAGATGAATCTGCATGATGCAGAAGTCACCATGACAGTGCAGGATCACTCCCACGACTCGGATATCCCTCAGTCTGGTCACGCAGGCCATCATCAGACAGACCATTTCCATGAAACCCCTCAGCAGCCGCCCTCTGTGGAGATCACCCTCTCTCCTATAGCAGACAGATGGTTGCCGCTCGCCGATCTTCGCAGCCCGGTTAAGGCTACGGACATAATTTACCGCCCTCCAAGCACCCGCAAGATCTGATCGCTGTTGCCGGTAGCAGTTTGCTGCCTGGCGTTTACCAACTTCAGATTTAGCGGAGAAGCTATGTACACAGACTCCATACAGGCGCGTCGTGAGATTGCGCGTAATTTTACTGAACTTAATTATCGCATTAACCCTCTGCACTGGCAGACACTGTGCATGGGCGTGAATCGCGATCTCCAGGCCAAAAAACTGCGTCCGAACGTCCCTGTTCCTTCGCGGCGTAAGGTCATTCCGTTCCTGAAAATGATGCACAAAGAAACGGGTTCGATGCTGAAAGCTATTCTTGCTTTTGGTTTCGATGGTCCCTGGACCTCCAGCGGTGGTTCTTTTCGTCTGGCGCGAGAAATTGGGTTCGACATTGCCCACCATGCGAAAAATATTCACCACAAAAACGGTACCGTCACCTTCCTTGAAATTGGTGCTGCCTGGGCAGGTTTTCGTGCTGAAGAAGCGACCAGCCATCAGGCGACGATTTCCGGGCTTGCCCAGAGTTTCAGGGAGCAGCTTGGGGAGAGTGCATTCCTGCATTTCACCAATCTCACGCCATGGCACGAATCGCTGCCAAAGGGGGTGACTGAGCATCCCTACGTGACGGCAGCCGGTCTCTGCGCACTGGAAAATCGCGGCGTTCAGGCCGGTGGGGTCGATATTATTTATTCCCAGGCCGCAGCCTATTTCGAGCAGGACTACACAACGTTCCTTCGCAGCGCAGCCCGTCTGCTGAAAGGGGATGGCGTCTTAATCTTCAACCATGATCCTGTTCTGGCGAGCGCGATGGATGAAGTCGCGTGGGAGCACGGACTGCGGCTGGTCAGACGTAAGCAAATGGGCGGAATGAATGGCGCGATTGCCCGTTATCACCGGCTTCGTTCATCCCCAGTGAGTCAAATGGTTTTCCCCGGCGTAAACCGGGAACAGGACGATGAAGTGGTCTGTGAATCACTGGTTATGTCGGCACTTCGTCGCAGCGTGGAGGTGTAACGCCCGATATGTTGACGCGCAGACATTTTCTCACCACCACAGGAGCGTTGCTGATGACAACATTACTGCCGGGGGAAACCCTGGCAGCCTCTCTGGCCGAAAAAGTCAGTGATACATGGCAAAGAATTATTGCTCGCCGCACTGCTAAGGAGACGATAACGCCGGGCTGGATTTTGCAGTCGCTCGGGCTTCAGCCGGGCTCAACGGAACTGCGGAGAGCCATTTTTGAACTGGTCAGGCGCGTGCCCTATCAGCTTGGGTCATGGAATAACCAAAGCATGAGCCTGTTTGAGCAGGGTTTTGGCGACTGTCGTCATAAAGCCGCCGCGGCCGAACGATTGCTGGTTGCCGGTGGGATTACGGCGAAGAGAAAACTGGTGCAGTTTGACTGGGCTGATTTACCCGTTCCTCCGGAAATACTGGCTATTTTGCCGCAAACCCAGGGATTTCATGACACAGTAACTTTTGAGTTAAACGGGAAAACCTGCCTGTTTGATGCCACCTGGGATATCGCCCTGCGCGGCGCGGGCTTCCCGGTGATGCCTTCCTGGGATGGCAACTCTGATACCTGGTCGGTGACCTCCCGGATGTCGACGCAGCAAACCGTACAGATGCCACAGCCCGGTCAGGATATTTACAGCGCTAACCAGATGAGCTGGCCTCAGCGCGAGAAAACCATGGCCTTCAATCAGGCGCTGAATAGCTGGCTGGACGACGTTCGGGCTAACCGTGATGACTGGTGCACCATCGTCCATAGCGATGTTGAAGCCACGCGGCTGAGTCTGAAAACCTGCCTGGGACTTCTGAGTTAACACCTTTCTCGTCAGAAGGGGCTTCGCAAGGAAGCGGTGATAACACCTTCGACACTCTTTATGCTGCTTCAGGTATAACGCTGGGATACCTGAAGCTTTTTTTATTCTAAATATCAGATGATTGGTCAACTTCCTATCCTCCCCACCAGGATAATGCTTGTCATTTTTTTCAGGTCGCTCTATGCTTTCAATATCCCCCCCAGGGGGATATAAATTTAAGCCAAGAGAATTCCTGATGCTCAATATTCTATCTAATCGTACCTATCGCCACCTGTTTATGGCACAGGTTATCGCCCTTATCGGCACCGGTCTGGCGACCGTCGCGCTGGGTCTGTTAGCTTATGATCTCGCCGGAGACAGGGCCGGTGCTGTGCTGGGTACCGCGCTGGCGATCAAGATGAGCGCCTATATTCTGGTTGCGCCGGTGGCGGCAGCCTTTGCCGACAAATTCCCGCGTCGCACTATGCTGGTGACGTTGGATCTGGTTCGCGCTCTGGTGGCTATTGCGCTGCCGTTCGTCACCCAGATCTGGGAAATCTATATTCTGATCTTCGTACTTCAGTCTGCCTCGGCGGCGTTCACGCCAACCTTCCAGGCAACTATCCCGGATATTCTTCCTGACGAACGCGAATATACGCGGGCGCTGTCTTTGTCGCGTCTGGCCTACGATCTGGAAAGCGTTATCAGCCCAATGCTGGCGGCGGCGCTGCTGACGGTCATGAGCTTCCACAATCTGTTTGCCGGGACGGCGGTCGGGTTCCTCGCCTCTGCGGCTTTGGTTGTTTCCGTCACATTACCAAAGATGAAAGCGTTAACGGTTAAACGCAGCATCTATGACAAAACGACGCGAGGCATGCGTATCTTCCTGAAAACACCAAGACTGCGTGGCCTGCTGGCACTCAACATGGCCGTAGCAGCGGCGAGCGCGATGGTTATCGTCAACACCGTTGTTCTGGTTCAGGCTGATTTTGGTTTCTCACAGCGATCTACCGCCATTGCTCTGGCCTTCTTCGGTGTGGGTTCCATGGTGTCGGCGCTGGTTCTCCCAAAACTCCTCGACAAAATGAGCGACCGCATGCCGATGCTTGTGGGGACCGCGCTTTTAGTGATTGGACTTGGGCTGGGTATTTTCCTGAAGGATTACGTCACGCTGGTTGTGCTGTGGGCGCTGCTGGGTGTGGGCTATTCGCTTTCTCAGACGCCAAGTGGTCGCCTGCTGCGCCGCTCATCAACGGCTGAAGACAGACCTGCGCTGTTTGCTGCCCAGTTTGCACTGTCGCATTCCTGCTGGCTGGTCACTTATCCGCTGGCCGGGTGGGTAGGTGCCACATGGGGAACACAGGCTTCGTTTGTCGCCCTGACTATTGTGGCCGTGCTGTCGCTGCTTGCCGCCGTACTGATCTGGCGTCCTGAGCATGAAGCTTACGCTCAGATTCACCGTCATACCGATTCAGACACAACCCATGAGCATGATTTCGTCATCGACGATGAACATCCGTCATGGCCGAAGAAAGATAAGTAATTAACCCAAAAAGACAAAGAATCAGGAGAGGATAAGCCGATAAAAAGTGTGACCCTGGCGTTGATACACATTATCTTATCCCCTCCACCTGGAGAGGATAAATCATGACCGTTCACGCATCACACCCTGACATTATTAAAAGACTTAAACGTGCCGCAGGGCACCTGAAAAGTACCATCCAGATGCTCGAAGATGAAAGAGCCTGTCTGGATATCGCCCAGCAACTGCACGCAGTGGAAAAGGCGATAACGAATGCGAAGCGTACCTTAATTCATGACCATCTGGATCACTGCCTGGAGGACGCCCTTCATGCCGACCACAGTGAGTCTGATAACACGCTTAGCGAATTTAAAGAGATAACTAAATATCTTTAAGGCAAGCGAAACATGACTGATTTTTCTGCTCTTTTACAGCAAGGCGTGGCGAATGCCTGGCTGTTCATCCCCAGTGCGATCCTGCTGGGTGCGCTTCACGGACTGGAGCCGGGACACTCCAAAACGATGATGGCCGCGTTTATTGTGGCTATCAGGGGAACGGTGAAACAAGCCGTATTACTGGGGCTTGCCGCGACCATTTCTCATACGTCTGTGGTCTGGCTCATTGCTATGGGCGGGATGTACATCAGTCAGAAATTCACCGCCGAGTCCGCTGAACCCTGGTTCCAGCTGATTTCAGCCATCATCATTCTTGTCACGGCGGCATGGATGTTCTGGCGCACCTGGCGCGGTGAAAAACTGTGGAAAATGGAGCAGGAAGAGGAACATGGCCACGGCCATCACGAACATGACGAAACCCGCATAATCGATACCGGCCACGGCAGCGTTGAACTCTCTATTTTCGAGGAAGGGCAACCGCCTCACTGGCGTTTACGCACACTCAGCGGCAGGAAATGGGAAGCCAGCAATATCTCTGTGGCCACAAGGCGGGGGACTGGAACGTATTCTCAGGTTTTCGACTTCGTTGAAAAAGACGGGTTTATGGAATCAGTCCTGGCAATCCCTGAGCCACACAGTTTCGATGTGCGCCTGTCTTTAGGCCATCGTGGGCATGTACACGATTATGATGTGGAGTTTCGCGAGCATGAGCACGGTCACGACCATGACCACTCCGCGCTGGAGGGGCTGGATGTTAATTCCCGCGAATACCAGGACGCTCACGAAAAAGCCCATGCTAACGACATCAAAAAACGTTTTGCCAATCGCAGCGTAACCACAGGGCAGATTATCCTGTTTGGGCTAACCGGTGGACTCATTCCTTGCCCGGCGGCCATCACCGTTCTGCTGCTGTGCATCCAGGTGAAGGAATTTACGCTCGGCGCTGCACTGGTACTGTGTTTCAGTATCGGCCTGGCGATTACGCTGGTTTCTGTGGGTGCAGCGGCGGCGTTTAGCGTTCGCCAGGCAACCAAACGCTGGAGCGGTCTGGATACTCTGGCACGCCGAGCCCCATACTTCTCAAGCGTACTGATTGCCCTTGTCGGCATTTACATGGGCTACCATGGCTGGATCGGCGTTACCCGCTGATTTTCTCTTGTAAAAGCCACATGCCTGAACCCACCGACCGGTGGGTTTTTTTATCTCTGAAGCCTGTCACATTTTTATCCCCCCGCAGGGGATAGCAATTGAGCTTTTATAGACGCTCATTTATGATTAAGTTATCCCCCCTGGGAGGATGTGAAATCATAAATGGAACCTGCTATGCAAAAACAATACTTCAGTCATATTCGTCGCCAGTTCGTCAACGTCACCGGCGTATTGCTCGCTTCATCCATCGCCATTCCAGCCCTGGCAGCGCAAGGCGGTTTCTCCGCAGAGAAAGATCCAGTCGCCACTGAGCGCATGTATGCCGGTCATAAGGTTCAGCAGGAAAACAGTCAAAGCCGCATTCAGGCCGTGTCGTCAATGCACGAAGGGGCGTGGATCACGCTGGAAGGCAATGTCATCAGCCAGCAGCAGGAAGAGTGGTACACCTTCCGCGATCCAACCGGAACCATCAAAGTTCGTATTCCGCAGAAAGTCTGGAACGGGCAGCACTTCGATGCGCAGGATCTGGTGCGGGTGAGCGGGCAGATAAGCCGTGAGAATGGCACCACGAGCGTTAATGTTGAAGTGATTAAAAAGCCTTAATGTGAAGAGTCATTAGAACTGTGAGTTCAACGGGTCGATGGAACGCTATCTTTATAGCAGCATATGCCAGTTCAAATACCATTAACGCTTTCATTCTAATACCTCACATTTGAATAAACACATATGTACAGGCAAATTTTTTAAATACAAACAGCCTTACTGCTACCCGAGCAGTTTGCTGATGCCAGCTTACGGGCGATGGCCTGTACGTCGTCCTGTTGGCTTAACCAAGCCTGCTCAATTACCTGAGCAGCCCAAGAAGAAATATGCGGAGATAAGCGGTAGTGAACCCACTTGCCCTGCTTGCGATCCAGCAATAGGCCACTTTCCCGAAGCATCGCCAGATGACGAGAGATCTTAGGCTGCGACTGTTCCAGCGCCGTGCAAAGTGAAATCATCTCCAATTTTGCTAATCATAGGTTTACAACAATGAATGAGAGGATATTATCACTAAGAGTGTTCATCATGGATGAGAGGAAAATGAGTTCGACACAGCAAGATTACCTCTACAGACAGTTCTTTCGGTTAAAAGTACACGAATGTATGGGAGACAGTTTTCAGGCGCTCTTTTCGAAGGTTATGCAATACGCAACTCCTGGCTTTCAAGCTGTTTCCCCTTGGGGAAACTGGGGAGATGGCGGGAATGATGGGTGGATTGCTCATGAAGCTCATTACTTCCAAGTTTATGGGCCTAAACCTTCAAATCAAACCAAAGAGCTAGAAGCTGTTAATAAATCGATTGGCGACTTTGATAAATTAGTCGCCAAATGGGGGAAAGTATCAAAATATACTTTTGTAATGAATGATTATTTTAAGGGTATTCCAGCACCTGTTGGACTTTCATTAAATTCGCTTGCAATCAGTAAAAGTCTTAATCACGCAGGTGCAATGGGCGGGATGGAGCTCCTTCAAAAATTTATGTCATTATCTGAGGGTGAAAAGCAAGATATTGTAGGTTTCATTCCTGAGGTTGATTTGGATTTTACAGATAGTCGAGCTGTTGGCGAAGTGTTGACTTTTTTAGCACAAAAATCTTCTTCACCCATAAATTTTTTAAGTGAAACCGCCCCGGACTTCGAAGATAAAATAAAAATAAATGGTATTACAAAACCAATAAAGAGCAGGCTGGAATCTTTTAGTTATCAACTATATTTGATAAATGAATTTTTAGATTCTGTTGATAGCGGTCTTGAACAAACTATAGCTCAAGAAGTTAAAGAAACTTATGCAAAAAGCAAATTGGCGATAACTGAAGATAACCACAATTATGCAGATTTAAGATACACTTGGATGATAGATAAACTCCTTCCCCCTCAAGTTACCACAAGTGCGGTCGCGAGTTATCGATTTGCAGCAGAGTTAATTTTAGCTAAATATTTTGAGACATGTGATGCTTATGAACATCCAAGCAATGCTTCTGCCACATAAGCATGTTAGGTTTAGTAACTCCCTAATTGCGATTGCAGGATACACCCGTTCGTTAATTGATGGACCGGTATCCATAGAAGAACTATGGACAAAAGTAGAGCGAAAAAATAAATCAACGATAATCACGCCCTCTTTTACACAATTTATGCTTGCCGTAGACATTCTTTTTTGCATCAAACAAATAATGCTAGATAACGAAAACAGAATAATGCCAATATGCAGCATTGATGACAAATTACAAAATAAGGAAAGTTAAATGAAGTTAATTCGCTTAACTTGCGATCAGCCAACCTTTCATCCAGTGCATTTCAATGACACAGGGCTAACGTTGATTATTGGTGATAGCTCTAAAGAAAAAGAAGGCAGTAGTAACGGAGTCGGCAAGACACTTATTCTCGGCCTCGTTCAACATTGCTTAGGCGCTAATGCTGATAAAAAATTAACTTCAGCAGTTCCAGATTGGTGGTTCTCGTTACTTTTTTCTCATAATGGAGTTGAATACTTAATATCTAGAACGGGAAATGGGAAAAAATTATTATTAAATGACAAAACAATATCTCTAAAAGCATTTAAAGATCTATTAGACAAAATAGGGATATTTAATCTTGAGAATAACATTCCGTATTTATCATTTAGATCTTTATTTAAGCGTTTTTCGCGATATACCAGAGATGACTGCATCAGTCCAACTAGGACAAAAAAGGAGCAAGACTTTGAAGCATTGCTTCGCACCGCATTTCTTCTCGGCATAGATCATAATTTAATATTATCCAAAAGAAATAATAAGCAAGAACTGGATAAAGTAAGTCAATCCCTAAAAAATTGGCAAGACGATGATATTCTTAAAGACATGTTTAGAGCAGGCTCTCAACCTAAAGTACGCTATGAATGGCTAGAAAGAGAGATCCCAAGACTGCAAGATGAACTTAATACATTTCAAGTTCACGAGCAATACAGAGCTATTGAGAATGAAACAAACAGTTTAACTATAAAATTACGAGAAGTTGAAAAAAATAAAAATATAGCTGAATTTAAAGTTAGTAATATAGAAAAAACTTTATTATCACACCCTGATATTTCAAGAGAAGATCTTCTTGAACTGTACAATGGCTTACAAGAGATTTTCAAGCCAGAAACATTGGCCCATTTTGAGTCAGTTGAAAATTTTCACAAATCATTATCTTTTAACAGAAAGAAAAGACTTGAAAATGATAAAATAAAACTTTTGTTAGAAATTGAATCTCTTAAAATTGACATTAATGATATTTCGGCATTACGTGATTCATATTTGGAATCCCTGCAAGGCAAGAAAGCATTTGATGAATACGCAGTCATAGCGAGACAACTGGCTGAATTTAAAGAAGAAAAAGAAAGGCTGCATGATTATTTAAATTTCTCTATTAACCTTCAAAAGAAAGCTCAAAATCTAAGAGAAAGAAAAGTTGAACAAGACAGATTAGCGGTGAACTATGCTTCTACAAATCCTCTTTCAGAATATGATAAATTTTTTGCTGAACTCGCAGAAATAATGTACCCGAGGGTACCAGCAGGAATAGTTTTAGATGTTAATACTGGTGACAACAAAATCCGTTATGATCTAAGCATCCAAATCGAGGGTGATGATTCGGATGGGATCAATGATGCTAGGATATTATGCTTTGACTGGTTAGTATTTACATGTGGCGAAAACCATGCCATGGATATGCTATGGCATGATAATCGTCTTTTTGCCGATATAGATCCAGGTGTTCGCGCAAGATGGTTCTCTTTTGTCAATCAGTCATTAAAACGAAGCGGAAAGCAATATATAGCATCTTTAAATACTGAAAACTTTAATGCTATGGAAACAACTTTATCTGAAATCGAAATGTTAGAACTGAAATCAAAAATTGTCCTTACTCTTCGTGGTGATAAAGCAGAGAATAAACTTCTCGGCATTCAATTTGGAAGTAAAAAGTAATCCTCAGGCAGGCACTGCCTGCCGAGTATCAGTTGCTTGCTCGTTATCGGTAGCAGTATTAACCGACCTCGAGACTCAAAATTCACTCTCATCTTTTTTCTGTAATGCCACACCAAGGCTATCAAACAATTTTTCTCCAAGAGCTTGTGCGTGATCCAGCAACATTTCTAAATCTTGTTCGGTGATCACTACCGAATTACCTTCTTTATCTTTTCCGCCACGATGGACTAAATGATTACGCTTTTGTGTAGCTATTTCTATCGCATCTATTGGCCACTCTTTATGTACATTAATATCAAATGTAGCTTTATAACGACCTACAACTTTGTTTGTACTATGCCAACTTGCACTAATCAGATGTTCTTTGATTGCTTTAATCAATTCCGCCCTCATGTTTTCAATAGATTCTCCTTTGAATGGCAAAGCCAATATTTCTTTACTTACCTTAAATTCCGTCTTACCTTTTTCTATGAAATCTTTAAGGTATGAGTCATTTTTATCTATGGAGTTAATAAACAACTCAACATAAAGAGTTTCCAAAGCTGTAATGACGTTAATGTATAAGATGCTAAGCAGATGTTCTTTTTGCTTATCTTTAAATTCGCCTTTAGCCAGCATTTTTATTCCATCAATGCTTTCAACGAACTTAGAAAAGGGTTGTTCGGAAGATGTAACAGCATCGTACAAGTCTTCGTCGTACCAATCATTAATATTATTTGAATTACCTGACCACTCGTAGCACTGTTCTTGTAAATCATTAACTAGTTCTTGGATATAATCAAATTTCACGTACCCTTCAAACATCGCTTGCAACTCTTCACTTGCTTCGTATGGGCCACCATAAATGTAAGCATATCCGCCTTCACGGGATTCATACGGACAAGAGTTTGCGGGATCTTCGAAATTTTCAAAAAACCAATTCCGCATAACTTCAAGTTGATTTGCTTTACTTATATATTGCAGAGATTCGAGCGGGACTTTTTTACCATTAACATTAAAGACAACTTTCACGATACAACGCCTCTTTGAAAAAGTTATAACATTTTGACTCACTCCTCAGTGACTAACATAGCATGATTTTCATCTCTAACCTCCGCAGATCTTCACATCCTACGGTACAACAAAAAATTTGCGTAAAGCATTAACTTCGAAGGCAAAAAATAAACTCACGTTGGTTCAGCCTCTTCGATGAGAAGAGGCTCTACTTGCCCCTTACCACTCTATCAAGCAATCAAGCTAATAGCTGCATAAGCTAGGGGTTAGCTGGAATTTGCCTACTTGACCGATGAAATCTGCATACCACTGCATCATCTCCCTTCGCCCTTCTAGATACAACGCATGGTTATACGTCCCTCGAATCGCGTTCTTATCAACATGCGCAAGCTGGGTTTCGATCCATGCCGTATTGAACCCTTCCTCGTGCAAAATCGTACTCATCGTGTGACGGAAACCATGCCCCGTTACCTTCCCCGTATACCCAATCCGTTTGAATACCTGATTAATACTCGCTTCGCTCATCGACTTGCGGGGATCATTACGCCCTGGGAACACCAGCGGATATTGCCCTGACATAACTTTGAGTTGCTGTACGATTTCCAGCGCTTGGGTAGAGAGAGGCACAAGATGGGGCCGCTTCATTTTCATTCGTTCGGCAGGAATTTCCCACACCGCTTTTTCAAGATCAAACTCACTCCAGAAAGCACCTCGGAGCTCACCGGTGCGTACTCCCGTAAGAATCAGCAGACGTGCTGCAAGAACAACTAACGGGCTTCCTGTATAGCCTGCGAGAGCTTTAAAGAAGTCTGGTAACTCCTCAACAGTAAGGAAGGGATAATGCTTCGATTCATGCCCTGACATCGCGCTGGTTAGATCCGCTGCAGGATTGTATTCCGCACGACCGGTGACGATGGCGTAACGAAAAACTTCGCTGCAGCGCTGGCGAACCTTCTTGGCCTTCTCTGTCGCGCCACGGTTTTCCATTCGACGTAGCACATTCAGCAGAACCAAAGGTTTGATATCATTCACCGGCTGCTGGCCGATATAGGGGAAAATATCTTTATTGAAGGCTTCGATAATGTCAGAAGCATACCCTTCTGACCATCGGCTCACCTTCGTTCCGTGCCATTCAAGCGCCACTGCCTGAAACGTATTATTGAGCTGGACATCGCGAACCAACTTTTCTTCTTTCTTAGCAAACGATGGATCGATACCCTCGGCCAGTTTTTTCTTGGCTTCATCTCGTAGTGCCCTCGCTTGTGCAAGGGACACTGCTGGATAGACACCAAAAGCCATACGCTTCTCTTTTCCATTGAAGCGATACTTCATCCGCCAATATCTGGAACCAGAGGGAACAACCTCAAGATACAAGCCAGCACCATCTGCCAGCTTGTAGGCCTTCTCTCTGGGTTTAGCGGCGTCTACCTGCCGTGCATTTAGCTTCATTGGGGGCATCTCCCTGGACCGAACACAGAATGCCCCCACTTATGCCCCCAACTGTAACTTGATTCCGGTTGAGTCCAGTTGATAACAGGAGATAAGATACGGGCTAGAAACCGCATTATACGGGCTTTAAGTTGATTTCGGTAGACTTGAGAAGAGTTTGAAATGGTGCCGATAATAGGAGTCGAACCTACGACCTTCGCATTACGAATGCGCTGCTCTACCAACTGAGCTATATCGGCCCTGATAAGGACATGTCCACGAATGCGAACACGGGGTAGAAGGTTAAAACTAACCGGGCGATGCGTCAATGGCCTTGTGAATCAAACGCCTATTTTTGCATCACCCGGTTTCAATTACGCACGAATCGTGTCGTCACCAAAGCCAATCCACTTGTAAGTGGTCAGTGCTTCCAGCCCCATTGGGCCACGGGCGTGTAATTTTTGCGTGCTCACGGCGACTTCCGCACCGAGTCCAAACTGACCGCCATCGGTAAAACGGGTAGAGGCGTTTACGTACACAGCGGAAGAATCGACTTCATTCACAAAACGGTCGGCGTTGCGCAGCGTACGCGTCAGAATCGCATCGGAATGCTGAGTACCATGCTCACGAATATGGGCAATGGCGTCATCCAGATCGGCGACAATCTTCACGTTCAGATCCAGCGATAAAAACTCATCGTCATACTGTTCCGCTTTTACCGCCATGACGTTTGCCGGTCCGGCCTGCAATGCGGCCAGCGCAGCATCATCTGCATGAAGCGTCACGCCGCTTTCTGCCATTTGCTGGCTTAGAGCAGGCAGGAAGCGCTCAGCGATACTCTGATTCACCAACAGTGTTTCGACAGTATTACACGTGCTCGGACGCTGGGTTTTGGCGTTAACGATAATCTTCAGTGCCGGGGCGATCTCCGCCGTGTCATCTACATAGATATGACATACGCCAATACCACCGGTGATAACCGGGATAGTCGACTGTTCACGACACAGCTTGTGCAGCCCTGCGCCACCGCGAGGGATCAGCATATCGATGTACTTATCCATCCGCAGCATTTCAGTGACCAGCGCACGATCCGGATTATCAATCGACTGTACGGCTGCCGCGGGTAAACCGCAGGCTTCCAGCGCCTTTTGGATAACCGCCACGGTGGCGGCGTTCGTCCGGTAGGTCTCTTTCCCACCGCGCAGGATCGCGGCATTGCCGGTTTTCAGGCACAGGGAGGCAACGTCAACGGTGACGTTTGGGCGCGCTTCATAAATTACGCCAATTACGCCCAGCGGGACACGACGACGCTCCAGACGCAGACCGCTGTCCAGCAGTCCACCGTCAATCACCTGCCCGACCGGGTCGGCGAGATTACACACCTGGCGTACATCGTCAGCAATCGCTTTCAGACGCGCTGGCGTCAGTGCGAGGCGATCAAGCATCGCTTCGCTCAGGCCATTTTCACGCGCCTGTTCAACATCCTGTGCGTTCGCGCTGAGGATGCTTTCCGTTTGCGCTTCCAGTTCATCAGCAATGGTTTCCAGCACGCGGTTTTTTTCGCGACTGGAGAGTAGCGCCAGCTTATATGACGCAGCTTTGGCAGCAATGCCCATTTGTTCCAGCATATGCCTGTTCCTTAACGGGTAATCATATCGTCACGATGGACAGCAACCGGACCGTATTCGTAGCCCAGGATGGTGTCGATCTGTTGTGAGTGATGTCCGGCAATACGGCGCAGCGCATCGCTGTTATAGCGGGTGACGCCGTGGGCAATATCGCGCCCTTCCAGATTGCAGATGCGGATCACTTCACCACGAGAGAAGTTGCCTGTCACGCTTTTAATCCCTTTTGGCAGTAATGAGCTGCCGCGCTCCAGAATCGCTGCGGTAGCACCCTCATCAACGGTAATTTCCCCGGCAGGCGGCGCGCCGAAGATCCAGCGTTTACGGTTCTCCAGTGGAGAAGCCTGAGCATGAAAACGCGTCCCAACGGAAACGCCTTCCATCACGTCGCCAATCACGCCCGGTTTGCTGCCTGCGGCAATTATGGTGTCGATGCCGGCGCGGCAGGCCACGTCGGCGGCTTGTAATTTTGTTCCCATCCCGCCGGTTCCCAGACCAGAGACGCTGTCTCCGGCAATGGCGCGCAGCGCATCATCAATACCGTGCACGTCTTTGATAAGCTCCGCCTGCGGATTGGTGCGCGGATCGGCGGTAAACAGCCCCTGCTGATCGGTCAGCAGCAGCAGCTTATCGGCTCCGGCAAGGATCGCCGCCAGCGCCGAAAGATTGTCGTTGTCACCGACTTTAATTTCAGCGGTCGCCACCGCATCGTTCTCATTGATGACCGGAACAATGTTGTTATCCAGCAGCGCGCGCAGCGTATCGCGGGCGTTGAGGAAGCGCTCTCTGTCTTCCATATCCGCACGCGTTAGCAGCATCTGCCCGATATGAATACCGTATATCGAGAACAGCTGTTCCCACAGTTGAATCAATCGGCTCTGCCCTACCGCCGCCAACAGCTGTTTCGAAGCTATCGTTGCCGGGAGCTCAGGGTAACCAAGATGCTCACGTCCGGCGGCAATCGCGCCCGAAGTAACAATAACAATACGATGTCCTGCAGCGTGGAGCTGTGCGCACTGGCGAACCAGTTCTACGATATGGGCGCGGTTCAGGCGGCGCGATCCGCCCGTTAACACACTGGTGCCAAGTTTTACCACCAGCGTCTGGCTGTCACTCATGATTCTCTGCCATTCAAAATTGGGGAAAATGATATCAAACGAACGTTTTAGCAGGACTGGCCCCGGTTGCCAACAGCCAGCGCACAAAGCATGAAATTTTATTGCGCAGGATCAGCAAGCGTAGCGGCAGACTTTGACGCATTTATTACAGACACAAAAAAACATTCTTTTTTAAAAATATTCTTACTTTGTCATAAAACGTTCATTGCCAGACGTTAAAAACCCTCCTGTCTTTTAACGGGGATCACACCCAGTAAATATTAGCGCGTACTTTAAATCAGGAATGAAAATGAAAAAGAGCACTCTGGCATTAGTGGTGATGGGAATTGTTGCATCGGCGTCCGTACAGGCGGCAGAAGTCTATAACAAGAACAGTAATAAACTGGACTTGTATGGCAAAGTCAAAGCGATGCACTACATGACTGATTATGACAGCAAAGACGGCGACCAGAGCTATATCCGCTTAGGTTTTAAGGGCGAAACACAAATTAACGATCAACTGACCGGTTATGGTCGTTGGGAAGCTGAGTTCGCAGGGAATAAAGCGGAAAACGAAACCAATCAGCAAAAGACACGTCTGGCTTTCGCCGGTGTGAAATTAAAAGATTTTGGTTCGTTTGATTATGGTCGTAACCTGGGTGCGCTGTATGACGTGGAAGCCTGGACGGATATGTTCCCGGAATTCGGCGGTGACTCTTCCGCGCAGACCGATAACTTTATGACCAAACGTGCTAGCGGCCTGGCGACCTACCGTAATACCGACTTCTTCGGCGTCGTCGATGGTCTGGATCTTACCCTGCAATATCAGGGCAAAAACCAGGACCGCGATGTGAAGAAACAGAACGGCGACGGCTTTGGTACCTCCGTGACGTATGACTTTGGCGGCAGCGATTTCGCCATCAGTGGTGCATATACCAACTCCGACCGTACCAATCAGCAGAACCTGCAAAACCGGGGTACTGGCGATAAAGCAGAATCCTGGGCGACAGGTTTAAAATATGATGCCAACGACATTTATCTGGCAACGTTCTATTCTGAAACGCGCAATATGACACCTATTTCCGGTGGCTTTGCTAACAAAACTCAGAACTTCGAAGTGGTTGCTCAGTACCAGTTTGACTTTGGTCTCCGTCCATCCCTGGGTTATGTGCTGTCGAAAGGTAAAGATATTGAAGGCGTAGGTAATGAGGATCTGGTGAATTATATCGACGTGGGCGCAACATACTACTTCAACAAAAATATGTCAGCGTTTGTTGATTATAAAATCAACCAGCTCGATAGCGATAATAAACTGGGCATCAACGATGATGATATCGTGGCCGTCGGTATGGTTTATCAGTTCTGATGTAACATAAAAAATGCCGGATGGGGTTGCGCCGCCATCCGGCATTTTGCTGTTCATTATGCCGTTAATTTAACCGGCTCATCCTTAAAGTCGTCAGCCGGCTCCAGCGCCAGATTCAGCGTCGTTAACAACCCACGCAACTTTTCATGAAACTCGCGTAAGGTGTATTCCAGTCGCTCTACCACTTCAGTCTCTTTAATCGGCACGGCGGTCCAGTTGCCGTCTTTATCGAACAAACCAAACTGGTAGCTGTACGTAAAGCGTTTCTCCTGCGCTTCCAGCTCCATCCACCAGCCCCAAAATTCACGTTTCTCTGGTGCCGGTTTCACGTTGACGCAAACAGCCAGACAATCGAAAAAGAATCGATTATCTTCGCACTGCCCTTCGCGGATGTACGGGCCAAGCGCGGTGAATTTTTTGATCAATCTACTTTTCGGGTGCCCACTCGGTAACGTCATTGCGATCTCCTTAGGTGAAGCAACTGTTTTACCAAACCAATAAAATTTAGCAATCTATTAACACAATCTATGATTGATCCACCCGGTAATTTCTTGCAGCGCTTTGTCAAAATTGCGATACACCGGGTTGAACGGAACCTCCAGCAGCTTACCGTCAGAAGATGACGACGTAATTAAGCGAGATTCCTCTTCCGGGCTAAACGGATCGTTCTTCCAGAACCCCGACAGCATTGGCGTCGGGCAGCGTCGCCCCAGCAGCCCTTGTACCTTTAATGAATAACGGTTTAGCTCGACGCGTAGCGCTTCATCGGACGCATCGTGCATCCCCAGACGGCTGGCCAGAACGTCAAGATACATTTCCGGTACTGAAGCCTGACGCTGTGGGTCGCTAAGCAGCGCATGAACCACCGGTCCCAGACAGGCCACAGCCTTCAGGCGCGATGATTCAAGATAGGCCAGGCGTACTGCGACATTAGCGCCAAAGCGAAAACCGAATGCCGCCACACGGGTGTGATCCACCCAGGGAATATTCGGCAGCGCTTTTAATACGTGCTGGTGCAGCAGGCTGGAATCCTGGGTCAGTTTCCATTTTGACGAGAACCCAACCGACGGCATATCCAGCGTCAGCATGGCGATACCACGCGGAGCGAAATAGCGCTCATACAGGGTGTAGTAGTCGGTTTGCATAGAATCCAGACCACCGCACATCAGCACCGTCGGGAACGGGCCGTCGCCTTTTGGCATGTGCAGGAAGCCAGTGATTGGCGCGCCGCCGGCAACGGCAAATTCCATCTCGCGCAATGTACCTGGCAGTCGTTGGGCCGCCTCTTCGTAAGCGCGGTTGGCCAGGGCCTGCGCCTGCTCTGCCAGCTCATCACCTTTTAAATGCGGGTATGCTGCAATGTTGTACAACGTGGAAGCATGCAGCCAGTGGCGTCCGCTCACCTGCAGATCCTCTTCTATAGACGCTTTCTGTTGCCAGTCCATCGCCTGCTTCGCCCACTCGTAGATCCAGTTTCCACCACGATAGCCAATGACCGTATCGTAGAGATCTTTATCCGTGCGTTCGGCTTCGCTCATGACGATACGCGCCTGCACCTCAAGGATTTCACGCGGATCGACCCCACGCCAGATCCACATCAGGCGATTCACCATGCGATACCAGTGCGGGATTGTTTTACCATCCAGAGCGGACTGCACAGACGGCTGCGCGCCGTGGTTAAAACGACGAACCAACGTTGACGTTTCAGGATGTTTGAAGCGGGGTTTAAACAGAACTTCGCTGAGGTTAGCCTGCGACATGATTACGGCCTCCATGAGTACTCACTAAGGCATAGTGTAACCTGACACCGCACAAAAAGAACAACGCCCGACAGTGCGGGCGTTGAAAACTTTTTAGATTAGCGACCAGAGATCGGCGGAACAAATACCACGCCCATATCCCACGGCTGCTCAATCCAGGTATCCTGCGGAATATCAACCACATAGTCATTCACCAGCGGGCGACCAGCCGGCTTAGCGAAGATCGTGACGAAATGCGCTTTAGGATACATTTCGCGGATAGCAACGGCGGTACCACCGGTGTCTACCAGGTCATCGATCACGATGAAACCTTCACCGTCACCTTCCGCACGCTTCAGCACTTTCAGTTCGCGCTGGTTGTCGTGATCGTAGCTGGAGATGCATACGGTATCGACATGGCGAATACCCAATTCACGCGCCAGCAATGCGCCCGGCACCAGACCACCACGGCTAACGGCAATAATGCCTTTCCATTGTTCAGAAGGCATCAGGCGGCTTGCCAGTTTACGTGCATGGACTTGCAACATGTCCCAGGTGACGACGTATTTTTCGCTCATGTGAAGTGTCCCAGCCTGTTTATCTACGGCTAATTAATAAATTGAGGGTGAACCAGGTTGCGCGAGATTATAGAGATCTGACGCACTAAAAACCAGTGTTTCGCGGAATCCGCGCCTCTTTTTGCATGCTTTATACTAGCCGTCAGCGAAGAAAGTGGTATTCTCAATCGCATCGCGCAAGCCTGACTTGTGGTGTTTTTAATTCCGCTAACCCCGTGGCCTGCAAGTCAATTTTGCAGGACATCGCCAAGGAGACTCAACGTGTCTGAACTGTCTCAGTTATCCCCGCAACCGCTGTGGGATATTTTTGCCAAAATCTGTTCTATTCCTCATCCGTCCTACCATGAAGAGCAACTCGCTGAACACATTCTGAGCTGGGCCCAGGAGAAAGGTTTCCACGTCGAGCGCGATCAGGTTGGTAATATCCTGATTCGCAAACCCGCTACCGCAGGCATGGAAAACCGCAAGCCGGTCGTTCTGCAAGCGCACCTGGATATGGTCCCGCAGAAAAACAACGACACCGTGCACGACTTCACCAAAGATCCGATCCAGCCTTATATTGATGGCGAGTGGGTAAAAGCCCGTGGTACCACGCTGGGTGCAGATAACGGCATCGGTATGGCGTCCGCACTGGCGGTACTGGCTGATGACAATGTGGCACACGGTCCGCTGGAAGTGCTGCTGACCATGACCGAAGAAGCGGGCATGGACGGCGCATTTGGTCTGCAGGCGAACTGGCTGCAAGCGGATATCCTGATCAACACCGACTCAGAAGAAGAAGGTGAGATCTATATGGGTTGCGCGGGCGGGATCGACTTTACCTCTAACCTGCCGCTGTCCCGTGAAGCAATCCCGGCTGGCTTCCAGAGCTTTAAGCTGACGTTAAAAGGCCTGAAAGGCGGCCACTCCGGCGGCGAAATCCATGTGGGTCTCGGTAACGCGAACAAGCTACTGGTACGTTTCCTGGCAGGCCACGCTGAAGAGTTAGATCTGCGTCTGGTTGATTTCAACGGCGGTACGCTGCGCAATGCGATTCCGCGTGAAGCCTTCGCTACCCTCGCCGTGGCTGCCGATAAAGTTGATGCGTTAAAAGCGCTGGTCAGCACCTACCAGGAAATCCTGAAAAACGAACTGGAAGCCAAAGAGAAAAACCTGGCGCTGCTGCTGGATGCCGTGACTAACGACAAAGCCGCGCTGACTACCTCGTCTCGCGATAGCTTCATTCGTCTGCTGAACGCCACCCCGAACGGTGTGATCCGCAATTCTGACGTCGCCAAAGGCGTGGTAGAAACCTCGCTGAACGTCGGTGTGGTAACCATGACTGACGATAATGTTCAGATCCACTGCCTGGTTCGCTCGCTGATCGACAGCGGTAAAGACTACGTGGTGAGCATGCTGGATTCACTGGGTAAACTGGCTGGCGCCAAAACCGAAGCCAAAGGCGCGTATCCAGGCTGGCAGCCGGATGCGAACTCTCCGGTTATGCACCTGGTTCGTGAAACCTATCAGCGTCTGTTCAATAAAACGCCAAACATTCAGATCATTCACGCTGGTCTGGAATGTGGCCTGTTCAAAAAACCGTATCCGGAAATGGACATGGTTTCCATCGGTCCAACCATCACCGGTCCACACTCCCCGGATGAGCAGGTTCATATCGAAAGCGTCGGCCACTACTGGCGGCTTCTGACTGAACTGCTGAAGTCTATTCCGGCGAAGTAAGTCTGCGCTAAATGCCGGATGGCGCTGTGCTTATCCAGCCTACAAGCAGATTTGTAGGCCGGATAAAGCGTTTAACGCCACCATCCGGCAATACATCAACGTCAAAGCCCCAACAATAACTGCCTTTCTATTTGTGGATCGAGCAGCGTGACATGTAATCCCACCAGCCTCACGCCTCGCCCTCCCCGACGCGCTTCCCAGGTTTTGTGTGCCGTCGCAATTAAGTCGTCTTTATTTAAGCGCGGCCAGACGTGCTCCTGCGTGGTCTGCTGAAAATCATTAAACTTGAGTTTTATCCCCTGGCGGGCGATCAGCAGATCCGGCTTGACCTTTGCCAGACGCCGTTCCAGTTCAGGATAGAGCCGCTCAATAATCGCTTCGCACTCTGACCACTGATGAATATCTTCCGCCAGCGTCCGCTCGACGCCGACGGATTTACGCAGCCGCTCGTTGTTGACGTCCCGCTCGTCAATCCCCTGGCTGCGCTCCCACAACACGCGGCCAAACTTACCAAAACGTTTGAGCAGCGTAGCCAGGTCGTATTTTTGAACATCTTCGCAGGTACGCAATCCCATTGATTCCAGCTTAGCGGCGGAGACTTTGCCGACGCCGGGAATTTTCCCCAACGGCAACGTTTTGAGAAATTCAGGGACATCAGCAGGGGTTATCACATATTGCCCGTTGGGTTTATTGAGATCGGAGGCGATTTTTGCCAGGAATTTAACCGGCGCAATTCCGGCAGAGGCGGTGAGCTGTAGTTCGTTGAAGATCGTCTGGCGGATCTCCTGGGCGATCAGCGTCGCGGAGCCGTGGCAATGAATGCTGTCGGTGACATCCAGGTAGGCTTCATCCAGCGAAAGCGGTTCGATGAGTGAGGTGTAGCGGGAGAAGATCGCCTGAATCTGGCGAGAGGCCTCTTTGTAAGCCTCGTAACGACCGGGTAACAGGGTAAGATGCGGGCACAGCTTTAACGCCATTCCGGTTGGCATAGCGCTGCGCACGCCAAATTTACGCGCCGGATAATTGGCCGTGCTGATAACTCCCCGGCGTTCACGACTACCGCCAATGGCAATGGGAATGTCACGCAGGGCGGGGTTGTCGCGCATTTCCACCGCCGCGAAAAAGCAGTCCATATCGACATGTATGATTTTGCGCATGACTCACCTCTCATAACACTGTTTAAGTATACAGTATTTTTACGATATGAGAAGCCTGTACCTCTGCTACGTCACTGCGGGTCCATTCATCACAAAGCGCGCATCACACAGATAACGCACAATGTCTTTTGGCGCATGGTCGGCGGGATTTCCTGCCGTACTGACAAACAACTTATTCACTTTGCGCACATTTGCCCGCAAAATTTTTTCAATCGTCATCAGACGAAATGCATCATCTTCGACACAGAACAACTCGTAATCACCCAGGCGCTCTCCACAGATTTCACAGTGGTTCATCCAATAACGTAGTCCGGTCGTTTTACTTTTATCCAGGTAGTAATTGCTGGCTTTGATGTTCTTTTTTATCTCTTCCGGCAGCGTGTTGATATGGAACAAAAATGTATTGCGCCGCACGGACACCCATCTTTTATCATCCTGATTTTGTTTGATAAACCGGGTAAGCATCACACCATGAATATACGTGGGCTGATGGCAATTCCAGCATTGCATTTTCGACGTAATAACCAGGTAATAAGGAGCCACAATATTAAAATTGTCCGTCGCGTAAACATGCTCGCGCAGCGTCTCATTTAACTCATGAGGTTCGGCGTACCAGATACCTGAAACCGGGTCGAAATGCGCCCCCTGACAAGCCACATCGGTGACGTTATCAGTATGAATATCCAATGGAATAATATGGGCTATATCTATCATATTGCCTTCCTGCGGGATAATTTGCCCCCACATTGCGTGGGGGCGGAGAACAGAATTAATGCGTGGCGGGAGCAGAGGGTTGACGTAAAGAAGTCACCTGCTTTTGCTTGTCCAGCTTATCAACCAGTGGCTGAACCACTTTCTCGCCGTGCTGACCAAAATATTGATACAGCGTATCGGAAGCACTTTGCGTTAACACCATGATCTCAATACGGCGGTTGCCTGCGCTTTCCGGGTTTTTCGCATCCAGCAGCATTTGGTCCGCCATGGCGCTAACCTGCATGACTTTATCCTGCGGCATGCCGGCGTCTTCCAGCACGCGTCGTGCTGACAAAGCACGGTCGCCAGAGAGGTTCCAGTTGTTGTAAATGTTGCTCTTATAGCTCATCGCATCCGTATGGCCGGTGATGATGATCTTGTTATCCAGCGAGTCAAACACGGGGGCCAGCGCAACCAGCAGCGATTTAAAGAACGGCATAATTTTGGCGCTGCCGCGTTCAAACATATTCCGGTTCTGGTCATCTTTAATCAGCACGCGCAGCCCCTGAGGAACAATTTCCATCTCAAGGTTGGTTTCCATATGCGCATTGCGGGCAATGACGTTAATGTCGGTCGCCAGCTCACCCAATTCACGGGCTGATTTTTGCTTCAGCAGCACCGCTTTTTCATTCACATCCAGCGCTTTTTTGGCGTTATCTTCGGTGATTTTCGCCGTCTCTTGCGGGTTAACCGTTTTATCCAGCTTGTTGCGCGTGACGTTTTTCTTCTGCGCGCCTGGCGCTATCGGCTGTTTGCCGAGCTTGTTTAACGGTGCCATGCCGCCACCGTTAAAAATAGACTGTCCATGCAGCGCCGCGACGATGTTTTCACGATCGGCCTTACTGACGCTGTTCACAATCAACTTTATCGTGGTGACCAAAGGTGCCGAGCGTATCTCCGAAGTTTCGGCCCGCTTTACGCTGGACGCCATGCCCGGCAAGCAGATGGCGATCGACGCCGATCTGAACGCGGGGCTGATTAATCAGGCCCAGGCGCAGGCCCGACGTAAAGATGTGGCGGGCGAAGCGGATTTCTATGGCGCAATGGACGGCGCGTCGAAGTTCGTGCGCGGTGATGCCATCGCCGGGATGATGATTCTGGCCATCAACCTGATCGGCGGCGTCTGTATCGGTATTTTTAAATACGATTTAAGCGCTGAAGCCGCCTTCCAGCAATATGTCCTGATGACCATCGGTGACGGTCTGGTCGCCCAGATCCCGTCTCTGCTGCTATCGACGGCAGCGGCAATTATCGTTACTCGCGTGAGCGACAGCGGCGATATCGCCACCGACGTTCGTAGCCAATTGCTGGCAAGCCCCTCCGTACTTTATACCGCCACCAGCATCATGTTTGTGCTGGCAGTGGTGCCGGGAATGCCACATTTCCCGTTCCTGGTATTCAGCGCCCTGCTGGGGTTTACCGCCTGGCGTATGAGCAAGCGCCCGAAGGTGGCGGAGACCGAAGAAAAAAATCTTGAGACGCTGACCAAAACCATCGTTGAAACCACCGAGCAACAGGTCAGTTGGGAAACCATCCCCTTAATTGAGCCAATCAGCCTGAGCCTGGGATACAAACTCGTGGCGTTGGTGGACAAGTCCAAAGGGAATCCGCTCACTCAACGTATTCGCGGAGTGCGACAGGTTATCTCAGACACCAACGGCGTGCTGCTGCCGGAAATTCGCATCCGCGAAAACTTCCGTCTGAAACCGACCCAGTACGCCATTTTTATCAATGGGATCAAGGCTGATGAGGCCGATATTCCCTCAGATAAGCTGATGGCACTGCCCTCCAGTGAAACCTACGGTGAGATCGATGGTGTTTTAGGCCACGATCCGGCCTATGGTATGCCGGTCACGTGGATTGTCCCGGCGCAAAAAGCCAAAGCGTTAAATATGGGGTACCAGGATATCGATAGCGCCAGCGTTATTGCGACGCATGTGAATAAGGTCATTCGCAGCTATATTCCCGACCTGTTTAACTACGATGATATTACGCAACTGCATAACCGCCTCTCTTCAATGGCACCTCGCCTGGCGGAAGATCTGAGCGCAGCGCTGAATTACAGCCAGCTATTGAAGGTTTACCGGGCACTGCTGGTTGAAGGCGTGCCGCTGCGCGATATCGTCACCATTGCCACCGTCCTGGTCGCCAGTAGCGCCGTCACCAAAGATCATATTCTGTTAACGGCCGATGTGCGTCTGGCGCTTCGTCGCAGTATTACCCATCCGTTTGTGCGCAAAGATGAACTGGCGGTGTACACGCTGAATAATGAGCTGGAGAATCTGCTGGCTAATGTGGTGAATCAGGCGCAGCAAAGCGGCAAAGTAGTGCTCGATAGCGTACCGGTCGATCCGAATATGCTCAATCAGTTCCAGACCAATATGCCGCAGATTAAAGAACAGATGAAAGCGGCGGGAAAAGAACCTGTGCTGCTGGTCGCACCGCAGCTTCGTCCTCTGCTCGCGCGTTATGCCCGCCTGTTTGCACCGGGTTTGCAGGTACTGTCTTATAACGAAGTTCCGGATGAGCTGGAATTAAAAATCATGGGGGCGCTGAGTTAACCCGTGGCAAGGCGGTGCCATTCGCACCGCCTTATTGATTACAGAATGGTATTTTCCGTCAGAATACGACGGGCGCCGAGATAATGATCCTGCCAGAAGTCATCGGATAAATGACTCACCCGAATAGTTTCTCCCGTACGCGGCGATTCAATAAATTGCCCCTGTCCCAGGTAGACCCCCATATGATCGGCAATATCCCGGCTGTGAATATGAAAGAACAATAAATCACCACGACGAAGGTCGCGATTGGCGACGATGGTCGCCCGCCGGTAGTGATACATTTCATTCGCCGTACGCGGCAATTTTGCCGCCAGGATTTTGTTGTAGGCATAAAAAATCAGCCCACTGCAGTCAAAGCCTTGATCCGGGCTGGTCCCGCCCCACAAATAGGGTTTACCTAACTGCTGCTCAAGACGGTGGATTGCCACTTCGGTCATGTTGTGCAGATGGTCGCTGCTGAGAAAATGGTCATTCTCCGCCAGCTCCTGCCAGCGATGATCGCTCGCTTTCAGCGGCCCAGGGAACCACTCCGGGTGCTGTTTAATCAGCGTCCTGTTCTGCTGGCGCAGCGCGCTTTTACTTTGCGCATTACCTACCACCACATAACTTGCCTGCTTTTTTACCTGCGCGTGGTATTGCTTCAGCAGCCGGGCACGATTACGCATGCGCATTTGCGCCGCATAGCTTAGATGGGCGTCAGATAAGAGGGGCTGAACTTTGGCGACAGACGGTGATGACAACACAACACACAAAGACAGCAGACCCGGCAAAAAGCGTCGGGGTGCAGAGACAAAAGACATGAAAACAAAAATACCTAATCAAACACGTTCGGCGCAGTCTACCGCTATTGCCGGGTATTCCATTTTAATATTCGATTATTAAATTATTAATTTTTTAAATTCAATACATTAGAAATTCTGCACTAAAAAGACTCAATGACGTTCGCTAACCTGCAAAATACGCCGGTGTCTGACAGACTTTAAGCACAATTTTCCGTATAAAGAAAATCTAAAGTGTAAACGCAGCACGAGAGACTTGCGAAAAACTCTCTGGGTGATAATGTGAGCGCTCCAGATCCAGATTTATCCGATTTGGGGACTCTTTTTGCCGTCCTGGCGTGTGTAATCGTTTTATCAAGGAATAAGCAGTATGCGTAAAATCGCATTTTTTCTTGCGATGCTTTTATTGCCGTGCGTTTCGTTTGCCGGTTTGCTGAGCAGCAGCAGCCCGACCACGCCTGTCAGCAAAGAATATAAGCAGCAATTAATGGGCTCCCCTGTCTATATTCAGATCTTCAAAGAAGAGCGAACGTTGGATCTGTACGTCAAGATGGGCGAACAGTATCAATTGCTCGACAGCTATAAGATCTGCAATTATTCCGGTGGCTTAGGGCCGAAACAGCGTCAGGGTGATTTCAAAAGTCCGGAAGGATTTTACAGCGTTCAGCGTGGACAGCTGAAACCGGATAGCCGCTTCTATAAAGCGATTAACATTGGTTTCCCTAACGCCTACGACCGCGCACACGGTTATGAAGGTAAATACCTGATGATTCACGGTGCCTGCGTTTCCGTCGGCTGCTACGCGATGACCGATAACGGCATTGATGAGATTTTCCAGTTTGTCACCGGCGCGCTGGTGTTTGGGCAGTCCAGTGTGCAGGTCAGCATTTATCCGTTCCGTATGACCGACGCCAACATGCAGCGTCATAAGTTCTCGTATTACAAAGAGTTCTGGTCACAGCTAAAACCGGGATACGATTACTTCGAACAAACGCGTAAGCCACCAACTGTTTCCGTCGTCGATGGCCGTTATGTTATCAGCAAGCCGTTGAGTCACGAAGTCGTTCAGCCGCAGCTGGCATCAAACTACGCGCTCCCCGAGACAAAATAATGCCCACTCGCCTGGCATAATCTTTTGCCAGGTTTCATTGCCGGTTAACGGCTGCGTGGCAATCACGGTGACCACATCATTGGGTGTGGTCTCTGAGCTAAAATCAATCTCCACATCCTGATCCAGCAACGTCGCTACGCCAAATGGCGCACGCCGCGTGATCCAAAACAGGTTGGTCGAACAGAAGGCCATCACATAACGCCCATCAGATAGCAGCATGTTGAAGACTCCCTTCTCCCGCAGTTCACCTGCCAGCATCGCGATATATTTAAATACTGCCGCCATATTACCAGGCGTGCGTGGATAACGCTCGGTCAGCTTATGCAGCAGCCAGCAAAACGCTTTTTCGCTGTCGGTTTCGCCGACCGGACGGAAATTACCGGTTTCCAGCGATTTATAGCCGCTGAGCTGGCCGTTATGGGCGTATGTCCAGTTACGTCCCCACAGTTCTCGCGTAAAGGGGTGGGTATTTTCCAATGCCACTTCGCCACGGTTCGCCTGACGAATATGGGCAATCACAGAACAGGATTTGATGGGATAGTCTTGTACCAGTTTGGCGATAGGCGAATTAAAGCTGGGTTGCGGATCTTTAAACGTACGGCAGCCCTTACCTTCATAAAACGTAATACCCCAGCCGTCTTTGTGCGGACCGGTACCTCCGCCGCGCTGAACCAGCCCGGTGAAGCTAAAGCAGATATCGGTTGGCACATTGGCGCTCATCCCGAGCAGTTCGCACATACATCACCTCCACAAACGCCTTAAGCGGGAAGGCGTAATTGTTACAGCCAATGAAAACTTAAAATAGCAGATAAAACAATATGCTATACCCTAAATAATTCGAGTTGCAGGAAGGCGGTAAGGGATGAAATCCCCAGGAGCATAGATAACTATGTGACTGGGGTTTCTGAGTGAAACCAACGCACCTGCAGCTTGAAGTATGACGGGTAGAGTTACTTAACCATCTCTTTTTCGATTAACTGGATCAGGATATGAATCACTTTGATATGAATTTCCTGAATACGGTCAGCGTAGCCAAAGTGCGGCACGCGAATTTCAATATCTGCACTGCCGGCCATTTTACCGCCATCTTTGCCGGTCAGGGTGATGACTTTCATTCCCTTCTCACGCGCCGCAGCAATCGCTTTAATCACGTTACCGGAGTTACCCGAAGTGGAGATGCCTAACAGGACATCGCCCTCGCGGCCCACGGCTTCCACGTAGCGGGAGAATACATAATCGTAACCGAAATCGTTGCTGACGCAGGAGATATGGCTGACGTCAGAGATAGCGATCGCCGGGTAGCCCGGACGGTTTTCGCGATAGCGTCCGGTCAGCTCTTCGGCGAAGTGCATCGCGTCGCAATGGGAGCCGCCGTTACCGCAAGAAAGTACCTTACCGCCGGCTTTGAAGCTGTCTGCCAACAGGACCGCCGCGCGTTGAATGGCGTGAATATTGGCGTCATCTTTAAGAAAATTAGCCAGCGTTTCCGCCGCTTCGCTCAGTTCGTTACGAATAAGATCCTGGTACATGAGGATATCCTTCAGCATGAATGTAAATGACAAGATGCAGTGTACCGGATAGCGCTACCAGCGAGAAGTACAAGCCACAGGAATGGCTGTCGCTTTTGATTTTTTGTGCCGGTTAAAACAACAACAATGTGAGCTTTGTTGTAATTATTTTGTAAACACATTGCTAAAAGAATTCACATCCACTACAACCATATCATCACAAGTGGTCAGACCTCCTACAAGCAAGGGAGCTTTTCGTTATGATGATTTTGAGTATTATCGCTACGGTTGTTCTGCTCAGCGTTCTGTTTTATCACCGCGTGAGCTTATTCCTCAGCAGCTTAATTTTGCTCGCCTGGACGGCCGCGCTTGGCGTGGCTGGCCTGTGGTCAGTCTGGCTGCTGGTTCCTCTGGCCATTATCCTCGTACCGTTTAACTTTACGCCGATGCGCAAATCCATGATCTCTGCGCCGGTGTTCCGCGGTTTCCGTAAAGTCATGCCGCCGATGTCACGCACCGAGAAAGAAGCGATTGATGCCGGTACGACCTGGTGGGAAGGCGACCTGTTCCAGGGCAAGCCAGACTGGAAAAAACTGCATAACTATCCTCAGCCGCATCTGACTGCTGAAGAACAAGCGTTTATTGATGGCCCGGTGGAAGAAGCCTGCCGCATGGCGAACGACTTCCAGATAACCCACGAACTCGCGGATCTACCGCCGGAGCTGTGGGCGTATCTGAAAGAACACCGCTTCTTCGCAATGATCATTAAGAAAGAATACGGCGGGCTGGAATTCTCCGCCTATGCTCAGGCTCGCGTTCTGCAGAAACTCTCCGGCGTTTCCGGTATCCTGGCGATCACCGTTGGCGTACCTAACTCATTAGGCCCAGGCGAACTGCTGCAGCATTACGGCACCGAAGAGCAGAAGAACCATTACCTGCCGCGTCTGGCACGTGGTCAGGAGATCCCATGCTTTGCCCTGACCAGTCCGGAAGCGGGTTCCGATGCAGGCGCGATCCCTGATACCGGTGTGGTTTGTATGGGCGACTGGCAGGGGCAGCAGGTGTTGGGGATGCGCCTGACCTGGAACAAACGCTATATCACGCTGGCGCCTATCGCTACCGTGCTGGGTCTGGCATTTAAACTCTCCGACCCGGAAAAACTGCTGGGTGGCGAAGAAGATCTTGGCATTACCTGTGCGCTGATCCCAACCTCAACGCCAGGCGTACAAATTGGACGTCGTCACTTCCCGCTGAACGTGCCGTTCCAGAACGGCCCGACGCTGGGCAAAGATGTCTTTGTTCCAATTGATTACATTATCGGCGGCCCAAAAATGGCCGGTCAGGGCTGGCGCATGCTGGTGGAATGCCTGTCCGTAGGACGCGGTATTACCCTGCCGTCTAACTCGACGGGCGGTGTGAAATCGGTCGCAATGGCCACCGGTGCGTATGCGCACATTCGTCGCCAGTTCAAAATCTCTATTGGTAAGATGGAAGGTATTGAAGAGCCGTTGGCACGTATTGCGGGTAACGCCTACGTGATGGACGCTGCGGCGTCGCTGATAACTTACGGTATTATGCTGGGTGAAAAACCGGCGGTGCTGTCGGCCATCGTGAAGTATCACTGTACTCACCGTGGGCAGCAGTCAATCATCGATGCAATGGATATCACTGGCGGTAAAGGCATTATGCTTGGCGAAAGCAACTTCCTCGCCCGTGCTTATCAAGGCGCGCCAATCGCCATTACCGTTGAAGGTGCCAACATTCTGACCCGTAGCATGATGATCTTCGGTCAGGGTGCGATTCGCTGCCATCCGTATGTTCTCGAAGAGATGGCGGCGGCGCAGAGTAACGATGTGAATGCCTTCGACAAACTGCTGTTCAAACACATTGGTCACGTCGGCAGTAACAAAGTGCGTAGCTTCTGGCTTGGCCTGACGCGTGGTTTAACCAGCAGCACGCCAACCGGCGATGCGACCAAACGTTACTACCAGCACCTGAACCGTCTGAGCGCCAACCTGGCACTGCTTTCGGATGTGTCCATGGCCGTACTGGGCGGTAGCCTGAAGCGCCGTGAACGTATCTCCGCGCGTCTGGGCGATGTGTTAAGTCAGCTGTATCTGGCCTCCGCGGTGCTGAAGCGTTATGACGATGAAGGCCGTAATGAAGCAGACCTGCCGCTGGTCCACTGGGGCGTTCAGGATGCGTTGTACAAAGCGGAACAGGCGATGGACGATCTGCTGAAAAACTTCCCGAACCGTCTGGTCGCAGGCTTGCTGAATGTGGTTATCTTCCCTACCGGTCGCCACTACCATGCACCGTCTGACAAGCTGGATCATAAAGTCGCGAAGATTTTGCAGGTTCCGAGCGCCACCCGTTCTCGTCTTGGTCGCGGTCAGTACCTGACGCCAAGCGAACACAACCCGGTTGGCTTACTGGAAGAGGCGCTGCTGGATGTGATTGCAGCCGACCCTATCCACCAGCGGATCTGCAAAGAGCTGGGTAAAAACCTGCCGTTTACCCGCCTGGATGAACTGGCGCACAATGCGCTGGCCAAAGGGCTGATTGATAAAGACGAAGCCGCAATTCTGGTGAAAGCCGAGGCGAGTCGTCTGCGCAGCATCAACGTGGATGACTTTGAACCCGAGGCGCTGGCGACTCAGCCGGTAAAGTTGCCAGAGAAGGTGCGTAAGGTCGAAGCAGCATAACGCTAACGCACAACGTTCAGCCCCGCTCAATGCGGGGCTTTTTATTGCCACATTTTCGTTAAGGCTCATGCTACAGTGTCAAAATGCTGTTCAACGAGGAGCCTCGATCGTGCCAGGTTTAAAAATTACGCTGCTGCAACAACCGCTGATCTGGATGGATGGCCCGGCCAACCTGCGCCATTTCGACCGCCAACTGGAAACCGTCACCGGGCGTGACGTTATTGTGTTGCCCGAGATGTTTACCAGCGGATTTGCGATGGAAGCGGCAAACAAATCGTTGCCGCAAGAGGAAGTTGTAAGCTGGATGCGTAGCAAAGCGCAGCAGACGAATGCCCTGATAGCAGGTAGCGCGGCGATACAGTCTGAACGGGGGCCGGTGAATCGTTTTTTGCTGGTTGAACCCGAAGGCACCGTGCATCTCTATGACAAACGCCATCTGTTCCGCATGGCGGATGAGCATCAGCATTATCAGGCAGGTGAAGAGCGCATCATCTTTGAATGGCGTGGTTGGCGCATTCTGCCGTTAGTCTGTTATGACTTGCGTTTTCCGGTGTGGTCGCGTAACCGCAACGACTACGACCTCGCCTTGTATGTGGCTAACTGGCCCGCACCGCGCTCGCTGCACTGGCAGATTCTGCTCACCGCACGGGCAATTGAAAATCAGGCGTATGTAGCAGGATGTAACCGTGTGGGAACCGATGGTAACGGCCATCATTATCGCGGTGACAGCCGGGTGATTAATCCGCAGGGTGAGATTATTGCCACCGCCGAGCCGCATCAGGCCACACGTATTGACGCTGAGTTGTCACTCTCGGCGCTGCGCGAGTATCGCGAGAAGTTTCCCGCCTGGCAGGATGCTGACGCTTTCATCCTGTAGAGTTCGCCTTCCCTCCCGCCACGGACCATGTATCCACGGCGGGATTGTTTCACTCCGTAACCAACCGCAAAACAAATTCGCGTGGCGACATGCATCGGGCAACGTATTCTGCAAGGGATAATCACTCGTCACCAGCGAGTGGCAGACAATGTCGATAATTCCCTTATCAGGATTTCAATAATGAAAAACTTCGTACGCATGACTTTGCTGGCAGTTACCGTGGCTGGCGCTTCTTTTAGCACGCTTGCAGCAACCACATCTAATGTTCCGGCTCCGGCCCAGGATCCGGTCGTTCAACACCTTAAGTTGACCAACGACCAGGTGGCGCAGATTAAAAAACTGCACCAGCAGCTTGAAACCAATGTCGGTCAGATTTCAGTGAAAGACGTTAAAGACGGCGCGCTAATTGACGTCATCAAGTCCGGGAAATGGGATGAAGCAGCCGTCAAAAAACAGCTTTCGGCGTTCAGCAACATCGAACAACAGGCGCGTTATTACCGCGTGAAATACTACTTTGACCTGAACAAAGTGCTGACCCCAGAACAGCGCCAGCAGGTGCAAAAAGATATCGCACAGACGCTGAGCGAGTAACAGCAAGGCCTGCAATAACATATGGTTGCAGGCTTTTATTTTTTGGGCAGTAAAAACGACGAAAGCCTGAATCATTTCTGATTCAGGCTTTCTGAATAGTGGCGGAATGGACGGGACTCGAACCCGCGACCCCCTGCGTGACAGGCAGGTATTCTAACCAACTGAACTACCACTCCGCGTTGTGTTCCGCTTGGGAACGAAGCGAATATTACGGATTGCCTCGCGCCTCGTCAACGCTTTTTCTCACGTTTTTTAATCGTTTGCTGCAAAAATCACCCGAATGACCATTTCTGTACTGTAAATACCAGAACTAGGCCCGCCAGAGGCAACTTCCGCCCTTCTTCTGTACCAGGTCAAGGCGTGACTCATGGGCTGCCAGCTCTTCATCAGTGGCGAAAACAACGCGTAATTTACTGGACTGACGCACAATGCGCTGGATCCCCGTATCATTCTGCTGCTGACTGTCACCTTCCATTGAGAACGCCATGGTGGTCTGCCCACCGGTCATCATCAGATAAACGTCGGCCAGAATCTGGGCATCGAGCAATGCGCCGTGCAGGGTACGCTTGCTGTTGTCTATCTCATAGCGCGAGCATAACGCATCAAGGCTATTACGCTTGCCAGGAAACATTTTCCTCGCCAACGCCAGGCTATCGGTCACTTTACAGAAGGTGTTCGTCTTCGGGATATCGCGATGGAGTTTCGCGAATTCGTAATCCATAAAGCCGATATCAAACGATGCGTTATGGATAACCAGCTCCGCGCCACGGATATAGTCGAGAAACTCATCGGCAACATCGGCGAACGTGGGTTTATCAAGCAGGAATTCATCGGCGATTCCGTGTACGCCAAACGCTTCCGGGTCCACCAGCCGATCCGGCTTCAGGTAAACGTGGAAGTTATTTCCGGTCAGGCGGCGGTTCACCACTTCAACCGCACCGATCTCAATGATCTTGTGGCCTTCGTAGTGGGCGCCAATCTGGTTCATACCGGTGGTTTCGGTATCGAGGACTACCTGTCGTGTAATTCCAGTGCTCATAACGGTCATTTATGTCAGACTTATCGTTTGATTTCGATTTGCTAAAACAGGAAGTCTACCAGAGATGCTTAAACAGGTAGAAATTTTCACCGACGGTTCATGCCTGGGAAATCCAGGGCCAGGTGGTTACGGGGCGATTTTACGCTATCGCGGGCGCGAAAAAACCTTTAGCGAAGGCTACAACCTCACTACCAATAATCGCATGGAGCTGATGGCGGCAATCGTTGCGCTGGAAGCCCTGAAAGAACAGTGTGAAGTGATACTCAGCACGGACAGCCAGTATGTGCGTCAGGGCATTACGCAGTGGATCCACAACTGGAAAAAGCGCGGCTGGAAAACCGCAGATAAAAAACCGGTGAAGAACGTCGATCTGTGGAAACGTCTGGATGCCGCGCTGGGGCCGCACCAAATCAAATGGGAATGGGTCAAAGGGCACGCGGGTCATCCGGAAAACGAACGCTGCGATGAGCTTGCTCGTGCTGCGGCAATGAGTCCCACCCAGGATGATGTTGGGTATCAGGCAGAGTCTTAAGCATCTGGCTTGCGGTATTGTCGGGTGGCCCCAACGGCCTGGCGGATGCGTGCCTTACTCTTACTTTGTTTCATCGGATTGAGCGTAAGCGGAATTGTTCGCTTGCGCGCGACAACCAACTGCAAACAGCCTAGTGCCGGAATATGCGCACTTAACATTTTACCGCCCTGCTTCGCCCAGGGCAGTACGTGGAACCGGCTATAGTGCAGCACCTCAAAATTCAGCAAAGAGAGCCAATCCAACTGGCGCATCAGGGTAAACATCCGGCTGTTGTAAGGCGGTGTTTTACGTAGCACTGGCACCAGCTTACGCAACCCCATCAGGCCAACCGGGTTAAACCCGCTCAGTATTAACCAGCCATCATCAATCAGTACCCGGTCGGCTTCACGCAATAAGCGATGCGGATCGGCGCACCACGGTAGTGTATGCGCCAACAGGCAAACATCCACGGATTTATCGGCAAAAGGAAGGTGTAAAGGATCGGCTGTGACCTGCATGGGCGAACCTTGCAAAGAAACATTTACCTGATGAGAAACCGCGCACGCTTCAGAATCGATTTCTGCGCTTAAATTACCAATCTTAAGCAGATGAAAACCGTACATTTTTGCGAACCACGGATTAAGCTGATGTTCCAGCGCCTCACGATAGTGCTCACCCCAGGGTAAATCATCCCAGCTAATGGGCGCTACGACAGTTTGAGGGATCCTTGCCGGTTTCATCACAACCTTCCGTTACGCATTGAGAGGTAATTTATGAATCTTAACAGTATTCCCGCATTTCAGGACAATTACATCTGGGTCCTGACAAATAATGAAAATCGTTGCCTGATTGTTGATCCGGGCGAAGCCGCTCCCGTTTTGAAAGCCATTGCAGAATATCACTGGGTGCCAGAGGCCATTCTCCTCACCCATCACCATCAGGATCACGTCGGCGGTGTGAAAGAACTTTTGCAACATTTCCCACAATTAGTGGTTTACGGACCGGCTGAAACGCAAGATAAGGGAACGACCCATATAGTCAAAGATGGCGATATTGCACTCGTTTTAGGGCATGAATTTAAAGTAATTGCCACGCCGGGTCACACTTTAGGACATATCTGTTACTTTAGCCAACCTTACCTATTTTGTGGCGATACGCTCTTTTCAGGCGGCTGTGGCAGACTATTTGAAGGTACAGCTTCACAGATGTATCAATCACTTAATAAATTAAGTGCGCTTCCTGATGATACATTGATCTGCTGCGCCCATGAGTACACATTAGCAAACATGAAGTTCGCCTTAAGCATTCTGCCGCACGATTCGTTTATTAATGATTATTATCGTAAAGTTAATGAGTTACGGGTAAAAAAACAAATGACGCTACCCGTAATTCTGAAAAATGAGCGACGAAATAATCTTTTTTTAAGAACAGAAGATATTGATTTAATTAACGAAATAAACAAAGAAACAATATTGCAACAACCTGAAGAGCGTTTTGCCTGGTTAAGGTCAAAGAAAGATACGTTCTGACAATTCCGGGTTGCCTTTTGAAAACTTCGCCGTTATGATCGGTCGTCTTTTAAGCAACTATTGACACACACATGAAGGCAAAAGCGATATTACTCGCCTCTGTCCTGCTTGTTGGGTGCCAGAATACTGGTAACGTCCAACAGCACGCACAGAGCCTTTCTGCAGCTGGTCAAGGGGAAGCAGGAAAGTTTACAAGTCAGGCGCGATGGATGGACGATGGAACATCTATCGCTGCTGATCAGGATTTGTGGGCTTTCATTGGTGACGAGCTAAAGATGGGAATTCCGGAAAACAACCGGATTCGCGAACAAAAACAGAAGTATTTACGCAATAAGAGCTATCTCCACGATGTAACTTTACGGGCAGAGCCGTATATGTACTGGATAGCCGGGCAAGTTAAGAAACGTAACATGCCTATGGAACTGGTACTACTACCCATAGTGGAGAGCGCTTTTGATCCTCACGCAACGTCTGGCGCCAATGCCGCAGGTATTTGGCAGATCATTCCGAGCACGGGGCGCAATTATGGTTTAAAACAGACCCGCAATTATGATGCACGTCGCGACATTGTGGCTTCCACCACTGCCGCGCTGGACATGATGCAGCGTCTGAACAAGATGTTTGATGGCGACTGGCTGCTGACTGTTGCCGCGTATAATAGCGGTGAAGGTCGTGTCATGAAGGCAATCAAAACGAACAAAGCTCGTGGTAAACCCACTGACTTCTGGTCGTTGCCATTGCCTCAGGAAACGAAGCTATACGTGCCCAAAATGCTGGCATTGAGCGATATACTCAAAAACAGCAAACGCTATGGCGTACGTCTGCCAACAACAGATGAAAGCCGCGCGTTGGCACGTGTTCGCCTGAGTAGCCCGGTTGAGATGGCTCAGGTTGCCGATATGGCGGGTATTTCCGTCAGCAAGCTGAAGACCTTCAATGCAGGTGTGAAAGGCTCCACGTTGGGTGCCAGCGGTCCGCAATACGTGATGGTACCAAAGAAGCATGCAGAGAAGCTGCGTGAGTCTTTGGCTTCCGGCGAAATTGCAGCCGTACAGTCAACGCTGGTTGCGGATAACACGCCGCTGAACAGCCGTAGCTACAAAGTTCGCTCTGGCGATACGCTTTCCGGCGTCGCTGCACGTCTTGGCGTGAGCACGAAGGATCTGCAGCAGTGGAATAATCTGCGTGGATCATCGCTGAAAGTGGGCCAAAGCCTGACCGTAGGTGCGGGTACCAGCGCGCAGCGGTTGGCTAATAACAGCGATAGCATCACCTATCGTGTGCGTAAAGGCGACTCGCTGTCGAGCATTGCCAAACGCCACGGGGTTAACATCAAGGATGTGATGCGCTGGAACAACGATACGGACAATCTGCAGCCAGGCGATCAGCTCACGTTGTTTGTGAAAAACAACGGCATGCCGGACTCCTGATAGCATTGTAGAAATGAAGGCACTGGCTTCCCCCCAGTGCCTTTTTTATTTATCCCGCTTTATGCGCCTCAACCATGATCGTGTCGCTGGTAAACGAGCCATCTTCCTGCAACGCAAAGTAGGTTTTCACTTCAACAGAAGCACTCTGTTGGTAAACACGAATCGCACCGCTCAACGCTGCAGGCGTGCGCATCCGCGCCACCCACGAACTGAACTCCAGCGGCAGACGGTCACTTAACAACGTATCGGCAATCAGATTGGCATCATTGATTAACGACAACCACTCTCCGCTGGAATAGTTGCGAACGTGCGAGGTATCACGTAACGCCTCGACAGTTTGCAACCAGATATCACGTACAGGATGGCCTGGCGACATCACATCCATCACAATCAGCACACCGCCGGGCTTCAGAACGCGGTTCACTTCCCTCAGCGCGCGCCCGACATCATGCCAGTGATGCGCGGAATAGCGGCTAATCACCACATCAAAAGCGCAATCGCTGAACGGCAGGCTCTCTGCGTATCCCTGTCGCGTGGTGATATTATCCAGGCCCTTCTCTTTTGCAGCCTCTGCGACCACCTCAAGCATTTGAGACGATAAATCATAAGCCACAACCTGTTGTACGTGTTGCGCAGCCACAAAGCTGGCGTGCCCCGCTCCACATCCCATATCCAGTACCCGTGCCTGTGGAAAAGCAGACAGCCTTTCCGCCAGTCGTTGTAAATCACGACCCGTAGCATGTACGGTGCTGGTTAAATAGGCATTAGCCTGAGAGCCAAACTGCTTTTCGACGTTGTCATGGTGGGAGCGTGTTGTCATTGTGTTGTCCTTCGGTTGTTGTGAAATATGAAGGGCAACCATCACAGGCCTGCCCTACGGCAGACCTGACACACCGTTATTGTTCAGGTTTGCCGGGACTGAATTCAACGAGTAGCGGGTTGTGGTCAGATGCGCGGGTGACCAGCACAGAGGCTTCACTCACGTTCAGACCGCGATAGAACACAAAATCGAGAGGACGACCAAACGCGCGGCGGCGCTGATCGTCAGTAAAGCGTACCTGGCGCAGTGACATTTCACGCGCAAAGCGGTACAGCGCATTCATCCGTCGACGGCTCCAGGCATTAAAATCGCCGGCCATGATCACCGGACCGCTGTGATGAGCAATCTGATCGCCAATCGGAAGTAACTGCTTGCTATAGACATCAACGCCAAGGCTAAAGTTAACCGCGTGGATATTCACCACCATTAATAGCCGAGTGTCAGGCAATGGGTACACCGTCACCAGCGCCGATTTCGCCAGCCGTAAAATCGGCTCACGCTCGCGCAATGGGCAGCAGTAAACGGGGTGGGCGGAGGAAAGCGTCATGACGCCAGAGGGATGCTGAGGCAGCACAAAGGCCGGAACCTGATCGGCAGCAAGATAGTTAGCGGTCGCAAACTGCACCAGTTCTGGCGTGGTTTGCGCTTCCTGCAATAACACCAGATGCGCGTCTTTGCCAAAATTCTTCAGCACCGACTGCCATTCTGCCCGTTGTTGCTTAAAAATATTCCACACCAGCACGCGAATGCGATCTTCACTGCTTAACGGCACGCCTGCAGGTAATGCCTGGCCGATATGCGCAAATGACCCAGGCGGTAAAATCCGCTCAACGGGCTGTCCGGCAACATAGCGCATGGCATAGGTGTTTTTTCGCACTTTAGACTTTCAAACCTCTGTAACGTCAACCAGCCCGCAGCCGGACTGGTTCTTCTGTTATAGGGACTTTAGCACTCACTTTCAACGAACAATTACAGTTTGTTTTGTAAGTGGGTACTTACATCAATGAATTATCCCAATACTACCCGCGCCGGTTTATCCAGGCGACCGCTGATACTCATCAGTAAAAAAGCGACCAGAACAATCAGCGCGCCAATCCACGGAGTCTGTGCTAAACCATAATGCTCTACCGTTTGTCCGCCAATTACAGAGCCAAGCGCAATGCCAATATTAAACGCAGCAATATTCAGACCTGATGCCACATCCACCGCATTTGGGGTAAATTGTTCCGCTTTCTGTACCACGTAAACCTGCAACCCCGGTACGTTACCAAAGGCAAAGATCCCCATCACCAAAATGGTAGCCAGCGCGGCGTACTGCGTGGAGGCCGTCAGTTGGAAAACCATCAGCAGAACAAACAGCGCGGCGAAGATAAATTTCAGCGCCGGGACAGCACCATGTTTATCCGCCAGCTTACCTCCCCAGATATTACCGATAGCGACCGATACGCCATAGCCCAGTAAGATCCAGCTTACCGCTGCCGGCGAAAAGCCAGCCAGGTCCTGCATCATAGGAGCCAGGAAGGTGAATGCAGTGAAGACACCACCGTAACCCAGTGCCGTAACCGCGTAGATAAGCAACAGGCGCGGATGGGTTAAAACCTTTACCTGATCACGAATGCTGGCGGCCTCCCGACCCGGAATGTTGGCCGGGATCAGCAGTTGGCTGCTAATCAGTGCAATCACACCCAACAGAGATACAGCAAGGAAAGTCTCGCGCCAGCCAAAGTGCTGACCGATAAACGTACCCAACGGCACGCCCGTCACCAGCGCCACCGTTAAGCCGCCAAACATAATGGCGATGGCGGAAGCGGCTTTCTCTTTTGGCACCAGGCTTGTCGCGATGGTAGAACCAATCGAGAAGAATACGCCGTGTGCCAGGCCTGTCAGCAGGCGGGCGACAATGAGTGTCATATACCCGGGTGCCTGCCATGCCAGCAAATTCCCCGCCGTAAACAGAACCATCAGCGCAACCAACAGTTGCTTACGTGGCAGACGTCCGGTCAGGGCAGTCAATACTGGCGCCCCGATCGCGACACCCAGCGCATAGATTGAAACCAGCATCCCGGCAGAAGGTAAAGAGATCGCCAGTTGTTCAGCAATGGTCGGCACCAGGCCGACAATCACAAATTCAGTCGTGCCAATAGCGAAGGCACTTATTGTGAGTGCAAATAAAGCGAGAGGCATAAATAGCTCCATATCATCAATAATCAGATGACACGTAGTATGCCGGGATGTTTTAATGACAAAAATATTCAAAATCTCAATATAATTTTGCTTCAGGTGCAAAAATGAAAGCGACATCCGATGAACTTGCGATTTTTGTAGCCGTAGTTGAAAGCGGTAGCTTTAGCCGGGCGGCAGAACAGCTTGGACAAGCCAATTCCGCGGTCAGTCGGGCAGTAAAAAAGCTGGAGATGAAACTGGGCGTCAGTTTGCTGAATCGCACAACCCGACAGCTAAGCCTGACCGAAGAAGGAGAGCGTTACTTCAGACGTGTGCAGCAGGTACTGCAGGAAATGGCAGCTGCAGAAATGGAAATCATCGAGTCGCGTAATACTCCGCGCGGTCTGCTACGTATCGATGCGGCAACACCGGTGATGTTGCATTTCCTGATGCCCCTGATCAAACCTTTCCGTGAGCGCTATCCCGAGATGACGTTGTCGCTGGTTTCCTCAGAGACATTTATCAATCTTATTGAACGAAAAGTGGATGTTGCGATACGTGCCGGTGCCTTGACTGACTCAAGTCTGCGCGCACGTCCACTCTTTACCAGCTACCGCAAGATTATTGCTTCACCTGACTATATTGCCCGCTTCGGTAAGCCAGAGACTGCTGAAGAGTTAAAGCAGCATCTGTGTCTGGGGTTTTCTGAACCCATTTCGCTCAATACATGGCCCATTGCCTGTAGTGACGGACAATTACATGAGGTTGAGTGCGGCCTGTCTTCGAACAGTGGCGAAACGCTGAAGCAGCTTTGCCTGAACGGCAACGGTATTGCTTGTCTTTCAGATTATATGATTGATAAGGAGATCGCTCAGGGTAAGCTGGTCGAATTGATGGCGGATAAACGACTGCCAGTCGAGATGCCTTTCAGCGCGGTGTATTACAGCGATCGTGCCGTCAGTACTCGTATTCGGGCATTCATCGATTTTTTAAGTGAATATATAAGAACAGCTCCCGAAGGAGCTGTAAAAGAGGGTTAAAGGCCCAGAGGGGTCAGGCAATTAATCCCACTCAGGCGCCAGACCTTCCGGGCTAACCAGGCGGTCGTTGCAATCCAGAGCAGCGATTGCCGCTTTGTCTTCCGCATCAAGGTGCAGTTCCAGCGCCAGCAGGTTGCTTGCCAGGTTTTCACGCTTGGTAGAAGAAGGGATCACAGAGTAACCTTCCCCCATCGCCCATGCCAGAATCACCTGGGCCGGCGTCGCGTTATGTTTAGCCGCAATGCCAGCAATCACTTCATCTTTCAGCGCCTTACCGTAAGCCAGCGTCATGTATGAGGTGATGTGGATACCGTGCTCTTTCGCCCAGTCAACAACCTTACGGCTTTGCAGATATGGAGATAACTCAATCTGGTTAGTCGCAATATTCTCTGCACCCACAGCAGCAATAGCTTTTTCCATCAATGGGATAGTGAAGTTAGAGATACCAATTTCACGAGTCAGCCCTTGCTCTTTAGCTTCGAGCAATGCTTGCATAAACTCTTCAACAGAGACGGCATCACTTGGTGATGGCCAGTGGATCAGCGTCAGATCAACATAATCTGTGCGCAGTTTTTTCAGGCTCTCTTTCAGGCTTGGGATCAGCTTATCTTTGCCAAGATTTTCAATCCAGATCTTAGTTGTGATGTACAACTCATTACGCGGTACGCCACTTTCGGCAATCGCCTGACCAACAGCCGCTTCATTATCATATATTTGTGCAGTGTCGACAGCACGGTAGCCCAGATCAAGCGCCGTTTTAACAGAAGCGATAACCACGTCGTCTTTCAGGCGGAAAGTACCTAAACCAAATGCAGGGATTGTCATAGAATTCCTCTTTTTAATCACAATGTTCGTTAACTGAGGGGATTATGACCTTCTGCTCTTTATAGAAAAAGAGCGAACAATGCAGAGGATTTTTGCGAATTCAGCAATAATAAAGTTACAGGCAAAGAAAAAGCCCTGAGCAAATGCTCAGGGCTCTTAATAAGTGGCGGAACGGACGGGACTCGAACCCGCGACCCCCTGCGTGACAGGCAGGTATTCTAACCAACTGAACTACCGCTCCACCGAATTTCT